>CAVQSU010000029.1:0-1001287 GCA_963715915.1 uncultured Chloroflexia bacterium | reverse complement strand
TCCGACACCCACATTCGACTCGATCTGGTGAACGACCAACTGCGAACGCTGTGCGGGCACGTCAACGTGTTGCACGCGGAAGTCGGGTCGAGCTCGCCGTCGAGCTGATCGAGTTGCGCGAGCTCGGCGCCTGGGTTCCGGAGGGGCTGCACACCGTGGAGCTGTACCTCGGTTGGCGAGCAAGGGCGCCGCCGGCGACCGCCCGCCGCATCGTCGCGGTTGCCGAGCGAGCCCACGAGTTCCCGACGGTCATGGGCGTGTTCGCCGTGCGTGAGCTCACCCTCGATCAGGTCGCAGTGGCAGTATCGCCACGCGTTCCGTCCTCAGCGGACGCCAGCATCTGCCGGCACGCAACGCAACTCACCGTCACCCAGCTCCGCAAGGTCGTGCACAACTACGACTTCGGCATCGACGACGAAGCGAATGGCGGCGCTCGCACCACAACCGGCACCGACGATTCCGCCGCAGGCGGGGAACTCTGCACGGCGAGCGGGGAGCCCGGTACTGCACACGCCGATGCCCCGCATCCGGACGAGCGCACGGGACTCGATGCCCAGCCGTCGAACGGCCCGTCCACGGCCGACGACCACAGTGCCAACGCTGGTGCGACCGACGATCCCGGGCCCGGCGTCGGGTCGTCGTTCGACTGAGGGACGGCTCGGGTTCGGCTGGGACGACTTCCGGCGATTCGCTCGTTCATGACCAGCGCCGACGCCGACACCGGCGAGCTCGTCGAATCGGCCCTGACCGAGGCCCGTGATCGCCTGTGGCGGGAGTCGGGCGGCGACGCCGACATCTCCTGGATCGACGCACTGCGTGTACGTGTGCCAGCGGTCGCTCGCCTTCGACGGCACCACGTCGCGCAGCGACAGGTACCGCTTCTACCTCCACCTCGACACCACCGCAACGGCGACCGACACGCTGGGATGGCGGTTGCCCGATGCGATTCGGTGGTTCATCACCTGCGACGGCGTCGTCTCGCCGACCTTCACCGACGGCGCCATCCCCATCTCGGTTGGCCGCTCCTGCCCAGCACATCGTCCCGCTGCGGACCCGCCTCGAAGTGCTCCGGCGTGACGGCGGCTGTCGAGTACCTGGCTGCCGCGCCCACCCACGGCCTCGAGGTGCACCACATCATCCACTGGGAAGACCACGGTCCGACCGACACCTGGAACCTGATCGCCATCTGTCCTCGGCACCACCGTCTCCACCACCAGGGCGGCTCGGGATCAGCGGCAACGCCGACGATCCCGACGGCGTCGAGTTCCGCAACGCCAACGGTCGCCCGATCCCAGCAATCGGCGCCAGACCGATCCCGCCCGCCGGCCCGCCACCCCCACCGACCGGGACCTCGGTCCCACCCGCTCGGCGAACGCCTCGACTCCCGGTGGCTGACCATCGCCCTCGAACCGACCGTTCGACGACGGACCCAGGCCGCTTGACGAGCCCACTGCGCGGCCGCCTTCGCAACGCAGGCAGAACCGATCTCCGGCACCCGACTACGTTCGACGGGTGATCACCATCCATCCGTACGACCCGTCGTGGCCCTCGCAGTTCGAGCGGGCCAGCGCGGCCCTCGACGCGGCGCTCGGTGGACTGGCGCTACGAATCGACCACATCGGTTCGACGGCCGTGCCCGGTCTGGGCGCCAAGGACGTCATCGACATCCAGGTCACGGTGCGGTCACTCACGCCGCAAGTCCGCGATCGGCTGATCGCCGCCGGGTACCGACCACACGATGCACTGACGAGCGATCACGTCCCGGCCGGCGAGGACGCCTGCCAGACCGATGGTCGAAGTTCCTGTTCAGCGAGCGGGCGGGGAACGGCGCGCCAACATCCACGTGCGCACCGCTGGCGCCCCGAACCAACGCTACGCCCTGCTGTTCCGGTCGCCGATCCTGCGTGCCCACCCGAACTCGGCGGCATCGATCGAACGCATCAAACACCAACTCGCCCGACGCCACGCCCACGACAGCGACGCGTGCACCTACGCGATCAAGGACCCGACGTACGACCTCGTGTGGAACGCAGCACAGGAGTGGGCCGACGCCACCGGGTGGATTCCGCCATCTCCCGAAGCTCTCGACTGACCGAGCACGTCGAGCCGTCAGCCGGCCGAATTCGTCAGCCGGCCAGAGAGAGCACACCGGACTCACCGCGTGCCTGCTCACCGGCTGCACCGGCTCTGCAGCTCCCCGGTCGTGCGGCTCACCGGCTCTACAGCTCGCCGGCGAGGTAGGCGTCTCGAAGGCGTCGTTTGTTGATCTTGCCCATCGTGTTGCGCTGGAGGTCGGCGACGACCTCGTAGCTGCGTGGACACTTCATCGCGGTCAGACGCCGCGCATCCATGCGGCGATCTCGCCGACGTCGATCGACTCACCGGCCTCGGGCACGATCAGGCCGGCGCTACTGGCCATCTCGGGGTGCGGCACGCCGATGCACGCGCAGTCAGCGACCTGCGGATGGTCGATCAGCACCAGCTCGGCTTCGGCCGGGTACAGGTTCGCTCCGCCCGACACGACCATGTCGCTCGAGCGGTCGGTGATGTACACGTAGCCGTCGGCGTCCATGTACCCGATCTCGCCGAGCGTGAACAGGCCGGGCTGGGGGTTCGAGGCCTTGGTCTTCTCCGGGTCGTTGGGATAGATGATCCCGCGACCCGTCGCGTCACGGAAGTAGAGCTGCCCCTCGGTGTTCGGCGGCAGCTCGTCGAGCCGGTCGTCGAGGATCAGCGCGGTGAACGGCGGCACGGAGCGGCCGACCGAACCGGGATGCTCCAACCACTCCTCGGACGAGATCGTGCACACGGTGCCGACCTCGCTCGCGCCGTAGGCGTCGCGGAACACGGGACCGAACCACTCGATCATCGCCCGCTTCACGTCGACCGGGCACTTGGCGCCGGTGTGGGCGAGCAGCTGCATCGACGACACGTCGTACTTGGCCTTCACCTCGTCGGGCAGGGCGAGCATCCGCACGAAGTGCGTGGGCACCATCACCGAGCTGCCGCACTTGTACGTGTCGATCGCCGCGAGCGTGCCCTCGACGTCGAACTTGCCGAGGATCACCGACGGCACACGGCTGCGAGCAACCGCATCCCCGACAGCGGCCCGGTGTGGTGCATCGGCCCGACGACGAGGTGGGTGCCGAACGGCACGAACGAGTTCTGCGTCAGCGCCTCGAGGTGCTCGCCGATCGTGTCGCCACCGGCGAACATCGTCGGCGGGAGCTCGGTCCCCTTCGGCCGGCCGGTCGTGCCCGAGGTGTACAGCAGGTTCGGTCGCGGGCCGAGGTCGAGGGGAGGATCGGCCGGATCGCCGGCGGCGAGCCACGCGTCCCAGTCGAGCACCGTTCCGGCGGCGACCGCGTGCCGGGACACCGCCAGCCCACCACCGTGGCGACCCCCGCCTGCTTCGCTGCGGCGACGCCGCACTCGACGGTCTCCGGCCCGACGAACAACACCCGCGTCGCCGAGTCGTCGAGGATGTACGCGGCTTCCTCGGCGGTGAGGTGGAAGTTCACCGGCACCGACGACGCGCCGGCGATCAGCCCGCCGAGATGGTCAGCGCCACCTCGGCGGCGTTCTCGGCGAACACGGCGATCCGTCGATCCGGTCCGAGGTCGATGGCGAGGAGTTGGTTGGCACACCGGTCGAGGGCGTCACCGACCTCGGCCCACGTGCGCTCCCCCAGGTCGTCGACGAGCGCGAACGCGGTCGGGTCGGCTGCGGCTGCGGCGGTGGCGAATGCGGGCATGGGTCAGCGCCTCACTTCGACGGGGACGGGCACGCATCGCGTCGTAATCGATCCCGAGCTGTCGTTGCAGCAGCTCGTGGAAGTGCCGGATCTTGCTTTCGTTGTAGTTGGCGAACACGAGCTCGCCGGATTCGACGTTGCGCACGCCGCGCTGGACCCACGGCAGGTTGAGCGAGTCCTGCTGGAAGATCTTCGCCAGCGCACCGAGTCCGGTCGCCTCGGTCCAGTCGTCGTCGAAGTCGAGGAAGACGGTCTCGGCCGGCGCCGGGCGGCCCGTACCCTCGCCTTCGGGGATCGGCGACGGTGCCATCAGCCGCACCTCGAAGATGCATGAGTTCGGGTCGTCGCCGTTCGGGCGGAACCGGTAGTTGATCGCGTTGAAGCACCCCCACGGATGCCAGTTCGGGAACACCGTGTAGTAGATCGCATCGACGAGCTCGGCGTCGCACACCTCGTCCGGTTCGACACCGAGGTGGTCGGGCATGGTTCTGGCCAGCTCCTCGCGGCGGACGTTCGCCGAGTACTCGCGCCACGGTGTGCCGTCGCTCGGCTGGTTGATCGTGACGTCGACGGTCTCGAAGCCCGGCACCTGGGGGCCACCGACCCACAGGCACAGGTGTGGGTCGGCCTGGGTGACCGGTCCCTCCTGCCAGACGCCCTGCGCGTCGAACACCGACACGTTGCCGTCGACGTCGATGACGTGGACGACGTTCTCTGCGGCACGTTCGTAGATGTGGCCGCTCATCGGGTGGCGGTAGCGAGCGAACTGCTTGCCGTCGGGCCACGGCTCGTAGGCCGGCTTGTTGGCGAGGTGCGGACTGCGTGTCGAGTTCGGCGAGATCGCTCGGCTGTAGTTCTCGTAGACGTCGTAGCGGGAGTTGGCGTCACCCATCGTCTCCATCAGCGTCGGGTGGGTGGCGACCACGTGGTACGCCTCCATGAACGCCTCCTGGCACGCCTTCCAGTTGACGCGCATCTTCTTGGCCACGTGCACGGCGACGTAGCGACGATGCAGCGGCAGCGTCTGCTGCGTCTCGGGGAAGCTGCCGAGATGCTCCGCGAGGGGCGCCGCGTCGGGGTCGGGGTTGATGAACACGAACCCGCCGTAGCGACCGACCCGGGCTTCGGGCAGCCCGTACTCCTCGGGCGTGACGCTCGGGAAGTCCCACTGGCACGGGATCTCGTTGAGCGCCCCGTCGAGCTTCCACGACCATCCGTGGAACGCGCAGCGCAGCACCTTGGCGCCTGTTCCGTCGCATTCGCGCAGCTTGCGGCCGCGGTGCAGGCAGGCGTTGCGATAGGCCTTGATGTCGTCGGGGCCCTCCCCAGTGCGCACGATCAGGAACGACAGCTCGGCGATGTCGTACACGACGTAGTCGCCCACACCCACGAACTCGTCCTCGTGGCACGCCAGCTGCCACACCTTCTTCCACAGCAGCTCGACCTCGAGGTCGTGGAACGCTTTGGAGGTGTAGATGCTCGTCGGCACGCGGATGTCGCCTGGCGGCATCGGCGACGCACCGCGCAGGTGCGCCGGGATGCGCTCGGCGCGACTGTCCTGGTCGAGCAGCTCCTCGTAGCTGATCCCCGCAGAACGGTTGGTTCCGGTGAGTGTCTCGGTCACGTTGGTCCCCTTCCCCCGTGAGTGGTTCGTGAAATGGCGAGCGGAACGCCTGGGCCGCGGCAGGCGCGCACCGACCCGGCGTGTGATGTCAGTCGAAGTCGGCGGCCTCGAGGTGGCGGGCGACCGTGCGCGTGAACTCAGCGGCGGGTGCGCCGTCGAAGGCACGGTGGTCCCACGTCAGGCTGAGCGTCAGCACCGTGGTCTTGCGTGGTGTGTCGCCGTCCCAGGCGACCCCGTCGCGCAGCCGGCCGACACCCATGATGGCGGTGTTCGGGCTGTTGATGATCGGCGTGAACCCGTCGACCCCGTACATCCCGAGCGCGGTGACCGAGAACGTGCCACCTTCCAGCTCGTCCAGTTGGAGCTTGCCGTCGCGCACCGCTGTCGCGAGCCGGGTGGTCTCGGTGGACAGCGCGGCCAGGTCGAGCGACGCCGTGTTCTTGATCACGGGGACCATCAGTCCTTCGTCGACCGCGACCGCCATGCCGACGTTGACGTCCGGGAGGTAGGCCACACCGTCGGCGGTGATCTGGCTGTTGGCGAACGGGTGCTCCTGGAGCGCCTTGCCGGCTGCGGCGATCACGTAGTCGGTGAAGCCGGGCACCGAGCGGCCGTCGCCGGCAGCTTCGGCCTCCTGCTTGCGACGGTTGCGGTCGACGACCACGGCGGACATGTCGGCGTCCATGAACAGCGTGAGCTGCGCCATCTGCTCGAGCGACTCGGCCATCCGCGCCGCGATCGTGCCGCGGATGCCGCGGATCGGCACGACCCTCGTCGGCTCCTGCAGCAGCGGAGCGAAGACCGGCTCGGGCTTCGCTGCGGCCACTGGTGCCGCACCGCGAACGGCAGCGGTCGGCGGTGTGAGCTGGCCGCGCAGTGCCTGGGCGATCAGCCCACGGGCGTGGGAAACCACGTCGTCACGGGTCAGCCGTGGACCGCCGCCGAGTGCAGGGACCGTGTCCAGGTCGATCCCGAGCTCGTCCGCGAGCTTGCGGGCGGCGAAGGAGGCGAGCGCCAGTCCGGTGCCCGGGGCGCGCACCAGTGCAGGCACTCCGTCCGCGCCTGCGGCGCCGAGTTGCGCGGTCCCAGCTGCGGCGGCGGCCTCGACGTCCTCGGAGACGATGCGACCGCCGGGGCCGGTCCCGGCGACGAGCGTGATGTCGACGCCGAGCTCGGCGGCCACCCGCTTGGCGTTCGGTGATGCGAGCAGTCGTCCACCTTCGCCGGTGGTCGCGGTGCGCGATGCTCGGCGCAGGGGCGGCGCCCGCCGCAGCGGGGGCTGCGCTCGCGCCGGGCGCGGTGGCGGGTACGGTGTCGGCAGGGCCGCTGGTGTCGGCGGGAGGCTCCTCGCCGGGTTCGAGGAACCAGCCGATCCGGACACCGCAGTCGTAGCTCTCGCCGACCTCACCGGTCTGCTTGAGCACACCGGCCCCCGACGCGTTGACCTCGGACTCGACCTTGTCGGTCTCGATCACGAGGATCGGATCGCCGTCGCCGACGGTCGCCATGTCGTCGACGAGCCATTGCAGGATCGTTCCGGCCTCCATCGTGAGGCCGAGTTTGGGCATCTGGAACTCGGTGGCCATCGATCGCTCTCTATGTGTTGATCACTCGGTGTCGAGCACTTGGTGTGTGCGAGTGTGTGCGGATCACGTGTCGATCGCCGTGCGCTGTTCACCGCACGGCGAGTGGGCGGGCCCGGCGGGTGCCGCGGACCGGGATGGGTCGGCGAGCAGTGCAGTCAGCGCTGCGTCGACGTCGACGACGAAGGGGCCGTCGTCGTTGACGGTCACCTCGACCGCGGTGTCGGGAGCGATGAGGACGTCGCGCTCGCCGTCGATGCTCAGCACGCCGCCGCCGGTGGTGTCGAGGCGGAACGGCTCGCCGGCGGGGACGCGCTCGGCTCCCGCGAACATTGACGTCGCCGTACTGGCCGGGTGCGATCGGCACGCGCAACCACCGCAGCGACGTGTCCGTCGAGCTTCGGTCCGTGTCGAGCCGCACGCGGACGCCACCGGGCTCGCGCCCCCCACACGGCAGCGCCGCTGCAGCGATCGCGGAGAGGCCCGACGCTCGCCGGCTCGGCGATCGTGCAGACGAGCTCGGGAGGCTCGACGGGTCCCACACCGCGCTGACTGCCGATGTGCTGGTTGGCGACGAAGGCCAGGTCGACGAGCGCGAGATCGCGGGCAACCTCACCGGGGCTCGCGGCGGCCAATGCACCGACGCCCAATTCACCTCCAGCCGGGGCAGCTGCGGTCGGATCCGACTCGACATCCGGGTCGGTGCTCGGGTCGGCGCTCGGGTCGCCGCTCGACGGAGCTCCCGATCGACGGACCTCGACGTCGATCACCTTGGCCCGCCACGAGACGTGACGCGCATCGACCCGCGCCGAGGCCACGGCGCCGGCGGCATGGCCCGCCAGTGTCGCCTCGACGGCGCGTGGGAAGACGTTGTTGGTGCCGGTCGAGACCGCGATCAGCGTCGCGTCGCGCCACCCCTTGACCACGTCGCGATGGGTGCCGTCACCGCCGAGCACGATCACCACCTGGGCGTGACGGTCGCGCAGCTCCTGAGCGGCGAGCACGGTGTTGCGGCGGGTGTCGAACGGTGGTCCGGGCAGCAGTTCGAACGACACCGAGGTGCTCGCGGCGTCGAAGTCGCGGCGAGCGCTCGCGGTTGAGCCGCTCGAGGGCGCGGTGCGCGAGCGCCCGACGGTCGTCGGTCAGCACGATCCTCGTCGCCCCACCCTCGATCGCGCCGATCACCGCGCGGCGAAGGATCCCGACCTTGTGCATGTCGGGCATCGGTGCCGCACCGCTCACGAGACGCCGCACGTCGGTGCCGGCGAGCGGATTGACGATGATCCCGACCGTCGCCTGCCGGACGGTTGCTGCATCGTCCGCCACGACGCCCTGCGCGGTGGCGACACTCGCCGGCTGCCCGGCCGCAACGGTCACGCGCCGGGCGTCGGGCGTCCCAGCGTCTCACGAATCCCATCGGCGATGCGTCCGGCGTTCGGGACGTACTCGTTCTCCAGCACGGGGCTGAACGGAATCGGTGTGAACGGCGCCGACGATCCGACCGACCGGCGCGTCGAGGTAGTCGAAGGAGTGCTCTTGCACCTGGGCGGCGATCTCGGCACCGAGGCCGCCGAAGCGCACCGCTTCGTGCACGACGACGATCCGGTTTGTCCTGCGCGCCGATGTCGTGACCGTCTCGGTGTCGAGGGGCTGCACGGTGCGCAGGTCGATCACCTCGCAGTCGATGCCCTCCTCGGCGAGCTTCGCAGCAGCGGTGAGCGACTCGTGCACCATCCGCCCGTAGGTGACGACGGTGACCCCGTCGATCCATTCATTGGCTATCGGTTCAGCTGCCATCTCATGGTTCCTCAGCATGATCATTTTTGTTTTTGCTGTGACAAATCAGGAGGTTATTAAGAAGGGGATAACCAGCTCGATTTCCTGGTTACCAACCGCTGATACATGGTTGAAAATTGGTGTGCAGGTTGATGCTCTCACAACAATCACTTTGTTTTTCGTCTCCTGGACCATTCTAATGATCTTTATTTACAGTGTTGGATATCATAATTTTGGTCAACCAGAAGGGGATCATGATCGCCCTGGATTACCTCCACACGGAGCAGAAATCATCGATCAGGAAGGAAAACACCAGCATGTTCCTTCGATTGAACCGATGTATGCCAGGTTTTTTGGATTCTTTGGATTATTTGCATTTGCCATGTATTTGTTGGTCGTCAGCAATAATTTACTGACCCTGTATATAGGTTGGGAAGTTATGGGTTTGTGCTCCTACCTGTTGATCGGTTTCTGGTACGCCAAACCATCAGCAAAAGCAGCTGCTCAAAAAGCCTTTCTAACGACCCGCATTGGTGATGTTTTTATGTTGATCGGTTTGGCAGCGCTTTACACGATCACAGGAAGTCTTCAGTATGAAGTAATTTTTTCTGAGGAAGTCATCCATAATCTTGCAACAACTATCTCGCCTGTTCTCGGTTTATCCTGGGCTGGGTTGATCGGATTACTCATATTTATGGGTGTAGTTGGCAAGAGTTCTCAATTCCCATTGCATGTCTGGTTGCCGGATGCAATGGAAGGTCCAACCCCGGTTTCAGCAATGATTCATGCTGCCACGATGGTTTCTGCCGGTGTTTATCTGGCGATTCGGTTCTTCCCGGTGCTGTCAGCTGGGTGGGATGGAGGAGCGGTATTAACCACACCCTATGCTGGTGATGGCCGTTATCGGTTCATTTACCGCTCTATTCTCTGCAACAATTGCTGTTGCCCAACGAGATGTCAAAAGAGTGCTGGCGTATTCCACCATCTCTCAATTGGGATTCATGATTGCCGCTTTAGGCGTTGGTGCTTATGTTGCCGCTGCTTTTCACCTTGTAACCCATGCTATCTTCAAAGCCTTGTTATTCCTCGGATCTGGGTCGATCATCCACGGTATGGAGCATGGAGTATTACATACCCAGGAACACATTGATCCACAAGATATGTACAACATGGGTGGACTTTATAAAAAAATGCCAAAAACCTTCACAACTTTTGTTATCGGTGGGTTTGCACTGGCAGGTTTTCCATTCATAACAGCTGGTTTTTGGTCAAAAGATGAAATCCTATCTGGTGCATTCAATGGTGGCTTCAGTATTGTATTCTGGGTGTTGGCAATAGCTGCGTTTATTACGGCGTTTTATACAATGCGGCAAATCTCTCTTGTATTCCTTGGAAAAGCACGTACAGAAGTCTGCTAAACATGCTCATGAGACACCCAATACAATGACATTCCCATTGATCGTATTATCATTTTTTGCCATAACGATTGGTTGGGTTGGTATACCAGAATTTTTCCCTGTCATTGGAGGACTGGTGCCAAACTGGCTCGAAACATTCTTAGGGAGCATGCTGCATGGGGAACATGCTGTGGTTGAACATCATAGCTCCATCCCATTGATCACCTCCCTGGTTGTTAGTCTGGGTGGTTTATTTCTGGGTGGACTTCTTTACCGGAGGATCACAGCAACCGATAAAGATCCTTTGGAGTGGTCACTTTCCGGGTTCTATAAAGTGTTGGCAAACAAATATTATATTGATGAGTTCTATCAATTAGTAATCATAAGACCAGCCAAATGGTTTTCTGAAAAAATTGTATATCAATTGTTTGATCAAAAGATCTTTGATGGTTTTTTGCATGGAATAGGAAAAATCAGCATCTGGTTAGGGGATAAATTCAGATATTGGTTCGATTTGCCGGTTATCAACCGCGGTGGAGACAACATGGCTTCCGGGACAAGAAAAATCGGGACCAATCTCAAAGTCACACAATCTGGCCGGATTCAGGACTATATGATACTTGCGCTTGCATTTTCATTGCTGGGTGGTTTTATCTTCTATTTGTTATTGTTTTAGGGATTGATTAAGGAAAATATGATGGAAAATAATCTACTTTTTTACATACTTTTACTTCCAACCCTGGCAGCCATTCTGGTTGTCGTTTTACCAACAAGTAACAAAAACACAATTAGGTGGGTTGCTTTTGGAAGTTCCTTAATTCCGTTCTTGTTATCAATTCTTTTGTGGTTCCAATTTGATAAAACCCAACCTGGTTTTCAATTCGAAATATTTTTACCCTGGTTTTCTGCTATTGGATCATCTTTCCATTTTGGAGTGGATGGTATTTCATTACCAATGGTGCTCCTTACGACGATATTGACTCCGTTAGCCATCCTGGCTTCCTATGAAATCAAAGATCAGGTTAAAGCTTACATGGCGTTATTCTTATTCCTGGAAACTGGTGTCCTGGGAGTGTTTATTTCTTTAGATTTATTGGTTTTTTTCTTGTTTTGGGAAATTGGCTTAATCCCCATGTATTTTCTCATCAACCAGTGGGGTGGGGCAAAACGCAATTATGCTGCTCTTAAATTTATCCTGGTTACCATGGCAGGATCACTGGGTTTGCTTCTATCGATACAAATTGTGGGGATCACAACCGGCAGTTTTGATCTGGTAAAAATTTACCAATTGTGGCCAGCATTAACAGAAGCAAATTTTCAAAAAGCAATACCATTAGGGTTATCTTTGACTTCAGTTAAGACAATCGCCTTTTGGGCTTTCGTGTTGGCATTTGCCATCAAAGTGCCGATCTGGCCAGTACATACCTGGTTACCGGATGCCCATACCGAAGCACCCACCGCTGGATCAATGATCCTGGCTGGTGTGCTGCTTAAATTAGGCGCTTATGGATTCATACGTTTGGTTATACCGTTTTTCCCAGCCGAGGCAAATCGTTATGCAGGAGCCTTAGCGGTTCTAGCGACAGCAGCCATCATCTTTGGTGCATTGGCAGCTTTTGCTCAAAAAGATTTAAAACGATTGGTGGCTTACTCTTCCATCAATCACATGGGATTTGTCGTCTTGGGAATTGCCGCAGCTGCTTTTGCCTGGCAATCAACAGACAATGGGGTAATTGAAAGTGCTACGATCGCATTAAATGGTTCCATACTTCAAATGTTCAATCATGGACTGACGTCCGCAGGCATGTTTTTCCTGGTAGGCGTTGTATATGATCGTACCCACACACGCCAGCTGGATGAATTAGGTGGTTTATGGCCAATTCTTCCTCGTTATGGAGCCATTTTTGTTTTTACAGCAATGGCAGCTCTGGGCTTACCTGGATTGAATGGTTTCGTCTCTGAATTCCTCGTGGTTCGAGGTGCCTGGGGAATATTCCCGCTTGCCACAGCATTATCCATGATCGGTTTGTTCTTTACAGGTGTCTATATTCTGAAAGCGATTGCCGGTGTCTTACACGGTCCAAGAAATGATCGTTGGTTGTCAATCCCGGAAATCCGCAATCGAGAGGTATGGGTAATCGCTCCTTTGATGGTTTTGATGCTCTGGATTGGGATCTGGCCGGCATCAATATTGAATTTAATCAATCATGCAGTAAATTTTTTCTTCTAAAGAGGTGATGGAATGGATTTTCCCATCCTGAGTGTGACTATTTTTATACCACTAATCGCTGGACTGATTATCCTTTTATTTGGTCGTCAGAAACCAGGTTGGATCAGACCGATCGCTCTGGCTGCTTCCAGTCTTGTGCTTGTATTAACCTTGATTATTTGGGCTAGTTATAGCATTGAAAAAGCCGGCTATCAATTTACGGAGTACCTCGCCTGGTTACCTCAATTGGGAATATCTTATCACCTGGGGGTAGACGGTATAGGTGTAGCCATGCTGGTGATGACCGGGTTAGTTGTCTTTTCCGGTGTAATGGTCTCATGGAATATTGATAACCGCCCAAGTGAATTTTTCTCTTATCTGATGTTTCTAGCCACCAGTGTTTTAGGAGTATTCTCGTCTCTGGATTTATTCTTGTTATTCTTTTTCCTTGAATTAGCTGTTTTTCCGAAGTACTTGATGATTGTGATATGGGGATACCCCAAAACCCGTAATTATGGCGGTATGAAGCTTACATTGTACTTATTTATTGGTTCAGTCCTGGCTTTGATCGGTGCATTGGCTATTTACCAGGCTTCACCTGAAAGAACATTCGACCTTTTGTTGCTTGAAAATGCCGGTTTCTCAATAGAGATGCAAAGGATGTGGTTCCCATTTGTTTTCCTTGGATTTGCTATATTGGGAGGTATCTTCCCATTCCACTCCTGGGCACCGGATGGTCATGTAGCCGCACCAACAGCGATTTCAATGCTATTGGCAGGGGTTGAGATGAAAGTAGGTGTTTTTGCAGCACTACGTGTTGGGATTATGTTATTACCGGAAGGTGCCAGGCATTGGGCTACCTGGATTTTAGTGTTGGCGACCATCAACGTGGTATACGGTGCTTTCATTGCTATGATTCAAAAAGATTTTAAATATGTGATCGGTTTTTCTTCGGTATCACATATGGGGTTGGTGTTAATTGGATTTGCCTCCTTAAATTACAACGGATTATTAGGCGCAGGATTACAAATGTTCTCGCATGGTGTGATGACTGCTCTCTTCTTTTCTATCGTTGGTATGGTGTACGATCGAACGCATACCCGTGATATTGCATCTCTGGGTGGTTTATACAAAGTAATGCCATGGGCAATGGTTGGATTTATCGTAGGTGGTCTGGTATCGATGGGTATGCCAGGTCTATCCGGTTTTATTGCCGAAATTCCCATTTATATGGGTGTTTGGCAGGTGGCACCGATTGTGGCGATCATTTCTGTGATTTCCATCGTTGTGACCGCCGCCTATATTTTGCTGGTTGTCCGCAAGGTCTTCTTTGGAGATCTTCCGAAAGAATTCGAAGGCAAATTAAAAGATATCACAGTCAAAGATAAAATCGTTATTGGATTGCTCAGTTTGTTTATGATCGCCATCGGATTGGTACCCAGTTTGATGGTTCCGCTAATAGAGACTGGCGTAAATCATATTCTGGCAATTCTGGGAGGTGCATAAATGGGGTCGAATATGATCACTAATTTTGATTTGATAGCCATTTTGCCAGAAATCTTCTTACTTGGTTTGATCGCCATTGTGATGATAGTTGATGTGTTTAGAAAAAAACAAATCAATGGAAACACGATAAGTTGGATCACGTTTTTTGGTTTATTAATTGTCATCCTGATTACTCTTTTATTCCTTTCTCCAGGAAATACCACCCGTTATGCATGGGGTGGAATGATCCGGGTGGATGCAGCCAGTTTTACATTTCAATTGATAGTGATGGTTGGCGCTGCGATCACGACTTTATTCTCAATGTACCATCAGGAAGTAAATGACAAAGGTGAATACTTTGCGATGTTGTTGTTGAGTGTGATCGGTATGAGTATGATGGCTGCTTCATCCAATATTATTCTCCTTTACTTGGCTATTGAAACCACTGCAATTCCCCTCTATGTTCTGGTGGGTTTCCTTACAAAAAATAATTTTTCAGTTGAAAGCGGTTTAAAATATTTCCTATTTGGGGCTTTCACATCAGCGATATTATTATATGGTTTCAGTCTATTGTACGGCTTCACAGGCAGTACACATTTCCCGGAGATTCTGGCCGCGATTGAAGCTGGAAAAATTTCTTCAGGGTTATTAATATTTATCCTCCTATTATCTGTCGTGGGATTTGGAGCAAAAATATCTGGTTTCCCATTTCACTTTTGGGCTCCAGATGCTTATCAGGGTGCGCCGACACCGATTACTGGGTATTTGTCAACGGCGTCCAAGGCAATTGGCTTTGTCGTTATTATGAGATTTATGGTGTCAATTTTCTCACCAGAACCTCAAAGTTGGACTTTATTATTAGCATTGATAGCAACAGCATCCATGTTTGTTGGTAATTTGTTGGCCTTGGTTCAGAAGGATATCAAACGTATGTTTGCATATTCATCCATTGCACATGCGGGTTATATATTAATTGGTGTAGCGTCTGGAACAACATTGGGATTCAAAGCATCCATGTATTATTTGTTGGCTTATTTGTTCACCAACCTGGCTGTATTTGGGGTAATCCTCATTGTTGAAAAATCTAAGAAATCAAATGAGATTGAGTCTTTCCAGGGATTGATGAAAAGATCTCCGGGTATTGCACTCATTTTCCTCGTTGCTGTGTTATCTCTGGCTGGAATCCCTCCATTTGGTGGTTTCGTAAGCAAAGTTTTAGTTTTTATGGCAGCGATGGATGCAGGATTAATCTGGTTGTTAATCATCGGTATTGTTAATTCAATCATTGCCTTATACTATTATTTAACAGTGCTCAGGATAACATTCGCAGACACGGAGGAGTCAAAAACGCAAACAATTTATTTGGGCTGGAAGGTGGCATTAGCTGTTTGTGTGATTGGGATCATAATTATGGGCGTGATATTTACTCCCTGGTTGAATTGGCTGGAAGTGGCTTCTACAAATCTAATGCTGCTTCATTGATACTCTCTTTTGAATCTGATATAATTTTAGGATATGCAGCCTGAGAAACCAACACCTGTTGATTCAAAAACAAAATTTCTAAATTTGACGCTTGCCAGTGTTGTTGCACAGGTGGGTTGCTTGACTTTTGTTATTATTTTAGGAGCCGTTTTAGGGGGACTTTGGCTAGATAATCAATACGAATCAAAACCAATTTTCACTGTAGGATTATTAATTGTAAGTATTCCTGTTTCATTAGCTGTAATGATCTATGTTGTGCGTTTCGCAACATCGAAATTCAAAATCAACCAATCAAATTTACATAAAGAATCAAAGGAGACGGACCTTGGAAAATACTCATAAGTGGCGGTGGGGTGTAAATCGCTGGTGGATTTTTGGCTTCATTATCTTAACGGTCATTATCGTAAATTTCATAGCCATGCCGATCCAACCGCATATTCAAGTTGCCCCGGAAAGAATACTACTTGAGCCAATTTTTACATTACCAATTATTGGTGATTTTTATCTGGTCAATACACTCCCATCAATGTTGGTGGTTGATCTCATCATAATAATTTTGGCATTGTTGGTGCGGAATGGACTTAAAGGCGGAACTCTTGTCCCGAAAGGGGTTACTGCAATCTTTGAGATGCTTGTTGAAGCACTTTATAACTTGACAGAAACATCTGCAGGGAAATATGCTAAACAGATCTTCCCCTGGTTTGCGACCATTTTTGTTTTGGTACTTGTTGCAAACCTCACTAAATTGATTCCTGGTGTGGAAACAATTGGTATTATGCATCATGCCGATCATGGATATGTCACCCAAAATATTGGTGGAAATTGGTATATCCTGACTCCTGAGTTGGCTCACGAAGGTGAAGGATATATAGTTACACCATTCTTTAGAGGTTTATCAACTGATCTTAACTTCACCATCGCTTTAGCCTTAATATCGGTTGTCATGGTTCAAGTGATTGGTATCCGTGCACAGGGAGTTCGATACTTTTCAAAATTCTTGAATTTCACAACAATATTTAAAAAACCTTTTTTGGGTTTTATGGATTTTATTGTTGGAATTCTGGAATTGATTTCCGAATTAGCTAAAATACTTTCGTTTTCTTTTCGTCTTTTTGGCGTGATGTTTTCAGGAACTGTTTTAGTTGCATTGGTTGGTGCAATGGTTCCAGTATTTGTGCCGTCTTTGATTTTTGCTTTCGAACTATTTATGGGTGTAATCCAGGCGTTTGTGTTTGGAATGCTGACTTTAGTCTTTATGGCACAGGCAACACAAGGTCATGGCGAACATGATGATCATTAATAATAATTTATGGAGGAAAAATGACAGGTGATTTGATTTTAGCTGCTAAATTTATTGGTGCTGGTCTTTCAATGATTGGTGCATTAGGTGCAGGTATTGGAATCGGTTTGAGTGTTCATGGAGCATTAAACGGAATGGCTCGTAATCCTGATGCCTATGGAAACCTTTTTACAAATATGATTCTTGGTATTGCATTTTCTGAAGCAATTGCCATCTATTGTTTGGTAATTGCATTCTTAATGTTATTCGTTCTTTAATGCTTGAAAGGAGTCAACCTTGGAGAAACTAGGTATTAATCTTGGTTTTTTACTTGTACACATCGTTAATTTTGCAATAATTTATGTTGTGTTACGCGCCTGGGTATTTAAACCTGTCACAAAAATGCTAGATGAACGAAGAATAAAAATCGCCCAGGGTCTTGAAGATGCACGTATTGCTGCTGATGCACGTGCAACTGCTGAAAAAGCCGCGGATAAGATTATTGGGGATGCGCAATTAAAAGCCCATGATATTATTCGTGAAACGACCTCTAGGGCAGAATCACTTCAAAAAGAAATGGTAGTGGAAGCCAAACAAAGTATTGAAAAACAAAGAGAAAATGCTTTGTCAGAAGTTGAGGAAGAACGCGTACGTTTACTAAGTGAGATGCGTGGTGATGTTTCTGCAATCGCTATTGCTGCTGCTCAGAAATTGATTGGGGAAGCATTGGATGAGAAGCGTCAAAGAACTCTACTGGCAGAATTCTTCAGTGGTGTTAAAGATGGCAAAGTTACAGTCATCGAAGATCAATCAATTTCCGGTTCAGGAGCTGAAGTGACCAGTGCCTTACCTTTGACAATTGAGGAACAAAAAACCGTTAAACAGGATGTTCTCAGTAAAATTGGCGATACAGCAAGTATCAGTTTTAGAGTTGATCCATCAATTCTTGGTGGGTTGGTTGTAAAAATTGGTGATCGAGTTGTTGATGGATCAGTTGCCGGTCAACTGTCCAATTTACATCGGTCCTTGCAGTAATAAATAACAGCTTATAATCAGGGTTGGAGGTATTTCCTTGCTTCCAACCTTTTTTAATATAATGACAGTATGCAAAAACAGACATTAAGCCAAATATTAGAAAATATTCCTATTGCACATATAAGTGCTTCAACTCAATTTAATTTTGAGGTTGAAGGAATTCAATATGACTCACGGATGATAGAACCTGGCTATATTTTTGTAGCCCTGGAGGGAGGAAATGTTGACGGCCACAATTATATTGAAGCTGCTGCGAACAAAGGCGCAGTTGCTGCAATAGGATCTCAATCCATCGACAAATGGAAACTCCTGGATATCCCTTATATTCAATTCCAAAATTCAAGAGAGGCGTTGGCATATTTATCAGCCAGTTATTATGGATACCCATCTCGCTCAATGGTGCTGATTGGGGTGACAGGCACAGATGGAAAGACAACAACTTGCAACTTGATTTATGAAATATTACGGTCAGCTGGATTCAAGGCAGGTATGATTTCGACTGTAAATGCACAAATCGGTGCAGAGGTTCTTGACACGGGTTTTCATGTTACCACACCTGAAGCACCAGCAGTGCAGTATTATCTATGGCGTATGAAAGAAGCTGGATTGACCCATGTGGTTCTGGAGGCTACATCGCATGGATTAGCACAGCACAGGGTAACCGGATGTGATTTTGATATGGCCGTTGTTACCAATATTACCCATGAACACTTAGATTATCATGGATCATATCCAGCCTATTTACAAGCCAAAGGACGCCTCTTTGAATCACTAAACCAGACCAGGGTAAAATCATTCTTTCCCGATCGCTTAGCAGTCATAAACAAAGACGATTCTTCCAGTGATTATTTAGAAAGTATTACGCATGTTCAAAAAATCCGTTACTCGATTCAAGAAAAATATGAAATCTGGGCAAAAGAGATCCAACCGGGAAGAGATGGAGTCCGATTCAATGCTTGCGGTAATGATTTTTCAGTAGATGTAAATTCTCATTTACCGGGTGATTTCAATATATCAAATGTTCTGGCTGCATTATCTGTCGGAATATTTGGACTAAAAATTGATCCTTACCTTGCTGCAAAGGGGATAGAAAATATGCAGGCAGTCCCGGGTCGTATGGAACAAATACGCCTGGGGCAACCTTTCCAGTCGATTGTTGATTTTGCACACACACCGAACGCACTCGAAAATGCTATCAAGACTGTACGGAAAATAACGGCTGGAAGGGTAATCGCCATATTTGGTTCTGCCGGATTACGCGATCGGGAAAAAAGAAGGATGATGGCAGAAAAATCTGCCAAATTGGCGGATATTACAATTATTACCGCCGAAGACCCTCGTACCGAAGACCTGGATTCAATTTTAGTTGAAATGCAGCATGCTGCAGAAAATCAAGGTGGTGTGTTGGGAACTAACCTTTTTATTGTCCCTGATCGGGGGAATGCAATCGAATTGGGTGTCCAGATGGCAGAAGCAAGCGATTCTGTTGTAGCTTGTGGAAAAGGTCATGAACAATCTATGTGTTTTGGGGAGACTGAATATCTGTGGGATGATCGCATAGCCATGCGAGCAGCTTTATCGAAATTGTTGAACATCCCAGGTCCTGAGATGCCATTTCTACCGACGAGAGATCAATAAATAGCTGTAAATAAAAAAAAATCAGTCCTGGAAAACGGGACTGATTTTTTCAAAATTCATTTTAGTATCTGTTTTGTCCGCCGCGGTTCCCTGAGCGGTTATCGCGATTTCCACCTCGATCTCCACGATTATTGCGGTCACCACCTCTATTTTGTCCACCTGGACGTCCACCCGATGGCTTTCCACCACGATCGCGTTCCTTAGCTTCTTCGACTGTCCAACCTTCCAAAACAGCCTGTCTTGAAAGCCGGATCTTGCCATTGCTATCAATATCTGTGATCATGACTGTGATTTCATCACCAACATTCACGATGTCCTCAACAGAATTGACCCGTTCTGTGTCCAGTTGGGAAATGTGAACCAGGCCGTCTGTTCCAGGAATGATTTCTACAAATGCACCAAAGTCCACAGTACGAACGACTTTTCCGGTGTAAATTCTGCCAATTTGAGGTGTTTCGATGAGTGCTTCAATTCTTTCACGCGCGATATCAGCACCGTAACCTTCTGCTGCAGCAATGAAAACGCTACCGTCTTCACCAATATCAATTTTGGTATTGGTTTCTTCCTGTAACGCACGGATATTCTTTCCACCTGGGCCAATAATTGCGCCAATTTTATCAACGGGCACTTTCACGATTGTTATCTTGGGAGCATGGGGTTTCAAAATTGTATTTGGAACAGCAATCACCTCGAGCATTTTATCAAGGATCGATAGTCGGGCTTGATAAGCTTGTTTGAGGGCTTTAGACATGATTTCTGCTGTGATACCAGCAATCTTGATATCCATTTGTAAAGCTGTGATGCCTGCGCTTGTTCCGGCAACTTTGAAATCCATATCACCCAGGTGATCTTCTAATCCCTGAATATCGGTCAGGATGGCAAACTTTTCATCTTCTTTGATCAGTCCCATGGCTACACCAGCTACAGGAGCTTTGATCGGGACACCAGTATCCATCAGGGCTAAGGTAGATCCACAAACAGAAGCCATGGAACTGGATCCATTGGAAGCCAGGATTTCACTCACCAGACGAATGGTGTAAGGAAATTCAGATTCATCAGGAATAACAGGAACCAATGCACGTTCTGCTAATGCGCCATGACCGATCTCACGTCTGGATTGGCCGCGTAAGGGTTTTACCTCACCGGTTGAATAAGGTGGAAAATTGTAATGATGCATGTAACGCTTATTTTCCATAGGAGCCAGAGTATCCATCTCCTGAGCTTCTCGAGGCGTTCCCAGTGTGGCTAATGTCAACGCCTGTGTTTCACCACGTGTGAAAATGGCTGAGCCATGAGCGCGTGGGCTATAGCCTACTTCACACCAGATTGGGCGAATTTCTTCCGGATTTCTACCATCCGGGCGAATGCCTAAATTTAAAATTCTTTTGCGAACGACATGTTTATAGCTCACTTCAAATGCTTCTGAAACAGCACCAGAAAGTGATTCATCTTCACTCGCGAATTCCCCAATCATTTTTGCTTTTAATTCATCAATGGCAGCATTTAATTCTGCTTTCGTGTGCGGTGTTGCCAGGGCATTTTCTATATCTGCTGCCACGCGTGCTTCCACCTTGCTGACAAGACTCTCGTCAGCTGGGAATAATGGAACAACAGTTTTTGGTTTACCAATTTCCGCCGCCATCTTTTCTTGAATATAGATGATTGGCTGAATGGCTTCGTGGGCAAATGCAAGTGCTTCAACCATGATATCATCAGGGATCTCATTCGCTCCACACTCGACCATCGAAATGGCTTCTTTTGTTCCAGCGACGCGCAGATCCAAATCGGAATCTTCAATTTGTTGGAAAGTAGGATTGACGATAAATTTTCCATCAATGCGACCAACACGAACAGCACCGATTGGTCCACTCCAGGGAATATCGGAGATTGACAAAGCGGCAGAAGCAGCATTGATACCCAGGATATCAATTGGATTGATTCCATCTGATGAGAACGAGACCATGATGATCTGAACAGGATTGCGCATATCTTTTGAGAATAATGGTCGAATCGGTCGGTCGGTTAATCTAGCCAATAAAATAGCATCGGTACTAGGTCGTCCTTCTCTTCGGAAGAATGAACCAGGAATGCGACCACCAGCGTACATTCGCTCTTCATAATCAATGGTCAATGGAAAGAAATCGGTACTCTCTTTCGGTTGTTTGTCCATCGTTGCTGCAGCAAAAATCATTGTTTCACCACAAGTGATTGTTACTGCTCCACCTGCTTGTTGAGCAAGCTTTCCAGTTTCAATGGTTATTACGGTTTCCCCCATGGGGACGCTATAAGACTTACTTTCGGGTTTCATACTTTTTCCCTCTTAACTAAAATTTCCCGCCTGGTTAGGAACTGAAAATTATCCAGAACTTCAAATGTTCTGAACAGGTTTCAATACCCAACCTGCGAGTTGATTCATATAAATGGGAAAGCAATTTGGTTTGCCTTCCCATTCACGCGATAAACTTATTTTGCGCGCAGACTTAATTTTTCTACAACAGCACTGAATTGGCCAAAATCACTGGCGCGAAGATAAGCTAGCAAACGACGTCGTTTTCCAACCAATTTTAACAAACCTCGGCGGGAAGATTCATCATGTTTATGAGCACGTAGGTGCTCGGTGAGTTCTTTGATGCGTGTTGTTAATAATGCAATCTGAACCTCAGGTGAACCAGTATCGCCTTCATGGCGAGCAAATTGATCGATAATCGCGGTTTTTTGTTCTAATGTTAATGACATGACATGTGCTCCTTAAAATTTATTTTATGCAGGTCTCCATATACCCAGACAATTCCGGATATAGGACCAGTCACTGAGTTAAGAATTATATCAAGAATTTTGGTCATCGTACAGGGCAATGAATTGGCTCAAATACATGATCCTGTTGTAGAAATAATTGAATAAATCAGGTTTCATGATCTGGTAAATTTGATAACGCTATCCTCAATTTTTTTTGTTCATCTAAGGGAAACGATTTCAGGGTTTTTCTGATTATTTGTTTGGGGGTTGAGTAAGATGAGCTAAGCATTAAATTTGACAAATAAAGTGATGTCTCAATCGGATTTATCAGCGCCAAATCATCAACTAACAAGGTTAATCCTGTTGTAATCTTCCGATTGTTCATAGAAAACAAAGGGGTTAAGATACGAAAAACTTTTGGTAAATTTATAAATGTCGGATCATTAATCAGGGTTTGTAATGCATAGATCGCTGTGACTGCTTGTGTTACATCGGCTGAATCTACCCAACTCTGAATGGTATCTAACCATTTGGAAGCACTCGATTGTATGATGTTTTGGGTACCATACTTAAAGAGTACTTGATGAATTTCCTTATCTGTGGTTTTGGATCCCCAGGCAATAAATCGTTCGGTGACCTCATGATTGTAGGAAATTGGTAATGACCCAAGAATTACACCGGAAAAGAACCTGGCCTCATACAAATCTTCTAACCAGAGTTGATCTGCGTATTCAAGGGCTAAATCAGGTTTTGTTTTAGCCAATGATAAAAATTGTTGTTGGAGATGATGCATAACAATCGGAGCCAGATGTAATTTTGGCACGAACGATTTTCTTTGAATCTCAACACCAGGTCGATAAGCAAGATTAGCATGTACTTCTAATAATGACCTGAAATTTTCACGAAAAATTGGACCAGGTGATTTTGGTTCAAATATTGTCTGTATTTGATGAATCAACCGGTCGATGTGAATTGCTGGCATGCTATTAATCTCTACTTAGGAAAACCTTGAAACTGATTAGTATGCTTTAGCAAAATAAGTTTTATATTCGGCTTCTTTTCCGCAATAAATACAGTTTCCATTGGATTTTTCCTGGTTTAATGGGCGGCAACGAGTAGTCGCTTTCGTTTCATTTTTTATGGCAGTTTCACAAACTGCATCACCACACCAGTAAGCGTAAGCCCAGCTATTTTTAACAACTTCATGAAACTCAGCATAATCCTTTGGTTCAAAAATATGGCTGTCACGGAAGTCAGTGGCTTTTTTGAGTAATCGGTCATGGAAATCATTCAGGATGGCTTCAAGCTGGCTGGCAAGATTTTCTATGGTAAGGAATAATTTCCCACTTTTCCCAGGAATGTCTCTTTGAGCAACCACAACAGTGTGATTATCCACATCGCGAGGACCAATCTCAATGCGCAGTGGTACTCCGCGTAATTCCCAATCGTTGAATTTAAATCCAGGGGTTAAATTATCGCGATCATCGACTTTTACTCTGAATTGAGAAAGGTCTTTTTCAAGATTCCTGACTACCTCCATTACCTTCTCACGATCATCCTCATTTTTGAAAATTGGCACAATAACAATTTGAATAGGTGCCAGGCGGGGAGGGAGTATTAATCCCTGATCATCACCGTGAGACATAATGATGGCACCTACAAAACGAGTTGATACGCCCCATGAGGTCGTCCAGGCATATTGCAATTCATTATTACGATCAAGATATTGGATATTGAAGGCTTTGGCAAAGTTTTGACCTAAATTATGCGATGTTCCAGACTGAAGTGCTTTGGTGTCCAACATCATAGCCTCAATGGTATATGATTTATTAGCCCCAGCAAATTTTTCTGCTTCTGATTTAATGCCAGGAATGACAGGGACAGCTGCTTCGTTAATCGCAAAATCAGCATATAAATCTAAGATTTTCAAAGTTTCTTCTTCGGCTTCTTCTGCGGTTTCATGAGCAGTATGGCCTTCCTGCCAATAAAATTCGAGTGTTCTCAGGAACATGCGGGTACGCATTTCCCATCTCACGACATTTGCCCATTGATTGATAAGGATAGGCAAATCACGATAGGATTTAACCCATTTGGAATACATATGCCCAATGATTGTTTCAGAGGTAGGGCGTACAACCAGAGGTTCTTCCAGTGTCTGTCCTCCACCGATGGTTACGATTGCTAATTCAGGTGAAAATCCCTCAACATGTTCTTTCTCTTTTTCCAAAAAAGACATGGGAATAAACATTGGAAATGCAGCATTTACATGACCGGTCTCCTTGAATCTTTTATCCAATGCTTTTTGAATATTTTCCCAGAGTGCCCATCCATATGGTCTCACCACCATACAACCTCGTACAGGTGCATAATCGGCTAATTCTGCACGCTGGATGAGTTGGTTGTACCACTCTGAAAAATTTTCACTTTGTTTGGGGAGTTTTTCTTCGCTCATGATTCTCTACTTTCCTGTGTGTTTTTATGGTATTAAATTTTAGTTTCAATTGGTAAATATGAAATGATTTCTTTAATTGTTTTGGCAAATTTTATCGTCTCAATACTGGCGGGAGGAATATATCCGTTGAGTTCCTGGTAAAACAATGAAAAGATTTTCTTCCATTCGTCACCCACCAGAATGATAGGGACTGATGGTATTGCTTCAATTTGAATTCTGTTCCACATGAGAACGATTTCAGCCAGCGTACCTGGGCCACCAGGGAGTGCGATCGCTGTATCACATGAATCAATTAACTTGATCATGCGCTCATGTAATGTTTCCAGCTTCCACTCTTCCTTTACCCATGGATTATGTGAGCGTTTTCGCCAGCGTTCAATTTCCTCACAGGTAACTCCAATTACATGTCCACCTACTTCAGCAGCGCCTTTAGAAGTTGCTTCCATTGTTCCCATGTAGCCACCCGTCAGCACAGTGTGACCGGCAATGGCTAAAGCATGTCCAAGGTTAAAAGCAAATTCATATTCATTACTTTCTGGGAGAGGAGATGAGCCGCCGAATATCGTGATTTTCATGGATTATCCTTTTAGACTGTGCTATTTTACCGTATTTTGATCCCATTGACGTTCGTAATTCATTTTAAGCTTCTGATCAATAGCTTTTTCAAGATCTATGTTACAGATTTGACAGAGTTGAAAAAGGTAAAGAGCAACATCTGCTACCTCACCTTCCAATTTCTCTTTATCATAATCGTTTTCGCTCCATTGAAAGTGCTCCAGAACCTCGCTGGCTTCCAGTACCAGGGAAATGGCAATATTTTTAGGTGTTTGAGGACGCGTGCTATCCGGCATATACCAGCCTTTTATTGATACAAATTGATGCATTTCATCCGTTAATTGTTTGATGTCTTTCCCCATAAATCCTCACTTTTTATTTGTCAATATTTTCCTGTGAAAGAATTATCGATGTTCAGGGTAATTTAATATCTGGAGTATTTTGGAAAGCCCTTTACTGATCCATTCGTCAATTTCATTTGCAGTGATCAGGTAATCCTCAAAAGTACCACCGATAGGATCTTCGATGTTGATCACACCTCCCGCCATTTCTGATAACATAAACACTTTTTTTGAAAATTCAGGAAATTCAATTTGGATGGCTTCTTTGTGACCTGATTCCATTGTGAGAATTAAATCAAATTGGTTTAGCAAATCTTTTGTTATGGATTGTGATTGGTGCAAACTTGTATCTAATCCCCGTAGCACCATTGCTTTGACACCTGAGGGAGTTGCAGGATGACCATTTTCAGCCCATGTACCAGCGGATTGAACAACCCAATGAGTGGGGAGATCCATTCTTTTAATATAATCTTTCATGATCGCTTCAGCCATTGGAGAGCGGCATTGATTGGCTGTACAAACGAAAAGAATAGATCTCTCTTTTGACATACTAGCGGTCCATGCTGACTACCTGGCTATCCCAACGATGCCAGCGGCCATGGTGTTTTTCGAGAAGCGATTTGCCCTCACCAGGAGATTCTAAATCGACCAATTCCATATCTGCGTCGACCATAATTCTAACCAGTTCTTTAAAGGTGACCCGTGGTGTCCATCCAATTTCCCGGATCGCCTTTGAGGGATCAGCTAACAAATAGTCGACTTCATTGGGTCGAAAATAGCGTGGATCGATGCGAACATACTCATGCCAATCAAGATTGAGATAACCAAAAGATTCATCCAGAAATTCACGCACTGAATGGGCTTCACCCGTTCCGATTACAAAATCACCGGCTTCATCATGTTGCATCATTTTCCACATCGCAGCAACGTAATCTGGTGCATAACCCCAATCACGTTTGGCGTCCAGATTTCCCAGATACAGATGTTTTTGAGTCCCTTTAACAATATTGGCTAAAGCACGGGTAATTTTTCGGGTTACAAAGGTTTCACCACGACGGGGAGATTCGTGATTGAACAAAATCCCATTACTGGCAAATATGCCATAACCATCCCGATATTGTTTTGTGACCCAATATGAGTACAATTTTGCAGCTGCATATGGGCTTTGAGGGCGAAAAGGGGTATCTTCATTTTGGGGAGGTTGCGATGAACCATATAATTCACTGGACGAAGCCTGATAAAATCTTGCTTTCACACCACTTTTTCGAATGGCTTCCAGAATTCTAATGGTACCCAATCCGGTGACATCACCAGTATATTCAGGCATGTCAAAACTTACACGAACGTGGCTTTGTGCAGCCAGGTTATATACTTCATCAGGTCGGATGTTGTAAATAACATCAAGAAGTGCTTCCGATTGAGATACGTCACCATAGTGGAGGGTTAATTTAACCTCCTCACCTGTGTTATGTGGGTCATGGTAGATATGATCAATGCGTCTTGTATTAAATGTGCTGGCCCGCCGTATCAACCCATGAACTTCATATCCCTTAGCTAATAATAATTCAGCGAGATATGATCCATCCTGGCCAGTAATTCCGGTGATAAGTGCTTTTTTCAAAGAAACCTCCTGAAACCCAATTATGTGGGCATTTTTCTTTTTTGGCTGAAATCAAGTATAACGACTGGAAAGGTGACTGTCAAACAGTACCAATTCTTAGACATGAATATGGTGAATTCGACTTTGCTTAGAAATTTTATCACCAGATTCAATTCTTATAAAAAATAATAAAAATCCAGGTCTGGTTCTTCTTCAAACCTGGATTCAGTGCTTTTTATTAAGAAACGCTATTCAACTTCCTTGGGGGAATTCTTTGGTTGTTCTGTCTCTATCGATTTATCTTTCTTGATAAATTCCAGCTTATTGTTTTCTGTATTCAATTCAACTGAAATCACGTCCCCATCTTTGAATTCACCTGCCAATATACTTACTGAGAGTGGGCTTTCTACGAATTTTTGCAAGGCTCTCCGCAGAGGTCGCGCACCAAACATGGAATCATAGCCTTCATTTGCCAGCCAATCTCGAGCGTCTTCGCTCAGCTCAACTTTGATACCATTCTCCTGGAGACGATCCTCAATTTCTTTCATTTGTAAAATGACGATATCTTTGACCTGTTCAACAGTGAGTGGCGAGAACATAATAATCTCATCAATCCGGTTGATAAATTCAGGGCGGAAAGTGCTTTTCAGTGCTTTCTGAATATTTTCATGGGCATCGCGTTCGTCACTATCACTGGATAAGAAACCCAATGTACCACCTTTTTTCACAAATTCCGTTCCCAGGTTTGATGTCATGATTAGCACTGTGTTGCGGAAATCGACCTGATGACCCTGTCCATCGGTGAGTCTGCCATCATCCAAAATCTGTAGTAATGAGTTCCATACTTCGGGGTGCGCTTTTTCGATTTCATCGAACAAAATCACCCGGTAAGGACGGCGGCGAACAGCTTCGGTCAATTGGCCACCTTCTTCGTATCCAACATATCCAGGAGGTGCCCCAAACAGGCGCGAAGCTGTGTGTTGTTCACGATATTCACTCATGTCCAATCGCACCAGAGCATCTTCATCGCCGAACATGAATAATGCCAGGGATTTGGCAAGTTCAGTTTTCCCAACTCCGGATGGTCCAATGAAGATAAATGAACCAATAGGCCGGCGTGGATCTTTCATACCAGAACGGGCTCTTCGAATCGCATCTGATATGGCTTTAACTGCTTCATCCTGACCAATGATATTTTCGTGCAACCGTTCTTCCATATGCAATAATTTTTCGGATTCTGTTTCCATCATTTGATTAACCGGAATACCTGTCCACTGGGCAACAACTTGCGCAATATCGTCGATATCCACGACTTCATCCAATTGATGTTCAGCTTCCCATTTATCACGTTGCTCATCAAATTCTGTTTGAAGACGTAATCGTTCTGCTTTCATACGGGCTGCACGTTCATAATCACGTTCCACACCTGCTTTTTCTTCTTCAGCAGCTAATCGATCTAATTCAGATTTCAAATTTTTCAAATCTGCTGGCAATGAGTACAAAGCTACCCTTAATTTTGCTGCAGCTTCATCCATCAAATCGATGGCTTTATCTGGTAATCTTCTGTCGGTGACATATTGGGAAGATAACCTGGCAGCAGATACCAGGGCTTCATCGGCAAAACGAACTTTGTGATGAGCTTCATAGCGGTCACGAAGTCCAAATAACATCTGGATGGTATCATCCACAGATGGTTCATCCACAAAAACAGGAGCAAATCTACGCTCCAAAGCAGAGTCTTTTTCAATGTGTTTGTGGAATTCGTCCAGAGTAGTGGCACCAATACATTGCAATTCACCACGTGCCAACGCAGGTTTGAGCATGTTGGAAGCATCCATAGCTCCCTGGGCGGCTCCAGCACCAACAACGGTATGCAATTCATCGATGAAAAGAATTACTTCTCCCTCTGAACGCTGAACTTCTTCAATGGCAGCTTTCAGTCGCTCTTCAAATTCACCTCTAAAGCGTGAACCCGCAATCATAGCGCTTAGATCTAATGAAATCACCTTTTTGCCCATGAGTATTTCAGGAATGTCATTAGAAGCGATTTTTTGAGCTAATCCTTCAACAATTGCTGTTTTACCAACACCTGCTTCTCCGATAAGGACAGGATTATTTTTCGTTCTTCGGGAAAGAATTTGCATGACGCGCAAAATTTCATTATCACGGCCAATAACAGGGTCTAATTTTCCTTCACGTGCCTGAGTGGTCAAATCACGAGAATATTTCTCGAGGCTTCGATAACGGGTCTCTGCCTGAGGATCGGTTACTCTTTGTCCACCACGTAATTGATTAATTGCTTCGACTACTCTTTCGCGATTGATGCCTGATCCCTCCAACAAGCGTGCTGCTGGCGTATTCTTTTCACTGAGAATGGCCAGAAATATATGCTCCGTTGAAATGTACTCATCCTTTAATCGACTGGCTTCTTCATTGGCAAGATCAATAATCCTCTTTACGCGAGGTGTAATAAAAACCTGACCAGCCCCACCGCCAAAAATACTGGCTTTTGGGCTGGTGCGAAGAATATAGTCCAATCTTTCTTCAAGAATACTGGGGTCTATTTTTAGAATCTCTAAAATTTGAGGTATAACACCTTCTGGTTGTTCTATTAGGGCTAAAAGAATGTGCTCTGTATCAATCTGGTTATGTCCGTATCTTTGAATGATCTCAGCTGCCCTCTGGGCAGCTTCCTGAGCACGTTCTGTGAATCTGTCAAATCTCATCATATGGGTATTGTCCTTCCATTATGCATGCTTCAAACACACACCTTTATTATGTAGGATTATATCAAAATCCATTGTATTAAATTGCTAGTATTGTATTAGAAGCGTATAAGAATTTCGATAGAGAATTTATCATTCTGTTGCAGGAATTGGACCCAGATGATGTTAAAATATAACTTCAAAAATTGATTCATTTTGTATATCTACTTGAGTGGTGTAAAATAAATTTGAATGAAGGATGAATCAGGAATTAGGGCAGGACAAATACGGGCGGTAAACCCCAGTACTGATCTTCGAGCGATTGCTGATCTGATTGAAATGTGTTTTAAAGACACGATCGATGAAGATGGTCTGGACTATATTCGATATTTGCGAAAGTTAGCATCGGATAGCAGTAGTTTATATTTAGGGGTGGGACGACCGCAGCATACATTTGCACCGATTCAGGGTTTTGTACATGAGGTAGATGGAAGAATTGTTGGAAATTTATCGATGATTCCATTTCATAAAAACGGGGATTTTATTTATCTGATCGCGAATGTAGCTGTTCATCCTGAATTTCGCAGACAACGGATTGCTTTTGATTTGACAGCCAGAGCGTTGAAATATGCAAGAGAAAAATCCGCCAAAAGTACATGGCTTCAGGTTCGGGATGATAATCCAGCAGCTATCGACTTATATACACAAATGGGATTTATCGAACGATGCCGGCGTTCAACATACACAATTAAATCCAGAAAAAGATGGACGGAATTGCACGTAAAGGACCTCAAGGTTCGAAAAAGAAAAGATTTCGAATGGGAAAAACAAAGGAGTCTGTTACAGGTTTTCTATCCTGAGAAAATTCGCTGGAATGTGGGTTTAAGAGAAAAAAGATTATTACCAGGTTTCTGGCATGGATTATCCAGGTTTTTTTCCGGAGTATACATTTCCAATCTCAGTATTTATAATGGAAATAAGCTGATTGGTTTTGCATCACTGGAAAGAACAACTTTATATGCTGATAATCTTTGGATAGTGGCAGAAGATAATCATGATGAGGAAGTAATTTCGGCTGTCGTGCCATTTTTGCATTCATCGGTAAACACACGACCTCAAACGATCAATTATCCAGTCGATCGAGGTCAAAGTGCATTTATGAATTTAGGTTTTGAAAAAAATCACACATTAATCTGGATGGAAGAGACGATTATGCATCCAGGATTTTCGCTAAAGTAATAGCAACTTTACCAATAGAATAACGTATTTAATTAATAAAGGAGATAATGATGAAAAAATTGCTTATTCGTTTAGGAATCAATGCAGTCGCACTATATGCAGCTGTTGCTTTATTAGATGGCCGTGGTGTTAATCCTCAAAATGAAAACTGGTTGAGTTTTGTGTGGCTGGCATTAATTTTTGGTTTGGTGAATGCCATTATTAAACCGATGTTGGTGGTTATGAGTTGTCCGCTTTTAATTCTGACCTTGGGATTGGGAACATTGGTCATTAATACTTTGATGTTTTTAATGGCTGGTTGGATTGGTACTCAATTCCAGGTAGGTTTCACTGTTGACAATTTTTGGTCAGGTTTGATTGGTGCTATCATTGTCAGCATTGTCAGTTTTGTATTAACTGGTCTATTCAAGGATGATCTGAAGAACCGTCCTCATAAATAAATGGTGAGATGAAGCTATTGCCAATCAAATTAGCTTAATTGATACTCAGCAATAGCTAAACTTTCCAGCTTATCGGTGGTTGGAACACCGTCCTGACTCCAACCACGCAATTCATAAAAGCGTGGCAACATTTCATCCAACTCAACAACATGGCCTTTCCCGGGTCCTTCCGGGAGAGGTTCATGTAACATTCTATGGGGAAGTGTATCATCTTCTTTCGTGAATCCTGCTCTCAACAAGAATAGCCTTTCCATGTTGAATATGCGATCACCAGCATCCAACAAGCTTTGTTGTGTAAATGGATACCCAGTGGATAATCTCATAACCTCAGATAATGGTGTTGGCCATAACTCCACTTTGTCTTCAAACATATATCGCACCGAAAGAAACACACACAATCCTGTTGAATCAATGACTGCGAATGCATCTTCAAACCGTTTTACCAATTCTGGTTTGTTCTCCAGGGATAATGAATCAATTTTCCGTGGGACACCAAAGACTTCACTGTAGGCGATATCTCCAGCCATATGAGAGGCACCTTTATTGGATGTTGCATAGAGCAATCCCATTCCTTTTGAACCTCGCGGATCGTATCCAGGAAATTCCTGTTTTTTGGCCGTAACCGCTAATTCGGGATGTCCGTAACTGTTGGCTAATCGGAAGCTTCCCTGAGCTAATTCTTTCCCGAATCCTTGCATGTTTGCAATCTGATGGGTAAGCGTAATAATGGCATCAGGATCACCAAAATTCAGATCAAACCCAACTGTATCTTCTGGAATAATCCCTTTTTCTGCCATTTCCATGGCACAGGCGATTGTCATTCCCGCAGAAATCGTATCCAATCCATATTCATTACAAAGATAGTTGGCTTTAATGATGGCTGCCATGTTATCAATACCACATCCACTCCCATAAGCAGCAATGGTTTCATATTCTGGGCCTTCACCTTCACCGGCATATTTTGGATCATCTACCTTGGTATCGCGTCCGCAGGCAATTGGGCAGCGAAAACATGGTTTTGGCTTCTTCAGGTATTTTTCATTGATGACATCTCCAGTAATACCAGCAATCCCTTCAAAACGACCGGATTGAAAATTCCTGGTCGGTAGGATACCCATTTCATTGGTAATCGGTGGCACGTACGAGGTTCCGTACACGCGCATGGCTCCACCAGCTTTCATGACATCTCCAACCTTTTTGGCCATTGCTTTGCAATACGTTTCCAATTCTTCAGGATTTGCTACATCAACTTTGTGGGAACCGCGAACGACGACTGCTTTCAAATTCTTGGAACCCATCACCGCACCGACCCCTGAACGCCCGGCTGCGCGATGTTTATCGTTCATAATTGAAGCAAACAGAACCTGGTTTTCTCCTCCAGGTCCAATGCAGGCAACTCGTGCTTTCGGATCGGTTTCTGAAAGGAGGAGATCTTCGGTTTCAGGTACTATTTTTCCCCACACATGCTCTGCTGGTCTGAGTTCAACTTGATCGTCATTGACCCATAGATAAACCGGAGATTCAGCTTTGCCTTCAAAGATGAACATATCAAACCCGGTACGTTTCATTTCGGTTGGGAAGAACCCACCGGAATTTGAGTCGGTCAGCGCTCCTGTGAGAGGAGATTTAGTAACAACCATGTAGCGATTTCCTGTTGGAGCAACTGTCGCTGTGAGCGGACCTGTAGCAAATATCATAATATTCTCTGGTGAGAGCGGATCTGCGGTCGGATCCATTTCATCCAATAGATATTTAATAGCCCATCCCCGCCCACCTAAATATTTAGCTGCAAATTCTTCATCAACCGTTTCGACTTTTATTGTTTTTGTTCTCAGGTTTATTCTTAATATTCTTCCATGCCAGGCAAACATTTTTTTCACTCCTCTAGAATTGATTAGCCTCCAGCCATTGCGGAAAAGGCGCAAATAACATCACCCTCATTTAAAGGCTCCCCAGGAACCATTGTTCTGCCATTGATTAATACGACGCTCTCAGGAATTGCTGGAATTGAAAACATATCCAGGATTTTTTCAGGAGAAATGTCCTCAGACACAACAATGGAAATCTGGTACCCGTTTGTGCCTTCAGGAAAGAAATTACGGTAATTTGCTAATAATTTTAAATATATTTGCATAATTTCCTGATCAGGTTACCTTAAAATGATACAGAACCCATCTAGATAAAACAAGTTTATGTTGTCATTGATTTATTTTGACAAACTACAAAATCAGTTCGATTATAAAAAGATAATAGCTACACCGACCATCGCAATAAAAGTACCTGCAATGGCTTGTTTTGAAATCTTTTCTTTCAATATTGTACCAATCGGTAAATGGAAGATGGGGGTTAATGCCATAAGAGTCGATGCGATTCCTACCTTGGCAAATTGAACCGCAATCAATGAAAGCCAGACTCCCAGAAATGGCCCCACCATTGCTCCTGCAAAGGCAAATCTGAACGCTTTGGGAAATAGCCTGATTTGTTGAAAACTCTTTTTACCTTGTTTGGCTAATAAGGCAAACAACCAAACCGAAATTACAGCAACCAGAACGCGAATAACAACACCGGACAGCGCAGGAAATTCTGGTGGTAACCCTTTTTTGGCAAATATAAGTCCGACTGCCTGACCAACGGCTGCTCCAACGCCCAAAAGGATACCAATCCATTTATGACGATCGCTATAGATCTGGGTATGAGAATTGTTTCGATCCAAAATCACAAGCGAAATGCCCCCAATGGTAAGAATGATCCCACTCATTTGAAGCAAGGATAAGGTCTCCCCGAGAAATATCCAGGCAAACAAAGAACTGATCACTGGCGTAATGGCCATCACTAACATAGCCAATCGGGGTCCTACCATGATGAAAGATTGAAATAAAAGCGCGTCTCCCACAACCAGGCCAATAACGGAGGATAAACCTAACCACATCCATTGGTGATAGGTTGCATTAATTGGGATGGGGGTTCCATAAACCAATGTGTGCGTTATGACCAGAAAAATAAAAGCAAAACTTAATCGAATGCGATTTAATGAGGAAGACCCGATTTGTTTTCCAGAAAAGGAAAACAATATTGATGACAATGCCCATAAGAAAGCCGCTGAGATCGCTGCAAATTCGCCCATAATTTTCCAATCTAATCAAAACGATGTATCTTACCATGAAGTGGGCTGATTGATGTCAAATCTCACCAAAAGTTCGAGAAAAATTTTAGAGAAATGGACTGGTTATTACTGCCTATTCGGGTAGGGATTAAAATTTCTGTACATGCTATGTTAAGAGAGACCATACAAAAAACATTGAGGTACAACATGGACCATCTGGCATATTGTGAAGCTAAAGCAAAAGAATTGGAAAAAATTTTAAATGGTGAAAAATCAATGCTTATCAGAGGTGCTGCTGGCAGAAAACTTCCTTATGGGAGAGTAACGCAAGGAGATACTATTTATTTGATTGAAAATAATGGTAAGGGATTGATTGTCGCAAAAGGAGGGGTGGCAGAGGTAATTAATTCAGAAAAATTATCAGAAGAAGAGTCAAACCAATTGATTTTGGATCATATGCCAAAATTAAGATTAACTGATGATCAATTCAAGAGATGGTCGGGGAAAAGATATCTTTGTCTGATTGAAATGAAAAACGTAACCAGTATTCCTCCATTTACATATGAAAGAGCAGGAAATATGGATGACTGGATAACTGTAAATACGATTGATGAAATCAAGAAAGAAATTGAAGTATGATCGTATTTGATTAGATATGAAGGAGCGTAATATGGAAAAGAAAAAGACTTCAAATGTTGGAAATGGTATTATTTTTGGGTTCATATTTGGTGCAGCAATAGGCTTGGCAATCTTTGATCAACTCGTTTTAGGTGCTGGACTTGGAATGTGTTTAGGAATTATCATTGGCGCAATTATGGATGGCCAGGATAAAAAGAAATCTGAGACAAATTAATTGAATTTTCTTGAAGAAAGAAAGCTGATTTAAAAGTTAGAATTGAGATGTAGGAGCAGGATTATGCAATCGAAGGAAAGCAAAAAGACGTCGGTAACTGGAATAGGTCTGGTTTTTGGAGTGGCGATAGGTGCAGGATTAGGTATTATTTTTGGTAATCTGGCAATCGGTGCTGGTATTGGGGCAGGTATGGGACTTGTGATTGGCGCTATCATTGATAGCTATAAAAATAAAAAATCATAGCCGAAAAGTGCTATAGAAAAAGCCTGGATATTTCTATGAGAAATTCCAGGCTTTTTTGATTTATTGTCAAACAACTCAGGGCAAAGTGAAATGTAATAAAACACTATTACCTGCGTCAGAGACCCAAACACCATTGTTTCGGTCAAAAGCTAAGGCAGCAGGTAATCCAAATCCATCGGAACTAGGGCTGTAATCACCCCAACCCATAATGAATTGCCCATCAGGCTGAAAACCTAATATTCTGAAACCTTCAGGATCCGTGGTGTAAACATTTCCAAAATTATCGGTAGCCAGGAATGGTTTATTCTCCAGGCTTTGTCCAAACCAACCAACGACATCCCAGGAATTAATGGCATAGTAAGAGGTTTTCTCTGAATCTGGCATGAATACCTGAATGCGTTGGTTCCAGGTATCAGCGACGTAAATTTCTCCATTTAATCCCAATGCGAGACCAACAGGTTCATCCAGTTGTCCCAGATCGAATCCAGCTTCACCGAATTGAGTAAGGAAATTTCCATTTGAGTCGAAAACAGCGATACGTTTATTCCCTGTGTCGGTAATATAGACTCGATTTTCATCATCCACAATAATTCCTCTGGGACCCCAGAATCCATCCGGATTTTCTGCTGCACCAAAGTATCCCCACATCGTGATGAAATCACCTTCAGCAGTGAATTTTTGGACACGATGATTCCAGGTATCGGTGACGTAAACTGAACCATCCGGACCAATTGCTATTCCCCATGGTTCATTAAAAGTTCCTTGTGGTGCTTCACCAGAAAGAATATCTGCAAAGCTACCCCAGATATTTAGCAAGGTTCCATCCTCAGCAAAGCGTTGAATTCGATGGTTGCGCGAGTCAGCAACATAAATTGATCCATCTGGACCAATGGCAACCCCACGGGGAGCATCTAACTGACCAGCTTCTTTTCCGTAAATTCCAATAATCTGATCTGGTAACAGTGATTGTATTTTTCCTTCATATGGATCGACGACTGGCTCGGAAATGATGGCTGGCATCGAACCATAATTCCAAATTTGTCCGACTACATCCTTGCGAATGTACATACGAATGGGATCAGATGGTGACCAGGTGGAGGTGGTGAGATCGCTTCTGCCTTTAATTTCAGCATATTTACTATAGTCTTTATTTATCCAAATCTGAAAGAGTGCTGAACGCATATTGGCATCTGTGATTGCATATTTGACTCTTTCCCAGGTTAGAAAATAGTAATCCTGAGTTGGCCATACCAGGCGGATATAATCGTATTTCACGTAATCATCTTTAACCAAAGAATCAATCTTGGAGTAGTTCTGATCACTTGCCAGAATGATGGGAGAATTTAACAGGTCACGAGTGGGTTTATCGGTATACCACAGTTTATTTGGGTAATCACGGAAATACCACCAGTATGGATACAAGGAGTCATTATCATAGGCAACGTTGATTTTCTTTTCACCCACTGTCCGTTTGGATATTTCTTCCACCTGCTCCAGAATATCTTTTGGTCCTCGATCCGCGTGCGCATAAACAAGAAATTCTTTTCCATTGTCATAATTAATAAAAGATGCCATGAAAGCAGTTCGGATTGTTAAAATTGATAACAATACTGAAAACGATAAAACCAAAATCCTGAATATGCTAAGCCAGGAAAAATTTCTCATGTAGTGAAAAAATCCAAAGGACGAAAAAATCAGGACGATTATCGATAAGATAAAAGTACTCGTTACTTGTAATTGTTCTAATGAATTACCCTGGAATGGAGGAGTCGAGCCCATCACTGCCCCCAGAAAGCCCAGAAGGCTGGTGATCAATACTGGCAACAGCAAGAGACTGATCCAGCTTTTACCTTCTTTGAATTTTTCCCAATGAATTTGCCCGATCAATTTATCAAATCCCCAGGCAGCGGTCAGGGCAAAAGGTAGGGCAATGTGAACCGTCAGCCAGGGCATCTTTTCACCTGCCAGACTATATGCCAGTAAATTCATCAAAGAGAAAAATCCAAAAAGAAATAGAACAGGCACACGATAATGATCGGGTGAAAATTCTGTTGTTTCTTCAAAACTTTCTTCACCAACATCATGTTCCTGAATGATTTCATTCTGAACATCCTCGGGGATATTTTCATTGGAAAACAGGTTTTGTACAATTTCCGGTTTGATAACCTCCTGATTTTCGGGAGAGATAGGTTCGGCATGTGTCAGGGGAGATAAAGGCACGGATACTGCTAAACTCGATTTTCGCAAGTGCAACAATCCAAATATGATGGCTATGAAGAAACCAAAAATTGTCAAATATTCATAAAAAGGCATTTGTAATACAGCATAATAATAAAGTGGTTGAGTACCACGATTAACTGACTGTTGTTCCAGCCAATAACCCAGTGAACCGACGATACCAGTAAAGAAACCTCTACCATTTGTAAAAAAAGTTGTATAAAAAACGATAAATATGGCCCAAAAAACAGTCATATTTTTTAACCAAACTTTGCGGTTCCACCAAACACCAATTGCAACAGCAATAGCACCTAAAACCAACAAAGCTACCCCAATGCGGATCATGCCTTCGGTTGAGTAATCGGTTGGTCTCCAGTTTTGTCCCAATAGAGAACCTATGATATTAATCGGAAATGCCGCTAAGAGCGGAAGTACGATTGTTCCATTCAGAATCAATAAATCAAATGTGCGTAGATGCCGGATTGCATCCAGACCAATCCCTTTTACCAGCATGAAAATTGTGAATATGCCGATCAATATAGCCACCAGCACAGACAGGCTGGCAAGCAGGCTAATATTGGAGGCTGATTGGGAAATCACTTCACCCAATTCATTGGTAGGATTCTGTTTTGCGTTGATGTAACCCAGGATAATACCGGCAAACAACAATCCCATGGTTATCACCATCAGAATTACGAATAGTTGCCGTGATTGGGCTGTTCGCCAGCGTTCCCGAATGACTTCAGTCAAAAATTGAAAAGCCAAAAATAGGAGAAGAATGGCAATATAAATATAAGCAGTTTCTTTAGCTGCAAAATTCAGGGCATGGGAAATTGTCAGTAAAATTAATGAAAAAGTATCTCCGCGATCTAAATATCTCAAAGTAGCATAAATCATTAATACAGCAATGAGTTCAATCAACCCTTCGTTTCTGGTGTACCGCCCATAAAAAAGTAAGTAGGGGGATATCAAAAAGAGAAATCCGCCTATCAGATGACCATATTTACCGAGATAGGGTTTGAAAAGTAGCAATATCATTATGATCGCTGCGACACTTGCTAAAGCCGCTGGAATACGCGATGTAAAATCTGAGTCCCCGAACATAAAATAGGTCAAAGCGATCAGATGAAATTGAAGCGGACCATGTGTGATTGGATCCTGAACGTATCCTTTTCCGGTGGCTAAATCCCAGGAAGGAACGACATGATTCACTTCATCATGGCTCATTACCCTGGCACCTAAATCATAGAACCGGCTTACTATGGCTAAAATAATGATGATAATAATGAATACGTTTTCGATAGTTAGTTTTGGCAAGTAATCTGAAACAGGTTTATCGAGCCATGTGTTGGTTTTTTTTTCAGAATTCATACAGGTCGTCTCCACACCTCGTTAATTTTTTTTAAGTCTAAAATCTTAATTTTACAAAATTCCTATTGTCTACTAGATTAGCAAAGTGTTGACAAGATACAGTTACTATTATTTAACCTTGATTTTCTTCAACGGGTTTTTCTTTGACATTCTATTTAATCAATTCTATACTTTTCTTATCAATCAAAAGTATATTGTATATTTTATCGCAAAGTAGGAATAGATATGAAGCAACCATCAAAACTGATCCGTTATAGTATGTTTGGTCTACTTTATTTTGCTCAAGGCTCGGTATTGAGCTACTTTACGGCATTAAACGCAATCTATCTTTTATCATTTGGTCTTAATCTGGGGCAAATTGGATTAATTAGCGGGATTGCATTAACCCCATTTGTATTGAAAATATTTCTGGGCATTTTGAGTGATCGCATTAATTTTTTCCAAATGGGGCACCGGAAACCATATATCATTATCGGATTGATCATTCAAGCAGTGTGTTTATTCATCGTTCCATTTATTGATCCGGGTAAGAATTTTGCAATGTATGGTCTGATGGCATTTCTGGTGATGACTGGCATGGCGATGTATGATACCACCACAGATGGACTTGCTTTAGATACGACGCCAGAGGATGAAGCCGGAAAGATACAGGGCATCATGGTCGGAGGCAGGGCGATGGGGGTGGTGGTTCTATCCAGTCTGATTGGTGTTCTGGCTCAGAATGTATCCTGGATGGCTGCGTTTTGGCTGCTGGCTATTTTGACTTTATTACCATTGGTTTTACTGATGGGATTTGCTGAACCCCCGAGAAAAGCTGACCAAAAATTTGAGTGGAAGGCATTTGCGGCATTCAAACACTGGCCCATTATCGCCCTGGGGTTATTGGGCGCTTTGTATTCATTGATCATCAATGCTGCCAATGAAATCATTAATCCTTTTCTGCAATCTGATTTTGGTATATCCGTTATGATGGCAGGTTTTTTTACGACTGTTTGGGGAATTGGAGTTGTTGTTGGCGGAATTACTGGTGGGCCATTAACCGATCGTGTTGGACAAAGGCGTGCAGTTGAAATCGCATTAGTGATTTCTTTTATTTCTGTGGTTTTCTTTGCTTTTACCCCCACTGCAGCAATCGCCTGGCCTCTGGTATTTATCTTTGGCTTGGCGTATGGTTATTATGAAACTGTTTATTTTGCGATTTCAATGCGTAGATCTGATCCTCGAATTGCGGCATCCATGTTTTCAATACTGATGGCAATTGCAAACATCGGAACGGGCATTGGATTACCAATCGCAGGGTTATTGGCAGATGGCGTAGGGTATCGTTGGACATTTGCTATTATTGCATGTTTGAATCTTCTAGCTATACCGTTACTGCCAGCAATATTCAGAAATAAAGGTAAATAAATAAATGGGCTGTTCTATTTTCGAGACAGCCCATTTATTTCAATTTAGTTCTTTGTAAACCAGGAAGTGATTTGGTTTTTTGGGGGAATTATTTCTACTTTCCGCCATTTCCGCCACTTCCACCATTGTCACCATTCCCGTTATCACCCTGATTACCGCCATTGGGATGGTCATTGTATGAATTTTGGGCTCCACCTGTTGTACCACCTTGATCGATGCCACCAGGTTCAATTTCAGAAAGGCGATTCCCAAGAAGATGCATCCACATAAAGGGGTCCTCGACTGGATGTTGTATCTCGCCTTGATTTTGAACTTCTCCTATTGCTTCTTCAGAATCAAGAGCTCCAAACTGATACATGTTCATCCATACATTCTCTAATTTTTCATCACCATATTGTTTGGCATAATTAGCCATGAATTCAAGTTCGGTTACGAGCAATTCTGGATCTTCAATGCTTGCATCCACCAACCCCGCCTGGTAATTCATCATTCTTGCAAATTGATTTTGGTAAGGACCATCTTCTGCAGGACCTTTGTTCATCATTTGTTCTTGATATTTTAATTGTTGTTGCACCATCAATAATTTGCCAATTGGATCCTCAGTGTTAACTCCATATTGTAATGCTCTCTGAAATGCTTCTTGCCAGGCAAATAAATGTGCTTCTTCGACGGCTTCACCTTGACCGACAAGCGTGTTGATATCTTCAAACCGTTGAAAAGCATTTTTCAGAGCAATATCAAATTCGGTTTCTGGATCAGTTGCAAGACCTAATTCAATATCTTGAACCAGGGTTTTTATGGGGTAAAGTAGATCTCCTGGCAGGCTGTCCTGTGCAGCTACTGCGGTAATTCCGCCACCCAATAAGAGTGAAAGGATTGTTGCGATTGTTATTAGTTTCATGGAAAAAGTCTCCTTCTTGATTGTTAGCTGGTTCCACCATGATTTCTTAGGAACAGAAACCGTTGTTTCACCAGCTATCTGGCGCATTTCGCTCAGGAAATTCTTTTTGGCTGATTGCACCCGTAAAGGATTTCTTTCAGGAATTGCGACCAATTTCTCCAGTTTTTGTTTGATTTCATCTTCCCAATTATTCATAGCTTCACCTCTAATTTTTTTCTGATCGTCTTTAAACCACGATGTTGAAGGGCTTTCACCGCACCGACCGGTTTGTTCATCACGATAGCGATTTCCTGATTTTCCAAACCTTCCAGAAATTTGAGGACGACTGCCTGCCGTTGGTTCTCCGGAAGTTCTCGCAAAACATTTCGGATTTCCTGACTTTCGATGTGTTCAATCACGATATCTTCCGTGTGATCATTTTGCGAAGCATGATTTTCTGGAAGACCCTCATCTTCTGGAATAGCGCGTCGGTATTGATCTGTGATCCAGTTATGTGCCATTCGATACAGGTATGGTCGCACATACTTTTTAGGGCCTTTGCCATTCTTGAGAGCATGTAAAAATCGGCTAAATGTTTCGGCAACACATTCTTCAGCTTTATCCTGGCTTCCCAATAAGCGGTAGCCATATCTGTATATTGCTTCATTATATTGATCAAAAACCGATTCTATCGCTCTCATATCAAACGCCTGTAACCTGGAGATCAAACCTTCTTCTTCTTCGATGATAGACATGTGTTCACCTTTTATGACGCGTTATTCCATGAATCGATACGCTAATAACAATGCTAATAATAGTATTGTACAAAATATAAATTATTTGGAAATAATTTTTTACATTTTGTTAATATTTTGTTTGCACTTTTCTAATATTTTCGAGATAAATTATGCATATGAAAATCAATTCACGAGGAGGTTTTTATGATCTATAGAAGAAAATCTTCACCGACTTTATGGGAAGAAATGGACAAACTACAAAGAGAGATGAATCGGATGTTTGATAGCGCATTCACAAATCGTTTGGTTGATCGCCCACTCAATAGCCATGACTTTCCAGCTATGAATGTCTGGACCAAGGCTGATGCTGGACAGGTGATCACCGCTGAAATCCCTGGTATGAATGTGGATGATCTGGATATCAAAGTAGTGGGTGAAACCTTGACAATGAGTGGATCAAGACAAGCGCCGGTGGAAGATGAAAATATTCGATATCATCGCCAGGAACGTGGATATGGTAGCTTTACTAGGACGATCCAATTACCATTCCCGATTGATGTGGACAAAGTGGAAGCTAATTATGAAAAAGGGGTGCTTAAAATCTGGTTGCCAAGAGCAGAATCAGATAAACCCCGTAAGATTTCTGTAAAAGCATTATAAACAGGAGGTGATTTATGACTGAACAATTATCTAATCCTGAAACACAAAAACAAGAAATTGTTGAACAGGATCAAGCAGAACGCACGCGGGAAAGTCGTATGTACGTTCCCAGAGTAGATATATATGAAACGGAAGATGCGATTCATATTCTTGCTGATATTCCCGGCGCGGATGAAAACTCTATCGACATCACTTTGGAGAAAAATGTACTCACTATTGATGCCGAGGTACAGGCTGAAAAACCTGAAGATTATTCATTGACCTATGCAGAATATGGAATTGGAGGTTTTAGAAGGAAATTTAACCTGTCCAACGAAATTGACCAGGAAAAAATCGTCGCGGAAGTAAAAGATGGTGTATTAAAACTGGTACTACCAAAATCTGAGAAAGTAACACAAAAGATTTCTGTTAAAGCTGTAAAGGAGTAAAATAAAATTTAAAGGAAGTCAAATTGGTAATGAAAAGTTTAGTTCCCTGGAAAAGAGATGAGCGAAGAAGTGAAATAGCTCGCTATTCGGATGATCCATTATGGCAATTGCGAGATCGTATGAACCGATATCTTGACCCATTTTGGAGAAATCCTTTCAAATTGGATTTTTCTGAGGAAAACGACATTTTCTCACCACAATTTGACCTGAGTGAAACCGATCAAGAATATACTGTGATCGTCGACTTGCCAGGCATGGATGAAAAAGATATTGATCTGTCTTACAGTCGCAATGTGCTTTCCATATCTGGCAAAAAAGAGGAAGAAAAAGAAGAGAAAGAAAGACAATATCATCGGATCGAAGGATTTAGGCCAATTCAGACGCGATATCCCGCTTCAGGAAAATGTGGATGATAGCAAAATTGAGGCGACGTTCAAGAATGGTGTATTAACCATTAATTTGCCAAAATTATCCGATCCAACTCAAAAAAAGAGGAAAATATCGATTATCAAGAAATAGCGATCGAATCAAAAACCGGTGAATAGCCGGTTTTTGATTCGTATAATTTTGACAAAAATAATAATAATAAAATTACATTGAGGAATTTTTTAATCTTCATTTCATCTGTATAATTGATGGAAGCTGGTTATTTTAATAATGAGCCAGCATTTTCTTTTTCTTATTTGCACAATTTTTTTAAATTTATAAATTCATGTAAGTTTGTGTGAGAGATAAGTGAGATTTTGAGGTTTAATGCCTACCAATCGAGATGAAAATCGAACAGTTTATTCAACCGAATACGGAAGGGTCTGCCCAAATTGTGGGAAACCACTTCAGTATTGTCAATGCAAAAAGAAAAAAGATAGCTCATCGGTAAAGCAAGATGGCATTATTCGATTGCGATTAGAGCGCAAAGGAAGAGGGGGAAAGTCGGTCACGCTGGTAGAGGGTCTTCCAAATAATGATTATTTATTAAAAGAACTGGCAAAAGAACTTAAACGTCATTGCGGTGTTGGTGGATCTGTAAAAAATGGAATCATCGAAATTCAGGGAGATGTTCGTGATTCTGCATTACCCTTATTGCAGGGAAAAGGATATGTGGTGAAAAAGGCTGGGGGTTGACCCAGAAAATTTGTTATTAGGAGAGATAGATGCAAGAGCGATTGAAACCATTCTTTGACTCAACTGGTGTGGCAATCATTGGTGCAACAGACAAACCGAATAAACTAAGCCACGGGATTGTAAAAAACCTGACTTTATATGGATTCAAAGGTGAAATTTATCCGGTCAACCCGAAAGTGCATGAAATTTTAGGATATCGTTGTTATCCCGATATCCTGAGCGTTCCAGATCCAGTGGATCTGGCTGTAATCGTCTTACCAGCAGGGATCATTCTTCCCGTTATCCAGGATTGTGAAAAAAGAGGGATCAAAGCAATTACAGTGATCTCCGGTGGATTTAAAGAATTAGGTCCACAGGGTGAAGCATTAGAGCAGAAAATCCTGCAATTTGTTAAGGACCATGACATGCGCATGGTTGGCCCCAATTGTGTGGGCACGATGAGTTTGCACACAGGTTTGAATACAACCTTTATTTCCGGAGTGCCGGATACTGGTGGCATTGGTTTTTTATCCCAATCTGGTGCAGTTTTAGGTGGAGTTGTAGATTTTGTAAAAGGCAAAGGCATTGGTTTTTCACATTTCCTCAGTTTGGGGAATGAAGCGGATGTCACCGAGACAGATATGATTGAATACCTGGGCGATGATCCGCATACACAGGTTATTGCAGCATATGTCGAGCAGATACAGGATGGACAAAAGTTTATATCGATTGCAAAAAAAGTAACACAAAAGAAACCAATTGTTTTGCTCAAAGCTGGGCGAACTTCAGCAGGAGCCAGAGCTGTCTCATCACACACCGGCTCGTTGGCCGGTAGTCACGCAGCCTACCAGGCTGCTTTCGCACAAAGTGGGGTGGTGGAGGTTCAGGCAGTCAACGATTTATTTGATGTTTCACAAGCGTTCGCACTGCAAAAATTACCAAAGGGAAAGAATGTTGCCATCGTTACAAATTCGGGAGGTCCAGCTGCATTATTATCCGATAGTCTGGCAAATAATGGTTTTTCGATGGCGGATTTGCGACCTGAAACCATGCAGGCGATACGCAAAGTTTTAAATCCCAGCGCACAGGTTGCCAATCCTGTGGATATGCTTGGCGGAGCTGAACCCCACGAGTATGAAAAGGCGATGCAATTATTGGTGGATGATCCAAACGTGGATGTGGTCATACCCATTCTGGTTCCGCAAGCCCTGGTAAATCCGTTAGATGTGGCGAATACAATCGCTTCTATTTCAGAAACCACCGAAAAAACGGTTATTGCTGTTTTTATGGGTGATTCACTGGTTCTGGAACCTCGAAAACTTCTTCATCGCCGGAAAGTACCAATGGTTGTTTTTCCTGAAAGTGTGGGAACGATCCTGGGTGCGATGAAGGTTTATGCTGATTGGCTGGCAAAACCAATCGAAAAACCAATACCTTTCATGGATGTTAATCCTGGTATTGTGCGAACATCGATTGACCAGGCAATGCATTATGGAAGCATGGGTGAAGCGCTGACACGACCGATCCTGCAGGCTTATGGAATACCTTTGATACCAGCAAATATTGCCGATCACGAAGACGATGCAGTTCGAGTAGCAGATAAGATTGGTTATCCGGTTGTTATGAAAATTAATTCACCGGATATCCTGCATAAATCTGATCTGGGTGGTATTCGTTTGGGGTTGAAGGACAAAGCAGCAGTAAAAGAAGCTTATCAGGAAATGTACTCTAATATCAGGGAAAAGATGCCAGATGCGAGGCTTGAAGGTGTATTGATCGAAGCCATGGCACCAAAAGGGCAGGAAGTTATCGTTGGAATGAAACGTGATCCGGGATTTGGACCCATGATGATGTTTGGGTTAGGCGGGATTTTTGTCGAATTATTCAAGGATGTATCGTTTCGGGTAGCTCCACTGACGAAAAATGATGCATATGACATGATTCAACTCCACACAAGCAGGAAAATTATTGACCGGATATCGAGGACAAAGGCCTGCAGATCTGGATGCGATAGTGGATACCATTCTCAGGTTGAGTCAATTAGCTGTGGATTTTGATGAAATCGAGGAAATTGAAATTAATCCATTATTAGTGTTGGAAAAAGGCTGTCTGGCATTGGATGGCAGAGTGATTCTCAGACAAAGTGCTGGATAATACGGAGGTATTGATGAAAAGAATCTTATCAGGCAATGAAGCTGTAGCCAGAGGAGCATGGGAAGCTGGTTGTTCTATTGCTTCTGGGTATCCAGGAACACCCAGTACTGAAATAATGGAAACCTTTGCCCGTTACCCGAATGTGTATGCGGAATGGGCTACCAATGAAAAGGTAGGCCTGGATGTGGCGATTGGGGCAGCTTATGCGGGTAAACGAGCCATTTCCACCATGAAGCATGTGGGGCTCAATGTGGCAGCGGATGCATTATTCTATGTGGCTATGACAGGAGTGGAAGCTGGTTTGGTGATTGTATCTGCGGATGATCCCTCCATGCATTCCTCCCAAAATGAGCAGGATAACCGCCAATTCGCCAAGTTTTCTAGAATCCCCTGTCTTGACCCTGCTGATAGTCAGGAAGCTCGTGATTTCACCATGGCTGCTTTTGATTTAAGTGAGCAATTTGACACACCGGTAATGGTGCGCATGACAACTCGAGTGTGTCATACCAGTTCCCCCGTTGAAGTAACCGAGCAGCAGCAACAAATTCCTGAAAAGGGAAAATACCCCCGTAATCCTGCAAAATATGTCATGATTCCTGTAAACGCACGCCGCCGGCATCCGGTAATTGAAGCAAGAGTAAGTGAATTAGCTAAGTTTGCTGAGAATTTCCCTTACAACAGGATTGAGAATCGCAGTAAAGATCTCGGGATCATCACCGGAGGGGTTGCGTATCAATATGCCAGAGAGGTTTTTCCTGATGCGAGTATTCTCAAACTGGGTATGGTGTACCCGCTTCCGGTAGGAATGATTCGAACATTCAGTAAGTCAGTTGATAAATTGATCGTTCTGGAAGAACTCGACCCATTTATTGAAGATCAAATTCGATTAATGGGTATTGAAATTTTCCAACCTTCATCACCATTGAATTCAGACCAAGCTCACACGAAATCTATTTTTCCAATTACAGGAGAATTAAATCCGGCTATTGTGAGGCATGCAGCTTACCAGGCTGGGCTCATCAATGTTGAAATAAAACAGGAACCAATCAATCTGAATGTTCCTTTACCTGCCCGTCCTCCAACGTTATGTCCTGGCTGTCCACATCGTTCTTCATTTTACGTCTTATCGAAATTAAAGGTGCCAGTCAATGGCGATATCGGTTGTTATACCCTGGGGGTTGCGCCCCCGTTATCAACCATCGATACCTGTGGTTGTATGGGAGCCAGCATTGGGGTAGCCCATGGAGCGGCTGTTGCCGGTGATCAGGAACGGCATGTAGCTGTCATCGGGGATTCCACCTTTTTCCATACAGGGATTCCAGCTTTGATTAACGTTGCTTACAATCGCAGCAATGTGATCACCATTATCATGGACAATCGTGTCACGGGTATGACGGGACATCAGGAAAATCCAGGCACCGGGTTTACCTTGCAGAATCAAGCGACGATTGAACTGGATATTGAAAAGTTAGTGCTTGCCTGCGGGATTGAAAAGGTGTTGACGGTTGATGCTTTCCAGGTGGATGTTATTGAAAAGACTCTGAAACAATGGATGAAAGAGGATGGGCCGGCTGTTTTAATAACAAGAGAAGAATGTGCGTTACTGCCCTCAGCCAGGAAACGTTATCTTCCGCTGCAGGTAACCGATCAATGTAATGGATGTACCGTGTGTTTCCGAATTGGCTGCCCGGCTATTTTGAAATCCGAAGAACTGGATCCTAAATATCATCGACCGCTGGCGATTATTGATCAGGAGTTATGTACGGGCTGTGAAATATGTGCCCAGGTTTGCCCCAGAGATGCAATTCTATTTCGAGATCAGGTAATCGCATTAAGAAAGTCGGAAGTAGGTTGAAATGGATATCAAACAATTAAAAAATAACTATCCCGAAGGCATTAATTTCTTACTGACTGGAGTTGGTGGGCAGGGGACGATTCTTGCCAGTAATGTGCTCGCGGATCTGGGCATGGCTTTGGGTTTTGATGTTAAAAAAGCTGAAATTCACGGGATGTCCCAAAGAGGCGGCAACGTGATTTCATATATTCGTTGGGGTGAACATGTCTTCTCACCCATTATTACCCAAGGTGAGGCTGACATCATCCTTGCTTTTGAAAAACTGGAAGCTTTGCGATCGATTGAACAGATAAAACCGGATGGTATGATCTTGATTAACGACTATGCAATTGTTCCTGTGACGGTTAGTTCTGGGTCGTCAGAATATCCGGATGATGAAAACATCCAGGAAAATATGCAAAAATTCACTTCAAACGTTTATTGGGTGAAAGGTCAGAATATTGCAGAAGAAATTGGGTATCCAAAGGCTTCCAATGTCGTTTTATTAGGAGCATTAACAGCACTTTTAGCAATTGACCCCCAAGAGGTGTTAAGAGTAATAGCAACCAGAATTCCGCAAAAGTATTACTCTTTTAATGAAAAAGCATTTAATACCGGTTTCAAATCAATTCAGAAAAGATCTGATTAAGGACCAACGTCGATAACGTTGAATTTTGAACTGGTAATACAAAAAAACAAACTGCACAAAAACCTAAAAAATCGTATGTTCGATTTCTCCACCACCCAACAATTCTTCTCCATCGTAAAAAACAGCATACTGACCGGGTGTGGCATCTCTGACAGGGTTCTCAAATTCAATGACGACTTTTTCTTGATCCTGTAGGATAATTATTGCTCGTTGGAAATCGGCTTTATAGCGAATTTTTACATCAGCTTCGAAACTAGATGGGGGAACTTCTCCATTGATCCAATTAACATCTTTAACCATGATCTTTTTTTGGTTCAAATCATCGGCTGAACCAACCACCAGAATGTTTTCGGTTGCATTCTTCTCCAGAACATAATATGGCTCAGGTGCAGCAATCCGAATTCCTTTGCGCTGACCGATTGTATAAAAAGCAAGACCCTGATGTTGGCCTAATCGATTGCCATATCGATCCATGATGGATCCTGGCTGGGCAATATCAGGCGCATTTCGTAACAGAAAATCTTTGTAATTGTCATCAGAAACGAAACATAAATCCTGACTATCCTTCTTTTCAGCCATCGGTAAATCGTAATGACGAGCCAGTTCGCGCACTTGAGTTTTTAACATATTTCCCAGAGGAAACATTGTCCTCTGCAATTGCTTTTGGGTCAACATCGACATGACATATGATTGATCTTTTTGAGAATCCTTTGCTTTAAAAACTCTGGCTTTCGATTTTCCATCATTTTCCAAACGAACATAATGACCGGTCGCCAGATAATCTGCTCTATATTCATCAAGTTTGTCAAATAATAATCCCCACTTAATGTCCTTATTGCAAACAACACAGGGATTGGGGGTTTTGCCTTGTCCGTATTCATCCAGAAAATATTGCACGATTTGTTTTCTAAATATTTCAGCTGCATCTATCACATGAAATGGATAACCAATTGTTTGAGCCGATTTACGGGCTTCTTCCATGGATTGCGGTGTGCAGCATTTATTTTCACATTCCTTACCGGCTTCACTCCAAAGATGCAGCATGACACCTATAATCGGATATCCTTGCTCTGCCAGCATGGCAGCCACGACAGAACTATCAACGCCACCGCTGACAGCGACGAGAATGGTTGGTTTTTTTTCAGTCATAAAACTTTAATTCCTGTTCAAACTACCTTTAAGAATTTTAAAATTTCCTGTCAACTGGTAGGACGGATAATTGGCGGGGACCAGTACAGATTCATATTGGTTTATTGAAAATTGGTAATCAGGTCCAGAAAATTCAGCCATACCCTGAATGACTGTCAGCGCATGAAATGTGTCTTGATTTGGAACAAGTTCCACTGATTTATTTCCAGATTGGTATAAATCCAATGAAAAATATTCACAACTAAAAATATTTTGGCAGGGTAAATCCTGTGATTTTTGGAGCTGAGTTTGAGAAGCGAAATTCGCTACTGCGATGGACTTGTCAATATGTAGAGGCCGACCCGCAGACGCTGGGCGATCCCAATCATATACCCGGTAGGTTACATCTGAATTTTGTTGTATTTCATAAACACGGGCACCGGGTCCTAATGCATGAATAGTGCCGCCAGGGATGAAGATGAATTCATTTTTGTGAATGGAATGATAATGTAGTGTAGAAGCAATCGTTCCATTCTGGATGCTTGTTGACAATATTCCTTTATCGATCCCTGGTTTTATTCCCGCGATCAATTGCGCCTCTGGGTCAGCATCCAGGATGAACCAACCCTCTGTCTTTCCATTAAGCCCTTTGCCTTCGAGTTTTTCGGCTTGATCGTCATTTGGATGAACCTGCACGGATAACCACTGCTGACTATCCAACAATTTGATTAAGAGTGGAAAATTCTCAAAAGAGTCTGATTCATAAAAGTTTCCTAAAAGAGCATTCCCAAAATTTCTGACCAAGTCCTGTAAAGTTTTACCTGATAAATACCCGTTTCGAATTCTGTTATGGTTATAAATCGCCCAAATTTCTGCAACTGGAAGGGAAGGATCAGAATTGTTATCCAGAAACTGCGAAAAGGTGCGACCTCCCCATATATAATTTTTAATAGTTGGTTCCAAAAACAAAGGATATAAAGAACGGTTTGTCATTCAGTGATTTTAACACTGATCAGAGAAAATCCCAAATTATCAGACCTGTACAAACAAAGATTATAATAAATCAAAGCAAAATTCTTTATGAGGTCATAATGAGTTCAAAAGAAATTCCACAACTTAACTACGCCAAAAACGATCCTTCATTACTCTCACTCTCGCGTGAAAAGCAAAAATTTTTGGCTGAAAATCCAAATTTTCAATCGACCACTCTATTGGATGAAATTAGAAAAAACGATTATCCTAACCTGGATCAACAGGGACATGTCTACCTGGATTTCACAGGAGCAGGATTATATGCTCAATCACAGGTTCAGAAACATCATGATCTGCTGGTAAACAATGTTTTTGGGAATCCACATTCCAGTAATCCGACATCTTTATCAGCAACGAGATTTGTGGAAAAAACTAGAGAAACGATTTTGACTTTCTTTAATGCTGATCCACAAGAATATGTTTGCATTTTCACCAACAATGCCAGTGGCGCACTGAAATTGGTGGGGGAATCGTATCCTTTCTCAGCAAAAAGTACGTATCTCTTGACCTATGATAACCACAATTCTGTTAATGGGATTCGAGAATTTGCTCGTGCTAAAAGAGCAAAAATTCAATACATTCCAGTTTTACTTCCGGACCTTCAAATGGATCAACAGGAATTGCAATGCCAATTGAAACAGGAAAATCCAGATGTCCACAACCTATTTGCCTACCCGGCACAATCCAATTTCTCTGGAGTTCAACATTCTTTGGAATGGATTCAAATTGCTAAAGATGCTGGCTGGGATGTATTATTGGATGCTGCTGCTTTTGTTCCCACCAATTCACTTGATTTACAAAAATATCACCCTGATTTTGTCACATTATCTTTTTATAAGATGTTTGGTTATCCAACAGGTGTAGGGCTATTATTAGTAAGACGAGAATCGTTGAACAAATTACACCGCCCGTGGTTTGCAGGGGGAACCATAACGGTAGCTTCAGTGAAAGGAGATAAATATTACCTGCATCAAGGAGCTGAAGGTTTTGAGGATGGGACTTTAAATTATTTGAATATTCCTGCGATTGAAATTGGATTGACCCATCTCGCAAACATAGGGTATGAGACTATCCATAACCGGGTTATGGATTTAACAGGGTGGCTCATCCAAAAATTGGCAAATATCCGCCATTCAAATGGACGCAATTTAATTCATATTTATGGACCTGAAAGCATGGATAACCGTGGAGGTACCATTGCCATGAATTTCTATGATCCGGATGGACATTTTATCGATCATTTACGGGTGGAAGCCCGGGCAAACCAGATGGGGATTTCCTTAAGAACAGGCTGTTTCTGTAATCCGGGGGATGGGGAAATGGCATTAGGTCTGTCTGCTGATGAATTAACCTCCTGTTTTGCCGTCAAAACGAACTTCGAATATCAGGATTTTCGCAGCTGTCTGGCAGAAAAGAGCACCGGCGCTGTGCGAGTTTCACTGGGTCTGGTTTCCAATTTTGAGGATGTTTACCAGATGGTGAAACTGGCCGAGAGCTTGCTGGATTTGAAATATTCGGAAATCTGATTATTCAATATGGACAATTGAATTGCGAGGCAAAATAAAAAAAAGTTGATTGAGTGAATCAACTTTTTTAGTCGGGGCGGGCGGATTTGAACCGCCGACCTCACGGACCCGAACCGTGCACTCTATCCGGGCTGAGCCACGCCCCGCAGTGTTTCGGATTATACTCTTGGTCTTCATTCCCGTAAAGGTAAAAGGAAAGCAGTGAAAGTTATCAAGAACTAGCTAACTTTGGCTTGTCGGTGTATTATCTCTCCTCAGCGATTTTTGGAATGGGGACAGCATCAATCAAATCATTCATCTTGAATTTTTCAATATATTTACGTGCATCCCAATAATCCAGATCCAACTCGTCAACAATATCAAAAACGGATTGCTCACCCTCAAAGCGCATCATGATTTTTTCAATATTGCGGTTTAATTCCCAATCATCCTGCCAATCGACAAATAATCCGTAGCCTGAAAGGAAAACCGGTCCACGGAATTTCCTGACGGGGAAATAATTCGTTGCATATATCCGGATGATTTCTTCAATCATTTTTGCTGCTTCCAATAATTTTTCTTCATGGATGATGGATAAATTATCATCCGAAGTGTGATATTCAGGATATGGGTATCGGGTCAGGGATATGGTTGGTACATTGATGCCGGGACCATTTAAAACTCGTTCATCATTCGCGATGATCTCGGCAAATGCTCCTTCTCTAAATTGGCAGTCATATTTGGTCAAGACATGATGCCCAATCCTGTCAATCAGAGATTCTTGTTGACGTGATTTTTGCAAAGCCAACGTATTATTATTGCCGGTCATCTCAATAAATATACCTGCCCGGATATCAGGAATTCTATCTTCATGATTTGCCAGATATGCAATCGTACCAATTGTTTCAGGTCCAAACCAGAAACGCACACTCATGGATCCGGCGGGTAATGGATTTGAACACAATTGCCTGGCTACTTCGAGGGCAGTTACGACACCAGCTGCATCATCGTTAGCCTGGTTCGGATGACAGGTATGCGCCATGATAAAGATTTCACCCGCATCAGGATTGGGTCCTCCTTTGGGATGAACGACGGCGGTGGCGACTTTAAAGCCTTTGTCCGGATCGGTGATAAATTCCGCATCAATTACAGCGTGGTAGCGTTTGTCTCTAGGCAAACGATCAAATTGATTTTTGGATAAACAAAATCCCCAATCCCTTTCATAATATTTAAAGTTCCAGGGAATGGTATGGGGAAGTTTCTCGTTAAAGTATAAATGCGGTTCTAATTCTTCCCAGTTCAACATTTTATTCACTGGCAGCGAATAGGATACCAAATGCAAATAATTATCAAAAAAATCGACAATTTTTTCACCACCTTCTGTCTCAAGATATGCTTTCTTTACTTCATATCTTTCAGGAATGTACCAGGTCCAGACTGGTGAAAGCGGTGGAAATGTTTCAATCTGGTAATTTGCATTCTCTGGTAGATAAGAACCGATGATTTCCAAAGTTTTATCCATATCGTCAGAAGCTAATGTGCGATGCAATGGTAAGAATTCAGCAAGTACATCTTTTAAACTGGTTATCGGTTTTAAAGAAGGTAGCCAATCGATTGCTTTTTCTTTTGATTCAATCTGGAACGTTAAGCCTGGACCTGAAAAATTCTGAATGGCTTCGAGTGATACTTGATAAGATTGATTGACATCCAATAACCGCAAGGTACTTGAGCCAATTTGTCGTATGTTGGCGACTTTTTCATCAAGGATTTTTCCGATGGGTTCAAAATCCAGCACCACGCCTTTTTCCACATCTCTGACATACATAGAGATGTTCATTTCATGTGATATGCCAGCCTTATCAATCGCAGTACCAGAAAACTCTTTGAGATAGCGGTAATCCACATTCGCCATTTGTTCACAATGATGTAAAAAAGTAAATGATTTACTGTATGGCAAGCCGATCACGAGAATTTTCGCTTTCCAATCCCGTAATTTCATAAATATAGTGGTATCTCCAAAACAATCATCAGATCGGACCGTTTCAATTTCATCAGATAATTTGCCAATCGCTGCTACGGAATAGATTGGGTGAAACATCCGTTTTGCTCTTGGATCTTTTCGTACTAACTCGGTGAGTATTCCCATCTGAGAGGGTGTGCTGCGAATATCCCACCTTTCTCCTCTCAAGAAATCATAATTAAATGTTGGCATGATCAGCGTTCCATTGTCTCCAAGAATTGATAATAAAGCATCGACCACAGTTTGAGGACCGTTTTCAATGCCACCTGGCGTTTTGGAAAGTGTTGAGTAGGAACTATGAACAAATAATGTATCTCCTGGTTGGATTCCCAATAATTCGAATTCATGGATTAAGATTTTTTTTGTTAACAAGATTCCTCCTGGTTAATTATCGGATTGGGTCGTGAATTGTATTGATTTTTTACACCAAATCCTGAATGTGGATTATCAATGCTGAGCGGATCCAAATGATGATCCCCAACCATTTTACTGGTTGAATTTTAAGGTGAGCGTAAATCCACCATTCGGCATTTATTATAAAGGATTTTTAAATATCCCTTTTCTGCCATGATAAAGAATTGAGAGAGAGATTGATGACTAATTTAATTTTTGAAATGAAATCATTCAGACCGTATCCGGTCGAAACTTATCGTGTTAACAAATTGTAAAATTAATTTAAGCTTCATTTGAAGAAGGTATAATCATGTTTTATCTTTAGGAAAAACATGAAAAATTCCAAGATGGATCCTGAAGTCTCTAAAATCATTTTGAGGAGTAAAAAGTTAATGACCGAAAAGAAAGTACGTGTAGCGATTATTGGTGTTGGTAACTGCGCTTCTTCCCTGGTGCAGGGTGTACACTTTTACAGGGATGCGAAAGATAATGATCGTGTTCCAGGATTGATGCATGTTAATTTGGGTGGTTACCACATAAAGGATATTGAGTTCACCGCTGCGTTTGATGTTGTGGATACCAAAGTAGGCAAGGACTTATCAGAAGCGATTTTTGCTTATCCCAATAACACTTTCAAGTTTTCTGAAGTCCCATTTATGAACATCAAAGTTGAGCGTGGTATGACGCATGATGGTCTTGGTAAATATTTGAAGGAAGTTGTAAAAAAAGCACCTGGACCAACTGCAGACATCATTCGAATCCTTAAAGAAACAAAAACAGATGTTGTGGTTAGTTATTTACCCGTTGGATCTGAAATGGCGACCAAATGGTATGTGGAACAGATTTTGGAAGCAGGTTGCGCTTTTGTGAATGCTATTCCGGTATTTATCGCCAGTTCAGAATATTGGGCAGAACGATTTCGTCAAAAAGGATTACCCATTATTGGCGATGACATTAAGAGCCAGGTGGGGGCAACCATCTTGCATCGTGTATTGACCAGTTTATTTGTGGATCGCGGTGTGCAATTGGATCATACTTATCAACTTAATTTTGGTGGTAATACCGATTTTCTAAATATGCTGGAACGTGAACGTCTTGAATCCAAAAAGATATCCAAGACCGGTGCAGTCACCAGTATGCTGCCTTATACACTTCCTGAAGGTGATGTACACGTGGGTCCCAGTGATCATGTTCCCTGGTTAACAGATCGAAAATGGTGTTATATTCGCATGGAAGGAACCACTTTCGGAAATGTTCCTTTAAATCTGGAAGCAAAATTAGAGGTTTGGGATTCTCCTAACTCTGCAGGTGTGATTATTGACGCTGTAAGATGTGCAAAATTAGCCCTGGATCGAAAAATGTCCGGTCCTTTATTTGCCCCGTCATCCTATTTTATGAAGACTCCTCCGAAACAATTCCAGGATAATATTGCCAGAGATATGACTGAGGCATTTATACGTGGGGAGGACACCGAGTAAAACTGTGGCATAATTATCTCTTAGGTATGGAAAACCGGGTAGATGTTCACAAGGTAATTTTTTCCTTCGCGCTATTGATGATCGTTGGATTATCTGCTTGTGATATCCTGCCCGGTCAAAGTATTTCCATCGTTCAGGATGCTGGTCCATTTACAAGCACCCCTTCGGAATCGGCAACACCTGTCATTTCCAAAACCCCATACTTACCCCCAACACCGTCTGAAACACCAACAATTCTTCCCAGCTCCACACCTTTACCTACTCCGACAAAGTTTTTTTTGAGTTCTTTCGAATATAATTTCAAACCGAATGAAGTCTCTCCACGTACCTATCAGGGTACATGTGAATATCTTTCAAATCGCTGGGGAATTGGCAAAAGCGAACCTGGCACAATAATTGTACCTGTTATGTATCACTCCGTCCGACAGAGTGGGAGAGAACTTCAAGACAACATGCAGGTGAGCCAGGAATATTTTGAATATACGATGGAATATGCGAAGAAAATGGGCTTTGAAACGATAACGACACAGGAACTGGTAGATTTTCTCTATAATAATGATCCTATTCCGCCATTATCCATGATTCTTATCATCGATGATCGCCGGCTTGGTGTTGTTAATGATCATTTTATGAAGTATCTGAATGAGAATGACTGGACTGTAACACTTGCTTACATAACCGGTATTGCAACCGCCAATGAATGGAAAGAATTTGACAGACTCAACATTAACAATCAATTGGATTTGCAAGCCCATGGGTTCATGCATAATGGTGAAACATACATTACCGAATATACATCCAAAGAAGTGATTGAGCAGGAATTATATAATCCAATTCCGGTGATTGAAGAGCATGCTGGCAGAAGACCCCAAGCCTTTATTTGGCCTGGCGGAAATTTCACAGCCGAATCAGTACAGATGGCGCGTGAGGCAGGTTATGAATTGGGCTTTACTGTTTATTCACGCGGACCGCTCATGTTTAACTGGATTCCTTTAGGAGCTATAGAGGCAAAAGTAAATGATCCTTTGATGGTTTTACCACGATTTTGGAGCAATACCGCGGCTTTGTATTTGGAGAGAGCTGTGGAAATTTCAGCTGAAGCAATAGAATTTGCCAATCAGAATAAACAGAATGAGTATTTCTGGTACCAGAATTACTGCTCCGAATATCCTCCTTTAGAAGAATATAACGAAGGTGGTAACCACTGATGAAATTCTATAAACTCCTTAATGTCTTGTTATTTATTCTTTTACTTGTATTAACAAGCTGTGTGCAACCTTTTCCCGATAAAGAATCATGGACCTTGGATGTAACCCCAATCGACAATATACAAAGTCCGACCAGCACACCGCTTCCTCAACGTACCCCTTTTCTTCCTGCAACTCGTGAACCTGGGAAACCCATGAATTCACCTACACCAGATCTGCCAAAAGTAATGCCAACGATGCGATCACAGGAAGAAACATATCTGGTACAAATGAATGATTCCTTGAACCTGATTGCGAGACGGTATGGTGTGGATATGAATGCTATTGTCTCAGCAAACCAGCTGGCAAACCCGAATTATCTGGAAATTGGACAGATGTTGGTGATCCCACCACCGTATCCTGATGCGAAAGCTCCATCCTTTAAAATCATTCCCGATTCAGAACTAGTCTATGGCCCATCAGGAGTGGGATTTGATCCACACGATCTGATTTATTCATTTGATAGTTATCTCTCATCTCTTGAACATTCGGATGAAGTAGTTCTTCAGATTGCTAGAGATTATTCGGTCAATCCTCGAATATTGTTAGCGATACTGGAATATTCAACCGGTTGGGTAACGGGACCAAATCTGGAACTGGAAAAACCAATTAATGGACAGGAACCCGAAAAAGATGCCTGGAAAACTGGATTGGTAACTATTCTTTCAAGAACAGCCAATTCTCTGAATTGGGGCTATTACGCCTGGAAGGCGAATAATCTGAGTTATTATGTTTTAAGTGATGGAAGTTATTTCCCAGCGGATGAAACCATTAATGCAGGTACAGCTGCTGTCCAATATTGGGCAGGAACAATTTATGGAAAAGGAAATTGGCTGAATGCTATTTCTGAAAATGGAATTTACAAAACCTATTCTTATTTCTTTGGTTTTCCTTTTGATTATGCTTATGAACCTTTGATCCCTGAAAATATTACCCAGCCAGAATTAATTTTACCTTTCCAACGTGGTGTTGCCTGGTCATTTACTGGTGGACCTCATCCTGGTTGGGATGATGGTTCTGCCTGGGCTGCCCTGGATTTTGCACCTCCTGGCAGCCCGATGGGTTGTATTGTCAGTGGTGATTGGGTAACTGCAATGGCCGATGGATTAATTGTCCGATCCGAGTATGGCGCAGTGGTACAGGATCTTGATGGAGACGGAAGTGAACAAACGGGTTGGACTATTTTGTATATGCACATAGCTTATTGGGAAAGAGTTGCAGAAGGTACATTCTTGAATGCTGGTGAATTGATTGGCCATGCCTCCTGTGAAGGCGGAGTCTCAACCGGTACACATTTACATATAGCCAGAAAATATAATGGAGAATGGATTGATTCAGTTGGAGAGATACCTTTTGTGATGAGTGGTTTCCAACCTCAGAGTGATGGTATTGCCTATAATGGTTTTTTAGTTGGAAATGGAGTTTTTATTGAAGCCTGGGAGTTCTATAGCCCCGCAAGCCTGGTTCAGCATTAAAAGCAAATTATTATTTCTGATCTGGGTTTTCCTGATGCTCTCACTTACATCCTGTAATTTGGGAAATTATTACGTCAGTGCTCTGGATCTTACTGCGACGGCTGTGTTTGCAACTGCATTGGATAATGCTACGACAACTTTTAATGCTACTCAATCTCCCCCTCCCATTGCCGAACCTACTCCTATTCCACTTGTACCAACTCAGGATATTGAAATTCCTGCACCAACGGAGATAAGCATACCAATATTAGAAAGTGATCCTCTTCCGACTGCGACAAGAGACAATGAAGAGAGACCACCAATTTTGTATTATAGTCAGAGTGGTGATACCTTATCTGTTGTAGCAGCACGATTTGGGGTCCAGATTGAAGAAATAAAAACCCAGAGTAACATATCACCGAGCGAATTAATTAAACCCCAAACATTGTTAGTGGTCCCGGATTATTATGGATTTGATATTGCCTCAGATCCGGTTTTGCCGGATAGTGAAATCATTTATTCACCCTCGGCACTGGATTTTGATATCACAGCATTCATTGAAGGTGCTGGTGGCTATCTAAGTTCATATCGAGAATACACGGGCGATGGATGGAAAAGTGGAGCAGAAATCATTCAAAAAGTAGCCATTGAAGAATCTATAAATCCACGAATTTTGATCGGAATATTAGAATATCAAAGTGGTTGGGTATATGGACAACCCAAAAATGTGTTTGAAAAAGATTATCCAATGGGATTTCCTATTGTTGATAAAAAAGGATTGCTAAAACAATTATCATTCAGCGTAAAAATTTTAGCGAATGGGTATTATGGCTGGCGAGAAGGTCGTATTACCGAAGTAGTTTTTAAAGATGGAACCCAGCAACGTATCCATCCCAAAGTGAACGCAGGTTCGGCAGCGCTGGAACATTTCTTTGCAAATTTTTATGATCCGGCTCGTTGGTTATCTGTGTTGTATGGAGAAGGTAGTTTTCCAGCATTGTATGAACAGATGTTTGGTTCTCCCTGGATAAGGGCGCTGACTGTGGAACCTTTATATTCAACAGGACTAACCCAACCTAACATGGAGTTGCCATTTCTTCCAGGAAAAATTTGGGCGCATACCGGTGGGCCGCATCCAGCCTGGGGTTCACATGGTGCCTGGGCGGCTCTTGATTTCGCGCCAGCTTCTGACAAGTCTGGTTGCACGGTTAGTTATGATTGGGTGGTTGCATCTGCTCCAGGATTGGTTGTTCGAACAGGACCCGGTTTGGTTGTTGTAGATCTTGATGGTGATGGATATGAACAAACCGGCTGGGTGATTTTATATTTGCACATCGCCAGCGAAGGAAAAGTTGAAAATGGCACATATCTGGATCAGGATGGGCTGATTGGCCATCCTTCCTGTGAAGGTGGAAGCGCGACTGGGACTCATGTTCACATTGTCCGAAAATATAACGGTGAATGGATCGCGGCAGATGGACCTCTGGCTTTTAATCTAAGTGGGTGGGTTTCATTCAAAGGTGAAAAACCTTACGAAGGAAAACTGGTCCGTAAAGATGCTGTTGTGATAGCAAGAATCTACGGGTCCTCGGAATCCGTTATTACTCGATAGTAGATCAATCCTTTTCATTAATTTCCTTCTTAGAAATTCGCATTATAATTTCCAGTTGAAGTGAAGAACAATATAAAAATTAGACCTACCATAAATTTTGCATTAATACCATTTATTATCGGGTGTTTGTTGATTTCCGCATGCGTCCCAGAAGCCAATCAACCGCTTGATCTCGTTCCGGAGGAAAATTCAGTTCCTACTCCGAACGATTTATTATTGGAAGTAACACCGAATCCCACTCGTCCTTCTTATCCACCTGGCACCCTGGTTGAATATATTGCGCAAAGTGGGGATACATTACCTGCGCTGGCTGCTCATTTTAATAGTTCTGTAGCAGAAATTCGTGAAGCCAATCCAATCATTCCTGCTGACGCAACAACAATGCCCCCCGGTCTACCCATGCAAATCCCGATTTATTATGAAGCTATTTGGAGCAGTTCTTTTCAAATAATTCCAGATATTGCTTTTGTTTATGGCCCCCGGGATACTGGGTTCGATGTGGTTTCATTTGTGAATGAGCATCCTGGTTGGTTGAAAAATTCAAAAGGGAATGTGGATTTGTTAATACGACCTGGCGCTGAAGTTGTCCAGAATATCAGCCAAAACTTCAGTATTAGCCCCAAGCTTCTATTGGCAATTCTTGAATATCAAACCGGTGCATTGTCGAATCCTGAACCACCTGAGACGATATCAAATTTTCTATTAGGCTATGAAAATAGATCGTATTTGGGATTATCTCAACAACTTGTGTGGGTAGCCAATCGGTTGAACAATGGTTATTATGGTTGGAGAGAAGGCAGTTTAAAAACCTATTCTCACCAGGACGGGCGTTTGGAGAGACCTGACCCGTGGCAAAATGCTGCCTCGGCAGCATTGCAATATTATTTTTCACAGGTACTGGATCGCGATACTTTTACTCACGCGATCAGTTCAGCTGGATTATTAGAAACTTACACCCAGTTATTTGGAAATCCATGGGAAGGAGACTTGACCTTGATTCCAGGAAGTCTACGACAACCTGATATGATTCTGCCTTTTGCTCCTGGAGTTTCCTGGGCATACACTGGTGGACCGCATACTGGCTGGGGACAGGGCGCACCATTTGCTGCGATCGATTTTGCACCAGGAAGTATTGTGGGTGGTTGTTCCATTTCAGAAGAACCTGCGCTGGCAGTAGCGGATGGTGTTATTGTTCGAAATGGAGTTGCTTCTGCTGTACTTGATCTCGATGGTGATGGTGATGAAGGTACCGGTTGGGTGGTGTTTTACCTGCATCTGCGAAACACAGATCTCCCCAGCGTAGGAAAACAGTATAAACAAGGAGACATCATTGGTTACCCATCCTGTGATGGTGGTCGATCCACAGGAACGCACATTCATATTGCTCGAAAATACAATGGTGAATGGATTCTGGCTGGCGGGGAAGTGCCATTTAATTTAGAAGGCTGGGTCGCCAGAAATGGTTCAATAGATTATCTTGGATTTTTAGAAAAAAATGGACGTGTTCTGAAAGCCTGCGTTTGTTCAGACAAAGACAGTCAGATCACTGCTGAAAGGGTACCCTAATTAAAAAAAATCTTCTAATGGAGATTTGATTAATCTTAATAGGTAGATATAATTCATATCATAATAATTTCCCATCAGGATTGAAAACAATGAAATTTTCAAAACCAACTGGCATGAAAGCATTCACAATCGTGTGGTTTGGACAGCTGATATCCTTGACTGGTTCAGGCATGTCATTTTTTGCATTAACACTGTGGGCTTGGGAAAAGACAGGGCAGGCAACAGCTTTGAGCCTGGTAGGTTTTTTTGGATTAGCCCCCCAGGTTATCTTCAGTCCAATGGCTGGTGCATTAGTAGACAGATGGAATAGAAAGACTTCAATGATCATCAGTGATCTAGGTACCGCTTTTGGAATGTTGGTTGTCCTGATTCTGTTCAGTAATGATTCATTGGAAATTTGGCATTTGTATATTCTTGCAATGATCTCAGGAATTTTTCAAACATTTCAATGGCCAGCCTATTCCTCAGCTATTTCAGTCATGATTCCAAAGGATCAATTTACCCGCTCGAGCGCGATGATATCGCTGGCAGAATGGGGTTCTGGGATCTGGGCACCGGTGTTAGCAGCAGCCTTAATCGGAAGCTTAAAATTATCGGGAATCATCACAATTGATTTAATTACCATGGCGATTGCCATTTCTGCCTTGCTTATCATCGTAATTCCTAATCCACCAAGATCAAAAGAGGGTGAAGAAAGTCGTGGATCCATCTGGAAAGAATCATTGTTTGGATTTAAGTACATATTAGCAAGACCCAGTTTGTTTGGACTTCAAATGATCTTCTTCTTTGGAAATTTTTTCGCAGCTTTCCTGGGAATATTGAGTAATCCCATGATTTTAGCCAGAACAGGCAACAATGCTACTGTCCTTGGTAGTGTTCAGTCTATTTCCGCCATTGGTGGCGTTGTTGGAAGTCTGATTATCACTGCCTGGGGAGGATTTAAATATAAAAAGGTTCGGGGTGTTCTGTTTGGTTGGATCTTCAGTGGTTTATTTTTCTTCTTTGTAGGAGCAGGGCAGGGAGTTCTTTGGTGGGGAGTGTTCTTTTTTCTTTCTTCTCTTGTAATTCCGTTGGTAAATAGTTCAAATCAAGCCATCTGGCAATCTAAAGTACCACCAGATCTTCAGGGAAGAGTTTTTTCAGTTAGACGTCTTATTGCTCAAATAGTTAATCCACTGGGATTGTTAATCGCTGGACCGTTGGCAGACAAGCTTTTCGAGCCAGCAATGTTAGCGCCAAATCAAGAAATAACCATTTTATTAAGTAACTGGTTTAAACCAGGCCCAGGGGCAGGAATGGGATTATTAATTTCTATTGCCTCTTTGAGTGTGATCTTTGTTGGTATTTATGGATTCTTATCCCCTTCTGTCCGTAATGTTGAAACCCTAATTCCGGATTTTGATGCTCAGTAAAAAAAAAGCATGCGTTGATCTGCATGCTTTTCAATCGATTGATATGGATATTTGTTTAGGCTTCCAAAATTGTGATTTTATGATCAATTTCTGCAGTTTTGTTCAAAATGGCTTGACCAGGGCAATAAGTCGTTTCAGATAAATTTACTGCCTTCTCGACTAACTTAGGATCCAAACTATTACCTGTAACAATGTACTCAATCATAATATCTGAGAAAATTTTTGGATGATTTTCAACCCGATTGGCATGTATTTTCACTTCAAAATTGGTAACATCCTGCCTCATTTTCGCCAGGATGGAAATTACATCCATTCCAGTACAACCAGCTAATCCAATCAGGAACATTTCCATTGGTAAGAAACCATCCTCATCTCCTCCAACCGCTTTCTTCCCTCCAAGCGGTAACGTGTATCCTGAGTCTGCAGTTCCAGTAAAACTCAATCCTTTGTGCCAGGTAACTTTTGCTTCCATCTTTTTTCCTTTCCTATCTATTAATTCAACGAGAGCGCCTTTTCAATTTCACCCATTAATCTTGATTCCGGGACTGCGCCAACAACTTCACCGGAGCCACTATTAATTATAGTATGCGGAACACCTGATACATTGAATTGATTGGATAATTCAGCAAATTCCATTGCCTCAACCATTTCACCGGTTACAAATTTGCTTTCCATTGCCATTTGATGCGCAAGAATCACTGCCTGAGGGCAATAGGGGCAAGTTGGGGTCACAAAAACCTGTAAATTAACAGAATTCTCTAATTTGGTTAGTTTCTCGCGAATCGCAGGGGATAATCCAGAATCTTGCTTTGAAACCATGACAAGATCATTTATCAAAGTTGTGAATTCATGACCTGCAGGAATACCGGACAGGCGGATACCATAATCCATGATTTCTTCGCCATTCATCCCTGCAATGACAGTCATAGGTACTTTATCAATATTGTATTGATTTACCTTGTCCTGATTTTCTTCAAAATCATATTCTTCAATAGAGATTAATTCACTTAACTCAGCAATTTCATTTAACAAACCCAGTGTTTCGCTACAATATTCACAGTTTTGTTGACTGCTGCCAAAGAAAACAATTTTGACTGGTTTATCTAATTCACCAAAGAATTCTTTAACCTGATCTTTAATTTTGTCATCCAATAATTTACTTGCCATTTTTCCTCCAAGATTCATCTCAACGAGATGAGGTTTTGTTTATCAGGTGAAACAACCACCTGATGTGTATCCACAGTTTGAGCAAACCAGGTTGAGCATTCCATCGTAATCAAAAGATCCTTTTCGACATTTAGAACATGTAGATCCAAATCGAATTTCTTCTGTCTCATTCTGCTCAAAAATAATTGATTCATATAATCTTTGATTCATACCTGCTGCAAAATCATACTCTTTATTACTCATTCCAATTCTTTAGATGCCTTTTTCCTGAAAAAGTGGCACTTGAATTTCTACAAAATCACAAAAAAACCAGGTTGTTAACCTGGTGAAAATGATTGCATAAAAATTTGAATTTAAAATTTTTGATTATTTTCTAAATTGCTCAATATTAAGTCTGTAAAAAAGCCTATCTTTTACATCTTCCGGGACTTTTTCTATTTCTGCTTGTTGATGATAAATATCAATCGTTTTTTTGAGTGTATTGACGACGATTCTACAATTATCACATTCACTGAGATGTTTATCCAATTCTGCGCATAATTCTTCAGATAGATCCCCATCAACATATGAGGAGATGGTGTCAACAAATTCTTTACAGTGGAGATGTTTTTCCATATCAATACTCCATGAGTCTTTCGCCGAAATAAACACTTAATTCTTCTCTCAATTTAATACGTGCTCGTAATAACCGTGTTTTTACATTGGTCTCCGTCAGTTCCAACGCCTGGGCTGTTTCAATAATGGACAATCCCTCGATATCTCTTAGGATAAAAACAGCCCTTAAATTCTCTGGTAACTTTTGAATCGCATCATTTAATACACTTCGGGTTTCATTGGATAGAAACTCCGATTCTGGTAAACAACACCAATCCACGATCTGCGAAACAGAAATTCCTTCATTCTCTTCATCACCTGTTTCATCATAAACCATTGAAACTTCAGGTTTTCGTTTGCGGATCATCATTAAAGATTCGTTTACAGCAATTCTGTATAACCAGGTGGAGAGGGTGGAACGACCTTCGAATTTCTCCAATGATCGTAAAGCTTTGATGAAAGTTTCTTGTAATACATCTTCTGCTTCTGTCTGATTATTCAGCATTCTTAGCGCGACTCGATAAATAGGATCGGAATATTGTTGCACCATTTTCGTCAGCTCTTCTGGGTCACCAGATTGCAACTTTTTGAGATTTAAAGGTTCCAATTCTTCATTTATCATTTAGATGGTTTCTCCTGTCAAAAAGTTACAAATTTAAGACAACGGCCAGTTAGGAAGGACATCTATGTCTAACGGATCTATCAGATTATTAACAAAACGGAAGTAACCTGCTGCCGCAATCATGGCTGCATTGTCTGTACAATATTTGAATGGAGGAATATAAATATTGAAGTTTATTTGCCCCAAAAAGGTATCTCGTAATAACTGATTTGCCGAGACACCACCCGCAACAATGATGTTCTTAACTTTATGTTGACGGGCTGCCTGAATGGTTTTCTGGAATAATACATCCACCACAGCCTGTTGAAAACTGGCTGCCAGATCTTCTACTGGCAACCTGGATCTTGACTTTTCCAATTCTCTTACCATTCGTAACACAGATGTTTTGAGACCTGAAAATGAAAAGTTCAAACTCCCATCCAAATTGGCACGTGGAAAATTAAATGCGTTGGGATTCCCATTCATGGCTGCTTTTTGAATGGATGGACCACCAGGATAGGGTAAACCCAACAAGCGAGCAACTTTATCAAATGCTTCTCCGGCTGCATCATCCAGTGTGCTACCCAGTCTTTTATAGTTGAGATGCCCTTCCATTAAATTTATTTCTGTATGACCCCCAGAAACTAACAACGCAATTAATGGAAATTCCGGAATGGGTGGGGGATTGGGCACTTCAGACGAATAGACCCAGGATGAATAAATATGGCCCTCCAGGTGGTTAACCCCGATCAAAGGTAAATTTTTTCCCAGAGCAATCCCTTTTGCCATATTCATCCCCACAACCAACGAACCTGCCAATCCTGGACCTCTTGTCACGGCAATCGCATCAATGTTATCCAGACTTAGGTAAGCCTGCTGTAAAGCTTGCTCGACAACATCGTAAATTGTTATGATGTGTTGTCGAGAAGCTACTTCAGGAAATACACCACCATATTGTTGATGAAGGTCTATTTGTGATGCAACAACCGACGACAGTAAAACTCGTCCGTTCTCAAGAACAGCAGCAGCGGTCTCATCACAGGATGTTTCGATTGCCAGAATTCTGGCAGCTGGAAAATTATTTTTTGGATCACTCATAAAAAACCACCAATTTATTTGAAAAAATCATCCATGGGCTTAAATAAGAAATCATGATTTGATGGGGATGATTAAATCCATGGGAAAATCAACTATTTTTTCTATTGTACCGCTTTCAGAGACATAATATGTATCTTCTAATCTTACGCCCATACCTCTGTCAGGATAATACAATCCAGGCTCAATTGTAAAAACCGAACCTCTTTGGAGAGTCTCTGATTCAGTTGCCGTTACACCAGAAAAAGGCATTTCATGTACGTGTAATCCCAAACCATGACCGAGACTATGCACGTAACCTTCCAATGTGGAGGGATTGGAAAGAACTGTCGGATGACCCAGTTCTTCAAACAATTCGCAGGTCCTGCGTTGGTATTGTTTGAAGGGAGTGTTTTCGGTTAATTCTGAAACGACTGTATCATACACAGATTTAACCTGATCATATAATTTCTGAACATCATTTGGTGCATAGCCAACACACCAGGTACGTGTAAAATCATAATAATACCCCCCACCATTTTCACAGGGGAAGATATCGAAAACAATTGTCTTTCCCAGTTGGATGACATCCAAGTCATTCCCTTGATTATGAGGTACTCCAGCGTCTCGTCCAATGGCAAAAATGGTCTGTTCGGGATTTTCAGCCCCGGCTTCTGCCAGCCAATAATTGATTTTTGATTTAACCAATCCAATGGTTATCGGTAAATTATCTTCGCCTATCAACACTTCATTTTCTACTCGTTGATTGCTGAGAAAATCAGCTACTTTTCCAACGACATTAGTCGTAATCACACCCATTTTCCTGATCCGATCAATTTCGTCTGGATCCTTAACCATCATTGCTTGTAATAGGATTGAATCTGGAATCAGACCTGTTATTTCAAATTCGGGAAATAATTGTTGAAATCGTTGCAGGACTGCAAATTTCGCTCCGATTTCTGTTGATCCGTACAATGCAATTTTCCCTTTTTCAAGACCAGCTTTTGAAAAGAGATCCCGGTATCGAAGTGCATGGGCATCGATCTGATGATTATTGGTTTTCTTTAAATAATCGGAGAAGGAAAATTGATCATAACTGCAGGTTATTAAACCTGTTCTTGCTGCTTCTTCTCGTTCCATCGAGCCATGGAAAATAATGGCGGTTTCACCCACTTTTTTGATCAAGTCTGCATTGGTTATGTGGCCACCACCTGTCAGATAGAACATGGATGGATTATGTTGAGCAGGCCCGATAATCAATAATGCATCGATGCCGTTTTCAGTCATTAATTGATCAATATCACTTTTCATTTATCTCCTTAATTGAATGCCTATCAAAGGTTTTTTGAAGTCCCAAGATAAAAGCTGTCTCCTGTTCTGGTAATACTGTTCTGGGGTCGAACAGGATTTTATTATCTTCGAGACGGGCAATAATGGGGTTATCCAGCGAGCGTAATTTCTTCATGACCAAATCTGATTTTGGGTGTTGAACTGCCAAAACAAATGTAGGAAGCGTTTCCTCTGGTAGACTACCACCTCCGATTGTGGAAAAGGCTGGTAGTACCTCGCCGAATTTTAATTTTTGCTGCCAGGATTTTGCCTGGGTTTCCAATGATGAAGATGTTCGAGAAATCATTTGCCAGACTGGAATTTTTTCTACTGCTTCCTTTCTTAGGTAATGTGTGAGCGTCGCCGTTAACCCTGCCAGACAAATTTTATCTGGCCGGATGGCTCTGGCTAAAGGATGATTTTTAATTTTTTGGATCAAGACTTTTTTTCCAATAATAATGCCAGCTTGAGGACCCCCCAATAATTTGTCCCCTGAAAATGAAATAATATCCGCACCCGCCTGGATGGAATCTAAAATCGTTGGTTCGTGGGAGAGACCGAATTCGGATGTATCTAAAAAAGTCCCTGAACCGAGATCATCCATAACAGGAACCCCAAATTGATGGGAGATTTCTGTGATTTCCCGCAAGTTCGGTTCTTGTGTGAAACCCATTATCTTAAAATTGGAGTGATGAGCCCGCATAACCAATGCAGCTGATTCCTGCAAAGCCTGTTCATAATCGGAAACTCGAACACGATTGGTGGTTCCAACTTCTTTCAACTTAGCTGCGGATTGTTTCATAACATCCGGGATACGAAAACCACCCCCAATTTCTATTAATTGTGAACGGGAAATAATTACATTTCTTCTTTTTGCCAGTGCACTTAAAACCAGTAATACAGCAGCAGCATTATTATTGACAACAATGGCCGCTTCTGCTCCTGTTAGTTGCTTAAGGATTTCTTCAGCATGAACTGAACGTGATCCACGTTTTCCCGTTGATAAATTAAATTCAAGGGTGCTGTAATTCGATCCAATGGATTGCATCGCTTGAATGGTATCGTGACTTAATGGTGCTCTACCAAGATTAGTGTGTAATACTACTCCAGTTGCATTAATGACTGGAATTAACGTTGGAGAAAAACGATCAGATAGGACCTTATGAATCTGGTTCTTAATTTCTGAATGATCAGGAGCTGTTTTGCCAGATTTAATTTCTGATCTAAAAAAATCTAATGTTTCTCGAATAGCTCTTATTGTCTGATCGCGACCATACTTGCTGATCCATTCTTCGGACTCAGGATAATGAATTATTTTTTCGACGGACGGTAAGTAGCGTAACTCATTCATTTGGTTCTTGTGAGGGTTGCCAACGGCTGCGTTCGACTAACCGAATAAGGTTTTCAATAACGATAATTCCTATAGCAATCACAACGGTCAAAATTGAATTTAATACTCTGCCTAATTGCAACCATGCTATCAGATCGAAAAAAATTGCAAACCAAACTGCCTGGCGGATAATTACCGAGGTGTTGGCTGGAGGATCATGGGGAAAACGAATATTTAAGAAATATACAACAGGTAGTGCGGTTCCACTAACACCCATCGTCAATAAAAAGAAAAATAACCATCGAGGCCCTAAGAAAGGTTGTGTATATTGGAATAAAAAGTAAAGACCAATCCATCCAATTGTTGCGATGAGGATGGATGTAAATAGTATTGAAGGCAGATCTTTGAGATTTGATTTCAAACTGCTCACCTCGAGTAAATTATATCCGAATCTTAATTTATTAATACTTTAAAATCATAGATTAAAAGCATACACCATTTTTTTGACCTTGAATCTCTTTTGTGGTAGCATTTAGACACGTGCTACTCATCAAGAGAGGTTGAGGGACCGGCCCTGAGAAACCTCGGCAACCTGGAAATTTAGGTGCCAATTCCGGCAGAGCAATGTAGCTCTGGAAGATGAGATCAATCAAAAATTGACCTCTCTTCATGAGAGGTTTTTTTGTAAATTTGGATATTTAGTGGAGAATTTATGCAGAGAAAATACACCAATCGATCATTTCTGGATGCTGTAAAAGAACGAGTGTTAATTTATGATGGCGCTATGGGAACCAGTTTACAAAAGTTGGATCTTTCTGCGATTGATTTTGGTGGTGAAAAATATTTTGGATGCAACGACTTTCTTGTGATCAGTAATCCTGAAGCTGTGGAGAAAGTTCACAGATCATTTCTGGAAGTTGGAGTCGATGTTTTAGAAACAGACACATTCCGATCGAATCGGATTACTTTGGCAGAGTATGGGCTACAGGATCGCGTTTTTGATATAAACAAAAAAGCAGCAGAATTAGCCAAAAATCTTGCAGATGAATTCTCTGAAAGCACTCATCACAAACGTTTTGTGGCTGGTTCGATTGGTCCATCCGGAAAATTACCTAGCATGGAGGATCCTGAATTATCGAATATCCAATTTAATGAAATGGTCGTTGTTTTTCAAGAACAGGCTAAAGGATTGATATTGGGTGGAGTAGATGTCTTACTCATAGAGACCTCACAGGACATACTCGAAGTTAAGGCATGTATTCTTGGTATTCAACAGGCTTTTGAAGAAACAGGGATCTATTTACCTATTCAGACGCAGGTAACCTTGGATACCACCGGGCGCATGTTATTAGGGACAGACATTGCAGCTGCACTGGCTATCCTGGAAGACCTGCCGATCGACATTATTGGATTAAACTGTTCTACCGGACCTGAGCATATGCGCGAACCGATTTCCTTCTTGGGTGAGAATTCTAATTTGCCTGTCTCCTGTATTCCAAATGCCGGACTACCTTTGAATGTGGACGGGGAAGCAGTTTACCCACTATCGCCAACCGAATTCGCTGATGCATTGAGTGAATTCATTGAAAAGTATCAGATAGGTGTTGTAGGAGGGTGTTGTGGAACAACACCTTTGCATCTGAAAGAGTTGGTCGAAAAAGTGGGTGGAAAAAAACATCCTCCCCGCCCGATCATTCAGCGTGCTCAATTAGCTTCTGCCATTCAGGTTATGAATATGCAGCAGGAACCTGCTCCATTTTTGATTGGAGAAAGGCTCAATACGCAGGGCAGTAAGATATTTAAAAAAATCATATTGGATCAGGACTATGAGCGTGTTCTGGGAATTGCACAACAACAGGTAGATGGTGGTGCACATGGCCTCGATATCTGTGTTGCATTAACCGAAAGGGCCGATGAGGCTGAAACTATTCGCAGGGTCATAAAAAAAATTGCACCGAATATTAAAGTCCCGTTGGTGATCGATTCGACCGAGTTGGATGTGATAGAAATGGCACTGCAAACCGCGCCGGGTCGTTGTTTGATTAATTCAACTCATTTTGAATCGGGACGGGAAAAAGCCGACCAAGTATTTCAATTGGCGAAAAAATATAACGCAGCTGTTTTGGTATTAACCATTGATGAAGCTGGCATGGCAAAAACTGCACAAAGAAAATTGGAAATTTCCAAAAGATTGGTGGATGTGGCTGTAAATGTACATGGATTATCGCCTTCAGATCTGGTGATCGATGCTTTAACTTTTACGCTGGCAACCGGTGATCCCGAATTCAATTTTTCAGCTCAAGAAACAATTGAAGGTATACGTTTAATTAAACAACACATACCTGGTGTTCTTACTTCTTTAGGTGTTAGTAATGTTTCCTTTGGATTATCACCAGCCGCTCGAGCTGTTCTGAATAGTGTCATGTTGTATCATTCCGTACAGGCTGGATTAGACATGGCGATCGTCAATCCTGTGCACATCACACCTTATCTTGAAATTTCTGAAGAAGAAAGACAATTGGCGGAAGATCTCATTTTTTATCGAAAAGAAACTGCGTTACAAGATTTAATTGGTTATTACGAAAAAAACAGCGCTAAGTCTGGTGATAAGGATTCAAAACAGGATGTTTTAATGAAGTCAATGACTCCCGCAGAGCGATTACATTGGAGCATCGTTCATCGGAAAAAAGAAGGTGTTGAGAAAGATATCGACACCTTAATAGAATTTCGCGGAGATGTTTCCTCCCCTGACAAAGCAGTGGAAATCCTGAATAATGTCTTACTTCCAGCTATGAAAGATGTGGGGGATAAATTTGGTTCTGGTGAACTGATTCTCCCATTTGTACTTCAATCTGCTGAGGTGATGAAAAAATCCGTCGCACATCTGGAAAATTACCTGGAGAAAAAAGAAGGGGTAAGCAAAGGTTTGATGGTTCTGGCAACAGTTTATGGAGATGTTCATGATATCGGAAAAAACCTTGTCAAGACTATTTTGACCAATAATGGATATGATGTCATCGACTTAGGAAAACAAGTGCCAGCAGAAACGATTATCTCGAAAGCAATCGAATCCAAAGCTAATGCTATTGGATTAAGTGCTTTATTGGTAAGTACGAGCAAACAAATGCCATTGATTGTGAATGAATTACAACGTAGAAATGCAAAAATTCCTGTCCTGATTGGGGGAGCAGCAATTAATCGAAAATTTGGACGGCGCATTCTGATGACAAACTCAAATGAATACTATCAAGGTGGTGTATTCTATTGTAAGGATGCCTTCGAAGGTCTGTCCACAATGGATCAAATTATGAATTCATCAGAATTTGATAACCTCATGGATCAAATGATCAAAGAATCTGATTTGGAATTGGGAAGAATTGTAGATAAAGGGAATGAAAATTTTACGCAGGTAATGAAGCGTTCCAAAATTCAAACATCCGAACAAATTCCACCTGTGCCAAGCTGGGGACCGAAGGTTGTTAAATCCATGCCGTTAGAAGCAGTTTTTGAGCATTTATCACTTAATGAACTATTTCGATTATCCTGGGGAGCTAAAAATACCCACGGTGAAGAGTGGAAAAAATTGAAGAATGATTTTGAAGGCAGATTAGCCAAAATGAAAAAAGACGCCCAAAAAAATGGATGGCTCAATCCCAAAGCAGTTTATGGGTACTTTCCTGTCCAGTCCTCGGGCAATGATTTGTTTGTGTATGATCAAAATACACTCAATAATACCGAGCCAAAAGTTCTTGAGGTTTTTAATTTCCCGAGGCAATCGAATGGAGAAAACCTGTGTTTGGCAGATTACTTTGCGCCTGTTGAAAGTGGCAAAATAGATGTTGTTGCTTTACAGGTTGTTACAGTAGGTGAAAAAGCTACAGAACGATTTGAAAAATTACAGGCAAATGGTGATTATACAGAAGCGTATTTCACTCATGGATTGGCTGTGCAGACGGCTGAAGCAACAGCGGATTATTTACATAACCATATTCGTAGAGAGTTGGGGTTGAAGAAAGAACAGGGCAAACGATATTCCTGGGGATATCCTGCTATTCCGGATTTAAACGATCATGAAAAAGTGTTTCGATTATTACCTGTTGAAACAGAATTGAATATGCAGCTTACATCAGCTTTCCAATTGGTACCAGAACAATCGACAGCGGCTATCATCCTTCATCATCCACAAGCAAAATACTTCAACATTGGAACCAGCCGAGTGGATCAACTTATGAAAGAACAGAATAAATGAGTAAACAAAATAAATTTATTGAAGGTCTTACCCAGGAAAAGCCGATCATATCTGATGGCGCGATGGGAACCGTTCTTCATCAAAGAGGAATTAGATTTGATGAATGTTTTGACCATTTAAACCTTACTCATCCCGCGCAAGTGGCAGATGTTCATCGTGCTTACATAGAAGCAGGGTCAACTATGATTCAAACCAATACTTTTGGAGCGAATCATTATAAATTATCCCAATTTGGGCTTGAACATAAAGTGGTTGAAATTAATCAAGCAGGTGTGGAACTGGTTCGTAGGGTAGCAATGGCCAGCTTTCGGGATATCATTATTGCCGGTGATGTTGGACCATTGGGTGTTCGTCTTGCTCCGTTTGGCCGTGTACAACTGGAGGATGCGCGAACTGCCTTCAAAGAACAGATTCAAGCACTTATAGATGCTGGTGTAGATGTCATCATCATTGAGACAATGACTGATTTTTATGAGGTGCGCGAAGCTATTTTAGCGTCGAGGGAAATCAATCCAAATATTCCAATCATTGCATCTATGACATTTACCCGCGATGATCGTACCTTATTGGGGGATACACCCGAAAAAGTGGCGACAAGTATTTACACCAGTGGTGCGGATGTCATTGGGATTAATTGTTCTGGTGGTCCTTTGCAATTATTACGAATTCTAAAAAAAATGAAAACCGCCGTACCAAATGGTGTGTTTTCCGTGATGCCCAATGCTGGATGGCCGGAACAACAAGACGGCCGCATCATGTACCCAGCCGGCCCTGAATATTTTGGTGATTATGCGATATCTTTCTGGCAAGCAGGCGCAAAAGTTCTTGGAGGTTGTTGTGGAACCACTCCAAAGCATATTCAGGCAATCTCCAGCATCATTCAGGATACCAAATTATCTGATATCGCTTTCGGACTTGAAATACCTGAAATGCAAGTAGAGAGTGAAGCTGAAAAAGAAGCACCAAAATCAGAATTATCCCAAAAAATTGATGCAAAACAATTTGTGTTTGCTGTAGAAATGGACCCTCCCAGGGGGCTGAGCACAAAGAAATTACTGGCTGGTGCGAGTTTATTAGCCGATTCCGGAGCTGATGTCATAAATGTAGCGGACAGCCCGATGGCAAGAATGAGAATGAGTCCCTGGGCTGTATGCAGCCTGATTCAACGCTATGTGGGTATTGAAACGGTATTACATTTTCCCACTCGTGGCAGAAATTTATTGCGAGTACAGGGTGATTTACTCGCAGCGCATGCGTTAGGTATCAGGAACGTTTTTGTGGTGATGGGAGATCCAACAGCGATTGGAGATTATCCAGAGGCAATGGACAATTACGATCTGGTACCGTCTGGTTTAATAAAGTTAATCAAACAGTCCTTCAATATCGGCATTGACCATGCTGGTTCAGAAATTGGGCAACCGACTTCATTTTTCGTTGGAAGTGCACTCAATCTCAATTCTCCAAACCCTGAAATTGAACTCAAGAATCACTTAAGGAAAAGAAAAGCAGGTTCAGATTTTGTGTTAACTCAACCGATCTTCAATGCTAAATCCGCATTGGAACAGTTGCGATGGTTTCGGGAACAAGCAGGAGATCCAGAACTAAAAATCCTGGTTGGAATATTACCACTTGCAACTGATCGACATGCGGCTTTTTTGCATAATGAAGTACCTGGGATTACCATTCCGGAGGAAATTATTGTTCGGATGAGGAAAGCTGGTGATAAGTCTGCCAAAGAAGGAATAAAAATAGCGGTAGAATTAATTCAAGCGATGAAAGCTGAATTGCAAGGCGTGTATTTAATGCCAGCTTTTAATCGATTTGACTTTGTTTCAGAGATCATTGAGACAGTAAAGAATCAAACTCAACCTTAATCCAATCCTCTTGCCTTTGATATGGAGAAAAAATGAATGTAATGACTGGTAAAAGAATTTTGTTAGGCGTAACAGGTTCTCTTGGAGCATATCAGGCTGCCACAATTGCCACAAAATTGGTTGAACTCGGTGCTATTGTTGATGTATTTATGACATATAGTGCGAAAAAACTCATTTCACCTTTGATATTTCAAGTTATCACTGGAAGACATGTTTATACAGATGAAGAATGGTGGCAAATCAACCAAAGACAATTCTTTCACGAAAATCAATATGAAGCCGACCTATTGATCATTGCGCCAGCCAGTGGAAATACAATATCCAAAATAGCCAACGGTATCAGCGATAATATTCTGGTCTATACTGCTATGTCGGTTAAGTGTCCAATCATACTGGTTCCGGATTTGGATCTGATGATTTCTGATAATATCGCAACTGTAGAAAACCTTGAGAAATTAAAATCTCGAGGAATTCAAATTTTAATGGAATCAGACACTAAATTAAGGGATAAGACTGTCCAGGTCGATGAAATCATCAAGTTCACAAGATTATTTTTATCAAAAAATGGAACCTTGCAAGGAAAAAAAATCGTGGTTACAGTTGGCGCAACACGCGAGGCTATTGATCCTGTGAGAGTGATTACCAACAGATCAACAGGCTTACAAGGATGGTCGATTGCCCAAGCTGCTCTGGATGCTGGAGCAAAAACAATCCTCATTACGACGATACACAATAAACCTGTGCCATATGGAACTGAAGTTGTTAAAGTTGATAATGCACAAGAAATGAAAGAAGCAGTTTTAAAAGAAGTAATGGATGCAGATGTACTCGTTATGACTGCAGAAGTTGCTGATTTTCGACCATTGAATTACTCCCCTCATAAATTAAAGAAAGACGACGATTTAGCAAAGATAGAACTGGTGCCAACAGATGATATTCTCTGGCATGTAGCTCAACAAAAATCTAATTGTAATTGCCCAAAAGTTACGATTGGGTTTGCTTCTGAAAGCCAAAATCTTTTAGAAAATGCGAATATCAAGTTTAACTTCAAAAAATCTGGACTTTATCGTTGCAGATCATATAACCAATTTCGATGAAAATATCGAAACGATATTAAATCGATTGACTATTCTCTACACCGGTGGGGAAGTTGAAATTATTGATGATGTTGAAAAATCTTCGATTGGTTTTTTGATTATGGAGCGAATTGAGGATGTGCTTTGGAAGATATCAAATAAATAAGGAGAATTTACTCAAATATCAAATGCGGTTAAGTGGTTTGATTTATAATCAACCAATAGTCAAGAAAAATAATTCATCCTCAAGAACGCCTGGTTAAGAAATGAATTCCAAATGAAAAATTTAGTTATCTCAGATATCCATGCCAATTTAGAAGCTTTCAAGAATGTGTTAGAAAAATCAGGAAATTTTGATGCAGTATGGTGTCTGGGTGACATAGTTGGTTATGGTCCAGACCCAAATGCCTGTATAAATTTATTACAGACTCTGCCTAAATTATCATGTGTACTGGGAAATCATGATGCTGCTATTTTGGGTGATATGGATGTGAGGTTATTCAATCAAGAAGCCAGGTCTTCCATTGATTGGCAAAGAACACACATTTCTATTGAAAACTTAACATACTTAAAGAATTTGCCTGAAAAAATCAATCTGCCAGGTTCTCTCCTGGTTCATGGAAGTCCGAGATATCCGCTTTGGGAATATATCCTCGATCCATTTGTTGCCAGAGCAAATTTTGATCATTTCATAGAAAATTTTTGTTTTGTCGGTCATTCCCACCAGGGATTAATAGCTCGTTGGGATCCTTCCCGAGAGAAAATGGATTGGAATAGCAATGTCAACGGAAATATGTACAAAATGAAACCGAGGATGATCCTAAACCCCGGATCGGTCGGTCAACCGAGAGACAATGATCCAAGAGCGTCCTATGGAATATTTGATGATGAATTGATGAGTTGGGAAATATTCAGAGTGGAATATGCATATGAAACCACTCAGCAGAAGATTAACGATCTTAAGCTACCAGGCAAAAATGCCCAGAGATTAGCTGGCGGTTGGTAGTGCCATTCATAAAAGGAACATTTTTATATTCATTTTCGTCATATAAATATCTAGGCATTTGGGATTAACAAAGAGGAGGAAGAATGAAACTAAGGATTTTCATCGGATTAGTCATATTAAGTATGGTTTTAACTGGGTGTGCATCGGCAAAATCAACTGAAAACATTGCCATGGAAGGTGATTTTGCGCCAGCGGAGATGCCAGCGATGTCCGCACCGATGGAACCACAATACAACGAAGAATATAGCATGGATAAAGAATATCAAGAAGCTGTTGTATCCAGCGATGTTCAAACAAACGGTATCGAAAGAATAGTTATTCGAAATGCTGACTTATCCATTGTTGTAGATGAACCTTTGGACGCAATGAATACCATCGGTCGTATGGCAGAGCGTATGGGTGGGTATATTGTCAGTTCAAATTCATGGAAAACCAGCAATTATAAAGGAGTTGAGATTCCAGAAGCAAATATTTCAATTCGCGTACCCGCTGCCCTTCTCAATCAAGCATTGGACGAAATTAAAAACTTACTAAATGATAAGGAACTCGATCTTTTAAGTGAGAATGTTTCGGGACAGGATGTTACCAAAGAATACACGGATCTAAACTCGCGTCTCAAGAATCTGGAAGATGCAGAAGCACAATTAAAATTGATTCTGGATGAAGCTTACAAAACTGAAGATGTACTGAATGTTTTTAACCAGTTGACATATTATCGAGAACAAATAGAAGTTACCAAAGGTCAAATCAAGTATTATGAGGAATCTGCAGCTTTATCCTCAATCAGTGTCAGAATTCAGGCACATGAAGCGGTGAATCCAATTACTGTAGCAGGCTGGAAACCTTCAGTAACAGTCAGCAAAGCACTTCAATCATTGGTAAATGCTTTGCAGGCGATTGTTGATGGAGCTATCTGGCTGATCTTGTTGATCATCCCGATCCTGGTTATCATCTTGTTACCATTCTATCTGTTATTCTTACTGGTTCGTGCCTTGGTAAGAAGAAGCAAACGCCGTAAACTGGAAAAAAATAAAATTTCTGAATAACAAATCAAGCCCCGCAAGGGGCTTTTTTATTGAATTAGGATGGTTGCATGGCTTTCAAAAGATACTGGAATTCTAAAGACTGAATTTGGTTCTTCTTCAAAAGGTATTTGCTCTCCGTTGAGGAAAATCTTTTCAGGGGTTGTTAACAATTTGACAAAGATTTCACCTTGTGCTTTTCTGGGTAGGTCTAAATCCAGTTCAATGCCAGCTGAGGTTTTTTCCATACAGCTAACTTCCAAGCCCATTGAAATATGTAAATTACTTCCTAAATATTGATTATCTGAAAGAACAGGTCTTACACCTAACAAGGCGACTCCATGAGCGGGAAGTGATGGAAAATGAACTGGTTCACCAGCTTTGATCAATTGAATTTTATTCTCCCAGAATGAATATACCCAATAACTCAATTGCGGTAGACCAAAGTCTGGAAAACTTAAATATGTCTCGCGCGGTTCATCTTTCCAATTGAAACGTGCCAATAAATTCCAATCACCAGATGCGTTGTTAAGATCCAATCGCAAATTATGCGGTGTGGTGGTATCCAGCCAATCCATCACGTTTGCACGTTTTCCAATAATTGGTAATAAGATTTCAATAATTCTTCGTCTTTCTCGAGGAAGTTTTGGTAGATCATCTGAGACCAGTAATGAACCGCCAGTTATCGCAATTAATGAAGCAAGTGACTGAATTTCGTTGATGGTCAAATCAATTTCTGGACGCACCAGTAAACAATCCGGATCATTTATCCACCACCGATTATGTTGTTCCGCTCTGGTGATAATATTCTGGATTGCATTTTTGGCAGATGGCATATGCGGTTCTTTTTTGAAAAATAGTGAAATTCCATTAAATTGTGGATTCCAACTTCCACTTACGTCTGCACCTATTCGATTAGCCTGGACGAGACCAACTACCGAACCCAAAGGTGCCCCGCATGCCAATATAAATGTATCCTCTCCAGCACTCATTCGGATTTCCTGCATTGCTTTGCGAAGAACCTGTGCTCGGGTTTGGGAATTATCAAATCGGTTCCCCTTCAAAGCACCTGCATAAAGAAAATCTAATTTTAGATAAGGAAATCCCCATTTATGAACCGCTGTTTCAATCATTTCTTTAACTGCTTCAATCGCACCAGGTACAGTTAAGTCGATGGCTTGCGTGAAAACATTCCAAACAAAGCCTGCATTGACTGGCCTTCCGCTTTTTTTCCTTAAAATCATTTCTGGATGGTCAATGGCAAAATTACTATTGGGATGCAAAATAAAAGGTGCCATCCATAATCCAGGGATATGACCTGAACTTGAGATCTTTTCTGCAATAGGTGCCACACCATGGGGAAATCCTTTTCGGAATGAGTACCAATCACCGATTTCCTTCTGGTAGCCATCGTCAATTTGAACCAAGGAGAGTGGCATTTCATCTTTTAATTCAATTATCGTATTCAGATTCCGAATAATCTTCCCTTCAGTAATATTTTGATAGAAGTGGTACCAGGAACACCATCCTGCAGGGATTTTATTTGATATTTGAACCTGATTTTCCCGGCTCACCGCTTCATAATAAATAGCTAAAGGATCAGGTTGATCAAAGTAAAACGGGAACATGATTGCCCAATCAGTTGAGAAATTTTGTCCGGGGACGAGAATTGTTCTGTCTCCATTTGCCCACAACCTGATTTTCGTTTTTCCAGAAATATTTGCTTCAACAGAACCAAATTGTTGTTTTTGTGATAAAAAGCCAAAAAGATAAGCACTGCGGGAATTTCGATCGGCCAAAACACCAAAAAAATCACCACTGAAATGTCCTGTTTGACGGAATACGGGAGTACCAGGGTTTTGAACCATGACATCCTGGAAGAATCTTAATCGAGTGTGGTGTTGTATCTGGTCATCCCGATAAGTGCCTGTATGAGACCAGGATTGCCACCCATTGGCGTGAAATGTGAAATTTGCTTTAACCGTTTCATTTGCCCGAACTAATTTACTCTCAAGATCATGGGCAGAATCACCAATATTTAATAATTCAATGAAATTAACAAAAATTGGTGAAGAGGACTGGTTTTCTAAGACTGCATTCCATAAAAAGACAGGAAGTTCTTCACTTAACGCAAATGTTAACCGCACAATCTGGGACAATTCTTCAATAAAAATGGAAAACTCCAATTGATGTAATTTTCCATGCCGGGAATCTGTCGTTGTCTTCATCAATTGATATGGATTCCAGGATTTTGTTATAAGGTTGTGTTTAATTCCATCTTTGATAATTTGTACACGTAAGGATGCGTTTTGAATGGATGGCAGACCGATTCTTTTTGAATCGAGATTGATCGTACCTGTATCTGGATTACAGGAAAATGTAAAAAAGTTATTTTGAATTTCAACAGGTGGCATAATTTCTCCTGGTATTACTACATATTTACTTATTAAAAAAAATTGTGCTTATTGTATGCCATTTTACATTGGATTGTCTGAATTCGCTTGTTATTCTAGAATAAATCCTGTTTTTCAATTATTATCAATGTTTAAGGAGATTCTGCATTGAATAGATCGAAAGGAAGAATCATTTCAAGGACGATCGGTATTGGCTTAATTGTCATCAGTTTACTGATTACTTTTACGACTTTCCAAAATTCAACCCGACAGGTCTGTGTATTTCCCGCAGGTTCAACCATAGCATTTGTGGATGTGGGTGGATTGGATCAAGAACAAGCCAGGATAAAATTAAAATCGGTCTATGAAAAACCTTTTCAGATTCAGTCGGGCAATTTATCTTTTAAATTTTCGAATGAACAAATTGGAATTGTGATCCATTATGATGAAATGATGTCAAAACTAGACTGTGGGTATGATGATGAGTTTTCGACTTTCTGGTCATTTATCTGGAATCAATCTAAAAATGAAATTATAAGTTCAGACTTATTATTTACATTAAATGAAAATACATTAAACTCAGCAATAATTCAACAAATTGATCCTTATATTCATTTGGAACCATCACCATATAAACCTATTCCTGAAACTACAAGATTTGAACCTGGATCAGCAGGTATTGCTTTCAATCATGCTGAATTGGTAAATCGCGTTAAACAAGAGATTACACAAATAAACAAGAATATTATTCAGTTGGAATTAATACAAATTCCTTCACCACCTCCAACCATCGAACAAATAAATGAACAGGTGAAATCGATTGTGATGAATGAGAATTATTCAGGTGTTGTTGAAATCTATGCTGAACGAATGAGTGATCATCAAAAGATCCAAATATTGAACTGGTATGGGGAAGAGAAAGAACCTGGTGTAGCATTTACAGCAGCGAGCACTATGAAAATACCAATCATGTTATCAACTTATTGGCAGGAGGATGATCCTCTATCTGAAATGGTGGCGGATTGGATTAAATACATGATTGTTTATTCAGAGAATGATCCCGCAGATCGGCTAATGGAGCAGATTGACGCAATAAGGGGTCCTTTATTGGTAACAAATGATATTCAGTCACTCGGTTTGGAGAATTCCTTTATAGCCGGCTATTTCTATCTGGGAGCGCCATTATTGAATTTATATGAAACACCAGCGAACCAACGTAGCGATACATTTATTGATCCCGATGTTTATAATCAAACAACCCCTGAAGACATTGGTACATTACTTTCAATGATTTATGACTGTTCCATTAATTCGTCTGCAACGCTGATTCTTGAAACGCAGGGAAAAATCACACAGGAAGAATGTCAATTAATCATTGAAACCTTAGCTTTGAATAAAATGGGGGCATTGATGGAAGCAGGATTGCCGGAAACAATCAAGATTGCCCATAAACACGGTTGGAGCCAGGAAAGAGATGGGTTAGTGCATTCATTCAGTGATGTAGGAATCGTCTATGGCCCCGAGGAGGATTTTGTTTTGGCTGTCTTTACATATAGCCCCGATCAACTTTTATTTGACATTGCCAATCCTTTAATTGCCAGAATATCCCAGACAATTTATAACGGTTTCAACCCTAATCATCAGAATGCATGGCCGTTTCCAGAATAAGTTGTTTCTAGACCTTTGGCAACAGGATTCCTTGTTGGTGCTGATACTTACCTTTTTTATCTGCATATGAAATTTCACAAGGTTCATCCCCTTCAAAAAAGATGACCTGAGCAAGTCCTTCATTTGCATAAATTTTTGCGGGTAATGGTGTTGTATTTGAAATTTCCAATGTAACGAAACCTTCCCATTCTGGCTCAAAAGGTGTTACATTTACTATAATGCCACATCGGGCGTAAGTGCTTTTGCCAACACAAATGGTCATGACACCGCGAGGAATTCGGAAATACTCAACCGTTCTTGCCAGGGCAAAGGAATTAGGCGGGATGATGCAAACCCCACCTTTGAAATCGATCATGGAATTTGAATCAAAAGATTTTGGGTCAACAATCGTTGAATAGACATTGGTAAAAATTTTAAACTCATCAGCGACTCGTACATCATAGCCATATGACGAGACACCATAGGATATGACACCTTCGCGAACCTGGTGGTCAATAAAAGGTTCAATCATTCCGTGTTCCAATGCCATTTTACGAATCCAATGATCTGGTTTTAAACCCATATTAATCCTCCGGTTGTAAGAGTACGGTTGTAAATTCGTTGCCTTTTATCGACACAAATTTCTCCACAAAATATTGATATGCAAATGCGCTCACCCGATATTCCCCTTCAGACAAATTACTGATGACAAAATTTTCCCCCCAATTTTGTTCACTGGAAATGGTTTTAGCGTAGGTTTCCGCGTAGATGGAAGTTCCTGGTACCAGTATGCCATTCTCTATTCTTTGAACGACAACTGACACGCTGGGAATTGGGTTACCATTCTGACTGATCAACGTACCTACCAGGATACCCACATCCGGTAGCTCTGCTGTTGGTAACAAAGGTAAAAATAGCTCCGGGTTACGCGCATTTTGTAAGAGCACATCCCCTACACGTACTTCAAAATGTAAATGATTGGTAAAGGCTTTGCCAGTTGCGCCAACAGAACCAATTTTTTGTCCTTGTGTGATGATCTCTCCATCATGAACGTTGATTTCAGAGAGATGGGCATAAAAACTGTAGACAGGAACCGAATAACCTTGCACATTATGTTCAAGAATAATGATATTGCCATAAAAATTTGTGAAACGACCTCTTTTAAAAGTGCGATCATTTCCACTGAAATATACCTTGCCATCTGCAACTGCCAGAACTGGTGTTCCCTCAGGGTTCAATATTTCTACACCATCGTGAGGAATTCTTTCACCAAACTGGGTTGATCCAAATCGATAACTTGTCTCAATCAAACGTGACGCATCCTCCGGGATGGGGAAATCAAATAGAGGAATAAAAAGATTTTCATTGATTGGTTGCATTATAGGAGTTGCAGTTGGAATCTCCACCATTTTGTTTTGGTCTGATTTCACTTCTTTCGGTGTAGAAGGCGGATTCGGAGTAGCTAGTTGAGGCTCATCAGTCAGAACTGATACCCCAGATAAAGTTTGAGCTGAAGTTGGCTGTAACTCAACAACGGCATTCAAAGATAATCCAGGTTGACATCCAGAATTAAAAATTATTGTAAAACCTAAAAATATTATGGTTAGGGAATGGGAAAACCACCCCGCTCTTTGAGTAATTGCCATGTAACCTTTTCTAGTGAGTTGCTCTGGTTTTCAAGTTCCTGAACATTCTCTAATAATTTTTGATTAATTGATTGATCCGTAATACCTAATGTATTGGTTCTTACATTCAATGCTGCGCTTGTGAGCGCTGATTTAGCAAAAAACAAACCGGATGCTGCATCGGAAATAGCATTAAGATTTCCTGTTTGGGCTGCTTCAAATGCCAGTTTCATAACTTCCAACGCCATTGAGGCAACATCTAAAGGAACTTCAGCAGCGTGAATCGTCGCTTTTTGAATCTCCTGTTCCCGCATTTGGATTTCTTCCTCCGTGGTTTTAGCCAAACGGAAAGCTTGTAAGACTTTTTCGAAAGCAGCTGAATCATTTTCACTGGCTTGCACCAGGTGTTTGCGTAATTCTTCAGCCTGGTCAATCAACTCATACATTCTTTCCTGAACATCCTGATACTTCTTTTTTCCAATTGTTAATCTGGCAACCATCTCGACTAAAGCAGCACCTTCAGCGGCAGTGTGTGCTGCAGCTGCACCTCCTCCAGGTGTGGGTGTGGCTGCTGCGAGCTGATTCAGAAAATCTGGTTCTTCATCCTGTGATTTCACAGTTCGATTCCCGCATTACCTGAAAAAGACGCTGTTCGAGAATTTGTTCATTCTTAAAATCATCAAGTTGAATATACCACTGAGCTGCATCTGATAAGGCATCCTGAGGAATCAGGCCTACCAGTTCAGAATGATGAATGGCAACGCCATACCGTTCAGCTTCTCTTCGAACAAATTCAACAACTCGAGCAACAGGTGTTTTTTTAAAGTTCGTAAGGTTCATGGACACCTGTGCTCTACCTTCTACCAGGACTCCCATTGCTTTTACATATCTTAATCCTCCGGAGGAGTGACGTACAGCACGGGCGATTTTTTGTGCAATACTAACGTCATTCGAGGTCAAATATATGTTGAATGCAATTAATGGTTGTCTGGCACCAATGACCGTAGCACCGGCTTTACCCACTTCTGCAGGTCCAAAATCCGGTGTTTTTACTGGTGTTTTGCCAATCTCTGTCTTCAATTTTTCATATTGACCGGAACGAATATTTTCTAGGTTCTGTTTTTCTGGAATGGTTGCAGCTTCTTCATACAAGAAGACCGGAATATTTAATTCTGTCGCCAACTTTTTTTCCTAACCGACGAGCCATCTCAACACATTCCCCCATGGTCACATCACTGATCGGAACAAAAGGCACTACATCTGTTGCCCCAAGCCGTGGATGTTCTCCGGTATGCTGATCAAGATCAATTAATTTCGATGCAGTTGCAATGGCTTTAAAAGCTGCTTCTTCAACTGATTTTGGATCACCAATGTAGGTAACAACAGTGCGATTGTGATCAAAATCAGAATGATGATCCAAAACATGTACGCCTGGGACTGAAATTATTGAGTCTAGAATTTGTTGGACTAGTTCAGGTCGGCGAGCTTCTGAAAAATTAGGTATACATTCAACTAATGGATTTGTCATTGTACCCTCTTCTTTATGAGATAATAGTATTATATCAAGTATCATCATCAATGATCTTGGGCTGGTGCGGAATTTTGGCTGAGAAACTACCAAACACACTTTAGCCACGAATAGTTGCTGGATGAAAATCGAATTGAAAATCATTGATTCAGGATAAATAATTATGTGTGGACGATTTACTCTTTCATATAAATCTAAAGAACTTCAGTTGGAATTGGGATTGCCAGAAACACAATTGGACTGGCAACCTCGCTATAATATTGCTCCGTCTCAACCGATCGCTTCCATCCTAAGTGCTGAAACCAAAAAAATTGAATTTCTCCGTTGGGGACTGGTTCCAGGATGGGCTAAGGATATTGAAATCGGAAATCGATTAATCAATGCCAGGTCTGAAACGATAATGGAAAAGCCTTCATTTAGAAACGCGTTCGCTCGACGTAGATGTTTGATTCTAGCTGATGGCTTTTATGAGTGGAAAAAGGCTAAGATGAAAGGCACACCTTCACAGCCATATTATTTCCACTTAGAGGATAGAAAACCGTTCGCATTAGCGGGAATTTGGGAAATCTGGCATGCTCCGGATGGAAGTGAATTGTGGAGCACTGCAATTATTACATGTGAAGCAAATGATATTCTAAAACCAATTCACGACCGAATGCCTGTTATCCTGGATAAACATCATATGTTTAACTGGTTGGAAGATCGCCCTCAAAAAGAACTGGTTGAAATGATGCGACCCTATTCCTCAGATAAAATGAAATCTTACATGGTTGGTAAAGCTGTCAATTCTCCATTCAATGATACACACGAGTGTATCGAAGAGAAAAAACAGAGTGGAACCTTATTTACATAATTGACTTACATTTTCACTACAAAATTTGGATGAAATATTGATTTTCCCTTGACCAACATAGTCCCATCTGATAAAATCTCGTTCATTCAATGCCCCCATCGTCTAGGGGACCAGGACGCAGCCCTTTCAAGGCTAAAACGGGAGTTCGAATCTCCCTGGGGGCACCTAAAAGACCACCAAAACAGGTGGTTTTTTATTTTGCATGCACGACCAGAATAAATTCAGCTTTTTTCTGATTCAATTGTTTAATGATTTCAACGACAGTTCCACGCAGGAATTTTTCATTGTCCATTGTAATGTTGATGCCCAGGGTAATTCTTCGATTTTTTCCAAAGGTTTGCCCGACTTCTTCTAATAATTTCTGTAAACGATAAGGGGTGTCCATCAGTATAATGGGTACATCCATCGATCTTAAAGAATTTAGGACGCTCTTGCGGTGGTCTTTTTCTCTGGGTAGGAAACCAGCAAAATAAAAGCGATCGAGTTTGAAATCTAATACAGAGAGGGTGGCCATTAACGAAGAAGCACCAGGAACAGGAACCACTTGAATGCCCATTTGAGTCGCTTGATTGATTAGAATATGACCAGGATCTGCAAAAACTGGGGTGCCACAATCTGAGATTAAAGCGATGTTTGCCCCTGCGACCAACTTTTGTAGCACAATTTCCACCTGCTCATTTTCATTATGTTCATTCAGATCGATTAATTCTTTTGTTGGAAGAGCAAGTTTTTTCAAGAGTGTGCTACCCACTCTAAATTCCTCACAAACCAGTAGATCAACATCTTCCAATATTTTCAAAGCCCGTAAAGTTATGTCATCCCAATTCCCAATTGGGGTGGAGACAATGTATAGTATCCCAAAGTTTTTCATGGATCGGATGATTTTCCTTTATGCTTCTATTTCAATTTGTTGACATTTATCACACAACCCAAATAGTTGTAACCAATGATCTCTCACAAGATAGCCAAATCGTTCGCCAATTTTTAGAAAGAATTGATTGAGATCCTCACCTTCAAAATATTCTGCTCGACCACAATTTGTGCAAATCAATAAGTGTTGATGTCCATCACTGGATTGGAAAAAGGATTGACAACCACCCGGCATGTGAACACGGTCGATCAACCCTGATTGTTCCATTTTCTCGATTGTTCGATAGACAGTTACCAGCCCTATCTTTGGGTTAATGTTTTTCGCCTGTATATAAACCTCCGTAGGGTTGAGTAAATGATCACTTTTCGATAAAATATCAACAATTACTTTCATTGGATTGGTAATGCGGTATCCTTGATCTTGTAATTGTGTTAACCAATTTTGCTTTTTTTGATCTTTCACAGAATTTGTCCTTTGTTCGCAAATTTCGTTAAGGTTTATTATAGTGAGCGTATTAAAACACGTCAAACTTAATCTGATATAAGGTGATAAATTGAATTATTTTTTATCTCTTAACCCAATTTTACAGGCATTAATAGCTACACTGTTTACTTATGCGATGACAGCAATTGGTGCAGCTGGTATTTTTCTTGCAAAAACCATCAATCGCAAATTGCTGGATATGATGTTAGGATTTGCTGGCGGGGTAATGATTGCCGCCAGTTTTTGGTCATTGCTGGCCCCATCGATTGAAATGGCGGAAAACAATGGTCAGATAGGATGGGTTCCAGCAGCAGTTGGCTTTTTAGCAGGAGGAGCCTTTCTCTTTGGCGTTGATAAGCTCTTACCTCATCTTCATCTGGAATCCCCAATCGAAGCTGCTGAAGGGGTAAAAACTACATGGCAACGAAGTGTTCTTTTGGTTCTAGCAATTACATTACATAATATTCCTGAAGGTTTAGCCGTTGGCGTGGCTTTTGGGGCAGCAGCAGTGGGATTGGGAGAATCTCTCATTCCGGGTGCTATTGCATTAGCTATTGGAATTGGCTTACAGAATTTACCAGAGGGACTGGCTGTCTCGGCTCCTTTAAGAAGAGAAGGGATGTCCAGGTCAAGAAGTTTCTTTTATGGCCAGGCTTCTGGAATGGTCGAACCAATTGCCGGTGTTATAGGCGCTGTTGCGGTCATCATTATGCAGCCCATTTTGCCTTACGCGCTAGCATTTGCAGCAGGTGCCATGATCTTCGTGGTCGTTGAAGAATTGATTCCTGAATCTCAGGCCAGTGACAATGGTGACCTGGCGACCATAGGTTTACTAGCGGGATTTGCGGTGATGATGATTCTGGATGTGGCGTTAGGTTAAGGTATAATTGCCGCTATGAATACAACAGAATTTCAAGAAAACCAACCAGTTCAAAATAGAAAAAATAGACCAAAACAAAAAAGGTTTTTATTCGTTCTCATTGGGATTTTAATTCTGATCATAGCCAGTGGGGCTGGTTGGTATTTTGGATCGCAGGAAGGTCAACAATTACGCACCCAGGAAAGAGAAAAAGTTGAGTACGAAGTAGTTTCTACTCAGTTTGAATTGGGTGTTCGTGAATTGGAAGAGGGTCGCTATGAAAATGCCAGAAAGCGTTTCGAATATGTGATTCGCATTAAACCGGATTATCCAGGCGCTCAGGAGAAATTAACAGAAGTTCTGATTGCACAATCAATTGTCAATACACCTACACCAGTACCTATACCTACACTTACACCGACACCCGATTTCCGTGGTGAGCAGGAATTGTTTGATCAAGCCTGGCAATTTATTCTGGTAGAAGACTGGGATAACGCAATTGTGACGCTCGATTTGTTGCGTGATAAAAATTTACAATTTAATCCGGTTGAAACTGATGGAATGTACTACATTGCATTACGCAATCGCGGTGTCAGAAGAATTCTTCAAGAGGGTAGTTTGGAACCAGGAATGTATGATCTTGCCCTGAGTGAACGTTTTGCTCCGCTTGATAATGATGCAGATGGTTACAGAACATGGGCACGATATTACCTGACTGGTGCAAGTTATTGGGGAATTGATTGGTCTCAGGTTGTTTCCATTTTTGCACAAATTTACCCATCCTTCCCAAATTTACATGATAGCTCCGGTATGACTGCTCAGGAACGATATCGTGTTGGATTAATTAAATGGGGTGATGAATTGGCTTTACAGGAAGAATATTGTCTGGCGCAAGAAAAATACGACCTCGCATTTATTCTTTTTGTGGATGAAAGTGTAGCACCAGCTGCCACAGCTATTTACGAAGCTTGCGAAAAGTCCAAACAACCAGAGGAAACCGAAGCACCACCTGGTACCCTCACACCAACTCCAACACCAACATTATCAACAACTTCTGAAACACCTCAAGTGACAGAGGAAACACCAGTACCTACAGAAACTACACCTGATCCAGGTGGAACGCCAACCCCATAAGGTACAGATGACAGATTTAATGCCAATTTGGGCACTTTCTATCTCGTACTGGATCCATATGGTTGCAACTGTTTTATGGTTGGGTGGATTAATTTCAATAACTTTTTTTGTTCTTCCTTTCATTCAGAAAAAGATTAATGGGGAGGAAAAAGAAAAATTATTATCCAGCCTGCAAAATTACATGAATCCATTGGGTTGGTTGTGTTTATTTATCCTGGTAGGAACAGGTATGTTTCAAATGAGTGCTCATCCTTCTTACCAGGGTTTCCTGGCAATTGATAATGATTGGGCAGTGGCTTTATTTATTAAGCATATTTTCATTGTATTTATGGTCGTAGCTATGGGATACCTGACCTGGTTTGTTCTACCAGGATTGAAGCGAATCTCATTAAAACTGAAGCTCGGAAAAGAAATCGATCCGTCCGAAGTAATACGATATCGAAATCAGGAAAGATTAATTCTTTGGATAAATTCAATTCTGGCTATTCTAGTTTTGGTTTTCACTGCCTGGGCACGATCTGTTTCTTGAATGAAAGCAAATGAAAACAAAAATCTGATCATTCAATGATACAGGTTTATTTGTATGAAATTCAGTATTTCAGATTGGTCTGGCTATTAAGTCATGCACCAAAGCATCTGTTACTTTTACTTCCATTATTTCCCCGATTGGCAGATTTCCTTCTACGAAAACCATCCCATCAATTTCCGGAGCATCTCGGAATGATCGACCAATAGAAATTCCGTCATTGTAGCCTTCTACAAGCACTGAAATTGTTTTTCCTATCCAGGTTTGGTTTTTCCGTAGTGAGATATCCTGTTGTAAAGACATCAACCTTTCCAATCTCTCCTGTTTAACATCTTCCGGAATAGGATCTCCCAATTTTTCTGCGAAGGTGCCTTTTTCCTGAAAATATGTAAAAGCACCCACATGGTCAAATTGAATTTCTTTCATGAAATCTAATAATATCTGAAATTCCTCTTCGGATTCACCAGGATAGCCAACAATAAATGTTGTGCGCATAGCTATTTCGGGTAATGCAGATCGTAATTTTCCTATAGTTTCTTTCACGGATTGCATGTTTGATGGTCTGCGCATACTTTGAAGAATTTTTGTGTCAGCATGTTGAAGGGGAATGTCGAGATAAGGTAAGATTTGTTTTCTGGTTTTCATAATCTCGATAAGTCGGTCTGTCACCACACCTGGAAAGGCATATAAAATACGAATCCATTGAATTTGGGGAACCCGGTTTGTTATTTCCTCAAGGAGTTTTGCAAGACCATCTTTGAGACCCAGATCAGAACCATAATCAGTTGTATCCTGAGCGATTAATATTAATTCCTTAATCCCAAGAGAGGATAATTGTTGAGCTTCCCGGACGATGGTTTCCATTGGCCGGCTGACTTGAGTACCTTTAATTAATGGAATTGCACAATAAGCGCAGGCTCTTCTGCAACCATCAGCAATTTTCAGATAGGCATTACTTCCCTGGATAGCAGCCCTCAAGATTCCACGTTCATCGGTTCCCATTGTTGACGCATCCGGAATATGATAACGGGCTTGATTTGGATTCTTTCGCAATTCCTGTATCAGGTCTACTATATCCATCCAGCGTCTGGTTCCGATAATGCCATCCAGGCCAGGTACTTGCTCAGCTACCATCTCACGATATCGTTGCGTGAGACAACCAGCTGCAATCAAAATCTGGCCTTTCTTTTTCCGTTTAGCCAGGTTTCTTAATTCAGAAATTGATTCATCGCTGGCAGGTTTGATGAAACCGCATGTGTTGACAATCAATACTTCAGCTTGCTCCGGTTTTTCTACTCCTTTGAGACCATTTTTTGTTAACAGATTGGCGATTGAATCGGAGTCGACCAGGTTTTTGGCACAACCTAAAGATAATAGATAAAAAGTTTCTTTTTTTAATGATTTCATGGGATTAAAGGTGTCACCGTTGGGGTAATTGTTGGAGTTGGGGTTGGTGTAGTGCTTGGCTGCAATGTTGGAGTTGGCTGCAAAGTAATCGTTGGCGAAGGGCTGAATATTGGTGTTGGAGTAATGATTCCAGTAGAGGAAGTAAAAACAAGTGATTTTACCTCTCCGATGTCTCCAATTACGCCAACTGGCACCAGGTTATAGAATATTTCTAATGCTGCAGCATTTCCGGTCAGAATTTCTACAGAGGATGAACCTGAGTATTCATATGCATTTCCTGGAACAGTTCGGCCTGTGAAAACCGTTTCGCCATCCACGTCCACTTTGAGATATGCTCTTTGTCGAGCGATGATATACACTTGTACAGGTAAGCCTGAAAGTTGAGGTCCAACTTCAGTTCCACTTATTTCTTCTGAATTTTCCTCACTTGTATTGGCAAGAAGGGTAGGGGATGTTTCAAGGATTAATTCTGTAGAAAGCTCAGTTTCTTGAATTTGAGGAGTGCTCTCCAATAAAATATCCGAAATGGAAGGTGGTTCAACTTGTTCATTTTTATCTTGAAAACCACTGATATTTGCTGCACCCCAAAGAATGAAAATAAACAATGCAATGATCAAACCTGATGTTAGTAATAAATCGGCTGTAATAAATTTTAACCAACCAACTTTTTTAATTTCTGGTGATTGATAAGCTAACTGATTATCAGACCCGATCTTATGGGGAGCATAACTTTCATTGCGGCGGGTTTGCAAACCTTCCGCAAATTCATTCATAATTTTATCAACATCAAGATTCAGGAAGGTGGCATAATTATTGAGCATTCCTCTAGCCTGAGGAATGGAAGGTAATTTCTCAATAGTACCATTTTCTAATGCTTCCAGATAATAGGGACGAATACTGGTAAATTGCTCAATATCCTCAGTAGATAAATTTAATTGCCGCCGTTGGGACTTTAATTTTTCACCGATAGAAACGAAGATTTGTTGAGAAAGAGATATTACCTCTTTTTCATTTTTCGTAATTTCTTTGAGCGTGTCTTCACTCCCATGATATATTTTTTCGTCTATCGAGGTTTCTTCTTCGGGAATAACATTCTTTTCTTCTTCCAAGATTTTTTCTTCAAAATCTGGTTCGGGTGATATTTCAATAATTGTTTCTACCGTTTTTTGCTCAATAACAAGCTTTTCTGGATGATCCCAAGCTGCCAGGATCATTTTTTCATCGAGATCTAGGAATTGAGCATAAATTCGTAAATAACCTTTGCCCTGCATTTTGGATGGCATTTTATCCACCTGGTTGTTTTCCAATGCAAAAAGATAGTGCTCACGAATTTTTGTTTGGTAAGCCACTTCTGCCAGGTTCAGACCTTTTTCTTCCCGGGCTTTTTGAAGAAATTCTCCTAATGTGATTGTCATGGTTATAGTTTAACAAACGACCGGCATGTCAACAAGGGTGATGAGATGCCGGTCTTTTTCTTTCTGAAATTAATTTATTATTATTCTTCTGTTGTTTCTTCCACGATTACTTCAGTGGTTTCTACAGCAACTTCTTCTTTTGTCTCATCTATTGATACAGTTTCACCTTCGCGATGAACGATAATTTTGACTTCTGGAACAAGATCAACAGTCAAACGAATCTTCGCGAAATGCTCACCTAAATTTCGAATAGGTTGAACTTCAATTTGTCGACGATCGATTGTGGTTCCTAATTTTTTATTAATTGCATCAGCGATCATCTGATGGGTGATTGAACCGTATAATTTGCCGGTTTCACCAGCTTTGCTTGGAAAACTAATGGTCAGTTTTTCCAGCATGGCCGCAATGCCACCTAACTCGTTATTCAAAACTGCTCGTCGTTCGGCAGCTCGTTTCCGGATTTGATCAACTTGTTTCAATGCACCTGGTGTTGCGATAACAGCAAATCCTTGTGGTATTAGAAAGTTTCGACCATAACCAGCGGCAACCTTTTTAATATCACCAGCACGTCCTAATTTATAAACGTCTTTTAACAACAATACTTTCATTTTTCTAGCCCTTTCCAAAGATGATTTCAAGCGAAGGGTACAACGCTTGAGGCGTCCGAATTCTATCAGACGGTTCATTTGGTGTCAAATGTTTTTTTGAAGTAACAATATTGATAATAACTTAAGGAAGCTATTCCTCAAATTCAGGAGAGAACTGTTTTAATCCATAAACCTGAGCAACAGGTAGAACTACCAAAATACCGGTGTTAGGTTTATTGAGATCTCCCACCACTTTTTGTGTATGGTATAAAACACTTTTAACAATTTCATCGGATTTAACAACTGAAAATACTGTTCGACTGAGGTCCATACTTTCTGCTCGATCGAGTATTTCACTCATGGTAGGAAAAAGGGGAAAATCTTCCATTAATCCGAAATTTTGCCGAATTCTTCCCAAACCGGTACTGAAAAGAACTGTAGCCCCTTTAACACCAGCTTCTTCCCAGGCATGTAATAAATCTTTCATTTTGGATGTTTCATGGAGTACAAAAAGAATAAAATACATGTTTTCTCCTTATGATTGCGTTATTTCTTCTAAATGGGTGGATTTTGCAAATGAGGCTCGTAGCAATGGTGGGGTGATTAAAGTTGTAATCAGAACCATGCCCACAATAGATGAATACAGATCAGGTTTAAGCAAATTCTCCAGTAATCCTACGGTAGCGACAATAAGACCAACTTCACCTCTACTAATCATCCCAACACCTAATTGGAGAGATTCTATCCAGGAAAATTTTCCTAATTTGGCACCCAAACCTGCACCAAAAATCTTTCCTACGATTGCGACCACTGTAATCATTATCAGTATCCAGAGTGTCGAAATACTCATTCCTCGAACATCAACATGTAAACCGATATTGATAAAGAAAATAGGTACAAAAAGTCCATATGATAAGGACCTTAGACCCCGCTCAATTTCATTTTTCTCTTTTGTGCGAGCATACATCAGACCTGCAATAAAAGCTCCGGTGATGGCTGCCATTCCACCCAATAATTCAGCTGATACACCATAGACTAGCATAATAATAATTGCAAGCGTAATTGTCCCCTGTGCAATCGGAAGGCTTTGAACTTTTCGAGAAATAATTGGTAGAACCCAATATCCAAAAGCGAGAGATAAGCTGAGAAACACAATCATTTTGACTAAAACAATAATGATTTCAAGTGCTGAACCACCTTGATTAAGAGCGATAAAACCGGATAATAAAAGGATAACCAGCATATCATCAAATACGGCTGCACCTAATAGTCCAAAACCGACTCTACTTCGTAATACTTTTAATTCGATCAGTGTTTGTGCGCTTATGCTGACACTGGTGGCACCGAGTGTTAATCCAAGGAAAATTGATTGATTCGTTTCCATTGAAAAAAATTCACCAACTAGAAAACCAAGTATTACGGGAACCAGAACGCCGAGAATACCTGCGTAAGCAGATGCACCTTTATTTTTTGCTAAGTCAGATAGATGCAATTCCAACCCGGCAATAAACATTAACAAGAGAACACCAATCTCTGCAAATTCATCGATAAAATGAGGTAGTTCTTGATAATCCAGGAATGAAAGGCTAAATATACTTAATAATGATGGGCCAAGGATAACGCCAATTAACAATTCACCTAACACAGAGGGTTGACCTAATTTGGTACTGAGATATCCAGCAGCTTTTGCTGCCAGTAATAAGATGGCTAAAACAATACTAATTTGTAGAAACGGTGTCATAATGAAAATTCTTCCTTGTTACAAGGATTTATGTCGAGATTTCGTGGATAAAATATCACTCCAAAATAAATTGGACTTCAAGTATACTGATTTTACACTAAAAAATTTAAGAGGTATTTATGGATTTAGAGTCTAGAAAAGATCAATGGGAGAGGGATGTCCTTCATCCTATAACGAAAAAATATCCAGAGAGGAAAGTAAATTTTTCTACAACCTCTAATATCCCTGTGCCCAATGTAGCTCTACCTAACGAAGCTGATTATTTAGAGCAATTAGGATTTCCTGGAGAATACCCGTTTACCCGCGGTGTACAACCAACCATGTATCGAGGTCGTTTGTGGACGATGAGACAGTATGCTGGTTTTGCAACAGCTGAGGAGTCCAACGAACGCTACCGATATTTGCTTGCACAGGGGCAGACTGGTTTATCGGTTGCCTTTGATTTGCCAACCCAAATTGGGTATGATGCGGATGACCCAATTGCTTCCGGAGAAGTGGGCAAAGTAGGTGTTTCCATATCATCGATAGGTGATATGGAGGTTTTATTTCGGGATATCCCCTTAGATCGAGTATCCACCAGTATGACAATTAACGCGCCAGCTTCAGTTCTATTGGCAATGTATATTGCTGTTGCCAAGAAACAAGGCGTCGACCCAATACGCCTGCGAGGAACCATACAGAACGATATTCTTAAAGAATTCATTGCCAGAGGAACATATATTTACCCTCCACAACCATCCATGCGTTTAATTACGGACATATTTAAATACTGTAAGGAGAATATTCCCCATTGGAATACAATCAGTATTTCTGGTTATCATATTCGAGAAGCTGGATCAACAGCGGTACAGGAAGTAGCGTTTACGTTGGCTAATGCAATTGCATACGTCGAGTCTGCCATGCAATCTGGATTGGGAGTGGATGAATTTTCACAACAATTATCTTTCTTCTTTGCTGCGCACAATCAATTTTTAGAAGAAGTAGCAAAATTCAGAGCTGCCAGGCGTCTTTGGGCAAGAATCATGAAAGAACGGTTTGGTGCCAAAGATCCGAGATCCTGGATGTTGAGATTCCATACCCAAACAGGAGGATCAACTTTGACAGCCCAACAGCCTGAAAACAATGTGGTACGTGTTGCTATTCAAGCCTTAGCAGCTGTCATGGGTGGAACTCAATCCTTACATACGAATAGTATGGACGAAGCGTTATGGTTACCTACTGAAAAGTCAGTCAGGGTTGCATTAAGGACACAACAGGTAATTGGCTACGAATCCGGCGTGGCAGATTCGATTGATCCATTGGGTGGTTCTTATCTGATTGAATATTTAACAGATGAAATTGAATCTCAGGCAAAGAAATACATTGAAAGAATTGATGATTTGGGTGGCGCTTTAAAAGCAATTGAACTTGGATATTTACAGAATGAAATTCAGGAAGCAGCTTACCAATATCAAAAGTCTGTTGAGAACAAAGAAAACCTGGTCGTTGGTGTAAACGCCTTTGAAGTTAACGAAAAAATAGAATTAGAGCGATTATCAGTTGATCCCACAATAGAGAAAAATCAGATTGCTAAACTAACCAAACTGAAATCTTCCCGAGATCAGGTAAAAGTGAGTGAATTATTAACCCAACTCGAAATAGAATCGCTTGGAAACAACAATTTGATGCCACTCATTATTGAATGTGTTGAAAATCAATTAACTCTGGGTGAAATTTGTGGTGTTTTACGAAATACATGGGGTGAATATCAACCACCTACCTGGATCTAGAAAGGAAAAAAATGGCAAAAATTAAAAAAATCAATCATATTGCAATAGCTGTTAAGGATGTGGAGGAATCTCTAAAATTTTGGCGGGACGCAATGGGTCTTGAAGTTGATCATATTGAGGATGTACCCAGTCAAAAATCAGAAGTTGTTTTTATCCCTGTCGGAGATAGTGAAGTTGAATTGGTGAAACCAACCAGCCCGGGTACGGGAGTAGCAAAATTTATTGAGGAACGTGGTGGGGGAATGCATCATTTATGTTTTGAAGTGGATAATATTGATGAAATGCTTGCCCAGTTGAAAGAAAAAGGCATCCTTTTAATTAATGAGGTAGCTTTGGAATTACCAGGCAGGAAGATGGCTTTTGTCCATCCAAAAAGCACCAACGGGGTATTGGTGGAATTGTACGAAGTTTTATCAAAATAATCCGATGGGAGAAAAACTCCCATCGATAATTTATTACATAATGTTATTGGCGATCAGAATTTTCTCTTCTGCATCGGCGATTGCTATTCCATCTTTTTCTTTCACCTGCCACAGTAACAATCCACCAAGGGAGAAAAAGATGATCAAAGAAACAATACTCAAACGACTACCACCCATCAGGCGGCTGACTACACCAAACAATAATGGCCCGACAGTGCCCGCAATTTTTTCACTGACGCTGAAAAAGCTGTAAAACTCTGCTGATTTTGATTTTGGCATCATACGACCAAATAATGACCGACTGAGCGCCTGGCTACCCCCCTGAACAGTGGCCACAGCAAAACCTAATAACCAGAAATGTATCTCTTTGTACAGAAAATACCCTCCGATCGCAATTAATGTGTAAATAAATAAGCTGAGGAGAATTGATCGTTTTGTTCCAATCTTCTTAGCCAACCAACCAAATAGAAAAGCGAAAGGAATTGCCACAAATTGAACCATCAATAATGTGCCGATGGTTGTCGTGGATGAGAAACCTAATTCGGTACCATAAATGGTTGCCATGAAAATGATCGTTCCAATACCATTGTTATACAACCAGAAGGCAACGATGAACTTGGTTAACTCTTTATATTTTTTAATTTCTTTAAATGTGTAAGATAAGCGACTGAAACTGGCTTTGATTGGATTAAACCCGATTTCGGAAGCCAGAATACGACGTGGAGGTTCTTTCACATTTCTCCATAGTGGTATGGTAAAAACCAACCACCAGATTGAGACTGTCAAAAAGGATAACCGGGTCATTAGTTCAGTTAGATGATCCGGTGAGAACATAATCATTACAAGATTGATTGCTAATAAAATTCCGCCACCTGCATATCCCATGGCATACCCACGCGATGATACCTGATCGATTTCATCTTCATACGCAATATGCGGGAGAAGGGAATCATAGAAAACATTCGCTCCGGCAAATCCAATGGATCCAATAATATAAAATACGGATGCCATTAACCAATCCCCACTCTTTACCAGATATAGAAGTGCTGTTCCTGTTACTCCGACAACAACAAAAATGCTCATAAAGCGTTTTTTTGCACCGGAAAAATCAGCCATTGCACCCAGAATAGGACCTAAAAGCGCAACTAAAATTAGCGCAATCGTTGTGGTGAAAGCCCAGTTCGAAGTCGCTTCGTGTGGTTGAAGATTTTTTGATGCTACTGTTGAGTAATATACCGGCAAAACAGCGGCTGCAATCGTGGTGGCGAAAGTAGAATTCGCCCAATCATACATTGTCCAGGCTCGAATTGCTCGTTTGTGTGCAATATCATCCATGTTTCACATCCTTATGTCAGCAAATAAAAATGATTATACAAGTGATTGCTCATGATTAATAATGAAATTCGATGTGAAAAAATATCAGGAAAATCCGATTATTGAGAATCCATCTATCTACTACCTTCGATGAGATCGTTGAATGATTGATATAATTAAAAGTTGGCTGTAAAAACAATTAAAATAAAACATTTGTGCTATAATATTAGCAATGTTTATGGTCAGGCAAGGTTAATTATGAATTCAATACGTGTTGTTGGTGCTCGTGAGCACAATTTAAAGAATATTACTGTTGAAATTCCAAGAGACAAATTAGTTGTCATCACTGGTTTATCCGGTTCGGGAAAGAGTTCATTAGCTTTTGACACAATTTTTGCTGAAGGCCAGCGAAGATACGTAGAGTCTCTATCTGCCTATGCCCGTCAATTTTTAGGACAGATGGATAAACCTGATGTGGATGCAATCGAAGGGTTATCTCCGGCAGTGTCAATTGATCAAAAAGCTACCTCAAGAAACCCAAGATCTACTGTTGGAACTGTAACAGAAACCTATGATTACTTAAGATTATTATTTGCGCGTGTTGGTGTTCCACATTGTCATGTTTGTGGACGAGAAGTCTCCCGGCAAAGCGCGCAAGAAATCGTTGATGCTATTTTGCGATTACCTGAAGGATCAAGATTGATCATTCTGGCACCTATTGTGCGAGGTCGGAAAGGAACATATCAGGCAGTTTTTGATGAGATACAGAAAGCAGGTTTTGTTCGGGTACGGGTGGATGGTGTTGTCTATAATCTAGATGATAATATCAAAATGGATCGCTACAAGATTCACACGATTGAAGCAGTTGTTGATCGATTGGTAATTGGAAATTATGAATTTGAGGAGGATAAACAATCTGCATTAACTCGTTTGACCGATTCGGTAGAAACAGCTCTCAAAGTTGGTGAAGGACATATCACGATCCAGGACACGACAAGCGAATCCCCTGTAGATCATCATTATTCTGAACAATTAGCCTGTCCAGAACATGGCAGCACCATACCGGAAATTGAACCACGAACTTTTTCATTCAATACACCCCATGGTGCCTGTCCGGATTGTCAGGGTTTGGGAACGAAAATGGAGATTGATCCAGATTTATTAATTCCTGATAAAAATCTTACTCTCGAAGAAGGAGCAATCATCGCTTTGGAATGGTCCAAACCCAAAGATCAAGGGGGATACTATTGGGCGATGTTGAAGGCGATGGCGGATGCTTATGGAATTAAATTGAATGTTCCAGTAAAAACTTATACCCCAGAACAGATGCAACTTATTTTATATGGAACAAATGGTGATTTGTTTACCATAAATATGGTGGGTAAAAACGAACGATCCGTAAGTTACCAGGCTCCTTTCGAAGGTATTATCAATAATCTGCAGAGAAGATTCAAAGAAACGAATTCCAACTACATTCGAGAGAAAATCGGCAATTGGATGGGAGATCGACCTTGCCCAACGTGCAAAGGAGCTCGATTAAGAAAAGAAGCGTTAGCAATCACCATTGATAATAAAAACATTTTGGAAGCAACAGATTGGCATATTTTAAAATTATTGGATTGGGTTAATTATTTAACCGGGAATCAAACACCACTTTCAAATAAAGACCAGATTATTTCATCCAGAATCTTGAAAGAAATTCAATCTCGTTTAGGTTTTCTTGTTGACGTTGGTCTTGGATTATCTGACATTAGGAAGATCTGCTGTCACACTTTCCGGTGGTGAAGCTCAACGAATTCGGCTGGCAACTCAAATTGGTTCAAGGCTGATGGGTGTATTATACGTGTTGGACGAACCCTCCATCGGATTACATCCCAGAGATAACAGCCGTTTATTACGTACATTGGAGAGCCTGCGCGACTTAGGAAATACCGTGTTGGTTGTGGAGCATGACGACGATACGATTCGCACTGCAGATTGGATTGTTGACCTGGGACCTGGTGCTGGAGAACATGGTGGCGAGGTTGTTGCTGAAGGTACGATAAAAGAGATCCTAAAGTCAAAAGAATCGCTTACTGGCGCTTATTTATCAGGTAGGAAACAGGTTCCATTACCTTCATACCGCCGTAAAGGCAATGGTCAAATGATTACTATTCGTGGAGCCCGTGAGAATAATCTGAAAAATCTGAATGTCCCAATTCCATTAGGCAAATTGGTTTGTATTACCGGGGTGTCTGGGTCAGGAAAATCAACCTTAATGGTCGATATTCTATATCAGGCACTCGCGAAAGAAATAATGGGAGCTCGTACTCAACCCGGATCATATGACAAAATTGAAGGTTTAGAATTTATCGATAAGATTATAAATATCGATCAATCACCAATCGGTAGAACACCTCGATCCAATCCTGGAACTTACACCAGTTTATTCGATGAAGTCAGGCAATTATTCGCAGAATTACCGGAAAGCAAGATGCGAGGATACAAGATTGGTCGCTTCTCATTCAATGTGCATGGTGGACGATGTGAAGCCTGTCAGGGTCAGGGACAATTAAGGATAGAGATGCAATTCCTGCCTGATGTTTATGTGCCTTGTGATGTATGTCACGGACAACGATTCAATCGCGAGACATTACAGGTGAAATTCAAAGGCAATAGTATTGCAGATGTCCTCGATACAACTGTAGATGGTGGATTAGAATTATTCGCAGCATTTCCATCGATTGTAAATAAGTTACAAACATTATCAGATGTCGGGCTGGGGTATGTGAGAATTGGCCAACCTGCTCCCACCCTTTCCGGTGGTGAAGCTCAACGGGTGAAATTGGCAAAAGAACTTTCCAAAAGATCAACCGGTAAAACGCTTTATGTATTAGATGAACCATCTGTTGGATTACATGCCGCGGATGTTCACAAATTAATCGAAGTCTTACAACGCCTGGTTGAAGCAGGAAATACAGTATTAATCATCGAACACAATCTCGATATCATCAAAACAGCTGATCATATTATTGATTTAGGGCCTGAAGGTGGGGATCGAGGTGGTTTGTTACTTGCCAGTGGGACGCCAGAAGAGATTTGCCAAATCAGTGATTCGTACACAGGGATGTTCCTGGATAAATACCTTAAAGAGCATCATCCTGATGGCAAACCAGTTCCTTGCTGTGATTAATCAAAAAAAATTATTATTTATTCCAATTCAACCATTAACATCTTGTTGGGTTGGTTTATTTAATATTTCCTATGTATAATTTACACAATTGAATTTTTTTGGAGGTTAATCGTATGACTGCAACTATATTGGATGGAAAAACAATCGCAGAAAATGTGAGATTGGAAGTAAAAGAACAAGTTGAGAAACGGGTTGCTGATGGAAAAATGGTTCCTGGGTTGGCGACAGTATTGGTTGGGGAAAATCCTGCATCACAGGTATACGTGCGATCAAAACACAAAGCCTGCCAGGAAGCTGGAATAAATTCGTTTGGTCACGTTTTATCAACAGATGCTACTCAACAAGAAGTTGAAGACCTGGTAAAACAACTGAATGATGATCCAACTGTTCATGGAATTCTTGTTCAGCTTCCACTGCCATCAGGGCTGGATGAAGAACGGGTATTAAATATGATCAGTATTGAGAAAGATGTGGATGGTTTTCATCCATTAAATATCGGTCGATTAGCTCAGAAAGGTCGAGATCCACTTTTCATCCCATGTACTCCAGCTGGAACTATGTATCTGATTGAGCAGGTTGTTCCAAAGATTGAAGGGCAGAATGCAGTTGTTCTTGGTCGTTCAAATATCGTTGGAATGCCAGTTGCCTTGTTATTAGTGAGAGCAAATGCAACAGTAACGATTTGCCACTCAAGAACTAAAGATTTACCTAGTGTTGTCAGTCAGGCAGATATTTTGGTGGCTGCAGTTGGACGAGCTGAAATGGTAAAGAAAGATTGGGTAAAACCAGGCGCAGTTGTTATTGACGTTGGTGTTAATCGAGTGGATGATCCCACTGCAAAAAGAGGTTATAAATTGGTTGGTGATGTAGCTTATGATGAAGTTTCAGAGGTCGCTGGTGTGATTACCCCGGTACCCGGTGGAGTTGGACCAATGACAATTGCCATGCTGATGAAGAACACATTAAGGGCTGCTGAAATTGCTGATTTAAAATAAAAATTGATATTGTCTGACAATTGACTTTTATTTGAATTCTTGCTAAACTCTGGATAGTTGTGTAGTTGTCTAACAAATACAAGAGATAAAAGAATTCAAAAAAATGAAAAATCAAACCATCTTAATAAAGAATGCAACTTTGCTTGTGACTATGGATGGCCACCGCCGCGAAATACGTGATGGTGGCCTTTTTGCTCGCAATGGATTCATCGAGCAGATTGGTTCTTCATCAGATTTACCTGAAATCGCTGATGAAGTTTTGGATTTGTCAGGACATATCGTTCTACCAGGATTAATAAATACTCACCATCATTTTTATCAAACATTGACAAGAGCTGTACAAGCAGCTCAGGATGTAAATTTATTTAATTGGCTAAAGACACTTTATCCAATCTGGGCAAAAATGACCCCTGATGATATTCGAATTTCCACGCAGACCGCTCTGGCAGAATTAGCACTCTCAGGTTGTACTACGGCATCAGATCATTTATATCTATTCCCCAATGGATCAAAGCTCGATGATGAAATCGATGCAGCATCTGAAGTAGGATTGCGGTTGCATGCATCCCGTGGCTCTATGAGTCTGGGTGAGAGTAAAGGTGGTTTACCTCCGGATACTGTTGTTGATAGTGAAGAATTTATTTTGAAAGACTCTCAAAGACTGATCCAAAGATACCATGATCCAAAACCTGGTTCGATGGTTCAAATCGTGTTAGCTCCATGTTCGCCATTTAGTGTAACGGGTGAATTAATGGTTCAATCTGCAATATTAGCCAGGGAATATGGTGTACATTTGCATACTCACCTGGCAGAAACGCAGGATGAAGAGGTCTTTTGTCTCGAGAAATTTGGTTACAGGCCTTTGGGTTATATGCAATCTTTGAATTGGGTAGGGAATGATGTTTGGTTTGCTCATTCTGTTCATATCAATCAGGAAGAGATTCAAGTTTATGCCCACGAAGGATGTGGGGTTGCTCATTGCCCAAGCTCAAATATGCGTTTAGGATCCGGAGCAGCACCGATTCTGGATTATTTGATGGCAGGTGTTAAAGTTGGTCTGGGAGTTGATGGTTCGGCAAGTAACGATGGTTCTCATTTATTAGCGGAAGCCCGACAGGCTATGTTACTAGCCAGATTGAGAGCCGGGCTAATGGGTGCTTCACTCTCCAGTGATGGCTCTGAAAAGCTATTTTCTGCACGTCAGTCTTTAGAGATAGCGACCAGAGGAGGCGCAGCTGTCCTGGGTCGCAATGATATTGGCTCTCTTGAAGTGGGAAATTGTGCAGATTTTATTGCGATTAATCTAAATCGCCTGGAATATGCTGGGGCTTTGCATGATCCGGTCGCCGCAATTTTGTTTTGCCAACCTGGAAATGTTGATTTGAATGTTGTACATGGAAAAATCGTTGTGAAAGATCAACAACTCATGAATATTGATTTACCAAACTTGATTTCTGCTCATAATAAAGCTGCATCCAGATTATTATCCGACTAATCAAAAAGAAAGGTTATTTATGGATTCTTTCAAGCAAAAGGATAGCAAAAAACTTGTAGATGTTGCAATGGGAAGACAACCTGCTGAATTAGTAATAAAGAATAGCAGGTGGGTATGTGTTCAAACCGGGGAAATTTTAGATAACATTGATGTTGCTATCGCTGGTCAGCGAATAGCTTACGTCGGTGAGAATGCTGAGCATTGTATAGGTGAAAAAACAAAGGTCTTCGATGCAGAATCGAAGTATCTTGTTCCTGGCTTAATTGATGGTCATATGCATATTGAATTGGGAATGTTGACTGTAACAGAATTTGTGCGTGCAGTCCTTCCTAAAGGTACTACCACCATGATGGTTGATCCTCATGAAATTGCAAATGTATTTGGACTCAAAGGTGTTCAGTTGATGGTGGATGAAGCTTTAAAACAACCCAATCATGTGTTTGTCCAGGTTCCTTCCTGTGTTCCCTCTGCACCAGGTTTTGAGACCCCGGGTGCGTCCATTTCTTCTGATGATGTTGCAGAAGCGATGAAATGGGATGGAATCATCGGGTTAGGTGAAATGATGAATTTCCCTGGTGTAACCCAAAATGATGAGAAATTACATGCAGAGATGGAAATCACAAGATTAGCCGACAAAGTGATCGGTGGTCATTACGCCTCCCCAGATTTGGGATTACCTTTTTCAGGATATGTAGCCGGCGGTGCGCAGGATGACCATGAGGGCACCCGAACCATTGATGCAATTACCAGAGCAAGACAGGGCATGAAAGTGATGATGCGCTATGGTTCTGCCTGGCATGATGTGGAAGAGCAGGTAAAAGCAATAACCAAACATGGTCTGGATCCTCGAAACTTCATTTTATGCACAGATGATTCTCATTCAGCTACACTGGTTGAAGATGGACATATGGATCGAGTATTACGCCACACAATAAACCAGGGTGTCGATCCAATGTTGGCAATCCAGATGGCGACCATCAATACTGCAACTTATTTTGGTCTGGATACTGAAATTGGTCAAATCGCTCCTGGAAGATATGCTGATATTCTTCTCGTTTCTGACCTTGAGAATTTTCATCCAGATATCGTGATAGCCAAAGGTGCGATTGTTGCCAAGAATGGTGATAATCTGATCAATTTTCCCCAAATTGAATATCCAGACTGGGCAATCCAATCAGTCAAAATTAAGTCTCCCATTTCACCTGAAGTATTCCAAATTAAAACGGAAAAAATGGGTTCTACTCAGGTCAACGTAATTGGAGTGATTGAAAACCAGGCGCCGACAAAACATTTACAAATGTTACTTCCTATTAAAGATGAACTCATTATGCTTGACCCGAATCAGGATGTTGCGAAAATTGCGGTTGTCGAACGGCATGCCGGATCAGGTATGGTATCAAATGGGTTTGTTTCTGGCTTTGGGCTTAAAGGAAAATGTGCAATTGCAACTACTGTAGCGCATGATTCCCACCATTTAATAGTAACTGGAACCGATGTGAACCTAATGTCTTTGGCAGTGAATTGGTTAGCTGAAATTGGTGGCGGTCAGGTTGTTATAAAAGATGGTGAAATTATTGGAGAAGTGGCATTACCAATTGCTGGATTAATGTCCAATCAAAATGCCAAAATTGTCTCCAATCATGCATCCTCTGTTTTAAGAGGTTTCAAGGAATGTGGCTGTGAGCTGAATAATCCAAATATGCAATTAAGCTTATTAGGACTGGTTGTAATTCCTGAAGTTAGATTATCAGATAAAGGTCTGGTGGATGTAAACAAATTTCAATTCATACCAGTGATTATTGAAGATTAGAAGGAGTCGTTGAATGGCACAAATGCAGGAATCACAGGAAAAAAGTACAATAACATCATTTCAACGTTTACAAAATGAACTCGCCAAAGTAATTTCATCCATCCCACACGGAGAAAAATTACCATCTGAACCTTTGTTGGCAAAAATGTTAGGCGTTTCGAGAGCTACTTTACGAGAAGCCATGCGAACATTCGAAGGACAGGGAATTATTCGCCGACGTCAGGGAGTCGGTACTTTTGTGGTTGGACCTATTCAGGTAATTGAAACGGGCCTTGAAGTTTTAGAGAGCATTGAAACCCTGGCAGAAAAAATTGGTCTGGATGTAAAAATGGGGGATCTGGTGATAAACCAGATTAATGCCAATGAATATTATGCAAAAAATCTTAATGTTGAGGAAAATACGCCATTAATAAAAATTTCTCGTGTCATCAATGCCGATAATCGGCCGGTGGCATTTTTAGTGGATGTATTACCAGAATCAATTTTTACGAATGATGATCTGGCAGCTGGATTCACCGGTTCTGTGCTTGATCGTTTAATTGAAAGTGAAAAAATTGATTTATCTGTATCAAAAACGATTATTAAAGCGGAGGCAGCTTCCTCAAGTATTGCGCGTGCGTTGCAAATTCAAAGGGGTGATGTATTGTTGCTGTTTACAGCTTATTTGTATTCAACAGAAGGAAAAATAATTGATTATTCTTACAGTTACTTTTTACCCGGATATTTTCGCTTTCAAGTTGTGAGGCGAGTAGGTGAAATAAATTAATTTATCAAGAAAGGAATGGAGAAATCGACGATGGTAAGCAGAGATAAAGTAAAAGAAGTTATCGAAAATGTAGAAGCATCACGCCTTGATATTATAAATTTCTTTCGAGAGATCATTGCTATTCCCAGTATGGACTCCAAAATTGGTCCTGTTGGGGAACGAATTGCTGAAGAAATGAAAAAATTGGGCTTTGATGAAGTCAGGTTTGATGTGATGGGAAATATCATGGGAAAAATCGGATCAGGACGAAAAGTCATGGTATTTGATTCACATATTGATACGGTTGGCATAGGTGATCCAGAGGAATGGACACATGATCCATTTATCGGAAAAATTGAAAATGGAATTTTTTACGGACGTGGAGCGTGTGATGAAAAGAACAGTACCCCCGGAATGGTTTATGGTTTATCCATCGCCAATAAGCTCGGTCTGTTAGATGGCTGGACCGCATATTATTTTGGCAATATGGAAGAATGGTGTGATGGAATTGCCCCAAATTCCTTCGTTGACGTGGACCCAAAAATTCGCCCGGATTTTGTAGTCATTGGTGAACCAACAAAAATGAATGTTTACCGTGGCCATAAAGGCCGTATCGAAATGAAAGTGACTGCAAAAGGTCGAAGTGCACACGCAGCTAGCAATCATCTGGGGGACAATGCCATTTATGCATTAATTCCTGTCATTGCTGGCATTCGAGATCTAGAACCAAAGCTAGGAGATCATGAATTCCTAGGGCACGGAAAAATTACAGTCAGTGACATGGTGGTTCAAACTCCGAGCATCAATGCCGTGCCTAACGAAGCAATTATCTACATTGATCGTCGCATGACGTTTGGTGAAACAAAAGAACAGGCCATTGAGCAAGTGGAAGCTTTGATTCCTGAAGATTTTAAGAATAGAGTCACAGTTGAAGAATTATTTTATGACGAACCTTCTTACACTGGATTTGTTTTTCCGGTAGACAAGTACTTCCCAGCCTGGGCTATTGATGAAGATCATCCTTTGGTACAGGCTGGTCTCGAAGTTCGTAAATTGATTGGTCTGGATGAAGCACCAGCTGGAAAATGGAATTTCAGCACGAATGGCATTTATTGGGCAGGAAAAGCAGGCATTCCAAGCATTGGATTTGGCCCAGGCGATGAGGAGACAGCCCATACGATCAATGATTCTGTTTCATTGGATGATATGGTGCGGTCGACAGCATTTTACGCTTTGATTCCTTCTCTGGTGACATTGCAATTAAAAAAATGATTCCAAATTATATTTGGAATTAATAAAATATTTAAATTTTTGGAGGTAAAAGAAATGCAAACAAGTTTACAAGGACGTGACTTCATTACCGATCTCGATTTCTCAAGAGAAGAGATTGATACTATTTTAGATGTGGCGTGGGATTTAAAAATGAAGCGCGCCATGCGTCAACCAACTCCATATTTACGCGATAAATCATTGGCATTACTATTCTTCTATAGTAGTACACGCACCCGCTCCGCTTTCGAGTCAGCCTTTGCTCATTTGGGTGGTCATCCGGCATTTATTGAAAGTCGAACCACGCAGATTTCTCACGGAGATACTGAAAGAGAGATTGGTCAGATAATGGGTCGTATCTATGATGGTATTGCCATTCGGCACGTAGATTGGGGTATTGGAAACCGATATATGAATTTGGTAGCAGAAGCTTCTCCCGCACCAGTGTTCAACATGCAATGCGAGTATTATCATCCTTTTCAAATTCTTGCGGATTTAATGACCATCATGGAGAAAAAAGGCAGAAATTTGAAGCGGAAGAAAGTTGTAATGTCATGGGCGTATGCTGAGTCATATCAGAAACCATTGTCCATACCCAATTCAATGGCATTACAATTTCCGCGTTTTGGTGTAGATTTTGTACTTGCACATCCACCAGAATTCAAACTTTCTGACGAGACGATTGAACGTGGAAAAGAAGAAGCTAGAAAGGTCGGGGCAGGGTTTGAAGTTGTGGATGATATGGAAGCTGCATTCAAAGACGCCGATGTGATTTATCCAAAATCATGGGGTCCCTGGATGGTTACCACTGATGCAAATGAAGCAGGTGTTATAATTAATAAGTACAAACATTGGATCACCGATGAGAGAAAAATGGCTCTGGCCAAAGAAGACGCGATCTTTATGCATCCTTTACCGGCAGACCGCGGTGTTGAAGTAACAGATGGTGTGATGGATGGTCCACAATCAGTTATTTTTGATGAAGCGGAAAATAAAATGCATATATGTAGCGCCGTCTATGCTTTAACCATGGGTCAATAAAAAATTATTATTGGAGGAATTTTTATGAGTAAAGGTGTAGCAGTAGTTGCAGTAGGTGGAAATTCGTTAATCAAAGACAATAATCACAGAACAGTTCCGGATCAATATGAAGCTGGCGCAGAATCAATGCATCATATCGCAGAAATGATTGCCCAAGGCTGGAACGTAGTTGTCACACATGGAAATGGGCCACAGGTTGGATTCATCTTAAGAAGGTCTGAACTTTCATCACATGAATTGCATGAAGTTCCTTTGGATTATTGTGGTGCTGATTCTCAGGGAGCGATTGGTTATATGTTTGCGAGAGCATTAACGAATGAATTCAACAACCGAAAGATGGGCAAACAAGTTGCAGCGGTTGTGACACAAACTGTAGTCGATAGAAATGATGATGCTTTTCAACATCCATCCAAGCCTATTGGTTCATTCATGGGTGAAGAAGAAGCCAAACGACGTGAAACCGAAGACGGCTGGGTTGTTGTGGAAGATGCTGGTCGCGGTTGGCGACGAGTCGTTGCATCACCCAAACCAATTGACATTCTTGAAAAAGATGCGATCAAAGCATTAATCGATGCAGGTATCATTGTGGTTGGTGTTGGTGGCGGTGGAATCCCGGTTGTGCGTGAACCGAATGGCGATATTGAAGGCGTGGAAGCCGTTATTGATAAGGACTTTGGTTCCTCCTTACTTGCAACCATGATTGGCGCAGATTTGTTCGTCATCAGCACCGCAGTTGAAAAAGTAGCCATTAATTTCAACAAACCAGATCAAAAATGGCTCGAAAAATTAACCCTGGAAGAAGCGAAACAATATGCTGCAGATGGTCATTTTGCAAAAGGTAGCATGTTGCCAAAAATCGAAGCAATAATAAAATTCCTGGAAAATGGCGGTAAAAAAGCGTTAATCACCAATCCAGAGAATATTGGCAGAGCATTGCAAGGTGAAACTGGCACCTGGATAACCAGAGAATAATCAATCAAACTGGGATTCCCTTAGAAAGGAATCCCAGAAACAAATTTTTCTTATTAATAAATCTTTCATTCAATTTAGAATCATGTAAAATAAATCAATTACCATCGTAAATGGTTTTTAAATTCCATATCAATATTCCAGAACATTTAAATTTTCTACAAGTAATATCAACTTTCAATTATGTATTTTTGAAAGGAGGTGATTTCGTTCAGCATTATCAGTTTATTTATCAAAGTCGTGAACCAAATGAAATATTTGTGATTTGAAGGAGAAAATATGAATAAGAAGTTTGCTTGGACTGTAATTGCTTTATTAATGATGATGGCTCTGGTTTTATCAGCCTGTCAACCAACTGCCGAACCAGTTGCACCTGTGGAAGAACCGGCAGCACCTGTAGAAGAACCTGCTGCACCAGCAGAAGAGTTCATTTTTGGCTTACTCTTGGTCGGACCATATAACGATAAGGGTTATAGTCAGGCTCACTACGAAGCTGGAGAGTATGTAGTTGAAAATGTTCCTGGAACTAAGATGATTTATCTTGATAAAGTAAACACCGCAGATCGTCCCGGAACAACCGCCGCTCAATTAGGCGAGGAACTAATTCAACAAGGCGCCAAAATGGTTGTCTTCAATTCTGATGATATGAAGGATGATGCTGTTGAATTTACCAAGAACCATCCCGAAATTTTTGTAATCCATGCATCTGGGGATACCGTATGGGCGGAAGGTGAAAATTACCAACCATTAGCCAATATGGCGAACTTGATGGGTGGAATGGAATATGGAAAAATGATTGCTGGTTGTGATGCTGCTCTGCACACTCAATCGGGATCCATCGGCTATCTTGGACCATTGATCAATGAAGAAACGCGCCGTTTGGCCTCTTCTGCTTACTTAGGCGCGCGTTATTGTTGGGAAAATTATCTTGAAAAAGATCCTGCTGACCTTAGCTTCCGTGTTACATGGATTGGTTTCTGGTTCAATATCCCTGGTTTTACTGAAGATCCAACCCAGGTTGCTAATGAATTTATCAATTCAGGTGCTGATGTAATCATATCTGGTATTGATACTACAGAAGGTTTGGTTGAAGCTAGAAAAGCAACCGAATCAGGCAAACAAGTATTTGCAATCCCATATGACTTTGTCGGTGCATGTGATGAAGCACCCAATGTTTGTTTAGGTGTCCCTTATTTTAACTGGGGTCCTTCATATGCTCGTTATGTAAAAAGCGCAATGGATGGCACCTGGAAATCTGCTTTTGAATGGATGCCTCCAAGTTGGGATGACATCAATGACCATGACAAATCTGCAGTTGGTTACTTAAGTGGCCCTGCTATGTCTGCAGATGCAAAACCAATGCTTGACCAGTTTATCGCTGAATTAGCTGGTGGTCTTAATCTTTGGACAGGTCCATTAAAATATCAGGATGGAACTGACTTCCTGGCTGATGGACAGGCTGCAAAAGATGTGGAGATTTGGTATCTGCCTCAATTGTTAGAAGGTATGGAAGGTCGTTCAGAATAATTTATACCTGTGAGAATGGGGAAGACTTAAGTCTTCCCCATTTTTCTAAATAAGGAAAAAATGAACGTAGAATTTCGAAATATCAATAAAAGTTTTGGACCTGTAAAAGCAAACGTTGACATTAATTTCTGCATTGAAGGCGGAACTATTTTTGGGATTCTTGGAGAAAACGGGGCGGGAAAAAGCACGTTAATGAAAATTTTCTCAGGGTTCTATAAACCAGATTCAGGTCAAATCTTGTTGGATGGCAAACCAGTTGTTATTGAATCACCAGCCGATGCAATAAAATTTGGAATTGGGATGTTACATCAAGATCCTTTAGATTTTCCACCTATGAGGTTGGTGGAAAATTTTATTGTTGGTCAAAAAGGATCTCTAGTTCCTCCATACAAGGAAATTATTAAGCAATTTAAAAATTTGCAATCTCAATTTGGTTTTTCCCTGGATCCTGAAGCGTTTGTTGACACGCTCACGGTTGGAGAACGCCAACAACTTGAGATTCTCAGACTTTTATGGATGGGTGCCAATGCTCTCATTCTGGACGAGCCAACAACTGGCATCAGTTCTCAACAAAAAGAAAAATTATTCGCTGCATTAAAAATCCTTGCCGAACAAGGAAAAACCATTATCTTCGTATCACACAAACTGGAGGATGTGGAAATATTATGTAATAAAGTCTCAATACTTAGAAAAGGAATATTGGTGGGAGAGGTAAAGGCACCATTTGATTCTGATCAATTGGTGGAGATGATGTTTGGGAAAGTGATTACATTAGGAGAAAGAAATAATGTATCAACAAAACAAACAGTATTGGAATTAAAAGAATTAGTGGTTGAACAGTATCCATTAAAAATCGAAAATGTAAATTTCCAATTACGATCCGGAGAAGTTATTGGCTTAGCTGGTATGGAAGGAAGTGGCCAGGATATTTTATTGAGAGCAAGCGTTGGCCTTATCCGACCAGTTTCTGGAAAAGTAATTGTTAAAAATATTGATTTGACGAATAAAAAATATCATGAATTTATGAAGAACGGTGTTTCATTTTTACCTGCTTCGCGGTTGGAGGAAGGTCTTGTGCCAGGTTTGAATCTGTCGGAACATTTCACAATAGCCGGAGAAGAAGAAAAAGGATTGTTCATCGATAAAGAATATTTCAGAAAGAAAGCAGAAAAAATGATCGATGACTACCATATTATCGGTCGTCCTGAACTAAATGTGGAATCATTGTCAGGTGGAAATCAACAAAGAGCTGCGCTGGCATTATTAAAACAATCATTATCTATTATTTTATTAGAGCATCCAACCCGTGGTTTAGATATCGAATCAGCCATATATATGTGGGGAAAACTGAAAGAAAGATGTACGCAAGGAACTTCCATTTTTTTCATTTCTGGCGATTTAGAAGAAATCTTGCAATATAGTGACAGAATTCTGGTGTTTTTCAGTGGTCATGTTTCTGAACCATTGGATGCTTCAACCACCACGATCGATCAGTTAGGTCAGTTGATCGGTGGAAAAGGGTGGGATCAAGTTTTTAATGCAAGGAAAAAATTATGAATCAAACTAGATCCAATAGTATTTCATTTTTATTTCAGTTAGGTGGTTTGATATTTTCGCTTTTGTTTGTTTCCATCATTCTTTTGTTCTTAAACTCAAATCCAATTGAGGCCTTTAGACTCATATGGGAGGGAGCAACAGGTAATAGTTCTCGCATTGCAAGTGTTTTTGTTGTATGGGTACCGTTATTATTGGTTACCTGCGGTTTACTAGCTACTTTTACAGCAGGATTGTGGAATATCGGAATTGAAGGCCAGATAACTGTTGGAGCAATTTTTACAACTGGAGTAATGAGGTTGTTTCTTGGTACTTCAATTTCACCTGTAGTGGTAATTACCGTATCCATTCTTGCAGGAATGGTCGGAGGAGCAATTTGGGCATCTCTGGCAGGAGTTCTCAAGACCTTTGGTGGAGTCAATGAAATTTTTGGTGGTTTGGGTTTAAACTTTATAGCTACAGCCTTAAATATTGGTCTCATTTTTGGTGCGTGGAGCCGACCTGGTGTGGCATCCATGAGTGGAACAGAACCTTTTCCTGAACATTTCTGGTTGCCAACATTACAGGATTTTCGGGTTAGTCTATGGTCGATCGCTTTTGCAATTCTAGGTTTATTAATTATTTATTTTTTACTTCAGGGTACACATTTTGGTCTAAGATTAAAAGCTGTTGGTAAGGGCATTAAATCTGCTTTCAGGATGGGCATCCCAACATGGCAGCATATGATGTTATCGTTTGTAATTTGTGGACTATTTGCAGGATTAGCCGGAGCGATTCAAGTCACTGCTGTATATCATCGTTTAATTCCTTCTATTTCGAGTGGGTATGGTTTTATGGGTTTGATGATCGCAATGCTTATCAACTTTCAGGCGATTTGGTTAGCACCAATAGCATTGTTCTTTGCAGCACTTAATATTGGAGGTATTCAGTTACCGATTGTCATGAAGTTGGATTCATCATTAACTGGTGTTTTACAAGGTAGTTTGGTTCTATTTGTGATGATCTCTCAGGGCTTTAAGCAACGCTTTTTGAGTAATAATAGGAGGTCCAATGGGTAGTGATATCATACTATTAGGGTTGGCAGGTGTCATAGCTTCAGGTGCTCCTATAGTTATTGCAGTAATGGGGGAGACATTAACCGAAAGAGCTGGAATTATTAATCTATCTCTGAATGGTGTAATTCTACTATCAGCTATGCTAGGTTTTATGGTGGCAGTGAAAACAGATAGTCTGATTTTTGGTTTTTTGGCTGGCATGTTGGTTGGCGCTTTAGTGGCTTCTATTGTTGCATTCAGTAGTATTACCTTAAAACAATCCCAGGTTGCCGTTGGTTTCATTTTAGCCATTACAACGCGAGACCTATCTTACTTTTTAGGTAATCAAATAATGGGATCCCAAGGCCCGATCATGCTCGCAACTCCCATACCGATATTGAAAGATATTCCAATTATTGGTAGGCTTTTCTTTCAACAATCAATTATGACATATATCAGCATCTTATTGATCATTGTTACCTGGTTCTGGGTATTTAAAACCCGTTCCGGATTAATGTTACAGGGAATTGGGGAAAAGCCAGCTGCTGCTTTCGTACGTGGTGCAAATGTAAAAAAAATGCGTTACATATATACGATTATCGGTGGTGCATTAGTTGGGCTAGCTGGTCCTTTATACACATTAAGCGTAAAACCTGGATGGAAAGGAACCATAACAGGCTTGGATGGTATTGGTTGGATTGTTTTGGCGATAACCATTTTTGGAGGGTGGAACCCTGTTAGAGCTGCTTTTGGTGCTTATTTATTCGCCTTCTTACAGTGGCTGGGACTGGTGCTTCAACCGTATATGACTTCAATTCCCTCACAAGTATTGCAGGTAGCACCATTTCCATTGATGATTCTCGCTTTATTATTCGTGAATATGGGGAATACCGAATGGATGAATCGAATGATTGCTTCATTACCAGAGAAAGCTAGATTGAGAGTTATTAAATTATTACGAACAATGCAATCCAGACAACCAGGTTCGTTAGGTGTTCCTTTTGAGAGACAGTAATTCGGATTTGTTATAATTTGTGGAAATTATTAAGGTTGTCTGACAACTTATAATTTTTTAAGCTTTATTTTCTCAACCAAGTTATAATAGATTAACATAATTAAAGACAAATTATAAGGAAAAAATGAATAAATTTCTTGGTTACACTTGCTCGATCTGTGGAACTGAATACTCTTGCACACAGGAACTTTATACCTGCCCAAAAGATGGTGGTAATCTCGATATTGTTCTGGACATTTCCTCCATCAAGAGAAAATATGAAGCCAGTGACATTACCTCCAGAGAAGAAAATTATCTATGGCGGTATTTACCATTATTGCCGGTATCTGATCCTGGGTTTGAGGGGACTCCATTTCGAATGACTGGTGGAACACCTATCTATACTCCAGGACAGCTAAGAAAAGAGTTAAACCTAAAGAATTTATGGATTAAAGACGAGGGGAAAAATCCCACCGCTTCGTTTAAAGACCGCGCCAGTGCGGTTGTGATTGCCAGAGCCAAAGAGATTGAGTCTGAATTTGTTGTAACAGCCTCAACTGGAAATGCAGGGGCTGCCCTGGCAGGTTTAGCTGCTTCTGTTCAGCAAAAAGCCATTATCTTCGCACCAAAAACTGCTCCACCAGCAAAAATTGCACAACTTCTAGTGTATCGAGCTGAAGTGATATTGATTGATGGCAATTATGACTCCGCATTTGATTTATCGGTAAAAGCTGCAAATGAATTTGGTTGGTATTGTCGAAATACAGGTTTTAACCCATTTACCATAGAGGGGAAAAAAACTGCTGCATATGAAATCTGGGAAGAAATTATTATCAAGAATTCCATGGATAACCATCCGCTATCAATATTTGTCAGCGTAGGTGATGGAAATATTATTTCTGGAATACACAAAGGATTTAAAGATTTGGTTTCACTTGGTTGGTTGAATCAAATGCCACGAATCTTTGGTGTGCAATCAGAAGGCTCTGCGGCAATTGCCAACGCATTTAATAGAAAATCTGAAGAAATTATTCCAATAAAAGCTGATACGATTGCGGACAGTATTTCTGTTGATTTACCTCGAGATGGTGTAAGAGCTGTGAGAGCAGCAACACAAACCAAAGGTTCTTATCTTATCGTGAGTGACCAACAAATCTTAACTGCAATATCTGAGCTTGGTAAAGTTGGGATTTTTTCTGAACCTGCTGGAGCAACAGCGTATGCGGGTTTGGTAAATGCAATTGAATCCGGTATGATCAAACAAGAAGATCCAGTTGTGGTAATTAATACAGGATCTGGTCTTAAGGACATTAGAGCTGCAATGATGGCAGTGAAGGAAGCACCCATAATTGAACCAACAATGCAATCCTTGAAAAAATATCTTCAAAAAAACAGGGAATGACAATGGATAATTCGCCGGTTTATACAATTATTGCTCCCATTTATAATGAATTAGAAAATTTGCCCATTCTTTACGATCGAGTCAAAGAAGTAATGGATAAAACTGAACAATCCTGGGAATTGATTCTTGTTGACGATGGATCAACCGATGGTTCAACTAATCTGATTCGGGAGATTGCACTTAAGGATGCGAGAATCAGACCGGTTATTTTCGCCAGAAACTTCGGACATCAGATCGCAGTTACAGCTGGTTTGGATTATAGCCGTGGGAAAGCAGTTGTCATTATCGACGCCGATTTACAGGATCCCCCAGAGGTAATTCTAGAATTGATTGAGAAATGGCGGGAAGGTTATGAAGTAGTGTATGCGGTCAGATCAGACCGGGAAGGCGAGACATTCTTTAAAAAGGTGACTGCTTCCGTTTTTTATCGCCTGATTTTTCGAATCACAGATGTTAAAATCCCCCTGGATACTGGAGATTTTCGATTGATGGATCGAAAAGTTGTCAGTGTGATGAATTCGATGCGTGAACATCACCGTTTTCTGCGAGGAATGTCAGCGTGGGTTGGGTTTAAACAAGTTGGTGTGACTTATAAACGAGCAGCTCGTTTAGCAGGTGAAACAAAGTATCCATTTAAAAAAATGTTGAAGTTGGCATTAACCGCGATCACCGGTTTTTCGTACGTACCATTGCAAATTGCCACTTATATGGGATTTATTTCAGCTGGCATCAGTCTGATCGCAATTCCTGTTGTAATTTTGATGAGGATTCTAGGATCACAACAGTTCACCGGGCAAGCTACCACATTAATTGCGGTTTTATTTTTAGGGGGTGTCCAATTGGTTTCCTTGGGAATATTAGGTGAATACATTGGACGCATTTACGATGAGGTTAAAGGGCGACCACTCTATATTGTTAGTGAAGCACCTTCTGATATTAAAAATTCAAAGGAATAGGAAGTTAAAATGGCAAAAATAGATTTTTCAATAAACGAAGAAGCAAGAAATCGCTCGGTTCAACGGGCACGAGAAAGAAACATCATTCTCCCTACTCTTGCACAACAACGAAATCCAGCGTCAGTTCCTGGCAAGATTAAAGAAGAATTAGCAAATATAGGATTATGGGATATTCATCCCAGAAACCTGTTCCGGATTACCTGGAAGAATGAACCGAAAGATTTTGGGGGAAAATTTGGTGGTGTAAATTATGTGGAATTACCGCCTTCTCTCACCGGTGTTAAAGCCAGAATCATTGTATTGGTTGGCAAGTGGTTTCCAACTGGTGCTCATAAGGTGGGTGCAGCTTATGGTTGTCTGGTTCCCAGATTAGTCACCGGTCAATTTGATCCGACCGTCCATAAAGCAGTTTGGCCTTCCACAGGAAATTATTGTCGTGGTGGAGCATACGACTCCAAATTGTTAGCTTGTGAGTTGATTGCCATCCTTCCGGAAGAAATGAGCCAGGAAAGATTTGATTGGCTTAAGAATGTAGCCACACAGGTGATTGCCACCCCCGGTAGTGAATCAAATGTAAAAGAAATCTTTGATAAATGCTGGGAACTCAGACAATCTGGTGAGCCATTGGTCATTTTCAACCAATTCGATGAGTTCGGTAACTATTTGTGGCATTATAGTGTCACTGGACATGCCTTGGAAGAAATTCTAAAAGCCGAAATGAAACCTAATAGTAATTTTGCTGGATTCTGCGCAACTACTGGATCTGCTGGAACAATTGGTGTTGGAGATTACTTGAAGCAATTATTCCCATCATCAAAGGTTGTTGCATCCGAAGCATTACAATGCCCGACATTATTGAATAATGGTTTTGGTGCTCACCGAATCGAAGGAATTGGTGATAAACACGTTCCCTGGATTCATAATGTTAAGAATACCGATATGGTGACAGCCATTGATGATAATTCGGTTGTAAAAATTGTACGTTTATTCAATGAACCTGAAGGAAAGCAATATTTAGCCAAGAAAGGCGTACCAGAACAAATCATTCAGAATCTGCATCTCTTCGGTCATTCTGGAATCGCAAACATGTTGACAGCCATCAAATTTGCAAAATATTATGAATTGACAGAGGATGATATTGTGCTTGCAGTGTTAACTGATTCAGTCGAATTGTACAACTCGAGAATTGTCGAGTATCGAGAACAATTTGGCGAATTCACCAGTTATGATGCAGCTGAAGCTTATGCATCTGCACTTATGGGAGAATCAACCGATAATTTGGTGGAATTGACCTACCAGGATCGAAAGCGTGTTCATAATCTGAAGTATTACACCTGGGTAGAACAGCAAGGAAAAACTTATGAAGAAATCATGGATCAATGGTATGAAAAGGATTACTGGACTGGCTTTCAATCTCAATTAGATGAAATTGATGAATTAATTTCTGAATTCAATGATCGTGTTGGTTTGTTGAAAAAATACAGTTAGATAACTATATATTTCTAAAAACGGGGTTCTATGGCGAAAATTCATAGAACCCTTTTTATAAAATATATCTAATGAACAGGACAAAAATGAATTCTTTTCCAGCGGACACAGATCTTGTTCTCGTTGCTATCGTTCCGAGCCCAAAAGACCTTGAGTTAGCACGTTTACTGGGATGGTATCGTATTCCCCTCAAAAGTGCCCCCAAGGTCATCGCAGTAGATTATATTGCTTTTTACCAGACAGCGGCATTTGATGAACAAAATCGTTGGCAGATTAAGTATATTTCCCAGGTTAATGGACATGAATTGACTACCCGCGCACAATTATTCCGAGACCAAAAAGATCATCCACGGGCAAATGAAGAGTATTTTAAGATTCAGATTGGAGATTTGATCCTTCTTGATAATCCCATCCATGCGGATCGCTGGCGAAGAATCACGTTTTTGTACACCACCGGATTTTTGCTCAAGAATGCATCTTCGGTTCGTGATCTGGTGGTTGAGGGAGAAGAGCGGGAAATTCTATGGAAATCACTGAAGGAAAGAGCAGAAAAAAACGGTCAATATTATCAAACTGAAGATAATTTTGAAAAATTTGAAACCGATTTTTTGAAGATACTTCTGGAATGGGATAAAATCAAAGAGGATAAATAATTCTTGATTGACAAGATGAGGAAAAAATGAAAAAAATTATTCAGGGAGGAACAATAATTTCTGCATCTGATGAATGTAAAGCAGATATTCTAATTGATGGCGAAAAAATTGTGCAAATCGGAATAAATTTGTCAACCATAGGTGTTGATCAAATCATTGACGCGCATGGAAAATTAATTCTTCCTGGTGGAATAGATGTGCATACCCATTTTGATCTTCCCATGTTTAATACGGTTTCCTCTGATAATCACTACACTGGACATAAAGCGGCTGCATTTGGTGGAACAACTACAGTTCTCGACTTTGTTCCTCAAACTGGAAATGATCTGAAAAAAGATATATCTGATTGGTTTAAAAAATCTGAACCGAAAGCAGCGATTGATTATGGTTTTCATATGAATATTTCTAATTTCAATTCAGAGGTTGCTGAACAGATTCCTGCGCTCATTGATATTGGAGTTACCTCATTAAAAGTATTTACCGCTTATAACTCCACTTTGAGGTTACAAGATGTAGATATTTTTAAAGTGATGCGCATAGCAAAAGAATATGGGTTTTTAATGATGCTGCACGCCGAAAATGGCGATATTATTGATATCCTTGTTCAGGAAGCGTTAGCAGCCGGTCATACCACCCCTGAATGGCATGCATATACAAGGCCTGCCTGGGGTGCAGTAGAAGCTGTCTCCAGGGGAATTTCACTTTCTGCTCACACCGATGCTCCTTTATATATTGTTCATATGAACGCTGGAGGTGAGGTTGATCAGCTAGCTTATGGACGGGATCTAGGAATCCCGGTCATGGGAGAGACATGTCCTCAGTACTTGTTTTTTACAGTAGAAAATCTAAAACAAGCGGATGGTGCCAAATGGATTTGTTCACCTCCTATGCGTTTTAAGGAAGATAACGAACGGTTGTGGCAGGGAATTATAGATGGAACAATTCAAGTATTGGGAACAGACCATTGCCCGTTTTTCTTTGATGGAACACAACCCATTCTTTATGAAGGAATGGAAGTAAAGATACCTGGTAAGGAATTAGGGAAAGATGACTTTACCAAAATTCCAAACGGTTTGCCGGGAGTTGGTGATAGATTACCCATATTTTGGACGGAGGGTGTTGTAAAGGGCAGAATCACAGTGCATCAATTTGTGGCACTTACTTCCACCAATCCAGCCAAAATTTTTGGTCTCTACCCTCAAAAAGGAGTAATTCAACCTGGGAGTGATGCTGATATAGTGATATGGGATCCGAATATGAAAGTATCTTATGGACGCGAATGGTCTCATCAGCGAACGGACTATAATCTATATGAGGGGTGGGAATTAGAAGGTTATCCAGAAAAAGTTTTCTCAAGAGGAAAATGTCTGGTGGATGGTAAAAATTGGTATGGAAAAGCTGGGAATGGGAAATTTATCAAACGTAAACCATTCAACCCGATACTTTAATTAAATCTATGATCACCCTTATACCAATTGGTTTTAATCTATTTGCAGCAGCTGTTATCCTGTTTCTTTCAAGAATTAAGGCAAATATCGGACGGGTTTGGCTTATAGCCACAATTTTTTCTCTCGCGAATTGGGGATTTATTTTAGGTTTACGGTGGCTTTACCCTTTACAAATTAATTTTCCTGATTGGTTTCCAATTGGTGAAATCACTCAAAACGCGATCAAACTTCAATTAGATTCTTTATCATGGCCTTTAATGCTTGCATTGTGTGCGGTACAGACAGCGGTGATAATAACTGATTCATCACGTTTAGATGAAATTCCATCCCCAGTTGTATGGTCTGGTTTATATCTTGTTTATACTGTCGGAATTCTGGCGGTATTAACCAGTAGCATTATTACGATTCTTTTGGTTTGGGCATTGGTGGATATAATCGAATTTCTTATTCTTGTTCGTAATGTAACTTCTGACCAAAAAATTAATGAAATTGTTGTGTCTTTTGCTGTAAAAATACTCGGCTTGTTCATTTTTATTTTTGGTTTATTAATTAGTTATGAACAGGGTACCCCACTGAGGATTGGTCAGGAAGCAAATTCCATCGGCTTCATCATATTATTAGCAGTAGGTTTGAGATTAGGGGTAATTCCATTCAACTTGCCTTTTGTTAGCGGCTCACCTATTCGACGTGGTTTGGGAAATTCGATCAGAATGGTTAGTGTGACAACTTCAATGATCGTTTTGTTGCGGTTACCGATGGGAACCTTTGATGAAAGAGTTCAGAGTGTCTTGTTATCTTTGGCGGTTGTAGGCATATTATTTGGGGCTATTATGTGGTATGGATCTTCAACAGAATTGGAAGGGCGCCCATATTGGATTGTCACTATGGCTGGACTGGCAATTTATTCTTCCATCAATGGAAACCAAATAGCGACCCTTGCCTGGACTTTGGCTTTAATTTTAAGTGGGTCTGTTTTATTTTTGTATTCTGCCAGAGGAAGAAAATTAACAATCATACCTTTATTGGCTGTTATTGGTATTACAGGTTTACCTTTCACACCATCAGCGATTGGTTGGCAAGGAATCATTATTTCGGCTGGATTATTCCGAAATTTCTTGATGATTTTTTCGATATCATTCATTGTTCTTGGTTATATTCGACACGCAACCATTTCTGATGCATTGTTATCTCAGAAAGAAAGATGGATTTGGTTGACATATCCATTGGGATTATTCATTTTGATCCTATCCCAATGGCTGATTTTCCTTATCAGTGACCTCAATTGGTATATTTCAGGGATATTATATGCAAGTATCGTTGCATTTCTATTGCCCCTTATCATTTTGTTTTTAATTCGAAAATTCCTAAGAGAAACCCAGTATGCAGATTTTTTGCAAAGAATCCTTAATCCAATTGGAAATTTTATCATTAGGTTTTTGAGTTTACGCTGGATTTATGATCTTATTTGGTCTTTTCTGGGATTGATCCAACGTATTGTTAACGTGTTTACAAATATTCTGGAGGGTCAGGGTGGCATTATCTGGGTCATTGTGTTCCTGGTCATGCTTATTACATTGATAACCTCAGGAGATTTATCTTAAAATGACCACTCTAATTGATATTCTCCCAGTTTTATTAGCAGGATTGTCGTCCTTAATTTTGTTCATCAATAAAAAATGGCGTTGGAATATCCTTGCAATGGCGGCCATTTACGTTTCAGTCTTTTGGATGGTGCTGCAAGTCTGGCCAATTGGTTTAGCGGTCGTAAAATTAATTGCTGGTTGGATGGCGGGTGCGATCCTTGGCTCATCAGTTAAGGAAGATTCTGAATTATTGGTTGAAGATAAAAAAGTAGAACAAAGGTTTAAATTGGTTATCGTACTTATCATCTGGATTTTTAGTTTTTCCATCATGCAAAGTATCAAAATAAGATTACCAATTCCAGATCCACTTATTTGGGGAGGTGTTCTTCTAATAATAATGGGTATATTGCAAATTGGGATGTCCTTAAGGCCAATACGAATAATTTTTGGATTATTGACAGCATTTTCCGGTTTTGAGGTTCTTTATGCTGGGGTAGAACAATCGGTTTTGGTGACAGGATTTTTGGTCATAATTACATTAGGCATAGCATTGGTTGGTGTCCTATTTATTCAACAAGAAGAAGGAGAAATTGTTTGAGCGCTCCAATTATCTGGATTGGTATACCAATAATTTTTTCTTTAATACTCTTCTTCTTAAGGGCAAGCCGATTATTAAGCTTAATAGTTGGTGGTGGAATCAGTGCATTTTTAGCTTTGTTGGCATTGACTTTTCGGATAGGGAGCGTATTTCCTCTTGGTCCCATATCAATGGAAATTTCGTCTACATTTACCATATTAGGAAGAAATTTTGTAATTACAGATAGCGAGCGTTTCATTGTTGCACTTATGTTTGCTATGTGTGCTTTTTGGATTGTTGGATCCAGAATTTCAGGGACTAATAGTTTTTTTGTCCCCAATGTTTTAGCAATGATTACTTTGTTTGTAGCTGCTTTATCAGTTCAGCCATTTTTATATGCGGCATTGATTATTGAAATTGCGGTACTTATCAGTATCCCAATATTTTTCCAGAGAGGTCAACCAGTAAAACAAGGAATCATAAGATTTCTGGTTTTTCAAACTCTGGCAGTTCCATTCATTTTATTCTCTGGATGGGGTTTTGATTCAGCTCCGTCCAGTGTGGATAGTCAGGCAACATATTTTCAAGCCGGGGTATTGTTAGCCATCGGCTTAGGTTTATGGTTGGCAATCTTTCCATTTCACACCTGGGTGCCATTATTAGCCAGAGATGGTCATCCATATTCCGCTGGATTTATTTTCAGTATGATTCCAACAACTATTCTGATATTTTTTTTGGACTTTTTTAATACTTTCAGCTGGCTTAGAGAACAAGCATTATTATTAACAATTAGCCAGGTTTTAGGAATTATTATGATTGTTCTTGGAGGACTATTTGCTGCATTTCAGCGAGAATTAACTCGATTAATTGGATATGCGGTTATGGTTGAAATTGGTTTTTCTTTATTAGCGTTGAGTTTGAATCAGGTTATTGGTTGGCAATCTTATATATTGGTATTGATTCCAAGAATTATTGGAATTGCTATCTGTACATTAGCAATTTCGATTTGGAAAAATAAAGAATTAAATATGGATATTGACGCCTTTCGGGGTGAATTTTATAAATCTACTTACACTATGGTTGGATTTCTCCTGGGGTGGTTCACATTTTCAGGGCTTCCTTTATTGCCAGGTTTCCCAACGAAGTTGCCCATATTAATTGGGTTGAGTCAAATATCAATTTCGTCAATTATTTTTGTTTCCATTGGTCTTTTCGGATTATTTGTTGCTGGGTTCAGGTTCTTGGCAATCATATTCTCTAAGCAAGATACCGCATATAAGACTGAATCCGAATCACTATTACAAAAAATATTCTTTTCATTTGGTGTCGTAATATTATTAACAATGGGAATCTTTCCAAGTCTGGTTTTAAATCCATTTTTGGAAATCCTATCTGCGTTCGCTAACCTGAAATAGAAAAGTCAACAATTTTTCTGAATGGTATAATTTTCGCAATACGAAGCATAAAGATCCTTATGGAGAATATAGATGGATTTTGAACAATTAATCAAGCGTTTAGAATGGTTGGACGAAGAAAGAAGAAAAGATAAGTTAATCATTGCGTCCTTAGATGATCGATTACGGAAAATTGAAGGAAACAATACAACCTTTCTTCAAGAAATTCGTGAAATTACAAATGAGTTAAATCGCTTAAAAACAATCCCAACCAGGTTTGATACTGTTGATGCAGCCATATCTCAATTAAGGGTTGAATATACAAGAGCAATTGAAAGTATTGAAAAACAAAGAATCGAAAAAGATAGAGAGATAGAAAAAATCCGGTTAGCCGATATTGAATCATTGAACTCTTCAATAGCGAATGTTCGCAAAGCTATGGAAGTGTTGCCTGAAATGAAAAAAGATATTAAGGCACGAGAAGAAGAAGAACATAGGTTAATCAAATTGATTGGTGAATTTGAGAAAAAGATTCTAGAAATTAAACGATCTGATGAGGAATATCGCCGGGCTCATAAAATTCTAGAGGAAAATGTCCGTCAAGATTCCAAAAGGATACTTGATTTACAAGGTGAAATTTCTTCAACCCGGAAAAGGATTGAGGAGCAAAGAGGGAAAATCGATTTAGCGACTGAGAATTTGCGAAAAATTGAGATGCGTCAGAATGAGATACTGAATTCTGAAACCGAACGGAAACAATCACAGGTAGCTTTCATAGAGAAAAATAATATGTTACAAGTAGAAAGAGATCGAACCTGGAAAGAATGGCAATCACGATTTGAAGTGATCAGTAACCAGGCAATCAACCTTGATGAACAGTTACAGACTTTAGATGCTACTCAGAGAGCTATAAGGCACTCACAGGCAGCATTTGAAGAGATTACACAAAAGTTTGAACGCCGTATAAATGAAATAACCGAAATGCAACGATTGGTAGAAGATCGAATGCGACAGGATTGGATTTCATTCAAGGCAGACGATCAAAAACGATGGTCAAATTATATGATTTCTCAAGAAGAACAATATCAGGAGACCAACCGAATCTTTGAAAAATTTGAAAATAGATTATTACAATTAGAGGAAATTTCACAAGAGTTGAATGATTTAACCAATCAAATTGTCCAATCGAATGAGAGATCTTTACAGTCTTTATTTAAATTTATCAAAGAGGTAAACGAAGATTTTACTGATAATTTCGACACAAAGAGATCGTAAATAATGTATGTCATTGGGACTGCAGGCCATGTTGACCATGGAAAATCGACATTAATCAATGCGCTAACCGGTATACACCCTGATCGCCTCAAAGAAGAAAAATTACGGCAAATGACAATTGATTTGGGATTTGCCTGGCTGAAATTACCCAACGGAGAAGAATTGGGGATTGTTGATGTTCCTGGTCATCGAGATTTTATCGAGAATATGCTCTCGGGTGTCGGGGGAATAGACGCTGCTTTGTTCGTCATAGCGGCAGATGAAGGGGTGATGCCACAGACAAAAGAGCACCTGGCAATTCTGGATTTATTGCAGGTGAAAAATGGAATTATTGTTCTGACAAAAATAGATTTGATTGATGATCCTGATTGGCTTGACCTGGTTGAGATGGATGTACGAGATGCAACCAAAAACACTATTCTTGAACACGCAAGTATCGTTCGTGTTTCGGCTCATACAAAAGCAGGGATTGATCAATTAATTCATACATTACAAGAATTATTAACAACTGTAGATCCAAAACCTGATTTTGGAAGAGCACGACTTCCAATAGATAGAGTGTTTTCAATCACCGGGTTTGGAACAATTGTGACAGGTACACTTTTAGATGGGAGTTTGCAAGTTGCTCAGGAAGTAGAATTGTTGCCAGGTGGAAACAAAGTTAGAATCCGAGGATTGCAAACTCACAAAAAGAATGAGCAGATTGCTTCCCCGGGAAGTAGAACCGCGGTTAACCTCTCAGGTATCAATGTGGATGAAATCCAACGTGGTCAGGTTCTGGCAAGTGTGAACAAATATCAACCCACCCAACGATTTGATGCGGATTTAAGAATATTATCTTCTTCAAACTTTTCAGTAAAACATAATCAGACTGTCAAGTTATTTATTGGCGCTTCAGAAGTATTATCCAGAATACGAGTTTTAGGAAAAGATGAAATCAAACCTGGAGAAAATGGGTGGGTACAAATTGAACCGGTACTACCGATTGTTGGTATTCGTGGGGATCGATTTATAATCCGTATACCTTCACCTGGTGAAACTATCGGTGGGGGAATGATTGTAAATCCAAATCCTCCTCGGAGGCACAAGAGATATTCACAGGATGTCATTAAACAACTGGAGGCATATTTGAGAGGTACACCTGATGAAATTTTCCTCCAGGCAATTCAGGATGTAGGGGTTGGAACTTTTGATGCGGTATCAAAAAAAGCGAAATTAGAGCATTCCGTGATTAAAGATTTCTGGAACAATCTCGTGGAAGACAAACAGATTTTTCAATTAGAAAAAGGGGACGTATTTAAAAAACCTAATTTAACGATATGTTCCTCAATCTGGTTTAATGACAAAAAGAATAAGACCTCATTACTGTTGGAGAATTATCACAACCAATTCAATTTACGAGTTGGAATACCAAAAGAAGAGTTAAAAAGCAGGCTAAAACTGGAGCAATCGGTATTCATTGCTGTTCTTAAATTTATTTCAGGAGATAAATTTTATTGAGTTACACGGAAATTTTATTCGCTTGAAGAATTTTATTCCCAATCTAAACCCTTCGCAGGTTAAAGCAAAACTTTCTATCATCAAGGCATTTTCGGATTCGCCTTATTCTCCACCCAGCTTAAAGGAAAATATCGATTTTCATGGTGAGGAAATCATCAATTATTTGCAGGTTGAAAAAATCCTGATTTCTGTTGGAAATGATGTTGCGTTTTTAAATGAAAATTACCTGGAAATGGAAAATTGGGTTATTGCAAAGATTGAACGCTCAGGCTCTCTTACAGTAGCCGGATTCAGAGATAAATTTCAAACATCCAGGAAGTACGCTTTAGCATTTTTGGAACACCTGGATGCAAAAGGCATCACGATTCGTGATGGAGATTTTCGAAAATTACGTCAGATTCGTAAATAGAATGAAAAAGATTGTCAATCGTAGAATCGTAAACGTTGACAGCTTTTCATGATGCCTGTATAATATTTGACGCTAACCCCGGCTAAAGCTGGGGTAAATAAATGTAAATCCAGCTTCCCCATATTTCGGCGTCATAAGTTCGCGGGATCCATGGTGAAGTGAAGATGGAGAGAGATAAATGAAGTATGCAATTGTCGAAAGTGGCGGCAAACAATACAAAGCCGTCGAAGGGACCGCAATAGAAGTGGATCTCTTGCCCGTAGAAGTTGGCGAACAGGTTGATTTAGATCAGGTTTTACTGTTTGTTGATGATGATGAGGTCAAAGTCGGTGCTCCAGAATTGAATGGGGCAAAAGTGAAAACAACAGTTGTTTCCCATGTCAAGGGTCCAAAAATTGTTGTCTTTAAGTATCGACCCAAGAAACGCATTCGGGTAAAGACCGGCCATCGCCAACAATACACCCGTTTGATGGTTAATTCGATTGAGTTGGAGTAGGTATTATGGCACATAAAAAAGGTGGCGGATCAAGTCGCAATGGTCGTGATAGTAATGCACAACGACTTGGTGTTAAAAAATATGCTGGTCAGAAAGTAATTTCTGGAAACATACTTGTTCGGCAGCGTGGAACACGCATCAAACCCGGACAAAATGTTGGTCGTGGTAGTGATGATACATTATTTGCAACAATTGAAGGTGTCGTTGTTTTTGAGTCTCTACCGGATGGCCGCAAGCGTGTAAATGTTCTACCCGCTGAAGCTCAGCTTTAAATTCTGTTACCCGTTTTTTCGCACAAGAAGAAACGGAAGTAGCATTTATTAGGAAGGTCAAGACAATGAAAAAAGATATCCATCCGAAATATTATCCGGATGCAGTAGTAACCTGCGCTTGTGGAAACACATGGAAAACTGGTTCAACCCGCAAAGAAATACGAACTGAGGTTTGTTCCGCTTGTCATCCATTCTTCACCGGGCAACAGCAACGGATTATTGACATTGAAGGTCAGGTTGATCGCTTCTACAAACGATTACAAGCTCGCCAGGAGTATATCGAGACCAAAAAAGAACGTGAAGAATCCAAAACTTCTTTGGATCGCCCCGTTTCTGAATTAGAATTGGGAACTCGAGCTACCGATGCTTTACTCAAAGCAGAGTTAACGAATGTTGGTCAGATTTTTGAATTACTTCAAAAAGGCGACGAAGCATTATTGGCAGTTGACGGTTTTGGTCGAAAATCTTTAATCGATCTGAAGAAACGATTACGCTCACTTGGTTATGAAGTACCTGAAACGACCAAGTAAGTAAAAATTTAGTTTACTTAAAGCAGCCCTAAACCAGCTGCTTTTTTTATTTCTTGGATAAAATAGGTATAGAACATAATTTAAGCGAGGTAATCATGAAGCATCACACCGGATCTCTCGAAGTAATTTGCGGTTCAATGTTCTGTGGGAAGACCGAGGAATTGATTCGCAGACTGAGAAGAGCAGAAATTGCTCGCCAGAAAGTACAGGTTTATAAACCGATTATTGATACACGATATCAGGTTGCTAAAGTTGCATCCCATAGTGGTGCTGCTTTTGAAGCCCTCCCGATCGAAAAATCTTCGCATATTCTGGAGAAACTTAACCAGGATACTACTGTTGTTGGAATTGATGAGGTTCAATTTTTTGATCCAGATATCCTTGACATCATTCAAAGATTGGTTAATGAAGGAAAACGTGTGATTTGTGCAGGCTTAGATACAGATTTTCGCGGGGAACCTTTCGGTGTTGTGCCAACATTGATGGCTATCGCTGAGCATGTTGATAAATTCCAGGCAATTTGTATGGTGTGTGGAGAACCCGCTGCACGAACACAGCGGTTAGTCAATGGAAAACCTGCCTTTTACGATGATCCAATTATTATTGTAGGTGCATCAGAAATGTATGAAGCTCGTTGCCGGTTACACCATAAAGTCCCCAGAAAATAAAGAGGTACAAAATGGAAAGGTATCAGGAATTTTTATCTGAAATTCTAATTTCTGAAGAAAGCCTGAAAAAAAGAGTTTTAGAATTAGGGGAACAAATATCTAAAGATTATGCGAATTCATCCAGTCTTGTCTTAATATGTATTCTAAGAGGTGGAGTAATGTTCTTAACCGATTTGATGAGAGCAATAAAAATTCCACATGCCATCGAATTTATGGCTGTTGAATCTTATGGCTCAGGTTTGCGTGCATCAAGTGGTCAGGTTCGAATATCTCATGACCTCAACACTGATATACATGATCGGGATGTGATTCTCGTTGAAGATATCATCGATAGTGGTCATACATTATCATCTGTTTTAGAATTACTATCTTCCAGAAAACCCAAAAGTCTTCAAGTTTGTACATTATTAGATAAATTTGATAGAAGGGAAATAGAAGTTTTTGTTAAGTATGTTGGATTTCCCATATTAAATAAATTCGTATTTGGTTACGGATTGGATTTAGATGATCTGTATCGAAACCTGCCATTTGTGGGTGTTGTTGATGAAGAGAAGTATAAAATTGTAAAGTCTAAACAAAACGAATGACTTATCAATATGATTCCGAAACAGAAGAAATATTTTCTGCCTTATTAATTAACTTATTTTCCAATGAAAAAGTATATATGGTCGGAGGAATGGTTCGTGATATTCTCATGAACCGTCCAGTTCATGATATCGATTTATCTTTTTGTGGGAACGTGCGAGATTATGCAAAGCGTGTAGCTGATTATTTGAACGCTTCTTTTTTTATGCTTAATCTGAAGTTTCAAACTGCCAGAATAATTTATAAATCCCAAACCGGAAAAAGAAGATGGATTGACATCGTTGCTACCCGAGAGAACAATATTCTGGAAGATCTCGCATTCAGGGATTTTACGGTAAATGCAATAGCCATCGACTTACAAGATCGGACCAAAATAATTGATCCTCTTCAGGGGGTGATGGATCTCAATAAAAAAATATTACAAATATGTAGACCCGATAGTTTAGAAAATGATCCAGTGCGTATTATACGGGCAATACGTCTGGCTGTTCAATTTGATTGGAAAATATCATCAGCAACGATTAGTGCCATTAAATCCTCAGCAAGTAAATTAATTGATGTCTCAGCAGAACGAAAAAGAGATGAATTGTTTAGAATTTTCGATCTTCCTCATTCCTATATAGCAATCCGGATACTGGATCATCTAAACCTCTTAGAATATTGTTTTCCTGGATTTAATAAAGCAACAAAAAAGAATTCAACCTTTTTATTGGATCATGCTATAGGCAGCATTCAGAAATTATCTCAATTTGATCATCTGATCATTGGGACTTACTCTCCCGAAGGAGCAATGGATTTTCGCCAGGGAGAATTGGTGATGAGTTTAGGCCGATTTCGTGATCGATTGGCTGCTTATTTTGAATCCAATATTCATCAAGATAGAAGCTTGAAATCATTGATAATTACTTGCATTCTTTATTATGTATACATTCAAAACACATCAACACAAAATGAACTGAATATTTTCGACCAAAAACCTGAAAAATTAGAGGGGCTGGTTGAAAATGCTGCTAAAGAACTGGTTCTTTCTTCAGCTGAAAAGAAATGGATGTATGATTTTTATTCAGGGATTGGAATGATTACAAGCATAATTCAGCAGAATGCGAAATTGAATCCGGAACTAACTTTTTTGTATTTCAATAAAAGCAGGTTTTCAGGTGTTGCAGCGTGCCTAATATCAATATCTTATGCATTAGCTCGAGATGAATTCACGCTGAATGAAACCGATTGGCATAAAAGTCTTGAATTAAGCCGATATTTTTTGGATGCATATTTTTATCATTATGATGAATGGATTAATCCACCTACATTTATTAATGGTCATGATGTAATGAAAATTTTAAAAATTCATGATGGAAAGAAAATTGGATGGTGGCTCAATCAATTAAAGATTGAAACAATCAATGGAAATATAAAAAGTCACAAGGATGCTAAAAATTTCCTTGTGACTCAAAAAGAAAATTTAAATTAAATACTTTTTTGATATGATCAGACTTTTTTAGGGGAAGATTTCATCCAAAATTGGAGCATAGGAACACTCACAACCTCTAGGGCCTGAACACCCTTCTATTGGTAAATGGGGAAGATTTTCTTTATTGTAAACACCTTCTGTCAGGCGACAGGTTGGGCAAGCATTTTTTCCTACACTAATTCTTATCGATGTAACCCTTGGATTGTCGATCAATTGTTTTCTGTGAATTGCGTGTTCAGAAAATTCGCTCAAATCAGCACCGCAATTTTGACAATTTAATTCGTTATCTGGAGAAATATGAAAGCATTTTGAACAAGTTTGCAATTTACCCTCACAATAATGAAAGATGAAAATCAGGAAATAATTCTTACATATTCATTCATATTTTACTATGAATTTCCGACTGATTACGAATTATCTGGTTTTAGGTTCTGGTATTGGTTAATCTTAATTCACCGGTGGTTCTTTTGACCAGATTATTAATATGAGCAATGAGAGAAGTACTGGTGACGGGTTTAATAAGGTAATCATCTGCACCCGCATCCAGAGCTTGTGCAATCATCGATGGACTATCTACTGCTGAGAGAACTAGAATTGGCGTATTATTAATTTGTTTGATCTTGCGGCATACTTGCCAGCCATCCAATTCAGGCATTAAGAGATCCAGAATAATGATGTTTGGTAAGTAGTTATGAAGATTATTTAGTCCAGTCTGGCCATCATTTACTACTTTAACTTCCATTTGATTAGAAGATAATATTATTCTTAATAAATCTGTCATACCAGGATCGTCATCAATGACCAAAACTCTATGCATGTATCCTCCAGCAATTACTAAAACGACCATTTGTAGTGCGTATTACTTCATGCATGTAATTTACACAAAAAAAAGGAGTTTGTGGTTAATCCTAGCAAATTTGTAAAGTCAGATTTGAATATCTCCAAATCCCCAATAATTTGAAATTTATGTTTAAATCGATTGACAAATTATGACGTGTGAAATCAAAACCACACAACCTTTATGGTAAAATTATCGATTAGTGCGATTTTTAGCAAACCAACAGGTTTGTTTTAACCAGAAAAATAATATTATTCTTTAGGAGGAATATATGTCTGATAAAAAATGGGTTTTTCTATTCCACGAAATTGACCAGGCTATTGGCTCTGTAGGTGGAGATTGGGAAGGTGTTCGAGGCCTTTTAGGTGGAAAAGGTGCGAATCTTGCTGATATGACAAGAATTGGTGTTCCAGTTCCCCCAGGTTTCTCAGTAACAACAGAAGCATGCAATGCTTATCAACTAGATAAAGAATTCCCGGCAGGACTATGGGATCAAATTCTTGCCGCTATGAAAGACGTTGAAAAAGCCACAGGAAAGGTTTTTGGTGGAACCGAAAACCCATTGTTGGTTTCCTGTCGATCAGGAGCGAAGTTTTCCATGCCTGGGATGATGGATACCGTCCTGAATATTGGTTTAAATGATGAAACAGCTCAGGCAATGGTCAAATTAACTGAAAATGAACGATTTGTGTATGATTCTTATCGTCGTCTGGTTCAGATGTTTGGCTCAGTTGTACTGGGTATTTCCGATGAAGCCTTTGAACATGTATTCGATGGTTTCAAAAACAAAAAAGGAATTGTAGCGGATACTGATCTCTCAACAGAAGATTTAAAATACTTGACCGAAGAGTTCAAGAAAGTTGTCCGTAAAGAGCAAGGATATGATTTTCCCCAGGATCCTTATGAACAAATGAAACTAGCAACAGAAGCAGTTTTCAGATCATGGATGGGTAAAAGAGCTGTTGATTATCGCCGAGCTACAGATATCCCAGATAACTTGGGTACTGCAGTCAATATACAGACAATGGTCTTCGGAAATATGGGTTGGGATTCCGGTACTGGTGTTGCTTTTACGAGAAATCCTGCTACAGGAGAAAGCAAACTATATGGTGATTATCTTCTGAATGCCCAGGGTGAGGACGTGGTTGCTGGCATCCGAAATACAGAGCCGATTCAACATATGGCTAAAACTTTGCCGGAAGCATACAATCAATTTATTGAAATTGTTAACAAACTTGAAAGACATTATCAGGACATGCAGGATGTTGAATTTACCATTGAGCGTGGCCGATTGTGGATGCTACAAACTCGTAATGGAAAACGAACCGCCAATGCAGCAGTAAAAATCGCTGTTGACATGTTCGAAGAAAAATTAATTGATAAGCGCACAGCCGTAACTCGTGTTACCCCAGAACAGGTTGATACATTATTGCACCCCCAATTCAACCTGGAGAATAAAAATCAGGCAAAAGATAGTGGGCGTTTCTTCTGTAGTGGTGTAAATGCTTCTCCTGGTGCAGCCGTTGGTCGTGTTTATTTTGATGCTGACACAACAGAACGGATGGCAAAAGAAGAGCACCAACAAACCATTATGGTGCGTCCTTTTACCAAACCAGATGATGTTCATGGTATGTTAGCAGCCCAGGGTATTTTGACAAGTGAAGGTGGAGCTACATCCCATGCAGCTGTGGTTGCACGACAATTTGGTGTGCCCTGTATTGTTGGCGCATCGTCTGTGAAAATTGATTTGGACCGCCGACTTATGTTTGTTGGTGATGTGGTAGTTCGAGAAGGTGAATGGATTTCAGTTGACGGAACGACCGGTGAAGTATATCTCGGTCAATTAGAGAAATTTGCTCCTTCACTGGACGAACAAACTGAATTGTTAAAGTTATTGGATTGGGCAGATGAAATCTGTGCTACCCCTGGTGTACGTTCTGGAGAAGGTCCAGGGTTCCCGACTCTTGGTTTACAGGTCTGGGCAAATGCTGATTATCCAAAAGATGCTCAGCGTGCCAGACAATATGGCGCAAAAGGTATTGGGCTATGTAGAACAGAGCACATGTTCTTTGAACAAGAACGTCTTCCCAGTGTACAAAGAATGATTCTTGCAGACTCCAGTGAAGAACGAACTGAAGCCCTCAACGAACTACTGCCACATCAGCGCAAGGATTTTGAAGGTTTGTTCACCGCCATGGATGGCTTACCAGTAATCATCCGATTAATTGATCCGCCATTACACGAGTTCTTACCAGCTGCTGAAGATTTACGAGATCAGATTATTACAAAACGTGTTGAAAGCATGGCAGATTATTTCCTTGGCAAAGGAGAATCCAAATCCGTGCAGGAATTGGAGAAACTTTTAAATGCTGTTGAATCCATGCATGAAAGCAATCCAATGATGGGCTTACGTGGTGTACGCCTTAGTATTGTTATGCCAGAAATCGTTGAAATGCAAGTACGAGCCATCATGGAAGCAGCTGCAAATGTTGCATTGAAAGGTGTCCATCCAAAACCAGAGGTTATGATTCCATTAACCGGTCATGTAAATGAACTCAATGTGATCCAACCTCGATTGGTAGCGATCGCTAAAGAAGTTATGGACGAGAAGAAAGTCAAATTTGATTATAAATTTGGTACTATGATAGAAATCCCACGTGCAGCTGTTACTGCAAATGAGATTGCAGAAGTGGCGGAATTCTTCTCATTCGGTACCAATGATTTAACACAAATGACTTTCGGGTACAGTCGTGATGATGCTGAACGAAGTTTCCTGTTGAAATATGTTGAAGATGGAATTTTGCCAAAGAATCCATTCCAGACAATTGACAGAGAAGGTGTTGGTGATTTAATGCGGATCGCTGTCTCAAAAGGCCGTAAAGTTCGACCTGAATTGGAAGTTGGTATTTGTGGCGAGCACGGTGGTGATCCAAGTTCAATAGAATTTTGTCACTTAATTGGACAAAACTATGTTAGCTGTTCCCCATTCCGAGTGCCAGTAGCCCGATTGGCTGCTGCACATGCTGCCATAAAACATCAACCAAAATAATTAAATTACAAATAGCAAAGAAAGGTTTGGAATTTTTCCAAACCTTTCTTTGTTTAATCAACTGTTATCTGTGTAAAATCCATGTACAATCTAAACAGGAACTGTACACATTTGATATAATTTTTTTCAGGATTGTAGAAGGAATTTTACTAGAAAAATTAATAAAGTTCATAAAAAATACATGAACTTTAAGATAGGAGTAATAACAAAGATGGAAAAATCAGAACATCTTGATCTATACCAACAAATGGTTGTTATCAGAATTTTGGAGGAAAGATCTGCGGAACTGTATCAACAGGGAAAAATTGGCGGTTTTTTACACCTTTATATTGGTCAGGAAGCAGTCAGCACAGGATTGATTTCAGCCAGGAAACCGCAAGACAGAGTCATCACCGCTTATCGTGATCATGGCGTGGCGATCAATTGTGGATTATCCGCAAAAGATGTAATGGCAGAATTGCTGGGAAAAGCGACAGGTGTATCCGGTGGTAAGGGTGGTTCTATGCATCTGGCGGATGTGAATAAGAATTTTTGGGGTGGTCACGCAATTGTAGGTGCACACCTTCCTATTGCCGCAGGATTGGCCTTAGGGGATGTTTATCAAAAAAATGATGGTGTCACAATTTGTATGTTTGGGGACGGAGCAACGAATATTGGTTATTTCCATGAGGCGATGAATTTATCAAAAGTCTGGAAGTTGCCTGTTCTTTGGGTTTGTGAAAACAACCAGTATGGTATGGGTACAACCGTTGAAAGAGCTTCTGCTGTTTCGGAAATCAGACAAAAAGCGGATGGGTATGCCATGAAAAATGACAATGTGGATGGCATGGATATTATGAAAGTTCGCGAAAAAGCGCTCGAAATGATTGAAGAAATCCGAAGCGGATCAGGACCACAATTTTTGGAAATTAATACTTACCGATTTAGAGGACATTCAATGGGGGATCCGGAACGATACCGTCTACAGGAAGAAATTCGGAAATGGCAAGAAAATGATCCAATTGGCATCTACCGAAAATATCTGTTGAAAGAAAAAATAGCCAGTGAAGAAGAGTTGAACGAAGAAGACAAAAAAGCTCACGAAATCGTTGAAGAAGCTGTCTATTTTGCCGAATTCAGCCCCGAACCAGGACCAGAAGAATTATTCAAGAATATTTATGTGGAAGAAGGGAGGTAAAAATGGCAAAAATTACAATGCGTCAGGCCATCTCACAGGCATTGTGGGAAGAAATGGAACGGGATCCGCAAGTATTTATCATGGGTCAGGAAGTAGGTGTATGGGGTGGAACATATGCAGTTACAAAAGGTTTTTATGACCATTTTGGCCCTGAACGAGTTAGAGATACCCCGATTGCTGAAGCAGCCATAATTGGATCAGCGATTGGAGCTGCTATGACTGGAACACGACCTGTTGCAGAATTAATGACGATCAATTTTGCATTTTCTGCTATGGATCATATCGTGAATGAAGCCGCAAAAATGCATTACATGTTCAATGGCCAGATGGTTCTTCCATTGGTAATCCGAACTGTTGGGGGAGGAGGGCGGCAATTAGGGGCAACACATTCACAAACCCCTGATGCCATTTTTGCCCACTTTCCTGGACTGAAAGTTATTGCACCAGGTACACCTGCAGATGCTAAAGGCTTATTGAAGGCAGCCATTCGTTCAAATGATCCGATTATGTTTATTGAACATGCTACTTTGTATCAGGTTCGTGGGGAGGTTCCTGAGGGTGATTATATTGTTCCCATTGGTAAGTCAACCGTACAGCGACCTGGTGATCATGTAACTATTGTGACATATAGCAAGATGCTTGAACTTTCATTAAAAGCAGCAGATGAATTGGTAAAGGATGGAATTGAAGCAGAAATCGTGGATTTGCGCACATTAAGACCTCTGGATATTGAGCCTGTAATCGAATCATTTAAAAAGACAAATCGAGCTGTCATTGTTGAAGAAGGTTGGAAATCCTTTGGTGTTGGCGCTGAAATTTCCGCTCAAATTTATGAACAGGCATTTGATTATATAGATGCTCCTATAAAACGTGTTGCTCAAAAGGAAGTGCCTCTTCCTTATAACCGTGATCTGGAACAAATGGCATTACCGCAAGTTGATGACATTATTAAGGCTGTCAGGGAGGTGTTGTAATGGCTGAAATTGTTACAATGCCCAAACTGGGTTTTGATATGAAAGAGGGTACTCTTGTTCGCTGGATTAAGAATGACGGTGAAGATGTTGCGAAAGGCGATATTCTGGCAGAGATTGAAACGGATAAAGCCACAGTTGAGGTTGAATCAACTTTTTCAGGTGTCCTATTCAGTCAATTGGTTGAAACCGATGCAATCGTTCCCATTGGGGATCCGATTGCAGTAATCGCTGAGAAGGATGAAAAAGTAGATCTAGAATTGCTGTTAGGTAAAAAACCAGAACCCAAATCTTTCAAACCAGAATCCGTTCAAGAAAAAAAAGATGAAACTACAGAAGATAAATCAACCGAAACCAGTGAAGAAGATGATGGTGAACGAATAAAGGCTTCCCCGGTAGCAAGAAAAATGGCATCAGAAAACAAGATCAATCTTGTTGAAGTGGAAGGTACCGGACCTGGGGGAAGAATCATTAAAAAGGATATAGAAGCAGCCATAGATACTAGATCAAAGGAAATTTCTCAAATCGTAGAAATAAAACCAGAAAAAGCAAAAGAAAAGTCAGTTGAGGAGAAACCTGAAACGGGTACACCTTTACCCGCAACGATTTGGTTAGCTGATGAACTTTCGAGAGAAGAAAATCGAAAACCTTTAAATAAACTTCGCCAGGCAATCTCCCGAAGAATGGTTGAATCGAAACAAAATATTCCCCATTTCTATGTGACGAAGAGCATCGATGTTGATCCACTCATGTCCGTTTACAAGCAGGTAAATGAAACCTTACCTGCACAACAAAAAATCTCCATCAATGATTATATTATCAAAGCAACAGCACTTACATTACACCAGTTTCCAAATTTAAATGCTTCGATCTCTGATAAAGAGTTAATACAACATGGAAATGTAAATATTGGCGTTGCTGTTGCAGTAGAAGGTGGTTTATTAACTATCGTCGTCAAGGATGCTGATGTAAAACCATTACGCGTTATTTCAAAGGAAGTAAAAGAGATGGCAACAAGGGTCAGGTCTGGAAAAGTAAAATCTGAAGATGTGGAAGGCTCAACATTTTCGATCAGCAATTTAGGTATGTTTGATGTTGAGAATTTTGCAGCGATCATCAATCCTCCCGAATCTGCGATACTGGCTGTTTCATCAGCAAAAAAGGAAGCAGTTGTGATAGGTGATGAAATTCAGATATCCTGGCGCATGAAAGTTACTTTATCTGCTGACCATCGAGCGACGGATGGGGTTGAAGCGGCAGAATTCATGAAAGCATTGGCTTTTCAACTTGAGAACCCATTAAGATTATTACTGTAATTAGAGATTTAGGCTCCTCCGGGAGCCTTATTTATTTTTTACTTGAATAAATAAGTATTGATTACAATTATTCCAATTTTCCATACACAAAAAGATTTGTTGATCGACTGTAAATTCGAATACACGATAGAAAATTGATGGCACGGTAAAGATAGGCTCTTAAATCGAACCTGGTTTCATTTCTGGTATCATTCTTAGTCTGGCTCCAGAGACAAAATAAGTTGATTTAAGGCAAGAAACACCCTCTCATGACGTTCTGGATGCATCTATTATTTTAAGCCGCCATTTCAATTATTTTCACCCTCATTTCTCAAATTCAACTTGCCAGTCACTGCCATACCCAAACTTCGTTCTTTCGATAAAGTTGCCCTGGCTGACAGCCAATGATATCCTCATCAATTCATTCGTATAGATGACTAAATCCCCTTTGGGCACAAAACCAAACGATTGGAAATGTGCAACTGTTTGCTGGAAGACAACTTCCCCAGCATACCGGACAGTCATTTTCAAGTGATCGCCGTAAACAAAACCGGCTTCATTGAACAACGCCTGGGGGATATTGGTCCACAGGTTGCCAAAGTTGGGATCAACAATTTCAAAAATACCACGTACCTTACCATTATCCAGCACCGCCTCATGGATGGGCAAAGTAATGATTTCATCCACCGAATATGTCGGTCCCACGCCTTCAAAGGTTATGATGCCAGAGGCTAGACGGGCAGCACAATATGAGAACACATCCCGTCCATGGAAAACATTGGTATTTTCAGTGTTCTTGCCGCGCAGACGGTTAACGCTCTGATCAATCTCGTGAACTTCGCTGATACCCAGCCAGGCTTTGACATGGGTCAGTGAGCCATTGTCTGGGGTAACGATGAAATAACCTTCGGTTGTTTTCGCCACACATGCTTTACGGGGTGTACCCACACCTGGGTCTACCACCGAGACAAAGATCGTTCCTTTTGGCCAGAAGATCATCGATTGCGCCAGACGGTAGGATGCACTCCAGATATCATACTGGGGGATTTCATGGGTGCCGTCGATGATTTCCAACTCGCGGTCGACAGATTTGACCACGCCATACATCGCACAGACCGCACCTTCTTTATATGTAAAATCAGTTTGATATACCAATATCGGTTTCATTACAAGTTCCTTCTCTAAATGAACGGATTATAGAAACGGCTCCGATTGATAAAGATTGACACCAATACGGTAGCGATAAAGATCAACCCGGAAACAATCAGCGCGAGGGCATCCTGTCTCGAAAACCTGCGTGAAGTGTACCAGGTGCGTGTCCTGCTCTTGGAAAATCCGCGTAAGTCCATGGCATTGCTAATCACTTCTACGCGGTCAAGCGTGGAAAAAATGAGCGGGATGACGATCAGCAGGGAGTTCTTGAATTGGTCAAAAAACTTAGCCTTACGCGATAATTCCAAACCTCGTGCCTGCTGCGCCAAATATATGTCTTTGTAATCGCGCTGAATATCTGGAAAATAACGTAATGTCAATGCCACAGCAACTGCAGCCTTATAATTAACCTTAATTCCATTCAGCGAGGATGCAAACTCGCTGGGGTTGGTGGTGAGCAGGAAGATCATTCCCAGTGGGATGACCGATGCATATTTGAACATCTTAGTTACCTGATAAAACAACTGCTCATAAGTCAGCGAGATGCCAAACACGCTGGCAAACTCATGACTGGTACCGTAGATGCTTGTGCCATACTCGGGCGAGAAGAAGAACGAGATGACTGCATTAGTAAAAATGAAGATGAGCACATAAATGACCATCAAGCGCACCTGTGAGAACTGAATCTGTGCTAACCGCATTAGCAGGATGGAAAACACCATCACAGCCAGGATGACGCGGATATCGTAGGAATACATCACTGCAAAGGTAAGAAACAGGAAGCAAATTAGCTTGGTAAGACCAGAAAGCCGGTGAATGAACGTATCAGCCAGATTGTATGAGAAGAGTTTCATTTTCATGTTCATCGGTTCTTCACCCTCCGCTCATAATCAATGAAGCTTTGCACGAACTGCGTACCATCATCAACATCTGCCATTTGGGAAAGAGCAAATAACGAGGTCTCTTTCAGGTTGGCTTCAGCGATCACTTTCGCATCAGTCAGCACTTCAGCGGCGCTGGTGTCTGCAATCTTGTGGCCGTCCGCCAACACGATAGCACGTGGCGTGTATTCCAGCATCAAGTGCATATCGTGAGTGATGAGTATGATCGTCACACCCAGCTTGTTGATCTCAACCAGGAATTCCATAATCTCAGTGTAATGCCGATAGTCCTGCCCTGCAGTCGGCTCGTCCAGAATGAGAATCTTGGGGTCAAGCACCAGAATGGAGGCAATGGTGACGCGCTTCTTTTGCCCATAGCTTAGGGCAGAGATAGGCCAATCGATGAATGGCGCTAAACCACATACCTTGAGTACTTTCTCTACCCGCAAGGTAATTTCATCCTCCGGTACCTGGCGCAAACGCAGGCCGAGCGCAACCTCATCGAAGATCAGTGGTTTGGAGATCATTTGGTTGGGATTCTGCATTACCAGTCCAATGATTTCAGCCCTTTCCTTGATCGATTTGGTTCTGATATCCTCTCCGCAATAAAGGATGCGCCCTTTGTCTTCCTTTTCAAAACCGCACAGTAACTTTGAAAGCGTAGATTTGCCTGCGCCGTTCTTTCCCACAATTGACACCATTTCACCTTGCTTAATATCGATGTTGATATCTTCCAGAACCGGGCGGAGACCGTCATAGGAAAAGGAGATATTCTCCATCTGCAGGATGGATAGTTGGGTGTTTAAATGCCTGGTTGGTTGAATTTGCCTGTACCAGATTTTCAGTGGTTCTCGTGAGAGTTCGCTCTTGAGTGTATCAATATACCCAGCCTGCATCGCCTCTGTCACCTGCACCCCTGCATATTTAAGTGCAGTAACATACAATGGTTCGCGAATGCCGGTTTCCTGCAATACAGCGGAAGCAACCAGGGAATGGGCATCCATGTCGGCAATGATACGTCCGTCATTGATCACAATTACCCGATCGACTGACCGATGCAGTACATCCTCCAGACGATGTTCAATGATCAGGATTGTCTTGCCGGATTGTTTGTGAATATCATCGATTATTTCGATAGCTATCTTGCCTGTAGCGGGGTCCAGATTAGCCAGAGGCTCGTCAAAGAGAAGAATATCCACATCATCGATCATAACCCCAGCCAGAGAAGTTCGCTGTTTCTGCCCTCCGGAGAGCTCGAAGGGGGAAGATGTCAGCCAGTTGTGCATGTCCACCATTTGCGCCACGCTGCACACCCGCTGGTGCATCTCATCTGTGGGTATGTTGTCATTTTCAAGGGCAAAAGCGATATCTTCTCCCACTGTCAAGCCGACAAATTGCGCGTCAGAATCCTGCAAAACCGTGCCAATAGTTTTTGATAACTTGAAAATATCGAGCTTGGATGTTTCCTGGCCATTGATCTTCAAGCTGCCTTGAACTTCGCCCTTGTATGAAAATGGGATCAATCCATTCAAGCAGTGACCAAGCGTGCTTTTGCCGCTGCCACTGGGGCCGACAATAAGGATCTTCTGACCCGGGTATATCTTCAAGTTTATTTCATGCAGAGTGGGTTCAGCCTGGCTGAAATATTGAAATGTGAAGTTGGTGAATTCGATGATCGGTTGTGAGTTCATAAGCATTCAATATTGAATAAAAAAGCTCAGACTCTGCTGGCATGAAAGTCTGGGCTTTTCTTCTGACCAAAAACGGCCCAAAAAGGTTTGATCCCTACTTCTTGCTCAGGCTGCCCTTTTTGGTGCGGGTGGCTGCGTAAGCGATCAGCAATAGTGTTCCGATCACGCCAGCACTTATTGCATTCATGATGGCGGCAGTGATGCCCTGGGTGAAAACCAAATTTGCTGGTTCCTGATAGATGAGGATGTCCAGCACGGGGGCAACTATAACCCAGGCAATGAAATTGCCGATTACCTGAATAATGTTGAATGTAATGATGTCCTTACCCTTGAATTCGCCTTCTTCAACTTTGGTTCGTTTGAAGGCAAAACCGAAGATGAAACCGGAAACTCCACTGGCGATGACCCAGCTCCACCAAGGTGATCCATATTGAATGGCGTCGCTGAGCGCGTGACCGATAAACGAGATTAGTGCTCCAGCGATGGGACCAAAGAGGGTGGCAAAAAGTGCGCTTACACCGTAAGCTGTCTGAAAACTGGTTTCTGGAACCGGGGAAGGAACCTTGACATACATGAATAGAAGCGTGAAAATTGCTGCGCCTAACCCGGTGGCAACGATGGTCTTCGTGTTGACCTTAAAATAAATCTTTCATGTCCTTTTCTCCTTGAAAAAATTTGGATAAACAGTTTGGAATGTACAAATATGATTATATATCGAAATTCCACATCAGATATTATTTATCTATTTTTCACTCTCGCAAGGCGGTGATAGTCGCTGAACATATATAATTTAAGCATTATTCCAACCATTTAGATTTCATCAACACAAAATTGTTATTTATTCAATAATTCCAAATTGGTATGGGTTGTTGGCAAAAGTACACAAAAAACCGACGTAATATCTACCGAAATAGATACAAGTATTTATTGTACCGTTCTTACAGCATAGAGTGTTTCATAGATTCTGTAAAAAGTGTAAATATTACGCAAATAGCGGCGGGTCTCTTCAAATGGAATGATTTCTAAGAACAAATCCGGGTCGTTATCGGCTTTTTCCAACCAATTGGATACATTTCCAGGACCAGCATTATAGGCTGCCAGTGCCGCAAATATGTCATTATTAAAATAAGTTCGCATCCTTGATAAGTAGCTTGCACCCATGCGAATATTAATAACTGGTCGATAAAGGTCACTCTCCTGAAAGTCGGCAGGCCATTTAAGGATGTTGGCAATTTCTTCACCGGTGGCTGGCATGATTTGCATTAAACCTTTAGCACCCGCAGATGAAACTATGAATCCTTCGAAAAACGATTCCTGTCTGATCAGGCTGTATAGTAGTAATGGCTCAAAATTATATTCAGCGGCTGCGTTTTCAATGATTTCATCGAAATAAAGACCAAACCGTATATGGTTGAACCAGAGTGGTGCATTCATTGATGTGAAGTCATCCAAATTTGCTAAATCTAAAATTTGCCTGCTTGAATAAATGGCTGATCGATAAAGACCAATTTCAAGAAAATGATTGGTTAATCGAAAAAGATTCAAAGGATCATTTTCGTATATCGTTCTTAAAATCTCATATTCATTACGAGCCTGTGTATACAATCCCAGATTCCAATAAGCATTGGCTTTAATGAAAGTTTCATTCGCGAAGAATGGACTCAGGGTAATAAAATTTGTATCCTGGGAAAGCGAAAACGTATTTCGCATCCATACTTCTGCGATTAATCTTTCCTGTTCAAGATTTACCTGCAAATTAACTTCATTGAAAGGTGAAAGGAGTTCAGAACCTGATAAGATCTCTCGAGCTCTTTCAGAATAATAACCATCTGGATCTTGACTTGTTGCAATCTGGTAAGCGGTCGTAGATTTTTCTGACTCTCCTAACTGGTCATAAGTTTTACCAATCCAGAAATATGCTGCAGCTTTTTCTTCAGGGTCACTGGTTAGTAGTAAATAGCGTTGAAATTGTGATAATGACTGATCAAAATTTGATAATCTAAAATTTGAAATTGCACTCAGGAAGAGTCCATTTGAGGATATCTCTAACTGGGGATATAGATCAATTAATTCTGCCCAGGTATTGGCTGCATCGGTTAATTGATTATTTCTTTCATAGATTCTGCCTGCTTCAAGGATCGCTTCAGCTGCATTTTCATTGCCAGAATATGAATTGGCAAATTCTAACAATGTTTGGGCCCCACTAGAATACTGATTCAAGTAAGCCCATTGAGTATAGGCGATATCTTCCCAGGCATCAACAAAAAAGATATTGTTTGGATAATTATTTATTAATTTATTCCAATTCAAAATAGCATTAACAGGGTCATCCATTTTTAAGTAAGAAAGACCAACAAAATACAAAGAATTCCCATTATGATCTGGGTTTTGTTCCATATATCTAAGGAAGGCATTGATTGCTAATCCATAACTGCCAGCATAATAATTTGTTAATCCACGATTGAATTCATCGACTGGAATTCCTGCATCAACCAAGGCTACCAAACCTGAATGGGTATCGAACGCTTTTGGATAATTCTGGACTGACTCCTGGAATCTTGCATAAGCCTGTTCTGGTAATCCCAATGCAAGATATGATTGGCCGGCAAGTAAATTCATTTGCGCTCTCACGTACTCATTTGGGCTGGCATCATGCACTTCCATAAAAATCCGGATGGCATTTGTATAATCTGATTGAGCAGCATAAATACGACCAACCTTAATTTTTATGTTGGTAGTATCACCAGTTTGGTCTGATTCGAGTGCCTGATTGAAATAAGTCAGGGCATCATCCAGCATATTTGCCTGGAAGTAAACATCCCCTGCTTTTTCTAACATATAGATATCCAATTTACCTGGCAGAAATTGAGTGTAACCCAGGTACCCTTTTGCGGATTCGACAGGATTATTCAGGTTCTCCTGACTGACGCCATAATAATAATAAACTTTGGCTTTTTGTTCGTTTTCAATGGTCTCTTCATTAAGGTAAAGAACCAGTAGATTGCGCGCTTCTGAAAAACGAGATTCAGAGATATAAATCTGGGCCAGACGAATATCTGCTGCTGCTTTCAGATTAAGTTCAGTTGCATTCGATTTTGCCTGTTGAAGTTCAATGATGGCGGCTTGATAATCCCCTTCAAAAAAAGATTTTTCAGCCAGTGTAATTCTCACTTCAGGGATGGGCGTTGGTGTGAGAGTAGGAGTCGGGATGGGTGTAAATGTGGTAGTTGCCAGTGTAGTCTGGAGTTCATTATCATCCATTGTCAATACATCTCCGGTGGATGTTTCTGAACAACTGGTTAATATAACTGCCAAATTTATTATTGTAAGTAGAATAATTTTTTTCATAAGGTTTTTAACTAAGACTAAATTGTAACAAATAATAGAAAGAAAATCAGTCTTAATTTATAATTCTAACCGTGCGAGCTTTACAAAGAGTTCCTACTATGTTAAACTAGGCGGGCTTTTATGGTTCGCTCTCAGTCAAGAGGGCGTTTTTTATGTAAGGTGATTTTTCTTTTTTGGAGTTTACAATGTCAATTGTCTGTACTGGATCTGTCGCATATGATTATTTAATGAAATTCCCTGGTTACTTCAAAGATCATATTTTGCCAGACAATTTAGAGTCCATAAGTTTATCCTTTCTAGTAGAAAGCATGACAAAAGTACGTGGTGGAATTGCTCCGAATATAGCCTATACATTGGCTTTATTAGGCTCGGATAAACCTGTCGTTTTTGCAACGGTGGGCGAGGATTTTGAAGATTATCGCATCTGGTTGCATAACCACAACGTGGAAACGAAATACATTAAGAAAATTGATGGTGTTTTCACAGCCTCATTTTTTGCCAATACAGATAAAGCCAACTCCCAAATCGCCAGTTTTTATCCTGGGGCAATGACATTTGCCAGGGAATATTCGTTAAAAGAATTGGATTTTGTACCTGAATTGGTTGTGATTTCTCCAAACGACCCAATGGCAATGAATTTATATGTGGATGAATGTACCCAAATGAAAATCCCATATCTTTTTGATCCCAGTCAACAAATCGTTCGGATGAGCCCAGATGAAATTCGAAATGGTGTGGAAGGTGCATATTCTTTATTCGTAAATGAATATGAATATCAACTTTTACAAAAACATACAGGATTGAACCAGAATGATATATTAAATATTGTTAAATTTCTGGTTGTTACATTGGGCAATAAGGGTGCAGTGATTTATGCTGATGATCATGAATATTTTGTTCCGGTTTTTCCGGTTGAAAATATAGTTGATCCAACAGGTGTAGGTGATGCTTTTCGCGGTGGATTTTTGAGAGGGTATCAGCAAAAATTTTCCTGGGAATTATGCGGTAAAATTGGTTCTCTATCAGCTGCTTATTGCCTGGAACAAAATGGAACACAATCACACCATTATTCAGTTGAAGAATTTGTTAACAGATTTCGATTACATTACGATGACTATGGTGAGTTAGACCAAATAAAAATTAAATACTAAATTTGTGGAGGAATGGATGTCAAATTTCGATATTAAAGATTCAAAGCTTGCAGAAGGTGGGCGGAGACGAATTGATTGGGCAGAAAGAGAAATGCCCGTATTACGAATGATTAAAGAAAGATTTGAAAAAGAACGACCATTTGCAGGTATTCGAATGTCAGCTTGTCTTCATGTAACCGCTGAGACTGCAAATTTGATGAAGACTTTGCAAGCAGGTGGGGCGGATGTTGTACTGGTTGCCTCAAACCCATTATCGACTCAAGATGATGTAGCAGCTTCGTTGGTAACCAATGACGAAATCGCAGTATATGCGATCAAAGGCGAAGATAATGTAACTTATTACAAACATATCAAAGCAGCTCTTGAACATCGTCCTCATTTAACGATGGATGATGGCGCTGATTTGGTTTCCACAATTCACAAAGAATATCGCGATTTATTACCAGAAATCATTGGTGGTACTGAAGAAACAACAACTGGTGTTATTCGACTACGGGCGATGGCAGCAGATAATATGCTTGGTTTTCCCGTCATCGCAGTGAATGATGCAATGACCAAACACTTTTTCGATAATCGATATGGAACAGGCCAATCAACTGTCGATGGTATTATTCGAGCTACCAATGTCTTATTAGCCGGTAGAACTTTTGTTGTTGCAGGTTACGGTTGGTGTGGTCGTGGATTAGCGAATCGTGCTCATGGCATGGGAGCGAATGTGATTGTCACTGAGGTCGATCCTTTGAAAGCTTTGGAAGCTGCTATGGATGGTTATCGAGTCATGCCAATGATGGATGCAGTCAAAGTAGGAGATTTTTTCTGTACTGTAACAGGGGATCTGAATGTAATTGATCGTCATCATTTTGAAGCAATGAAAGATGGAGCAATAGTTGCTAATTCTGGTCATTTTAATGTTGAAATCAATATACCATCATTAGCGGAAATGGCTGTCGATAAACAGTTGGTTAGACCCTTTGTAGAACAATACACATTAAAAGATGGTCGACAAATCCATATTCTTGGTGAAGGACGATTAATAAATCTTGCTTCAGCTGAAGGTCATCCTGCTTCAGTAATGGATATGTCTTTTGCTAATCAGGCTCTGAGTGCGGAATACATGGTGAAAAATGGTAAATCGTTGAAAAATATGGTGTATTCTGTTCCCGAAGATATCGATAAAAATATTGCACGCATTAAGTTAGAGGCGATGGGAATCCATATCGATACACTCACTGATGAACAAATCCATTACCTGAATTCCTGGCAAGAAGGCACCTAAAACTTAAATTAATTAAATGAAAAACTCATCCCTGATTAATATTTGGGATGAGTTTTTTTATTCTTCTGCTTCGACAACAAAATCAATATAAAAGGAATCACCAAATGCCAATTCACTCGGGTTGTAAGCTTGCCAGGCGCTCCTGTAATTACCCGGTTCTTCAGGTGCAATGAAATCAATTTTAATGGTGAGGGATGTACCACTACGAGCAGGATAAAGATCCTGTGGTGATGCAGCTTCTAAATCTGGGCCACCAATTAATTGGATGGTATATCCCGATCCCCAATTACAAGTGCCAGAATTTTTTACTTCCCATTCTTTTTGAATGACTGTGCCTGGCGAAACCTGAGTTCCATCCGGAATACTTTTATCCTCGATAAATGTCAGGTTATCAATACAAGCGTCTGGTTGAGATTGATCAGAATTTTGAATTTGGGTAGGATTTGGTTCAAAGGTTGGAGTTGGCGGAACTAATGTAGGTGGAACAAATGCCGGAACATCCGCTTCCATAGGATCAGCCTGCAAGGGACGAAAACAACCTGAAAGAAAGAATAACATCCCAAATAGACTGATGATTATGATTACCTTTTTACCCATTTGCTAACCTGACTCAACAATTAAGTTATCAAGCAAATTACATTTCTTCTTCAGAGAAATTTTCTTCTGATTCGGATGTGACACCGATTGCAAAACCGTGCATGGCATGTTCACGGACAGCACTATCAATTTCATCCATAAGATCCTGATTTTGTCGTAGAAATTCTTTCGCATTTTCACGACCCTGTCCCAGTCGAATATCTCCATATGAATAGAAGGCTCCCCGTTTGGTGACAATTTCCAATTGTGTTCCCAGATCCAGGATATCACCGGCAGTAGAGATCCCTTCATTGTACATGACATCAAATTCAGCAACTTTGAACGGCGGCGCTACTTTGTTCTTGACCACCCGGACTCTTACCCGATTACCGATTATTTCTGATCCAACCTTAATAGATTGGATACGTCTGATATCGAGACGTATAGATGCGTAGAATTTTAATGCCATTCCACCAGTGGTTGTTTCGGGATTTCCGAACATAACACCAATTTTTTGTCTTAATTGATTGGTAAAAACAACAGCAGTTTTTGTTTGATTAATGGCTCCGGATAATTTTCGTAAAGCTTGTGACATCAATCGTGCCTGCATGCCCATGGTAGCATCACCCATATCGCCATCGATTTCGTTTCGCGGAACTAAAGCTGCGACGGAATCGACCACTACCAGATCGATAGCACCTGACCGAACCAGTGTTTCGGTAATCTCAAGAGCCTGTTCCCCGGTGTCTGGCTGAGAGATCAATAAATTATCAATATCAACACCAAGATGAGTGGCATAAATGGGGTCCAGTGCGTGTTCCATATCCACATATGCAGCCATTCCTCCCATTTTTTGGGTTTCTGCAACCAGATGCAAACATAAGGTCGTTTTACCGGATGATTCTGGCCCGAAAATTTCAGTAATTCTCGCTTTTGGGATTCCACCAACACCCAAGGCAATATCCAATGATAAAGACCCGGTTGGAATTGCTTCTACATTGAGATGTTTTGCTTCGCCCATACGCATGATGGATCCTTCACCATACCTTTTTACGATATCATTCAAGGCTTTGTCCAATACAGCCCGGCGTGCTTCGTTCATTGAACCATTTTCTTCCTGTGAGAATAAGTCATTTTTCTTCTTGCGAGCCATTTATATCTCCTTAAATTAAGCTTATCAAATTATAGCTGAGTATTATTGTATTCAAAAATTCAATATTAGTTTATAGCACAAATGTTCAAATGTCAAGTTTTTACCCTGTCAAATTTTGCCTCTTGACAATAATATCCTTTTTCAGGTAGACTAACTCCATTGAAAATTAAAAACATAATAGATGGAGATCTAGCGACTGAATCTCATCATTGAGATGACGAGGAGGAGGTTCCTCTCTGCGAAGAGAGAGTTAATTCTGTCAGGGGCAAAATAAACAGAAGAAAATCGAGTGATCAGCGGATGCCTTCAAAGCCACACCACTGGCTTCAATCTCCAGAAAAAAATGTGTATCTGAAAATCTGTTGGTGACAACAGAAACAAAGAACCGTAGTGGTAAGAAAAAAACCTTCGTAATTAAGGTTTGTATTTAAGTTTCCAACAAATTTCCCAAAGACATCAGGACAGTTTGTTGTGGGATTTACTATTTTCATTTATATGGAGAATGATCATGGATAAAAAAGAAATTTTGGAACGCGTAAAAGCTGATGGTGTGCGATATGTATCATATCAATTCACTGATATTACCGGAACAGTAAAAAGTGTGGACGCACCGGTGAAAAGGTTAGAGGGGGCATTGGATGATGGAGTCTGGTTTGATGGCTCATCCGTTCAGGGGTTCGCCAGAATCCAGGAGAGTGATATGCATCTCCGTCTGGATACGGATACCTATGCTGTCTTACCCTGGTCTCCGGATGAAAACAAGAGAGCAAGATTTTTCTGTGAAATTTTTCATCCGGATGGTTCCCCCTTTGAGGGTGATCCGCGTGGAGTTTTAAAACGGAAATTAAAAGTATTGGAAAGTAAAGGCTACATTTTCAATGTGGGTCCTGAACCGGAATTTTTCCTCTTCCGTCGAAATGGTACAGATAATGTTCATCCGGTTCCCCATGATGTGGGTGGGTATTTTGATTTTTCACCCAATGATGAGGCTGTCAGGGTAAGAACAGAGTTGATGAGTGCTCTGATACAGATGGGACTAGAAGTCGAAGTTGGACATCATGAAGTGGCTTTAGGTCAACATGAAATTGATTTCGAGTTTGGCGAAGCATTAAAGACTGCCGACAATGTTTTGACACTCAAATATACAGTCAAGGCGATTGCTGCAAAACATGATCTGATTGCCTCTTTCATGCCGAAACCCATTTATGGTGTTAATGGATCAGGCATGCATTGTCACCAATCGCTTTTTGATCATAACGGCAATAATTTATTCTTTGACCCTCATGATGAATTTCATCTGTCAGATCTGGCATATCATTTCCTGGCTGGGCAGCTGCATCATGCACGTTCCTTGTCCGCGATACTTTCCCCAACGGTTAATTCCTACAAGCGTTTGGTGCCAGGATATGAAGCACCTGTGTACATTGGTTGGGCTGGTGAAAATCGATCAGCTTTGATTCGGATTCCAAGATTTACACCTGGCAAGGATAAGGCGGTGAGAGCAGAATTACGCTGTCCGGATCCTTCTGGAAATCCTTATCTGCAATTTAATGCCATGCTTTCCGCCGCCATGGATGGTGTCGAGAAAAAGATGACTCCTCCCAAACCATTAAACAATGTCAATATTTACTCATTATCAACAGAGGAACGGGCTGCGATGGGAATTCGCCAATTACCTGGTTCTCTATTGGAAGCACTCAATGAATTAGAAAAAGATGAAGTGATTAAAAATAGTCTTGGGAGCGAAATGTATGGCGCTTTTATGCGAGCAAAGCGTGCAGAATGGGATGAATACCGAATTTTTGTCACCGACTGGGAAAAACAGAGGTATTTGGAAACTGCGTAAAAAGAGTAATTAAAAATTGATCAATAAAAAGGTGTTTTCACTCATAGAAAACTCCTTTTTTTTTAAATCTTGATTATGATCTGGTGACCATTCTACAAAATGCGCAATTACCCGGCTTAGGTGTTGGTTGCCCACAGGCTGGACATGAAAACAACTCATCCAAGTAATTAACATCTTCAAGGTCAGCAAACAATTCCTTTTTTGCCCGTAGAAATTTGAGATAAAAAGCTAATTTTGAGCCAGCGCGTTGATGTTCTAATTGATTGAGTAATTCTTTGTTTTGGAGGGTTGTACTACCTTCAGAAAATGGACACTCATCCTCAATATACTCAATATTTGCTAAAATAGCATACGCAGCTGTTTCACGTTCATAGAAACGGCAAAATGGTTTAGCTTTGGGAAGCAAACCTTCTTTTGCAGGGATTAGTGGTGCCTGGCGACGGAGAAAATCAACCTGCCATCCCAGGACATTATTAAACAAAACAGATACTTCATCATCCAGATTATGGCCTGTTACAAGTACATCGTAACCATTCTTTGATGCAATTTCATTCATTGTGTGTCTCTTGATTAAACCACAGACAGAACACGGTTTTGATTTTCCCCGTTTGTTGGTCTCAGAAAACTCTGGAATGGTTCTTCCATATTCGGATTTAATATTGACAATATGTAAACCCAGATTTCGGTCTGCAGCGAATTTCTTAGTAAGGATTTGAGATTTTTCGGAGTATTGGTCATCCCCATAGATGCCTAAATTGATATAAACCCCAGCAGTCAAGTAACCAAGTTTATCCAAAACATCCCATAAAGCCAGGGAGTCTTTACCGCCTGAAACAGCGACCAGCACTCTATCATCTTTATCAAACAATTTATATTTAATAATATTCCGTTCAGTCTGATCACATACCCATTCTAAAAAATGATGTTTGCAGAGTGCCAGTTTATGCTGGCGCATATTGATCACTGCTTTCTGGTTACATTTTCTACATTTCATTGTCAGCCACCAGAAATTACAGGTATAAGCCGAATCACATCACCATCTTTGAGAAGTTCACGTTCTGTGATTAATTCACCTTCCCGAACACATAAATATGTTTCTGGTAAAATGTCTAATTTTTTAAAGATTTTGCTAACTGTTAAATCTTTCGTCTCTTTAAATACATGTTCTTTTTTTTTGAGTATAACGGTTATTGTCATATTGTTTCTTCTTGTAGACGCGATTATCCACGTATCAAGGTGACAGCCAATGTAATTATGGAAATTGCAACACAATAAATACTGAATAATCCTAATTTGTTTTTATTCAGGAATTTTAATAACCAATGAATAGAAATGAACCCAACCACGCCAGATGTAACAAAACCTACCAGTAATATCGGAAGAAATTCATTTAAGTTAGGTACTGTCAAAAGATCATTAATACTCATGACCCCAGCACCGAGCATTACAGGAATTGACATCAAGAATGAGAATTTGGCAGCTTCTTCCCTTTTGAGTTTTCGGAGGATACCACCAGCAATTGTCGATCCGGATCGAGATAATCCTGGAAAAATAGCCAGAATCTGAAAACAACCAATTACGATTGCATCCAGCGTTGATATATTTTCCATATTGTTCATTTGCTTACTCATACGTTCTGAAAGCCATAACAATAACGCCGTTACCAGCAGAAAGACTGCTGTAATTTGTACAGAATGAAATGCTGACTCAACCAAATCTTTTAAGAATAATCCTCCAAAAACTGCAGGGATGGTTGCGACCACAATCAACCACCCTAATTTTGCATCCGGTGAAGTGAATGGTTTTTTCTCCATAACCCCTTTTATGACGGAAACAATTATCTTCCATAAATTTTTCCAAAAATACAAAATAACTGCAATTAATGTTCCCATCTGGACAAGCACATCAAAGGTGAAAATGTATTCCTCCTTAATGGACCAACCGAGCAAATATGGCGTAATTACCAGATGACCGGAACTGGAAATTGGTAAAAATTCGGTGATACCCTGTACGATACCCATGATAAATGCCTGCCAGATTGTCATAATTACTCCCTTGATTCAGAAATGATTTGATCGGCTGCTATGCCGGGTTTATATTCGTAATTCGATAGATACATTTTGGAAAATTCTTCAAATCTGTTATTCAGAATCGCTTGACGAATGTTCATCATCAATTCTTGCAACATATGAATATTATGGATTGATATCAGTGTTCCGAATAAAGTCTCTTTTGCCATAATTAAATGACGAATATAAGCTCGAGAGAATGTTTTGCAGGTGTAACAAGTACATCCTTCTTCAATCGGTTTTGGATCACGAGCATACCTGGCGTTCATCAGGTTAAGACGTCCTTTATTTGTCAGGGCTGCAGCATGACGGGCTAAACGTGTAGCCAAAACACAATCAAAAATATCGATCCCTCGTTGAACACCATAAATCAAATCTTCTGGAGTACCAACTCCCATTAAATAACGTGGTTTTTCTGAAGGGAGGATTTTGTTAACAATCTCAATTGTCTTGTACATTTCGATTTTTGTTTCACCCACAGACAATCCCCCTATGGCATATCCTGGAAAATCAATGGAACTGATAAATTCTGCAGATTGTTTTCTCAACTCAGGAAAAATCCCCCCCTGAACAATACCAAAAAGAGCTTGATCATCGCGAGTTTTTGCTTGTAAACATCGAATTGCCCATGCGTGAGTCCGTTCCATTGCTTTGGTGCTGTATGATTTATCATAAGGTGACGCACATTCATCAAATGCCATGATGATGTCTGCCCCTAATTTCTCCTGTATCTGAACGGCAATTTCTGGTGTCAACCTTTGTTTGGACCCATCGATATGACTGCGGAACGTAACACCATCCTGGTCAATTTTTCGCATCTCAGCCAGTGAAAACACCTGAAAACCACCTGAATCCGTCAGAATGGGTTTATCCCATTGCATGAAATTGTGTAAACCGCCCATTTCTGCAATCAAATCTGAACCTGGACGAAGGAAAAGGTGATATGTATTGGCAAGAATTAAATTTGCTCCTGTCGATTCTAACTGAGCGGGAGTTAATGTTTTGACTGTTGCCTGTGTACCTACTGGAGCAAAGGTTGGCGTCAGAATGGTGCCATGTGGGGTTTCAAATTCTCCAGCTCTGGCGTGAATATCGGTATTTATCAGTTTGAAGTTAAAACTCATTGATTAGCTATTCCTGAAAAAATTTTTAAAATAGAACCTTGTCGATTATACTATGGAGAAATGTGGTTATACTAAAGGATAAAATTCGAAAAAGTGACTGATCTAATAAGTGATCATAGTCTCGAAGAAAAAAAACATTGGAAGGTTTTCATAGACAACTATGAATTAAAAAATTGATAAACTAAATTTGGTTAGAATAAAAATAAATTGTTGTTGAAGTTTTCAAGGCACAAATGAATTATTCGAGTTTTACCTGATCGATAATTTATGGTTAGAAAAAAGGATCAGAGGAAAGTATATGCAATTACCAATTGAAAAAGAATGGATCATCGCACCCAAAATACCTGTTGATATTAAAATAGAGTTAAGTGGGTATTCAGATATTATTCAACAAATCTTATACAACCGCGGATTAATGGACTCGATTTCTGCTGCCCATTTTTTTGACAAAGAAGCCAATGCTCATGATCCATTTTTGATGAAGGACATGGAAAAGGCAGTAGAAAGAATATTTCAAGCCATTGATTCCCAGGAAAGTATTGCTGTGTTTGGAGATTATGATGCTGATGGAATTACATCTACAGCATTATTATCAGAAGTTTTGAGCACTTTAGGAGCTCACGTAACACCTTATATTCCTGAACGTGAAGATGGGTATGGGGTCAATACCAACGCGATTGATTTTTTGAATGACCAATTGATTTCCTTAATTATCACGGTAGATTGTGGAATTCGGTCACCTGAGGAATTACGTTATGCTCAAGAACTGGGTATGACGGTCATTGTGACAGATCATCATGTACCGGCTGAAATTATTCCTGCCGTACACAGTGTGATTTGTCCCCGAGTGAAAGATGATCAATATCCTGATAAAAACCTTTCTGGTGTCGGTATCGCTTATAAATTAGCGCAGGCTTTGTTCCAGAGAAAGAGTGGATCCATAGAATTTGCAGATGAATGGTTGGATCTGGCTGCTATTGGAACAGTAGCAGATGTCGTTCCTTTGTTAGGCGAAAATCGACTTATTGTAACAAAAGGATTAACTGCAATTCGATTTTCAAAAAGGGTAGGACTAAAGAGTCTGATCGCTGTTGCAGGGTTTGATCAACGGAAAATTAATACTTTAGATATCAGTTTTGGTATTGCACCTCGTTTGAACGCGGCTGGTAGATTAGATTCCCCCAAGAAAGCATTGAAATTACTCTTAACGAAGGATATGAGCGAAGCAGGGCTTCTTAGCCAGGAGCTGGATGATATCAATCGGACGAGACAAAAAATTACACAAAATATGCAAGAATTGGCACAAAAAGAAATCGATGAAAATAAATTAATTATTCATGTTTTTGACAAGGAGTTTACATCAGGGCTTGTTGGATTGGTTTCCGCAAAATTAACTGAATTTTTTTACAGACCCTCTATAGTAGGGTATATAGGAGAAATGTTCACGAGAGCATCCTGTAGAAGCATACCTGAATTTCATATCACTCATGCACTCGATAAATGTGAAAATTTATTAGTGAGACATGGTGGTCATGCCATGGCGGCGGGGTTTACCGTTGCCAATGAAAATCTTGAAAAATTAATCCAGGAGTTGGAGTTGATTGCAGAAACAGAGCTTGACCCGAAATATTTACGACCCAAAATAAATATTGATGTAGAATATCCACTCCATAAATTACCCCCGGATATTTTAAACGATCTAGATCAATTAGAGCCCTTAGGCGCAGAAAATTCAGAAGCAGTTTTTGTCTCAAGAGGGGTAGAAATAAAGTCAGCCAGGACTGTCGGAAAAGATGAAAATCACCTAAAAATGCGTTTACGAGATAAACACATTGAATATGACGCTATTGCTTTTAATCAGGGATATTGGGGTAAAGAAATGCCGACCAAAATTGATGTGGTTTATTCAATCGAACGAAATCATTACAATGGAAATATTTATAAACAACTCAGGGTAAAAGACTTAAAACCTTCATCCTGATATTTTTCTTTTCATGAATAGTTGTGTTCATTTAAATAACTATTTGATTATTATAAATTCTAAAAACAATCTATGGGCATGCTATAATTAATCCAGTTTGATTGTTTTCCTATATGGAGGAAGCATGGTTGAAGATGCGCCAAAAGCAAAAAGCCCAATATCAGCAGTAAGTCCGATTCAAAAATCTTTTATTCCACAACCTATTTCTAATTTGGAACAGACCGGGTTATCCACTCTTTGGTTACAGGATCTGGCATTAAAAATCTTCTATTTTCAGGGTTATATGTCTGGATTTAAGTTGGCAGAAGAGATGGCATTACCATTTACAGGGATTGTTGATCAAATTATCGAAATATTGAAAAGGGAAAAACTTGTTGAAGTCAGAACATCGCAAATGGGGTTAGGTGAAGGCTCCTATACATATGCAATTACAGGCGCTGGTATTCATCGTGCAAGAGAGGCCCTGGACCGCAGTCAATATGCTGGTCCAGCACCTGTCCCGATTGATGTTTACAATGAATCTATACTGAAACAAGGACGCGGTCGTTTACAGGCAACCAGTCGATTAATGCATCAGGTTTTAGCTCATTTAGTATTGAACGAACCAACCTTCAATAAATTAGGACCAGCAGTCAATTCTGGTACTTCCATATTTTTATATGGTCCTCCAGGAAATGGAAAAACAAGTGTGGCAAGGGCGATTGGTAATTTGGTTCAGGGTCAAACCATGTATATCCCGTTTTCTATTTATGTGGATGGACAGGTAATCAAACTATACGATTCAGTCAATCACCAATTGGTCAGGGAAGATGACACGACAACAACTGGTACAGGTTCAGTCAGGACTGGGGTTCGAAGAGATACTCGATGGTTGCGCGTTCGACGACCTTTTATTATTACCGGTGGTGAACTTACAATGGCAGGCTTGGATCTGGTGTTTGATACAACCAACAAGTATTATGAAGCACCGTTTCAGGTTAAGGCAAATGGCGGAATATTGCTGATTGATGATTTTGGACGACAATTGGTTCGCCCGAGGGACTTATTGAATCGATGGATTGTTCCGCTGGAGAATCGGATCGACTATATGAGTTTGCACACAGGTAGAAAAATTGAAGTTCCCTTTGATGTTCTGGTCATTTTTTCTACAAACTTACCACCGAAAGATTTGGTTGATGAGGCATTCTTAAGGCGTTTGCGACATAAAATCGAAATTGGTGATCCGTCCTATGAGGACTATCGGGAATTGTTCCGCAGAGTGTCATCTCAAAAAGGTGTTACGTACACAGATGAAGGATTGGCTTATCTATTACAGGAGCATTACATTAAACGCAGCCGCAATCTTCGTGCTTCCCATCCGCGTGATATTTGTGATCAAATTATTGATATTTCCCGGTATCTCAATATTGAACCGATTCTGAATAAGGAACTGATTGATAGAGCAGCTGCATCATATTTCGTAGATTTATAACGAAGGTTTCACTGTGGAAAATAAAAAACCTATTATTATCGCTCATCGTGGCGCTTCTGCTTTCGCACCAGAAAATACCATGGCAGCTTTTCACAAAGCAGTTGAATTATCGGCGGATGGTATCGAGTTTGATGTCAAATGCTCTAAAGACGGAGAAATGGTGATTATTCACGACCAGTCATTGGAAAGAACAACCAATGGGTTTGGAAGAGTGATCGAAAAAAATCTTAAAGATTTGCGAAATTTGGATGCAGGAAGCAGGTTTTCTCCTGAATTCGCTGGTGAAAAAATTCCAATTCTAAGTGAAGTGTTGGAAGAATTTTCGAAAAGATTATTAATAAATATTGAATTAACGAATTATTCTTCCATTCGTGATGGTTTGGCTTATAAAGCCGCTAATTTGGTTAAAAAAATGGGTGTAGAAAATAGTGTTTTCTTTTCTTCTTTTCATCCATATAATCTTTTTATAACTAGAAGAATTTTGCCAAATGTATCCGTTGCCTTATTAGCACTACCTGGAAACAAAGGTTGGATTTTTCGATCAAATCTGATGAGGTGGCTTAGCCCAGATTTAATTCACCCTTATTTTAGTGATGTAGATAAACGATTTGTTAAAAAACAACATCAAAAAAACCGAAAAGTAAATGTTTGGACAGTAAACACTGAAGCGCAAATAATGAATTTGCTGAAGATTAATGTAGATGGACTAATTACTGATGATCCTTCTCTGGCCAAAAGAATTATTACCGAATCATGATTATTACATCTGAGTCAATTCAAACTGCTGCAACCAGAATCAAAGGAAAAATTAACGCAACACCTTTAACTTTTGATCCTGGTTTGAATTTATATATTAAATGGGAAAACCAACAAAAAACAGGTGCATTTAAAATTCGAGGTGCATTAAATAAGATATTAGCTTTAGCCCCCTGGGAACAGGAAAGAGGACTGGTTGCAGTTTCTGCTGGAAATCATGGTCTTGGTGTTGCTTATGCGGCTAAATTAGTCGGTGCAAAAGCAACTGTCTTTATTCCTGAAAAAACGGCTAAGAACAAAGAAGACGCAATACTAAATTATGGGGCTACAGTTCATAAAATTGCTGGAGATTATAGCCAGGCTGAAATAGAGGCCCAAAATTATGCTGTCAAACGAGGAGCAACCTGGGTTTCCCCATATAATGATGCTCAGGTAATTGCTGGCCAGGCTACGCTAGGATTAGAATTGATTGAGCAAATAAAACCATTTGATGCTGAAGCCTGTTTAGTGCCTGTTAGCGGAGGAGCATTGGTATCAGGAATAGGTATGGCATTTAAGTTGAATGGCATAAAAACAAAGATCATTGGTATTCAAAGTAAGAATTCCGCATATTTTCACTCTCTTTATCATTACGGAACGATGAAAAATGTGGTTGAAAATAAAAGTGTTGCAGATGGCTTAACTGGTGGTGTAGAAAAAAATTCTATAACAATTCCTTTAGTAAGAAGTATGCTTAATGATTTTATACTTGTAGATGAAGATGAAATTGAACAGGCAGTTGCTTATGTCTGGTATCATTATCAAGTAATCATTGAGGGCTCTGCTGCTGTTCCATTTGCTGCGGTACTTCAGAATAAAATTACAGTGAACAAACCAGTTTTGATAATAACTGGCTGTAATATTCAAACAGATTACCATAAACAGATATGTGAACGCTGGAAGGATTCGTTTTAATTTATGGTAAGAATTTTTAAATTTTGTTTACTCCTCATAATTGTATCCTTATTGTTTCCATCAGGGATTGGATATTCTGCTCATGAGGAACAAATTGATGATGTAGAAATTAAAGTTGAAGATCTTTTCCAAAAAATGACGCCTGAAGAAAAAATCGGGCAATTATTCCTGGTTGCTTTTCAGGGGCGTGAAGTTAATGAAAATAGTGAAATTTACGATTTGATTGTGAATCGGCACGTTGGAGGTGTGGTTCTTAATTTAGCAAACGATAATTTTACATCACTCAATACAATTAAAAATACATATCAACTGACCCAAACCTTACAGCAAATTGCTTGGGAAGGGCCAAGAAAATCTGAATCAGATGAGACAAATCCAGAAACTACTCAACCAGCTAACTATATTCCAATGTTTATTGCAATTTCTCAGGAAGGCGATTCGTATCCTTATAACTCGATTATCAATGGTGTCACCACCTTGCCCAGTCAACTGGCTATTGGTGCTACCTGGGACTTAAACCTGGCTGAAGGAGTTGGAAAAGTGTTGGGTGAAGAATTATCCGATTTGGGATTCAACATGTTGTTAGGACCTTCACTCGATGTATTGGATTTGCCTTATGTTGAAGGAGGTGATGATCTCGGAGCCAGAACTTTCGGGGGAGATCCATTTTGGGTTGGAGAAATGGGAAAAGCATATATAAAGGGTGTCCATACTGGCAGCAATAACCATATTGCCGTGATATCTAAACACTTTCCTGGACGAGGTTCATCCGACAGATTACCGGAAAATGAAGTGGCTACCGTTCGGAAATCTCTTGAACAATTGAAACAAATTGAATTGGCACCATTTTTCTCAGTAACGGGCAATGCACCAGATCAAGAGACAACAACGGATGGCTTATTGATGTCCCACATTCGTTATCAAGGTTTTCAAGGAAATATTCGATCAACTACCAGACCAGTCAGTTTTGACCAAACTGCGCAAGAGCAACTCATGTCTTTGCCAGCCTTCGAATCCTGGCGAAATTCTGGAGGAATCATTGTCAGTGATAATCTGGGTTCGAACGCTGTAAGGAAATTTTTTAATCCAAGTGGTGAAGGTTTTGATCCCAGACAAATTTCACGTAATGCGCTCATATCTGGGAACGATCTTTTATTATTAGATTTATATGTTGATACGAGTGATTTGGATCCTTATTCAACCACAATTCGGGTATTAGAATTTTTTACTCAAAAATACTTGGAAGACCCTGCATTTACTCAACGGGTGGATTCATCTGTAAAAAGAATATTGAAACTTAAGTATGAACTATATAGTGAATTTAATATTGAAAACATAATCCCAGATATAGAAAATCTAGAGAATGTGGGGATAAATCAACAAATAAATTTTGATATTGCAAGCAATTCAGTTGTATTAATGAGCCCAGATCTTGTTGAATTAGGTGCGATCCTCCCGGAACCACCTCAAAGGGATGAGAGAATTCTGTTTTTTACAGATACGATTTCTGCCAGACAGTGTACAGAATGTCCCTCCCAATCGATATTTGGTGTGTCAACTTTTGAGGAAGCTGTACTTCGATTATACGGTCCAGGGGCAGGAGAGCAGGTCACACCCTCCCGTATGTCTTCCTATACCTTCGCTGATTTAAATCGATATTTGGTTGAACCTCAACAGTCCTCTGTTCTTGATTCTGATTTACGAAATGCAGAATGGATTATTTTTTCATTTATAAAAACAAACTTTGAAAACCAGGATTCAATGGCGTTGCAAAGATTTCTGGCTGATCGTCCTGACTTGATAAACAATAAAAAGGTGATCGCATTTGGTTTTAATGCACCATATTATCTGGATGCTACTGATATAAGTAAATTAACAGCTTATTACGTATTGTTCAGTAAAACATCAGAGTTTATCGATACTGCTGCCAGGTTATTGTTTAAAGAAATTTCAGCTGAAGGTGTCTTACCAGTAAGTGTACCGGGAATTGGCTATGATTTAATTTCAAGAACAGCTCCGAATCCCAACCAGATTATTTCTATAATCATGAAAACACCAGAAAAAATCTTGCCAGGGACGGGTGATCCCTCACGAGAGTTTACCAGTATCCCTCAGGTGAATTTGGGAGAAACGATTAGTCTGGAAACAGGCGTAATCGTTGATTACAATAACAATCCAGTACCAGATGGAACCATTGTTAGGTTTTTGTTTAACTACATTGAAAAAGGCTCCAATATACAACAGGTTGAGGCAATTACACAAAAAGGAATTGCCATGGTTTCCTACCGTGTCCAAAATACAGGATTAATGGAAATCAGAGCTGTCAGTGATCCTGCTTATAATTCTGAAGTCATACAAATCGAAATCCCTGTGCCAGAAGGGGCGGAAGCAACAATTGTCGTTCTATCGACTCCGGAAATGACTGAAACGCCTTCTCCGACATTGACAGCTACGGTAACTCCGACTGAACCGGTGGTGGAGATAAATGATAATCCAACTGTACTTCCAAGATTCAGTGATTGGATTGCAATGGTGTTAATTATCACAACGATGTCGTTCGGTGTTTTTTTCTTCTCAAAGAAAAGAATTCCAATTCGTTGGAGCACCCGATGGGCAATATTGGCATTTATTGGTGGATTACTTGCATATATTTTGATCAGTTTTCAAACGATAATGAAAGCTGAATGGACAATATCACTCAAGCCTATTGATCTGATGGCAATCTCAATTCTAGGTGGGATTGTTGGATGTTTTATCGGATGGGTTTGGTATATAAGAGGGAAACCGGAATTTAGAAAATCCTGATTATTTTCCCACTGTCAGTAGAAAACTAAGAATAAAAAATAGAATTGCTGAAAGTACTAAAGTCTGTTCGGGATTCATTCTAATAATTTCCTGAAAGGTTATTTTTTTATTTATCGGGCGGAGGGGAATTGCCCGATCTCCAAATAGAGCCTGACGAAAATGGGTTACATTAACTGGTCGCTCATCAGGATGTAAATTCATTGCCCATAACATACATTTCTCTGTTCGCATGCTAATTTCAGGATTGATGGATCGGGGAGATTTAAGTGAGTCCGGATTTAGGAAGCGTTGACGGGCATCGGTTGGTGGTGTGTTTGTCAGGAGGTGGTACATCGTAGATCCCATTGAAAATATATCACTTCTGGGGTCAGTATGTCCGTGATCACCTCCATATTGTTCCAGAGGGGTATATAATGCTGTTCCCTGACCCTGGACGATTGTTATTGTCACCTCACCAGGTGCGGCGATTTTAACTAATCCAAAATCAACAAGTTTTAACAATCCGCTAGGGGTTAATTTCAGGTTACTGGGCTTAATATCTCTATGAAGAATTGGAGAGTCTTGCTCATGGAGAAAAATTAAAGCATCTGATAACTGAGAAATCCAGCTCATTACGTTAATCTCAGAAAGAAATTGATTTTTTTGTTTAGCTTTAAGCATGAGGGTTCTTAAATCTTCCCCAGGAACATAGTCCATCACCAGGTAATCTCTTGGACCTGTAGAAAAGAAATCAGACACTTTTGGCAAGTTTGGATGATCCAATCTGGCAAGAACAGTTGCTTCACGAAAAAATTGATCACGAGCTTCTTTGATCAAATCTTCCGGAAGGTTTGAATTGTGTTCAACTTCTTTCAGGGCGCATTGTCGGCCTGATAATCGCAAATCATCTGCGAGATAAATCGATCCAGAACCACCTTGTCCAATGATTTTTTGGATGCGATAACGACCACGCAATACATCCCCCGTTTTCAACGGGAGCGGCATTTTCTTCTCTCCTATTAAATTGTTACCTGCTAATTTTTACAATTCGGCGTTTATTTGATATATTATACCTTATTCGATATACCAGTTAAACTGGATAATTGGAAATTAATCTGAATTTTTTATAAATTTATGGAATTTAAATGAAATTCCTGAGAGATCGAGGATTTGATGGAAGAGGTACTATCTGAATTCCCAATTTTAATTGCACAGAATGGTCCGTTGTTAGGGCAACGATGGGGGATAAAAACTTTAATTAACGTTGGAAGAGAGCCGGATTGTGAAATTGTGGTTCCAGATCGTCAAGTTTCCAGAGTTCATGCTCGATTTACTTTTAACAAAAGCGGTGTGTTACTTGAGGATTTAGGAAGTAAAAACGGGACTTTTTTGAATGGGAAATTACTTGACAATCCGACCATTCTGGAAGAAGGGGATATTATTCAAATAGCATTGGTGCAGAGTTTCTTCTTTTTAAGTTCTGATGCGACTATGCCTTTGGATCAAGAATTATTTTCTGATCAACAAAATGTAAAAAAACAAAAAAAATTGTACCTGGATTTTCGATCTCGACGGGTATGGTTAGGGGATGAGGAAATTATACCGCCATTAAGCGTGCCACAATTCAGATTATTACACACACTAAATGAACAAAAGGGGAAAGTTGTATCAAGAAGTGATTTAATTTCAGTTATTTGGGGAGATGAAAAAGCAGTGGGAGTTTCAGAACAGGCACTGGATGCATTAGTACGCAGACTTCGAGATCGAATATCCTTGTTTGACCCAATGCACGAATACCTGGTCACGGTCAGGGGACATGGGATACGTTTGGATAATGACCCAAAATAGTAATTAAATTGAATTGGTTATTAATCTGAGTTAGATATTTTCTTCAGGTCATCAATGATTTTTGCTGAAGCAAGATGAAATTCTGAAGGATTTTCATTATCTTCGTGACCTGAAATTACTATAATAGCATTACAAACATTGGGTCCAGAATTCCGCCAGCGATGCATCAATTGTGAAGCGAAGATCAAACTATCGCCTGATTCTAAAAGATATTTTTCGTCAGCAACTTCATATTCAAGCTTTCCTCGCAAACAATATACAAATTCATGACCAGAATGGAGCATTCCATGCGGACCACTGGATCCGCCAGTCTCTAAAGTGAGCATAAAAGCTTCAATCCTCCCAATGAATGATTCTCCACCGAGACCTTCCCATAGTCCTTTCATAAAAGGAACTCTATAGCGCTCTGAACCTTTGCAAAAAACAATATTATGTTTTTCAGGATTGTTTCTAAAAAAAGCTGTGATTGGAATTTCCATCGCGGTTGCTAATTTGTTCAATGTGCTTACAGATGGAGAAGTCAGATTCCTCTCGATCATGCTTAAAGCATTAGCAGATAATTCACTTCTACGGGCTAATTCTCGCATAGAGATATGTCTGGCTTCACGAAGTTCTTTCAGTCTTGATCCAACATCTAAGGAGAGTGCATTTTTTTCAACTGTCATTTGAAAAACCTGGCCTTTCAAAAACTTTTTTTGTCACATTAAATTGATTATAGCTAAAATAAAACAAAAATCATTGTCACGTAAAATCTTTTTAGCAGATGGAGAATTTTCTATTTAAATTACTTATATCAAATTGAGAATAACGAGATCGATTAAAATTAGGTTGTATAATCAAAAGATAGTGTAATTATTCCAATGAGAGGAATTATATATCGTGTTTGATCTATTCATATATCCTTTTGGTTTCAAAAAAAATGAAGAATATTCAAATTTAATTGGATATTTCGCCGGGAATGTGCATCGAAAAGCCACAAGAACACGAGTAGAAGACATTATTGTAATTCGCTTCACCCCATTTCGAAAATTAAACGTTGAGGAAGAAAAAAAAATAAATCAAATCGTGGCAAATACTGGTGGTCAATATTACAAAACAAAGGGTCCGATTACAACCGCTGCAAAATTGGCTGGTGAATTTTTTAATAATCTCCTCACTCAAATAAACATAAATAACACTTCCCAAACTCCCATTCTGGGTTCCTTTCATTTATTGGTTCTCAATAAAGATGATTTATATCTGGTTCATGCTGGAGGTTCGACATCCTACCATTTATCCAGGACAAGAATAGAAAAATATGAAGACAAAACACATGGAATAGAGGGAATTGGTATTGGCAAGAGTATTAAGCTTCGATTTTTCCATACAAAAATTATTGAAAGCGATCGAATCATTCTCACTACCAAACCTTCAAAAACCTGGACAAAAGAAGCACTCATCGATAACCAGCGACTTTCTATCAGTCATTTGAGAAGATCTCTCCGACAGTTAAGCCAGGAGGATTTTGAAGCAGTTATTATTCAATTCAGAAATGGAAATGGAAGTGTCCATCAATTAATGCTTGGTTCCGCGGAATTTTCTTCATCAGATTATGAAGATATTAATTCTCCAATCCAGGATATTCAACCTGCTTCTACTTCATCGATATCAAATTCTGAGAAATTTGAGGACATCAATAAAGAATCTTTACCCTCAAACGAAATAATTACTGAGAAATTTAATGATAAGCCTCTCGATGATTTGCCGATAGAGTTACCGAATTTTATAACGGGAGAAGAATCTGAAATAACAGATACTGATCAATATTCTGAACAAATCCAGCTGGATACATTTGAGAATGAAAGTGTTAATCAACCAAAAATGGTTGAAGAAATTCCTCCTGTGGAGTCCCAGGATGGTATTTATTTAAGTGGTGATACCTGGGATTCCGGAAAGAATGACCAAGAAAAAGTACAAACAAAAAAAGTTTCAAAAAAGGAATCAAAAGCTTTTGCCATTTTTCTTTTGAGTGTTCGAAAATTTTTTCACAATCTGAATGAAAAATATAAAAATATTACGAATAACATCAAAAAGGGTATACAAAAAGTATTTAAATCTTCATCCAGCTCAAGCTTTGATAAAGATCCAAATTCCTTGTCTTCATCGTCCATGTTGATGATTGCGATTCTGGTAGCCTTGTTTGTGTCCGCGATTGGTATCACGGTTTACTTTCAAAGTGGGGTTGGTTCACAACAAACTGAATTAATTGCAAATGCAAATTTATTAATCAGCGATGCGTTAGATGACCCGGATGTCAATAATCAGATTTTGATGTATCAAGAAGCTTTACGATTGGTAACTGAATCCGAGAGCTATGGAAAATCTGAATCAACTACTGAAATTAAAAGATTTATTCAAACTCAATTGGATGACCTTCAAGGAGTGACCAGGATTGACATTCAACCAACAATTTTTGGTGGTCTGGATAAACGAATTCAAATCAGTCGTATGGGGATTAACTCGAATGGTGATGTGTATTCTCTTGATTCTGGAACAGGTCGAGTCATCAGGATGATTGCGACACGACCAGATTATATAATTGATAATTCATTTATATGTGGACCAGGTAAATATGGTGAAGTTATCGTGGATCCATTGATTGATATTGAACCAGTTAATTTTGCGAATAAAAACAACACATCCTTAATGGGGATTGATTCCCGTGGAAATCTTCTCATGTGTATCCCTGGAAGTGATCCGTTAGCAATTGAATTGAAAAGATCGGACTTAAACTGGGGAGAAATAAAAGCAATTGCGTTTAATGGATATAGTCTCTATGTTTTAGACTCGGGGAGCAAAAATAGAGATATTTTCCGATATCCATCTAACGATTATGCTTTCGACCAGGTTCCCGAAAGTATTTTTTCAAGCAATGTTCCAGAGAATTTAGCTGGATCGATGGACATATCCGTCAACCAGGAAGAGTTATTTCTTGTTCACGCAAATGGTCAATTGACCAGATGTAACTTAAATCAATTAACATGCGAGAATAACATTGGCTATGGTTTGATTTTGGGAGGGAAAACCAGGGAAAGTTACAGTGTTTTACCAGGATCAAAGATTTTACAAGTTTATGTTACGCTGCCACCGGATCCATCCATATATTTTCTGGATGAAAATAATCAAGCTATTTATCATTTCAGTATGGCTCTCAACTTACAACAACAAATTAGCCCAAATTTATCCAATCAGCCGAATAATCTCGATGAGACAAGCAAAATAACCGCTTTTACGGTAAATCCAAATGGGATTATTCATTTTGCTTATGGGAATCAACTCTATTTTGGATATTTACCTTAAATGGAGAATGATTAGTGACGATTTTTTCCAGTATTCATAAACCGACATTATTATTAGATGAAATTAAAGCCAGGAAAAATCTCGCGCTAATGAGTCAGAAAATTCTTTCCCAGGGTTTACAATTTCGACCTCATTTTAAAACACATCAATCTGCTGAAATTGGTGAATGGTTTAGGGAAATCGGGATTAAAAAAATTACGGTCTCATCAATTGAGATGGCGATTTATTTCGCAGACCATGGCTGGGATGATATTTTTATCGCCTTTCCAGTAAATATATTACAAATCGAAGAGATTATTGAACTTTCTAAAAGAATTCATTTGTCCTTATTATTTGAAGATATATCGACAGTTAGTTTTCTTGACGAAAATATTTCCTGCCAAATCTCCGGCTGGATAAAGATTGATACTGGGGCAAATCGGTGCGGATTGAAGACCAATCAATTCGAAAAAATAGCTAAATTAGCAAGTGAGTTGGTGAAAAGTAAAAAAATTATATTTAGAGGTTTGGTCACACATGCCGGGCATAGCTATCAATTTAAAACTCATGAAGAAATTTGCACAGTTTATGATGAGTCTGTGAAAAAATTATTGGTGATTAAAGACCAATTAAATCAACTTGGATTTTCACACCTAGCAATTTCTGTAGGAGATACTCCATCATCCAGATTAGTAAATCGATTTCAGAAATGTGGACGAACTTCGTCCTGGGAATTTCCTATTTTATGATGTACAGCAATTTGAGGCAGGAGTCTGCAAATTAGAAGAGATCGCAGTGACTGTGGTTTGCCCGGTGGTTGCAGTACATCCGGACCAGAACGAGGTTGTCATTTACGGAGGCGCTATTCATCTGTCAAAAGATTCTCATACATGGGGCGAGGTTCAAAATGCTTATGGTCTGGTATCACTTCCAGCTCAAAAAGGTTGGAGCTGGGACGATAAAAAGATTGTCGGTTTTTTGCGCTCACTTTCTCAGGAGCATGGTGTGGTAGTAATGCCAGATGGAATTCCAGATGAGATTAGACCTGGTAGCCTGGTATGTGTTTTTCCAGCCCATTCATGTTTGACAGTGCATGCTATGGGAAAATATATTAATCTGGACGGAGAAACGATACATACCATGCTATCTTAACCCATTATGATGACCAATGGGACAGGGGTAAAAACCAAAATAAATAAAATCAAGATAAGAATAGACAATTTCTTTCTGGTAGGGTCCAATTGGGTGACTGAATCTTTCATTTGAGATGGTATTTGATTGAGGAAAACCAATAAGAATGCCCAGAACCACCAACCAGACCATGCAAATCCTAACAAGCCCATGAAAACCAGAAAAACAGGTGTAAATTTTCTGGCTTTTTTCCCAAAAACAGCAGTCAGAACATGTCCACCATCCAATTGCCCAATAGGTATGAGGTTTAGTGAGGTTACCAAAATCCCTGCCCACCCTGCCCACGCGACTGGATGAATGATGACATCAAAACCACCAAATGGAAAGGGTTGACCGGTAAAGAAATAGCGTAGCCAATAAATGACAGGATTTATTCCGGCGAAGGATTGAGGATTTGGAAGCCATTCTCCGAACACAAGGTATTTTAATCCCAAATAAAGTAATGAATTGCCTTCCATTTGAAAGCCACTATCCATAGGTATTTGGGTAGGGAGCATTTCGACCTTTGATAATGACAATCCTAAAATGATAATCGGAATGGCAACAATAATTCCGCTGATGGGGCCTGCAATTGCAATATCGAATAATTGTTTTTTGTTTTTGGGGATGCTTTTCATATTGATAAAAGCACCCATTGTTCCAAAAGGACTGATAATTGGCAATGGGATGAAATAAGGTAATGTTACGTTGACTCCATGTTTTCTTCCAGCAATATAATGACCCATCTCGTGTGCGCCAAGAATTGCCAGGATTGCAATGGCAAAAGGCCAGCCATTTTTGGCAATGAGTAAGATTGCCTGTAAGTCAAGTTTTTCTGGCAAGGTCGGTGTAGAGAAAATTCCACCTGTCACAAGAACACTGATGATGGTGATGATGAAGAGTACTAAATTGGTTCTGGGATTTGATTTTATTGCTGCAGGAAATTCATCAATGAAATAAACAACATGCTTGTTTTTTTCCTCTGTTAGAAGAGCTGAAAATTTATAAAGTTTGGCTCTTTTTTCAATAGCGTCAAATGCCGTTTCACTTTCCTCTGGATTTTTTAAATTACCAATATAACGAATGAGCCACTTATCTTCTTTTCTACCGGTAGTTATACTTTCGACAACCAAGTAGCTTCTCACATAGTCGTGGAGAGGTTGTAAATCATTTTCCAGAAATGAATGTGTTTCCATAAATAATCCTTATACCATTCTAATAACTATTTAAAAGTAATACCACTTAATGTAAAAAAGACAAGCCATGAGCCATGTCTTTTTGTTACAGGCGGGAATGGATGGGAGTCGAACCCACCGCGGCCTGCATAACAACCCGCCACCGATTTTGAAGACCGGGAAGCCCACCGGGACCTAACCACTCCCACTCTTAAGGATACTCGAACAACTTTATTTGGTCAATTATTTGTCATTTTGAACGTTATAGGAAAAAAATTTGGTAATGGGTGGTAAGCACTTGATTTATTTATTTTCTGAACGTGGCTCAGTTTTTGGAATTTAGAAAATCCAATATAATTATTCATAAGGTGATTTATGAAAAAAATCGGATTGCAATCTCAATATTTTATTGACCGTTATAATCGAAAAGCTTTTATTCGAGGGGTAAATCTAAGCGGGAGTAGTAAAGTACCTGTTAACCCCGATGGAGCAACGTATAAAAAGGATGGTTTTTTTGATCACTTAAATGTGTCATTTGTTGGAAGACCATTTCCCCTGGCGGAAGCAGACGAACATTTTGAAAGACTAAAAAAATGGGGATTTAATTTTCTAAGACTATTGACGACTTGGGAAGCCATTGAACATTGTGGGCCAGGGATTTATGATGAGGAATATCTGGATTATTTTGAGGAAATTGTCAAGAAAGCCAGGGATTATGATTTCACAATTTTTATTGACCCCCATCAGGATGTGTGGAGTAGATTTACCGGTGGGGATGGTGCTCCTGGATGGACTCTTGAGTTAGCTGGGTTTAATATAAAGAATTTGCACGCAAGTGGGGCAGCCATTGTTCATAATGTTCATGGAGATCCATATCCAAAAATGATATGGTCGACGAATTACCAAAAACTTGCAGCTGCAACAATGTTTACCTTGTTTTTTGGGGGAAGAGATTTTGCACCGAATTTCCATATTGCTGGTGTACAAATTCAGGATTTTTTACAAGAGCATTATATAAATTCTATTTTAAAAATTGTCGAAAAACTAAAAAAATATGACCATGTAATCGGATACGACACACTCAACGAACCATCCAATGGTTGGATTGGACATCCGGATCTTCGAGAAAATTATGGACGATTAAAATTGGGAGAAATGCCAACTCCCTGGCAATCAATACTATTAGGTGATGGTAGGCAACAGGAAGTTGAAATATGGAAAATCCGGATGTTAGGTTTGCGACTTACTGATTGGAAAATGATCAATCAAAAAGAAGTCCGGGCATGGGAAACAGGCACCGAATGTTTGTGGAAACAACAGGGTGTATGGACAACTGATGATAAGAACAATCCAGTATTGATCAATCCTTATTATTTTTCAGAGGTAAATGGAGAAGAAGTAGATTTTTCCAATAATTATCTGAAACCTTTTATCAATCGGTTTTCTTCAGCTGTCCGAAAAATCGACCAAGACGCTTGCATTTTTATTGAGGGAGTTCCTGAACTTAAATTACCTGATTGGACCGATCAGGATGCTCAAATGATTGTTAATGCTACCCATTGGTATGATGGAGTCACCTTATTAACCAAAAATTTCAATCCCAATTACACCGTGGATACCAATAATTTGAAGCTTGTTTTTGGGAAAAAGAATGTTAAGAAAGTTTTTTATCATCAATTAAAAAACATACAAAAAGATTCTGAAGAAAAATTTGGTGGCATCCCAACTTTAATTGGTGAATTTGGAATTCCCTACGATTTAAACAAGAAAAGATCGTTTAAAAGCGGAGATTTCTCATCTCAGGCAGAAGCTTTGGACCTGTATTATCAAATCATTGAAGAACTTTTTCTGGATTCGACCATTTGGAATTACACCTCAGATAATACCAATGAGCGTGGTGATTTGTGGAATGATGAAGATTTATCCATTTTCAGTTCAGATCAACAGGTTAATCCGGAAAACTTAAACTCTGGTGGGAGAGCATTAAATGCAATTGTCCGGCCATATTTGAGAAAAATCTCAGGAGATCCTAAAAGACAATCGTTTGATTTTCGACGAAAAGAATATACATTATTATTTGAAGATCAGAATGAAGGCGAGTTGGTTGTATTTGTACCAGATTTCCAGTACCCTCGGGGATTTCGGGTTGACTTTGAAACCGGGAAATGGGACTTTAATGCCGAGGAACAAGAACTTCGAGTGGAATATCTTTGTGCTTCTAGTAACCAAATGCTAAGAATTCTACCTAAATAGTTGGGGCATTCCATGAAAATTTCTATTATGATCGAGGGGCAAAATGGACTAAATTGGACAAACTGGAAAAAAATAGTTGATACAGTTGAAAAATTTGGTTTTTATGGATTGTATCGCTCTGATCATTTCACCAATGCCAATCCTCCCGATAAAGATTCTTTAGAATTGTGGACCTCATTGACATATCTGGCAACTACTACCAAAAGGATCAGGTTCGGTTCACTCGTCTCGCCGATTTCATTCAGGAATCCGGTCTTTACCGCCAGAATGGCAGCAGCCGTGGATGATTTATCCGCAGGAAGACTGAAATTAGGGTTGGGAGCCGGATGGCAGGAGCGTGAACATCAAAATTATGGTTTTGATTTATTAAACATCAAAGAGAGGTTTTTGCAATTCGAAGAGGGTCTATCAATCATTACCGAATTGTTTCGTTCAAATGATTCAATAACGATTACCGGAAATTATTTTCAATTAAAAAATGCGATATTATTGCCACGACCCAGTCGCAAAGATGGTCCGGAAATCTTAATCGGCGGAAATGGAGAAAAATATACTTTTCCCCTGGTCATCAGGTTTGCAAACGAATGGAATGGTATCTTTCTAACACCTGAAAAATTCAAGGAAAAGAGCCTTTTACTGGATCGATTACTCAATGAAAAAGGGAAAAAACCTGCTGAAACTCGTCGATCCCTTATGACAAATTTAACCTATGGCCAGAATCAAGAACAACTACAAAATAAACTGAACGGCAGGGATGCACAAGAAATGACTCAACGTGGGATCGTTGTTGGATTAACTGAACAGGTCACAGGGAAATTACATGAATACCAACAAGCTGGTCTGGATGAAATAATGTTGCAATGGATTGATCTTGAAGATCTAGATAATCTGATTCATTTTTCTGAAACTGTCCTGCCGAAATTCCACCTTGCTTAATTTTTCAAAATGCCCAGGGAAACCATAGGATTATTGTAGGAATCAGTAACAGGACTAATTTTCCTAATACCCAACCCAAAAGAACGCCTGCCAGAACATCAGACAGATAATGTAACCCTGTTTGAATTCTTGATAGGGCAACCAAAGGTGCCCAAATGGAAAGTAAAATGGCAAACCAGATCGGTGCAATACTCCAGGCCATTGAAGTGAGGAAAAACACCCTGGTAGCATGCCCGGATGGAAAAGAATGTGGATCCGTGCTGCGATAAATTTCACCCCATTCACCTACCGGTCGTTTTCTTCGAATAGAAAATTTAATGATTAATACAATAATTGCTAGAATAAAGGTACTTAATCCCATGGAAGCAGCAATGCTACGCCATTCGTTTTTGGCTGATAACCAGATGACCAATAAGACACTTAAACAATACCAGGAATCTCCAGAATGAGCGATTATTGTTGATAATCTCCAGATCAATTTGGAGGATGGTTTTAAGCGAATTTTGTTGGTAAGATGATTATCCCACTCAATAATATTTCTTATCACCTGCTGTATGAACCATCCTTTTATCTTGAAGTAGCACGCAGTATACCGCGAAGAAAGAAAATGTGCAATTTTTTAATTGGCTTGTGAATTTAGAGAAAATTTATTCTGCATCCTATAGAAGATTGACCTAATATTGAAATCTGGATAAATATCGATATAATATGTCATAGAGTTTGAAAAAAGATTATAAAAAATCAAATAATAGATTCGGTGGTCGGTTTTTGATGATAGACCGGCGTCGGTTCACAGAAACCGTCGAAAAGTGCCGCCAGATGAAAGGAGCCACCGAATAAATGACAATCTGGAAAGATTACCAATTAGCGTATAGTTTAATAGAGGCAATAGAAGCATATGACCAGGCAGAAAAACCTGTTCGTTTTGTTTCTGGAGGAACCGATTTGTTGCTTGAAATCCATCAAGGCAGCCATCCAACTATGAAAACATTAATTGATCTCAACCACATTAATGAAATGCGAGAATTGAAGGTGATAGGTGAGCAAATTTTTATTGGTGCTGCTGTTCCCGTCAGCCAAATCACAAATTCACCTCTGATCAAAAAACATGCAATGGCGGTTGCAGAAGCTACTGGATTGATTGGTGGACCTCAGGTCAGGAATTCAGCGACTTTAGGAGGAAATGTTGCTCATGCTTTACCTGCTGCGGATGGAATGATTTCATTGGTGGCAATGGGTGCAACTGCTATTACTTATTCACATTCCGGGTATTCTAAAAAGAAAATCCTTGAGTTATTTATAGGACCAGGTATATCCGCTCTGGAAAATGATGAAATTTTGGTCGGGTTTGAATTCTCTATTAAAAAGTCTGGAGAAGGATCTGCTTTTGACAGAGTAATGCGTCCCCAAGGGGTAGCTTTACCAATCTTGAACAATGCTGTCTGGTTGCAACGAAAAGGTGACGTTGTGGAAGATATTCGGATATCTTTTGGTCCATCGGGTCCTGTTCCAACCAGGGCATTGCAGGTGGAGGAAGTATTGCGGGGCAATAAATTATCTGATGAAACAATTTCCAAGGCAAAAGCTACTATTCTGGAAACCGTAAAATTTAGAACCAGCAAAATGAGAGCAACTGCAGAATATCGTTACCATCTAGCACAGGCTTTACTGGAAAAGGTTGTCAAAATTGCATGGAATAGGGCTGGAGAAAACGAATGAAAGAAACGAACATAAAAATTACCGTTAATGAAAAAGAATATCTACTCCCGATAATTGAAGGAGAAATGTTATCAGACTTGCTGCGGGAACGTTTGCGACTAACCGGAACAAAGATTGGTTGTAATGAATTTGAATGTGGGGCTTGTACGGTGGTTGTTGACGGTGAGCCGGTTTTATCCTGTTCATATCCCGCGGTTAAAGCACATGGCAAGAAAATTACCACGATTGAGGGTTTGGCTAAAAATGTTGGTGAAAATGGAAACTCTTGTACAGTATTACATCCACTTCAGGATGCATTTATTGAATATGGAGCTGTGCAATGCGGTTTTTGTATACCCGGTCAAATCATGACAAGTTATGCATTGCTTGAAAAAACACCAAATCCAGAAGTAAAAGAAATTAAGTATGCTTTAAAAGATACGTTATGCCGTTGTGCAGGGTACCCCAGTATCATTGGAGCGATCCAGGCGGCATCTGAATCCATCGTAACAGGAAAACCAGTGATTTCACCTGTTATCCAGACTTCCAGAATAGGAAAAAGAATGGTTGGTCAGGTCAGTCATCGCCCTGATGCAATTGCGAAAGTTACCGGGAAAGCAATCTATAGTGACGATATCCAGTTTGAGGGGATGTTGCACGCCAGAGTAAAACGCGCAATGATCCCTGCTGGTATTTTGACTGAAGTCGATATTTCTGATGCGATAGCATTACCGGGTGTCCAGGCAGTTCTAACTGCAAAAGATGTTTCAAACGCAAAAACACATGGTTTATTTATTAAGGATTGGCCGGTAATGGTTGATATCGGTGAACAGATTCGATATGTTGGAGATGCGATTGCCATTGTCGCGGCTGATACCAGAGAAATTGCCTCTGAGGCAATAAAGCTGATTCGATTCAAACATGAACCCTTGCCTGTCGTTTCGTCCGCAGTTCAGGCTCATCTTTCTGATACCAGAAAAATTCACGAAAAAGGAAATTTATTAAAACACATCAAAGTTCAAAAAGGAAGCGTTTCTGAAGGATTCAATGAAGCTGATCTGATCCTTGAACATACTTTTCATACCAATCCAAATGACCACGCTTTTATTGAACCTGAATGCAGTATTGCCCGATTGACAGATGAAGGCAAATTAGAAATTTATGTTGGATCTCAAATTCCATATTCCGATCGTGAACAGGTTGCAGCTGTACTGGGACTACCCGAAAACCAAGTGAGGATCATTGGTCAACTCATCGGTGGGGGATTCGGTGGAAAAGAAGATATAGCCGGTCAAATCCATGCTGCAATGCTGACGATGAAAACCAGAAAACCTGTCAAATTGTTATTTGATCGACAGGAAAGTTTGATTGTTCATCCAAAACGTCATGCAACCCAGATCGATATCAAAGTAGGTGTAAAGAATAATGGGCAAATCGTAGCAGTTCAAACAGAATTACATGGTGATACCGGTGCATACGCCTCCTTAGGAGAGAAAGTGATGACACGTGCCACCACACACTCTTCAGGCCCTTATGAAGTTCCACACGTGAACATTGATTGTTATGCCATGTATACCAACAATCCACCGGCTGGAGCGTTTCGTGGATTTGGCGTGATGCAATCCGCCTTCGCAGTTGAATCGATGATGGATACACTGGCAGAAGCATTAAAACTTGATCCGATTGAATTACGCAGGAAAAATGCACTACGCGTTGGCAGTGTTACAAACACTGGCCAACTTTTGAAAGATAGTGTTGGATTACTGGAATGCATCGAAAAAGTAGAGAATGCTTTGTATGAAAAAGCTGGACCAAATCCATTTGTTTCTGTTCAAGATCCCAATGATCCAAACATTGTCAGAGCCTGGGGTTTTGCAGTTGCTTACAAAAATACCGGACTTGGTGGTGGCGCTCCGGATAAAGCTGGGGCTGAAATTGAATTGTTACCTGATGGCCGATTTGAAGTGCGTTCGGCATCCGCAGAATTGGGGCAGGGATTACCAACCGTTTTACAATTAATCGCGGCCGAAGAATTAGGACAGGGTGTTGAACAAGTTCAGGTATTGTTATCAGATACTGACCTCACACCTGATGGAGGCCCTACAACTGCCTCTCGTCAAACTTATGTTACAGGTAATGCGGTTAAATATGCGTCTAAGGCTATGCGTGATTTACTGGCATCTGAGCTTGCTGAGAGATATGATGTATCACCAGAAAAAATTGAATTCAAAGAAGGTCTGGCCCAAATTGATCGTCAGGAAATTCAACTCTCATCAATTTCTGAAAATCTTCGGAAAGATGGAAATCATTCCAAAAGTTTCATATACCTACTGGGCACCAGAAACAAAACCTTTAGGGCAAGGTGGGGATATGCATGTTGCTTTCTCCTTTGCGGCTCAAGCTGCGTTGGTCGAGGTGAACACCATTACAGGTGAAGTCAAAGTGCCGGAGGTCATCGTTGCAAATGATGTGGGTTTTGCTATTAATCCATTAGGGCTAAAAGGCCAGGTGGAAGGCGGCATTGTCATGGGTATAGGCCATGCATTGGTTGAAGATTTCATTCTCGAGGAAGGAAGGGTCATTACCGATCGTTTGGCTAAATATCGTGTGCCTTCAATTTATTACACACCAGAAATCACATCATTTATTGTCGAGCATCCAACCGCAGATGGACCATATGGGGCAAAAGGGATTGGTGAGATATGCTTGATACCAACCATACCAGCCATCACCAATGCTATTTACAACGCAATAGGTGTTCGGGTAGACAAACTACCGGTTGATCAGGAAAAAATTGTAACCGAACTTCAAAAGCAAAAATTATTTGCATAAGAATACCAATATTAATTTTTAAAAACAGAAGACAATCAAGGTTCTTCTGTTTTTTATTTCTTAAGAGGGGCAAGATGAACAAAAAGAATAGTTCTTAAATTTTGAAAAATTGTGATAATTTTCACATGACAAATTTTTCTTTATGATGTATAAACAATAAGGTTTTTCAACCCCAGATCAATTAAGGAGGAATTCCATGTGGCATATCATCATCCTGGTGGGGATTCTATTTTGTGCTTATCAAGCTGTCCGAGATAAACGATTATTGGTATCTGCAATATGGCTCGCGGGTACCAGTGCTCTGGTATCCATTATGATGTACTTGTTAGGTGCTTATCAAATTGCTGTTATTGAATTAAGTGTTGGTGCTGGTCTTGTGACCGTGCTTTTTGTTTTTGCCATTAATATCGCTGGTGATGAGCCGATCCCAAATTTATCATTTATTCCAAAATGGTTGGCGAGGATTTTTGCAGTTTTGGCAATAGTTCTAATTGGCTGGCAATTACTGCCGTTGTTAAATATTCCGATCAATTTAAATCAGGATGTTGGGTTTCAACAAATGGTTTGGGAGAATCGAAAAGCCGATTTGTACCTACAGGTTGTTATGATATTTGCTGGCGTGATCAGTATGTTACGACTCTTGACCGACGAGTATCAGATCAGAATTCTTCACAAGGAGGTTCAAGAATGAATGTCAGTACTTCAACGGTTGTCTTGATCGCAGTAATTGGATTATTTGGTATTGGATTGTATTGTTTGCTCATAACCCGCAATTTAATCAGAGTATTGGTTGGTTTACAAATTATGGTTAAAGGAGCAATGCTGGTTTTAGTGTTTGTGGGTCAGAGCCAGGGTCAGCCCAGTCTTGGTCAAAGCATGGCACTAACTGTGATTGTTGCCGATACTATTGTGGCTGTTGTCGGTTTAGCCTTAGCTGTCCAGGTGAAGCGAAGTGTTGGAACTCTGGATATCGCCGATATTTCTAAGTTGAAGAGGTGAAATGATGTTGCAATTAGAACCTCTGGTTTTGATAACAATTTTGGTGCCCTGGATTGGGGCATTGGTCGTCTGGCTGATTGGCGATCGCCATGAGAAAATCCAACATGTTTCAGCCGTCGTTTTTTCAATCACAGCAGCCATTTCATCCATTGCTATGTTGTGGGTTTATAGAAGTGGGACAGTATTGTCTTTTACAATGGGTAGTACTTACGGAGATTTTTCATTTGTCACCGATGGATTAGGGTTGTTCCTGTCTATTGTGGCAACCGTTATTGGTGCTCTGGCTGTTATTTTTTCTGTCGACTATATGCATGGTTCTGCTCAATTAGGAAGATATTATTCATTTGTTCTTTTCTTTATCGGCGCAATGGTTGGGCTGGTATTGGCCAGTAATCTTTTGTTGATGTTCATTTTTTGGGAGATAACTGCCTTATGCTCGTACGCTTTGATCTCTTTTTATAATGATGATCCGAAAGCAGTTGCGGGTGGTATGAAGGCATTGATTATGACGCAAATTGGAGGCCTGGGTTTGTTGCTTGCTTCAGCCTTATTGTTTGCGTTCACCGGCAGTTTCGATATCAATATCTTTATCTCAAATCCCTCGCTCTTCCCCAGCAATATCCTGGCGATCATGGCATTTGGAATGTTGATCGCGGCAGCTGCAAAATCTGCGCAATTTCCATTCCAGACCTGGCTTCCCGATGCAATGGAGGCACCTTCTCCTATCAGTGCTTTAATTCATGCAGCCACAATGGTGAATGCTGGTGTCTACCTGTTGGCAAGGTTTTATCCGGCATTCAAAGACGTTCCAGGATGGACACTTTCGGTTATGATCGTTGGAATGTTATCGGCACTCATGGCTGCACTGATGGCTCTGGTTGCGAATGATCTAAAACGGGTACTGGCTTACTCGACGGTCAGCCAATTAGGTTATATGGTCTACGCAGTAGGAGCTGGTGGTATTCTGGCTTCGCAATTTCACCTTTTCAGTCACAGTGTCTTTAAAGCATTATTATTTCTTGCAGCTGGTGCAGTCATCCATTCTGTTGGAACCAGGGATATGCGTGAAATGGGTGGACTGGGAAAAGAATTACCTTTTGCGAGAACAGTATTTATTATTGGATCGCTCGCTCTGGCTGGAATACCAATTTTAAATGGTTTTTGGAGTAAGGAATTAATTCTCGAAGCAGGGTTGGAACATGGAAATCCTATCTGGATTTATGTGGTTATGCTCATCGTGGCGGGTCTCACAGCCCTTTATACAACCCGCTGTGTGTGGATGGTTTTTTATGGTGAAAAGAAACTGGAACATCCGATCCATTCGGTTGGAAGAAATATGAAAATTGCCTTAACCCCACTGGCAATCGGAGCCCTTAGTACCTGGTTACTGATCGGACCATTTTCAAAGATGATGAGCTCATCACTTCCAGTTCATTCCATTCAGGAAATGGACTTAAGTCATCTCTTCAATCATGTTATTTTTGCTCCTGCAACCTGGATAGCTCTGGCGATTATTGCTCTTGGAATTATGACCTGGTTTGGCAGAGCAGCTCTAAATGGTATTTATAAAGTATTGAAACCAATTGCCAAAATAGCAGAATCGAGTTTTGGATTTGAAAAAATTAATAAATATATAGTGGATGCAACGCAGGGTATTGGTGAAAGTTTAAGAACTACTCAAACTGGAATCCTTAATTGGAATATTTTCTATATTTTGATTGCCCTGGTTTTTGTATTTGCTGTATTGATGATAGGAGCCTAACATGGATGTGAATACAGCATTTACCTGGTTACTAATATTTCCGATGGCATCTTCCGCAGTTATATACTTGGTTGGTAGATTATTTTCTAGAAGACTAAAGAATGAAATAAGAATCAACCCGGCACGATGGTTAGCCTTATTGGCACTTCTGGTCACTGGGGTTTTCTTGTATTTTATTATCACGAATGTCTTTTCTACTGGACAAACTCATTATCAAAATTTTGGAGAAGTCTGGTTCCGTTTTGATGGGATCAGTATGATGTTATCTCTTCTGGTACTGGTATTGGGGATACTGGTGACAATCTACTCATTTACTTATATGGGAAAAGAATCTGGTGAAGAAAAATTCTACGCATTGCTTGTCATTATGATTGGTGCAATTATAGGCTTAGGTTGTGCTTTAGATCTATTCAATTTATGGGTATGGTTTGAAGTCATGACCATCAGTTCGATTGTTCTGGTTGCATTTTATAAAGATCAAGCAGCTTCATTAGAGGCTGGGGTTAAATATCTCATACAAAGTGCAACTGGCTCTGTTATGGTTGTGATTGGCATTGCGCTCATTTTTTTTGAAACTGGATCACTCAACATTGAAATGCTGAGAATGTCCATCGGTTCTCCTTCACCCTTTTTGATCATTGGTGGGGCGTTAATGGTGATCGGTTTTGGTGTAAAGATTGCTATGGTCCCATTACACACCTGGTTACCGGATGCACATTCACAGGCTCCCAGTGGTATCAGTGCCATGCTTTCTGGTGTTGTGATTGAGGTAGGCCTGATTGCTTTGTTACGAGCTTTAGGTGGAATTGCTTTGAGTGGCGGGCGTTGGGGCTATCTTTTAATCGGATTTGGCGTACTAAATATGCTTGTTGGAAACCTGCTGGCTTTAAGGCAAAAAGAAGTAAAACGAATGCTGGCTTACTCCAGTTTGAGTCATGTTGGATACATGCTATTAGGCTTTGGTGTTCTCATTTCCTTAAACGGACTCCTGGCTGGTGTTGGTGCGATATTCCATCTAATAACGCATGGTTTGATGAAAAGCCTCGCATTTTTGGCCGCAGGTGTATTCTTATATAACTTCCATATCTCAAAGGGAAGTCACAAAGCTCTGGTGTTGGATGACCTGAATGGTGCATCAAAAAAATATCCATTTACTGCGTTTGCATTTTCAGTTGCGCTACTCTCATTAGGTGGTTTACCACCCCTGGCTGGATTTATGTCCAAGTGGCAATTGTTGGCAGGTGTAGCACAAACTCAAAACACAGTCATGATCATTCTGGTTGTTTTCGCAGGATTAATGAGTGTCCTTTCGTTAGGATATTACGCCCCTTTGGTAAACCGAATGTATCGCAAGGAACCAGCCGATATCGTGTTGGAAGGTGAACCGGTCTCTATCTGGATGTATATTCCCTTAGCTTTATTAACGCTTGGGGTTGTTGTCCTGGGTTTTGTTCCTTCCATTTTGTATTGGTTAACCGGACCTGCTGGATATAGTATATTTATTTTCTTTGGTCAATAAAGGAGTTTTGATGGAAATTATATTGACACCTCCCCTTGCTTTTCTGATCTACGTGCCCTTTGTCATTGCTTTGTTATTATTTGGAAAGGGGATGGCCGGTACTTCAAAAAAATCAAAAATGAAAGAAACCATTTACGCCAGTGGGGAAGAAGCATCAACCAATCCGGCTGCACCTGGGTATCGTCCATTTTTCCTGATTGCATTCTTCTTTGCAATCTTACATCTAGGCATGTTAATTATTGGTTCAGGTACTTTTACTTTTTCATCTGTTCCTTTTTTGCTTGGGCTAATGGTATCTCTGATTGCTTTATTGTTAGGGTAGAAAGGAATGTTTAATGAGTACTGACTCGGAAAATTTTTACACTCAAATTGTAGACAAACTTAAGAATTGGGCGAGGATCAACTCTCCCTGGGCAATTCATTTTAATAGTGGTTCATGTAATGGATGTGACATCGAAATATTAGCGACATTGACCCCGCGCTATGATGTAGAACGATTAGGTATAAAGTTAATCGGAAGTCCACGCCATGCGGATGTATTGATTGCTACAGGACCGGTTACCTTACAGGCTTTGGATCGATTGGTTCGGGTTTATGAACAAATGCCTGATCCAAAATATGTAATAGCTGTTGGTTCATGTGCATTGTCCGGTGGTGTTTTTGATAATTGTTACAGCGTAATTGGTGACCTAAACAAAGTAATTCCTGTTGATGTGTATATTCCTGGTTGCCCTCCCAGACCAGAGGCAATAATATTTGGGGTTGTCCAATTACTAGAAAGTTTAAAACAGGGTAAAAAACCTGATAAAAACATTGTCCCTAGTGACATTCCAGACTTCATTTTGAAGGAGAAAAGTAATGGAAACGATTAAATTTTTAGAATCAGGAAAATTATTCCTGGAAAAATGGATTGAATCATCTTCTTCTCCTGACGAAAATCGGCTGGATATTTGTGTATTGCCAGAAAATATCAAACCAGTGGTTCAAAGCCTAGTTGAAAATCACTGGGGTTATCTGATAACGATCACAGGGTTAGATATTCCCCCAGTATATGATCAGGATAATAATGAAATCCAACCCGGTCAATTAGAAGCTCTATATCACTTTGCCAATGACGCAGCTATCATTACGATCAGGGTAAAAGTACCTTACAGTAAACCTCAAATCGATTCCATCTGTGACATTATTCCTTCTGCCACAATTTACGAAAGAGAAGTTATTGAATTATTTGGTTTTGATTTACTGGATACGCCGAGTACAGAAAAATTGATATTGCCAGATTCCTGGCCTGAAGGTGTGTACCCTTTAAGAAAATCATTCACCAATTTGCAGGATCTTGAAACATCGAAAAAGGAGAAATCCAATGACTGAAGTTAAAGGAGAAAAATTTATCGTTCCAATTGGACCACAACATCCAGCACTGAAAGAACCTGGAAATTTTGAATTTACAGTAGATGGTGAAACCGTGACGGATGCAACAGTTCGGTTGGGATTTGTTCATCGAGGAATTGAAAAAGCTTGCGAGACACGAAACTATACTCAGGATATGTACTTACTTGAAAGAGTTTGTGGAATATGTTCGCACGTGCATGCAACAGCATTTGTTTTGGGCGTGGAGAAGCTGGCAGGTGTTCAAGCCCCTCCACGTGCAGAGGCAATTCGCGTTCTGGCAGCAGAATTAGAACGAATTCATAGTCATTTATTATGGTTTGGTGTGGCTGCACACGAAGCTGGTTTTGATACATTATTCATGTATTCCTGGCGTGACCGAGAAGTAGTGATGGATATTTTGGAAACGTTATCTGGCAGTCGAGTCCATTATTCTGTAAATGTTTTGGGTGGGGTAAAAATTGATATTGACAAGAAATTGTCCGATTTGATTAAAAAAGATATGGATTTTTTGGAAGAACGAACAGAACATTACATGAAGGTTGTCACAACTGATGAAACATTTTTAGGAAGAACGCGAGGAATTGGAACCCTTTCCAGAGACAGAGCAAAATTATTAGGGGCTGTTGGCCCAACAGCACGTGCTTCCGGTGTAAAAAGAGATGTACGGGTGAATGCTCCTTATTCTGGATATAAAGAATTCCCGGTAAAAATGGTCATTGATCAAACTGGGGACCTTGAAGCAAGATTTGTTGTGCGGTTAAAAGAACTATATGAATCATATCGTTTAATCAGAGAAATATTGGAGAAAATTCAACCAGGAGAGATTACCACACGCATAAAAAGAAAAATCCCGGAAGGTGAGGTTATTTCCAGAGTTGAGGCACCCAGAGGTGAGTTGTTTTACTACATTAAGAGCAATGGCACAGAAATGCCTGACAGAGTCAAGGTTCGGACACCCAGCTTATGCAACTGGGGAACAATCACCGATGTTGCGGTTGGCCATAAATTGGCTGATATGCCGATGCTGTTAGCAGGAATAGATCCTTGCTTTTCCTGTAATGATCGAATGGTTGAAATTCGGTCGGATTCACAACCACCTCAAATGATGAATTGGGATGGTCTTGTAAAATATGGAATAGAGTATTACCGATGAACCTTTCTTTACACCCACTTATTCTTTTGTTGATCTTTCCTGGTGGATTGTTCTTGATGAACATCGGATTGTTGTATGAATGGGCTGATCGAAAATTAGTTGCTCGTTTTCAAAGCCGCGTTGGACCACGTTGGTTTCAACCATTTGCAGATACGGTAAAACTTTTGGCAAAAGAAGAGATTATTCCGAATGGTGTTCATAAAATCATGTTTCTGGCATTACCAATCATTGCACTAACCGGGGCACTGACGGCAGCTCTATACATCCCAATGTTTGGATTTGAAGCAGCATTTAGTTTTGAAGGAGATTTGATTGTTGCGCTCTATATGCTGAGTATGATGACATTGAGCATAGGATTGGCAGGAGCAAATACTTTGAGTCGTTTCACGATCATTGGTGCAACCAGAGCATTGACGCAAATGTTCTCCTATGAAGCCCCATTTTTACTGGCCTTGTTAGGTCCAGCCATTGCTGCAGGCACCTGGAATATTGGGAAAATTAATACCTTTGCTGGCGAAAATATTTGGTTAATCCTCGCTCAACCGATTGGTTTTATCGTAGCGGTTGTTGGTTTGATGGGAAAGCTGGAGCTCCCTCCTTTTGATTCTCCGGAAGCAGAAACGGAAATTGTAGCTGGTGCATTAACTGAATATTCAGGTCGAGGATTGGCACTTTTTCATATCGGAAAAAATGTTGAACTGGTCATTGGAATAACCCTGGTTGTTATTTTCTATCTGGGAGGTATTGCGAATCCAATAGAATTTTTTCTAAAATCAGCAGGTTTATTCCTAGTTGTGACAGCTTTGCAATCCATGTTTGCCCGTTTACGAATAGACCAAACCGTTGGATTATGGTGGAGACTTGGAGCGTTAATGGGATTATTACAATTACTGGCTATAATTTTTGGTAGATATTTAGGAGAAATCCTTAGATAAAGGATCAGGTATAAAATGGCTATCGGTGTATTATTTGGTGATTTAGTAAAGGCTTTATTTACAAAACCGGCAACACAAAATTACCCGTTCACAAAAACAATGGCTCCAGAACGGTTACGAGGAAAGCTGGTTTATGATCCCGAAAAATGTGTTGGATGTATGTTATGTGTGAAGGATTGTCCATCCAATGCTATTGAACTCTTAACGGTTGATAAGATTAATAAAAGATTCGTTATGCGCTATCATCCGGAGCGGTGTGTTTTTTGCGCCCAATGTGTACAACTGTGCAGGTTCAACTGTTTGAACATGTCGAATTCTCTGTGGGAGATGGCTTCTACCTCTAAGGAAGCCTTCGAAGTCTATTACGGAAGGGAAGAAGATATTGCCATCTTACTTGAACGAGCAGCTCAACCAGGCCTTAACGAACCACCTTGCGAATAAATTATTATTACCCCGATTGACCATTATGGGAATTGGTAATGAATTGAATGGTGATGATGGGGCAGGTGTTTTGATCGTAAGGAATTTAAAAAAAAAGTTACCAATATTTGACCTGATTCAATTGATCGAAGGCTCAATTGCCCCAGAAAATTACTCAAGTGTCATTAGAAAATTTAACCCAGATTGGATCTGGTTAATTGATGCAGCGATTTTTGGTGAAAATCCTGGCTGTGTTCAATTATTTGACCTTTCAAGAATCGTAACATTGGCTACAAACACACATCGTTTGTCCCCCAATTTATTGATATCATTTTTAAAGTTAGATACAAACGCAGAAGGTTTTCTCATTGGTATTCAACCGGAAGTCGTTGATCCTTTTTCTGAAATATCACCTGCAGTTAAACAATCAATACAAGAAACTACAAATTTTTTATTGCGCTGGTTACAAAATACCTATAATATCTAATCATGCGAAAGAAAAATCCAATTTTAACTGCGATTATTGCGTTTAGCTGGTTTTTCCTGATAATTATTGGATATTATGTCACTCATAAACCCGTAAATCCATCACAAACTATCACCATTATTACTCACACATGGAAAATATTTTTAGGCTTAGGGATCATTACTATAGCAGGTGGATTAGGCCGATTAATTAACAGATTTGAAAACCATCCAGCCTGGGTTCGATGTTATTTGCAGGCTGGTACTGGCATCGGAATGATCTCGATTCTGGTTTTAATCATCGGTTCAAGCTGGAAAATTAATCCGTTGATTATAATTGGATTATTCTTCAGCTTAAGTATAATTACTTTTCGATCCAGCATTTCCTGGTTAAAAAACTTATTCCTCAAAGAAATCAATTTACATCCACAATCCAAAGGATCAACGAAAATAATCATCATATTATTGGGATTGATTTTTCTATCTCAATTATTGGTTTCATTAGCTCCAGCGACTCGTTATGACGCGCTTAATTATCACTTGACATTACCAAAGACATATCTCTTACAAGAAAAAATTAGTGACATTCCCTGGTTGGTCATGTCGGGTATGCCCCAGGTATCAGAAATGGTTTATACCATCCTGATGGGGTTGGGTGGTGAGTCGTCAGTGCTTGTTTTTAATGGGTTGATTGGTGCATTGATTACGCTTGGATTAGTAGGTTTTCTGGAGAAAAAACTTGATCAGGAAAGTGCATGGGTGGGTGTAGCCAGCCTTTTTGGAGGATTTACATTTGCCTCCGCTTTGTCATGGGGATACGTGGATTTAATGGCAGCCTTTTTTGGTTTAGGTGTTGTTATCTTATTGGATGATTTTCGAAAAACAGGTGATAAAAAGTCTGTATTTTCAGCAGGCATTTTCAGTGGTCTGGCATTTGGATGTAAGTATCCTGCTGGTGTAATTATTCTGGCCGGGATATCGTCCCTTATTTATTATTTTCTTAAAAATAAGAACAAAAATTGGTTCAAGTCAATTGGGTTATTTAGTTTGGGTGCAGGTTTACTTGTTTTACCCTGGATGATAAAGAATTTTGCTTTTACCGGGAATCCAATCTATCCGTTCTTTTTTGAATCTGGATCTATGAATCAAATCCGGCTAAATGTATATCAAGGCATGGAGTCCTATGGAAACCTGTTAGATTTATTTTTCCTTCCCATTCGTGCCACGATTATGGGTGTGGATGGAACAAATGGCTATAGTGTATCCATCGGCCCTCTCTTGTTAGGTTTAGGCGTGATCGCCTTTTTAGGGTGGGAAGAAAAAGATTATGAGCATAAGTTATCAATTGTCAATGCAGGTTTAATTACGTTTATTGGTATCTTGGTTTGGGCGATTGGAAATCAGTTTTCCGGATATCTTATTCAGACCCGATTCTATTTTGTCTTGTTTCCAGCATTCGCAATTTTAGCCGGATTTGGTTATTTCCAAATCAAACAGTATCAGATAGGTCAGGTGCGTATCAAACGCCTGGTCAATATATTTATTATTATGGTGCTTGCCTTTAATTCATTCCAATTGATTGCGGAAGTGGTGGAAAAAGGTGTACTCTCCAATGTTTTTGGATATCAATCCAATCAGGAATACCTGGAAAAAAATTTAGGATGGTATGCCAGAGCCATTGATGAAATTAATCTGCTGGATGAAGGTGAAAAAGTCCTATTCTTTTATGAACCCCGTGGTTTTGGCTGCATTCCGAAATGCGATCCGGATGAAATTTTGGATCAATGGAAAATTACTTATCATAAATTCAAATCGAATGAAGAGATCATTACCGACTGGAAAAATGATGGGTTTACACATATTCTTGTTTACACCAAGGGAATGGAATTTTTACGAGAAGAACAGGATCCACATCACCCACCTGTCGAATTAGATGCCTTAGAAAAACTAACAACCAGCCTTTCGCTGGTTGCTAATTATGGAGATTGGTATAAATTATATTTTATTGGTGGAAACTAATCAGAGCGAATTTTCAATTTCTCATTTGCCAGGTTTTCAAAAACCGAAATGATGGCTGAATTGTCAAGATTTCCAAGGTTATTCTGCAACATACTCTGATATAACTGTTGATCAATCGCACAGGATGGTAATGGAATACCATATTCTTTGGCAGTCTCCATTACAATATTGAGGTCTTTCGATTGCATAGAGGTTTTAAATCCAGGCTGGCGGTTACCGCTGAACAAACGGAGGGGTTTAACATCCAGTGTCCAACATTGAGCAGCTCCACCACGAATTGCTTCCACGACCTTCATTGGATCAGCACCAGATTTTTGAGCGAAAATTAACAATTCTCCCATGGCTACCATTTGGGCTGCTACCATGATCTGGTTGGCTGCTTTGGCGATTTGTCCTGATCCTGCATCTCCAATATGGGTGATGTTTTTCCCCATTACTTCAAAGACTGGACGGACTTTTTCTAAAGCTTCAGTGGGACCTCCTACCATGATGGTAAGTGTTCCATTTATTGCTCCGATATCACCACCGGAAACTGGTGCATCCAATGCAAGAATACCTTTTTCAGCGAGTGAAATGGCAATCGAACGAGATACAGCTGGTTTTATTGTGGAATTGTCGACAAAAATTAGCCCTGGTTTTCCACCAAAAATAATTCCATCCTCACCAAGGACAATTTTTTCGACATCCGGCGAGTCGGGTAGGTTTGTGAAAACAACATTCACCTGCGAGGCAACTTCTGCTGGAGAAAAAGCTTCAATCGCGCCTTCCTGCACCAGCTCTTTTACTTTTTCTCTACTTCTGTTATGTACTACCAAAGGAAATCCAGCCTTTAGAATATTCTTAGCAATCGGTTTTCCCATCAAACCCAATCCGATATATCCAACTTTTATCATCTGTCCTCCTATCGTGTTTCTGAACGATTTTTATTATTTATTCGTTCAGAATTGGTCAGGTAATTGTACAATAATAAAACCTATATAATTGGATATAAATCACCATCGAAAAGAAAGGAGGTTGTGGATGTCAGAAGTACAATATCATATTCGGGTTAAGGAAGGTGATGTGGGGAAATACGTACTTTTACCTGGTGACCCAGGTAGATGTGAATCCATTGCCAATTATTTTGATGATCCTAAATTTATTTCTTTTAACCGGGAGCACAAGGTTTACACGGGTTATATAAGTGGTGAAGAGGTCTCGGTCGTTTCGACTGGAATGGGTTGTCCTTCAACCGCAATTGCCGTTGAAGAGTTGGTTAAGATTGGTTGCCATACGTTTATACGGGTAGGGACATCTGGTGCGATGCAGCCCCAAATGCAAGTTGGTGATATTGCCATCATTAATGCTGCCATCCGGGATGAGGGAACGAGCAGACAATATTTACCGATCGAATATCCCGCCATTGCAGATTTGGATGTGATTAATGCCCTGGTGCAGGCATCTGAAAAATTGGACTATACCCATTATGTTGGCGTATCCCACACGAAAGATTCTTTCTATAGTGAAGTAGAACCAGAACGGATGCCAATGGCATCATTTTTAAAAGATCGTTGGAATCAATGGGTAGCTGGTGGAGCCATCTGCTCGGAAATGGAAGCATCCATCGTATTCATACTGGCTGGTATCTACCGAAAACGTGCTGGCGCGGTGACGATGATCATTGGGAGTGATATGGATACCATTGCTAAAAAGCATGACCCAGATGGAATGATTCGTGTAGCCGTAGAAGCAACGCGAATATTGATAACAAAAGATATGGACAAAGATCTAAAATAATCCCCTCCAATTTTTGTAGGGAGGGGATTGTCTGCTTATGCCAGATTATCTAATTGTTGTTTTAACTTTTTTGATGTTTCTAAAAACTGACTTAATTTCTCTTTTTCTTTTTGCACGACAGCTACCGGTGCTTTTTCACCAAATGGAGAATTCAAAAGATTTTCGAGACGCGCAATCTGGTTTTGAACCTCAGATAATTCTCTATTGATTCGCTCTTTTTCAGCATCAACATCAATTAAATCATCCAGTGGAAGAAATAGTTCTACACCGGAGATGACAACCGATGTCTGGTTTGCCGGTTTTTCATCCAGATCTTTAAAAATATTCGTTTCATTTTTATCGAGATTAGCCAGCACAATAATGGTAGTCGCCTGATCCCTGATGAATTCTATCTTTTCTCCAGCAATAATAGTGGCTGGAATTTTCTTCGATGGGGGAATCTTTTTTTCAGTGCGAATATTTCGAATATTTCGGACAATCTCCTGAATAATATTAAAGTTTTTTATTTTTTCTTCTTCCCATCCTTCAATTTCCTGCGCTTCTGGCCACCTGGCAATAATGAGTGCATTTTCCCATCCCTGTTTGGGAGAGAAATGTTCAGATATCTCAAGACATGCTGATTTGAGATGACCCCATAATTCCTCGGTCACATACGGAGTAAATGGGTGTAATAGTCGTAAACTATTATCCATTACTTTTACTAATGTTTGAACTGTGTAGAAGGCGCGATCCGGGTTTTCTGCAATTTGAATCTTTGCGATTTCAAGATACCAATCCGCAAATTCACTCCAGAAGAAATCGTAAATTTGTCGACCCGCTTCACCGTATTGATGATTACTGAATAATCGCTCAACGTCGCGGATTAGTTGATTCATTCTTGCCCAGATCCAGGAATCTGCCAAAGTCCATTCGGGTTTTTGAGAAGGTGTATCAGGCACCTTTTCTAAATTACCCATCACAAATCTGCCTGCATTCCAGACTTTATTAGCAAAATTACGATTGGCTTCCACTTTTTTGATTGAAATGTTGGTATCATTTCCAGGTGTTGATCCTACCAATACGGTGAAACGCAGAGCATCTGTGCCCATCTCATCCATCACTTCTAAAGGATCAATCGAGTTGCCTTTGGTTTTACTCATTTTTACACCATTTTCATCCCGAATGATTCCATGTAAATAGACTGTTTCAAATGGCGCTGTCCCGGTAAATTCCAATCCAAACATAATCATTCTGGCAACCCAAAAGAACAGGATATCGTATCCGGTTTCCATCATGGTGGTGGGGTAAAAATAATTCAGATCTGGAGTTTTATCTGGCCAACCCAATGTCGAAAATGGCCATAAACCGGAACTAAACCAGGTATCCAACACATCCTCATCCTGGAAGATATGGTTGCTCTGGCATTTTTCGCAACATTCAGGATCTTCTCTACTAACTGTAATATGTTTACAATCGGAACAATACCAGACTGGAATGCGATGTCCCCACCATAACTGCCGGCTGATACACCAATCCTGGATGTTTTCAAGCCAATTATTGTAAATTTTGGAGAATCGTTCAGGAATAATGCTGATTTGTCCATTTCGGACAGCTTCCAACCCAGCTTCTGCCAATGGCTGCATGGTGACAAACCACTGGGTTGAAATCATGGGTTCAATAATCTCGCCGCCCCGTTCTGATCTGGGAACCATATGTGTATGCGGTTGTTCTTTAATGACCAGATTGGCTGCCTTCATATCATTCCAGATTGCTTTCCGGCAAGCGAACCGGTCTAATCCCTGATAAGGTCCACCGTTTTCGTTGATGACTGCATTTTTATCCAAAACGCTGATGAATTCCAATTTATGACGTTTACCAATATCATAATCGTTGGGATCATGCGCAGGGGTGATTTTTAATGAACCGGTACCAAATTCACGGTCTACATATTCATCTGCAATAACAGGAATTTCTCTATTCAGTATTGGAACCAGCACTTTTTTCCCAATATATTTTTGATAGCGTTCATCCTCCGGATGTACGGCAACTGCGGTATCCCCAAGGATTGTTTCAGGTCGGGTGGTGGCTACTGGAATAAATTCGTCGGGATTATCCACTAACATATATTTGAAATAATACAGAAAACCTGGTTCTTCCACATATTCAACTTCTAAATCTGAAACAGCTGTTTTTAATCGAGGAGACCAATTGATCATCCTGGGACCACGATAGATCAATCCTTTTTCATACAGGCGCACAAAAGCTTCTCGCACAGCTCGTGATAAACCATCATCCAACGTGAACCGTTCTCTTTCCCAATCGCACGAGGCACCCAGACGGCGGATTTGTTGGGTAATCCGACTACCATATTTATGCTTCCACGCCCAAATTTCGGCTTCAAATTTCTCACGCCCTAATTCTTCGCGTGATGAGCCTCTTTCTTCGAGCATTTTTTCAACCATGAGTTGTGTCGCAATACCGGCGTGATCGGTACCAGGCACCCATAAGGTTGGTATGCCTTTCATGCGATGATATCGGATCATCAAATCTTCCATCGCCACAAATAATGCATGACCTAAATGTAATCCTCCGGTAACATTCGGTGGAGGAATAGAAATCACATATGGTTTTTTCACAGGATCAAAATCTGGATCATTGGGATCATTGGAGGGTTTAAAAAATCCTTCATTTTCCCACCATTCATATAATTTCTCTTCCACATTGGAAAATTCATAAGCTTTTGGCAAATCTTTCATCAATTTCTCCTGACTGACTGAAGGTCAAATAAATAAAAAAACACGCTGCCTCTAAGAGGACGAAAGCGTGCTTCTTCCGTGGTACCACCTCAATTCGTCAATACAATTGACGCTCTTATTTCTGCGATAACGGGCTTCTCCGTGCTGTTCTACTTTCAGTTCAGATTTCTTCAGCATAGATCCCAGACGACTTCAGTGGTAGTTTCCCGCAGAGGCTTTCAGCCGGTGACCTCATTTTCTGTCGGTTCTTTGCCATCTTACTACTTCAGGGCAATTATTGAGAAAATTATAAGATGTTCGTCTGGTCATGTCAACAACCATTTTTTGCTGTCTCAAGGCAAGATAGAAATGTCCTAATATTGGGAAATTATTTCGGAAATATTGATCAAAATGATTCCTTTCTGAAAACCGAATGTGATAACATTTAGTAAGACATTTATTGTAAATATCACCTATGAAAAAACAACCCACCTTTTTCTTGTTTCTAGCACTCGTATTGCTTTTATCCAGCTGCAATCGTAATCCTGATTTAGGAGAGACAAATATGACCCAAACTGTCGATCCTAAATCTCCATATTCGTCTCAAACCAGCGCTGTGTCAAATTTATTTCTGAAACCATGTACTGTAATCAATATGACGGAAATGGAAACTTTATTCCAAGAAAGTCCATTGTTTGTCAATGAGGAAAATGGTGGTTGTATAATAAGAAATCAGTGGGATACACGTTCAATCTGGTTTTCAGTTTTTTCGGGTGAACAGGCTTTACCGGCAATGCAATGGCAAACCAGACAATTAGTTGTTGGTTGGAATGATGATGATTACAATGCGATAGTCGATGAAATTATTAGTGATGAGTCAAATCAAACGCTAATTGACCTGCAGGAAGCCAGGTTGGTTGTCTACGAACAATTGGAATATCGTTGGGAACGATTCTTCACATTGGGTGACAGTGCGTATTGGATTTTAAACTCCAGGGCATTCAAAGGGATCCTGGATGTTGTCGAAGATGACATCTTTTTACAGATTGGATTCAGTGGGTTTCTGGCAGCCCAGGTACAAACAGAAATTGAAAATCTGGCAGCATCAATTATTGACCAGCTTCCTGAGAATTTTTATGTTGAGTTCGATTTTCCTGAAACTGAAATTGAGGGACAAAATTCGGATGATAGCTTATTGGAAACACCGCAGTTATTGGAAGTTACCCAAACTTCACAAGAGATCTTTTTTGGGGATTTATGTGGCGACGAAATGACAACCATTCGCGCTCAAATCGATAATTTCGAGATGATCGATAATGTATATCTAGTTTATCGGTTGGTTAGTGCAAGCGAATCAAACGATAACTGGACCACTGTATTTATGAATCAATTAACCCCATCAGTATGGGAAATTTCGTTGTCTGCCGAGACTTCATTTCTAACCTATCAATTAATCAATGGTGCTAAAGTAGAGTACAGTATTGCAATAATTTATGGCGTCAATAATGTGCTGAGAAGTGCATCTTATTCAGATATTGTATTATTACAATGTAGACAATAATAAAACACCAAACCAATGATGTGGTCTGGTGTTTTTCTAAATTTCTAGGATCTTACTTAGTCTTCGTTATTTTCATCCAATGGGCCGATGATGACTTCAATTCTTTCCAAAACATCATCTGATAATTTTTCCTGTGCATCCGCTGCCAGTAGAATTCTCATCCAATTGTTCCAACCGTGTTGCTCCTGTTATCACAGCAGAGACTTCTTTCCGTCTCAATAACCAGGCAATTGCCAATTGGGCAGTGGTAATCTCTAATTCATTGGCTAACGCGGTTAAAGATTTGACTTTTTCGATCTTCTCATCCGTAATTCGATCTCGAATCCAACTCATGTTATCCAGAGAGGCTCTAGAACCTTCAGGAATGCCATCATTGTATTTTCCTGTGAGAATACCAAAATATAACGGAGACCAGGTTGTTAGCCCAATCCCAAATTCTCTACAGACTGGGGTTAATTCTTCCTCAACTCTTTTACGATGGAACATATTATATTGAGGTTGTTCAACAACTGGCGGAATAAGATTGAATTGTCGTGCTAAACCTCTGGCATGTGTGATCTGTGAAGCTTCCCATTCAGATGTACCCCAATACAAGATTTTTCCTTGTTGAATAAATGTGTTCATCGTGGATACAACTTCTTCCACAGGTGTATCGGGGTCGTACCGGTGGCAGTAATAAATGTCTAAATAATCTACCTCCATTCTTTTCAAGGTAGCATTTAATGATTCGGTCATATGTTTCCGAGATAATCCTCGTCCATTGGGGCCAGGCATGGTAGGCCAAAAGACCTTACTGGAAATTACCAAAGCTTCACGTGGAAGGTCTTTAATTGCCTTTCCCATCACTATTTCTGCCTGTCCACTTGCGTATGCGTCTGCATTGTCAAAGAAATTAATTCCTTGATCATAAGCTGCATGAATCAAATCAGAAGAAATTTTCTCATCAATCTGGCTACCGATGGTTACCCAGGCACCTAATGCAATTTCACTTACTTTTAACCCCGATTTACCTAATCTTCTATAATGCATTATTCCTCCTTTATTTTTTTTACCTCACCAATCCCAAGTGGTTTCCATTTATCTTCATTATTACGTAAGCGGTGTTGGCCACCACCACGGTTATGAAGTAAATCAAAACCTTCCGGCTTAATAAACATCTCTTCACCATCCAATAATCCAGAAACGCCACTTTGTCCCGGTTCAATACGTTTTGACTTACAGTATGAACATGTTTCTGGATCATGTATCTGGTATTCTATAGGTTCTTCGTAAGTGGTTATGTAGCCCTTCATAATTTCGTAAAACAATTTTATGATCGGACGCACTGATATAATAATTAGGCATCACCGGTATCTTGCCACCACCACCAGGTGCATCCACAACGAAGGTTGGTACAGCATACCCCGAAGTATGTCCTCGTAAACCCTCAATAATTTCAATACCTTTGGCAACAGGTGTCCTGAAGTGACCGACACCTTCTACCAGATCACACTGGTAAAGATAATAAGGTCGTACCCGAATCTGGACTAAATCCTGAACCAACCTTCTTTGAATGTGAACACAATCATTTATCCCAGCAAGAAGCACCGATTGGTTTCCTAGTGGGATGCCAGCTCTGGATAATTTATCACAGGCTAACCTCTAATTCTTTACTGATTTCATTCGGGTGATTGACATGAATGTTTAACCAAAGGGGGTGGTATTTCTGTAACATTTCACATAATTCATCCGTTACCCGTTGAGGCATGAATACAGGTACTCTGGAACCAATTCTTATGATTTCAATGTGGGGAATTTCTCGTCAGCGAGGATAATAATTGTTCCAAGACTTTTGGTGCCAATGTAAGTGGATCACCACCCGATAGGAGGACATCTCGTACCTGTGGTGTTTTTCGAAGATAATCGAGTTGCAATTCGAATTCAGATCTAGAAAAAGTTGCACTGGGATCACCCACAATTCTAGAACGAGTGCAATAACGACAATAAGAAGCGCATTGGGTAGTCACCAGCATTAAAACGCGATCGGGATAACGGTGAACCAATCCGGGTACGGGGGAATGTCGATCTTCTGCCAATGAATCTTCCATCATTCCTGTAAATGGAAGAATTTCACCTGCAGTAGGAATTACTTGTTTTCGTATGGGATCATTAATATCCTCAGGATCCATCAGGGATGCAAAGTAAGGTGTGATATCAACCCGAAACAAGCCGTCGGTGCTGAGTGCTTTTTTCTCACTTTCTGTAAGGGCTTCAATATCTTTTCAAAATCTTCAACTGAATTTAATCGATTTGCCATTTGCCAACGCCAATCATTCCACTTTTCATCGGGGACATTTGCGTAAAAAGGGGCACGCTTGCTGGTAAATTTATTAAGTGACATAAAATTTTCTCCTTTTAAGAATAAATTTGATTTTCTGGAAAACCTCATTGCCTAGGAGGATCATGGTCAGTGCGAAAAAATCCAGCTATGGGATGATTATTGATTGAAATTAACATAATAATATTGTATTGAGATTAACAGGTAGGGTCAAATGAGTTACAGATGTTTCAAAGATTATCAGAATTCTATTAGAAAACCACATAGTGGCTTGACGATGATTTTTCGACATGATATCATATTTCACAGGTTGTTAGCACTCTAAAAGCGAGAGTGCTAATTGAGAGAAAAATGGAAGAATTAACAGACCGTCAAAAGATTTTATTAACGCTCATTACTCACGAACACATTAATTCAGCGATGCCAGTAGGATCGAAAATGCTGGTTGAACGATACAATGTAGGGTTGAGTTCTGCCACTGTGCGAAACGAGATGGCTGTTTTAACAGATCTGGGATATTTAAGGCAACCGCATACTTCTGCAGGTCGAGTACCAACAGAAAAAGGGTATCGATTTTTTGTGGGCAGATTGGTTAATGAAAGGGAAATTCCATTATCTACACGACGAACTATAACCCATCAGTTTTATCAAATGCGTAATGATGTAGAACAATGGGTAAAACTTGCGGGTACCATTCTGGCTGATCAATCCAAAGCTGCGTCCTTGATTACCGCACCACACCCAACTTTAGCCCGATTAAAACATGTGGAATTTATTGCTACCCGAGGAAGACAAGTTTTGATGGTTCTGGTGCTGATGGGTGGTGAGATCAGGCAGAGTATTCAGATTCTTAGTGAGTATGTAGGACAGGATCGGTTATCCCAGATTGCTAATCAAATAACGGAAAATTTCCAGGGATATGATGTAGACAAGATAAATCATGATAAAGATGTTGATAACAATCTTGAAAATGACCTTATCGATTGGGTTATTACTGAGTTACAACGAGCTGACTCATTAGTATCAGGTGAACTTTTCCTGGATGGCATTACAAATGTGATGGCAGAACCAGAGTTTAATGACTTCTGAAGAAGCAAGAAAGACATTGAAAGTTTTTGGTGAAAGATCCATGTTACAGGATGTTATTGCGCGTAGTGTTCAGAATGGAGACGAAGGTTCTGTACAGGTTTTGATTGGTGGTGATGGTGCATGGGAAGAATTGAAACATTGTTCCATCGTATTGTCCAGGTATGGTGCACCAGGGGTTGCTTTTGGCACCGTAGGCGTATTAGGCCCAGTCAGAATGCCTTATGGTCAAACAATCTCAGCCGTACGATTTATGTCGGGTATTTTGAGTGATCTGGTTTCTGAAACATTATATGATGATCAATTCAAATCATCGTAGAGAGGTGAGTGAATGACAAAAAAGAAAAAAATGGATGAAACCTCAGAGGAAAATAAGTTGGATAAAAACGAAGAAAAAGTTCCAAATGAAATCAAAGCTGATGAATCTCATGAGAGGAAATCAGCCGAGAAAGATTACAAGGATTACGATCAACTTTTGCTACAATCTCAGGAATATTTTGAGGGTTGGCAACGTGAACGGGCTGATTTCCAAAATTATAAAAAGCGCATCGAGAGAGACCAGATTTCTCTCAAAGGGTTTATAACTGCAGAAATAGTCAAAAAATATCTAGTAATTATTGATGATTTAGAACTTGCTTTAAAAAATCAGCCAGAATCAAAAGACTGTCAGGGGTGGGTTGATGGCATAGACTTGATTTATAAAAAATTAATTTCAATTCTTGAAGGAGAAGGAGTAGAACTTATACCAGTGGAAGGCGAATTTGATCCAAAGATTCATGAAGCAATTTCACAAATCGACCACCCAGAATTTGAGAGTGGAACAATTGTTGAAGTGATGCGTCAGGGATATAAGATTAGTGAACGGGTTATTCGACCAGCGCTGGTAATTATAGCTCGCTAGGAGGCAAAAAATGGGAAAAATAGTTGGTATAGATTTAGGTACAACAAATTCTGTCGTTGCAGTCATGCAAGGTGGTGAACCGGTTGTAATTCCTTCCGCTGAAGGCGAAAGGTTAGTTCCATCGGTTGTTGCAGTTAATAAAAATCATGAACGAATTGTGGGTCGATCAGCACGTAACCAGGCAATCGTTAATCCGGAGAATACAATTTTCTCAATAAAGCGTTTGATGGGTCGCAAGTACGGCGATAAAGAAACGACTCGCACAGAAGAACGTGTTCCGTATAAAATTTCAAAAGCTCCGAATGGTGATGTTCGAGTTTCACTGGATGGAAGAGATTATTCTGCACCAGAAATTTCGGCAATGATTTTATCAAAATTAAAAGCAGATGCAGAAGCTTTTTTGGGAGAACCAGTAACCCAGGCTGTGATTACAGTCCCTGCATATTTTAATGATGCACAGAGAAATGCAACCAAAGACGCTGGTCGTATCGCTGGCCTCGAAGTGTTGCGAATTATCAATGAGCCAACCGCATCATCTCTGGCGTACGGTCTTGATAAAAAGAAAAATGAGATAATCGCTGTTTATGACCTCGGGGGTGGCACATTTGATATCTCCATTCTTGATGTAGGAGATGGCGTATTTCAAGTCAAATCCACCAGTGGAGATACATTCCTGGGTGGTGACGATTTTGATTTACGTGTTATGGACTGGTTGATTGATGAGTTTAAAAAAGATACCGGTATGGATTTACGCAATGATCGCCAAGCTTTGCAACGTCTAAAGGAAGCAGCTGAGAAAGCCAAAATTGAATTATCAACTGTTATGCAAACTGAGATCAATCTCCCTTACTTAACGGCTGATGCAAGTGGTCCTAAACACATGGTAAAAACATTTACAAGAGCGAAACTTGAACAATTAACCGAAGATCTTGTTCAACGATCTATGGAACCCGTACGAAAAGCTATGTCGGATGCGGGATTGCGACCAGCTGATATCAGTGAAGTAGTACTGGTTGGTGGTATGACCAGAATGCCCGCTGTGCAGGAAGCTGTACGTAAAGAATTTGGTAAAGAACCACATAAAGGTGTCAACCCTGATGAGGTTGTAGCTGTTGGTGCTGCTATTCAAGCTGCAGTGTTAGCGGGTGATGTTAAGGACATTTTATTGTTGGATGTTACTCCATTAACCCTCTCTGTTGAAACAATGGGTGGAGTTGCCACTCCAATTATTGAAAGAAACACAACCATTCCTGCTCGAAAGAGTTAGATTTTCTCTACCGCTGCCGATAGTCAAACTTCTGTAGAAATTCATGTTTTACAAGGTGAACGGCCTATGGCAACTGACAATAAATCCTTGGGAAAATTTGTTCTGGATGGTATTCCACCAGCACCCCGAGGTGTACCTCAAATTGAGGTTACGTTTGATATTAATGCAAATGGTATTCTGAATGTCAATGCTGTCGATAAAGCCACAAATCGATCTCAGAATATCACCATCACAGCTTCTTCAGGTTTGAATGACACAGAAGTTGAAAAAATGCGTAAAGAAGCCGAATTGCATGCAGAAGAAGATAAAAGACGTAAGCAGTTAGTGGAAGCCCGTAATCATGCTGATAATTTGATTTATCAGACAGAAAAAATGCTTCGAGAAAATGCTGACAAGGTTGATAGTGAGAAAAAGCAACAAATTGATACCAAGATTTCAGATTTACGCAGTAAGGTTACCGGCGACGATGTAGAAGGCATTCAAAAGTTGATTCAGGAAGTAGAAGAATTGATCCAACAGGTAGGAGCCAGTATGTACCAACAGCCTGGTGGTGAGGCTGGACAGGCTGGTCCTCAACCTGGATCTGAAGAAGGTGGAGATTCACAACCAGGAAATGATGATGTTGTGGATGGTGAATTCAAGAGTGTCTAATGTACAAATCAACTTGATTGCAGGGAGGGATTTCCTTCTCTGCATTCAAGTAAGATTATTAATCTCAGCTTTGTGACACGCTAACCGGTAGCATTTGCTTCCGGTTTCAATTTTTATGCTATTATTGTGAAGTTAATTTTTATAATTGTAGGTGAACATGGCACAAAGAGATTATTATGAAGTATTAAACATAAACCGTAATGCCAGCGCGGAAGAGATAAAAAATTCATTCAGAAATCTGGCTAGAAAATACCATCCGGATGTCAGTAAAGAACCGGATGCTGAAGAAAAATTTAAAGAAATCAATGAAGCTTACGCTGTTTTGTCTGATGCTGAAAAAAGAGCAGCATATGATCGGTATGGTCATGCAGGCGTTAATGGCATGGGTGGAATGCCTGATTTCACCACAATTGATTTTTCAGATATTTTTGAAGAATTCTTTGGTTTTGGGGGAATGGGGGGTGGATCAAGACGGAAAAATGCACCGCGTAGGGGTGCTGATCTTTCTTATGCCGTTACTTTAGAATTTGAGGAAGCCGTTTTTGGTGTAGACAAAGAAATTGAAATTACCCGAGATGAAACCTGTTCCAACTGCCGGGGGACTGGTGCAGAAGCAGGAACGAGCCCGGTCACCTGTACCAATTGTGGTGGAAGAGGTGAAGTCCGTCAGGTGAGACAGACATTTTTGGGCTCAATGGTTCAGGTAGCAGCCTGCCCAACCTGTCAGGGCAAAGGAACTGTTATCCAATCCCCCTGCAAAGTATGCCGTGGAAGTGGCTTGGAGCGGAAAACCAATAAGAAGTTAGTTCATATTCCTGCTGGTGTTGACAATGGAACACAAATACGTCTGGCTGGTGAAGGACAACCAGGTTTAAATGGTGGACCGGTAGGAAATTTATACCTTGAGATTCGTGTTAAATCTCATAAATTCTTTAGAAGACATCAAGAAGATATCCAGGTAGATTTAAATATCAATATCGCTCAAGCAACTTTAGGAGCAGAGATCGAAGTACCAACATTAGATGGTAAAGAAAAACTCATTATTCCACCTGGAACGCAACCTGGAAGAATATTTAAACTCAAGGGACATGGAGTTCCTCATTTACGAAGTAGTGGGCGCGGAGATCAATTAGTGATCGTCGGTGTTGAAATCCCCACGCAAGTAAATCAAGCACAAAGAGAGTTATTCGAAAAATTAGCAGATACGCTCGGAACAGAAGTTTTACCACAGGAAAAAGGATTCTTTGATCGATTGAAAGAGGTTTTGAGTGGCTGAGGATATTCACTGGTTGGAGGTAAAAGTTACATGTGATGGTGAAACTGCTGAGGTTGTCAGTGAGGTTCTATCAAGATATATTACGAATGGTGTTGTAACGGAGACCGATGCAAAATACGATGAAGCTGAAGAAGTTCTGATAGAAACGGGTGATATTCGAGTGTTTGGTTATCTGCCTTACGATGACAAAACTGATGAAATATGCAAAAAAATTGAAGAAGCATTGTGGCATCTCAACATGATTCGACCCATTCCAAATCCAACTTATAAAATCATTTTGGATCAGAATTGGATGGAAAGTTGGAAAAAATATTATAAACCTATAAAAATTGGTGAAAAATTATTAATTCTACCTTCTTGGCTTGATCAACCGGATGAGGATAGAGACCGCATCAATGTCAAGATTGATCCTTCCATGGCTTTCGGGACCGGTACACACCCGACAACCCAGATGTGCATGGCTTTGACTGAAGAACTGTGTCAACCTGGAATGGACGTCATTGATGTGGGATGTGGATCTGGCATTTTATCCGTTGCAGCGATCAAATTAGGAGCAAAGAAGGCTTTAGGTGTTGATCTTGATTATGCATCCGTGGTAGCCGCCAAAAACACAGCTGAATTAAACTCCGTTCAAAAAAGATTGGAAGTTGGGTTGGGTTCTGTCACAGAAATAAATAACGGGGATTTTAAATACAAAGAAGCTGACCTTGTTTTTACCAATATATTAGCCCCCATTATTCTGAGGTTGCTCACGAATGGTTTATCTAAACTGGTGAAACAAAATGGATATCTCATACTTTCCGGTATTCTTGACCATCAGTCAGAAGAAGTGGTTCAAAAAGCCATGGAAGAGGGATTTCACCTCATTAAAAAAGATATGATCAATGATTGGGTTGCATTAGCTTTCCGAAAATAATCTTAAATTACCAAACTCTTTCCAGGTCGGGATTTTCCATTTGTTTTCTTCCAACTTTTGCCAGTTCAACCCATTCTCCATTAATTTTAACTCGGACAACATCAGCCGTATAATCCGTCACTGTTGGTCCATGATTATCAAATAAATAGGACCCAACGGCATAAATATCAGCTGGAACTGACAATTTTTCAAACCGGGATATTTTTTCAGGATTAAATCCACCAGAAACAACGATTTTCACCTGTTCACAATATTCTTTTGCTTTATTTTTCCACTCTGGCTTAATGTTCCATAATTGCCAATCTGAGTCGAGTGCTTGACGAACATTAAACACGAGACGAGGATTGACTCCCAGATCCAATGATGGGTCACCAATTGGATTTATCGATACATCTCTTAATGACCCACTCGTATCCAACCTCACACCATAAAGAATATATCTTTTTGCTTCTTCCTCATTACCAACGGAAAGTTCATCCATATATTTTTCGAACATTACTTTACACACTTTAAGTGAATCTGTCACGCAATCATTATTAAAGTCAACTAATGCAATGCGAGGAATGCTGGCAGGCAAAAGCCTGGCAAAATTGATCATTGCCTCAGCTGTATCACCAAGAAAAGACGCTATAGCAGCGTGTGCTACTGTTCCACCTCCAGATCCTCCCCACCAATCCCCCTGTGCGTCTGTAGATACAAACGTGTCAATATGATTTGCAAAATCATAATTGAATCGTTTTACAGCAATATTATAAGCATACCCATCGGCTGCTTGAACTTCGTGCAAATCGAAACGGGCGGGAAAGAACAATACAGGTTTTCCTTTAGATGCGATCAGTGTCTGATAAACATTTGTGGCAACCCGGCTGGCTCTGGTAAGGATACCCAGAGTTGGTGTTTCCAAAATTGCAAAATCTCGATATTTTCCCTGAACCCGTATGACAGGCCGTACATTTAATGGATCTCCATCACTATATACTTTGCAACCATCCTGAATTGCCCAGACTTTTAAATTTCCAGATGTATTTATAAAATTGTCCTCCTCCCAATATCCACAACAATGCTGGAGCATGGTTAAAGCTTTATCAACACCAACAACAATCGTATGCCCTTGACGTCTCGTAAACCATTGCATTTCTACTTCTATGTCCCCATTAATTATTTTCTCATCAAGCAAATGTTCAGGGATTCTGGAATTAGACCCTGCATAAGATTGGTTTAATTTAGATAATTTTTCCAACATTATTGTTATGTTTGTAAAATACTTGTCTGTGTACCAACCTTTTCGCATTCGGTCGATATCCAATTTAAAAGTTTTGTTATCAAGCCGTTTTCCATCGAATAGACTCATGTTATCTCCTATTGGTAATATCTCTATTTAGTATTATAGCGAAACAAAACCATAATGATTTTTGGCACAAAATTATTAAATTGTTTCCCCCCAGAATATTATCAATAGGTGAGAAATTTTCTCAAATGATTTAGAAATTATGATAAACTTTTTATGATGATAATGTTGTCTGGAAGTTAGCAATATTATCAATTTTCTAAGAATTTTATGGAGATAATTATGAGGGAAACTTATTCAGTTGATATAGCAGGTGTAAAAAGGAACTTACCATTATTTGAGGTTAAACCAGGATTGAAGATTGCCGTTTTAAATATTTTAGGAGACACAGAACTCGTAGAAGCCAGTGCAAAAGAATTAGTAAAAAAATTAAACAACACTCAATATGATTTGATCGTCACTGCAGAATCGAAAAGTATCCCTCTTGCACATGCAATGTCTGTAATGAATGATAAACAATATGTGGTTTTAAGAAAATCTTACAAGCCTTATATGGGAAATGCTTTACAGGTTGAAACAAATTCCATCACAACCGGATCCGAACAAAAATTATTTTTAGATGAAAAAGATTTCAGATTGATAGAGGGTAAAAAAGTCCTTATTGTAGATGATGTTATCAGTACTGGATCAACACTTGAAGCGATGAGAAAATTAATGGAAATGGCAGGAGCAAAAATTGTAGAAGAAGTTGCGATTTTTACTGAAGGTGATAAAAACGAGTGGGGAGGGATCATTTCCCTGGGTCATCTGCCATTATTCTTTCAATAAGAGAGTGTTACCTTGAATTTTCGATAAAAAAGAGCTGCCAGGCTCTTTTTTATTCTTCAGTTATCACAATTGCAATTTCGGGACATTCAGCAATTGCTTCTTCCACTACGTATCTATATTTTTCAGGAATTGGGTCCAGGATAACTTTTGCATGAAGTTCATCACCCAACTCGAATATATCCGGAGCAATACTTTCACAAACTCCACACCCCATACACAAATCCGGATCAACGAAGACTCTCATGTTTTCCTCCAATTAATACTTATTGACTAATTATACAAAATCTTTCTATCTAAGAAGCGACTTGTTACACTAAAATTCAAAAAAATTAAAAAATGATTTAATCAACTTGTGAAGTAGTCAATTCATGCCATTGAACTGTAACCCCTTCACTGGCTTTACAGATATATGTATCTATATCTTTCCCAGATTTTTTGAGATATGTGGATGCTAATTCCTGAACAAACTTAATAACTGAATCAGTTTTAACGAGAGAGACAATACATCCACCAAATCCTGCACCGGTTAAACGTGAACCATAACATCCATTGATATCATTCGCTATTGAGACCAACAAATCCAATTCCGGAGTACTCACTTCATACAAATCTCTTAAAGAGAAGTGACTGGCTTTCATTAGTTCTCCAAACTCGGAAAGCATGTCATCTTTCAGGAAATTAATTGCCTGGTTAACGCGCGTGCACTCGTGGATTACATGTTTTGCCCGTTTTTGCAGCGTTCCCTCTAATTCATTTTCTACCTCTTCAAACTCTGAGATGGATATTTGACATAAATTCGAACGTCCAGGATATTTTTTCTGAAGATCAATTAATGCTTTCTCGCAGGACGCTCGACGTTCATTGTACGCTGAATTGGACAATGAACGTGGAATTTTAGAATTCGTTATAACGATGGCAACATTTTCTGGAAGTTCTACCGGGAACCACTCCAAATTCGTTGTATTAAAAAAAAGAAGGGAATTTTGAACACCATTTGCCGATGCAAATTGATCCATCATTCCGCAATTTACGCCGATATATTGGTTTTCTGCCATTTGACAGATTTTTGCTAATTCCAGGTTATCGATATCCCAGGAGCAAAACTCACGCATTAGGGCTGCAAATGCGACTTCAACCGCAGCCGATGAACTCAATCCAGTGCCCATGGGAATGGTAGAAGTAAATATTCCTTCAAATCCTGATATTTCTAAATTTAGTTTTGAAGCTGCCCAATAAACGCCAGCGGGGTATAAAGACCAATCCGGTAAAGGATCTCCATGGATGTCAATTTTCTTTTCAATGTCATCGAATTGAAATGAAATTGTCTGGTCCAGGTCCAGTGCTGTGATTCTAATAATCTGATCATTACTTTTGTTAGCACCTAAATATACATAACGATCAATAGCAGCAGGTAAAACCGATCCTCCGTTGTAGTCGATGTGTTCTCCTAACATGTTTACACGTCCAGGAGCGATTGAAAGATATTCAAACTGATCAAAAGCTTCTGGTAAGTTCATGTTTTTTCTCCACCCATAAACCAGCTTCTCTTTTTGTTTCCTGTTCCATTTCTTGATTTCGATTTCTTTCTTCATTGCAGTAGATTTGTCTTTGCAGGTTTTCCAATATATTACTTTAACCGGTTTGTTTTGTTTTGTGTACCGTGAACCATTCCCGCTTTTATGTTGCTTAAACCTCGAAGAAATATTTTTTGTCCAACCAGTATAAAAGGCTTGATTTTCACACAGAATCAAATAACAATAGACGGGTTTATTCACAAATCCTATTTATCTTTTCTTTTTTTTCCTAAAGCCTAATAAATCCTTAAAAAAGTCAGCACTCGTTGGAATATGTTCTTTTCCAGAGATATTATTCCAGGATGCCAGATTTCTCTCCTCGGACCATTTGGTGTAGCTATCCAGAGATTCCTGGTACCATTTTTGAATATCAGAAGCGTTTTCTTCCAGTATTAAATCGCGAATGTTTTTTAAAGAAATAATCATATTGTTGATAGTTCTGATTGTATTTTCTTTATTCAGTTCCGCTGATTTTCCATAGTTTTCCCGTTCATCCAGATGGGTAATCAATTGGGCAACGGTATTAAATGCATTATTCGTTAATTTCCTGCCTTCTTTCCATCCAGGCTGATCCATCACAGCGTGAATGTAGGCTGAGGAAATCAGTTTTGGTAAGATTTCAGTTGCTGCCAGTAATCCATCTACTTCATATGGATCTGCAAATAATACCTGGGCACCTAAGTATTTTGATAAATCTGTTCCAAATTTAAAAGCTTCGCTACTTTTCCGCTCTGATCCTGTCAAAACAATGAGTGAATTTTGAAACAGGTCCTCGTGGGCAAATTCAGGTGAGTTTTCAGTTTCATGAATATAAGCAGGATTGATCGTTGGGAAAAAGGACAAAAAGTAACGATCTTCTGGTAATTTGTCCTCAATATATTCTTTGATACTAATTTTAATGGGAGATGTATCAATAAGGATGGATCCGGATTTTAAGTAAGGAGATATGGTATCAATGGTTATTATTAATTCATCAACTGGGATTGCAAGAATAACCACATCAGCATTTTCCACACTATCTTTGATACTAAAGGCAACTTTATCAAATGCGTGCAATTCAAACGCTTTTTTTGAATGAGATGGAAAACGGTCAAAACAAGTTCGATGGATTTCCTGTGGGTGATTTTTTAATGCCAGTCCGATGGAGGTGCCAATTTTTCCACAGCCGACAACAGATAAATTGATAGTCATCAGAAACCTCCGATGAGTACACTTAATAATCCTGATAAGGCGGGTGTTAGGACCATACTGATTAAATCAATTCCAATCATTGGCAATACAAAAACTAATGCGAGTAGAATTATTGGCCCATATTGTTTAATTTTATTCCATCCCTGTCTTAAGTTTTGGGGAAGAAGAAAGTCCAGAACTTTTTCTCCATCTAATGGGGCTAAGGGAATTAGGTTGAAGAGCATCAAGGCTAAATTAATGATAATGAATTCAATCGCAAATTCATAGGCGGTGGGTAAAAATTTTGATGTAGAAATTTGATACTGAATCAAACCTAATCGAATGGGAATTGCGGCTATAACAGCCATTAAAAGATTGGATAATGGTCCTGCTAACGAAACCCACATGAATGCACTGGGAGAGCGTCGGTTCAAAACGTATGGATTTACAGGGACAGGTTTTGCCCATCCAAACCCTGCAACGAGTAACAGTAAACTACCAAAAGGATCAAGATGAACCAATGGATTTAATGTTAACCTCCCATTTTCTTTTGGGGTTTGATCCCCAAATGAATTTGCAGTCCAGGCGTGCGAAAATTCATGCACAGTGAAAGCGATAACCAACGTAATTATTCGAATGATTAGTTTAGAAATAGATAGACCCAGCATTTTTACCTAGATTTCTGATTATATCATGGGTGGTATAATCCAATCGTGTTACCAGAAATACGTTTGCATGATCGGTTAATTCTTAGAAAACCTCATCCTTGTGGCAGCTATGAATGGGAAGTTGTTAGATTAGGGGCGGATATCGGCTTGGTCTGTTGTCAATGCGGCAGGAAAGTCTTACTTTCCAGAAGGGAATTAGCCAAGCGAATGAAGACATACCTCAACAAACAACCGGAAGCAACCAATGATGAATAAAAAACCAAGCATATTGTTTCTTTTTTCTGATACTGGTGGTGGGCATAGAAGTGCAGCAGAAGCTATTATTGAAGCAATCCACTTAGAATTTCCTGAACAGTTTGATACCAGAATGGTTGATATTTTCCGACAATATGCGCCTTTACCCTTGAATTATGCCCCAGATATTTATCCACATTTATCACGCTACCCCAAAATGTGGAAATTAGGATATGAAGTTAGTGACGGCACCCGAAGAATTAGAGCTTTTTATGATGTGATGTGGCCGTACTTACGTAGAGCTGTACATCAATTATTAAAAGAAAATCCTGTTGATCTGATTGTCTCCGTTCATCAATTGGTGAATATCCCATTATTACGATCTCGCCTGTCCAATAATATAAGATTTGTTACTGTTGTCACAGATTTGGTTTCTACACATTCTGCCTGGTATCACACTGGAGCAGACCTGGTTATTGTACCAACAGCACCGGCTAAAGAAAAAGCGTTAAAAAGCGGGTTACCTACTGAGAAAGTCATGGTCATTGGCCAACCTATCGCAGAAAAATTTGTAAATCAAACACAAAATAAAATAGATCTTAGGGATAGATTTGGTTGGGATAAAGATCTATTAACTGTACTTTTGGTAGGTGGAGGCGAGGGTATGGGAAATCTTGAAAGACATGCAATGGCAATTAACCATTCACAATTACCCATCCAATTGATTATTGTTGCAGGAAGAAACCAACCATTAAAAACAAAATTAGAAAATCAAAAATGGAATATGCCTTTAAGAATATACGGGTTTGTTAATGAAATGCCTGAATTTATGCAAGCATCGGATATATTGATTACTAAGGCAGGGCCAGGAACAATCAGTGAAGCATTTATTTCAGGTTTACCTATGATTTTATATAGTAAAATGCCTGGTCAGGAAGATGGAAATGTCGGTTATGTCATAAATCAAGGTGCGGGAGTTTGGGCACCTCATCCTGATATGATGGTTGAAAGTTTAGAAAATTGGATTAAGCTTCCGGAAGAATTAAGAAATGTTTCATTAAAATCTTCACAATTGGCAAAACCAAATGCATCCAGAGATATCGCCAAAGCGCTAGAAAAACAATTACAAATCTCCATTAATAATAGAATCTAGAAAAGTGTATAATCATTTCTATGCCAATACTTGATCCATTCAGCCTGGAATTTTTTAGTAAAAGTGGCGAGCAAACTCGACGCCTGGGAACTCGTCTCGGCTCAGCTCTATTGATCGGGGATGTTATTTGTTTGGCTGGAGATCTTGGTTCTGGAAAAACAACTTTCACTCAAGGTATTGCAAAAGGTTGGGGTTCCCTTGATATCGTGACAAGTCCAACATTTGTCATAGTGAATCAATACAAAAAACCAGAAGGTACAATGCTTCATCACATGGATGCGTATAGGTTAGAAAATGCAGAAGATGCATTTAACCTTGATATCGAGTACATGTTTCAATCAGGAGCCTTAGTGATTGAGTGGCCAGATCGAATAAAAGAAGCCTTACCAGAAGAATATCTCTGGATTGATTTAACCTGGGTGGATGAATTCCAAAGAAGAATGGTTTTTACACCAGTGGGAGATCGATACAGGTCATTATTAACTGCGTTTCGGCAAAAAGCATTTGGAGGTTGAGAATTAATGTTATTGGCAATCGATAGTTCGACTCAAACCGTTGGAATTGCAATATTCGATGGCTCTCAGATTATTGGAGAAATTATCTGGCAGACAAGAAGTCATCATACTGTTGAATTATCACCAGCGATTGATGAACTATTTAAGAAATGTGGAATCAATTATGCTCAATTGAAAGGACTTGCAGTTGCAGCTGGACCGGGTTCTTTCACATCCTTAAGAATTGGTTATGCGATTGTGAAAGGTCTGGCATTATCTTTGCATATCCCAGCTGTTGCAATCCCAACGTTAGATATATTAGTAGCTGCCCAACCATTACGGGATATTCCAATGTATGCTTTACTTCAGTCAGGTCGTAACCGATATGCAACCGGAAAGTATATCCATCAAGCAAAGGGGTGGGTGACTGATGGTGAAATTGTCATAAAGAAAATAGATGAAATTTCAGAATTAGCCACATCGCCAACAATGCTTTGTGGAGAATTATTACCAGATGATAGACATTTCTTACTGAAAAACAACAAAAATTTTATTCTGGCATCACCGGTGCAATCACTAAGAAGACCTTCTTACCTGGCATATTTAGCATGGCGGAAATTAAAATCAGGAAAATTAGAGGACGTACGCCTCATATCTCCAACATATATCCATATAGCCAATCCGATATCTTAACCCTGGAGATTTCATTTGATGCTACTGTTTAGACAAATGGAATTAGCAGATTTAGAAACTGTTAAGTCTATTGATAAAATCGCTTTTCCAAATCCATGGCCAGAAAATGCTTTTCAATATGAACTTGAGAAAAATACAAATGCCAGATTGTGGGTTGGAGAATATCAGGATGGTGGTAAATCAATAATTGTTGCTTTAGCTGTCATTTGGATTATTTTGGATGAGGCTCATATTGGAACTTTTGCCATACATCCTGGATATCACAAAAAGGGTTACGGAAAGCAATTTTTAGCTTTTATTTGCAAACAACTAATTTCTGAAAACATAAAGATTATTTTCTTGGAAGTAAGACAATCCAATGTCGCAGCGATTCATTTATATCAAAAATTTGGTTTCACGATTGATGGAGAAAGGAAACATTATTATAGCGATAATAATGAAACGGCAATTTTAATGAGTGCCCCTATTAAAAAAAGTAACTATTATGATCAATTTACTTCTTATGACACCAGGAAGGAGATCAAGAATTGATGGATAACTTATCTGATATCGCTTTACTCGTCTCGAAGTGCCAGAATTGTGCTTTACACCATTCAAGAATAAAATCTGTTCCTGGTGAAGGCCCCAAAGATGCCAAGATCATGTTTATTGGAGAAGGCCCAGGGTTTCATGAAAACCAGCAAGGAAGACCATTTGTTGGACAAGCAGGAAAATTTTTGGATGAACTGTTGTCAGTCTCAGGATTAAAAAGAGAAACAGTTTTTATCACAAATGTAGTAAAATGTCGTCCACCAGGAAATCGTGATCCCCAACCCGAGGAATTGGAAGCTTGTTCGAAATTTCTGGATAATCAAATAGATTTAATACATCCAGAGATCATCGTAACATTGGGGCGATTTTCGATGGCAAAATTTTTTGGTCAGGTAAAAATCAGTCAAATTCATGGAAGCATGCGGAAAATTGGTCAAAAATATGTGGTGGCGATGTACCATCCAGCAGCGGCATTACATCAACCTGCTTTAAAAAGAACTCTATTGGATGATTTCTCCAAATTAAAGGAGTATCTCCATCAAGTTGAAAAAGAACGTGAAATAAAAGAAATTAATCCCGAAAAGCACGATCCAATTGTTGTTGAAAAAAAAGATGATGAAGACACACCAACACAATTGTCATTATTTTAAAATCCAGTGAGGGAAAGATGAATACTAAACAAAAATTGATTGAAAAATTTGAGAAAAAAAATGCAAAAATCGCCATTCTTGGTATGGGTTACGTTGGTTTACCTTTAGCTGTTGTATTTGCTGAAGCTGGTTTCGATGTCACCGGAATTGATCCGATTCAAGAAAAAGTAGACCTGCTAAATAAAGGTGAAAGTTATATTATCGATGTTTCAACCGAACAAGTAAAGAAATTAATTGACGAAAATAGGTTGCATGCAACCTCTGATTTTTCAGTAATTCGAGAAATGGATGCAGTTTCGATTTGTGTTCCGACTCCTTTACGAAAGACTGGTGATCCTGATTTATCTTTTATCATATCGGCAACAGAATCTTTATCTCAATATATGCACCCAGGAATGGTGGTAGTTTTAGAATCCAGCACTTACCCAGGCACTACACGAGAGATGGTATTGCCAAGATTGTTGGATTGTTGTGACTATAAAGTTGGTGAAGAGTTTTTCCTCGCTTTTTCTCCTGAGCGAGTTGACCCTGGCCGAAAGGATTGGACAACAATAAATACGCCTAAAGTAATCGGTGGTATTACTGAAGATTGTTCTGAAGTTTCCGCAAAATGGTATGCACAAGCACTGGATAAAGTTGTTCCAGTTACTTCCACTGAAGTTGCAGAAATGGCGAAACTTCTCGAAAACACATTCCGAATGATCAATATTGGTTTGGTTAATGAATTAGCTATTATGTGTGATCGCTTAAAAGTTGATGTTTGGGAAGTAATTGAAGCGGCAGCAACCAAACCTTTTGGCTTTATGAAATTTACACCTGGGCCAGGATTAGGTGGCCACTGTATTCCGATTGATCCTTTATATTTATCCTGGAAATTAAAATCTCTGAACTATAATGCAAGATTCATTGAACTTGCCTCAGAAATTAATACCAACATGCCTAGATTTGTTGTAGGAAAAGTTCAGGATACATTGAACAATGTTGGTAAGCCGGTCAAAGGCAGTGACATTCTTGTTTTAGGAGCCGCATATAAACCCGATATTGATGATGTGCGTGAATCACCCGCTCTGGATGTTATTCACCTATTGGAACAAAAAGGTGCGAAGGTCAGTTTCCATGATCCTTATGTAAGCCATATCAACCATGAAGATTGGGAGATGGAATCAATTCAAGATCTCGATCAGGGAATTGAGAAAGCTGATTGTGTTGTTATTGTTACCAATCATAAGGTCTATGATTATGAAAAAATCCTAGAAAAATCACAACTGATTGTAGATTCAAGAAACGCACTGGGAGAAATTGGGCGAAAGAGCCCTAAGGTTGTCAGGCTATAATGGCTAACTATCTCGTCACTGGGGCTGCAGGGTTCATTGGTCAAAGGGTTTCTGAACTTTTAATGGCTGATGGTCATGTCGTTTTTGGCCTTGATAATTTGAATGATGCCTATGATAAACGTGTTAAATTTTGGCGATTAAACCAATTAAAACAAAATGAGTTATTTCATTTTCAGCAATTAGATATCAGCGAGTATGAAAATCTCAAAGATTGGATAAATCAATTAAAAAGTCCTATCGATGCAATTATTAACCTTGCAGCGCGTGCAGGTGTGCGCCAATCAGTAGAGAATCCCTGGGTATATGTTAATACAAATGTAATTGGAAATTTGAATTTACTAGAAATTGCCAGACAATTGAAGATAAAAAAATATATTTTAGCATCCACATCCAGTTTATACGGAGAGAATCCTCCATTACCCACGCCGGAGTCAGCGGAAAGTGATCATCCGTTACAACCATATGCAGCCAGTAAAAAAGGTGCGGAAGCTTTATGTCATTCGTATCATTATTTATATGGAATCGATACAACTGTATTTCGTTATTTCACGGTTTATGGTCCCGCTGGCAGACCTGATATGGTGATGTTCCGGTTAGCAAAATGGATTGCAGAAGGACAACCTGTTTTTGTGACAGGAGATGGAAATCAGGCGAGAGGATTTACATATATTGATGATATTGCACGAGGCACAATTCTTGGTTTAAAAAGAATAAACTATGAATTGATTAATCTTGGAGGGCACGAAGTTATCACAATTAATGAATTGGTTCGAATCATGGAAGAAAAGATAGGAAAAAAAGCCAATGTCCAATACATTGATCAACATAAAGCTGATGTAATGCAGAATTGCGCCAATGTTGAAAAAGCCAAACAGGTTCTGAATTGGGAACCAATTGTAAATTTAGATCAAGGAATTGCGAATTTAGTTAATTGGTATTTTCAAGAAAGGGATTGGGTCAGTCAGGTCGCAACACCATGAAATCTCCTTTAAAGATTTACCAGGAATGGAAACAAGATAAATCTTTAGGGGAAGTCATAAAAAATACTGGCTACATGGTAACCAGTAATACTGCCAGTACAGGTTTGACCTTTGTTCAGGGAATGCTTGCAGCCATCATCTTAGGACCCGTTGAGTACGGGCTTCTGGGAATGGTTGTTTCTTTTGCTTCGAATGTGAATCGATTATTATCTTTCCGAATGGGGGAATTGGTCGTCAAATTTGGTGGGGAATATCTTGAAAAAAATGAAATTAAAAAAACGGCAGCCGTAATCAAATTTGCCGGACTTGCTGAAATTATCACATCCTTAGTTGCTTATTTATTATTAATTATTTTGGCTCCATGGGCTGCAAATGTTATTCTCAAAGATCCACTTATCACAAGGTGGATTATTATTTATGGAACCGCCTTGCTTGCAAATTTCACGACAGAAACCTCAACAGCCATCCTACAAATTGGTGATCGATTTAGCAAGTTGGCTACTTTAAATTTCCTCCAAAGTTTATTGACTGCAATATGGATTGTTGTTTTATTTTTTACTAAAGGCGATTTAATTCAGGTACTACTCGCATATTTGGCGGGAAAATTTTTGTATGGTTCAGGTATATTCTTAGTAGGTATGAGCTCGTTGAGGGAAATAATAGGCAATAATTGGTGGAAGGCAAGTTTAAGTGAGCTTGATAATAAAAAGGATTTGTTCAAGTTTGCTTTCAGCACAAATATTAGTGGCACGCTTAACTTAATCATACGCGATAGTGAAGTGCTATGGGTTGGATATTTTCTGAGCCCATTATATGCCGGATATTACAAATTCAGTGTGGCTGTTATCAATGCAGTAATTTTGCCAGTTTCTCAATTTATTACCGTTACCTATCCACAGATTAATAAAAAAATAATTGCTAAACAATGGAAAGACCTGAAGAGATTACTAAAAGGAACCAGCACGATTTCTTTAGCATGGATGGTTTTTTGTGTTATTGGTCTAATGGTTCTGGGGGAATGGGTATTATCTTTTATTAAAGATGGTGCTTATATTCCATCTTTACCGTATATCTATGTCTTACTGATTGGATACGGATTTGCAAGTATCTTTTTTTGGAATAGAAACCTTTTGTTATCGTTTAATTTACCAGACCTTCCGATCAAAATAATGGCGATTGTGGGGGGTGTAAAAACTATACTAATGTTTATACTCATCCCAAAATTTGGTTACTTAATGCAGGCAGGATTATTGAGCGCTTATTTTGTCGTCTCCATAGGTGTAATGGTATACTTGGGTTTGAAAAAAATCTCCTTTGAAGAAAAGGTGGCGTTCGTTAATGCAGATAGCTGTAATAACAACTAGCCAGATTCCCTCCATTACGGCAAATAGTATCCAGGTTATGAAAGTTTGTCAGTCCTATTGCCAATTAGGCCATGATGTTACTTTAATTGTTCCAGGGAAAAAGACAGCCGATTGGAATGAGATTTCAAGAATTTTCGGAATTCAAACAAAATTTTCAATTAAAATATATTCCAACCCTTAGGATTTTCCGCCGATATGATTTCTCGATTTATTCAGGTTTGAATATTTTTATAAAAAATTATGACCTGGTTCACACCTGGATGCCGCAGATTGCCAGAATTGCCGGATTATTAGGAAAACCATATATTATTGAATTACATGGAATGCCTACAGGAAATGTTGGGCCAAAATTATATAAAGACATTATTTTTTCAAAACACAAGAAACTTTTTTTATGTATTACGAATGCATTAAAAGAAATGTATGAAAATGAGTATGGATTTAAGTTCAAAGAAAAAGAAATACAGATTGCACCGAATGGCGTTGTTTTGGAACCATATTTGAATTTACCTGAATCATCTGAAATAAAAAGTACTCTTGGTTTTGGTGATCATTTCACTGCTGTATATACAGGGCATTTATATCAAGGTAGAGGAATGGATCTCCTGATTGAATTAGCAAAAATTTTGCCAGAAGTTCCATTTGTTTGGGTTGGGGGAAGAGAAGAGGATGTTAAAAATTGGAGAGAGTTGATTGAAAAGAATAAAATCAAGAATATCTCTCTGGTGGGATTTGTTGAAAATAAATACATTCCAACTTACCAATCAGCTGGAGATGTTCTTTTAATGCCTTATGAAAACAGTATTTCAGGAAGTAGTGGTGGAAATTCTGTGGATTTTTGCAGTCCAATGAAAATGTTTGAATATATGGCTGCAGGAAAACCAATCATTTCCAGTGATCTCCCGATTCTTCATGAAGTCTTGAATGAAAAAAATGCCATATTTTGTCCGTTCAACGATGTGAATCAGTGGGTTGAAGCAATCAATCGAATTAAGAATGACCCTTCCTATGGAGTCAGTCTTGGTAATCAAGCAAGAGCGGATGTAGAGCAATATTCCTGGACTGAACGGGCTAGAAAATCATTGGATGGATTATTAAAATGAAAATGGCAAAGAGAATTGGGTTTCCTATCATTCTCGGATTATTTGTTTCATGGATTTTTTGTTCATTTTCAGAGTATGAATTTAAAGATGTTTTTTGGGGAACATGGCTACTTTCATCATTATTATTTTTATTAGTGATGAATTTATTTCAACAATCTGGACGATCAAAGTTCTTAACTTGGGTAATTGGAATTTCCTTGCTTTTACGTTTGGGGTTAGGACTGATAACGACTGACCACTTAGTAGATTGGGGATATGATCAAGAGCCTTATCAGAGTGGATATTTGTTTAAAGATGCGTATAGTCGAGATAATCAAGCATGGGATCTTGCAAAATCTAACCAACCAATATGGGCAGCATTTTCGACCGATTTCTTTACCGATCAATATGGTGGATTATTAGCGCTCAGTAGTTTGATATATCGCCTTTTCACGCCTGATGCCCATTTTCAAATGAATATCATATTTTTTGTAACGATGATTAATGTTATGGGTATTTTATTTCTTGCGATGGGTTTAAAGGAAAAAAATAAAGAAATTAGTTTTTCGACATCTTCAAAAATCATTATTTTAATTTTTTCATTTTATCCCGATGCAGTTTTGTTCAGTGCTTCCCAAATGCGCGAACCAATTTTATTAGGGATATCTGCTTTTTTATTCTGGATTATTCATAAACAAGAAATAAAGATATGGGCTAGATTTATTTTATTTTCCTTATTATCAATTTTCTTATTGTTAATTTCATTAAAAATTGGTATTTTTATTATTTTCTCTTTCCTGATTTGGATGTTATTTCAACCGTATAGAAATCAAATTAAAATACTAAATTCAAAAATCATAGTTTTTCCTGTGCTAATAATTGTATTCGTTGCGTTGTATTTTTCATATAATTGGATTTTAGAAGCGGGGAAATGGGATGCATTATTGCTGGAACGAAACTCCGGTTTTGTTCAATTTATTGTCTCAATAATTGGAACACGGTATCGATTACTATTCGCGTCCATTTATGGATTATTCCAACCTGTGTTACCAGCAGCTTTAATTGAACCTTCAAAATTATTCTGGAAAATTCTGAATTCTTTAAGAGCTACAGGTTGGTATTTAATGTTGCCCATCTTAGTTTATGGGATTGTTTATTTCTTCAGAGAAAAAGAGAAAATCAAAAAATTTGAGTATCTCGTTATCTGGTCGTTCAGTGTTTTCTGGATAATGTTGTCTTCCATTAGAGCTGGTGGAGATATGTGGGACAATCCACGCTACAGATTGGGATTTCTTATTTTCATTGCTTATATTATTGGAGTTGCGTTTTATCATGGTTGGAAAACAAAAGACCATTGGTTAACAAGATTATTTATCGCTGAACTTGTTTTTGTTCTATTCTTTTTACAGTGGTATATATCGAGATACACCGGGCTTTTTGAAAATCTACCTTTTTTCCAAATGGTATTCGTACTATCCATAATTTTTGGATTAATCTTAATTTCAGGGATTGTCAAAGAAGTAAAGATCCATAAATTGAATCTAAAAAAATCCAGAAATGTAGGTTAACTTTCAACTGAAGTTTCAAAATACTTACCAGAAACTAAACCAAAAATTATCCAGTAATAAGGTAATGCAAAGCTATCAATACTAAAGCCTTCGATTAGGATCGTGATTAGTGCAATTTTTCCGACTAATCCCCAATAATGGTGAGGAGGTGATTTACTCCTTCGGAATTGGTTGGTTTTTAGAAGAATTAAAAATAACCAGATTCCGAAGCTTAAAAATCCAATAATACCTGTTTCGGATAATAATCGAACCCACAGGTTCTTTACATTTCCTTGATAATCGGCCTGGTAAATCAGGTGTCGAGGTTCATCCAGCGCCCAGGCAAATGGAGGCATATATTCTTCAAAAAAGAAACCTACATTTCCCAAACCCACGCCAAGTATTGGATAATCATTAAATACATTCCAACCAGTTTGCCAATATAAAATTCTTTCTGCAAATACAAATTCATTAGCAATAGAGAATAGATTTCGGTTTTGATATGTCTCTATTTTGAAAAGAGATTCCATTCGGGAGTCGAATTTGCTAAAGAAAAATAATCCTGTAACCAACATCAGAATATAAAATATGATCAAATTGGCAGGAATTATTTTTAATAAGAAACGATGATTATTGAATTGGTACTTTTTTTGTATATTTTTGATAATGCGTTGATTTAGAGTGAAGAAAAGAAATGAAATTACCACGATAAAAGTTATCCACCCAACCCTGGACTTGGAAAAAATCAAGATGAAGATTGAAATGATGAGGAAAAAATCTTCGAGGATGAAATTTCTTAGGATATGCTTAAAAACACTTCTTCGCGTTATTGTCGCACTGATCCAAATTGGGATGTAAAACATATTCAATTGATGCGCAAGCCATGATGGTTCAAAAGCAAATCCAGTTAATCGATCTTTATAAAGAGTTCCCGATGTCGTTATAAACTTTTGGATTGTCGCCATCCAGGCAGGATATTCACCAATAATCTGACCGAAGAAAAATTGGAAAATACACCAGATCATTACTGGTATAAAACTAAAAGCAATTATCTGTAAGGTTCTATTTAGAACTTTCTCGGATTGGATAAGTTGAATTGTTACAAAATAAAAAGAAATCCCAATTAATAATGTTCCTATCCCTTCAATAATATTACTGAAAATTGAAAAATCTTTTTGAATTGGGATTGGTAACCAAAAAGAAAGAAATGATGAAAATATTGCAATTAACCCAAATATCAGAACAGGTTGCAATAATGTTTGTATATTTATCGTACCTCTTAAAAAAGAAAACATTATGATGATTATCAACAAAAATAAAATAATAATTGATGGGGCAGCAACCATCTCTGAGCCGAGCAACTTACTGGCTAAAGGCAGACTGGTAAAAGGCAAAAGAAAAACAAGAATATACCAGAATAAATGGCTGACTTTAAGGATTCTATTGTTTTCCATTTTTATCGTTGAGGAGAAATATAAACGAAATCAAAAAGCCAAAAATTGACCCGCTCAGCACCAAGCTATTTGTCTGAAATCGGGAAGCTTTTTGGGGTACCTGTGCAGGAATTAATTCAGAAAATTTTAAACCTGGAAAAATATTTTTGCTCAGCAGTATTTCCTGTTGCATCAACTGGTCGAAATCATTTGTGGATAAATGATCAGGAAGTAAATCTAAACAATCAGCAGGAGTGGGGGGATTGAAATATGATTGTTGGATACAACTTTCAAAAGAAAGTTGTACTCTTTTCAATGATTTATAACTTAATGCATGAAAATATGCATCAAATAATTCTTCATGTGACATTATTGCCCATTGATTTGCCCACTGTGTACCTATCATCGGATCGGATGATTGACATCGAAATAGAATTGAATTCACTTGGCGTTCGATAAAACATGATTTTTTAAAATTGGATATGTCCAAATTCTGGTCATGAATGTTTATTAATGTGTTGTTTATTACTTCATCGGTTTGAAATAGGCTGATGACATTCCCAATCATCTGATCCTGTTCATATTGAGAAAGGTGGCCAACTTCTTTGAAGTTTATTACAACGGAAAGCTCTGCTTCTGCAACAAATATTGGCGGAATAAAGATGATTGAGGAAAAATAGGCAACTAATCCACCAATAATTCCACCAATGAGCAACACCCACCAATTTTGGAAGATTTTTTCGGTGATGTGAATAATAGAATACTGTCCCATAAGAATTTCCAGAAGATCCTTCCATCTGATTATATGACGATTTCAATTATTGTTCAGGTATAATTCAAACACAATGGTCGAAAATTATAGGTTTCCCCAGAAATTATTTTATATTCTTTCCGCTATTGAGACAATTATCGCATTCATTGTTCTGGTTCGAATTCCAACAGACCCTAAAAATATTATCTTAGCGGGGTTATCTTTCAATCGGCTTTTAATGCTTGGATTAATGCTCCTAATTCTAGGTTTTTGTATTTTCCAAATAATTCGGTTGAAAATTTCCTCTCATGAACCCAGGATACTAAATAACATCAACAGATTTTTTACGAATTATGAATGGGTCTATCATCTGATTCTATTTTCGAGTTGGGTTCTAATCGTCTTTCCAGCGTATCGATTTGGAAAATACGAAATTATTTATTCTCGTTTACAACCTTTAATTGTATTAATTGCTGCATTAGTTTTTACATTCTTGATATTGCTCAAATTAAAAATCAACAAGTCAAAAATTAATATTCTTCCCAATATTTGTATAAAAGCTTTTCTAATTTTTCTCTTGATCATTACTATCGTTTGGAGTTTCTTAATCACCACGAGAATTGGATTGGATATTGATCATGATTTTTGGGGTGGTGCCGCTACTCCAATACTTCCTTTTGTGTTTTATATTTCTCTATTTATCCCATTTTTTTTAACTTCATTCAGGAGAATAAGCGATACTACCGAAAATTTTGGTAATTGGATTATTCGACTTTTTCCAATCTTTTTGTTTTTATCAGCAATTCTGATTTGGAATTTAGAACCTTTTACCCCCCATTTTTTTGCTCCAAAAGTCAGGCCTCCCAATTATGAATATTATCCTTATTCTGATGCTCAAATTTATGATATTACTGCCCAATCATTATTGAATGGTGAAGGATACATGAATAGAGGATATGTTCAAAGACCTTTGTATGGGTTCATGCTGTTCATTTTTCATAATCTAGTTGGACAAAAATACCTGAATGTCGTTTTTTTACAAACTATCCTTTTTGCTTTTTTCCCAGTCTTGATGTTTTATTTGGGTAAGAAATTATTTTCTCCATTTATTGGGATTTCTTTAGGCGTCATATCCATTTTACGAGAATTAACAGCTTTTCAGGCTTCTCCTTTTATGGAAATCGTCCACTCAAAACTGTATATGACCGATAACTGGGCAAGTTTTTTTGTCTTGCTTATTACTCTACTCATAATATTTTGGTTCATGAATAAAAAAGAAAATAATCTGCTTTTGGTGCTTATCGGTGCGATTATGGGGATCAGTGTATTGATGAGACTCAATTTGCTGCTTATATTCATTCCCATCATTGCGACTGTCTTTTTTAAAAATATAAAGGATTTCAAAAAAAGTATTTTGAGAATTGGTATTTTGGGTTTGTCAACTTTTATTATTTTATTACCCTGGATGACAAGAAATTATTTCCAGATCGGAGAATTTGGGATTGAACCCCAAAAATTCAGAATGGTGATAGAAACCAGGTTTGGCATTGAAGAAAATATTGATTCAAATGAAACCGGATCAAAAAAACCGTCTCAAATGATTATGCCTGAGAATAATAAAATTGATTTGCTAAATAAATTCGATTCGGATAGTATTCTGAACATATTAAGATTCACAACTGCAAATTTTCTGCATAATGAAATCCATTCAGTCCTTATATTTCCAAATTCAATATTTGCAGAATCGATCACGGGTGTAATAAAGAATAATGATTTTATCCAAGAAACCTGGCTTGGGGAGATTAATTTACGGCAATTTGTCGCAATTGTCATCAATTTACTGTTCATAGGATTGGGAATATCAACCAGTTTCAAGAAATTTGGATGGTTTGGATTATTTCCATTATCAGTCCATCTTTTTTACAATTTATCGAATGGTGTGGCGAGAGTATCTGGGTGGCGATATGTTATTGTGACGGATTGGGTTATCATTTTATATTATTTGGTTGGGGTATTTCTGGTAATCTCTCATATTTTTTACAAAATTAATTTGAGCAAATTAAATCCCCAATTAATCATCAATGAAAAATCAGAATTGCAATTTGAGGATGAAAAAAATACCAAGAAAATATCTTTGGTGGGTATATTTTTTGTTATTTTCATTTCAGTTGGCATGGTTTTGCCAGAATTATTGATAAAACAAAAATACGAGGGTGAAATACCTAAAGAAGAATTTCTACAATTGATTGAGGCAAATAATTTTGATTTTGATCATGATAAATTGAGAAACTTAACAGAAGATCCTGATTTCGTGTATATACACACAAAAGCATTTTACCCAAGGTATTTTGATCCTGGTGAAGGAGAACCCGGATATAATATTGAATGGCTGTTGGCAAAAGATTATAAAAATCTTGGATTTATGATCGTTTCACCTCTTACCACAGGTGTAACTATTAATGTCGATCATCCTCCTGAATTCTTCCCTCACAATGTTGAAGTATATATAATTGGAGAATGGTTAGAATCAGATTATGCAAGTAAGTATTTATCTGCTAAAGCGATTTTTATCCCAGAAAATGAGATTTTGATAACCTCAACCGATTCTGATGAATAAACATAAATAGGTGATAATTGCTAAATAACAAGAGCTATTACGTGTATGATGCTAAGAATAAAACTGCTAAACCTTTTGAAGAACTCAGGCAAGCATATAATTATCGATACTTGATTTCTCAATTGTTACGCAGAGATATAGTCACAAGATATAAGCGGTCCTTCTTGGGGATTGGTTGGACAATGCTTAACCCATTGGGGACAATGATCGTTTTGTCTATTGCTTTCTCGCAGGTATTTAAAGCTACTGAAGGTTATCCAGCATACGTACTGAGTGGACTTATGGCGTGGAATTTCTTTTCTCAAACTACCTACGCCAGTATGGTTAATTTGGTTTGGGGTGGAGGCTTATTAAAACGAATTTACATGCCACGCACTTCGTTTGCTTTAGCCGCGATTGGAACAGGAATGGTTAATACTCTTTTAACGATTATCCCGATGATGATAGTAATGTTCGTTCTAAGTGTTCCAATAAAGATTGCAATATTTTTTATTCCCATACCGATATTATTACTTGCATTATTTTCATTAGGTTTTGGTTTAATTCTTTCAACTCTCGCAGTGTATTTTCCGGATGTTGCAGAAATGTATCAGATTGTACTAACTGCTTGGATGTATCTAACCCCAATAATTTACCCTGAAGAGATTTTACCTGAAAATATTCAATTTATAATATCAACTTTTAATCCTATGTATGGATTAGTAAAGCTCTTTCGAATCCCAATTTATTATGGACGTTTACCTAGCCTTGAAGAATTTTTGTTTCCTGCTCTACTTGCTGTTATTGTATTTATTATTGGTTGGTTATTTTTTACTTATCGCTCAGATGAATTTGCGTACAGAATATAAGGTGTCCTTAGTGAAAACAATCATTCGACTAGAAAATGTTTCCGTAGAATATCGTATCCCTTCTGAACGAATTGGGACGCTTAAAGAATATGTGATTCGTTGGGTGCAAGGTAAAGTCAAACAAAAAAAATTCTTAGCATTAAAAGATGTTTCTATTGATATTAATCAAGGTGAAGTTTTTGGGGTTATTGGTCACAATGGGGCGGGAAAAAGTACAATGCTAAAACTTTTTGCCAGGGTTTTACCTCCGTCCAAAGGTAGAATAGAAATTTCAGGAAGCGTTTCACCCCTCTTAGAATTAGGAGCTGGTTTTCATCATGAGTTATCAGGTCGAGAAAATGTATATCTAAACGGAGCAATTCTAGGTTATTCTCGTGAAGAAATGAATTCAAAATTTGATAGTATAGTTGAATTTTCAGGTTTACATGACTTTATAGAAGCTCCAATACGTACATATTCATCAGGAATGTGGGCTCGATTAGGTTTTGCTGTTGCTACGGCTACCAGGCCTGATATTTTATTGGTTGATGAGGTTCTGGCTGTTGGTGATGAAGAATTCCAAAAGAAGTGTTTCGAAAGGATAGAGGACTTTCGTAATAATGGAACAACAATCGTTATAGTTGCTCACAGTATGCAAACAATTAAAGATCGCTGTGATCGGGTAAGTTGGTTGGATCATGGTGAAATAAAATTTATAGGTGAGCCTGGAGAAGCAATAAATCATTATCGGAAAAGCCAAGCCAATTAGAGGAAGAATGTTTTTTGAAAAATTATCATTAAGTGGTCTTATAGCTATAAAACCGACAATTTTTGAAGATGAAAGAGGTTTTTTTTACGAAAGCTTTCACAAAGAAAAATTTATGCGGTATGGAATTGAGGTCAATATTGCCCAACAAAACCATTCAGGGTCAAAAAAGAACATATTACGAGGATTACATTATCAGATTAAAAATGGTCAAGGAAAATTAGTCAGAGTAATTAAAGGTCAAATTTTCGATGTCGCTGTAGATTTGCGAAAATCTTCATCGACATTTGCAAAATGGGAAGGCATTATTCTAAATGAAGATAATAAGAAATTATTATGGGTTCCCTCAGGTTTCGCTCATGGATTTTATGTTATGAGTGAATGGGCTGAGGTAGAGTATTGCACAACCGATTTTTATACACCTGAAAATGAGAGAACTATCATTTGGAATGATCCTGAGTTGAGTATTAATTGGCCAATTCCAGTAGGGGAACAACCAATTTTGTCCAAAAAAGATGGTCTCGGCAAATTATTTAAGGATGCGGAAATCTATGCATGAAATAAAAAAAATATTAGTAACTGGTGGTGCTGGGTTTATTGGCTCGAATTTTATCCACTACGTATCAGCGCATGAACCTTCACTGGCATTATTGTAAATTTGGATTTATTGACATACGCAGGTCATTTAGAGAATTTATCCGATATTTCAACTGCATAAATATACATTCATCAATGGTGATATTTGTGACAAAGAATTAGTCGAGAGAATACTCAGGGATTATCAGATAGATACGATTGTTCATTTCGCAGCAGAATCTCATGTCGATCGTTCGATCGAGGGGCCAGGAGCCTTTATCCAAACCAATATTGTGGGGACTTATAATTTACTTGAAGTTGCTCGTCAGTATTGGAAAACGAATGGAGGATATGTTGGAAAACGCTTTCATCATGTTTCGACGGATGAAGTGTTTGGTATGTTAAAGTTGAGTGAGCCTGCGTTTACTGAGGATACTCCTTATTCCCCCAATTCACCTTATGCTGCTTCTAAAGCATCCAGTGACCATTTGGTTCGGTCATACCAAAACACATTTGGGTTACCTACTACCATCACGAATTGTTCAAACAATTATGGTCCCTATCAATTTCCTGAAAAATTAATCCCACTTATTATCCTGAATGCTGTAAATGGAAAACCATTACCCATTTATGGAGATGGGCAACAAATCCGGGATTGGCTTTATGTTGAAGATCATTGTGAAGCAATTATCACTGTTTTGAAAAATGGTGTTATCGGTGAAACATATAATATAGGTGGGGAGAACCAATTCCCGAATTTAGAAATTGTTAAAAAGATCTGTCATATGATAGATGAAATTTTATCGGAATCACCTCATTATCCACATGAAAAATTAATCACTTATGTGAAAGACCGCCCTGGTCATGATTTTCGCTATGATATGAATATCTCAAAAATTCGTCGGGAGTTAGGATGGTCACCGAAATATTCATTAGAAGAAGGACTGGTATTTACAGTCAATTGGTACTTAAATCATCAGAATTGGATTGAGAAAGTTACCGGAGATCAAGCATTTTCAGATTGGATAACTAAAAATTATCAAAAAAGGGAGAAATAATTATGAAGGGGATCATCCTTGCAGGTGGTAAAGGGACACGATTGTATCCACTGACCCTTGCAGTTAGTAAACAGATGTTGCCGGTTTATGATAAACCAATGATTTACTATCCTTTATCGATGTTGATGTTGGCTGGGATTCGAGAAATCCTGGTTATCAGTACACCTGATGATTTACCAATGTTCAGGCGGTTATTAGGATCTGGAGAGCAGTGGGGTGTCAAATTTTCGTATGCTGAGCAAGCTACACCTCGTGGTTTAGCAGATGCTTTTATCATTGGTCAGGATTTTATCCAGGATGAGCCTGTAGCTTTAATTTTGGGGGACAATATTTTCTATGGAAGAGGATTGGGAAAGATTTTACAAACCGCAGCAGAAAGAAATGATGGAGCTACGATCTTTGCATATCCAGTGCGAGATCCCGAACGTTATGGCGTGGTGGCATTTGATTCTTCGGGAAAAGCATATAACATTGAGGAAAAGCCCTCTAAACCATTATCCAATTATGCTGTGCCAGGAATATATTTTTATGATTCAAAAGTTACTGAATATGCAATCAATCTAAAGCCATCCCCAAGAGGTGAGATTGAGATAACGGATATCAATCGATTATATTTGTCTCAAGAAAAATTGTTTGTTGAAGTGCTGGGTAGAGGAGTCGCCTGGTTAGATGCAGGTCAGCATGATGCACTATTGCAGGCTTCAACATTCGTTCAAACTGTTCAGGAGAGACAGGGAATGATGATATCATGTCCTGAGGAAATCGCATTTCGCAAAGAATTTATTACTATTGAGCAATTAATTTCCTTAGCCAAACAATATGAAGGAAATGGGTACGGGCAATATTTATTGGAACTAAGCAAAGAGTTTGCACAACAATGAAAATTTTATTGTTAGGTTCAAATGGTCAGCTTGGGTATGAAGCAACTCGCACATTGTTTTGTTATGGTGATTTTGTTGCTGTTGATTATCCAGAAATCGATTTTACGAAACCTGATCAAGTCGTTAAATTCGTAAAGGAAGTCAACCCCGACCTTATTTATAACGCTGTTGCATACACAGATGTTGATCGAGCCGAGCTTGAACCAGAAAAAGCGATGCTGGTAAACTGCCATACGCCTGGAGAAGTGGCGAATTATTGCAAGAAAAATAATGTTCCACTCATTCACTTTTCAACAGATTATGTATTTGATGGACAAAAAAATGCACTTTACACGGAAGAAGATCTCCCAAATCCAATAAATGTTTATGGAAAATCAAAATATGCTGGTGAACAGGTCATTATAGATAGTCAATGTCTCCATTTGATTTTCAGAACTAGCTGGGTGTATAGTATGCGGACAGGAGGGTTTGTTAAGAAAGTAATCAATTGGGCTCAGAATAATGAGGAATTGAGAATTGTGGATGACCAGATAGGAAATCCGACCTGGGCAAGAACGCTTGCAATTTTATCAACCCAATTGGTTATAAATAATTATCAAGATCTTTATAATTCTTTTCAAGAAAAGAAAGGTGTATATCATCTTGCAGGTGGAGGTTTTACTTCTCGATTCGAGTGGACAAAAACGATAATAAATAATCTTCCAGATGATGTTCCAACGATTGTAAAAAGAATCTTTCCAGCAAAAACATCAGAGTTTCCAACACCTGCAAAAAGACCATTATTTTCTGCAGTAGATTGTTCAAAATTTGAATCAACTTTTTCTTTGAAAATCCCGAATTGGGAAATAGCTACCAAATTGATGTTTGAGATTTAAAATGGTCAATTTCCTTACCGATTATTTTCTTCATGAATATAAAGTCAATCCAGAAGGTGGGACAATTTATGTAGATAAAAGAGTAAAAAAGTGGTTGGATTCATTTACTAAAGAAGCAATTGAACAAAAATCAAAGGTCGAAAAAGAAATATATAATCGAATAACAAAAACAGGATATGAGGAAAATCCAGACATTTCACCTCCGGAAATTTTCCCCAAAATTTCTATAGTTTTAGTTTTGTATAACAGTAAATATTGGGTAGATAACCTGGTGAATATGTTTGAAAGTTTATTTCCTTGGCTTCATGAGATTATAGTCATAGATAATGGTTCCACAGACGATTGTCTAGAAGCATTAAAAAAAAGATATTCTTCATTTATTAATATACAAAACCAAATTCCCAAATCTTTTGCATCTGCGGTTAACCAAGGGATAAGAATTGCAAAAGGAGATGTGTTTTTGATAATTAATCCTGATATCCAAATACCAAAGAGTTCACTTTGGGCACTGATAAATTGTTATTTAGAACATCCGGATGCAGGAGCCATTGCCCCAAAGTTACTTCTTATGAGATCTCCAGGTTTTATTAATGGTGTTGGAAATATTATCAAACCCTTCAAACATGGTTTTGATATTGGTCTTGGCCAATTAGATTTTGGTCAGTTTGACCGAATAGTCGAATTGCCATCAGCTTGTTTTGCAACTATTCTAATTCCCAAAAATTCGTGGGAAGAAATCGGAGAATTAGATGAAGAGTATCCGATGTATTATGAGGATTCCGATTGGTGTTACCGATTAATGGAGATTGATAAAAAAATATTTTTTGCTCCAAAAGCAAAAATATATCACGCTTTCAAAGGGTATGCCACGGACCAAGATGAAATTAATCAAAAAAAAATCCAAAATATAACTTACGGTAGATTAAGATTCGTGCATAAACAAAAAAAAAGAATTGATAAATGTCTATATCTATTCAGTTATTCGATTTATGATTTCTTATTATCATTTTATCTTTTGTTTATAAAGCGGAAAAATATTATTCCGATTATGATTAGCGTTAGAAAAAAAATCCGTAATCAAACAAAAAATATAACGACTTTTAATAAACGTATTGTTTCAAAAATGAATAATCAAAGCTTTCAAATAGAGGAATTGAATATAAATTCCAGAATTATGAATGGGAAACCTGTTCTTAATTGGAGAAATCTTAAAAAATTATTACTTTATACTTAATACGTGTAATAATTTTATTAATCATTAAAATCTTTTTCCTTAGCTGGAGAATTACGAAAATTGGAGAAATTCATGAAAGAAACAACACTGACTGTTTTATTCATTCTTTATACAAATAGGGTTTAGGAAAAAATTATGTTTGTGAAAATTCGAGATTTTATTTTTCCAAAAGGGAGTAAACGAGAAAAAATAGTAAAATTTTTTTATCATAAATTTTTATTTATTTTTTTTAAAATTAAAGACAAATTTTCATACGTAATAATTCAAAACAAACATAAAAAAGCTATATCTAATTTTCAAACTATCATAAAGAATAATTTTGCTGATCCTAGTAGTATCGAATTTGTGAACAATTATTTGGAGTTGAAACAGATAATTACAGAAAATAATGCCCAAAAAATGAGAAATTTTTTCCCGAAGGAAAAGCATATTCTGAATTTCCAACTAACTGAAATCAATAAAATAATCGAAAACCTTGAATTTAATGAAAATAGAACACCTCATGTTTCGATAATTATCCCAACTTATAACAACCTGAAGTATCTTGTTGAGTGTCTCTACTCGATTTCCAAAAGTTCAAATAAACAGCAATTTGAAGTGATAATTGTTTTTGATGGTATTGATAATGAATATTGGAATAAATTAGAATCGATAAAAAATATAATTCTCATTAGAAATATCAAAAATTCAGGATTTTCTGTATCCTGTAATAACGGGGCAAAACAGGCGAAAGGAAAATATTTATTGTTTTTAAATGATGATACACAGGTACAGGAGAATTGGTTAGATTCTCTTGTAGATGTAGCAGAAAACCAGCCCCAAACAGGTGTTATTGGACCAAAAGTTATTTATCCGAATGGTTATCTTCAAGAAGCAGGATGTAGCATCAAGAATAATGGTGAAATTATTATGAATGGATATGGTCAGGATCCCAATCTGCCAAAATTTAATTTTATAAGAGAAGTAGATTATTGTTCAGGTGTTTGTATCTTAATTAAAAAAGAAATTTTTTTTGAAATCAACGGATTTGACGAAGAGTATTCTCCAGCATACTACGAAGACACTGATCTGAGCATGAAACTTTATTGTAAAGGATATAAATCTTACTATTGTCCTCAATCAGAAATCATTCATCATTTGAATGCAACAACTAATCTCACATTAAATGATCAGAAGTATCAGCTAGCATCAAAAAATCGGCAAAAATTTCTTGAAAAATGGATTGAAACCTTACAACAAAGAAACATAATAAAATATATTGCATTTTATTTACCTCAATTTCACCCCTGTGTTGAAAATGATCTCTGGTGGGGGAAAGGGTTTACAGAGTGGTTTAACGTTGCCAGAGCAAAACCAAACTACCCTGATCATTATCAACCTCATATTCCTTCAGATCTAGGTTTTTATGACCTTCGCCTTCTTGAGGTTATGGAAGACCAAGCCAAACTTGCAAAGAAGTATGGGATAAATGGATTTTGTTATTATTATTATTGGTTCTCAAATAAACGATTACTTGATATGCCATTGGAAAGGATGTTGGAAATTGATCGCCCGGATTTCCCATTTTGTTTGTGTTGGGCTAACGAGAATTGGTCAAGAAGATGGGATGGGAGCGAAAGTCATATATTAATTGCCCAAGATTATTCGGAACAAAGTGATCTCGAAGTTATAAAAGATCTGGTTAGATATTTTAATCATAAAAACTATATAAAAATTGACGGAAAACCAATAATTTTGATTTATAGAATTACATTATTCCCTGATTTTATTAGAACATCAAAAATTTGGAGAAAATATTGCCAAGAGAATGGAATTGGAGAAATTTTAATTGGATTTGTTGAATCCTTCGATTTAACAAATCAGAATATATTACCTTCTGATGTTGGAGCCGATTTTTCAGTCGAATTTCCTCCCCATGAATTAGGTTTCAGATATGAAAATTCTGAGTTAAATCTTGTTAAAGATTTCACAGGTAGTATTTTTGATTATGATAAAGCTGCCTTAAAAAATATTAACAAAGATTTTTCCAATTTCTACCGATTCAAAACAGCAATGCCTCGTTGGGACAATACTCCCAGGATGCAAAAAAGAGCGCACATATTTGCTAATTCTTCTCCTGGTTCTTATCAAGCTTGGCTGGAAAAAATAACTAGAATGACTTTTGAACATTACTCTGGTGATTACAGAATGGTTTTTCTCAATGCATGGAATGAATGGGCAGAAGGAAATTATCTCGAACCAGATGATAAATACGGTCATGAATTCTTACATTCAACAAAAAACGCTAAAGATTTTATTGTAAATAACGATTGAATAAAGAAAAATTACCTATGAACCAGTTAAATTCTAAAGATGTAAACATAATTGGATTCCCTTTTACAAAAATTGGTCGTGGTATTGTTTCATTAAATATTTTCAGGGCTTTAAAGGAAGCAGGGTTTCCCCCACGAGTTTGTGATTTATCCTCGAAAACAAAAAAAAAGGATAAGGAATTAGAAAATGAATTGAATTCTTTCTTGGTTGATTTCCCTGAAGGAAAGATTAATGTTTTTGTTATCAACGGGGATCAAATTGAATCCACACAAAAAATAGTTGGAAAATATCCCCAAGATTCTTATAATATCATTTATCCGGCCTGGGAATTAAGTGATTATCCTGATGAATGGTTGAAGAAATTTAATATCATTTAATGAAGTATGGGTTCCCTCGAAATTTATGAAAGCATCAATGGAACAAAACCTTCAAATCCCAATAAACCTTGTTCATCATCCAATCAACACAAAAGTCCCATATTATCAAAATCGGAGATATTTTGGCATCAAGGATAATGCTTACACATTCTTATTTTTATTTGATTTTCGGTCTTATATTGAGAGAAAAAATCCTTTTGCAATGATTAACGCATTTGAGAAATTATGTTTGAAGAATCCTTATATTGATGTCCAGGCAGTGATAAAAGTCAGTGGAGGAGATAGATCTTCCAAAGCTGGGAATGATTATTTGAAATTTCTTAATCAAATAAAAGGGAACCATATAAAAGAAAAAATAACTTTAATTGATAAAGAATTATCAGAAATCGAAATCCGTAATTTAATCCGTTGTACTGATTGTTTTGTTTCATTACACAGATCAGAAGGATTTGGGTTAGGTCTTGCTGAAGCGATAAGTCTGGGAAAACCTGTGATTGGGACAGGATATTCTGGTAATATGGATTTTATGAATAAGAATAATTCTTTTTTGGTAGATTATGAACTAATAGCAGTACAATCTGAGCAATATCCTTTTTCTGAAAATCAATATTGGGCAGAACCTGATTTAGAACAGGCGGTTGAATACATGGATAATCTTGTAAAAAATCCTGAATTGGGTATAAAAACTGGAGAAAAAGCTCGCTTATGGATCCAAAAAGAATTTAGTTACCTATCCTTGGGTTTGAGGATAAAAAGTAACCTTTCCCAGAGATTATTGAAGAATTTATATTATGATAACTCAAAGGTATTTTAATAAGGAATGAAAGGATCGAGTTAATTTATCCAAAACCATGAAGTTTCTAATTTTAAATCATTCGCTTCAAAATTTTACAGGATCCGAAATTAATGCTTTCCAGTTATGTTTAGGATTAAAAGAGATGGGATATGAAGCAGATCTTGGGGCTTTTATAATAGGTGATCCATTAAAAAAGATATTTGAAAATAAAGGTATTAAGTGGATAAATTTATTAGAAGAAAATGATTTAGAATTAAAATACAATTTAATTTGGGCTCATCATTCACCAGTCCTAAGCCATTTAATTTTTAAGAATCAAGTTCAGAATTGTAAGATATTGTTCAGTAGTCTTAGCAGTTTTCATCCTTTGGAATCACCACCTTCCTATTCAAATGAAATTTTTTGTTTTTTATCCCATAACCCGGTTAACACAAAATTTATGGTAAAAAATGGTGTATTAGAAAATCGTATACACAATTTTCCGAACTATGCTCCTCAGAATTTTTTTGGACAAGCAAGAAAATTGCAAAGTAAGTCATTAAAAAATATAGTTTTTGTTTCGAATAACAAAGCCGAAGAAATTAGTAGATTAATAGAAATTTTTAAGGAAAATAACATAAATGTAGATATTGTTGGATCCCAAGGAGAACAAGTTTTTGTTGACCAACATTTGCTAAGTAAATATGATCTAGTTATTACAATTGGAAAAACGGTTCAATATTGCTTTGCTTTAAAAATTCCGGTATATTGTTATGATCATTTTGGTGGACCAGGTTATATAACAAAAAAAAATTTCGAACGAGCAAAAAAACATAATTTTTCAGGTAGAGGGTTTGATACATTTCTTAATGCTGAACAATTATTTGTAGATATTACTGAAAATTATCTTAAATCTCAAGAGAATATTGATTTTTTGTTTGAAAAAGCAAAAAATGATTTTTGTTTAGAAACCAATTTAAAAAAATTATTACTATTAATTAATAAAATTCCTGAAACAGATTTTAAAAAGTTTAAAGAAAATTATTCGGTTATTGAAAGAATAAACGATATTTATATTAATGAGTTAAAAGAAAAAAATTTAGTAATGAACCAATTAAACGATTTAACAAACCATGTTAAAAATCTAAATACGATCATTAAAAACCAACAGATTGAATTAGGAGAAATAAAAAGTAGTTATATTTGGAAATTTTCTAACAAAACTAAAAAACTCGCTATAAAGTTTTTTCCAAATTATTTAAATTTTACAAAAAAAATTAAATCTTTAGTAAGGAATAATATTCATAGGAGAAAATTATCGAAAAGCGAAATCGCCTTAATTAGGGAATCAAACCTATTTGATGAAAACTGGTATTGTGAAAATTACCCGGATGTTAAGTTTTCTACAATTGATCCATTGGAGCATTTTTTATTATATGGAATTTATGAAGGGAGAGATCCCAATCCATATTTCTCCACAAATAAATATTATCAAAGATACCGTGAATTATTATTGGAAGGAAAAAATCCTCTATTAGATATTATTACGAAAACAAAATCCAATGATTAATACCTATAAAATTCAATAATAAATATATATAACTTCTATAGATTATAAATGATCAAAAAAAATTTTCTTCAACAATTCCAAAATCGAAAATCATATGAATTTTTGATAAAAATTATATTAGCCTTTGTAATTGTTCATTTTTCTATCAATTCGATTTCGGTTGCCCTGACAAACATTTTTTCTTTTGACGGAGCACTTAATGCCCAAGTAGCGCAAAATCTATCAAGGAACTTTTCCTATTCATCGATTTATGATGGAGGTGAATTATTTCCTGATTATGTTCAGACTGGTGTTCCCGTATTATTACCTACCGCGATTATGTTTTCTTTATTTGGAGAGACTTTTGAGAGTGGTTTGGTTGTTAATTTTAATTTATTTAATTTTACTCTTACTTGCGATAATTTATTATCTCAGAAAGTGCTTAGACCTAAACTATTTTTCTATTCTTTTGTTTTGCTTCATTTTTTATGCTACTCCAGAATTATTCATCTTTGGTTTTGGATTATATGGTGAAATTCCTGCATTATTTTTTATAATTTTATCCATTCTTTTTCTTCATAAATATGATTATTCTAATAAAAATATCCATTTACTTATTGTTGGGACAGCATTAGGACTTGCTTTCTTAACCAAAACTGTATCTTTGATTGTTTTACCAGCATATCTAATCTATTTTTTTATATCTTTCTTACAAAAATGGAAGAAAAAAATTAAACCCTTATTGGTCAATTTTCTTCTCTTTTTGTTTGGTTACATACTTCCAGTCATTATTTTTGAAATATATCGTTTTCTTTTGTTAGGAAATTTAGATAGATATAGATTATGGTGGTCATCACAATTCCATAGCATACTAATGCAAGCAGGTTTGGAAAAAGGATTTGAGGACTCACCAGGAATAATTACTAAGGTAATAACTCATCTTGAGATTCTTGCAAATAGTTTGAACATTAGTCAGATTTTTCAAATTATTATATTTACATTATTTTTTTCTTTTTTCATTTTTGTGATTTTATTCAATATAAAAAAGCAATTTTTCTCATCATTTATTGGTTTATTCGAACAAAAAAGTATATTAGTATTATCGATTATTACCCTATCTTATTTCGGTTGGTGGTTGATATTGACCCCGACCCAAAAGGCTTGGTATAGAAGAATTTTTAATGGAATTATTTTATTCGAAATTTGTTTGATAATAATGCTTGTATTCATCGCATTTTTGATAAATAAATATATTCAAAATAAGAAAATTTTAGAATTCAATTTTTCAATCATATTGCAAAGATTTTTCTCTTTTTTAGTTTCTTTAGTGTTATTTTTTAATCTAGTATTTTCTAAAAATTATCAAATTTCATTCGAGCCAACATCGTCAAAGGTAAATTATAATGAAGTTACCAGTTACATCAATAAATTACCAGATGATTCCGTTTTTTTTGGATTTGATTGGATGCAAGCACCGATTGTTTCTTTTGCTGCTAAAAAAGAATTTAAGAACATTTCATTTGATTCGGAAATTAATAATCCAGGTATGAAAGAAAACAAATATTTTGTCATCGATAGAGATGCAAAAAAAGTCGCCCAAGAAGATTATATGAAAATCTTAAGGGTTTTCAATTCTCAACTTAGGTTCACTAATACTGAAGTAAATATTTACAAATTAAATAATAGGTATGCCTTAATTTACGATGATTTTAATGAAAATGAAAGAAATGACGTTTCCGCTGGTTATATTGATTTTTCTAAAGACAGTGTTAACGGATATACAAGAAATGTTTACATTAATGAATTGGGACAGCCAGGGAAATGGGCACAAAAATATTCTGGATATTTACTCAAATATTCGGGAGAAAAATTCCTTGAAATTCAATTTTGGGTACCAGAATTAAAAAATTATGGTATTGAGCAACCAAAATTAGAAGTCTATATCAATAATAAATATATTGGTACTTATGCTGTTGAAGAAGCAGGTTTTCATAATTATTCAATTCCAATCAAAGACATAAGTTCCGAAAACTCTTGGGAGATTTCATTATTTTTTAATTCAAGGGTTATTGCAAAAAATGATATGAGAGAATTGGCATTTATGATCATAGAATTGGCTTTAAGGAAATAACCCCTATGATTGAAAAAAATCCCAGCTAAACCAAAAGATAATGTTACCGAAGTCAGAATATCTAGCATTCAATATGAATGTGAGGTAAAATGCTTATGTTGATTTTCAATTCATAGGATTGGGATAACCTAAGAATTAAATGGAGGAAGTATGTATTTAGATCCTGGGTCAGGAAGTATTATTTTTCAGATGGTTCTTGCAGCTCTATTAGGAGCTGGAGTGATTTTAAGGGTTTTTTGGAAAAAGATTATTGGGATATTTACGAAAAAAGATAAATCTGAGACAAATACTATAGATCAAGAATAAAATTTGTAGGAGTGATTATGAATAAACCGCTCACCTCATCCTTTCGTGATCCAAGCGGTTTTGTATTTAACTCGAATGGTGAAATTTTAAGACAGGTAAATAATTCTTATCAAAAAGACTATGATTCCTTAATGGATTCTGGATTATATAAAATTTTAACCCAAAAAAAGAAGTTGATAAGACATGAAGAGGTAACACAAGCTCCAGTGGAGGTCGAAAGTTGTTATAAGGTAATTAAACCAGAACAAATCAAATTTATTAGCTATCCTTATGAATGGTCCTTTTCACAGTTAAAAGACGCTGCGCTTCTAACTTTATCTATTCAGAAAATCGCTCTTTCACATGGAATGACACTAAAAGATGCCAGTGCTTATAATATTCAGTTTCTTAATGGTAACCCCATCTTAATTGATACATTAAGTTTTTCAACTTACAAAGAAGGAAGTCCCTGGGTTGCATATAGACAATTCTGTCAACATTTCTTAGCACCAATTTCTCTAATGAGTTATTTAGATATTAGTTTAAATAAATTATGTCAAATATATATCGATGGGATTCCATTATATATTGTTAGTAAATTATTACCCAAAATGACTTTTTTGAACTTTGGGTTACTTACTCATATTCATCTACATGCAAAGTCCCAACGAAATTATTTGAAAGAAAATATTAAGTCCAACAACCCAATTACCAAAAAAACTATCTCCATTAATAAAAACTCTTTATTAGGAATCGTTGAAAGCTTAGAAGTAACAATTCGAAAATTAAAATCAAAAGTCGATCGGATTGGCTGGGTGGATTATTATGATTCAACTAATTATTCTGATATATCGTTCGAAGCGAAGAAGAAAATAGTGAAGGAATTTCTTAACGAAGTTAAACCAAAGATCATATGGGATTTAGGGGCGAATATTGGAATATTCAGTCAAATTTCTTCTGAAATTAAAAATTCGCTAACGATTTCCACAGATTATGATCCTGAAGCAGTGGAAGTAAATTATTTGAATTGTAAGAAAAATAGAATTGAGAATATTGTTCCACTAATAGTCGACCTAACAAATCCTTCAGCTGCGATTGGATGGAATAATGAAGAACGAGACTCATTTCTCCATCGTGGACCGGTAGATCTTGTTTTGTCTTTAGCCCTCATCCATCACATAGCGATTTCGAACAATGTGCCATTAGAAAAAATAGCCATATTTTTTTCAGCAATATGTAAATCTTTAATAATTGAGTTTATACCCAAAGAAGATAACCAAGTTCAAAAATTATTAATTTCTCGAGATGATATCTTTCATGATTACAATTTGGAAACATTCAAAAATTTGTTTCAAAAGTATTTCCGGATAATCAAGGAAATAAGTGTAACTGGATCATCAAGAGTATTATTCCTCATGGAAAAAATTTGATTTTTTTGATTACTCATATTTCAATAAATTTGTGGCTAAAGAAGCCTACAAATTATGATTACTAAAAAAAATAAAAACTTGAGTCAATTTATGTTTCCTGAAATTCGAATAAAATCCAGAAATTTTGATTATTTATATGCAACAATTCTCATTTCATCAACATTAATTTTTCTATTTGTTTTTTTGGAATGGATTTTTTATGTGACAAAACCTTCATTTTTGAGTACTCTGTCAACCTACTCAAAAATTGAGGTTTTAATATTTGTTTCTTCGCTTTTTATTGGAATCAGTACTTTATTTTTTTCTATTTTATTTTTAATTATCTTGATCAAAGAAACCAATACAACAAAAAAAATATTCTGCTTCCTTAGTGTTCTATTTTTTTCGTTATTTACAGAAACATTAACGATTATTCTTATTGATAATTTCACTTATTCAATTTTTCGTTTTGGGATAGTTTCCACATCAGGTATAACAAGGGTTGCTTATTCTCTGATATTTTTTGGGTTAATCTTCTTCCTATATAAGGAATTTAACAAGATATTCCGAAGAATAGTTGATTTAATTCAAAGAAAAAATAAATCAAAGTCTTTTATAATTGCATTTATATTATTGGTAATCTTATCACTTGCTTTTACCATAATAAAAAATAAAAATGAAATCACTTTATTTCAGGTAGACCAAAAAATTTCAAATCGTTCACCCAACATTTTATTAATTACCGCTGATGGGGTTGATGCAAAAAACACATCCTTGTATGGATATGATCGCAATACAACGCCTAATCTTCTCAAAATTAAAAATGAATCTTTATTTGCTGAAAATGCATTTACAAATTCCGGGAATACTGCAGGATCGATAATTTCGATTTATACAAGTAAATATCCCACTCAAGTAAAAGTGCTCTATCCGCCAGATATTTTAAGAAATAATGATTCCTACCAACATTTAGTAAATACTCTTAGGTCAAATGGATATTACTCAGCACAATTTACTCAATTTCTTTTTGCAGATGCTTATACATTGAACATGTTATCGGGGTTTGATGAGGCGAATGGAAGATTTATTGAACAAAGTAGTGTTTATAATAAATTAAATTCGTATATTAAAGGGGAATTTTCATATTTTATTTATGAATTAGCCAATAAAGCTTCCGATAGAATAAAACATCTATTATTCATTAAAACAATGCCTGACCTGTCAGTATTGATAAAAGGTATTGCTGATGAAGCTTGGTACAATGATAAAGAAAAACTTGAAGGTGTATTAAATTTATTTGAGGAAAAGGAACAACCTTTATTTGTTCACTTGCATTGGATGGGTACACATGGTCCAAAATTCTATCCTGAAATTCAATTATTCTCATTGAAAAAAAATTTGGAAGACCAAACTGAATGGGATGTAGATTTTTATGATGACAGTATCTTGGAATTTGATTTAGTTGTAGGAAAAATAATACATAGACTAATTGAATTAGATAAATATGAAAATACAATTCTGATCATTGCAAGTGATCATGGCCAGAAATATATCACAACTCAAAAAATACCATTATTAATACACTTCCCAAATGGAGAATTTAATAGAATTATCGAAAATAATGTTCAAAATATCGATATTGCTCCAACACTATTAGACTATTTACAAATTTCACAACCTGATTGGATGGAAGGAAAATCTCTTCTTGATCCTAATTTTGATAAAAGACCTATATTTGGCGTAGGTGTTGGAAATGTTAGGGTTGAAGAAGGAAAAGTTTTGGAAGAAACAGTGAAACCACCATTTTATCAATTCGGTTATATGAGTATTATTGATTGCAATGTATGGTTTAAGTTAAATTTAGCGAATTTTGATCTAAATTCAGGTTTTGTGGAGAATCACACAAATTTATGCTATGAAGATATTAATGAAGTATCAGATGATTATATTTTGGGATTAATAATTAATAGGTTAGAAGCTGATGGATTTGATACTTCAAGTATAAAAAAAGAAAAAGGAATAAATTTAAAATAACGAATTATCTTGTTTCAAAATCAATATGAAGATATAAATATCAATAACCCACATAATTATTATAAAGGAATTGTTTTGTCAAAAATCCTTATTGATGCAACTGCTATTCCAAAACAACCAGTTGGTGCAGGTTTGTATATGTCCAGGTTGGTGAGGGAATTACTGCATGCCGAACTAGAATTTGATTTAAAAATACTCGCTCATGAAGATGATTTTGGTTTGTTCGATCTTCATGATGAGTATAAAAAACACTTCTTATTTCAAAGAGATAGAGGAAGAGGTTTGAGAATTCTCTCGGAACAATTTACTTATCCCCAGCTAATCAGAAAAAATCAAATGGACCTATGCCATGGTCTTCATTATAGCATGCCAATAATTAATAAAACACGTACTGTAACAACCATTCATGACACGACTTTTTATTTGTATCCACAAAAACATACCTGGTTAAAAAGGTTATATTTTAAGTTCTTCATCAAATATAGCAGTATTCACAGTGATCATCTCATAACTGTTTCCGACAACACAAAAAACGACCTGATTTCATTATTTAATATTGATCCTGGAAAAATAACAACCTCACATCTAGGTGTTGATACTTCTTTTAAACCATTAGACAATTATGATATGTTTCAAAAAATAAAAAATAAATATGTACTTCCTGATAAGTTTATTTTATACGTAGGATTGATTGAGCCTAGAAAAAATCTGCAATCATTAGTTAAGGCATATGCTAATTTTTTAAAAATGTCTGAATTGAAAGATAATAGTCATCTCGTATTAGCAGGTCGATGGGGATGGGAATCTAAAGAGTTAACAAAACTTATTACTGAGTTAAATATTGATGCCAAGGTTCATTTTCCGGGTTATATTGATTCGGAAGATTTGCCTTTTTTATATAATATGGCTATTGTCTTCGTTTACCCGTCTTATTATGAAGGTTTTGGGTTGCCAGTGCTTGAAGCTATGGCTTGTGGCACCCCTGTGATAACTTCGAATATTTCATCAATGCCAGAAATTGTTGGTGATAGTGGATTGCTGATAAATCCAAATGATATTTCTAACATAGAAAACGCGATAAAAGATTTATTGTCAAATGATCTGTTAAGGCGGAAATTAAGTGAACAAGCACTAATAAGATCAAAAGAATTCACCTGGAAAGAAACAGCCCAAAAAACACTGGATGTTTATCGGAGGGTATTAAAGGGGGAATAATGGACATTTCAATTATCATTGTTACATTCAACTCATTAGAACCACTTAAGGTATGCTTACAATCTTTATTAGCGTCATTGCGTGATGATCTGAAATTTGAAGTAATCATTGTAGACAATAATTCTCAAGATGGCTTCGATCGATTCGTTCAGGAAAATTACCCCAATTTAAATCTTATAAAAAATGAGTTGAATGTGGGTTACACAAAAGCGATGAATCAGGGTTTACGAATTGCGAAAGGAAAGTATTTGGTTCAATTAAACCCTGATGTCTTTCTAAATCCAGGAACATTTCAATCTTTAATCGCGTGGATGGATGATCATCTGGACGTTGGGATTTGCATTCCAAAGGTTTTGAATCAGGATGGTACTTTCCAAAAACAATGTAGACGTGGATTTGCGAGACCTCTCGAGGTTTTTTCTTATTTTCTAAAATTGGATCGTGTTTTTCCAAATCACAAAGTGATTGGAAATTATGTCAAAACTTACCTGTCTGAGGATGAAATCGCTCAGGTAGAAGCGGTCTCAGGCTCATCCATGATGATCAGGAAAGAAGTTATAACAGATATTGGTTATCTGGATGAACGCTATTTTGCCTATCAGGAAGACACGGATTTTTGTTTCCGAGCGAATAGAGCAAGTTGGAAGGTTTTTTATCTTCCATTTGTGTCTGTAATACATCAAGGTGGTAGAGGGGGATCAAGAACCGAGCCTTATAAAGCAATATTTGAGTGGCATAGGTCGTATTATTTGTATTATCGGAAAAATTTAGCTAAGGATTATTTTTTTCTAATAAATTGGATTATGTATTTATTTATTGGAATAAAATTGATATTTGCTTTAATAGGTGCATGGTTGTCAAAAGAAAAGATAGTAGGCACAAAAAAACCATAATTATTTATGTCTTAAATAAATTCCAGTTGTTAAGCTTGATCCTAACAACTGGTTTTAATTTTGATGACTAATCTCTACTTCCCCAACCGAGCTCGTTCTTCCTCCACAATGGAAACATCCAGCTTCTTGAACAATGGCTCAGGTTTGTTAAATTTCATTCCAGGTTTCAGTTCACTTGGTTTCCATTCACCCTTACCTGTTTCGGGGTGGTAGCGTAAGACTGTGTGTTCACCTAAAGGATCACTGTGTTTCTCGATAGATTGTGTTCCGAATAGAGAGTAAGAATACCCGAGGAATTTGTTGAGTTTCTCGCTGGTAAATGGAATAAATGGGGCAAAGAGAGTCTTTAAAGAATCAATTGCTTTTATGGCTGAAAAAATGGCTCTGGCGGCTGCTTGTCGGTCGGTCTTAATGGTTGTCCAGGGGGCTGTCTGATCCAGATATTTGTTGACTTCTGAAGCTAATCTGACCACTTCCTGAAGAGCTGATCTTAGATGTACAGCTTCAATTTCTTTTCCAACGGAGTCAAACCCAGATTCAATCGTTGCTAAAAGCGACACATCAAGATCTGATAAAGGACCTGGGTCAGGCACAATCCCTTCCCAATGTTTATAAGCAAATGAGAGAACTCGATTGGCCAGGTTCCCCCAGGTGGCGACCAACTCATCATTGTTTCGATGGTAAAAATCATCCCAATCCCAATCGGTATCACGGTTTTCAGGCATGGCAACAGTTAGGTAATATCGCAATGGATCAGGATCATAGCGTGTCAAAAAATCTCTTCCGTACACAGCCCAATTGCGACTCCCAGAAATTTTTTGTCCTTCCAGATTCATGAATTCATTGGCTGGGACATCATAAGGTAAAACCAAAGTACTGGGATTAACCGACCCCACCATCTCATCAAATGTGGTTGACAAACCCAGTAATTCAGCTGGCCAGATGATCGCATGGAATGGAATGTTATCCTTTCCGATGAAATAATAAGATTTTGACTCCTTATTGGTCCACCATTCTTTCCAGGCATCGGTTTCTTTTGTTATTAATCCATATTCAATAGCCGCTGAGAGGTATCCAATGACGGCCTCAAACCAGACATAAAGACATTTTCCAGTTTGACCATCCAAGGGAACGGGTATTCCCCAATCCAAATCACGTGTGATCGGGCGACCGCGCAAACCATCGGATTGGATTTGCCCAAGCGATTGGCGGAGGACATTTTGTCTCCAATAACTTTCGCGTTCCTTTAAGAAAGCAGCGATTTGTGGTTCTAATTTGCTAAGATCCAGATAGTAATGGGTAGTCTCACGTAATTCAGGTGAAGAACCGTCAATCTTTGATTTTGGATCGATTAATCTCCCGGCTTCTAAAAGATTTCCACACTTATCACATTGATCACTTCTGGCATTTTCATAACCGCAAATGTAGCAGGTACCTTCTACATAGCGATCAGGTAGAAAACGATTTTGAAAAGTAGAATACCATTGTTCCTGACTTTGCTGATACAGAAATCCATTCTGTTTGAGTGCTAAAAAGATTTTTTGGGAAACATTAAAGTGATTTTCAGTATGAGTACTTGTAAATACATCGTAAGTCAGTCCTAAGCTTTGAAAGAGCTCTAAAAAGCCCTCATGAAAGCGATGATAAACCTCAAGTGGTGTGATATTTTCAGCATCAGCTCTCACTGTTATTGGCGTTCCATGAGAATCGGAGCCTGAAACCATTAATACTTTTCTACCCTTCAAACGTTGGTAACGAGCAAAAATATCAGCTGGTAAATAGGAGCCGGTCAAATTTCCGACATGAATTTCTGCATTCGCGTAAGGCCAGGCAACAGCTACAAGGATAGGTTCAGACATATTTACCTCCGAAGAATAAATGAAATTTTATCATGTTTCCAATCGATCGAGTTTTTAGCATGTAAATTATCGATTGCTTTCAAAAGAATATAAAATAAATAATTTCATTATGCAAGAAGGCGAATTAAGTGGGGTTTCTCATGTATAATAATTTAAAGAAAGGTTCTCTTTCATGAATCCAATCATAGATCCGAATATCGCATATGTTCTTCTAGTCATAGGATTTGTTTTATCAGTTCTGGCATTACTGACTCCCGGTACTGGCGTGATAGAAATTATTGGTTTATTTTCAATGATCTTGGCTGGTTATGGAATTATCTCAAACCCAAGTAATTATTGGGCACTGTTGATTTTAGTTCCCTTCATCCCTTTGATTTTTGTCTATCGAAAAACCAAAAAAGATTATTACCTTATCATTTCGATTTCTTTGCTGAATATCGGCTCTTATATGATCTTCAGATCTGAAACCGGAGGTTTTGCTGTTTCCCCGATTATCGCTATTGTTGTGATTTTGCTAAATGCTCCGATCTTATGGGTGGTGGTAAAGAAAATTATTGAGGCAATTGATAGAAGACCTGATTTTGACCCAGCTAACATTATTGGGGCTGTTGGTGAAGCAAGAACGAATATTTTCCATGATGGAACTGCATATGTTTCTGGAGAAGAATGGAGTGCGAGAAGCGAGAATAAGATTGTTAAGGGAGAGAAAATTAAAGTAGTTCGAAAAGAAGGCTTAATTCTTTGGGTAGAAAAAAATTTATAAATCGAATTGGAGGATAGAATGAATTTTGATTTTTCTGTGTTAACTTGTCTTATAGGGGCAATTATTGTCCTTGGGCTTTTGTTTCTTTGGTCAGCCATCAAAATTGTCCCAGAATATCAAAGACTGGTTGTATTTCGATTAGGTCGCTGTATAGGTGCAAAAGGACCAGGTTTGATCATACTAATACCTTTCGTAGATCGTGCAGTGCGCGTAGATTTGCGTGAACAGGTGCGTGAAATACCTGCTCAGACTTCGATCACCAATGACAATGCCCCGATTAATATCGATTTTCTCTGGTATTACAAAGTTATTGACCCAATTCAATCTGTACTTCAGGTAGGTAATTTTGAATTAGCTGCACAGGGTATTGCTACGACCACATTACGTTCTGTCATTGGTGGTATCATGCTGGATGGTGTACTGTCCGAACGAGAAACCATTAATACTTCCTTGAGAATAAGGCTTGATGAAGTAACTGAGCGGTGGGGTGTTAAGGTTACAAACGTAGAAATTCGTGAGATCACACCTCCACGCGATGTTCAGGATGCCATGAACAGACAATTAACAGCTGAGCGAACTCGACGTGCTGTTGTTACAGAATCGGTTGGTAAAAGAGAATCCGATATTAATGTTGCCGACGGTGAAAAACAAGCTGCAATCTTAAAAGCGCAAGGTGTCAAAGAAAGTTCCATTTTGGTGGCTGAAGGTGAAAGACAGGCACAATTATTACGCGCTGAAGGTTATTCCGATGCTCTTGCAAAAATCTTTTCTGTGGCAAAAGATGTTGATCCTCAGACGATGACATTGCAATATTTTGAAACATTGAAATCAATGGCTACTAACCCAGCAACAAAGTATATATTCCCGATGGAATTTACCAGCATGTTGTCGGACTTCGTTGCCAGAAATAAAAAATCTGAATAATTCTTTGAGACCTCCCTGAAAAAGGGAGGTCTTGTTTTACTAAAGAATGATCAATATCGAGACAGCTTCATTAAAGGATTTGAATAATCTACGTGAATTGGAAAGAATTTGTTTTCCAATTGATAACTGGCCTTTATTAGATTTAATCGGTGTTCTGACTATACCAGGTATCATCAGGATAAAAGCAACTTTAATTGATAATTTTGTTGGATTCATCGCTGGTAGTATCAATAACCGAGAATCCACAGGTTGGATTACTACAATCGCTGTTCGACCAGAATTCCAAAATAGAGGAATCGCTCAATTATTATTGACTGAATGTGAAAATAGAATGAATGTCGCGAAAATTAAGTTGACGGTGCGAAAAAGTAATTCAAAAGCGATTCATCTGTATGAGAAAAATGGATACTTTATCCAGGAAGTTTGGAAATCGTATTATATTGATGGTGAAGATGCAATTTTGTTTCAAAAAATGTGTTGACATTTTCCGATAACATTCGTATTATTGAATTAATCAGGAGATTTCATGAAGACAATTGTATTAATGACATATTGATTTTGAAGGCACGCTATTTGCGTGCTTTTTGTTTCTTAAACTCATATTACTTGAAAGGAGAATGAATACTAATGGATTATGGGATGATTGGAAAAATCGAAAAAGCAAAAAGATATGCACAACAAAAAGATCGGTTCTCGGTGAAAAAATTTGAAGTTGAAGTAGGTGGCGAGAATAATCCTCATCATGTGACTTACGATGATGGTCAATGGACCTGTGATTGTGAATTTTTTCAAAGCCGGGGTCGTTGCAGCCATACGATGGCATTAGAAATCATTCTTGAAGGAATGGTTGTAACAAAACAAGAAGATTTATAAAACAAATAATTCTCCAAAAAAAGCTGTTCGTATCAATTTACGAACAGCTTTTTTTTTGCGGAGAGAGAGGGATTCGAACCCTCGGTGGCCTAAAAGACCACAACGGTTTTCGAGACCGCCCCGATCAACCACTCCGGCATCTCTCCTCTTAAACGTCTCCAATTATAGCAGAGGATCCTTAGATTACAACGAAATCTAAGCGATCGGGGAAATAGACTGGAGCTACGTGGACTTCCTCAAGTTTATCCATTAGTGTGCGGGCTGATTTTTCTTCACCGTGCATTAGATAAAGCCCTTTCAAAGATGACTTAGTCGCCAAAGCGTATTTTAACAATTTATCCTGACCAGCATGAGCGGACAAACCCCCAATAGTGGCTACTTCTGCCCTTCTTTCGAAAAGTTGTCCAAAAATTCTTACTGATTTTTGTAGTTCTGCTAAACGTCTTCCTAAAGTATGCGGTGCCTGCCAGGAAACAATCATAATGGTATTTAATGGGTTTTCAATATTGTTCCTTAAATGATGAAGAATCCTACCTGTTTCTGCCATTCCTGAGGCAGAAATGATAATTGCTGGTCCTTTCACATCGTTTATTTTCTTTGATTCTTCAACTGCTCGCGTGTAATATAAATTAGGGTTGGTAAGAGCTTTATGATTACCTTCCTGAATAAAATGCTTGGTTTCATCATCGAATAAATATGCATATTTTTTGAAAATATCCGTAGCATTGATTGCTAAAGGACTATCCACAAAAATTGGAATAGAAGGAATATCATTGGCTGCCAGCATCTGATTAAGAAAATATACAAGTTCCTGTGTTCGTCCAACTGCGAAAGCGGGAATGATAATTTTTCCACCTCGTGCAATCGTTTTCATCGTAACCTCTCTAAATTCCAGGAACGCTGTCTCCGGATCGCTGTGGTTCTTGTCACCATAGGTACATTCCATGATCATGTAATCTGCATTTATAGGCATTACAGGATCTTTTAACAAAGGTAGTCGATCTCTTCCTATATCTCCTGAAAACCATAATCTTTTCTTGATTCCATCTTCATTAATATCAAGGATGACGGATGCTGATCCTAAAATATGTCCTGAATCCACAAAGGTAACAATAACCCCTTTTGCTACTTCAAAAGGTTGATTATATTCAACAGGATTAAACAGATCACAGGCAATTTCAGCGTCTTCATATGTATATAAGGGGTCTATAGGTGGTTCCCCTCTTCGTGCTCGTTTTTTATTGACATATTGGACATCAGATTCCTGGATGTGACCCGAATCCCGTAACATGATTTCTGCCAGGCTGACCGTTGCAGAGGTAGCAAAAATACGGTTTGAATATCCTTGCTTTACTAAATTTGGAATATTTCCGCTATGATCTATGTGAGCATGTGAAAGAAGTAATGCGTCAATTTCTTTTGGAGAAAATTGGAAACTTTGATTGAATTGATACGTATCGGCTCGTTTGCCTTGAAAGAGTCCACATTCTAAAAGAATTTTTGCACCGTTTACTTCTATCAGGATCTGAGACCCGGTAACTGTTCTTGCTGCACCCAAAAAATAAATTTTCATGTTGATTCTATCCCTTCTATAATTGAATAAATTTCTTTTCCAAATTGTTGGAAACGATAGGGAATATTTCGCATGATTTCTTGAATATCCGATAACGCACAATTTTTTTTATGCGCAATTTGTTCCATATGTTCTTTGGGTAATACAACATCAGACTCAACCGACATTTCAATTCCTTTTAACTTTCGCCAGTGTTTCAAAGCGTCGTATTTTTGTAAGAAAAGTTGATCAGGTCGAATTTTCTCTTTTCTATTGTTAGAAACCTGATTTATACCAATTGTTATCGCTTGTAAAATTTGTTCACCATATTTTTGAATCAATTTCGGAGATAATCCGCAGATATTATTCAATTGATTTTCATTTTTAGGCATTTTTTTGGCTAATTCGACAATTGTCTGGTTTCCAAACACTTTGAAGGGGGGACGATTTATTTGTCTGGCAAGATTCTCTCTTAAGAAGTAAATCTCAATCAAAACGTTTTCCTGTTGAGATGATAATGAATTACCTTTAATGATTTTCCAATAATGATCATTATTTTTATTGTTGACAAATGCATCCACGCAGGTCATTCTATTGAAATCTTCACTAGCTAGTTCCCATTTATTTTCTTGTATTAATTTTTCAAAGAGGATCTTTCGTAAATCAATCAGATAATGGGTATCGCATTGCGCATAATGTAGCATCTCATTTGAAAGAGGTCTCTTTCCCCAATTTGCACGTTGATATTTCTTCTCAACATCTACATCAAAATAGTCTTTAAGTAGTGATTGTAATCCAATTGAACGGAATCCCAGAATTCTTGATGCAATCATTGTGTCAAAAATATTATTAAATTCAAAATGGAAATCCCTTTTCAAACACATTAAATCATATTCAGCGGCATGGAAAATCTTTTCAATTTTATCCGTTGAAAAAATTCCACTTAAAGGTGATATGTCTTTCAGCTTAATATTGTCAACTAAATAATCCTGGTCAATGGTGGAAAATTGGATTAGGCAAATTTTTTCCTGGTATTCAAATAGACTGTTCGATTCTGTATCAACTCCAATGTATTGATGATTTCTTAAATCTGAAACCATTTCCAATAATTGGCGGTTTGTCTCAATTAACATTGCGGGTTGAATGATATTACTTTTCATGTGATGATTATAATGCATTAGAAGAACAGCCTTTTCAAGTATTAAATTATGGGAATGTAAAATCAACTTCATTTCCCCTTTTTTCATTGCTAAATATACTCTATAATTAGTCTGTTATTTATAAATCTTAAAATTTTACATGATGTTTAAATTATTGCGGGAGGGAAGATCATGAATGAGCGGATCTTAATCGTTGAAGATGATCAGGCCATTGTTAGAGTCCTAAAAAGGACATTAACTTATGAAGGTTATAATGTAGAAAATGCATATGATGGCGAAACAGGATATGAAATTTACAAAAAATTTCATCCCGATTTAATTATTCTTGATTGGATGTTGCCTGGAATGGATGGATTGGAATTTTGTGATCGAATTCGCTCGACAGAAGATAATGTCCCCATCATCATGTTGACAGCAAAAGATACGACCAACGATAGGGTAATGGGACTCGATGCTGGCGTAGATGATTATATGGTCAAACCTTTTGAAATCGAGGAATTGACTGCTCGAATAAGAGCCTTACTGCGAAGAACAAAATCTGAAAGAACATTAACTTTGAGTATGGCTGACCTGGTGTTAGATACATCCACTCGTCAGGCTGCGCGAGGGGGAAGAACAATTAATTTGACTGCAAAAGAGTATGATTTACTTGAACTTTTCTTAAGACATCCCAGACAGGTATTAACCCGAGAAGTAATTTTTGACCGTGTCTGGGGATATGATTTTGGTGGTGAGAGTAATGTGCTTGACGTATATATTCGTTATTTGCGTCAAAAAATAGAAGAAAAAGGAGAAATCCGCCTGATCCACACCGTTCGGGGGGTCGGATATGTGATGCGCGAAACACCTTAATGTCATTACAATCAAAGCTGACATTATTATTCACAGGACTGATTGGGGGAGTTCTGGCAATTTTGGGATTATTGGTTTATGGTCTTGTTAATGCAATTTTACTGGATCAGATCGACCAACGAATATCCTTATCTGCACAAAGAATTATTGACGGATTAAGTGTGACACCTGAAAATCAGATTATTTCTGAAAGAATTTTTGATTTCCTGCCTGTTGAAAATCAGTACGTCCAGATTTGGAAAAATTCGAACCAAATATTATTTTCAAAACCCAGCATTTTTACAACTGCATTAGATGAAAATGGATTAAAACAGGGCAAAATAATTTATCGAAATAGCAACATCGAAGGTACTCGTCTGAGAGTGTTGACAGTCCCATTAGAAACATCACGTGGACCTGTTGGAATTTTACAGATAGCAATTGACTTAACATTGGTGGATATAACACTCAGAACACTGGCTTTTGTTCTTGTAATTTTGTTGATCATCGCATTGATTGTTGCTGCTATGATCAGTTGGATCATGACAAAACAAACTTTAGCTCCTTTGATGACCGTAACTGAATTTGCTAAGGAAATTACTGAAACAAATGATCTTTCCCGAAGAATACCCATTGAAGATCAACAAAAGGATGATGAGGTTGGCCAATTAATTTTTGCATTTAATGAAACACTTGGCAGGTTAGATCAAATATTACAATCCCAAAAACAACTCGTTACTGATATCAGTCATGAACTGAGGACTCCTTTAACAGTGATTAAAGGCGAAGTTGGGTTGATGAAAAAATATAAACAATATGATCTTGAATCTCTGGTCAGTATTGAAAATGAAGTTGACAGGTTATCACGATTGGTGGGGAATTTATTGTTCTTATCCCAGGCAGAAGCTGGTGAAATGCCATTAGACATCAAATTTTTCTCACTCGATGAATTACTGTGCGAAGTTTTTCACCATGTTCAAACACTTGCGGCGGACCGATTAGCAATTTCCTTTGAAAAAATGGAGCAGATTGAAATGCAAGGTGATCGAGACCGAATAAAGCAAGTATTGCTTAACTTATTGGGAAATGCTATTCAATATACCCCAGAAGGTGGAAAAATCATCATAGATTTAGCGAATGATGTTGATATTGCAAAAATAAAAATTCAAGATAATGGTCCTGGTATAGCCAAAAAAGATCTTCAGAAAATATTTGATCGATTTTATCGAGGAGAAAAATCACGCACCAGAAGCCATAGTTCTGGGTTTGGATTAGGTCTATCGATCTCTCAGTATATTGTCCACTTGCACAATGGAAGTATTCATGTTGAATCAGAAATTGGTGAAGGCACAACCTTTACAGTTTTTTTGCCGATGAAGATCAATTCTAAACCTTCATTTAAAAAATAATAGATTTCTCTATCCAGGAAATATTTTTGAATAAACCAATGGTGCAAATTTATTAACCATTTCACCGGATAGTGAGTTGGTTTTACAGATTTGAGAAAAAAGATCTACACTCCTGGTTCTTATTCTGGTTTGGTCCTGTAAATTCAATCGCCATAAACCAAATCTTTGAGACCAACCTCTTTCCCACTCAAAATTATCTACGAGGGTCCAATGAAAATATCCTTTTAATTGATTATTTAAGTTAGCTGCCCGCCAAACTTCGTGGACATGTTCGACTAAATACTGTGGTCGCAACGAATCATTTGAATCTTCAATGCCATTTTCAGTGATGATGATGGGACAATTAAATTTTAATGCCCAACGAATTGCTTTTTCAAAACCGCCGGGAACATTTGCGATAAAACCATGCTCACTAATTTCGGATAATTTTGGATATGTTCTCTGATGAAATAATTCTTTTCGTTTCAGTAAATTAAATTTTACTTCATCTCCAGAATAATAATTTATTCCAACAAAATCAAAAAAACCATGTACATCGGAAATTTTTTCATTTTTGAGTGCATATCGCAATTTGCCGAATTTCAGAGCATTCATAAAGGAATCATTAAATTGATGATCAAGAAATTTCGTCATCAATTTATCAAAAGGATTTATTTTACTTTCTGGCCAAAACGCTCGATAATTGATAGCCGTTCCAATTCGACTTGTCGAAGAGATTCTTTTAATTGTTGAATAAGCTGATATGTGAGCTTTGATCATATTGGATAAAGCAATAAAACTGGATTGCAAACTATTTTTACCGGGAGGAAAATTGCCTTCGATATAAGCCTGGTGGGCCAGGACGTTTGGTTCGTTGATGGGGATCCACAAATTACAATACTCTTTCAACGCTTCGACAACTTTATTAACATACTTTTCAAAATAGGAAGTAATTAAATCGTTTTCCCAACCTCCAATTTCGGATAGCCAAATAGGTTCTGTAAAATGGTGCAAGGTAACCAGGGGGGAAATTCCTCTATCTCTTAAACCTCTCATTATCTCTCGATAATGGTCTAAAGAGTATTCATCCCATCTGTCAATTTCAGGTTGGATCCGGCTCCATTCGATTGATAGACGGTGCGCATTTTGGTGTGTCAATTCAGCTCGATCCATATCTTCTTTCCACTTGCCGGACCACCAATCGCAGGCATTGCCTGCTGTTTGATTCTCAAAAATTTTATTTGGAATCTGTTCCCATTGATACCAATTTGTATTTGTATTATTTCCTTCTACCTGATAGGCAGAAGTTGAGGTTCCCCATAAAAATCCAGTAGGAAAGTGGAATGTAGCAGATGGCATGTGTTTTATTATTCCTTGTCGAGTTTATTCATTAAGGTATTTGCAAATTATAATTGGAATAATGTAATATTTTTCTAAATGATAAGGAGAAATCTGATGCAGGAAGTATTAGAGGTTGAAGTTGGACCATTATTGGTAAAAGGAAATTACAAACTGGTTGTTGCCGAATCCTGCACAGGAGGATTAGTCAGCCATCGGATCACCAACGTTCCTGGTTCGTCTGATTACTACGTCGGTGGTGTTTGCGCATATGCTTATGAGGCGAAACGATCTTTATTGGGTGTAAAATCCAACACCTTGAAAAAATTTGGAGCTGTGAGTAGAGAAACTGTTTTAGAAATGTCAACCGGAGTCAGAAAATTATTTTCAAAAGAAGTCCCTTTTGAAAATTTAATTGGCATTTCCATCAGTGGAATCGCTGGTCCTGGTGGTGGCTTACCAGGAAAACCTGTTGGGTTGGTCTGGATCAGTTTATCGTCAAATAAAGGTGCCTGGGCATCGCAAAAGGTGTTTGTGGGAAGTCGAATTCAGATCAAAGAACAGTCATCTGACCATGCCCTGGAAATATTGTTACACTATTTAAGTGGAAATCTTCTACTTGAGGAATGAGGATCTTAAATGGAAAACCCTAAAAAGAAAATTCTAATCCTGACTGCGGATGCAGGTTTTGGTCATAGGAGTGCGTCCTTAGCCATACAATCAGCGATTGAGGATTTATATCCCGACCAATATCGAATCACTTTGGTAAACCCCTTAGATAACAAAAAAGCACCTTTTTTCATCAAAGAATCACAAAGTGAATATGATAAATGGGTTCGTGATGTTCCTGAGCTTTACAAGTTTGGTTATGAATTGAGTGATTCGCCCATTCCGGTGACTATTCTTGAAACTATTCTTGTAGTTTCTTTGTTTGAAGTCATGAATGAAACAATCGAAGAATATCAACCTGACATCATCATAAATACATATCCCTTATACCAGGCTCCTTTTGTAGCCGTTAAGACTTTGCATCGATTAAATATTCCAATGATTACCATCGTCACAGATTTGGAAACCGTTCACCAAATCTGGTTCAACGATAAAGTGGATCGGTTAGTAGTTCCTACAGAGATAGTTCGTAAAGATGCAATTGAAGCTGGTGTCAATCCTGATAATTTATGTGTCATCGGAATTCCTGTAAACCCGAGGATCTTCCATATAAAGGAATCAAAACAAGAATTAAGGAAAAATCTCGGTTGGAATCCTGAGCTCACAACAATTCTGGCTGTTGGAAGTAAACGTGTGGAACACTTTGGAGAAAATCTAGATATACTAAATCATTCGGGATTTTCTTTCCAACTCATTGTGGTCACCGGAAAAGATCAAGAATTATTTGAGGAATTAAAAGAAGTTGAATGGCATCACAAGACTCTTTTATATGAGTTTGTTGATCAAATGCCGGAATTCATGCGATCATCAGACCTTTTAATTGCCAAAGCTGGGGGCTTAATTGTTACAGAAGCTTTGGCTTCTGGATTGCCAATGATATTAATCGATGTTATTCCAGGACAAGAGTCGGGAAATGCGAAATTTGTTCTGGAGGGGAACGCAGGTTACTGGTCAAAAAATTCGATTGAATTTATACGAACTTTGGGACATTTATTTCTTAATGACCAAGTAAAACTTGAGCTAATTAAAGAAAATGCGAAAACCATAGGAAAACCTTCATCAGCCATGCAGATTGCTGAATTAATTGTAAATCAGGTAGAAACAAGTTCAAAAACCAGTTCCCCGAAAGCTGATTTTATTCATAAAATTGAAGAAATTTTGGTAAAAAATCAGATCCCATGGAAGAAAAAGACCTAAGATTAATTTCTTCTAATTTGTCTCGTATTCATTAAGAAACATTTGGATGTTATAATTTCCAAAATTCTGATAATAGAGATATTTTTTATTGACAATAAATTTAACCCTATATTAATCTCAGTATGGAAAAATATAAATATATAACTTTATTACATTGGAGGTTTCATGCAAGAAGATTCATTACCAACACCTGCAAAAGGCAGTCAAAAGAAATTTATCTTTGGTGGAATTCTTATCATTGCTGCGATTATTTTATTAATCATCACCAATACAAGAGCTGGTGCACAATATTTTCTTACAGTTGATGAGATCAAAGAACGCCAGGAAGAAATAATTGGTAAGGATATACGAGTCTCTGGTGCTGTATTAGGCGATACGATTGAATATGACACAGAAAATCTCATCATTAAGTTTGAAGTAGCGCATGTTCCTGGTGATAACAAAGAAATTGACGCCCAGGGTGGTTTGGCTTCGGTATTGCATGAGGCAGTTAACAATCCAGATGCAAATCGCATTTTTGTAGTGTATGAAGGTGTGATGCCTGATTTGTTACAAAATGAAGCCCAGGCAATTATGACCGGTAAAATTGGAGAAGATGGCTTATTTTATGCGTCTGAATTACTATTGAAATGCCCGACAAAATACGAAGAAGCAATTCCAGAACAATCAGCAAATAGCTGATTAACCCCAGAATTCAAATTGGAGAATTTATGTTACCAAACCTTGGATATGGCTCTTTGGTCATTACTTTACTTGTCAGTATCTATGCGATCGTAGCAGCGGTAATTGGTGAAAGAAAAAATTTATACAAGTATGTCGAAAGTGCTAGATTAGCACTTTTATTAACGTTTCCCCTTTTAACATTAACTGTGATCAGTATTGTAATTCTGTTAATTAATCAAAATTATGAAGTTCAATACGTTTACAATGTTACCAGCAGTACGATGCCATTGTATTTGAAGGTCACTGCTTTATGGGGTGGGCAAGCTGGTTCGCTTGTTTTTTGGGCATGGTTAATGTCTGCTTTTGGAACAGCCGTAACATTAAGAAAATGGGATAGAGATCTTGATTTTCTTCCGTGGGTGATTATTGTTTCATCTGTAACATTAGCCTTTTTCCTTATTATGATCGTTGCTTTTGAAAATCCGTTTGTGAGATTCTGGTCGCTTCCATCTGGTGGGGAATTGGTCGCTATGTTCGCTCCAGCTGGTAGTCAATTAATCAATCCATTTGACGGCAGAGGTCTGAATCCATTACTCAGGCATCCAGGCATGATCATTCATCCTCCTATGCTTTATCTTGGATTTGTTTCATTTGTTATTCCATATGCTTTTGGTATGGCTGCGCTTATTACTGGTAGAAAAGATGATCGGTGGATTCGATTAACCAGAAGGTGGACATTGGTCGCCTGGATGTTTTTATCCATCGGGCTAATACTAGGAAGTCGCTGGGCATACGATGTTCTTGGATGGGGTGGATATTGGGCCTGGGATCCTGTAGAAAATGCTGCATTTATGCCATGGCTATCTGGTACTGCATTTTTACATTCAGTTATGATTCAAGAAAAACGGGGATTGTTCAAACGTTGGAATATGATCCTCGTCATATTGACATATTCATTGGTCATATTTGGCACTTTTCTAACAAGATCTGGTGTACTGTCTTCAGTACATGCGTTTGCTCAAAGTGCAATTGGACCAATGTTCTTTATTTTCATTGGTTTGACCTTCATTATTTCTTTGGCATTCTTAATCAAAAGATGGGATGACCTGCGTTCAGAAGGCGTAATGACCTCTTTGTTATCAAGAGAATCGCTCTTCTTGATTAATAATTTATTGTTTATTGGTATTTTGGTGGTCGTTTTCTGGGGAACCGTTTACCCATTAATATCTGAATTATTTACAGGACAGAAAGTTACTGTTGGTCCTCCATTCTATAACAGCACCACAGGCCCTTTATTTGCAGGTTTATTGTTATTAATGGGTATAGCTCCTTTGTCTGCCTGGGGGCATTCCACCTGGAAGACTTTGGGTAAGGCATTATGGATTCCTTTCGTTGGATCACTCATTTTACTGGTAGTTTTGTTCGTTTCAGGTGTTCGAAGCATAGGTGCATTAATTGGATTAAGTGTTGCTTCTCTGGCAGCATTCGTGACAATATATGAATTTTGGCGGGGGATGAAATCCAGGCATAAGAGAAATGGTGAGAATTATCTGGTCGCATTATGGAAATTGACCGTTAGAAATCGAAGACGCTATGGTGGTTATGTAATACATTTGAGTGTGGTTTTTATGGCGATTGGAATTATAGGAATTGAACTTTTCCAGACGGAAACCCAGGGCAGGTTAGCTCCTGGTGAAAGCTTATCATTGGCTGGATATACTGTAACTTTCAATAACCTGGCAGAATTTGATGTGGCTGATGGGCGAAATGTTGCCAGAGCAATTTTATCCGTATCAAAAAATGGTAAGGATCTCGGAGAACTGTATCCAAGACGTGATTTCTATTACGATAGTCAACAACCAATGACGATTGCTGGAGTTCGAAGTACTGTAGAAGATGATCTATACGTCATTTTAGTAAACTGGGAACAGATTTCATCCTTGGGAGCTACTTTTAAAGTATTTCATAACCCTCTGATTAATTGGTTATGGTATGGTGGCATCCTGCTGGTTATCGGATCTTTTATTGCAGCATGGCCAGATCCAGAAAAAGAGATAGAATTGGTCCCATCAAGAATCATGAAAAAAGAGACAGGCAAGTTGGTTTCGAGACCATAATGGTCAAGAAGGAAAATTATTTTATGAAATATAAAAACAAGATTTTCACACCCCAAAAAATCACACTTGCTTTTTTTGTTACAATTTTCGTATTGCTTTTCCTGCCTCTCCATAACGTAATTGCCCAAAATGATTATCCTACCGACGATCAAGTAAACGCAGTTGCAAAAGAATTGTATTGTCCAGTTTGTGAAAACATACCCCTAGACGTGTGTCCAACACAAGCATGCGCTCAATGGAGGGCATTAATAAAAGAAAAAATGATTGCTGGTTGGACAAATGACCAGATAAAACAATATTTTGTGGATCAATATGGTGATCGTGTATTAGCACAACCACCTGCCAGGGGATTGAATTGGTTAGTTTACATTTTACCCCCTGTTGTTTTTGTGGGAGGCATCGTAGTCGTTTATCTAAACCTTAAGAAAATAAAAAAATCATCTGTAACAGTAATCCAAAATTCAAACATTGAAAATGACAAATATCTAAAAGAAATGGAAGAAGCTTTGAATGTTTTAAATAAAAAAGAGGATTTATCTTAGGAGCAATTATGGAAAATTCAAACACCGGTGAAAAAAATCAAAAAAAGCTTCCTCGTTGGGTAATTATTGTTGCCTTTGCGGTTTTATTAGGATTTTTAGCACTAATGGGTTGGGGTCTTAGAAATGCACAACAAGGACCCGTTCAGGTAGGACAAAAAGTACCTCCTTTTGAATTAACAACATTCGATGGCTCAAAAATTAAAACGAATGATTTAATTGGAAAGGTAATTGTTGTCAATTTCTGGGCATCCTGGTGTAAACCTTGTGAACAGGAAGCATCTGAATTAGAAGAAGCCTGGCGATATTACGAGGATTCTGGGGATGTGGTTTTTCTCGGAGTTGACTATGTAGATACAGAAACAGAAGCATTGGGATACCTGGAGAAATTTGATATTACGTATCCCAACGGCCCTGACCTTCGAACTGCCATTTCACAAATTTTTAGAATCAGTGGTGTACCTGAAACATACATTATAGATAGAGACGGAAAATTAGCATCCAGAAAAATTGGGCCATTTGTTTCTATCAGTGAAATTACAAGTATGATTGATTCAGCACTCAATCAGTAGAGGAGAATTAGCATGGATATTGGATCCATATTTTTGTTGGTGGGAATTCTGGTTATTGTACTATTGTTTATTTTTCAACCATTTATCGATGAACGGAAGAATAAGGCCCTAATAACTCAAGCTTTACCTTCTATCGAAAAAGAAATGCATGTTTCGTCGATGCTAGCGGAAAGAGACCGTATTTTACGGGCATTACAAGAACTCGATTTTGATTTTAGTTTAGGTAAAATTCCTGAAGAAGATTATCCTACTCAACGTCAATTTTTACTCCAAAAAGGTGCTGAAGTCATCAAAAAAATTGATGAAATAAGTGGGGATGAACAGAGTTCGGACCAATTGCAAAGAATTGAAGCCACTCTCAGTGGGAGTAAATCTGAAATTCATTTAGATGATGAGAAAATTGAAAAAGATGTTGATGTTGAATCGATGATTGCAGCAAGAAAACGATCAAAAGAATCTAAACCAGATGGCTTTTGTCCCAAATGTGGTAAACCAGTCTCAAAAATAGATAAATTTTGTTCAAAGTGCGGGAATACACTTTGATTTTTAGAAAGATAAACATGAAAAAAGCCCACTATATATTTTTTGCATTCATTTTTTTAGGATTTCTATCTGGATGCTCAGTCTCCCTGGCAGCTGATGTAACCCCTCCTCCAAATTTAGTTCAACAAGATCCAATGCCAATATCTCCAACAAAAGCACCATCGATCGTTTTACCTATGATGGAACCTGATATTGTAAATGGGGAAATGATCTATAAACAAAAATGTGTTGCTTGTCATGGAGAAACCGGTATGGGAGATGGCGTTCAGAGCAACCAACTACCAAATCCAGTTACGCCTATTGGGGATATCAAAATTGCAATAAATGCAAAACCGATTGATTGGTACAAAGTTGTAACAATCGGGAATTTTGAACGATTTATGCCTGGATTTCAAAGCCTCAGTGATCGGGAAAGATGGGATGTCACTGCTTACGCTCTAACATTATCATTATCCGAAGATTTGATAAACAATGGCGAAGTCATTTTTTCAGGGAATTGTGTCGAATGCCACACCAATGAAAATCTACCTTTGCAAAGCGCAAGTGCCATGGCTGAAAAATCCTTGGCTGATATTTTATCGGTAATTACAACAGGAATCGATGCTGAAATGCACTCATTTTCCGATATATTATCAGAGGATGATCAATTGGCAGTTGCCAGTTATGTACGTTACTTAGGATTCACCGAAAACAATGTAGTTGGTGAAGAATTTGGATCAGAAAACGCTGAAACAATTAATCCTCTCGAAGAGGAATCTGCACCTGTTGACCAAACTAAATTTTCTATTATTGGTGAATTGGTTAATCTGGAAACAAATGCCGAGGATTTAACCGTCACACTTAGTGGTTATGATGGTATGGAAATGGTTTTTCAAATTGAAACTCCTGTAACTGAGATTGGTACATTCAAATTTGAAGATTTAGATAACGTTTCCGGACGAATTTATCAAGCATCATTGGTTGTTGATGGAATTCAACATACCTCGGATGTATTGCATGATCCTGTCATGGATGCTGAAGGAAATGTTGATTTACCCATAGTAATTAAGAAAACATCAGTTGATTCCTCTGCTCTTTATGCAGAGAGAATGCATGTCTTTTTTGATTTTATCGCTGAAAATACCATACAAGTTGTTGAAATGTATGTGATCCAAAACCCAACGGATACCGTGATTGTGCCTTTAGACGATCAAACACCAGTTGTGCGGTTTAATTTACCTGAAGGTGCCCAAAATTTACAATTCGAAGGCGGATTACTGGGAAGAGAATTTATTCAATTAGAAGATGGATTTGGTTCGATCCAATCGGTTGGGGCGAATTCTTCAATTCAGGTTTTATTTGCTTTTGAACTCCCATATGAAAAATCTTTAGATTTGGAAATTAAACTCCCATTACTGGTAAACGCATCCATCTTCATGTTACCTTCCGACACAGTGAAATTTTCAAGTGACCAACTGGTATTCTCGGGTGAGAGAGATATTCAAGGGATGAATATTCAGACGTATTCTGGTGGGGTCATGGATGCGCAGAGGTCCATAAAAATGAACCTGTCTGGAAAAGTGAAGGATAATGTTTCGATTGTTCAAAGCGGAAATACTACCAGCTTGATTATTGGCGGTTCTGTATTATTAATTGCCATTTTCAGCGCGGTTTTTTATCTGAGAAAGAAAATGAAAGTAGATGAAATTGTTGATGATTTCGAAGCTGATGAGGAGGATTTGGAAAGTTTGTTGGATGCTGTTATCGCATTGGATGATGCTTTTCAATCCGGGGAAATTCCTGAGAATGCTTATTACAATCGAAGAAACGAATTAACCAAGTTGATCAAAATAAAGCAAAGCTCTGAGGTTTAATAGTGACGGCTATCATTGAAGTGCGAAATTTAATAAAGCGTTTTGGTCATAAACAGGTCTTACGCAAATTAAATTTCTCGGTTCAACAAGGCGAGTTTGTTGCTTTATTGGGATCAAATGGTGCTGGAAAAACAACTTTATTACGCATACTTTCTTCTCTATCCAAACCAAATTATGGTGAAATCCAAATTGCAGGTTTTTTCTTACCTGGACAATCAGCTCAGGTAAGAAAAAAATTAGGTGTTGTGTCTCACCTTCCCCTTTTGTATGGAGATTTAAGTGCTGAGGAGAATCTTAAGTTTTATGGAAGATTATATGGTTTATCCGATTTCCAAAACCAGGTTGAAGAAATATTGCAACTTGTTGGATTATTGAAAAGGAAAAAGGATTTGGTGCGTACTTTTTCCAGAGGAATGCAGCAAAGATTAGCGATTGGAAGAGCAATTATTCATGATCCTGAGGTTTTATTATTGGATGAACCACATACAGGCTTAGATCAGGATGCAGCCAATATGCTGGATACACTACTGCAGCAAATTGCTTCCCGGGGAAGAACGGTGGTCATGACATCGCATGACTTCCCCAGAGTAGCTAATCTGGCCACTAGATTTGATGTTCTGTATAAAGGGAAAATTCATGCTTCAAAACTTGCAAAAGATCTTCCACAACACGGTTTATTGGCATATTACCAATCCATAGTTGATGAAATTGATGCAGGAGGGGGGAATCAAGGTGCAGCCTAAAACATCTTTTTTCAAGGCAATGTTCGCTGTGGTTTGGAAAGACCTGATTGCAGAATTACGTGGAAAAGAACTGATCAGTGCCATGCTGGTCTTTGCCCTTCTGGTTATCTTCATTTTCAATTTTGCTCTGGAGCTAGACCCTAAAACGCGATCCGCCTTAACTGCAGGAATTTTATGGGTCACCATCATTTTTGCTGGGAATTTAGGTCTGAATCGATCCATGTCTGTCGAAAAGGACCGTGGATGTCTGGATGGGTTGTTATTGGCCCCGGTAGATAGGACAGCTATTTATTTTGGAAAAAGTATAGCAAACTGGATATTCATGCTGATTGTTGCTATGATTGTCCTGCCCATTTATAGTATTTTATATAATACCAACATTATTTCGCCAGCTTTATTTTTAGTGATCCTTCTAGGATCCGAGGGATATGTCGCGATAGGGACATTGTTGGCTAGTATGGCAGTCCAAGCGAGAACAAGAGATATATTATTACCAATATTGTTGTTCCCTGTCATTTTGCCAGTTTTGATCGCAGCTGTCAAAGCTTCTGCTGGAATTTTAAGTGGTTTTCCATTCTCTGATTTACAGACCTGGTTCAATCTTTTGATTGTTTACGATATTATTTTTACTTCAGTCGCATTTATGGTTTTTGATTCAGTTGTTGAAGAATAAATTTTTGGAGGTGAAATGAAGAAACCGACTACACTAAAAATTCTGGACATCGTAACAGTTGTTACCATATTAGGTGCCACAGCAATGGTTTTTTTCTATGCACCCATTGAAAGAGTGATGGGAGCCGTGCAAAAAGTGTTCTATTTCCATGTGGCTGCTGGATGGGTTGGTATGCTGTCTTTTCTATTTGCAGCGATAGCTGGTGTTTTATATCTGGTTAAAAAGACGAAAATATGGGATTTGGTTGGAGTCGCTGCTGTAGAAATTGGAATCATATTTATCTTTATTAATATTGTGACTGGCTCCATTTGGGCAAGACCGATTTGGAACACCTGGTGGACCTGGGATCCCAGGTTGACAACAGCCACCATCATGGAATTGGTTTATATTGCATATTTAATGCTCCGACAGGGAATAGATGATCCTGAACGGCGTTCGAGATTCGGCGCTGTATATGCCATTGTGGGTTTCCTCAGTGTTCCTTTAACTTTTTTCTCAATCCGAATTTTCAGGACAATTCACCCTGTTGTAATAGCCGGCTCTGATCCTTCCGCAGTGGGCACTTTTGATATGACAGCTACCATGTTTCAAACTATGATGGTCAGTATTGTTGTTTTTTCAATCCTTTTTATCGACTTAGTCTGGCATCGGATTCGTTTAGGAATATTAGCGAACCAGATAGAAGAGATGAAATTTAATATACAAGATTAGCTAATCGAATCTGGAGCGAAAATGAATTCTACAATTGATACATTAAACTATTTTATAGCTGGCTACGTTGTTATTTTTGGCTCAATCATTGGCTATGTAATCAGTCTTTATGTGCGCTGGAAGAATCTTAAACAAGAAGAAGAAATATTATCCGAGAGTGTGGATCAGAATTAATTATCGATAAACATAATATTTCTTAAGAATGCTCATGATATCCGCCAATATGCCATATGCGGTTGTTATTGGACCAGGATCTTTTTCAAGAATCCCCAGACCAGGTAGAACATCAGACTCAAATTGAACAAATGAGCTTGTTCCATTAACCAGATAAAGGAGAGAATCGGCTTTTACTGTCTGAGGTTGAACACTGGCTTCGATTAATCGATTTCCCTGTCGTTTGGCGGTGCAGACTAATTTCCATTTTTCACCATTCTCCTGGGCTGTCTTGATCATTTCTGGAGTCACATCGCTGATCCCTTTGCGATTTACCTGGTGAGGAGTTATGGAAATTCCCATGAGGACGGAAACCAGTGCTGCCACCTTTATAGCAGCATCCCAACCTTCAATATCTGCACTTGGATCTGTTTCTGTAATCCCAATATTTTGAGCTTGAATGACTGCCTCCTCGAAAGTGGCACCTGCGTTCATCAGATCCAGGAGATAATTTGTGCAGGAATTGAGAATACCGGAAAATCCTTTGAGTTCGATTAATGGTAATGTTTCTCTAAAGAGAGAGAAAATTGGTGCCCCGTCCATAACCGCAGATTCAAAATAAAAACCTTTTCTTCGATCTAAAGCAAGTTTCGATAATTCACTATGGCCGTATACTAACGGTCCTTTGTTGGCTGTTACAACATGTTTTCCGCGATTAAGAGCAATTTTATTATATGAAAGGGCTGGTTGACCATCATAAGGGTTTAACGGTGTACATTCCACGAATATTTCAGCTGAACTTCCATGAATAAAACTTTCAGGCGAAAATTCCCGATTATCTTCCGATAAGTTTGATAATGGCGTTCCCTGTGCGATAAATTCCAACGCTCTGGTTAAATTAACACCGCCGGAGTTTATGGCTGCACCATGGGTCTTAGTGAAGATCCCAGTTACGATAAATTCTAAATCAAACTCTTTTTTTAGCGTTTCCTGCTTTTTTAATAGCAAGCTTGCAAAAGCTTGCCCAACATTCCCGAAACCCATTAACGCGATTGAAACTTGGCGCATTTTATCCTCCGATGTTAGATTGGTGGCCAGGGGTATGATCTCCGGTTTGGTTCCGGATGTGGAAATTCTGCCTGGTTTATCAAGTATAGTCCTCTATTAATTAAAGTTGTTATTTCTAATTCAGATAATAACATATTTAATTTTCTTACCAAGTGTAATTTTCCAGATTGCATTTTAATAATAAAGTTATTAACATCACTTTTCAAATCATCTGGGATCGATAATCCTGCATATTCCCAGATTACTGTTCGATGCTTAAATTCATGATTGAAGCATAACCCATGATCGATCAGCCAAGGCTTATTGTCGTAATCAAAGATAACATGACCTGATTTTCTATCTGCATTATTTATAATCAAATCAAAAATTGCGATTTTCATAAATAGAACCTGATCATTTATTGGCGCATTCAGATAATGTAGTGTGGGATCATGTTCGATAAATAGTTGCAAAGATCCCTTGCCATAAGTAGCAGGTTGAACACGGAAAACCGTTGCTGGGACAAGATTCCAACCTAATAAATGTGAGACTATGAAGGCTGCAACCTCCCTTTGAGACAATGTAAAATCTGGAAAATCCCATAAGGGTCTTTCACCTCTTGAAGGTTTATAAATTGCCTGAACTGAGTAATTATTGTCTGTAACCTGGGTTAAGAATGTCGAATTAGATCCGCGTAATGCCTGACCCACTAAAGTCATGGTGCCATTTTGCAGTGTCTGAATGATATGTTTTGTTTTAATATCAGACAATTTAGTGTTTTTTATGGCCATTCTTTTTTGGACACAAATGTCCCTCAGGTTCTATCGGTTCATTACATAAAGGACAAATTGGTCTACCCCGTTGCAATAATTCAACTCCCCAATTTACAAATTGGCTTAATTGATCTCTTGAGCACCAATAATTAACTATTCGCGCTTCATCCTGGGCTATCATTTGAGAAGCAGGGTCCTCTTGTTCAAAAATAATTTCTTTTGCAACAATGCAAACCTTATCCTGATCAGGATCAAAAGTTAAGTTAAGATCCCCAATTCTAAATAATGGGTCAACGGGAGGTGTAATGCGCATATCAGTTTCAGAAAATTTACCCTCTTCATGATTGAGATCAGGATATTTTTCGTGTAAATTTTCAAAAAAACGTATAATGGCTACAATAAGAGATTGTAATTGTATTTTCTCGTAAATCAGTGAGATCGTCTCGTTATCGGTTTCCCCTTGAATAAAAAATGTTCTTTGACCTGGTTTTCCAATTGCATCGGTTGTGAATTTTGTACATGGATTTAGGTTTAATTCAATCATATCATCCTCAAGAATTTTCTAATCTTAGTATATCAAATCTCTCCCCTAATCATTTTCCGTGTAGGATGTTGATTTCGCTTCTATCATGAGACCATTTAACTTGATGAATTTCATATTTTTTTATCTCAATCATATCAACAAAGGTTTGGAATTCTTTTTTGGGTCCGCTTGTCAATAAAATGGAGTGATTTTGATTGTTTTCAGTACCAGAATGATCGATGGTGGATAATATTCTCATCGTTTGTTTTGCGACCGCTGGTGCAGGATCTATAACCGTTACTTCAGATCCAACGATTTCTTTAATTAAAGGAATCACAAATGGGTAGTGGGTGCAACCCAATACAACTGAGTCAATTTTATTTTCCAGCATTGGAAATAGGGCATTTTCGAGTATTTTCCTGGTTTCAATACCTGTAAAATTGCCTTTTTCTATTTCCTGAACCAACCCGGAACATGTGTTTTGATAAATCTTCACGTTTTTCGCAAATCTTTCAACAACCGAATTATATAATTTACCCTGGAATGTTGCTGGCGTAGCCAGGACACCTACATTTCCTGTATGTGTTTTTTCTGCAGCAGGTTTAACGGCTGGTTCCATGCCAACAAAAGGAATCTCTGGAAATTCTACCCGTAAAGGATACAAGGCTGCTGCTGAAGCTGTATTGCAGGCAACGACAATGATGCCAGCACCTAAACCCAATAGAAATTGTGTAATCACTTTCGACAGAGAATACACTTCTTCTAAATCTCTAGGTCCGTAAGGAACATGAATTTGATCGCCAAAATAAATGATAGGGGATTCAGGAATTTGATTGTGTATCTCCCGCAGAACAGATAACCCACCGACACCTGAGTCAAATATACCTATTGCTTTTTTTGATGAAAAAGGAAGTTTATCCATTAGTATTTTGCTGTATCAATAAAGGCTTTGAATAATTTTTGTGTGGTTTCAAGATCGAATAACCATTCAGGATGCCATTGAACCCCCAGGAAAAAAGGATGGTCTTTGATTTCTACGGCTTCTATGATGCCATCGGGAGCAAAAGCAATTGCTGATAATTTATTGGATAAATTTCTTATTGCCTGATGGTGTAAAGAATTGACATCGGTGATGGATATTTCAAGAATTTTATATAATAACGAACCAGATTTGATTTCAACAGAATGAGATAATCGATTGCGAGGATAATCCGGGAACCAATCGTGTTTTAATGGATCGGTTTTTTGATCCTGAATATCTGTATATAAATCTCCCCCCAATGCGACGTTAATGATCTGAATACCGCGACATATTCCCAGTAAAGGTTTTGCGCTCGAACCAGCAGCAAGTACCAATCCAATTTCCAGATTATCGCGATCAATATCAACGCCATAGACTCGTGGATGATCCTGTCCATTAAACCTTCTGGTATCGATATCACCACCACCTGTGATCATAATTCCGTCAACTCGACTTATTATGGTTTCAATTGTATGCGAAGGAATATCCGGTGGAATTACGAATGGTATTCCTCCTGATGCAGATATGGCATGAGAGTATTTGTCAATCAAACAGACTTTTTGAATTCCTGTATCACTGCTATCTTTTCCCGCTGTTATTCCAATGATAGGCTGCATTCTTTCTCCAGTTTTGTGATACGTAAAAAAGGTGCAATCTTGAGATTGCACCTTTAATGTTATCACGAATCGATTGAAATTAATTGAATTTTTGTTTGAGACGTGCGCTCTTACCAGTTCGTTTGCGTAAGAAGTAGAGTTTTGCTCGACGAACCCGGCTGTGTCGTTCTACTTCGACTTTTTCAATTCGAGGGGAACGAGTTAAGAATGTACGCTCAACACCAATTCCATTAGCGGCAACACGACGAACTGTGAAGGTTGAATTGGTGCCATTGTTGTGTTTATAGAGAACTGTACCTTTGAAAACCTGAACGCGTTCGCGAGCGCCTTCTTTAATTTTCACATGTACGTTGACCACATCGCCAGTCCGCAGTTCTGGGACGTTGGGGTTTACAGGGGTTTCTAATGATTTTAAGATCTGATCCATTGTTTTTATTCCTTACCAAATGGTTAAATTTTCAAATTAACAATATAAATCGCCCTGTTGGGCGAATGCAGATTATAACACGAGATTTTTTTCCCGTAAAGTCAATTTTTGGAACTTATTGTCAGACAATTCAAAAAAAGACAATAGAAAAATTTGTACTTATTGATCTATTGGTATCGATCATTAATCTATTCAAGGTAATTTCGAATTGCCTCAACAATTCCGGCATGGATTCCTGGCAAACTTAATAATTCTTCGTCACTGGCGTGAATGATGCCCTCTATGGATCCAAAATGATTGAGTAATAATTTCCTGCGATGAGATCCAATACCAGGAACTTTATCCAGTTGGGATGCTAATCCCATAATCGTTCTGCGTTTTCGATGAGCAGTGATCGCAAAGCGGTGTGCTTCATCCCTAATACGTTGAATTAAATACAAACCCTGCGAGTTTCGAGGTAATTTTACTGAGTCGGATTGGTGTGGGAAGAACAACTCCTCTTCCTGTTTTGCTAACCCTACCAATTTAAATTTATCTGTGAGATTAAACGCTTCCAAGACTTTTACTGCTTTACCTAATTGTCCTTTTCCACCATCGACAATTAATATATCAGGGAGCAAGGTAAAGGATTCATCAACTTTTCCTCCAATTTTGTGATTTTCCTGAGCATTAAACCAACGTTTAAATCTTCTGGTTAATACTTCTTCCATGCTGGCAAAATCATCAGGGCCTTCCACAGTTTTGATATTGAACCTTCGATAAAGTTTCCGATTGGGAACTCCTTGCGTGAAAACCACCATGCTTCCCACAGAAGCTGTTCCCTGTGTGTTGGAGATATCGTAACATTCAATGCGATTTGGAGGTTCGGATAATTGAAATACTGACTGTAGATCAGCCAAAGCTTCTTCCTGGCGATTTGTGTCAGCTTCCCATTGGGATCGCAAAGCTTTCAGGGTTTCAACTGCATTCTCCTTGGCCATATTCATCAATTCGACTGGAGTGCCTTCGTGTGGAACGACAATGTCAATTTTTTCGCCACCTCGTTTGGTGTTTAGCCATTGACGAATGATGTTCATTTCCTCTATATCATCTGGTAGTAAAACAGTAGAGGGTATATTTGCTGCTTCGGAATAAAATTGCTTCAAAAATTCTTTTATTACTTCCTGATCCTGAGCTTCTTCAGTACCTTCCAGAATAAAATACTCGCGACCAATCAACTTGCCGTTGCGAATAAAGAATATTTGCACACAGGCATCCCGGTCTTCTCTGGCTAGGGCGATAATATCTGAGTCTTTTTCTTCTGTTGAAACTACTTTTTGTTTTTCAACAATCTGATTGATTGCCCGTATCTGATCACGGATGGTTGCAGCTTTTTCAAATGCCATATTTTCAGCTGCATCACTCATTTCTACTTCCAAACGATCCACAATTTCTTCGGTTCTACCGTCCAGGAATTCACACAGGTCATTGATCATGTTTCGGTAATTTTGTTTATCGATCATTCCAATACAGGGTCCACTGCAAAGTTTGATATCGTAATATAAACAAGCGCGTTTATCCTGACCAGTAATCTCCCTATCACAAGTCAGATAAGGAAAGATCTTTCGCAATACATCCAGGGTTTGGTGAACCGCCCAGACAGAAGTATATGGACCAAAATATCTTGATCCATCATTGACCATTCGTCGTGTGACTGTAATTTTTGGGAAAGCATCTGCCCAAAGTACTTTAATGTAGGGGTATCGTTTATCATCTTTCAGTCGTATGTTGTAAATGGGCCGGTGTTTCTTGATCAGGTTCATCTCCAGGATGAGTGCCTCTAATTCGGTATCCACAACAATCCATTCGATATCGATAATATTTTGTACCAGTTGACGGGTACGCGGATGCTGTCCGTCATTATCATGGAAATATGAGCGAACTCTATGTCGTAAATTTACAGCTTTTCCGACATAGATAATATGCCCGGTTTTATTTTTCATGAGATAACAACCAGGTTTATTGGGGAGCGTATCCAGGACTCCCTGTAATGTTTCTGAAATCTCTAACATGCGGTTATAAAAGTCATTGCGCATCCATCTGCGCGGGGATCACTTCCAGCAGCCAGGATGCCATCATTGTCTCTCAAAATTACCTGGCCTCTTCCAAATAATGCTCGGTTCATTCCACTGACAGGTTTTATTACGTGTCCCATTTCAGCCAGTGCAGACATGGTTTTTATCGGGAAACCTTCCTCCAGAGCTATTTCGTTAGAAGAACTTTCAGGCAAAATGCAAAATCGTGGGAGATCCAGAGCAGTCTGTGGATCCATCTGATCTAAAAATAAATTACAGGCCACCTGAAGATGACCCTGGGGTTGCATGAAGCCACCCATTACACCAAATGGACCGACTAATTGATTGTTATTCGGATCGGTAGCCATCGCAGGTATGATCGTGTGATAAGGACGTTTATGTGGTTGTAACTGGTTTGGATGACCTTTCTGTAGAGAGAAATTATGTCCACGATTCTGCAACGAGAATCCAAATCCAGACGGAACTATCCCGGTGCCAAAACCCATGTAATTGCTATTGATGAAGGAACATGCATTGCCCATTTGATCTACCACACAAAAATAAACAGTATCTGAAGTCGATGGAGGCGTTCCATGTTGGATTTCTTTATTGGATCGGGAAGGATTGATAAGCTTAGATCTTTGTTGTGCATAATCTTCGGATAATAGCCATTCCAATGGAATTGAATGAAATTCTGGATCGCTAATAAACGCCCAGGCATCAGAAAATGCCAGACGCATTGCTTCGATCTGGAAATGGTATCGAATGGGTGGCATTTTGGAAGCTGTTTCAAGATCTAATTGATTTAGAATGTTAATCCCCATCAGCGCAGCCAGGCCTTGACCATTCGGAGGACATTCCCATATCCTGGTATTTTGAAAATCAACCGAAATAGGTTCGACCCAATCGCTGTGGTGGCTTTCCAGATCCTTAAAGGAGAGACAACCTCCAGCTCTGGAAATCACATCAACAATCGCGGATGCTATTTCTCCTTTGTAAAATTCATTTTTACCATTTTCTGCCAACAATTTGAAAGTTTTGGCGAGACCAATATTTTTGAATATTTGACCTGGTTGTGGACCATCTCCATTAATGAGTAACTGATCCCCGTTTAATCCAGTTTTTAATTGCCTTTTGGCGGCAGATTGCCAGAAATGTGATGTGATGGGAGCTACAGGATAACCATTTTCTGCTAATTGGATGGCAGGGGATAATAATTGATCCATTTGAAGGTTACCAAACCGTTCGTTTAATGTGAACCAGGCGTCACAAGCTCCTGGTACTGTGATGGTGTATGGATGGTAGGGTGGAAGTTCCTTGAATCCTTCTCTTTCCAATTTTTCCAATGACAGATCAAACGGTGCTCTTCCAGATCCATTTAAAGCATACACCTGACAGGTTTCTTGCGAATAATAGAGAACAAAAACGTCTCCACCTAATCCAGTTGAAGTTGGTTCTGTGACATTTAAAGCAGCTGCAACTGCAATGGATGCAGATGCTGCATTTCCACCTTTTCTAAGAATTTCAACACCTGCAGCTGTAGCCAGAGGTTGTGAACTGGCAACCATTCCGTTAGTTCCATAAATTGGTGAACGATTTGATTTAAATTCGAAATCCATTTTGGTTACCTTCTTATTTTTCATCCCTATCGGATCAATTCTTATTATTAATTATTTAACAATAATCCCGGTACCGCGAATTGCTTGGCCTATTTTCCAATAGGGCATATTTTGACTCTTAGCTATATCTTCAAATTTTGAAATTTTTTCTGGTGGACAGGCTAAAAGAAGACCTCCAGAGGTTTGAGGATCAAAAAGTAACATTCTGGTTACTTCATCGATTCCTTCGGAAAACTCGATAAATTTTTCGTAATATAAACGGTTATCAGCAGCACCACCAGCAAAAAACCATTTTTCTCCGTAATATCGTGCACCTTTGATGAATGGAATATCCACTGAGTTAAAAACCATCCCAACTTTAGAAGTCTCCGCCATTTCGTGTGCATGTCCTAATAAGGAGAAACCGGTAATATCTGTTGCTGCTTTCAGGTCTAGTTGAGTGGCTATTTTGGAGGGAATTTTATTCAATTGTCTCATCCAAAATTTGGCTTCTTCAATATCTTCTTTCTTTGCCTTTTCTGCTTTATTGGCTGTAGTTGTAACACCCATCCCCAAAGGTTTGGTGAGAATTAAAATATCATCTGGTTGAACACCGGATTTTGTCAGAATTTTATGGGTTTCAATTATGCCAATCACAACCAGACCGAATTTGGGTTCTTTGTCCTGGATGGTATGACCGCCTGCGATGACAACACCTGCTTCTTTCGCTTTTTCAGCCGCTCCCAGGATGATCTGACTTAAAAAATCAGCTGGCAATTGAGGTGGGAAGGCAGCAATGTTTAACGCCAAAATCGGATCAGCACCCATGGCATAAATATCAGATAGACTGTTGGCAGCTGAAATTGCTCCATAATCATACGGATCATCAACCACCGGTGTGAAAAAATCTGTGGTGACTACAATAGATCTGGTTTCATCTATTCTCCATACCGCAGCATCATCTGGGGAATCAATTCCTACCAGAAGATCAGGATAATCTTGTGCATTGAATAAACTTCCTAATGGCCGCAAAACTTGCGACAGCGTTTCCGCACTTAATTTGGAAGCTCAACCTGCACAATTGGAAAGAGAGGATAATCTTATTTGTTTGCCAGAGGTACTTTTTTCATTCATGAAGACAATTATAAGGTTAATTCTATTATTTTATGAAGGTAAAAAAGAACGTCCTTCAAAAAACGAGGACGTTCTTTAATTGGTGTTTAGGGAGCCGGCTCTGTCTGTGGAACGATTGTTGTTGGCGTTTGATTTTCTGTCACATTCATATCCGGTAATGGAAACAGGAATGGGGAATTAGCCGGTAAAAGCATCGTTTGAATATTTGGAGCTAATTTTGTTATATATTGATACGTTAATAAATCTGATCGATCCTTAACAGCATCTGCGATCAATAACAATGCTTTGGCCTCTGCTTCAGCCTGAATCAATCTGGCTTCTGCTTCACCCTTTGATCGAATAACCGATGCATCTGCCAAACCTTCAGCAGTTTGTCGGGCTTGTTCCGCTTCCTGTTTCTTTTGTTCCACGACGAATTTAGCTTGTTGCGCCAATTGTTCGGCAATCTGTTTTTGTTCCACTGAAGCTGCATATTCATCAGAGAATGTGATGTTTCGTAACAAGAATTGATCCATGATTAAACCATTTTCAGCTAATTTTGTTATCATATTTTCAGTGATCATTAGCGTCAATTCATCTCTCTTACTGGAATATACTTCCTCGACACCAAATTGGCTGACAGCATCTCTGATTACTGATCGTGCAACAGGCCGAACCAATCCATCACTATAGCGATCCTGCCACTCGATATGAACCTTAATAACCTGTGTTGGGTTAATACTATAAATAACCGAAGCATCCACAAATATTTGTTGTCCATCTGAAGTTCGCGCGGTGATGGAATCATCCCCAATATATTCCCCTTCTGATGGGGCTATTGACATTGTGTAACTTTGCTTTGAAATAGGATACCGTTTAACATTTTCAAGACCAGGGATAATCCACTGGAGTCCTGGTTGCAAGGCTTGTTCCCGATATCCTAATGGTGATACGGCGGAAATAACAATTCCACGTTCCTGCGGTTCAATAAAAACCATACCCATAGAGATCAAACTGAAAAATAATGAGACCAGAAATGCGACAACGATCGTTAATCCACTTCTTCGAATTGGTTTATTCTGGCTAGATCGCAACATAGCAAATACTAAAAAACCAAAAGAACCAACCCATAAAATTGTTGCCACTAAACGAAATGAACTTGCAATATTCATAATTTCTACTCCTTCTTAATTGATTGCATTACAAATTATATCTCATATGCTTTTCCCATTAATTTTTCAGGCAAAATATTTATGATTATATGATTTTCTTCTCAATGCAGGCAATATCATTATGTATTGTTGTAAAATTATCACGTGACACAACAAACTGAAATTTCCATTATCCGTAACTTTGGTGATCGGCAATTATTAGCACTCGAAATGAAGATATCTTCGATAAAGCCCGGTCAATATTATATTGTGTATAACCCTGAAAAAGATGATCACTTATATTCCGATATATTTGCCTTACAACTTGACGAGATATTTTTTATGAAACCCCAAGAATACACATTGGGAAATTGGTGATCAACTCATCGTAAAAGGACCGATTGGTTCTGGTTTCTCAGATTATTTGAATTTCCAAAATCTATTGTGTATTAGTTTGGATAATCTCCACGGTGGTCTCCACCCGGTGATCAATCGAAGTATAGATAAGGGAAAAAATGTTGCCTACATGGTTGATAAATCGAATGTTGTTCTACCCAATTCTGTCGAAATTGTTTTTCCTGATATGCTGCATGAAAACCTGTTATGGGCAGATTATGTCCTGATTGAAGCTGAAAGAGATTATCTGGAGCAATCAAAGGAAATTATAAATAAAGTATTAAATTCAGGTAATCCTGCAGAAATCTTAATATATTGTCCAATCCTTTGTACAGGTGATTCGCTATGTATGGTTTGCTCGGTCAAAACTAAAAAAGGTTGGATTAGGACCTGCCAGCATGGAACTGTATTTAAATTAATTGACTTGGAGATTTAATGAACATTCTTGTTTTTTTTGCCCATCCAGATGATGAAACAATGTTATGTGGGGGATTGTTGGCATTATTGTCGAAATCAGGACATGGGGTCCATTACCTGAGCTGTACCCGTGGAGAAGGAGGAGAATGTGGCGTACCTCCTCTCTGTAGCCAGAAGGAATTGGGCTCATTGAGAGAATTCGAATTAGGTTGCGCAGTGGATGTTCTCGGAGGGGAATCTCTGCAATTTCTGGATTATGTGGATCCATTGGTTGGTCCAGAAAATACGCTTTTTTCTTTTACTCATGATCAAGAAAAATTAGCTTTGGAAGTGAAAGAATATATTAATAATAAGGATATTGACCTATTAATTACACATGGCAGTAATGGTGAATATGGGCATCCGGGTCATTTAACGGTTTACGAGGTTACAAAAAAGATTATTCAAAGTGAATTCCCAGAGATGTTCTGGTATACCGTTCAGGCATATTATGAAAATTCGCCAAAACCGCATATTCTCAACAATGCTGATCAGGCAGATTGGATCATCGATGTGTCTTCGGTGATCAATGAAAAGATTCGTGCGGCACTATGTCATAAAAGTCAGCAAGATCTATTTGTTCGAAGAAAATCGAAAGAATTGGGAAAATTAGTGAGTGTTTCTGAAGTGATACAACCGGAAGAAAGTTATCATTTTGCGGGTGGTGCTCAAGATATATTGAAAAATTTACCCGAAATAAAAATGAATCTCATTGATTCGAAAGGCAGGAAATGAAGTCGGATCTTGATTTCCTAAACTCTGGAAAATGGATGAATGCTGCGGGAACTGCTGGCTTTTTTCCATCCAGAGGATTGCTCAATCATTTTCCTGACATCGCACTTTTTATTACTAATCCAATCAGTTATTATCCGAGAAAGCCTGCGACACAAAGAAATATAATTCCATTCCAGGGTGGTTTTATGGTGCATACTGGTCATCCAAATCCTGGATTGAAGAAAGTAATCCATCAATTTCGGGAAAACTGGGAAAATGCTCTTTTACCTGTTTGCGTGAATGTATTATCCGATGAACCAAATAATATTGAAAAAATTGTTAGATTGCTCGAAAATATTGAAAATATTGCTGCAATAGAATTAGGAATCGATAATTCCCTAAAAGTATCCGATATTGAAGCAAATATCCAGGCTGCGATGGGTGAGTTACCCATAATTCTCAGTCTACCTTTTGAGTTCGTTTACCAGGAATGGTTGCCGAATGTCTTATCCTCAGAGATTGTGGCTGTCAGTATTCAAGCGCCTAGAGGAGTTCTAAAGCATAATGATCAATATATTCATGGGAGATTATTTGGAAGTTCGATGTTCCCTTTGACTTTGCATGCGATTCAACACTTATCTTCTTCTGAAAAACCGATCTATGCTGGTGCAGGAGTTGTGAATGAGTCGCAGATATCCCAACTTTTGGAGATGGGTGCTCATAATTTTCAAGGATATGAATTAATTTGGAGAGATAATATTTAATTTTCGATCCAGATGGTTACTGGGCCATCATTGACCAATGAAACCATCATATGTGCAGCAAATTCTCCTTGTTGCGTGGGGATTCCAAATAATCTTAACTGGTCAGCAAAATAATTAACCAACTGATCAGCTTTGTCAGGATTAGCAGCGGCAATAAAGGAAGGTCTGTTCCCTTTTTTTGTGTCAGCATAGAGGGTAAATTGTGAAACAACAATCGCCTGACCTTTAATATCCAGGATTGAGAGATTCATTTTTCCATCGTCATCTCCAAAAATTCGTAAATTGGCAATTTTTTTCGCTAAAATCCTGGCTTTTTCTTGATTATCTTCGTGACCGATACCAAGAAAGACCATTAAACCGGTGCCAACTTCATCAGCAACAATTTTTTGATCTACAGTAACAGATCCTTTGCTGATGCGTTGAATCAGAGCGCGCATGGAATAGGTCCTTTCTCTTTCTGAGTTGAGCTTAAACTAAAGTAAACCGATTGCCGAACGAACTTCCTGCATTGTATTCTTAGCAATCACACTAGCTCTTTTGGCTCCATCATTGAGCATATCAACCACATCCTCCGAGTGTTTTTCAAATTCAGCTCGTCGTTCTCGGAATGGTTCCAGGTGTGCATTGAGATTTTTTGCGAGCAATTTCTTGCAATCTACACAACCAATGCCAGCCAATCGACATTCGCGGTCGACCATTTTTACTTCATCAGGACTGGAAAAGATTTTGTGTAAGGAAAATACATTACAAACATCCGGGTTGCCTGGATCGGATCTTCGTTGTCGCTGTGGATCTGTCACCATCATCATAACGCGTTTAGTTAGTTCCTCTGGTGTGCTGGCCATTTCAATATGGTTATCAAGACTCTTGCTCATCTTTTGTTGACCATCAATGCCAATTACCTTTGGAAACTCGGTTACTTTCATTTGTGGTTCCACCAACACGTCGCAGTTGTATCGATAATTGAATGAGCGAACTACTTCTCTTGTAAATTCAATGTGGGGTGCTTGATCAACACCTACGGGGACCGTATCCGCTTTATACAGAGCAATGTCAGCCGCCATTAGAACTGGATAACCAACCAGTCCATAATTTATATTGTGGGGTTGCTCACGAACTTTATCTTTAAAAGTTGGCAAATCAGTCAACTTGCCCAACGGAGTAACCATTGATAAAATCGTATGTAATTCCATGACCTCTGGTACATGTGATTGAACAAAAATGATTGACTTTTCGGGATCCATCCCTGCAGCTAACCAATCTAGGCACCATATCAAGTGTGTTTGATTTTAGATTCTGGGTTGTTTCCATAGTCGTCAGTGCATGAATATCCACGACTGAGTAAACGCAATCATAATCTTCCTGTAATGCAACATAATTTTTCATTGCACCCAGGTAATTTCCTAAATGTTGCCGCCTGTGGGTCTTGCTCCAGAGAAAACTCTACCTTTTTTGCTCATTTCGTTACCTCATTTCTAAGTGATTAAAAAGAATGACCAGTATTCGAAGGGGACGAACACTGGTCCGCGGTACCACCCCAATTAGATACAGAGTATCTCACTCATCTGCGTAAAATCAACAGATTTCCTGTTAACGGTAGGTGACCGGCAAAGATTACTCAATTCATCTTGCAGCTCCAAGGCCCATACATCCTGTTTAGTTCGATAGTCTTCTCAGCAGCAACTATTCTCTGTACAACATGAATCAGGACGATCCCTTTTCATCGCTATTGATACGATATTATCACAAATTTTAAGGACTTTCGCTTGAAAGTCAAGAAGAATATTTTCTTTGTTCGATCCCCATTTATTCATTGGGAATTTGATAAGGAGAAATGAAACCTGCTTGTAATTTTTGGATCATATCCTTAATGAAATTGGATTTACCAGGAGATAATTCCCTGATGCTTGAATATACAGAAAACTCGACTGGCGTAATTACCAATCCTTCTTGGTGAGCAGTATCAGATATTGCATTGATTATTAATTCGGAAAGGTTGTCGATGATTGCATAATCAATCCAATCTGATTGTTCAACGCCTGGTTTTGCATCACTTATAATGGTTACACCAGATTGTTTGAGTAAGATAACCAAATCATCGAATAAATGAGCTGAAGGAATAAATAAAGTATTAATTTTATTTGTTGAAATTTCTCCATAGGATTGTAAAGTTGCATCATTGTCTTCAGGGGTAGAAAGTAAAGCAGTGATTGGAAAATCGACAATCGGTCCAAATGTTGGTGCGCAACGCCCACATAAGAAAACGGCTCCATTTTGAAAAACTATATCTGCACCGGTATTTTGATATTGAATAGAAGGTATTAATCCTCCAACTCTCCAGTCATTTGAAATCAATGCAGAAAGATACCCTGCGATAAATAATCGATCCGCTGGTGCCATATTAAACAGTGTTGTCGTCTTTTCTAAATTTAAATTCATATTTTCCTGGACAATCAGAAACCGTTCAACATTTTCGGATTGGAAATAGGATAATGTGTCCTGAGAAGGTTCAAAGAGTAAAACAATAGAAAATTCCTGACCAGAACTCGGAAGATCATTACCAGAGAGAACAACATAACCTATTTCCATCAAGGAAGAAGAAAGTTGTTCCAGTCCGGTCTGATCAGGAAAATATAAGTCAGCGTTTTCCAAATGGATATAAATATTTTTTGATTCTTCAATTACCGCAATTTCTACAGGGTTTGTTGGGGTAGAAGATTCCAATCGAGTAGGCTCAACCAAATCAGTTACGGTTGGCTGAGGTTGGGTAATATTATTACCACAAGCAACCAAGATAAATCCGATTAAAACAAATGTCAATAAATTAGCAAATTTTGTTATTATCATAATTTTTCTCTACGATTTCGATGTTGTAAGTCTGTATTATAATTGCCTTATGATAGAAATGAACATCCCTGGACAAGGTATTTTTCAATTAGAATATTTGGTCTGTGATGTGAATGGCACATTGGCAATTGATGGGATTTTATTACCTGGTATTTCAACTGTTATAAAAAAGATACAGGATCGATTAAAAGTTTTTTTGATCACAGCAAATACACACGCTAAACAAAGTGGGGTTAATTTTGAATTAGGGATCGAAGCAAAGATAATTCAAATGGGGAATGAGAGCCAACAAAAAAGAGACTTCATTTCACAACTAGGTCCTGAAAAAGTGATAGCCATAGGTCAAGGTGCAAATGATTCGGGTATGCTGAAAGAAGCTGCCATCGGGATTTGTGTATTTTCAGAAGAGGGAACATCCATAGAAGCATTAATGTCATCTGATATCGTTGTCAAAGATGGTTTAACTGCTTTAAAATTGGTTCAAAATCCAATGAGAATGGTTGCTACATTACGCAAATGAACCAACAAAACGAGAAACACTCCAAAGTATCAAAAAGTGAATTCAGAAGTAATGATTCAAGATGGTCTCAGTTTGGTCCTACAGGATTTAATGGGTTTTTAGATCAATTAGGCCGCAGGTTGGAAATAAATGTTGAGACTTTTTTGGTTGGAGCGATTTCACTATTACTCATTTCTCTTGCATTATTACTGGATAAACTTCCATTATTTGTGTTGGCCATTTTAATTACTCCAATTGTGTCTCCGATACTGGGATTGGCTTTTGGATTTAATTTAGGTTCTTTTAAATTTCTTAAAATTGGACTTTTTTCTCTTCTTCTGAATTTTGTCAGTTATTTCATTGTCGGTGGATTCTCGGGTTTTATAGCCAGACAATTTCCAGAACGAGAATTTGTTATCTGGCAATATTTTATCGAGTTTAATTGGTCAGGTTTGTTGTTGTTGTTTATCGGTGTTCTCATCATGGTATCAACAATCATTCGCAATCCACGGCAGGCTTCTTTGGTAGCAAATGTAGCACTTGCGTATAGCTTTTATTTGCCATTGGTTTCATCTGGGTTTGCTTATGGCCTGGGTCTACAACCCATATTTATTACTGGGATCATTTCATTTTTGCAGTATTTCGGTCTAGCTATTGTATTTGGAGTGGGAATATTATTTGCCTATAAGATTCGGCCTGTCAGTTTGAAAAATAGCTGGGGGATCGCTAGTCTCATCATTTTGATGGCTATCGCTGGAGTTTTATTTTTTCGACCGGATATCATTCAAAAAGCTAAAGAAGTCATACCAGAAGCTGAAAATTTGATGGTTATTGAAAATACCAGCTTAAATCAAATTACACCATCACAGCCAACCCGAACGGGTACACAATCAATTTCGGCGGTTGAACAAGAAAAACCTACAGAAATCTTGACAATAATCCCGACTTCGACCCCCACCATTACCCTAACACCATTGCCGAGCATCATCTGGGCAGAAGTAAGATCTCCTGTAGGAGATGGAGCAAATATTCGCGCAGAACCCGGGTTTGATGCAAGAATTGTTAGAACTGTCTTGAATGGAACAGCAGTGCAGGTGCTTGGTGAGACTGAGGTGATTGATGGAGCAACCTGGGTACACATCCAATTTATAGATCAGGTTGATGGGTGGATTGTGCGCAGCTTGATTGTGTCAGCAACCCCAGAACCTGAATGGTAAAAAAATTCAAAGGAGTAAACAATGACAATAAGTTTTGGAACCGACGGATGGAGAGCCGTAATATCAGATACGTTTACATTTAATAATTTACGATTGGTTACTCAGGCAATCGCGGATGCCGTGGCTACAGAATCATGGATGAATGGATCTTCTGTTGGTTCAGGTCCGGATTCCCGAAAAATGGTTGTTGGATTCGATACTCGTTTTCTATCTGACCGGTATGCAAATGATGTGGCGCGCGTTCTAGCTGGAAATGGATATAGCGTTTACCTCAGTCAGGCGGATGCACCAACGCCAGCAATTTCGTATGCCGTAAAACATTTTAATGCGATTGCCGGAATAATGATTACGGCTTCACATAATGCTCCCAGATATAACGGTCTAAAGCTAAAAGCAGCTTTTGGTGGTTCTGCATTACCAGAACAGTGTCGGAAAGTTGAAGTCTTTTTAAATGATAATGAAGCACAAGCCCGTGGTCCAAACTTAATGGATTATCAGCAAGCGAAAAATTTGAATCTAATTCAGAAATTTAATCCAATTCCACCTTATTTTGAACATCTCAGCACCCTGATTGACTTTGATATTATTGCTGATAATCCCCAAAGAATTGTTGTCGATTCAATGTATGGTTCAGGACGTGGAGCTATTCGTTCCATTCTTCAAGGAAGTGGAACCGAGGTCGCTGAAATTCGAGGCGAAATGAATCCGGGTTTCGGTGGAGTACATCCAGAGCCCATTGCCAAAAATTTAGGTGCTTTGGCTGGTGCAATCAGTATGGGATTGGGATGTTTAGGCCTGGCGACGGATGGAGATGCAGATCGGATTGGAGCTATGGATGAGCGGGGAAATTTTGTTGATCCGCATAAAATCATGGCGTTGGCTCTAAAATATCTGGTTGAAAAGAAACACTTAACCGGATCAGTCGTTCGTACTGTTTCTACAACGAGAATGATTGATAGACTGGCAAAAAAATATGGACTTACAGTTCATGAGACTCCTGTAGGATTTAATCACATTGCAGATTATATGTTGAAAGAAGATGTGCTTATTGGGGGAGAGGAATCTGGTGGTATTTCATTCAGAGGCCATATCCCTGAGGGTGATGGTGTAGCAATGGGTTTGCTTTTGTTGGAAATTGTTGCTGAATCGGGTATTGGTTTATTTGAATTAGTGGAAAATTTATTATCAGAAGTTGGGCCAGCTGAATATGAACGTAAAGATCTTCGCTTGAAATTACCAGTTTCAAAACAAAAAATGGTTGATCGTTTAACCCAGGACGCTCCAAAGACAATTGGTGGAGAAGCGCTAAATTCAATTTCAACCTTAGATGGTGTTAAATATTTATTTGCTGATGACTCATGGTTGTTGATACGACCCTCTGGTACCGAACCAGTTTTACGCGTTTACGCAGAAGGAAGATCAAAACAAATGGTTAAAGCCATGATTGCTTATGGAGAACAAATCGCTGAATCAGTCCGATAATTTGACAAAAGTTTGATAATAAAAAAAATCCCCCGCAAGGGGGATCTTCATTTAACGAAATTTATATTTAATTGGTTGAAAATCGCAACTTACGAACAAGGAAAATGATCACGATCAAGGCAATTGCAGCACCTAAAAGTGCGGGTAAACCAACTTCATCCATAAAACCTGCAGTCGGAAGGGTAGTGGGTGTTACTTGTGGAACCACAGTACCCAAAGCAATTTGTGTTCCAACGGATACCTGGGTTCCCATAAGGGTTGCGGCTGCCTGGGTTTGGAACGCAGCTACTGTTGCTGTTCGAATGGCAGGATCCTGACCTGCAACAGAAGTAGATTGGGAACCAGCAACTGATGTCGCTGATGGCATAGCCACAACTGATGTTGGGCTTGGCAAAACAGGCGTTGTCGATGGCGCAGCTTTTTGAGTGGAAACCTTTTGCTCAACTTCTGCTGTTTGAGATGCAATTAATGAGATTGCAGTATTTTGTGCCTGAATTTCTGCTGCCTGACTCTGTAAATCAGATGTTGTTTTCGGCCGGAAAAGAATCACATAAGCGATAATCGCTAAAATGGAGAAAACAACGATTGCACCTAAAATACCAACACCAATGATGAATGGTCTGTTACTGGAACCATTCCCGGTCGGTTTTTCTGGTGAAGGTTCTTCTTCAAATAAATCATTGTCATCTAATCGTGTGGGTTCCATATCATTCTCCTCCAAATAATACTTAATACTTTACTCCAGGATATCCAAATTCGCAAGTGGTACGGAAACCTGATCTTCATCACTGAATTCAATTATTGCACAAGCAGTGCGTATACCATTTTGCAGTTTTGTTTTTGTTGGATTTATCTTTTTTACTACGGCAGCTTTTCCTTGATTAGACCCAGAATTTACACGTACAACACAGCCATTTCTCAATTCCTGACCATCTACAGGGGGATTTGCTTCCGCAGGTAATTGTATGATGATTTCTGGTTTTTCATATTTTTTAACATCATATATTGCATTCAGAGAAACAACCTTTTTCTCATTCGATTTCAGTAATTCGAAAGCTCTTTCATTCAGAGGTATGGGTCCAAATCCTTCTAATAAAATGATTGGTATATTGCAATTAAGCGCTGCATTTGCGATCGAAGCACTCATACTTGAAAGAATCAAACCTTTTATATTCAATTCTTCTGCAGCTTTGAATACTTCACTATTTGAACAATATCCACCCAAAACAATCGATCCCCTGAATGTCACGTCAATCTTTTGAGGTGTCAGTTCTTCAAACATATCTTTCATGTTTGTAATGATAGGGCCGGATGTTGCTTTTTGGTTTCCCCAAACACCCTGGATGAGCGCTCCATTTGTTTCAATCACGACACCATGGAAAGGAAGAATTTCTGTGACAATTGACTCAAATCCTGCCAGAACTGATTTTGGTGTCTGCATCAAACGAAGCACTACTTGACTTGAAATGATATTGATAACTTCAGAATCATTTTGAGCTTTCACTGATTTTGGAATTGGCCCGGAAGATTGAGCAATCACATCTCCTTTTTTAACTTTATCTCCAATTTTCACATTGATCGACCTACGCGCATCTTCAGAATTTTTTAAATTTAATTCTTTGCGAACATTCACAATAACAAATTTTTCTTCAGGAATAAATTCTGCAATTGGGTCTGATGCATCTACTTTTTGTCCAACACGAACCAGAACATCTCCTCTGCCAGGAAATATTCTCGTCCTTTGTATCTTTGCTAATCCAAGTGTGTGAAAGTTTAAAGTTTCCATAATTTTATCAAGTAGATGCAAGAACTATACCAGGTTTATATCCATGCTCCTATACCATTTTTGGAATTGTTCATATCGCTCAGAATTATTTTTCTGTAGTTGGATGGGTCTTCCCCGAGCGTCAAAAATTACTCCACATAATCCACCTTGAATAATCAAACCTTTGTCGATACTATTTCCAAATTGGTCCATATCAATATTGCTCAGTGGTTGAATAAATAATTTTACAATTTGTCCTGCTGATATTGGTAATTTTACAATTGAACCTTTGATAATTTGTTCTTCTAAATAAGTACCATCTTTGAATTCGAGTCTGATTTTTAAAATGGGTGTGCCAATTTTTACCTTGGATTCAATAGAAAAAACTTTTGCCAAAAGACTGATAGACGTTCCTTCCAATATTTGAATGGGTAAAATCGGATTATCACCAGCAATACTGCCGAGAACTGGTAAAATGCCATGCTGATCAAGAAACAGATTTGTTATGCCTTTTGGCTGAATGGCATCTAAAAGGATGAGCGCAATATCATTAGGATTGTCAAAATTTGATAAAGAATCTCCATTAATCACAATCTGATTCCATTTATCTGTTGAAATTGAAAATTTATTTTTAAAAAAGTGATAATTTTTTCGAATTAAGTTTTTGATTATACTGATTTCAATAATCAGTTCATCTTTATCATTTGGAATGATATTGGGCCTGATAGATTTACCCCATACATAATCATTAACATCTTCCTTTTCTTTATTTATGGACAACCATTTTGAAATTTCCCGGATATTAGTCTCAGTAAGAAAATGATCCGGATGGTTAAATAAAGAATTTTCAACTACATTTTGATGAAGGGTACCATTATTGCTGCCAGCCACTAAAATGATTTCTTTGCTTAAATCGATGACTAAAATATTCCCATTTTTTTCATTAGCTAATTTATTGAGAAATCTGGTCATAATTCCGGTTGCCTGATTATATGGAATTGGGACTGATCTTGTGAAGTTGAATAAATACTCGAACCCAGAAATTTTCTTTACCATCATTTGAGAACTTAACTCATTAATAAAGGTTAAAGCTGGAACCAAATTTTCATCTTCCAGAGTAGGTCGGATATTCTCTGTAATCGATAAATTAGCAATAGAAGATGTCATTTCCTGGATCTTTGTTGCAATGGATGAATTTCCAGCATAAACCAGCTCGGGGATTCTTTCCTTGGGGAGATGTTTGATACAAAATAAGATGATTTCCATCATTCTTAAAACGGATTTATTCGCTCCATTTTCAGTACCTCCAGAAAGTAAAATTATATCTGGCCGATTGTTCATAACAGAAGATAAAATCTCATCAATTTTTCTGGAGTCATTTAAACTGATTTGATCTAAATGTTTTATATGAGTTGAATTTATTAAATTTGACAGGCTGGAAATGGACACACCTTCCAATAAACCAGCTGTGATAATGGAAATCTGGTCCAAAAAACCATAAGTAAATGCAATTTGATCAACCCCACTACCATCCGTCTGGCTTGGAACAATCAAATTTGTATCACCATCAATTAAAATTCTTCCAGAAATTTGTTGCAGATTTTCAATTGCTTTAAAAAATCCTTCCCTAATATCGGAATAAGGAGGTTTAAATGATGTATCGGCTTCACTGGTTGCCAATAGATGAAATTTTCCATCTACCACATCAAACAAAAACAGTTTTGTTGTATGAATATCGATCTTAATACCGAGTACGGAGGCTAATTCAACAAGTTCACTCATTTTTTTACCCACCCATCAAATTATAAATAAATGTAATGATGAAATTTAACCTCTCAATTAAAGCAAGCACAGATGAAATGATAACCCCTGCAAATATTGATCCAAGTGTTATGCCAATAAAAATTGTTCCTACTTTTTTTGAATAATGCATAAACTTGGAAAAAATGGATGGATTATCCGCTGCTGCGATCGATGAAAATTGAAAATAGAGTATTGATGATATTGCACCAAGTAAAAGAATAATACCTCCAAATAATTTCTGAAAATTTAATGAATTTAAGGAAAAAGGTTCTGTGATCATATCAATCATTGGCAGTAAGGTGCCTGAAAATGCACTAGTTAATATGATTGCAGCACCACTACCCACTAAAAACGCCAGTGAAATGTTTCCAATCGAGTTTGTTCTTTTAAATAATTTGAAAAATAAAAGAATTGATAAAAAAACTGGAATGATTTGAATTATTCTCTGATTGGTATCACCAATAAAAAATGGCATGAATAATTTTGGGATTAAGACTTGATAAAAAATTATGACAAATACATAAGCAGAAGCAACACCAATAAATAAATATGTAGCGATTCTAAACAATGGGTTGTCACCAAAAATATAGCTAAAGACCATAATTGTCAAAATAAAACTGAATAATAACCAGAAAAATTGATCTTGATTCATTTATTTTCTCGTATTTCGGATGAATAAGCTTTATTAAAAATCGAAATAACACCACCGGCCAAAATGTAGAAAACAAAAACAATTGCTGCGAGTTGTACAATAGACCAATACCTACCGAGATTGTTCGTCTCAGATTGGGAAAGAAGATTGAAAGCCAACCCACCCATAATCCCGCTTAACATCCCATCTATTTGATTTGTTTGTAAATATGGTTGTAATAATGGTGCTGCTTGTGCGGAGGAGATAAGTAATAAATCTGAATCATTGACGAGTAAATTTATTTGCTCAATCCATAATTTTGCATTTTCAGAATTATCAGTTACCAGGATGATCATGTCAAAATCATTTATTGTATTAATCTCAGAAAGCGGTGGATTTTCCCAAATATTAAGATTGAAATCAATCCCTGGTGAAGTCGTTTTAGGATTGGATAGAAATGCCTGAATTCCAATACCAAATCCGGGCAAATATCCAAGGTTAGTATTTCTCTCTTCAAAATTATAGGAAGGGACATTGAGTTGAGCGTTTCTCAATATTTTTTCTGATACTAATACCCCATTTGGATTGGTGGAAATCGAAGTAACCCAATGGTTATTTATAAATAGGTTCTCAAAAAAACCTTCTGAAATTAAATTCATCTCAGGATAAGAACTTGCTTCTGTTTCAAAAACAACCAATACATGACTTGAATTTTGATTCCTGTTGAGATATCCGGTTGCAAGATTGTGGAATCTGACCGCTTCAGCCGGTAAAATTTCCGGGAATTTAATATCAGTATGATCAATAAATAATGAATAGGTGATTATAAATAACAGAAATACAGGAATCAATAATATTTCCATGCGATGTAATACTGTTTTTGATTTCTTTTTTGATTTATCAATCTGCACTACTGGAGATATAATTTCTTCCAAAATTTTTAAGTGCGATTTTTGTTTATCGGTTATATCAATTGTTACAGAATAAGCGGGTGGAGGGGAATAGGTTTTGGTAACGCTTTCCGAAGTCAATACCCCCTTTAATCCGGCTAACGGGCCAGATTTTTCAGTAATTTTCTGTGATTTCAATCTCGACACATCAGGAGAAACAACTTCAATTGGCCTGATCGCTTTTAACCATTCTGGCAGGTTCCCTTTTTCAATACGAGTCCCTTCTGAAGAATCTGAAAGTTTCTCATCTTCGGTGGATTGCAAAGGCTCAATCTCATTGTAATCAAAATCGATGTTTTCTAACCAGTCAGGAACATTATCGAACTTGAAAGGGAGAACATGATTGTCAGACCCATCTTTTTCTGGTTGCTCTTTAAGTAGATTTGGATCAATATCAATCGCGTCATCACTGGCGGTTGGAAGTTGATTATTATCAAACCAATCTTCGCTTTCGTCGATACCGATAAATGGTTTTACAGATAGACTTTTTAATTCAGATTCCTCAAGGATGAAAGCAGGTTCTTCTGGTTGATCTTTCTCTAAAGCGTTAATTTGTTGTTCTAATTCATTCAGCTCGGGATTGGATTTATCTGAATTGGATTCATCCTCGGATTCTGATTCTGGTGATATGTCTAATTTGTTAAATAATAAAACAGAATCGTATGTTTCTTTAACGCCTGCTTCTGCTTCTTCCTCCGAAGTTGATTTATCAAGAATTTTCTTTTCTATATTTTGATTGATATCTTTGATCCAGTCAGGAAGATTTTCCGTCTCTTCATGATTTTCTAGTTCGGAGCTTTGTTTTATTTCTTCATCTACGAGAAAGTTTGCTTTGGATAACCAATCAGGCAAATTGAACGGTTCCTTGGATGAACTGGCTTCCTCAATTGTTAATTCCTGATCGGGTGTTAACCAATTTGGCATTTCTGTATCGTCAAAAAAATCATCTTTCTCGGATTTATTTGAGATATTTTTACTCAACCAATCGGGAAATTCTTCTGCTGGTGGAATATTTTCATCATTTTCAAGTTCTAAAGAATTGGGGAATTCAATTTCCCATTCTTCTTTAATATTGACAATTTCAGGTGGAAGATTAGATAATTTTTCTTCCTGGTCCTCTGCGTCTTCCTCTAATTTTATTAATGGTTTATGCTCATCTGGTTCTTGGACATTTCGAAAATCAGCTATCCAATCAATTGAATTTTCATGATGGTGTTGTTCTTCATCTCGCAAGGATTGGACTAAATCAGAATTATCCGTTGATGAAGGTGGAAGAAGTTCTTCAGTTTTTCCAGTTTCGTTCTCAATGAATTCATTTTCTGCCGGATTAATATCTCCAATCCTTTTTAACCAATCTGGAACCTCTTCATTTTGACTCTCATCTGAAGGAAATAAGTTTTCATTTTCGATGGAAAAATCGGATTCAGCAGATTGATCTTCATCTTTGGAATCTCTCAATAAAGCTAACCAATCAGGTTCAGATCCAGAATCTTCAGAATTAATTTGAAATTCAAAACCACAATTAACACATTTGGTTGAAGAAAAATCGTTTTCTGTATTACATTGTGGACAAATAATTTTTTCAGTCATTTACTTCCTGTCATATGGTCTATCGAACCCAAACATAATTCTTAAGCTTGTTAGAATAGCACCTAATGAAATACCAATCAAAATACCTGTGCTGCCAGCGACAGGCAATGAGTTTATTGCATTGACCAATGTTTTTATGAGCGGAATATTTTCTCCTAAAGATAAGATGCCACTAGATAAAAGTAAAAATATGATCGTAGAAATTCCGAAAACAATTGCTAACAGATTTTGCTTCCTCGAAAAGAAACGAAAACTTGCCAGGCTAAGGGTCAAGGCTAAAACTGCTAACAAGCTTGATTCAACTGTGATTATTGTGTTACTTGTTAGGTTCTCAAAAAATTGGTTATTTGGTCCCAATAAAATTCCAATTAAAATAACTGTTATAAAACCAACAATAAAGAATGGGCTACCGAAATCTCGTTTTTCATTCGTGAAGACTTTGTTCCAATGTACAGTAAATAAATTGATGATTGCAATTACTAACGCGATTGCGCCTACGATAATAGCCCAATCCAAAATATATAATCGGATTCTATCCAAAATTGTTCCAGGGAAAAACAAACCCAGGATTAACAATAAACCAGATAGAGATGAGACAAAAAAAAGTAAAATTTTTTTCATAGCAACCCGACAAGTTTGAAGAAAAGAACAAATAATATAATGGCAATTACAAGCCATCTTAACAAATCCTGTATTAACAAAGAAACCTTGAATATTGGTTTATTTGATATTTGAGCTGGAATTGCAAAAATTTCTTCCCCGATTAATGCGTCATCAGAATAAGCATAACTTACAGACTGCCCTTCAAGACTATCTGTAGCTGCTAGCGAAAAATGGCTCTTTTTTTGATTGGCATCAAGTAATAATCCAATTTCAGGCCCAATGTTGCCAACAAAAATTTGAGTGGATAAATTTTCATCGGTTGATGGTGGAATAAGACCTGCAATATAACTCAGGTTTGTGGCTCCGGATAAATAAGCATTTGAATGAAAATCTGAAGTAGAACTGGATTTGTCAATTAACACATTTTGAAGTTTTGATTGTGCTAACAGTGTCAAATCGCCACTTCCTGCTGTTGTAACGGGGGGGTTATCACTTAAGATGCTTTGATCAATGATCTGGTTCAGTGTTTCCAGACCTACGAATGAAGCAGCACCGTGGATGTTATTCAGATCTGATTTTCCAAGAGAAATATGCAATCCTCTGCCGTGTTCAATGGATAAACCAATCGATTTACGCAGATTGAGTATTGAAGAATATTTTCTAATGTCCAAGCGATTTTTTAATGATGAAAAATAAAAAATACTCCCTGCAATCAGGACAATTATTATGAAGATCAGAAAAAATGACAAAGAGGTACTACTCATTAAATTCCCTGTTATTTACAAATTCTAGAAATGCTTTCGATTGTTCTTGATCTTCCAACACTGCAGCCAATTGGCTAATGATTGAATTTTGAACAAAAGGTTGTGTCATCCATAATGATTGGGCAGCCACAATCCTGATAGGACCGGCTGAATCCAATAAAAACCGAAATAACCCTATCAGATGATAACGTTGCAAGTATTGAGCCCATTGATACCAATATTTTTGATTAACCTGCATCAATTAAGTATAGCAAAGAATTCATTTATTTAACCATATTAGGAAAATTTCCATAAGTTTTTTCCTCCCCCACGATGAGCAAATTTAGTAATTTCTTCTTTCATTCGATTTGTATTTTTCCAGAATGTGGTGATTTGAGATTGATAGGCTGCTATGGCTGCATGCCAGGTTTTAATATTTTCTTCCTGTAAATCAAATTTAGCTGGAGTCAATTGGGAAAAGTCGATAGGAGATGATTGAGATTTAATTACATACGGAAAATCTTCATAGAAAAGGACAGCTTGGTAGGTTAACTTTGTAATAGCAGCCACAATGATGCGGTGATCAATATGATTACCTATGGCCATCGGTGAAACGATAATGTCATCGGTTGTTACCAGACGGTTAATTTCATCAGAGATTTCGTCGACCAGAAAAAGTTGAGAGGGTGGGATTGGCTGATATAAATCATCTTCTTCTCTTACAATCGGATTACCGAATTCATCTTTTCGATAAATACAATCAGAGAAGCCAAAATGCTTGAATCGGGCTCCTAATATCGTACACGCTTTTTTATCCTCTAAACGCCTTGTTTTAGGCGCATTCAATGGCAATTCCCATCGTTTGTGTAAAGAAAGCGCAAATTCTGACAAATTTTCATCATTAGGAGATCCGGAAAAAATAGTCCAAATCTCTACATCAATTTTTTTGTTGACAAGGTAATTCACAATTCCGCCAACAGATAAAGCAACATCATCGAGGTGAGGAGAAATAAAAATATATCGCATTGATTCTCAAAATCTAATCATGATAAAATAATTTCAATGATAATATAAAAGTAAAGTAGTTATCAAGGAGAATAGAATGAGTTTCCTTGCAGATTTGTTGGGTATTGTACCCTGTCCTTCTCATGCCAGAAATGATGTTGATCGATTATTGGCCGAATTACTTCGCATAGGTGAAACAGAGGATTATTTATCAGAGAGACCAGGTGGTTCTTTTAATGTGCAATGCCGGCATGTACGAGCTATAGAAATTGGCAGAAGGTTAAACGAAATAGGGGGAGAGAAATTAATGGAATACACACTTCGCCGGGTAAAAAAGAAATTAGGAAAAACTATTTTTGCCCATTTGGAATATGCATGGGACGATTTGGGTCAGTGGATTCCTTAAAATAAATAAAAAATCAGCATTAACTGATTTTCTAAAAGAATTATTTAGTGGGCCCGGAAGGATTCGAACCTTCGACCAAGCGGTTATGAGCCGCGCGCTCTGCCGCTGAGCTACGGGCCCCCTCGGCTTCGAAAATTATATCACAAAGACTATTTCAGTGGAAAAAATAAGCAACAAAAAATTTCTTATTTTCTGATTTAATTAAATGTAAGGATGAATTACATGTTCACCTCAGAAACTGAAGAATCAAAAAGAGGCTGATTTATTTAAAAAATCAGCCTCTTGAATCTCTGATGCAGCGTTCACCAGAGATCAGGAATGGTAATTATCGGGCAGTGATATCCTTACCTGCTTTGATTACATATAAAGGCGCTTCGTGATTCCAGATTGCTTCCCAAACTGATTCAGCATTCAGAACGACAAGATCTGCATTTCCGCCTTCTTTAAGGTTATGACCTTCAGCACCTAATGCCTGAGCGGCATTGGTTGTGATCAAATCATACAGTATTTCCATCTCCTGACGGCTATTCATCCACATCAAATGCGCAGCCAGAAATGCAACTTCGAGCATATTATTTCTTCCAAATGGATAATATGCATCCGCAATATCGTCCTGGCCTAATGCGATCCGGACACCAGCATTATAAAGATCTTTCACACGGGCATAGAGTGGACCGGTCTGTGGATCTGAGACAACACCGATTTGTGCTCGTTTTAATAAATATTCAATTTTTCGATAATATGGTTCAGGATAAAGTGCCATTGCCCTGCTGTGTTGTGCTGTTACACGGCCTTCCCAGCCATTTTTAATCGTAGTTACAGCTAACATTTCAAGAGTCTTGAGGGTGGGATCACCAGCATCATCAATTAACATTGAGACTGGTTTGTCATATTTTTTTGCAATGGCAAACATCCGGTCAATATGTTCCTGGGCATCCGCATCCGTATATTCGATCCACGGAATACCACCAACCACATCTGCGCCTAATTTCATGGCTGCTTCAATGTATTCTTCTGCACCAGGATCTCTGACAACACCATCCTGTGGAAAGGCCACAACTTCCACTTTGACACGGTCTTTGTATTCTTCTCTGGCTCGAATTAAGGCTTTGATCCCTTCTAATTTGGCTTTTGTATCCGTGTCTGCAAAAGCTCGGATATGTGTATTACCAAATTTCACAGCTAAATTGAGTGCTTTGCGAACATTTTCTATGATCCAGCTTTCGTCATATTGTTCTTTAACATTCGCCGCCAATTCAATGGCTGTCATAGCCCCACCCATGGAACCATCGGTGTAAGCCCCCATTGCTGCTTCATCCATCATTGAAAGTGTGTATACCTTGCATAAATGCAGGTGACCATTCACAAAGGATTCGGTAACTAATTTACCTTCTGCGTCGATCACTTTCTGGGCATCGCCATCCACTTTTGATTCGATTTTGACGATTTTTCCGTTCTGAATGGCAATTTGGTATTTCTCACCTTGAGAAGTTCTGGTAGTTGCATTTTTGATTAATAAATCGTATGTCATTGAAATTCACCTCCTGGAAATAAGTATTTAGTTTGTGTTTCTGTCTTGCACTAATTTCTGTGCCATCAGTGCACCATCTTTTATTGGTTCATAACCTGTGCAACGACAAAGATGTTTATTTAATGAATTTGAAATTTCTAATTCTGATGCGTCAGGTTTATTTTCGAATAAGCCATATAACTCCATAACGATACCTGGCGTACAGAAGCCACATTGAATTGCTCCGGACTCAGAAATAGATTTTTGGATTGGATGTAATGCTTTTCCTTTGGCTAAACCTTCGACGGTTAGTATTTCTGCACCAGCAGCTTTACTTACCGGTGTATTGCAGCTTTTTGTTGCTTTTCCGTTAATCACAACCGTACAGGTTCCACAGGTCGCGTTATCGCAACCACGTTTTGTTCCGGTCAAATTCAGAATCTCGCGAATTACGTCAATCAACATCATTTCTGGATCAACTTCCACAACCCGGAGCTGACCATTGATGGTAAAACTAATTTTCTCAACCATTATGCGTACTCCTTTTGTTGTTTATATGCCAAAGCTTGTTTGATTATTTCTGGAGTGACAGGAATCTCGAAGAAGTCGACACCAATAGCGTCATAAATCGCATTCAAAATCGCAGGTGCAGGACCGATCACCGGATGTTCCCCGATTCCTCGTGCGCCAAATGGACCAACGGTTCCTGGATTTTCGATAAAATCTACAGTCTGCTGCGGTGCTTCTTTGTACGTAGGTAAATGATATTTGAAGAAATGTGGATTGGATATTTTTCCATCCTGATCAAATTCCACTTTTTCATATAAAGTAGCACCAATTGCCATTAATACACCACCCATAACGGATCCACGGATTTGCATTGGGTTGATCACCTGCCCAACATCAAAAGTCGAGGCGAAATGATCAATAAAAATCTTACCTGATTTCTTCTCAATTCGAATCTCTGCAGCCTGGGCACCAAATGTGTATTCAACACCCAAACTTCCCTGACCATTCTGATCTGGATTGGAATATCGAGGTAACCGGGCATCCGAAACCGATTGTGCCACCTCTCCAATGGTTATTCCATCACTGGTTATGTAACCGCGACTGAGTTCCGGAACCGCGACGCGTATGCTGGGGTCATTTTTCAGGAATACGAATTCGCCATCATAATCCAGATAATCCACATCCGTTTTTAGTACCTGGGCAGCGGTCTGCTTCAAGACCAAAATCAATTTGTCTGCTGCTCTAATGATTGCACGGCCGCCCTGGGTTGTGAACATTGATCCAATTGTCTGCCATTCATAAGGGGAATATTGAGTATCAATCTCATTGTAAACTCTGATACGCTCAGGAGGAATTTGTAAAGCTTCTCCTGCAATTTGCTGAACAATCGTACGTAAACCCTGACCTACTTCCGCACCACCCATATTGATGGATATGCTCCCATCAATATTCATCTTAATGTAGCAACCTTTGGTTGAAAATGGAGCTCCTTTGGGAGATTTCATCAGGGCTGCAAAACCGCGCCCATAATAGAAGTTTTCGTCTTCATGTAAAGATTCTTTCGAGAAAACCAGATTTTGAACTTTTTCGGCACAGGCTTTCATGTCTCCATTCGTTTTCCACATGGTTTCACCAAGAGAATTGACTTTTCCTTCGCAGAGATAGTTCATTTCTCTTAATTCAAAAGCATCCATTTCTAATTTTCTTGCAAGAATTTCCATTAATCTTTCGGTTGCAAACTGTGCTTCCTGGTGCCCATATCCACGATATGCACCAACAGGTGGTGTGTTCGTATAAACCGTGTAACCAGATAAATCGCAATGATCAAATTCGTACGGACCGGTACAGTTATGTGTAGCAGCAATGGTTACATTTACAGCTGTATCTGCGTAAGCACCGCCAGAATGTAAAACCTTTGTTTCCATTGCTACCAGTTTTCCATTTTTCTTGGCACCAATTTTCATGATCATTCGGATGCCATGCCCCAAAAGGGTACTGGTGAAATCTTCTTTTCGAGAAGCAACCCATTTTACAGGATAACCAGGGACAAAACTGGCGATATAAGCTACCGTTTGTTCCACCGTGATATCTGATTTGTATCCGAAGCAACCACCAATATCCGGGATATGAACCCGAACATCCGATTCTGGTACCCCATAGGAATGCGCCAGGTCCTGACGAATAATGAATGGACAAATAGAGGAAGACCAGGCTTCAATCGTGTTGTCTTCTTTAAACCAGACAATTGATCCATGGGGTTCAATCGCTGCGCAGGAACCAAATGGGTAGAGGAAATCGCCTTCTACGATCACTTCTGCTTCTGAAAAACCATCTTTACCCTTTCCTTTTTTGAGGTGGTAAAGATTGGCTACATTGGTCCCAGGTTGAGGTTTTAATGTGGGAAGATGCCAATAATCACCATTTTCCTCATGAATCAAAACCGCATCTTCACTCATTGAATCACGGGCATCGATATAGACTGGTAAAGGTTCGTATTCAACATGAATTTTCTCTAATGCTTTTTGGGCGTTGAACGAAGTATCTGCGACAACAGCTGCCACTGGTTCTCCAATGTATCGAACTTTTTCATCAGCCATAGGGACAAGGTCTTTAATGTTATCCCCATAATGTAATTTACACCCTTTACCGGTGATAACTTTTACAACACCTGGCATTTTTTCTGCTTCAGAGGTATCTATTGAAATAATTCTGGCATGAGCGTACTCTGGACGCAATATTGCCGCATGGAGCATTCCTGGTAAACGTATATCGTCGAGATATTGTGCTTTTCCAGTTACTTTATTAATTGCATCAGGTCTGATATAAGATTTTCCGATGTATTTGTAACTCATACATATTTCTCCTTTCTTTTATTACTTATCTACCTATTCTCGCCGATAAGGTTTGAGTAAGGCAGCAGGGTAAGAAGCATTCCTTCCGGCCAGTACCAATGCAATAATAGTTACTACATATGGTAACGCCAGGAAAGTCTCATATGGAATCGGTAATTGCAATCCCATTGCCTGTAAGCGAAGTTGCAAGGCAAAGGTACCTCCAAAAATGAGAGCTCCTCCCATGACTTTTACAGGTGACCAATTACCAAAAATAACAATCGCAATGGCTACCCATCCACGGCCTGCAATTATTCCATGTGTGAAGGCACCCAATTGAGCCAACGAAAGGAAGGCACCTCCAGCTGCCATTAAACCACCACCAATTGCTAGAACACTGTATCTGACAATATAGACATTTACGCCGGCTGCATCAACTGCTTCAGGGTTTTCACCGACAGCCCGGATATTTAGCCCAAAGCGTGTTTTAAACAAGACAAACCATGCCAGGGGAATAATTACCAGGAAAGTAATGTATGTTAATAGATATTGTTGGGTAATTGTTCCCAGGACTGGAATATCCCCAAACGGTTTTAATGCCTGGAATGATGGAATTGATGGAGGTGTAGAACGACCACCATAAACCAAACGAAAACCATATAGCGATAAACCTGTTAACAGCAGTGTTATACCAAGTCCAGACACATGTTGGTTGACCCCTAATGTTACGGTTAATAAACCCATTAGCAAACCAGCTATGACTCCACTCAGAATTGCCACGAGTAGACCAGTCCACAAGGAACCACTTTTATCAGCAACAAAGAAACCTATGAAGGCACCAAAGTACATAATCCCTTCAATACCGAGATTAAGAATACCGGCTCGTTCAGAGTAAGTTTCTCCAATGGCTGCCAGGAGAATGGGAGTGGACACACGAAATGTAGCTGCGATCAAATTTACGAGAAAGACTTCCATCACATCCTCCTGATCCTGTATCTTTGCAAAAGTAACATCCCCAATGCAACTAACAGCATGGTGGCTTGCGTAACATCACCCAGATAAACTGGAACGCCCAAAGCTCGACTGAGCGTTTGAGCTCCGGTATCAACAAGACCGAAGAACATCGCTGCTATTCCAACCCCAAATGCATTCAGAGAACCCAGGGTCGCTATAATGACACCGGTGTATCCATATCCGGGTGAAATTTCACCAATCAAATGGAAATGAATGCCAGCGACTTCTGCGACTCCAGCGATACCAGCAATACCACCACTAATCAAAGCAGCAGTTAATATGGTGCGATTAACCTTGATACCTGCAAATTTTGCTGCTGGTTTTCCCAATCCGACTGCACGCATTTTTAGACCAAATGATGTCCGTGTCATAATAATCCATAAAATGATGATCAGGACGATGGCAATGATAAAACCAAAATTTAATCTTGATCTTGGGATAAGCTTGAAGAAAACCGCTGATGGTGCAATTTCAGGTGACTGAGGCCAACCAGAGTTTGGATCCCGCCAGGGGCCGTTCAAAATTGCACTGACAATGTAAGCCATGATGGAATTCATTAACAATGTTGTTACAACTTCATCAACAGCTAGCTTTACTTTGAGTAAGGCTGGGATTAGTGCCCATGCCATACCTGCTACAAATCCACCGACGATCATTAACGGTAAGGCAACAATTGCCGGGACTCCGTGCATAGCCATACCTATCCCAGTTGCAGCGATTGCACCAGCATATAACTGACCTTCAGCTCCAATGTTGTAATATCCGGTAGCAAAAGCATATGTTACAGCCACCCCCGTTATCATTAATGGAGTGGATTTGACCAGGATCTCTAAAAGAGATACTTGATTTTCGAGAGGAGCGAACAGAAAATAGTAATATGCATCAAATGGGTTTGCATCTGCTAATAATATCAAAGCAGAGGTGAGAATAAAGGTTCCAATCAATGCGAGTACTGGAATGAGTGGTTTGACCCAAAAAGGTGGGTTATCCGTTTTCACCAGACGCCAGCGAGGTTTTTCAACGTTTTCCATCATGCCTCCTCTTTGAGTGCGCCAGACATCATTAACCCTAATTTTTCAGGAGTGGCATCCTGAGCATCGATCGTTCCAACAATTTCACCCTCATAAATGACAGCGATTCTGTCCGAAATACTTAAAATCTCATCCAGATCTTCTGATATCAACAGGACGGCAGCCCCCCTCGATCTTTGCTCCAATAATTGTTGACGGACATATTCCGTTGCGCCAACATCGAGTCCTCGGGTAGGTTGTGGTGCGATAACTACTTCAGGTTGCCTGGAAAGAACTCTCGCTAACAACACTTTTTGCATATTTCCACCAGAGAGTGTTCGTATTCTATCGGTAGGTTTTGCTTTGATTTGAAAATTCTTAATTAACTCATCTGCATTCTTGCGAATTGCTTTTTTATCGAGGAAACCATTTTTTGAGTATTCATCTAAATGTTCCAGAGCAAGATTTTCATATACTGTCAGGTCGCCAACGACCCCTTCATGCCTATCTTCGGGAATTCGTCCCATCCCCATTTTTGAAAACTCCGAGGGATCCTTGCCAATTAAATTGTTATCATTAATTTTTATGACACCACTGGTTGGTGATTTTACACCACTTAGTATTTCAGCTAGTTCTTTCTGCCCATTACCGCCAACACCAGCTATCCCCAGGATTTCTCCTGATCGGATTGATAATTTTAAATTCTTTAAAGCAGGAAGACCTTTGTCATCCAAAGCACTTAGGCCTTCAACTTCTAATATTTTCTTATTGTCCGGGTTTATTTCGGTTTGTCTGCTAACACCAAATGTGTCACGACCAACCATCATGGCTGCTAATTGTTTTTGTGTAACATTAACTGTATCTACGGTACCAATAGATTTTCCATCCCGCAAGACAGTGACACGATCTGTAATTTTTGTTACTTCATCTAGTTTATGGCTAATAAAAATAACCGACAAACCATCTTTTCGAAGCCGATTAAGCGTTTCAAATAAACTATCAACTTCTTGAGGTACTAGCACAGCTGTAGGTTCATCCAGGATTAAAACTTTGGCATTTCGATATAATGCTTTCAAAATTTCAACCCTTTGCCTCTGACCTACCGATAAGTGCCTGACGATAGATTTTGGATTTATATCCAAACCAAACTGGCCAGCAGCTTCGCCCACCTTTTTTTCTATTGCAGTTTGATCTAGTACGAAGCTGTCTGTGTAACCAAGTACTACATTTTCAGCCACGGTCATAGGAGGAACCAGCGCAAAGTGTTGTGTAACCATTCCAACACCTTTTCTAATCGCATCCTTAGGTGAATTTATTGTGACTTTTTCGCCATCAATAAATATATCGCCAGTTGTTTGTTGATAAAGACCGTATAAAATCCTCATCAATGTTGTTTTTCCGGCTCCATTTTCACCCAATAAGGCGTGAATTTCACCTTTGCGAAGCTGAAAATCGACATGGTCGTTTGCCACCAGTTCACCAAATATCTTGGTGACCTTTTGCATATCTACTATGTACATTTTTTCTCCGACATTTCTCTCCCCTCTACTTAGAGGGGAGAGAAAAATTGCTAATTAAAAATAAATGTCAGGTGAAAAGTGGTAAGCCCTGACATTATTTTTGATTTAGTTTGAACCAGCTGGAGCTTCTTCGGCGATATTTACACGGAAGAGACCGTCTTTGATTTCCTGTTCACGTTGATTAACTAAACTAAGAATATCAGCTGGTAATTTTGCATCCATACCATGCCATGGGGCTAATGAGGCTCCACCTTTACCAACCATGCTGAAATCTTTCAAATCCTGGGCAGTAAAAGTGCCACCTTTGACCTGATTAATGACGTACTCAACAGTTGGTGTCATATTCCACACCGGGCTATTGACGACATAATCCGGGCCTAATTCATATTGATCACTCATGTTGCCAAAGGCATATAAGCCATTTTCAACAGCAGCGTCAATAACACCAAAGCGCTCTGCAAAGAGAACATCAGCACCATTATCAACCTGCGCCAGAGCGGCTTCTTTGGCTGCAGCCGGATCAAACCAGCTGTTGATGAAGGAAACAAGCACTGTGGCATCCGGATTTACTTCCTTGACACCTTCAATGAAAGCATTAACGATACGATTAACCTCAGGTACCGGGAGACCACCAACAACGCCAATTACACCTGTTTCAGTCAATCCGCCAGCCATTAGACCACAAAGATATGCTGGCTCATGGATCCAGTTGTCAAATACGGCAACATTGGGTTCTGAAGGACCAAAGCCTGAACCGAATACGAAAGCGATTTCAGGGTAATCCTTGGCAACACGGCGGACGGCTTCTTCATTACCGAAGGCATCACCAAAAATTGCGGCTGGTTTTTTGCTTTCAGAAACTTCACGCAAGATTCTTTCCATATCACCTGAGTATCCAATATCATCGGTATACTCATATTTAATTTTGCCTTCGTCTGCAGCTTTCTGTAATGCTGTGTGGATAACACCATCCCAGGGTTCTTCAATGGCTGTGGCAAATGCGCCAAAGAACAATGGAGTGTCACTACTTGCTGGTTCTTCAGCTGCTGGGGCTGCAGGCTGACATGCGCTCAGTAATACTGTGACCAATAGGGCAAAAATTACAATTATTTTTAGTTGCTTCATTTTGGAACTTCTCCTTGGTTAAAATTAAATTTGGATTTATACACAGTGACTAAAGGACTTAAACATCGATTACTTTTCGTGAATTTCACCTCCTGAGAATAGATTTTAAGTTATGGATAGTAAAACGCAATTCGTTTTATTTGCGTATGATAATTGCATAGAAAGTATTTTGTAAAAAAATAATTGAAAATTAATTATTATAGAATTTAGTTTAGTATAAGTTTATAAAATATTGAAAGAAAAATCAAGACATTTTTGTATGAATATGTAATTTGTCTGACAAATCAGGATGATAAATACAAATTATAATATTCTAAATCCTGACACTCTCCTAGGATATAATTAATAAATGACTGATGAGAATGAACTAAGCGAACGAGAGATAGAAATTATCCGGTTGGTTGCGACTGGAGCCAGTAATAAAGAAATCGCTCATGCATTAACAATCAGTCCTAATACAGTTAAAGTACATTTAAGAAATATTTTTGGAAAATTGGGGGTTTTATCAAGAACAGAAGCTACCATGACTGCAATTCGGATGGGTTTGGTCGATTCGCCTGGATCAGTTACGACCGGAAAACCAGATGAAGTTTATCCAATTGATGACGTTAATTGGCAGGTGCAACAGCAGGACATACTTGCCCCTGATAGCTCGAAAAAGAATTTATTAATTATTATTGGATTAGGTCTGATTATTCTTGTTTTAGCAGGGTTTTTAATTAATCGTGTTTTATCTCCCACAACTGAGCCTGAGGGAGGGATAACAGTAGCCGAATTGGAGGAATTAACTTCAAAGCGATGGACGTCTATTCAAGGGTTACCTCAAGCACTATCCGGGATGGGATTTGTCCGTTATGAAAACAAATTCTTGATATTTGGCGGTGTCAGTGAAAATTCTATTTCTGACAGGTTATTTATTTACGATTTAGATTTGGATACCTGGTCAGAAGGAGCGACACTTCCAAAAGCCCTAAAAGACTTTCAAGTAGCCAGCTTGGGTGAGAGAATATATCTTCCAGGTGGTATTGATGATGAAAACAAAGTTATATCTGGATTAATGATCTACAATCCGAGAGCTAACACCTGGGAAAAAGGGGCTGAGTTGCCCATTCCTATCAGTGGTTATGCTTTAGTTCCATATGAAGGAAAATTATATTTATTTGGGGGCTTTGATGGAAAAAACTATCTGGATAGCATTTATGTTTATGATCCCGGTGTGACCGAATGGAACCTATTTGGAAGCATGCAAACAACCATTGCTTACTCTTCCGCTGTTGTGTTGGGTGGTCAAATACATTTGATAGGTGGTAAAAATGAGTCGGGGGTTATTGGTAATCACTATGTTTACTATCCTCAAAGAGAATTGTTAGGCGAAAATGCATGGGAAGATGCTGCTGATATGCCTGAAGCCAGATATGGAATGAATTCAATCGTCCTGGCAGATATGGTTTATACTGCAGGCGGAAAAGGATCGAATGAAGAATTCCTTCCTATCATCCAATATTTGCCACCCAGGGACTCCTGGGTAGAAATTGAAACCCCACCGAATGAAATTGGATTATTACCTGCTGTTTTATCTTATGAAACCCGGCTTTATATTCTGGGTGGAATGAATTCAGAAGGATACTCAGATCAATCGTTGGCATATCAAGCAGTTTATACAGTGCTTGTTCCTGTCATTCAAAAAGACTAAGAGGATATTAAGAAAAAAGCTGATCAATTGATCAGCTTTTCAGGAGCGGGAGACGGGATTCGAACCCGCGAATGTTAGCTTGGAAGGCTAATGCCTTACCACTTGGCGACTCCCGCTCAATGTTGGCTATTATACCACTGTTAGATTGCTTGTGAAGATTTTTTTGTTGTAAATCATGGAAATTTACTCCTCATAGGGTTGCACAACCAATAGATATGTCAATGCTCTTTTATCAGAATCAGCATCCCGAATGCATAAACTGTCATAACGGGCGGGTAAATTTGGAGCTGTGAAAGTGGATACTGCAATTTTTCCAGCCATAACACTTGCTGAAGCCAGAATATTTTTCGGGTCCTGATCCTCAAATTTTCCATCAATGGGTTTAAAAATTAGATACCAGGTAATGTCAAATTCGCTTTCATTTATTAATGTAATTTCAATCTCCTGACCTTGAGGAACAAACGATTCATATGGTTGACATTGGTTTCCATCATAGGTCAGAGAAATCTGAAGTCGAAGCCATAGATCTGGGATCTTCGTGGATAGAACAGGAAGATAAAAGGATTACGACAATAGAAATCAACATCAATAAATAATTTCTCATTTTTTTATTTTACATGATTCAAATTATTTACTGATAATTTTCAAAAATTGATAATACAATGTCTGCATATTGATAGCCAACATCCATAGGTCCATAAGCTTTTAATGTGTCACGCCAATTTCCGTACTTGGCAAATAAATTTACCAGCATTCGACTTCCGTATTCGATATTGAATTCTGGATTAAATAATTCTTCCATGGTTGGTCTATTCGAAAAGCAAGGGCCATTGATACAAATAAATTTTTCAGCAATACCATCTTTGGGCATAATTTGCATCAAACCTACCGCACCTGAGCTACTGTATGCATCTTTGTTTCCTCCGGATTCCTGCAGCATAACCGCTGCAATCAGATTTGGATCCAGGGAATAAGTTTCAGCATTCATATTGATCACATTACACCATAGTTGAATTTCCAATGGATAGGAAGAGGAAATTGTGCAGGCTGCTTTCGTTTCATTTGACGTTTGATTGATTTCTGATGATGCTTCTATATTTTTCTCAGGTGCAGCCGAAACAATATCTGATGTGGATAGCAGTCTTGTTGCTGCAAAAATCAGAATTAAAGACCCCATTACTACACCAAGGAAAATTTTATGAAAAGAAATCATAATGCTGTTGCTCCTGGAAATTGAATAATATCACTATCAACATAATAGCACAAAAGTTCTAATAATACAATAGAAAAATAGGTATTCCTATAAACAGAAATACCTATTTAATCAGCAGGAAGATTATTCTTTTTCTTCTAATTCGCGTTTGTGCGCGTTGATGATTTCCTGTTGCAGGTGGGCAGGGACTCGTTCAAAATGATCAAATTCCATATCGAAGATACCGCGACCGCCTGTCAGTGAACGAAGTTGGGTGGTGTAGCGCAGCATTTCTGCCATGGGAACCTGAGCAGTGACAACGGAACGACCTTTATCGGTATCCATACCCTGAACGCGAGCACGTTTGGTGTTTAGATCACCAAGGATATCGCCCATATTATTCTCTGGAACAATTATTTTTACATTCATAATCGGTTCCATGAGGACAGGACCAGCTTCCTGGAATGCAATCTTGAAGGCTTCTCGACCGGCTATCTCAAATGCCACTGGTTTTGAGTCCACTGCATGTTCTTTGCCATCAAAGACGGACACACGAACACCATAAACCGGATAACCAGCAATGATGCCATCTTTCATCGTTGAGAGAATGCCTTTTTGAATGGAAGTAAAGTATGATTGCGATACAGCACCACCAAAAACATCCCATGTCATTTCGAATTCACCATCTGATGGTAACGTCTTCAGGTGCACTTCGCCAAACTGTCCAGCGCCACCAGTTTGTTTTTTGTGTCGGTAAATTCCAATTCCTTCTTTGGTTATGGTTTCTTTGTAAGCGACTTTTGGTTCAGCAGTATTGATATTTAATTGGAATTTGGAAGAAGCTCGCCTTACAGCGACTTCAATGTGTTGATCACCCATTCCCTGTAAAACAGTTTGGCGGGTCGAGGATTCCATTGACCAGGATAAAGTCATGTCTTCTTCACAAAGACGGGTTAACACTGTACTAATTTTTGCGGAATCTTGTTGTGTTTTTGGAGTAACAGCGACTCGGTAAAGAGCGTTTGGATATTTTGCTGAAGGCAATATAATCGGGGTACTTTTATCCCCCAGGGTATTACCAGTGACAGTTTCGGATAATTTTGGAACGATTGCTATATCACCAGCATGAACGGTTTTCACTGGAATATTTTCTTTTCCTCTCGGGATACTGACGGTTCCTAATCTTTCTTCATCACCTTTGTCGTGATTCCAGACACGGGAATCAGAATTGATCGTACCAGAATAAACACGGAAATAAGTTTGTTTTCCAACAAAAGGATCCGCAGTAGTTTTCCATACATAGGCTACCAAAGGACCAGAATCTGATGATGTTATTTCAACTTCATTACCTTTATTTGTGGCTTTATATGGACCGGCATCGACTGGAGAAGGCATAAGATTGATAATGGCATTTAATAATGGCACCAATCCAATCTGGAGGGTTGCAGAAGAAGCAAACACAGGAACAAAACTTCCCTGTTTGATTACAGATTTTAAACCACGAGAAATTTCTTCGGGTGAAAGAGTACCCTCTTCGAAGAATTTTTCCATTAAATCATCAGCACCTTCAGCTGCAGCTTCAATGATTGCAGCATGCGCTTCTTCAGCTGCTGCTTTAAATTCAGCAGGAATTTCAACACTATCGCTACCCACACCTTTATAGGCTTTCATAGAGACCAGATCAATAACACCTTTAAAATCTGCTTGCTCACCCCAGGGGAATTGTAACGGAAGCAATCTAGCATCAGATAATTCCTGGAATGAATCAACCATCTTTTTAAAATTGGCATTCTCACGATCCATTTTATTGATCAAAATGAAACGAGGAATATTTTTATCCCCACTATAAGTCCAGGCTAATTCGGTTCCAACTTCGATTCCAGCGACAGCATCAACTAGAATAATAGCTCCGTCAGAAACACGTAAAGCAGAAATTTCTTCACCAAGAAAATCGGTATAACCGGGCGTATCAAGAATATTAATTTTGTGATCGTTATATTCAACAGGTAAAACAGAGGTGTAAATGGATATATTACGACGCTGTTCTTCTTCGTCAAAATCGGAAATGGTTGAACCATCTTCAATTTTTCCCATACGATTGATCGCGCCTGAAAAATTTAATAATGCTTCACCTAAAATTGTTTTACCAGCGCCACTATGAGATGCGAATGTAATGTTACGAATTGACTCGGTCTTATATTCTTTCATGAACCTAACCCTTCTAAAAATTTAATTTTCTAACTAACCTCTCAAACCAATCATTATTATGGTTAAAAAGGCAGATTGTCAAGGTATTCACTCAAAACGTCATTATTATATCAGTGATAAGCAGATTCTTCGAGTGACTTCGTAAAAAAAACTATGATTAAGGGGTTAAATACTGTGGGAATTAAGACAGAAATCATTGAGTAATAGATTTCACCATTTTCCAGGCTGGTTCTACTACATTCTGTAATTTGTTTTCATGATCGCGAAAGGACCACTCACCTGGTTCAGACCCAACAATCTCAAATCCAATTCTTTGATATAGACGAATAGCGGGTTCATTTGTTTTCGCTACATTCAAAGTTATTTCGTGGAAGTTTCGCTTTATAAGATCCTTTTCAACAACCTGGTATATGCGCGATCCCAAACCTGCATTTCTAAATTCTGGTTTTATTCTGAATGAATATAGATATGCGCTGAAAAAACCATCTGCAAGATCTTTTCTTACCGAATTGAGTTGTATAAAAACCTGACCAATAACCCCAATATGATGGAAGATCTGCAACCCAGAGAACATTTTTTCCCTGGTTTCTGTTTTTATAAGCATTCAAATACACCTGACGCAGATGTTTATATTCTCCATTCCATTCCAATTGAGGTAAATCAGAGAAAATTAAATGACGAATAATAACTTTATCAATCCAAAGATAAGATTGTGTTTGATTTATATGGACTTGGTCAATTTTCATGATCTGTTAAAGATGCTAACACTTCATCGAGTAAGATATTTTCATGTTCGACGGAAAGAATTTCTTCATCCAGCCAGGCCTTGCGAAGTCGGGAAAGAATTTTCTTGTAAATAGGTCCAGGCGTAATCCCCAATTTTTGTAAATCTTCTCCGCTGGTGAATGGTTTTACTTTTTTCCAGTGAGAAATGTATTTAAGAATCAACTCACTGATTTGATGATCTTCAATGGTATGGTAAAGAATAAAAAGGATATGTGGCGATAAGGTATCTAGATACTCAGTGATTTCGCTAGGTTTCCAATTTACGAGTTTAAAAACCATTTTTTGTGACTGCTGTGCTTTTAAACTAGACTCTGTAACGATAGCAGGTGTACGTAATCTTTTACAGATCGGTCGGGGATTGGTGTCTAGATTCATGAACCAGGTGATAAAAGCAAGAATGATATTAATCTTTGAGTTTCCATGGAAAGGCGCTATTTGCCAGATCGGATCAATTGGCAATTTTAATATTTTGACCATTTTTTCTATAGTATCCAGATTGATACTTAGATTGGGATGAATTTCTTGCAGGAAATTTAATTCATGTAATCGGAGTAAGGCTGGCTTTGGATCTGTTTCCGAAAGTATCAGATTTAATTCATGTCTTAACCTGTCCCCAGAAACCTGATTGATTAAATCTTTGGCTTCTTCCATCAATTGAAATGTGCGGTCTTCAATTCTAAATTTAAACCTTTGTTCAAAACGAATTGCCCGTATCAACCTGGTTGGATCATCAACAAATGACAATGAGTGTAAAACTTTGATCAAGCCTGAAACGAGGTCTTCATATCCACCCCAATAGTCATACAGTTCACCATAATGATTTCCATCCAATCTGAGGGCCAGTGTATTAATGGTGAAATCTCTCCTATGTAAATCAAGTTTAATACTACTTTGTTCAACTTGAGGAAGGGCTGTAGGAAAATCGTAAAATTCAGTACGTGCGCTGATGAGATCAAGAGTTCTCAGGTAATTCTGTAAAATCTACGTCTGAAAATTCTGGATAATTTTCTTTTAAATTTTGGTGAATATCAGAAATCTGCCATTTAGCTGTTCCAAATCGTTTATGAGTGTTGACTTTACCGCCAAACTTTTTTAATAAACTCTGGGTAAATTGAATCGCATCGCCTTCAACGACGATATCAAAATCCAGTGAAGGACGGTTCAGTATCAGGTCTCTGACAAATCCTCCGACGATATAAATGGCTGTTTTTTGTTGATGGGCGTGTTGTGCTATCAGATTCAATAATGAGAAATGCGCTTTAGGAAGAGCAGAATTTAGCTTTTTTGAGAGGTTCTTTTTGTCCACAAATGTGGTTCTAGGTTTCCCAATAGCTTTTAATAAATCAGTTCTAGTAATGATCCCAACTATTGAACCATTATTCTCCTCTTTTACCGGAATTTGACCCCAACCTGATTCTGTCATGACCTGTTGCACTTTATCGAGAGAATCCTTTACCTCAACAAAAATCTCACCCGTATCCATCAGGCTGGCAGCAGTAAGATTCATTTTATGAGATATAGCTCGTTCGACGCTTCGGCGATTCAATAATCCAACAATTTTTCCATCAGAAACCACTGGATAACCTTCGTATCCATAGCGCTTCATTAAGATGGACGCTTCTTCTGCACTTGTTTGGGGGGTGATAAGCAGAGGTTGTTTGGACATGATTTGAAATGCTGAAATTGCCGGTTCTACAAATTCGTGTAGCTTATCAATTAATTGTTTATAGATATTCTCAATGATAGGTTCACCGTCATCGACCTGGATTAATGCGGCTGCTGCTCTTGGGTGCCCACCACCACCAAACTGTTGCGCAATTCTTCCAACGTTTATCTGGTCGGTCGTTGATCTGGCAATTAATCGAATGCCTTCCTGAGATTTCACCAATAAAAATAAAGCCTCAGGATCCAGTAAATCTCGAATTTTGTGTGCTATGCTGGAAATCTCCTCATCCAGGTCGCAGGCATCTGCCATTGCAGTCACAATTCGATTTCCATGGATATCAAAATGTTGGGTTCTCATCAGTAAACGTTCATAAACTGCTCGTTGTTGGTCAGACAAAGGGGGATTAAGATATTGATTTGCAATAGCCAGACTGGCACCTTTTTCAATTAAGAAAGCGGCAGCGTGCAAATCTTTTGGTGTTGTGTTGGCGTAGGATAACGAACCGGTGTCTTCATAAATTCCCAATAAAAATAGGGTTGACAAAAAGATCGATAGTGAACCATTTCTCTTTTTCAGTTCCTCCACCAAAATTGTTGTACAACTACCGGTACTTTCAAACACTGCAGTCCATTGATCCGGCAAATCTTTTTTTCTTTGGTGGTGATCAATAACATGGACTGTCGTATTTTTTGATATCCCTTTCAAAGTAACCAATGCCTGTGTGTCTACGAGTGTAATATGTTCAATTTTAATGGGAGAGATATCTTTATAATGATGAAGAGGTAATTCATTTCCGCAAAGATCCAGAAATGCGCGCACATTTCTGTTTAATCCGATTCGGTAGGATCGCAATTGCATTCGCATCCAGTAGGGCTGCAGCGGTTAATGAGGCGATTGCATCGAAATCTGCTTGTTCATGCGTCAGGATAATATCCATAATTTCATTTTATCATTTTCTAAATCTGGAAACATCTAATGTTTTGATTGAAATTGGTAATTCTTTTGGTATGATTCATTTCGGAGATAACTATGGCACAAAAACTAACTCAACCAGAAGTATTACGTTATTCAAGACATTTATTGATTCCTCAAGTCGGATTATCTGGGCAACAAAAATTGAAAGATGCCTGTGTTTTGATCGTTGGGACAGGCGGACTGGGATCACCCATTTCTTTATATCTCGCTGCAGCTGGGGTGGGAACGATAGGACTTGTTGATTACGATGTTGTTGAGGACTCAAATTTACAACGACAGGTCATTCACTCTACAACAAAGATTGGTATACCAAAAGTTGACTCAGCCAAACAATATCTTGAAGACTTAAACCCGTTTGTTAAGATTGAAACATTTAATGAAATGTTAACCACGGAAAATATTGAAAGAATTGGAAAAAATTATCAGATCATCGTGGATGGTAGTGATAACTTCAGCACTCGATATTTACTAAATGATTACTGTGTTTTTCAACAAAAAACTTACATTTATGGATCGATTTTTCGTTTTGAGGGGCAGGTAAGTGTATTTGATGCGCAACATGGACCTTGTTACCGTTGTGTTTTCCCGACACCTCCTCCTCCAGGTGTTGTTCCAAGCTGCGGTGAAGGTGGGGTTTTCGGTGTTTTACCAGGTACAGTAGGAACCATTCAATCGACAGAAGCAATAAAACTTATCCTTGGATTGGATAACAATCCTTACGGAAAATTGTATCTTTATGATGCAATTGACCTTTCTATTCAAACCATCCAACTAAAAAAGAATCCTAATTGTAAAATTTGTGGTACCGATCCGGATATTTTCACATTGCAAGATACAGAATTTTTTTGTGAGATTCATGAACAGAAAAATCCTCATCCACAAGAGTGGGGATGGAGTGTGCAACAATTAAAGGCATCGATTGACTCTGGAAAAAAGATACGTCTTATTGATGTTCGTGATTTGGTTGAGCGTGAAGTTGTACTAATTCCTGAAAGTGAAAATATTCCATACGAGCGAATCAATTCTGAAATGTTTGCAGACGAAAATGCCCCAGTCATATTTTATTGTCGTAATGGTATCAGATCCGGTAGAGTTGTACAAAAACTGCGGAATTCAGGATTTCAGAATATATTTAACCTCACCGGTGGAACAAATGCCTGGGTAAGGGAAATTGATCCGGAATCTTTTTTGTATTAAGAATTGAGCAAAATGAATGGAATTGAATAAAAATTTATCTTTGATGGCAGTTTTGGCTCATCCTGATGATGAAACATTTGGCATGGGTGGCACCTTGGCAAAATATGCCGATGAAGGCGCGGACGTATATCTGATATGTGCAACACGAGGAGAAGTGGGGGAAATGGATGAAGAATTCTTAAAGGGATTTAATTCTCCAGCAGAACGAAGAGAATATGAATTACGCTGTGCTGCAAAAAATTTGGGAATAAAAGAAGTGATTTTTCTAAATTATCGTGATTCTGGAATGGCAGGATCAGAACATAATCAACATCCTGATTCATTATTTTCAGCGAAGGTTGAGAAAGTAGCTGAGGAAGTTGTGCAAATTATTCGCCGTGTTCAACCTGATGTTATTATTACTTTTGATCCAATTGGCGGGTACAGGCATCCAGATCACATAAAAATTCATGAAGCGACTGTTAAGGCTTTTACACTGTCTGCAGACCCAACCTATCAGGACAATCTAAATCAAGATCCGTATCAGATCAAAAAATTGTATTTTCACAGTATTCCTAAAGATTTTCTGAGATGGACAGTCAGATTATTGCGATTGATTGGTAAAGATCCCAGAAAATTTGGAAAAAATAAAGATATCGATCTTATTTCGATTGCAGAAGTACATTTTCCAACACATGCGATTATTCATTATGCAAAGGTTGCAAACCGTCGTGATGAAGCATCTGCCTGTCATTCCAGCCAAGGTGGAAGCCGAGTGAGTGGTGGATTGATGGGTTGGCTCCAAAGGATTTTGGGGAGTAAAGATCGGTTTATGAGAGCTTTTCCTGAACCTTCTCCTGGTGAAAAAATAGAAAAAGACCTTTTTCAGGGGATTTAAATCAATAGAATGGGATATTAATTTTCCCATTCTACTTCAGAAATTTTTTATTTCGCTGTGAAAACCAGGTTGCCAGAATCCATTGAAACAACGACTTCTTGCCCATCCTTAATTTCCGATGTGAGCAATTTCATCGCTAATGGATCCATGATCTCTCTCTGAATAGATCTTTTCAATGGGCGTGCTCCAAAATCAGGATCGTATCCGACCTCAGCAAGATATTCCAATACTTCTGGCTTAAGTGTAATTTTTAATCCACGGTCCTTTAACCTTTCAGTTAATAAACCCAGTTGAATTTTGATTATTTGCTTTAGATCATCTTTGGTCAAACGATGGAAGATGATTATTTCATCGATTCGGTTCAGAAATTCCGGTCGGAAATGATTCCGGAGAATTTCATGAATCTTTTCTGGACGGATGTTTTCTTCCTGGTACCAAATTCCACCTCCCAAATTGCTGGTCATAATCACAACTGTGTTTTTAAAATCAACAGTTCTACCATGCCCATCGGTCAACCTACCATCATCCAATAATTGAAGCAGAATATTGAAAACTTCAGGATGTGCTTTTTCTATTTCGTCAAACAGGATGACACTATATGGTCGCCGTCGAACTGCTTCAGTTAATTGTCCACCTTCATCATATCCAATATAGCCGGGAGGAGCGCCTACCAATCGGGAGACAGTGTGTCTTTCCTGATATTCACTCATGTCAATTCGAATCATTGATCGCTCATCATTGAAAAGAAACTCAGCTAATGCACGTGCGAGTTCAGTCTTACCAACACCAGTAGGTCCAAGAAAAATGAATGAACCAATCGGACGGTTTGGGTCCTGTAAACCTGCTCGTGCACGTCGTATTGTGTTAGAAACCGTGTTGATGGCTTCATCCTGTCCAATGACGCGTTTGTTGAGTTCTTCTTCCATGTGCACTAATCGCTGCATTTCAGCTTCCAACAAACGGGTTATTGGGATACCCGACCATCTGGAAACAACGCCTGCTATTTCTTCTGCATCTACTTCTTCTTTTAATAATGCTGAGACCCCTTGAAGTTGCTTTAAGCTTTTCCTCTGCAGCCACTCGTTTTTCGGATAATTCTCTTAAGGTTCCATAGCGTAAACGTGCTGCTTTTTCAAGATCAGAAACTCTTTCTGCTTTTTCAATTTCTAGGTTTGTATTTTCAATTTTTTCTTTTATATCTCTTAATTCAGAAATTGCAGCTTTTTCCATATTCCAACGGGCGCTTAATTGACTCGATTCTTCGCGTAGATTTGCCAAATCCTGTTCAATTTTCTTCAATCTCCCTTTACTGGCAGAATCAGTCTCTTTGGTTAACGCCTGCCGTTCAATTTCCAATTGCATAATATCTCGATCAATTTCATCCAAAGCTTGCGGTTTGGAATCAATTTCTGTTCTCAATCGGGCAGCGGCTTCATCAATAAGATCGATAGCTTTATCCGGTAATTTGCGATCTGTAATATAGCGGTTTGATAAAGTGGCAGCAGCAATGACTGCCGGATCTGTGATTCTGACTCCATGGTGCACTTCATAACGATCTTTTAATCCCCGTAATATACTGATGGTATCTTCAACAGAAGGCTCTTTGATCATGACTGGCTGGAAACGGCGCTCCAGGGCAGCATCTTTTTCCACATGTTTTCGGTACTCATCCAGGGTTGTCGCACCAATCATATGCAGCTCACCACGGGCCAGCATTGGCTTTAACATATTACCAGCATCCATAGCCCCTTCAGCTGCTCCAGCTCCAATAACAGTGTGCATTTCATCAATAAATAGGATAATTTGGCCTTCAGCATTTTGAATTTCTTTCAAAACGGCTTTTAATCTTTCCTCGAATTCACCACGATATTTAGCACCAGCTACCAGTGCACCCATATCTAATTGAAATAAAGTCTTATTTTTTAACCCCTCAGGTACATCACCATTTACTATCCGTTGTGCTAATCCTTCAACAACAGCAGTTTTTCCTACACCAGGTTCACCAATTAATGCCGGGTTATTTTTACTACGACGGGATAAGATCTGAATAATTCTTCGAATTTCTTCATCTCTGCCAATTACAGGATCTAGTTTTCCCTGACGTGCCATGGATGTGAGATCACGTCCATATTTTTCCAATGCCTGGTAAGTATCTTCTGGATTTTGACTGGTGACACGTTGATTTCCACGAATTTCGACCAGAGCTTTTAAGACTGCATCCTTCGTGATGCCAAATTGTTTCAACAAAGACGCATCAGAGCTTTCTGTCAGGGCAAGTAAAATATGTTCTGTAGAGACGTAATCATCCTTCATGCCTTTTGCAAATTTTTCTGCACTGTATAATGTGTCATTCGCAGGTTTGGATAGTCCAACCTGTCCAGTAGCACCATAAATTTTTGGGCGTTTTTCTAGTTCTTTCTCAATTTCATCTCGAATCGCAATCATACTTCCAGCAATTTTGGTAATAATCGCTGGAACAATACTTTCATCCTGTCTGGATAATGCAGCTAGTAGATGGATATTTTCAATATTTTGATGATTATTTTCCTGTGCAATTTCCTGGGCATTAATAATTGCCTGCTGAGCTTTTTGGGTAAATTTCTCCAGGTTCATTTTTAACTCCTATTAACCTTTTCATTCTCTTTTATTGTAAACTTCGATTATCAGTTATTGGTTAACAATAAATAAGAAAATTGTATGTATGGGAACTAGGAGAAATGCATAGAATGAATTCTACAATTTGATAATAAATCCGCAAAATTCACAGGAATATTGTTCCATACCTCTTAGAATTGGGACGGTTATTGTAGCACCACATTGTGGACATATTGTAGGAGCATTTTTGATCTTTTCGATGACTTCCTTATCAACTTCTTCCGTTCGGTTTTTATCAAAATCCCCGGATTGAACCTTGTTTATCAATCCCTTCCAATCTTCACAATCTTGATTGTGGATATGAAATTGGGCAGAATTGTATTGTGCACCTGAGGCAAAATTTATTTCTAGAAAATCCTGGTTTTTAAAAATTCCTTGTTTTGCTGTTTGAACTGATTCAATCATTTGTACAGGAATATCGATCAGTACCTCTTGCCGTAACTCTCTCTCCTTAGTGATAAACAGGAATTTCTTGGTTGCTACTTCTTCTTTTTGTTCAAAGAAAATGCGTTGATCTGTTAAATACAGGATACCTTCAGGATCATCCTTATCCTCTTTTCCATCTTTAGTCCAGACAGCTTTTACCCCCATAATCAAAAACTCATGCACAAGTAATTTGATATTAGAGGATTCAAACGCCTTTACAGTCCATTCGATATTTTGGAGATTTTTTGTGTATAAATTCAATTCTCGTTCGAATAAATCGTACATTCCCCGTAAAAGACTTTCAGAAGCAGATATTTTTTTGGATAAATTCTCGATGCTTACATTTAGTGGGTTGAGAATTTGACGTGTCATTGCAACATTATTAGGATTTGCAGACGCTCTGACGACCTGTTGTTCAATAGGTTTGATTTCAGCATTTAGATGAATTAATTCCTGGTTAAGGCGTACTTTGGTAGTTGTTTGAATTGGTTGCCAACGTCTAACAAGATTCTGGGCATTTATCTCGAGAGTTGGGTCGAATATATAGTTTTTTTGACGAAGGTCCCTAATGCGTTTCTCTAAACCATTCACTGTGGTTTGTAAATCTTCGAGTTTGTCATGAATTGCAGACAAATTTACCTTGCTTTGTAAATCATTTGCATCCCTTTGTGTGGCTGCTAATTCCTTCTTAAGTTGCTCAATAGGTGAGATTGGAGTAGATGTTTGACCCATTTTTACCTCTTTGATTTGGTTTGAAAAAAATTTAATTTTCGTTGATTTCAAAAACCAATCTTAATTTTGACCAAAATTGGTTCTGAAATTGTTCATTCCATCTTTCCAGGAATTTTTCGTGAGTTTTTATTTTACGGTTATTAATATCATCGACTAAATAAGTAATTCCCGGTTTAATAAAGTTAAATGGCCCTGTTTGACCGTAAAACTTATTGATTCTATGTTTTTCTTCAACTAAAAAGCGATCCAGATCTTCCAACCAAACATCATAATCATGAATTTCGCCTAAATCATCCTGGAATTTTTTCATCGTAGAAATAAATGACTCTAATTCTGGATAAATTGGATTAAATAATTCTGTTGTGTAACGCAGGTTTTTCATGGCAATTCTTAAACTATGCAAAGCTTCAGTATTATTCGGGCTTGTAATAAAAGGAACAAAAGAAAAACATATTTTGGTTAATTTTTCAACTTCTAAATGACCAATACGTTTTAGTTCATTCGGAGGGGAAAAGTTTTCAGAATCAAAGGGATTGTTATCGATAAATAACTGAATTTCAGACAATGATTTTTCTTTTTCAAAATCAAGGATTGATTGCTTTACACCTGATTGTTTTTTTTCTCGCAATTGTTGTTTCCTGAGAAGTAATCTCTGCAGTCCAGTTAAATATTTTTGTTCAGATATTTCAGAAATTTCTTTTTCAAGGAATGCAATCTGAACATCCAGGTCTCTTACCTTCGTGAGTGATTTAGTCAGTTTCTTAAATGAGTTAAACCATCTTTTTGAATTTTTTTTGCCGATAAATGGGGAGAATACGGTTATAGTATTACGAATTCTGCGAACTCATGACCCGAGTGTGATGCAAGAATTCAATATTTTCCTCATAAACAAGTCCCTCAATTTGGTTTTCTAAATAAGATATCTGAGACTTAAATAAATCTGCAACATAAGACCTTATGATAATTTTCTCAAAGGTTTCCATAAAAAACTCCTCTACAAGTACGTGTTCTTACAATTATCCACAAAATCAATCATATTTTCAAATAAAAAAGCGCTTCATTTTCAGAAGCGCATGCTAACTATTTTCCTGAGTGGTGTTATTCTAAATCTAGTTGATCGTCGTCTTCATCGACTTCTAATTCCATTAATTCCCCGGTTGCAATAAAAACTGTTCTTTCACAAATGTTTGTTACTCGATCTGCTAAACGCTCAAGATTATGCCCAACCCACATAATTAAGTTTGAATTATCAATATTTTGTGGATCTTTCATCATTATATCGACTGCTTTATGATAAATATCTTCGTAAAGATGGTCGACTGCATCATCATCGTAAGGGATTTGCGACGCAGTTCGAGAATCTTCAAGAATAAAAGCTGTGAGTGCTTTATGTAGCATGCTGATTGCTAATTCGGACATTTTTTCAATTTCCCTAATTGGAATATCCAGATCAATATCGTGAATTTTTATTGCTACTTTTGCAATTCCTTTGGCGTAATCCCCCATTCTTTCAAGTTCACTAATTACATCCAGCATTGCAGCTAGCTGCCTGAGATCCCGTGCCATTGGCTGTTGTGTGGCGATAACGATCAATATGGCATTTTCAATCGCAAATCTTTTGTCATTTAATTCGATGTCATGCTGGTAAATCTTTTTTGCCAGTTTTACATCTTTCATTTTTAAAGATTGCACAGATTTTACTACTGCATCTTCTACCATACTACCAAGTAGCAAGACCTCATCTTTTATATTCTGTATCTTTTGAGCGAATAATTTTCGGGACATAATGACCTTTCAATTTAAAATGTATTAACCAAATTTTCCTGAAACATAATCCTCAGTCAATTTCTCTTTCGGATTGGTGAAGATTTTTTGTGTTATATCATGTTCAACCAGATAACCAGCTCGATCTGGCAGCATATTAAAAAAGGCCGTGTAATCTGAAGCACGGGCTGCCTGTTGCATATTGTGAGTAACGATCACGATCGTGTACTTCTGTTTCAATTCTTGCATTAATTCTTCAATTTTCAAAGTAGCGATAGGATCCAGAGCGGATGCAGGTTCATCCATCAAAATGATTTCAGGTTCTACAGCTAAAGCCCTGGCAATACATAATCTTTGTTGTTGACCACCCGAGAGTGAAAGTCCGGATTTGTTCAAGTCTTTATTGACTTCATCCCATAAAAAAGAATCTTTTAAACTTTTTTCAACGATCTCATCTAATTGATTTTTATTTTTAATCCCATGGGCTCTAGGACCGTAGGCAACATTTTCATAAATTGACTTAGGAAATGGATTCGGTCGTTGAAAAACCATCCCTATTTTTTTCCTTAAAGTAACCGGATCAAGTTGGAGAATATTCTCCCCATCCAGATTTATTTCGCCTTTCGCTGTAACAGATGCGATCAAATCATTCATGCGGTTAAATGATCTTATAAAAGTACTTTTTCCGCATCCAGATGGACCAATAATGGCGGTGATTTGCCGTTCTGGTATTTCAAAATTGATGTCCCTCAATGCCTGGAATTTACCATAAAAAAAATTAAAGTTTTTTACTGATATTTGTATTTTCATCGATTCCAATACCATTGTTTTTCCTTCATCATTTTTATTTTATCTTAATCGGAAAAATAAAATAAAAACGGATATAAACGATCTCACTAATCACATCTTACGATTTTACCGCTCCTCCGTTAATAAGAGTTCAAATTCATGTTAATAAAATGTAAATAAATTTTGAGAACTTCCCACTTATTTAATTATTCTTGAAGTTTAAGACATTTTAATCATCGTACGTAAATTAACAATTATTAACAAAATCATTGATTTCCTTCAACAAACCTTAACCTCCCCTTAAATTACAGTTAAGTTGTGTAAGTTATATTTGGATGATGATAAAACGCAAAAATGATAAAAGGAGAAAAAAGAATGTTGCGTAAGAAAATTGTTTCATTGTTATTGGTTTTCGTTATTTCGTCATTAATACTGGCTGCATGTAGTGGATCAAATGCTACTCCTGCTCCCAGTCAACCGGAGTCAAATCAAGCTGAACCGACCAATGTTTCCGAAGATGAACCTGCTAGCAGTTCAGAATTAGCCACCTTAGAAGGTGATGTGATAGTTGATGGATCCAGTACAGTGTTCCCGATTACCACAGCCGTAGCAGAAGAATTTGCACAGGTTGCGCCGAATGTGCGAGTATCGGTAGGTTTATCTGGAACCGGTGGTGGTTTCAAAGTATTTTGTGTAGGAGAGACGGACATCAGTGATGCTTCACGACCGATCAAAGACTCTGAAATAGAAACATGTCAATCCAACGGAATTGAATATGTAGAATTCCTGGTGGCATTGGATGGTTTGACCGTGATGGTAAATCCTGAAAATGACTGGTTGACTGAGATAAGTGCAGAACAATTAGCAGCTCTGTTAGGTGCCAGCAGCACAATCACCAAATGGTCAGATTTAGACCCAACCTATCCAGAAGAAGAGATCCTTTTCTTCATTCCTGATCCAGATTCCGGGACACGTGATTATATGACAGAAGTAGTCGAAGGTGTGAGTGGAGATGAAGATTTGCGCCAGGATGAGAATACTACCTTTTCGAGCGATGACAATGTGTTGTTGGATGGAATTGCAAATGAGAAATTTGCTTTTGGCTTCTTTGGATATGCATACTATATCAACAACAAAGACAGTGTGAAAGCCGTCCCAGTTGTCAATAGTGATGGAAATGCAGTATTACCCAGTGATGAGACTGTTCAGAATGGGACATACAATCCATTATCACGACCTTTGTTCATCTACGTCAACCAAAACAGCTTACAGACCAAACCACAGGTTGTAGAGTTTGTGCGCTTCTTCTTTGGAGCCGGATGGTGGACCAGCCATCATGAGTGACGTGGGTTATAGCATGCCTCCTTCAGGAACATATGAATCTAATTTAGAACTTACTTGCTTCTGCAGTTGCAGGCACATTGATAAAAGAAACTGGTGCGACAAAAGTTGATTTGACCACCCTAGAAGGAGATGTGATAGTTGATGGATCCAGTACCGTGTTCCCGATCACCACAGCCGTAGCAGAAGAATTTGCTCTGGTAGCGCCAAATGTGCGAGTATCCGTAGGTTTATCTGGAACTGGTGGTGGTTTCAAAGTATTTTGTGTGGGAGAAACCGACATCAGTGATGCCTCAAGGCCGATAAAGGACTCTGAAAAGGAAATATGTCAGTCCAACGGAATTGAATATGTAGAATACCTGGTGGCATTAGATGGTTTGACCGTGATGGTGAACCCTGAAAATGACTGGTTGACTGAGATAAGTGCAGAACAATTAGCAGCTCTGTTAGGTGCCAGCAGCACAATCACCAAATGGTCAGATTTAGATCCAACCTATCCAGATGAAGAGATCCTATTCTTTATTCCTGATCCAGATTCCGGCACACGTGATTATATGACTGAAGTAGTCGAAGGTGTGAGTGGTGATGAAGATTTACGCCAGGACGAAAACACGACCTTCTCGAGCGATGACAATGTGTTGTTGGATGGAATTGCAAATGAGAAATACGCCTTTGGTTTCTTTGGATTTGCTTACTACATCAACAACAAAGACAGCGTAAAAGCAGTCCCGGTTGTCAATAGTGATGGAAATGCAGTATTACCCAGTGATGAAACTGTTCAGAACGGGACATACAATCCATTATCGCGACCTTTATTCATCTACGTCAACCAAAACAGCTTACAAACGAAACCACAGGTTGTAGAGTTTGTGCGCTTCTTCTTTGGAGCAGATGGTGGACCAGCGATTATGGGTGACGTGGGTTATAGTATGCCTCCTTCTGGAACATATGAATCTAATTTAGAACTACTTGCTGGAATGTCACAATAAATTTAAAAATGAAATCTGGATTATTGAGAGACAGGTGGGTCACACCTGCCTCTCAATTTTTGAGAAAGAATTAGGTTTATATTTTATGTTAAAAAATCAAACTTCACGAATAATGTCTGTTCAATAACTCAATTGGTGTAAGAAATTTTCGGGAAAGATTGGTAGCAATCATTTTGTTTGGTTGCGGAATATTTTCAATCTTGGTTACCATTGGTATTATTTTCTCTTTATTCTCAGAAGCTATTGCATTCTTTCTTCGTCCTGAAGTCAATTTATTAACATTTTTCACAGGTACTACCTGGCGTCCATTGGCTTCAAAGATCGTTCCGGAAAATTTTGGTGTTCTGCCATTGATACTGGGGACAATGATGATTGCAGTGATATCCGGTGCGATTGCAATTCCTTTAGGTCTTGGAGCAGCTATTTTTATGAGCGAGTATGCTTCAGATCGATTACGAAGTGTTTTAAAACCGCTTCTGGAATTATTGGCAGGGATTCCGACGGTGGTTTATGGTTATTTCGCACTTTCTTTTATTACTCCATTGTTAAAGAGAGTTTTAGAAGATGGATTAGGAATAAGAGTTAGTTTTTTTAATGCATTAAGTGCTTCTATTGTTGTTGGAATTATGATAATTCCTATTGTGGCTTCCATCAGTGAAGATGCAATGAGAGCTGTACCCAGATCATTACGTGAAGGCGCATATGCACTTGGTTCAACCAAGTTTGAAGTGTCAACAAAAGTTGTGGTACCTGCAGCATTAAGCGGGATCATTTCCGCCTTTATTATCGGTATTTCTCGAGCGGTCGGAGAAACCATGGCAGTAACTATTGCGGCAGGGGCAACACCAAGGATGACATTGAATCCATTAGATGGTATTCAAACAATGACTGCGTTTATTGTCCAGGTCAGTTTTGGAGATGCTCCAGCAGGATCAATTAATGGACAATCAATTTTTGCTGTTGGAGCCACATTGTTTGCGATGACTTTTGTTATGAATATTATAAGCTCTATTGTTCTGAAGAGATTTAGAGAGGTTTATGATTAATGGAAGAACAGAAAAAAAATTCAATTAAGCTTAAAGAATATCGGGAGAATATTAAAAAACGAAATCGGGCGGAAAAGATATTTAATATTGTTTTATTATTTTCCGTCTTATTTGGACTATTGATGTTGACGGTTTTAATTATTGATATTGCAGTTGAAGGTTCTTCCTGGCTAAGACCTGAATTGTTTACAAATTATCATTCAAGAAAACCTGAAGAATGCAGGCATGAAATCTGCGATTGTTGGTAGTATAATCGTGATTGGATTAACAGGTTTATTTAGTTTTCCCGTTGGAGTTGGTGCTGCAATTTATTTGGAGGAATATGCTCCGAAGAACAAATTAACCGATTTTATCAATTTAAATATTAACAATTTAGCAGGAGTTCCATCGATTGTTTATGGAATGTTAGGTCTGGTAGTTTTTGGGAGAATGTTCGGTTTGTTTTCTCAAGGGCAGCTGGTTGGTTGATTTCTTCAAAATACCAATTGAAACTGGTGCAACAGGTGGCTGGGAATTTTTCTTATTTGGGATCCCCTGGTTAGAAATTCATTTGCCGTTTGGTCGAAGTATGGTGGCAGGAGCTTTGACAATGTCATTATTAATCCTACCTGTTGTAATCATTGCATCAAGAGAAGCAATTCGGGCAGTACCACCTTCGATTCGTGAAGGAGGTTATGCATTAGGAACAACAAAATGGTATGTGATCAGTACACTGGTTCTGCCGATTGCATTTCCAGGAATTTTGACTGGCATGATTTTATCTCTCAGTCGTGCAATTGGCGAAACAGCCCCACTCATTATTATGGGTGCTTTTACCTATGTACCATTTCTTCCTAAATCACTTTGGGATCAGTTTACTGCTATTCCAATACAAATTTATAACTGGATAACATTGCCGCAACCTGAATATCGAGTCCATTTAGCTGCAGCAGGAATTATTGTTTTATTGTTGGTTCTATTCATGTTGAATGGGATTGCAATTTATCTTCGTAAAAAATTTGAAATTAAATGGTAATTAAATGCAAACCACAAAAAACTTTCAATCGTATTCCATAAATTTTTCTCAAGAAGAAACCATAATTACAGCTAATCAATTAAATCTTATGTATGGTAAGAATTTGGTAGTGGAGGATTTTAATTTACAGGTACCTAAAAATAAAATTACCGCATTAATTGGTCCTTCGGGTTGCGGGAAAAGCTCAGTTATTCGATCTTTTAATCGAATGAATGATATCATTCCAGGTTTTTCCTTAGAGGGTGAAATCATCTATAAAGGTAAGAATATATACGCTTCACGTGAAGATCCTGTCAAGATAAGACGACAAATCGGTATGGTTTTTCAAAAACCGAATCCCTTTCCCAAAAGCATCTTATGAAAATGTTGCATTTGGTGCAAAAATCAACAAGTATCAAGGTGACATAGATGAATTGGTTGAATATAGTCTAACCCAAGCCGCACTCTGGGATGAGGTAAAAGATAAATTGAAAGAAAGCGCTTACGCTTTATCGGGTGGTCAACAGCAAAGGTTATGTATTGCTCGTGCTATTGCGGTTTCTCCTGATATTTTGTTGATGGATGAACCTGCATCAGCGCTTGACCCGGTTGCCACACTAAAAATTGAAGAATTAATGCAAGAGCTAAAAGAAAAGTACACGATTGTTGTTGTGACTCATAATATGCAACAAGCCAGTCGTGTTTCTGACTATACGGCATTTATGAGTCTTGATCGAGATAAAATCGAAGATAGAATTGGTGTCTTGGTTGAATTTGATGATACGAGTAAATTATTTACCAGACCTAAATTGAAAGAAACAGAGGATTATATATCTGGTAGGTTTGGGTAATCCTGTATATTTATTTTAGAAAAAATCCATTACTCAAAGAATGTAGGGCACTGGTATAATACCATCTTGCCTATTCTTCTTTATAAATGAGTGGAAAGATGTTAGATAAAGTAAAATCTATTGAAGAAAAATATAACGAATTGTCTCTTGCCCTTGAAAACGTTGGAGATGATTATCAAAAAGCAGCACAAATTTCGAAAGAACGTTCGGATATTGAAGAAGTTTATGAAAAAGCTCGAGAGTATCGCCTTCTTTGGGAGCAAATCCAAGAATCTAAAGAATTACTGGATGAGGATGATGAAGAGCTAAAGGAATTAGCTCAGTTAGATTTGGAAAATCTCGAACCAAAATTAAATAACCTGGAACATGAACTTAAGGCTTTATTGGTACCCTCTGATCCCAGAGATAAAAAGAATGTAATCATGGAAATTCGCGCAGGAGCTGGTGGTGATGAGGCTGCATTATTTGCAGCTGAATTGTTTAGAATTTATTCCAGATATGCTGAAAAAAGAAACTGGAAAATTGAAGTTCTTAGCTTAAATGAAATTGGTATTGGTGGAATTAAAGAAATTTCCTTCAGTGTCAAAGGCTCTGGAGCATATTCAAGATTAAAATTTGAATCCGGTGTTCATCGGGTGCAGCGCGTGCCTACAACAGAATCATCTGGACGCATTCACACTTCCACTGTCACTGTCGCAGTTCTGGCTGAAGTTGAAGAATTTGATATTGAAATTCCTGCATCCGATATTCGTATCGATGTGTTTAAATCAGCCGGGGCTGGTGGGCAAAATGTTCAAAAGAATTCCACAGCTGTTCGGATAACTCATTTCCCCTCAGGAATGGTGATTGCCTGTCAGGATGAGCGATCTCAATTACAGAACAAACTACGAGCAATGAGTATACTTAGAGCCCGTCTTTACGAAATGGAAGAAAGCAAACGCAGTAACGAATTGGATGCTGACCGAAAGTCACAGGTGGGTAGTGGGGATCGATCAGAAAAAATTCGCACTTATAATTACCCTCAAAATAGAGTGACAGATCATCGAATTAATGTTTCTTCTTATAATTTGCCAGCGATTCTTGATGGTGAGATTGACGTTTTTATTGATGAACTTTCCATGAGAAGCGAATCTGAGCGATTGTCAGCGGTAGGCGAGGATGACGATTAGTATCGCCGATTGGCGATATCAATCCAGAAAAATTCTCTCTGAAATCAGCGAAACAGCTGAGATTGAAGTCAACGCCATTCTGTCTAATGTTCTTCATACAGACCTTGCATGGTGCCTGGCAAATTCGAATTTTGTTTTGGATCAAAATAAAGTTGACGAATTAAATGAAAAATTAAAATCCTTAATTGTAGGGATCCCTTTGCCTTATGTGCTGGGAAAAAAAGAATTTTTTGGACTTGATTTTTTTATTGATGAAAATGTATTAATTCCCAGACCAGAAACGGAATTGTTGGTTGAAACTGCGATTGAGTGGATCCATCGATTTGATAAAACAAGAAAAGTAGTTGATGTTGGATGTGGCTCAGGTGTAATCATTATGAGCCTATTGAAACGATTTTCCCAAATTAAAGGTTTTGGGATCGATATCTCCAGAAATGCATTGAATGTGTCGAAAAGAAACAAAGAATATCATGGCACCGAGAATCTGGAATTCGTTCAAATGGATTGCCTCAGCGGGATAAGTGCGAAATTTGATGTGATTGTCGCGAATTTACCTTACATTCCTGAAGATTATTTAAGTGACTTAAAAGTATCAAAATTTGAACCTGATCTGGCATTAAATGGGGGTAAAGATGGATTATTGATCATCAACAAATTGATTGAACAAATTCCTTCCCACCTTAATTCTCCTGGTTTGGCACTATTGGAGATTCAATTTGACCAATCTGCTTGTGTAATTCAAAAAGCTCATCGTTTCCTCCCAAATGCAGCTATTTCAGTTTTGAAAGATTATTCATTCCATAACCGTATAATTAAGATCGAGGTTTGATATGCCAGAAATTATTGACCTGCGAAAATCATTTGATGAAGCATTAGAAAAATCAGTTTTCATCCTGAATAAAGGTGGTCTTATTGTTTTTCCTACTGATACAGTATATGGATTAGCTGCAAAGTTTGATGAGGTTGAAGCGATTGAAAGAATTTACCAGGTAAAAGGACGTGATCAGACCAAAGCACTAGCGGTATTGGTAGCTAATTTAGATCAAATAAAAATCATTTCCCATGGAATTTCTCAAAATGCAAGGAAATTAATCGATTATTACTGGCCAGGAGCAATGACTATAATTTTGGAAAAGCGTATGGATTTAAAAACACCGTTGTCAATAGATAATTCAATCGGCATTCGGATTCCAGATGATCCATTTGTTCGGCAATTATCAGAGCGGATTGGACCCCTGGCAACGACTTCTGCTAACCGCTCAGGATTTCCCAGTACGACCAAAATCGATGAGGTTCTGGATCAAATTGGAGATCGGATTGATCTAATTGTGGATGGTGGAGAAATTGAAGGTGGAATTCCATCTTCTGTCGTTGATTGCAGGGGAGAAGAAATTAAAATCCTTCGAGAAGGTGCAATACCAAAAGAAGAAATATATCATAAATTAACCACCTCGAATTCATAAATATCTTCTACTTTGAAATTGTGAACCTGAATTTCATGCTACAATAAAAATATGGCTCATGAGAAGAAAACCACTGGAACAAAAAAACAATCCAAAAAAGAACATTTTCTACAAATTTATTTGCCACTAAGCTTCTTTTTGCTTTTGGTAATCATTGCTGCTGGATTGGTCATCAATATTTCAGGCTCAAAAATCCAATCGGTTCAACATTGGTCAAATATTTCAGTGGTTATATTAGTTGTTCCATTACTTTTTTCCTCCCTAATCTTTCTTGCCATTTTCATTCTTCTAATTATTGGCCAGGCAAAATTCTTAAAATGGTTGCCCATTCATGTAGCGAATTTACATGTGTTTATTATGAAAATTGCTGTTGTCATCATGAATGGTTCAAATAAAATTATTTCTCCAGTTATTAATTCAAAATCAAAACTTTTCTCGCTCAAATCTATATGGAAGAAGGGTAGAATTTAGGTAATTATGAGTCAATCTGAATCATCAAAAAGGAAAATTTTATTTGTGGGCGGTCTTCTAGGTCTACTTAGCGGATTATTGGCTGCTTATTTATTAATTCAAAGATCAGAACAAAATGAGAAAAACCTGAGTATTAGCCCAGGAGACGGTGTAAAAGTTGGTCTTGGTGTTCTTGGTGTTCTAAAATTGATTTCTGATCTGGGTGAAAGAAGTTAGTTAACTTCTACTATCTTACACTTCCTAATAAAACCAGGGGATCAATGGAATCTTCAACACCTATCTTACGATATATTGTCGCGGGAAAATTTTCACGAGATTATCTTATTTTACCTAATGGTAAAACCTGTATTGATATCGAGGGTGGTAGCGGATTTTATTCTGCAGCAGGACTTGGTTTATGGGATAATCGCATAGGTTTATTAGGCATCGTCAATGAAGAATATCCAATTGAATGGTTACAAGAAGCAGAAAACAGAGGTTTTGATATTCGGGGGATACAAATAACACCTAATTATTTTGATCAGAGAAATTTTATTGCATACCCAACAATAGATGACCCTGATTCTAGCAATCCAATTGCCCATTTTTCTAGAATTGGAGAACCTTTCCCAAAAACTCTTTTGGGTTACTCTGGTTTGGAAATTCCCAATCCAAAGAATAACCAATCCATTCCAGTCATCAAAATAAAAGATATACCTTTTGATTATCTAGATGTCACAGCAGTGCATATTTGTGCAATGGATTACCCTTCACAATCCAGATTGCCATCTTTTTTTCGTCAGGGACATGTCACCACCATAACATTAATGGCAGCTGATGATTATATGAATTCAATATATGGGGATTTGGTTCCGACGATCCTAAAAGATATTAATGCGTTTATTTGCTCCGAAACACAAATCAGGAATCTTTTTTATGGAAAAACATCTGATTTATGGGATATGGTATCTGAATTGGATGTGTTTGGCTGTGAAATGATCGTTATTGTTACAAAAAATAACAATTTTCTTATGTGGGATCGAACCTCGCATAAAAAATTTGAAATTCCTCTTTACCCTGCAACAATTTTTAACCCAACTGGCATGAAAGAATCTTTTTGTGGGGGGTTTCTGGCCGGGTTGAGATCAAATCAAAATCCTGTGGAAGCGGTTCTCCAGGGAAGCATATCTGCTTCTTTTACAGGTGAAGGCGTGGGTCCTTTCTATTGTCTGGATTCATTACCTTCATTGGTAAAAGCCAGACTGGAATATTTGCTTCCTTATGTGAATGAAGTATAAGCAAACCTAGAATTCTTTTATTATTCCAAGAGCAATTATGTTGTTTACGAGAATTAATTTCTAAATTGAAAGAGACTTTTAATTTTCATGGATATAGAATATTTTAGTATCTGATTACTTTGATGTTGAAACATTGCGAGATTAATTGGGTGTGGTGAATAGATTGCCTTTTGATATTCAAGTAAAATTTCATCAATTTTGGTAGACATTTCTGGAAAAATGATTTTATATTCTCGAACCACCTCCGCAGGGGTGAATGAAATTAGACTTATTTTTTTGAACAGAGATATAGACCAGATAATTTTTGCGAATGCCTTTTCTTCCGCCGATGTTTTTGAATAAGTTGACCATTTTTTGAGCCAACCTGGTATTTTCCATCCTCGTCGTATCAGAAATGTTTCGATGACCACCGGAGTCGCAGGTGATGAAGGTGTTTCTTTGTCTTTGAAAATTAGAATAATTGAAAAAACAACGACAATACCCATGAGAATAAACGGAAAAATTGTTGGTTCAACTGCTTCAACTTCGGAAAATTCCTCCATCTCAATTGTGTCTGGAATTTCTCCACCTATTCCAAAACTCTCACCTCCATCCATTATTGGTAAATCTTCCCTGTTAGGGTCGCGAACAGAGGGAATATCAGTTATTGGAGATACTGATTCACCCAGCAAACGGTCTAAAGTGGGTTGGATCGTTGTTGGTTCAAACTCTACCCAACCAATACCTGCAAAAAATACCTCTGGCCAGGCATGAGATTGTTCTCTCCTGACGATGAACTCAGTATCATTCGGATTTTGGGATTCCCCTTGTGCATATCCAAACACTATTCTGGAAGGTATACCGATCGAACGTAACATGAGAACTTCGGTTGTGGCGTAATAATTACAGAAACCTTCCTTATATTCAAAAAGAAACCATTCAATAAGGTCAGATTCTAAAGGAGGTTCAGGGATTTGTTCTTTGTAAGTAATATTTTTTCGCAGGTAATTTGTTATGGCCTGGGTTTTGTCGTATGGGTTTGTATAATTTTGAGTGATTTCAATGGTCAGATCTCTAATTTTTTCAGAAAAATCTGGCGGTAATTGGAGATAATTGTCCAATATCCAATCTGGATATTCATTTGTGGATTTGCGCATTTGTGCAATGGTTGGAGTAGGTATGCGACTAACAACCTCATAAGTTTCTCCAGAAAATGCAATCTGTTCTAAAGTAAGAGCAATGTAATCAGTCTTTTCATCAGACAGATTTTCAAAAAAAGCTTTCACCGGGCGATTGATTTTCTGAGGATAAGGTGGTGTATATAACAATCCGAGGTTCGTCCTCGCTTTAATGGTGAATGTTCTCTGGGGAAAAGTGAAATACTCAAGCAAATCTGTTATTTCTGTATTTGCTTCAATGAGTTTGCTTGACTCAAATGAAGTGATCCATTGATTATCAATAAATTGATCATAAGATCGTCCTCTCCAATAATATCTGCTTCCCGCAGGTTTCGTTTGGTTGACAGATATTTCGAGGACGATTTCATCACTTAAAGTAGATCCAGTGCCGAGATTAATTGTGTCACCAAAAAATTCAGACCGCAAAAAAGCTGTTCCTTGCAGCGGTGCTGTTAATTTTGAAAATTGATTTTGAATATCTTCTACAAATCCAATGATTTGTTTTTGTTGCGTACTTCCTTTTTGAAAAGCGGAAACGATATTTGGCGCATTCCAGGCTAAAAAAATAATTATGAAAGCAACAATAAAGGCGGATCTTCGAATTAAAGGTTCCGTTTCAAAATCAACTGGAATTCCTTTCAACCTCCATTTTTTATTCGATTCGATAAAATAATTTTGTGCCAGGAAAACAAGAACAAAAAATATGAAGAATGCAGTGTATAGATTATTTCCAATTTGATCATAAAATTCTGAAGTAAATATCGTTACTCCAGAAATCAAAAGTGGTATCCATGGTTGTGCCGTTCTGGTAAGAAGAAAGCCAGCTGAGATGGATGTGAACCAAACAAGTAAACATAAGAATATAAAAAATAAAATCGGATCGTCAATTCGAATATTATCGAATAATTGTTCAATGGAAAAAAAAATTCTCCCATATATGCTTTCAAAGCGAGATAGCCAGAGAATACCTGAATTGTATGTTGTACCTATCGAATAAGGAACAATCAAAATCGAATACAAAAAGATGAATAGATTGCTGAAAAATCTCCGAAATTGACTATAACCTATCCCGATACCCAGAATGAATCCGAAAAAAGTAAGCCAATTCATAAGATGAAGATCCTCAGTCCAGTTTGTTGACTGGATCTTCAGGGAAGTCATCATGAATGCAGACAACAACATTAAGGCTGCAGGAAAATTCCACCAACGATCCAAACGAGCTTTCATGTTTCAAGTGTACAATAAAGAAAATAGTTCTTCAATAAATAATATGGAGTTGAAATTATGTTTTGGGAAAATATGGCACAAATAAACATATTATTTCAGAGTTTGGGGGAATGGTTATATATTCCAATGAGATTCTTCTCATTTCTTGGTGATGAAGAATTCTATTTATTTATTATGCCAGCGATTTTTTGGTGTTTTGATTCAAGATTAGGCTTCCGGTTAGGGATGTTATTGATGTTTTCGAATGGAATCAATGGATCCTTAAAATTTTTATTCCATAGTCCAAGACCATTTTGGGTGAGTGACAAAGTAGTGGCTTATGTCCAGGAAACATCATTTGGTATTCCTTCGGGTCATTCACAACATGCTGTGGTCATGTGGGGATATATAGCTTCATTAGTTAAAAAAGTATGGCTAAGATGGTTATTAATTTCCGTTTTTGTTTTTGTTGGATTATCTAGGATTTATTTGGGAGCACATTTCATTCTTGATGTGCTGTTGGGTTGGCTCATCGGAGGAATTCTTTTATTTGCATTTATTTATCTTGAGAAAAAATTCTCTTCCAATATTTCGTCCTGGAACGACAATAAAAAAATTGGCGCGGCTGTTTTGGTGAGTTTTCTATTAATAATTCTTGCAATATTAATGGTTCAGAATAATAGTAATTGGCAATTCTCTCCTTTATACCAGGAAAATATCAACCGAGTTTTTGAAGGGGAATCGATTAATCCTTTCGCTTTGGATGGGGTAATAACAGCGAGCGCTGCCTGGTTAGGTATTGTTATTGGTGTTGTTATGATTTCAAGAACGATACCTTTAGGAAGAATTACATCATCTAACACGAAGAAAATAGTCCGATTTATTATCGGATTGATTGGTGTGATCATTTTCTGGGCTGGTTTACGTTTGATTTTCCCAAACGATATTCCTTTTATAAGTGAAAGCCTTCGATTTGTAAGATATTTTTTGGTAGGTTTTTGGATTGCAGCTGGAGCACCGTATCTATTTTAAGAAATTAAATTTATGATTTGATAAAATAATAAAAAATATATTGAATAAATAATTCATTTTTTTCCCACGGAGGTTTTTATGAAAAAATTTTTATCATTCTCGATTGGATTTTTTACTGGGGCTGTGGTTATCGGAATAATCACCTTATTATTTGCTCCTGATTCAGGGGCAGGTTTACGTGAATCATTAAAGGATTCTGTCATGCAAACCAAAAATGAAATATCAACAGCTGCACAGAAGAAGAGAGAAGAATTAGAAGCTGAATTGTCTAAACTTCGGCAAGGGTAACTATCTAATACAAGTTTATTAATTTTGTTTTATTTTTGAAGAGATTGAAATTCATAAAAAGCTGGTTGTCGAGTATATCTTGTGGTACCACTGACAATCAGAATGGTCTTATTGTTTATTTTTCCACTAATTGGAATTTGTATTTCCTGGGTTGGGGGTAAATTAATTCGATTGATACTCACTTTTCCGGATTTATATTCCAACAAAATGATTTCATATGTTTGAGGTAATAAATTATTGATTCTCGCCCAACCTTCTGGTATCCAACCCCCATCATCCTCCTCAAAGTCAGAAAAATAATCAATTGCTGGTATTTGGATGTCATCAAGAAGAAAACCTTCTCCATTCACAGCAGCATCAGTTACATATTCAAATCTCAATTCAGGTTTTTGACCCGCATAAGCGCTGAGATCGACAAATTCTTCTATCCAACCACCAGTCTGACCATTAAAACCGCACCCAAAACTATTGCCAGTGGGATTGTTATTCGTACAGGTAGATGGTTCCAGAATTTGCCAATTTTCACCATCTATGGAGGCTGTCAAGTACACAAAATCATAGTCAATTTCTATGTCATACCAGGTCATGAATGTCATTGAAATGGGTGTTTGAATTTCAGAAAAATCAAAAGTTCTTGAGAGAATCATATTCAATTCATCACCTTTATTAGACCAGAATGCATAATCACCAGAATAACTGGATTCGGGGATAACGTTTGTGATGGTGTTTCCATTAAAGTTAAGTATGAAATCTTTGTTGCATTTCAATTCTATATAATCAACTCCAAATTGAGCAACAGTCCTTTCTTTCCAATCGAAGTCACAATCGTTAATTTTTTCGGTGATTGCAGCGCTCGGTGCCTGCGTGTAGTTTTCATAAAAAAATCGACCATCGCTAACTTTTTTGTCCTGAACAAAATTAGTCACAATCCAATCAGCAAATAAATCATCCGAGGTGATGAGTTGTCCATTAATATCATCTACAGCATTTATAGTTTTTAGAACTTCATCAATGCTATCCAATCCATTGGTGGAATTCTTTACCAGAGATTTTGTTGCATCTTCTCCAAATCTATTAAGAAAATAGTTTACAAATAAAAATGAAGAACCATAATGAGGTGTGGTCGTATTGGGATTATTTGGCCAATCATTTAGTTGAATATCCGTGTTTGCCAGATAAAAAGAGTCAAACCCAAACTCATAATAACCATTGATAAAAGCTGCCAGTTCTGAAAATCCTTCATTCAGCCAGGATGTCTCATTACGGTCTCGAAACCAATGGATCATATGTTGGTATTCATGAGCGAGAACGCCATAAGTAAATTTCTGACTCAATCGAATATTGTCAGCATTTAACATGAACAATTCGTGAGCGTTTGAGTACTCGTGAACTTGCGGAGGTACAGCATCAGCTGAAGAGAAATATCCAGCTAATCCTGACCCTAAGCCCCGTGCGAATAAGACAAATAAGCGTTTATTATCATCTATACCTGGAATCCATTCTGTACCAAAAAATTCGCGATTCTTTGGCAATATTTCTGATTCAAAGGTTGTTACCAACCGCTCGAGCTCATTTTTATCATAATCTACCCCTTCTTCGATCCAGAAGAAAATGTTTTCGGTTTTGAAACCCAATCGAGCGGTAATACTTTTATTTTCATTTGTATCTACATTGGTGACCCAAAACATCTTTAAATCACCAACCTGGTAATCACTTGTATCAGGAATAATTTCAGGAATAAACTCAATTCCTTTCAGGCGTCGAGCCAAATCTCTCGGGTCGTTTTCTGGAATATAAGTGTTTTGCAAGATGGATAGAGTTTCATAGGATGAATTTTGTATTTCAGGGTTTAAGGAAGGTAATAACCCGGAATTATCGGGGGTGTTGAATTCTTCACTTGGAAAAATATCTGAATCAATGTCTGGAAGGGGAGTCCCTTTTGAAAGAGAAGGAATATCATTTTCTGATCCGGTAATTTCGTTGGATGTAATGAATAAGAAAACTCCTGAGGTAACAAGAACCAAGCATAAGCAACAAATAACAATAACCAAAGATACCAAAATAATAACCACTACGTTTTTATTATTATTCAACAATTCTCCATTAATACTTATAATTGATCCAATTATAAGCTGTTCAGGTATAGAATTCCAAGAATTTGTAAATAGGCAGGTAATTTCCAAATATGATTGAAAAAAATATTTCCATCCAGATTGTGGGATTGAGAGACAAATTAATTAATAATTCCGATGCAAAGAATAGTACTGGTGGAATTTTTATTGCAAAGATATCCTTCAATTTTCAGGCTGGAGCAACTGTTGATTTTCACAGGAAGGGATTATATTTTTTTTCGTACCCAACTGTGGTTTCTGGACCGTGTCCGCTTAATAGCCTGGTTTCATCAGGCAACGTCTTAATTTCTTGATCGATACTTTTTAATAATCGTAAATGATTCCCACCAGGAAAGTCTGTTCTACCAATACTCTTTCGAAAAATGAGATCTCCACAAAAAACTATTTTCTCCCTGGCGATATGATAAATAATATGTCCCGGAGTATGACCTGGGGTGTATCTGGTATGAATTTCGATATTTCCTAATTGTATAGAGTCAAAATTCTCAAGAAGATGGGTAGGTACATACCTGTTTTCAAATGGAAATCCAAAAAGTTTTGCTCCCCCGCCATCATTCCACAATGAGATATCATCCTTATGAAGATAAATTTCAGGTGATTGGAATAATTCTGAAATAATTTCGTTGATTCCACTTATATGGTCAAAATGGGCGTGTGTACACCAGATTTGTGTTATTTCGTAATTATTTTTCTCTGCCTCGGCAAGTATTTTTTTACTTCCAAACGAAGGATCAACAATCGCTGCTTTATTGGAAGGAATATCTACAATTAGATAGGAATTGTTTTCGATAGGCCCGAGAATGAAAGGGATTATTTTTATATCCAATTTGAATCCTTTCTTTTAAATTTGGAGAAGTAAATAAAGTTGATTATTCCAACCAGAACCAGCCCGATTGCTGACACCCAAAAAATATTCTGAGGATTTTGATTATAAACAATTCCGCAAAGTGGAGGTGCAAGAATTATTGCAAGTCCATTGGCGGTTTCAATAATTCCATAAGCCAGTCCAGTTTCACGAGAATGAACAAATTCTCGACTATAAGCTAACAGCATACTTCGAGCTAATCGATAACCACCAAAAGAGAAATATGCCAAACCATACCAAACAAAATTTTTACCTAACAGCAATAAAATTGGAAATAAGAGTGTCAAAGGAAAGCTTAATAAGAAACCGATTTTTGATGATAAATGTCCGAGAGTCAAAGCAAAAATCACATTGCCAATACTTCCAATTGTGCCTAAATAACCAATTTGTTGCAAATTGATGGATTTGAAATCAATAAGATAAACAGATGTAAAATTTTGTGTAAATACCATAAAAAATAATCCAAGAAAACCCAAGAATGCAATTTTCATGAATGCACCATTCTTTAATATATTTTTTTTCTGACCCACCTCGTGATGTAATTCAATTTTTGGTTTTTTAATCAACAAAATTAAACAGGTTGAGACAACAAAAAAGGCAGCAGCAATGTAATACAGAATTTGAAGGTTAAATTGTTGCCCAAAATACCCTCCGATCGTAGGGCCAATGACTGCACCTAAGTGAAAAGCTGCTGAAGTGAAAGTTAAGGATCTTTCTGCCGTCCAATTGCCTCTCATTGAGGTTATATATGCATTCATAGGAGCCATTACAGAACCGGTTAACCCAAACAGCAATAATGCAAGAATAAACAAATTTAATGTTCCTGCGAGAGCCATCATCCAGGCAGAAATCATTCCTAAAATCCATGAAACCCACATCAACGGTCTTGGTCCAAATCGATCTGAAAGATAACCGGAAGGAATTTGAGAGATGGTTGTCATTAATCCCATTCCACCCAAAATGACACCAATTGCAATCGGATCTGCTCCTAATTGAAGTAAATAAATAGGTTGAAAAAGTAGAAACATTCCTTCACCGATACCCCACATAAATAATGAAATTGACACTAATTTGAGGCTTCGGTTCATGGCTGCTGAATTTATTGATTTAATATGAAAGCGTATATTTCTTCAAATACTTGAAAACGATCAGGTTCTCTTATGACAACGTGTCCACTGTTATGAACGGTTAGTGTTCGTTTATAGGGAGATCCATTATGGTCAACAATTTTTTGTAAATGGATATAAGGGACACTTTTGTCCTGTGTGGAATGAATATGAAAACTTGGTAAACCAAGTTTGGGTAAGGATTCCTGGAGTTGGACAAACAAATCAAGTAATTCTGCAATGGATCGAGTTGGTTGGTAAGGATAATCTGTATGATCTTTTTCAGCTTCCAGGTTATGCCAATCTCCTTGATCTTTGTCAACTTTTGGCATAAGGAAAGCTAACTGTCGCACAAATCTTAATCTCCAATCCTTCTGAGGAATTTCATATGGAGTTGAGATGGTTATCAATCCATCAAACTTTAAATATGATGCAGATATGCTGGCTAAGATACCACCCATCGAGAGACCAATGATGAATAATTTCTCCACGTTTGGTCTCATAAAATGGTAAGCATCCTCGACACTGGTGACCCAATCCTGCCAGTTGCTTCTTTGCATATCGTCGGGTTCAGTTGCATGGCCTGCTAATCTGGGGGCGAAAATTGTGACAGATTTTTCATTTAAAAACTCACCCAACCAACGCATTTCTTTCGGTGTTCCGGTAAATCCGTGTACCAAAATACAGCCAATTTTATCTCCTGGAAAATAAAATGGTTCAGCGGTAGGAATTACACGTGGAAAAATGGACATTCGATTACCTGATTGTCCGTAGTTCTCTTGGCATGTCTGTTAGTGATTCAGCGCCATTCTCAGTAATTACCACATCATCTTCAATTCGTACCCCGCCTTTTCCAGACAGATAAATTCCTGGTTCAATGGTAAATACCATTCCAGGTCGAAGGATAACTGAATTCTCTGAAAAAATGTAGGGAGTTTCATGCCCTTCCATACCTAGTCCGTGACCGGTTCGGTGGAAAAAGTATTCACCATAACCGGATTGGGATATTACTTCGCGAGTGGCATCATCAATGGAGCCAGATTTTTCTCCGGGCATAGCCTTTTTGAACCCTTTTCGATTAGCTCTCATGACGATATCTGCAATTTCATAGAAGATTGGATCCACTTCACCCACTGCAAAAGTTCTGGTGATGTCGGATGCATATCCTTCAAAACTAGCCCCCCAATCAAACAATAATAATTCTCCTGCTTGGATAATATGGTCCGATGGGGTTGCATGTGGATCTGCACTATTCGTACCAGATGCAACGATAGGTTGGAAGGGCAACTCACTTGATCCGTTTTTTAGTAAGTTGATGGTTAATAAGGATGCTAAATCTTGTTCCGATTTCCCAATAACGGGCTCTAGTAAGGTATCCAATAGAGCTCTTTGGGCAATTTGAGCAGCTTTTTTCATATTTCGAATTTCTGATTGATCTTTGATGATTCGGAAATTTGCAAAAACCTCATCAGCTGAGATAATTTCCGATTCTGGTAATGAGTTTTGCAAGAAATTAAATTCCAAAAAGCGTAAACGAGTAGATTCAACACCGATCACAGATTTTCCAATTTGTAGGTAATCACCTGCAGATTTGAATGCTTCGTTCCATGTAGCGGGATTATCCCCATACGTGAAAAGCTGTTCCTTAGCGAATGATCTTTCGGCTCTTGTGGATTCCAATTTTGGAAGAACAAAAGCAGTTTTACCATCTTTCTTAATCAATAAAACTGTTGGTCGTTCCATAAGATGAAAATCTAAATTGGTTAAATACTTCATACTGTAACCTGGATTTAAAGCAATTGCATCTAAATTCTGTGATGCCATTAGGTTAATTAAATTTGAAAATCTTTGTGAATCCATCTACCCTCCAAATCAACTTTCGAATTTTATTATATATCAACGAAGTTTTGAATAAAAAAGATTCGATCCATTAGAAACTTCTGGAAATCAATAATTTGTCGCCATGTCTATCAATCCTCGTTCACGCGCAGAGTGATTGCATTTGTTAAATAAGAGGATTGCTACCAAACCTGCAATCAAGGATGTAAGAAGTAGTACCAGAATCAATTCAAAATTTGACATCGATGTAAAAGTTGGAAAAGCTTTTGCAATATTTCCAACCAGAGACCTACGTAATAACTCCAGCCAGTAGGTTATTGGTAAAGCATATCCTACTGGTCTTAGCCAAACAGGCAATACTTCCAGTGGAAATATTGCCCCAGTAAACAAAAATAATCCACTGGCTACAACATCTCCAATGTAATAGGAATGTCGTGCTGTGATAAGCGTAATACCAGCTAACAAAAGTCCTAAAAGAGCCAACATTAGAATACCAAGTATGAGGGAAACAACAAACAATGGCCAATTAACCTGTTGGAAATCGAAAGGAACTTTTAATAATAAGAATCCTGCTAGGAGCGTGATTAAAACTGCAAATGACCCGGTAATGAACTTAGCAACACCACGGCCAAAAAGGTACAGTGGAATATTAACCGGGGCAATATAAATGTATTTCAAAGTTCGATAATGTTCCCGATCATCTATGATTGTCCAGGAAATTCCGGAAAGTACTGCTGGAACATATTGATAAAAAGCATTTCCTAAATACAAATATGCAAACATAGGATTGTTGAAATTTTGATCCGTCACGATCGAGTACATCAGAACCAAAATTCCCGCACTGGCTAATGGTTTTATGATCGAATAAGTGGCAAACAAAAATGGATCCGTCCAGTTTGATTCAATTTTCCATCCTAACCAGGAAGCAGATAAAAATGAACGCAATGAAATCGAATTCTTCATCGGATTACCTTCTATTCTCCGTTAATCGGCCTTCTCGCACGGCTAATTTTTCAATATATGCAAGAAGAAATTTTGCTGCTGCCACATAGATGATTGAAAGAACTATCAAAGAAATGATTTCAATTTTTACACTGAGAAATCCCAAGCTTGGTCCAGATTTAAAAATTAATTGACGCATTGCATCCAATCCCAATGTGAGTGGGATAAGTGAACCAAATGCTGATCCCCAAAAACCTAGATTTTTCACAGGAAAATACATTCCTGAAATTAAATAAACCGGTTCGGTTGCCAGATTTGAGATATGCCAGGCTTCCCGACTTAATAACAAAAAGATGGATGCACTCATCATTCCTAATCCATATAAAGCGATCATGCTTAGTATAAAAATCGCAATTAATTGCCAGAAGCTGACCAAGGAATATGAGACATTAAATATCAAACTTCCAAAAATCATGATGGCAGTCGCTCGTAATAATGTTGCAAACAATCCTCCTAACGCCATACCCAGAAGGACAGCCATCATAGAAGCTGGTGAAATGATATATAACGCCAAATTTCCCTGTTCTTTCTCCCAATACAACTGACTGGACATACTCCAGAGAATATTCATCCAGAACGCAGTCATTGCACCACCAACAACAACGAAATCCAACGTAATCCTCTGGTGCACCGATAGCGCGATAAACGAAAACATAAGCAGAGACACTTAATAAAGGTACAAAAATATCAAAGAAAATCCAGGACCTTTCCCGTTGCATTCCGACAACCCGGGGATAAGATCTACCAAAAACCGTCATTAAAGAATAATTTCAATCCTGAACGTTTTACCGAAATTGATTCAACCAATGACATGCTAAACCTCTTCAATTTTCTGACCAACTAATTTGATGAAGACATCTTCCAGCGAAGGTTCTCTTTTTCTCTAATCGAAGAATTCTTAATGATTGACGACTGGTTTCAACCATTATTTCAGACAAAATCAGAATCATCATCAAGAATAATATCGAGAGTTGTATGATCCGGTTTCTGTGTCAAGGCACAATTTTTTACACCTGCAATATTATTAAAATTTTAGATCTCCAAACCAGATGGAGCATGTAGATTGATATTAAAAATTGCTTCCTTCTGTAGTGTCTTTTTAAGATTTGAAGGAGTATCACAAGCCAGAACTTTTCCCTGGTTAATAATTGCCACCCGATCGCATAACTCATCTGCCTCGACCATGTAATGGGTAGTCAATAATAAGGTGCGTTCTCCATTGTCATTCATCCAACTTTTGATAAATGTACGCACATCACGGGATGCACCAACATCCAAACCGAGGGTTGGTTCATCCAGAAATAATACTTGTGGATCTGTAAGGAACCCACGAATAATATTCATCTTCTGCCTCAATCCTGTAGATAAATCAGAAGATTTCGTATTGAGACGATCTGAAATCCCAACAATTTCTGCAAGTTTTTTAATCCTGTCATTGGCAACTTTACTTTCGATCCCATAAAATTGGGCAAACATCCATAAGTTTTCACGTACAGTTAATAATCCGTAACCAGATGTTTCTCCACCAGAAACCATATTGATGCGTTTACGAACTTCATCTGGAGATTTTTCAACATCGTAACCAGCTACAGTAGCCAATCCGGTAGTTGGCGATAGTAAAGTGGTAAGTATTTTGATCAAAGTTGTTTTACCAGCGCCATTAGGACCCAACAATCCAAATAATTCACCCTTTTTAATATTCAAATCAACATTTTCCAAAGCTAATAATTCTTTGAATTTTTCTTTTCGGTTGTTTCGGATTTTATAAATACGACCCAAATTTTTTGTTTCTATTGCGACGGAATTTTCCATAATGGATCCTTTATGTCTATTGGCTTTATTCTTTTTTGATGGAATTACACTCTAATTTAATGCTTGGTGATTATATCGCAATAAAGGAAATCCTTAAATATAAGCCTGCCTACCATAATAATCCAGATCTTTTTCTCTTGACACAGGTCTTTCTTCAGAGTAGAATTTCACTCACCCTGAAAGAGGGCCTGTAGCGCAGTTGGGAGCGCGCTTCAATCGCACTGAAGAGGCCGAGGGTTCGAATCCCTCCAGGTCCACTTATGTGCAACCTCTTGAAATTCGGATCAGGTTAACAATCGATAAAATGGGCCCATAGCGCAGTTGGGAGCGCGTCTCAATGGCATTGAGAAGGCCGAGGGTTCGAATCCCTCTGGGTCCACTTGAAATTTTTCTATACCAGACACCAAAGATGATATTATTATCCAAGGTGTTTTTTATTTTCAACTCATAATTTCTCGCAAAATTTTCAGATTAAATCTTGAGGAGTTTCTTATGCGTTTCGAAGAATGCAATTGGATGGATATTGAAAATTACCTGAAGAAGGATGATCGAGTTATTTTAGTCGTTGGTGCTTGTGAACAGCATGCTTATTTGAGTCTCTTGACGGATACCAGAATCCCATTAGCTTTAGCAGATGCAGTCTCAACGGAAACTGGCGTTCTTGTCGCACCTGTCATAAATTTTGGTATTTCACCTTATTTTTTAAGCTATCCGGGAACCATAAGTTTACGCACAGGTACTTTATTGAACCTTGTTGAGGATGTAATTGATAGTCTTTATCATCATGGGTTCAAAAAAATACTAATTTTGAACGGCCATGGGGGAAATGACCCTGTAAAGGGTAGATTAAATGAAATCTTAAATGAATATTTAGATCTCAGGGTTATCTGGTATTCATGGTGGCAATCTCACAGTGTTGAAAAAATCGCGATTGAAAATGATATTAAACCTGCACACGCAAATTGGTTGGAAGCATTTCCGTTTACAAGGGTGGGTGAGTTACCTAATAATGAGAAAACCCCGCCGCTTTATCAAGGTTTATTAAGCGCTGAAAGTACGAAAAGTGTTTTTCTGGATGGTTCATTTGGCGGTCCGTATGAAGTGGAAAATTCTATTATGAATGAAATATTTTATGCTTGCTATCTGGATATTCTAAATTTATTGAAATTTGAATAATTTTTCAATATCGATGAAAAATTTTGATTCAACAGGATTTGTTTTTTGCATAAGATATTAGTAAATTGGTTGAATAAATTTCCCAATCTTTTCATATTATCAATTATATTTTTTGAGATTGGAACAATTCTATTAATTTTTCAAATCCAACTAATATCAAAATTAATAAACAATCTAATATTTTTTAATCAAGCACTGGGTCAACTAACGAAACCTATTTTACTAATCATTATCCTGATAATTTTACGAGGGCTATTCAATTTTTCAGGAGAAGTGTTTATTAAAAAAGTTGCTCAAAAAATTAAAAGTTTACTTCGCAATAAATTAGCTGGAAAATTGCTTCAGATGAACTCGATCAATAAAACCCATTCGGGTGATCTGGTATCCATTTTTTTTGATCGAGTTGAAGCGATTGAAGATTATTACACACTTTTTCTACCGCAAGTAATTTTATCCATTCTCATTCCTGTCAGTGTATTGTTTTTCGTTTTTCCACTTGATTTATTATCCGGATTCGTTTTTTTGGTAACTGCTCCATTGATTCCATTTTTTATGTTCTTAATTGGAAAATTTAGTGAAAAAACAAACATGAACCAATGGAATTCATTAAGTCGACTAACAACCTTTTTTTTGGATTCTATCAGGGGAATCAAAACGATTTTATTATTTAACCAACAAGAGAATCATTTAAATAGAATTAAAAGAGCAAACGATGATTATCTCCAAACATCAATGTCGGTATTAAAAATTACATTTTTATCTGCATTGGTTTTAGAGCTTTTAAGTACATTATCAATTGCCGTGGTTGCTGTTGAAATCGGGCTACGGCTTTTGTATTATAGAATCACATTTGAACAAGCATTTTTTATCCTGCTCATCGCTCCTGAATTCTATTTACCATTGAGAAATTTAGGAACAAGATTTCATGCGGCCAAGAACGGAGTTGAAGCCTATAAAAATATTCACTCATTCCTTACCCAAAATGAATTTGGGGATGGACAGGAATTGATAACTTTACCATCAAATAGCATTCAATATGTTGAAATTGAAAATCTGTCAGTTCAGTATATTAATCAAGACAAACCTATTATTCATCATTTCAATTTTCATTTTGAAAAAGGTAGGCATTATGCCATTGTCGGTGCAAATGGAACTGGGAAATCTACCTTTTTTGGTGTTTTGCTTCGTTTTATTCATCCAATAGAGGGAAAAATATCGATTGATGGTTTTGACATTCATGAAATACTCAGAAGAAATTATTATTCTCATTTTTCCTGGTTACCACAGAATCCCACCATTTTTAATGGGAGTGTTCTGGAAAATTTAATAATTGCAAATCCAGATTTTGACCAAGTAAATCTGGAAAAGATACTGAAAGCAGTTGAATTAAATGACTTCATCGAATCTCTACCCAATAATTATTTCACTGAAATTCAGGAGTTTGGAAAAACGATTAGTAGTGGTCAGAAGCAAAGAATAGGATTAGCCAGACTTCTTTTGCGAAACTCCTCGATTATATTATGTGATGAACCAACATCATATTTAGATCCAATTTCTGAACAATTAATATCTATCGTCCTTGAAGAGAATCGCAAAGACAAAATCCTGCTAACAATTGCACATAGAATTCATACGATACAAAAAGCGGATTCAATTTTATTTTTTCAGAAAGATAAACCTATAACGAGTGGCACATACGATGAATTAATATCTAAAAATGTTGATTTTCAACAATTCATTAAATTTTATTACGGAGAAAAATTTAATGATTAAGAATTACTGGCATTATGCCAAAAAATCATTGCCTGGTATAGGATTATCCATTTTTCTTGCCTGTTTGACTGTTGTTAGCGCTGTGGCTTTGATGGGTGTCTCAGCTTACTTGATAATATTGGCTGGATTTCACCCATCAATTGCCTTACTGCAAGTATCTATTGTTGGGGTCAGGTTCTTTGGAATATCAAGAAGCATATTCAGATATTTTGAGAGATTACAAACTCATAAAGTCAATTTTAGGATTTTAGGAAATGTGAGGATATCTGTTTTTTCTAATTTGGTTAGCCGATACCATCAATTCATAGACAGATATTCTGGTTCAGATTTCCTTTCAATTATCATTCATGATATTAATCAAATGGAAAATCTATTTGTACGTCTATTATCACCTGCCATTGTCGCATTGATAATAAGTGTACTCGTTGGAATCTTCTTAAGTTTACAAGCCGTAGATTTAATGTTTGTATATATTGGAGGATATATAATTACAGGAATCATTATCCCTTATTTTTCTTTAAGGATAGGCCAATCTTCCAAAGGGAATTTACAGTTTACCCGGGAAAAATTCCAATCATCAGTCATAAATTTCAGCCAATTTATCGACGAAGCTATTTTCTACCAGGTAGAATCCAAATTAACGTTAGATCTGGAAAAGAGCATACAAGATTTAGAAAAAGAACAAACAAGAACAGTTGTCTGGCAATCTATTTGGCAATTATTTAGTTTTTATTCCACACAAGGAATTTTCATTTTGGTCCTGGTTCTAAGCATTATTCTTGCGAATAATGAGAGATTGGATTTGGTGTTTGTCGGTGTGATTTCCTTAGTTGTTCTAACGAGTTTTGAAGTATTATCAAATATTCCATCCATGGCATATCTATACGGTGATATTGAAAGCTCGATAAGAAAAATACAGGAAATTGAAGCCACTCCTTTGGAAACAGAAAAGTTTGTCAAAAAATATAGTAATGGAGTGCTTCCGATTAAATTTTTGGATGTATCTTATGCTTATCCAGGAAATAACAATTATAAAGCAGTGAAAAATATCAATATTGAAATCAACCGAGGAGAGAAAATTGCTATTGTTGGTGAGAATGGTGCTGGAAAAACTACTTTCATTGAACTCCTTTTAGGGATTAGGAGTGATTATGAAGGAAGAATATTCATTAAAGATCGGGAATTAAGAACAATACCAATGGATATTATCCAACAAAGGTTTGGATATTTAACTGCAACTCCTTATATTTTTGGAACCACAATCCGACAAAATTTACTTTTAGCTAAAGAAAAAGCGGAAAATGAAGAACTCATTCAAGTTCTTGAAAGCGTAAATTTAAAATTTGATTTAAATACACGTTTGGATGAGTTTGGAAAGAATCTTTCGAGTGGTGAAAATCAACGGTTGGCAATTGCTCAATCTATTCTATATGATGCCGAAGTGCAAATATTTGATGAACTTTATGTAAATTTGGATCCCAGATCTGCATTTGAAATCAATCAGATAATTCAAAACAAATTCAACAATAAAACCATGATTTTTATTACACACCGGTTCATTAATATGGACTATTTTGACAATATTTTAGTTTTCCAACAGGGACAAATCGTTCAAAAAGGAAAACATAAGGATTTATTGAAACAATCTGGCAAATATAATGAATTAATTAATGGGTAATTTCATAAAAGTATCAATATTTTATTGATTCGATAAAATAAAATGAGTTATAATAATTATATTAATTTTTATTGATGATTATGATTGCGGATCACTTTATTTGATCTTGAAATTGTTTTCTCTCATGTTGAATGAGAGTAATAAAAACATAACAATCGGTTGACGATTGAAAATTTGATGAATGAAGGTTTCAGGAAATAAATCACAATCCTTGTGAATTAAATTATTCATGATGGAATTTCTGAAATAAATCATAAAGTCTAAAATAGTTACTGGTTGAGAAACAAGGTCATTTGAATCCGCAAAAAGATTTGATGGCTAAATAATGCAAAAAACGATAACTGCATTAACAATACAAAAAAGAAATCCAAATCGAGTTAATATTTTTCTTGATGGTGAGTTTTCTTTTGGTTTGAATGTTGTCAATGCAGGGCATCTTAAGGTTGGTCAAATCATTTCTCAAGAGATAATTGATAGACTGAAGAAAGTTGACCAAATTGAGGATGGTTATCAAAAAGCTCTGAAGTACATTTCATACAAGCCACGTACAATGCATGAAGTAAATAGGAAATTGAATGAGAATGATTTTAACCAAGATATCATACCAATTGTCCTTGAAATGCTTGTTGAAAAAGGATATGTAAATGATTCTCAATACGCAAAAAATTGGGTAGAAAATAGAAGTGTTTATAAACCAAGAAGTAAAAAATTAGTCACATGGGAACTAAAAAATAAAAAAATAAGTGAAGATATTATTCGTGAAGTAACTGGTGATATGATGCCTGAAGAAAAATTGGCAACGCTGGCTGCTGAAAAATATGCCAGAAGATTGTCTGGATATGAAAAAGAGGTTTTTTTTCGAAGGTTATCTGGATATTTAATCCGGCGTGGATTTTCATATAGTACTGTAAATTCTACAGTTCAAACGGTATGGAATAATTCTCGCCAACAAACATATGAAAATTCAAATGGAAAATGAGGTGAATTTATGGGGAAGCAAGAATTATTAGCACTATTTTTGATCATAGGTGATGTAATTATCATCGCAGTTGTCGTATTCTTTTTAAACCGGTATTATGCTGAGCGATTAAAAAAGGATAGACAAAATCAAGCAGATTCTATAATTGCTACAGCAAAAGAAAATGCGAAAACATTAGAATTAGAAGCAAAAGATAATGCAATAAAGGTACTTAAAGACGCTGAAGATGAGATATCAAGAAGACGAAATGAAAATCTAAAAGAGGAAGAGAGATTACACAAAAGACGATCTGAAATTGATAACCGAATTGAGAGACTTGAATTACGAGAACAAACAATTAATAAACGTCAAAGTTTAATTGATAAAAGATCCAACGAAATTGAGAAAATGTATGCTCAACAATTAGGCGAATTACAACGAATTGCTCAAATGAGTGTGGAAGAAGCCAGAGAAATTCTACTTCAAGAAGCTGAAAAAGAAGGCAGAGCTGATATGGCCAGAATTATTCGCCAGATTGAAGCTGAAGCCCGTGCAGAGGGTGAAAAACGAGCCCGAGAGATTGTCGCCGATGCAATTCAACGAGTCGCTTCAGAGCATGTGAATGAGGTTACTACGTCCGTCGTGATTCTACCGAATGAAGAAATGAAAGGTAGGATTGTTGGAAGAAATGGAAGAAATATTCGAGCATTTGAACAAGCTGCTGGTGTAGATGTGATCGTCGATGATACACCGGAAGCTGTCACAATAAGCTGTTTTGATCCTGTAAGAAGGGAAGTAGCTCGTCGAGCTTTGGATTACTTGATTTTAGATGGAAGAATCCACCCTGCACACATAGAAAAAGTACTGGAAGATAAACAAAAAGAAGTAGAAAAAACGATCGAGGAAGCAGGGGAACAGGCTGCCTATGATGCAGGTGTATCCGGTATTCGACCAGAAATTTTAAAGGTGCTGGGAAGATTAAAATACCGCACATCTTATGGTCAAAACCAGTTGTCACATGCGGTTGAGGTTGCTAGATTGGGTTCTGTCATCGCTTCTGAATTAGGTGCTGATATTGAGATTGTTAAAGCTGCTGGATTGTTACACGATCTTGGAAAAGCCATGGACCATAATACTGAAGGTACCCATGCATTGATCGGCGCAGAATTTGCACGTCGTTATGGTGTCAATCCAAAGATCGTAAATGCGATTGCATCACACCACCACGAAACTGACCAGGAATCTTTGGAAGCGATTATTGTTGAATCTGCAGATGCAATATCAGGTGCAAGACCAGGTGCTCGTAGAGAAGATTTGGAACAATATATAAAAAGATTGCGCGCTTTAGAAGATATCGCGAACTCATTCAAAGGTGTCAGTCAGAGCTATGCTATTCAAGCAGGTCGAGAAGTTCGGATAATTGTTCGTCCTGAAGATATTGATGATCTGGACGCTTTACGTATAGCCAGAGATGTTGCCAAAAAAATTGAAGAAAATATGCAATATCCCGGTCAGATCAGAGTAACAGTAATTCGTGAAACACGAGCAATCGATTACGCAAAATAAAGTAATTGCAAAAATGAAATATAATTCTGATACAGGTTTTTTTTACCTGTATCAGTTTTTTTAAGGATAATCCATGAAACAATTATTGCAAAACATCAAAGAGGGAAATGCGGAGATTGTAGAAGTGCCGATTCCGGCCATAAAATCTGGTCATATTCTTGTAAAAAATCACGCTTCAGTTGTATCTTCTGGAACTGAACGAATGGTAGTTGAATTTGCAGAGAAAAATTTATTGATGAAAGCAAAATCTAGACCTGATTTAGTGAAGCAGGTGCTTGATAAAGCTCAACGAGAAGGAATTATCCCAACAATTCAAGCCGCATTAAATCGATTGGATACACCAATGGCATTGGGATATTCTTCTGCTGGTGAAGTAATCTTGGTTGGGGAAGGTGTTGAGGATATCAAACCGGGAGATAGAGTGGCATGTGCAGGAAGTGGATTTGCCTGTCATGCAGAATATGTTCTCATTCCTAAAAACCTTTTTGTAAAAATTCCTGATTCAGTCAGCTATGAAGAAGCCGCATTTTCGACTTTAGGTGCAATTTCTTTACATGGATTTAGAATCGCAGCTCCTCAAATTGGAGAAAAAGTAACAATCATTGGGCTTGGATTGTTGGGCTTGATAATGATTGATATTTGTAAAGCGGCTGGATTGAAAGTATTTGGAATCGATTTAGACCAGTCAAGAGTAGATCAAGCAAAAACCAAAAATGTGTTAGCCGTCCATAGAGAAATGGCCTTAGACCAGGGAATGAATTTTACAGAGAACCTTGGTTTCGATGTGGTTTTTATTTGCGCAGACACAATTTCAAATGACCCAATTGAATTAGCCGGACAATTAACCCGTGATAAAGGTACTGTTGTCGCTGTTGGTGCTGTTGGTCTTGAAATTCCAAGAAAAATTTATTATGAAAAAGAGATAAATGTCTTGATTTCAAGATCTTATGGTCCTGGCAGGTATGACAACACTTATGAAGAACAAGGCATGGATTATCCTTATGGTTATGTACGCTGGACTGAGGGGAGAAATCTTTCTGCAATCATTGACTTACTTGAAAGTAAAAAGCTAGATGTCAAATCATTAATTACACACCGTTTTCCAATTGAAGACGGTGTTAAAGCTTACGAAACGATTACAGGCAAGAATAATGAAAAATTTCTTGGCGTAATCATCCAGTATCCAGATAATGGCACCTCTGAAATACCAGAACGTCGAGTTGATATTCATAAAATTTCAGGATTAAATTTGGAAGGTAATAAGATCTCTGTTGGCATTCTTGGAGCAGGATTATTTGCCAGCGCAGTATTTTTACCAATGATTCAGAAAACAACATCTGTTCAAAAATTGGGTATTTGTAGCGCAAAGGGATTGAACGCCAGACAATTAGCAAAAAAATATAATTATGAATTTGCCTGTACAGATGAAGCTGAAATATTTAATAATAACGAAATTAATACAGTAGTCATATTAACCAGACACAGTGATCATGCGAGACAAATTATCCGCGGGTTGCAAGCCAATAAACATATCTATTGTGAAAAACCATTGGCATTAAATATGACAGAATTATTGGAAATAGAGCAGGCTTATAAAAAAGCCAAATCAAAATTGATGGTCGGATTCAATCGAAGATTTTCTCCATTTATTTTGAAAGCCAAAAACTTCATAAAAAAATCCCCAGAACCAAAAATCATTCATTATCGAGTAAATGCTGGTTATATCCCATCAAACCATTGGGTACATGATCCAAATCAGGGAGGGGGAAGAATTGTCGGGGAAGGATGTCACTTCATCGATTTGTGTATATACCTGACGGACTCAAAACCAGTGAGTATCCAAACAATTGGTCTTCCAAACCTTGGAAAATACAATGATGATAATGTTGTCATAAATATGGTTTTCAAAGATGGTTCAATTGCCACAATTGAATATTTAGCCAATGGAGATAAAAGTGTTGAAAAGGAAACACTAGAAATTTATAGTAGTGGGAAAGTAGTGCAATTAATTGATTTTAGAAAATTAATTTTGACTTCTAATGGCAAGAAAAATCAATATCAAAGTCGCTTTGCTCAAGATAAAGGGCATTTAGGTTCATGGCAGGCTTTTATTAATTCAATTGAATTAAATATAGAAGTGCCAATCACTTTCGAAGAATTATTTGACTCATCGTTAGCTACTCTTATAGCCGTAGAATCGTTAAGAAAAAAAGAAGCTATCTTGATTGATTCTTATTTAGAATTAATAGAAAAATAAATAGACAATATTTTCTTCTGCTTCTCTTTGTTAACAAATGTTGTTGAAATGTTAACATCAACTTGCATGTTTTGGTTTAAAATAAATTATTAGCAGTTAAATTAAATCCAATTTGGATTTGATGGAGCAAAATGGTAGAAAAAATTCTTGTAGTAGAAGATGAAATATCGTTACAGGAGACTTTGGCTTATAACCTTAAAAAACAAGGATATGAAGTTGTCATTGCAGGCGATGGCCCATCAGCCTTAGAAGTCGTTAGAAATTCAAAACCCGATCTGATCTTGCTGGATATTATGTTGCCTGGCATGGATGGATTTGAAGTATGTCGAAAATTACGATCAGAAGTAAGCACGCCAGTTCTTATGCTGACAGCAAGAGATGATGAAATAGATCGGGTAGTCGGCTTGGAGGTAGGAGCTGATGATTATTTAACAAAACCTTTTAGTATGAGGGAATTGATTGCCAGAGTTAAGGCAATGCTTCGAAGAGTTAAAATTATCAGAGACGAAATAAATTTAATTAATAGTGGGGCAGATCAAAGGACATTCTTTGAATTTGATAAGATAATAATTGACTTAGGTAGAAGAGAACTGCGCGTTGATAATAAAATTGTCAATCTGAAACCGAAGGAATTTGAATTACTGATTTACTTAATAAGGCATAAAAATCAGGTACTCTCCAGGGATCAGATTTTAGAATCGGTATGGGGATGGGAATATATTGGGGATAGTAGAACTGTAGATGTTCATGTGCGTTGGTTGAGAGAAAAAATTGAGGAAGACCCTTCCAATCCCAAACGGATTATAACAGCAAGAGGTGCTGGTTATCGGTTTGAAGGGTAGTGAATGCGAAAATCAATTTTATACAGAATTGCTAGCCCTTTCGTTCTCTTAATTGTTGTTTTATTTACTGGTCTTGGAATTTATCTCACTGTTTTTGTAAGGAATATTTATTTAGAATCATTGATTCAACACCTGGAAGTCAATGCCAAAATAATCTCAGACCAGGTAAAGCCTTTATTAATTTCTGATTTCGACGATCAGTCTTTTGAAGAAATCATAAGCAAAAATTCAGAACTGATGTCATCACGAATTACAATTATTCGTCCCGATGGGACCGTTTTATTCGATTCCGAAATAAATGCGGAAGATTTAGAAAATCACAGTAATCGGAAAGAAATAATGGATGCTATGCAATATGGATTCGGATCTGACATTCGGATAAGTCAATCCATAAGAGAAGAATCTTTATATGTTGCATTGCCAATAATCAATGAAAACCAAGAAATCTTAGCTATTTCAAGAGTATCAATATCAATCTCGACTATTTATTCAAAAATTAAGAAATTTCCAAATAACCATTATTGTGGCATCTTTACTTACTGCAATGATCGTAATTTTTCTGGCTTTCATGATAACAAAACGGACTTTGGAACCTCTGAAACAACTCAATATAGCAATTAAACGAATGGATATTGTTGATTTTGATCTTGAACAAAATTCTAATGGAAAAGATGAAATCGAGTTATTAAGTATATTTATTTTAAAAATTACAGATTACTTGAACAAACAAAATGAAGAATTGAAGTTAGAAAGAAAGACTCTGAATGCTGTATTAAATCAAATGACAGATGCCGTTTTAATTGTAGATGAAAACGGAACGGTCCAGTTATCAAACCCTGCAGCTGAACGGCTTTTTAATTTTAATAATGAAGAAAATATTAATAAATCAATTATCGAAATCTTGAGAAATCACGAATTATTTGATCTTTGGAAAACCTGTAGGAAAGAACGCCAACAAAAAGAAATAACCATAGAAATCAACCCAAATAAATTATTTGTACAAGCGATTGCTAAGCCTTTAGATGAAATTTTTTCAGGAGGAGTTTTGTTAGTCGTTCAGGATTTAACCCGAGTACGGCAACTTGAAAAAATTAGAAGTGATTTTGTTAGCAATGTCTCACATGAGTTGAGAACCCCTATTGCATCAATAAAAGCTTTATCCGATACACTTCAAGAAGGAGCACTTGAAGATCCTCCTGCAGCAAGAAGATTTTTAAATAGAATGGATGTTGAAATTGATAATCTTACCCAAATGGTGCAGGAATTATTAGAGCTCTCAAAAATTGAATCAGGTAGAGTTCCATTACGAAAAATTATTATTTCTCCAAGGGTTCTGGTTGATCAAGCCATAGAAAGAATGCAGGTTCAGGCAGAACGTTCCGGATTAAGTCTTTCTTCAGAGATTCCAGATTTTTTACCAGAAATCCTGGTTGACCCGGACAAGATTGGACAGGTATTCGTTAATTTATTACATAACGCCATTAAATTTACCCCACCTGGTGGAATCGTAAAAGTTAGAGTTCAGGACTATCCTTCTGAAATAACATTTTCTGTGGAGGATACAGGTATTGGGATTGACAACATATCTTTAAAAAGGATTTTTGAGAGGTTTTACAAAACAGATCCTGCGCGGTCAACTGGTGGAACTGGACTTGGATTATCAATCACCAGGCATATAATTGAGGCGCATAATGGAAAAGTATGGGTGGAAAGTACATTAGGATTGGGTAGTAAATTTTTCTTTTCAATCCCAAAAATTTAAAAAATTTGATATTTAACCAAAGATGATTATTAGATCAAATCCACATTTTGTGCGATAATTCACATTAATTGTTGTCAATTCCATACGCAGTATTTTCTTTCTAAATCCTTTTTATTGGAGAAAATTATGAATGAAATCGTGATCACATTATCAAGATGGCAATTTGCACTAACAACCGTATATCATTTTTTCTTTGTTCCCTTAACAATTGGATTGGCATTAATTGTGGCAATCATGCAGACGATTTATTTTAAGACTGGCGATTTAATTTACAAACAAATGACCAAGTATTGGGGAAAATTGTTTCTCATTAATTTTGCTATGGGGGTTGTTACGGGGATCGTAATGGAATTTCAATTTGGCATGAATTGGTCAGAATATTCAAGATTTGTGGGCGATATCTTTGGTGCGCCTTTGGCGATTGAAGCTTTGTTAGCTTTCTTTTTGGAATCAACATTTATTGGCGTTTGGGTATTTGGATGGGATAAATTATCAAAAAAATTGCATTTATTGTCAATTTGGTTAGTTGCTATTGGATCCACGCTTTCAGCTTTTTGGATTCTGGTGGCGAATTCCTTTATGCAATCACCGATGGGTTTTATGGTTGAAAATGGCCGGATGGTTATGAATGATTTTGGTGCCCTTGTTGGAAATCCGAATGTATGGGTTCAATTTCCACACACGGTATTAGGTGGATTTACAACAGGCGCTTTATTTGTTTTAGGAATTAGTGCTTACTTTCTATTTAGAAATGAGCAAATTTCTTTTTTCCAGAAATCATTTCAAATAGCTACGATATTTGGATTGATTTCAGTGTTTTTAGTCATTTTGGTAGGTCATAGTCAAGGACAACATATGGTAAAAACACAGCCAATGAAAATGGCAGCTGCAGAAGCATTATGGGAATCTGAAAATCCCGCTTCATTTTCAATCATTTCTATTGTTGACGAGAATAACCAAAAAGATATTTTTTCGATTAGAATTCCCGCAGTTTTAAGTTTACTTTCATACAACCGATTCGATGGTGAGGTGAGGGGAATAAAAGATATTCAATCCGAGTATGAACAAATCTACGGGCCTGGAAATTACATTCCTCCAATCACTATAAATTATTGGTCATTTCGGGTTATGGTAGGTTCTGGATTCCTGATGTTCTTTTTGACTTCTTTAGGACTTTATTTGGTCATGAAGAAAAAAGTTTTGAGTTTTAGGTTGATAAAATACTTTCCTTTTGCAATCGCTTTACCTTACCTTGCAAATACATCTGGTTGGATTTTAACTGAGGTTGGAAGACAACCCTGGGTAGTTTATGGATACTTGCGAACTTCAGATGCGATTTCACCGAATTTGACAGTTGGTATGCTCTGGTTATCAGTTATTGGATTTACAGTAATTTATGGTGCATTGATGGTTGTCGATGTATTTTTATTAACCAAGTATGCAAAGAAAATTACAGTTGAAGAACCTAAACAAACTGAAGAAGAAAAAACCTATTGGGAATGATTGAGGTGAACTATGAACTATGAATCAATTTGGTTCTTATTAATTGCGGTTTTATTTATTGGATATTTCATTTTGGAAGGTTTTGATTTCGGTGTCGGAATATTATTACCCTTTGTTGCAAAAAGTGACACTGAGCGAAGAATGGTAATCAATACCATTGGACCTCATTGGGATGGAAATGAGGTTTGGCTAATCACCGCTGGTGGTGCAATGTTTGCTGCTTTTCCTGATTGGTATGCGACCTTATTTAGTGGTTTTTATGTAGCTTTATTTCTAATGTTAATTGCTTTGATTTTAAGAGGTGTCGCTTTTGAATTTAGAAGTAAAGTTGGAGATATTAAATGGCGAAAATTTTGGGATTGGTCAATTTTTTTCGGCAGTATTATTCCTGCAATATTATGGGGGGTTGCGTTCTCTAATTTTGTTCGTGGAGTTCCAATTGGAGAAGACTTTGTTTACATTGGTAACTTTTGGGATCTTATCAATATATATTCGATTATCGGAGGTCTTGTAACATTAACAGGGTTTACTGTTCAAGGGGCAATTTTTCTGTCGATGAAACTGGAAAAACCATTTGCAAATAGAATCAACAACCTTGCAATGAAACTCTGGGTTCCTAATATTGTCGTGTTACTGCTATTTGTAATCGAAACTTATTTCTTCACGGACATCATTGATCAACTTGGTGTAAACCCAGGGGTTGTCCCAATAGGGGCTGTTTTATCATTGTTCGTTGTTGGTTGGTTTATTAAAATCAAACGAAATGGCTGGGCTTTTTTTATGAATTGTCTAGCGATTATTTTCTCAGCAAGTACAATTTTTATGATCCTCTACCCACGTGTCCTGGTTTCAAGTATTGATCCTATGTACAACTTAACGATCATGAATAGCGCGTCAGGCGAGTATACATTAAAAATTATGACAATCATAGCTCTTATATTTGTACCAATTGTTGTTGCATATCAAGCCTGGACCTATTGGGTTTTCAGAAAACGCATAACGAGTGATCCTGGAAGCCTTCATTATTAATTCGATTAATCTACAAATCAGGTGCATTTTTGATTGCAAGGTATAATTGTCAGACACATAAAAAAGGAAGAGAAAATGAGAAAAGTAATCATTTCCGAAAAAGCTCCAAAAGCAATTGGTCCATATTCTGCTGCAATTGAGACTGAAACATATATTTTTACTTCAGGCCAATTAGGTCTTGATCCGGTGTCTGGAGAATTGGTTTCTGGAGGCATCGAAGCTGAAACACATCAGGCATTAAAAAATTTAATTGAAGTATTAATATCTTCAGGATCAGATTTAAATTCAGTCGTAAAAACCACTGTTTTTCTAAAGGACATTGGTGAATTTCCGAAGATGAATAAAATTTACGCTGAATATTTTATTAAAGAACCACCTGCCAGATCTGCTTTTCAAGTTGCTGCTTTACCAAAAAATGCCTGTGTGGAAATTGAAGCAATTGCAGTAAAAAAGTAAATTTTGATCTTTAGCACACAAATTTGGCTGAAAAATTAATAAACTGAAGGAATTAAAATATTAATGAACTTTGTTTCAGTAATAGTGCCTTGTTACAACGAAGAGAAAAATATCGGGTTTTTACTTGAAGCACTAAATCAACAAATTTATCCTCTAGAATTAATCGATATAATCATTATTGATGGTTTATCCACTGATCAAACTTTAGAAGTCATTAATGATCATAAAGAAAAAAATAATAAATTAAATATAAAGGTCTTATCAAACCCCTTAAAAAATATCCCTTCGGCATTAAATATTGGAATTAGAAATAGTTCGGGTGAAGTTATTGTTCGTATGGATGCACATTCAATTCCGGATCCAGATTACATAAGAATTTGTGTTGAGGACCTGAATAATAAGTTGGGTTCGAATGTCGGCGGAAGATGGATAATAATTCCAGGTTCAAAATCAAAGATGGGAAAGTGCATTTCACTGGCAGCATCACATCCATTTGGTGTCGGTGATGCCAAATATCGTTATAGTTCTGAAGCTGGTTATGTTGATACAGTTCCATTTGGTGCATTTTATCGAAATCTGATCGATGAGATTGGATATTTTAATGAGGATTTATTAGCTAACGAAGATTACGAATTTAATGTAAGAATTCGAAATTCAGGAAGAAAAATCTACTTTGATCCAAGAATTAAAACACAATATGTCGCCAGGGACACAATCCCAAATCTATCAAAACAATATTGGAGATACGGGTATTGGAAGTTTCGAATGTTGAGAAAGAATCCTGACACACTAAGATGGCGACAGGCAATTCCACCAGTATTTGTCGCTGGTATAATTCTACTTGGTCTGATAGCTTTTTTTATTCCTATAACAAGATTTCTTTTAGTTAGTTTAATGCTCTTATATGTTCTCGTTTTATTTATTGGGACTTTATCAGTTATAAACCTTAAAAAAGAACCGTTTTGTTTATTTGGAATACCAATAGCGATTATTGTTATGCATTTTTCTTGGGGTTTGGGTTTTTTATTTAGTCTAATAACAGGATTGAGAAACAATAAGCATGGTTAACACCGATATTAATCAAAAAGGATTCTGGAAACTAAGGCCATCTGAAAGAAAATTAATCTTATTAACGGGTGACTTTATCTTCGCGGTTTTATCTCTACTTATTGCGCTCTATTTTTGGTCCGTGGAACCAGATGAATGGCTACGATTTTCTTTACAATTTTTAGTAGAAAGACCACCATTTTGGTTTTATTTATTACCATTTCTTTGGATTCTTTTTCTTTCTGGTCTATATGATGTAAGAAAAGTTCACAAAATCTCCGAAACCATCAGTGGAATTGGCATTTCAATATTTCTTAGTATTTCACTTTATTTAGTTGTCTTCTTTTTATCTGAACCAAACACATTGCCCAGATTAGGGGTAGCTTTATTTTTTGCATGTGCAGCTATTTTGACCATTCTTTGGAGATTGATTTATATAAAAATCTTTACAGCTTCCAGGTTTCAACGACGAGTCATTATTGTTGGTGCTGGAAATTCTGGTACAGCATTAGTTGAAATCATTAAAAAGTCGAATCCTAAACCCTTTCAGTTGGTGGGATTGGTGGATGATGATCCACAAAAAAAGGATGGGAATATATCAGGTTACCCCATTTTAGGAACAATTTCAGAACTTAAATCTCTTATAAATGAATTGAATATTTCGGATGTTGTTTTTTCCATTACAGGCGAAATGGATCCAGGTACTTTGAATTCTTTGATTGAATCAGAAGAAATTGGAATAGAAATTACATCAATGCCTGTAATGTATGAAGAATTGACAGGACGTGTACCTATATATCTACTAAAACCTGACTGGTTATTACGTAGCTTTATAGATTATGCTCATGTTAATCGATTTTATGAATTAGGAAAAAGATTGATTGATATTAGTTGGTGGTTTAATTGGATGTAATATTTACACTAGTTTTGTACCCCTTAATTGGATTGGCTATTGTATTAGACAATTGGGGGCCAATAATTTATTCTCAAATCAGATTGGGAAAGAATGGAAAAAATTACAATATTCTAAAATTCGAACCATGTTTGTAGATGCTGAAAAAAATGGAAATTTAAATCCTGCAGAAGAAAACGACGAAGAATAACGACAATTGGAAAAATATTACGAAAAAGTCATTTGGATGAATTACCCCAATTTATCAATATTCTCAAAGGTGAAATGAGTTTAATTGGACCCGATCCGAAAGACCTATGATTGTTGAAAAATATCAAGAACGAAATTCCCTTTCTATCGAGGAAGACTATTGGTGAAACCTGGACTTACCGGTTGGGCGCAAGTAAATTTCGGTTATGCATCCACAATTGAAGAAAATGCAATTAAATTAGAGTATGATCTTTATTATATTAAACATCGCAATTTAATGATGGATCTCTCAATAATGCTTCTGACTATTAGTTCCGTCATTGGATTGAGAGGACGATAAAATGAGAGGTCGACCAAGTGTTCGAAACAAATATATTCTTTTTGGTGACCTTGTTCTTATTTTAATTTCAATTCTAGGTAGTTATGCTCTCAGATTTGAATTAGGTCCTCAATTTTTCCAATATCTCCCAAGTGCTATTTGGATAGCAGTAACATCTCTGATAATCAAACCACTCGTCTATTACTTATTTGGACTGTATAGACGAATGTGGATGTATGCCAGTGTTCAGGAATTGAAGCTCATAATTGTCTCGGTTACCACTGCATCTGTTGTCGTTTCATCGGTTGTCATCTCATTATTGTCGTTTGGTGTTTTTGAAGGTTTACCACGTTCGGTCCTTGTAATTGACTGGATATTATCTCTCGTTTTTGTCGGTGGTATTCGTTTTTCACTGAGAATCATTGGTGATTCGATGTCAGTTGGTTCAGCGCCTTCAAAAAATACTGACCTACGAAGATTAGTGATTGTTGGAGCAGGTGATGCTGGAGCATTGGTGGTGCGTGAAATTCAAAAAAACCCCCAAATGAATTTATTGCCTGTTGGTTTCTTGGATGACAATCCTGCCAAGCAAAAACAGCAGATCTTTGGGATTCCAGTGGTTGGTACGATAACAGATCTCCCGAAAGTACTCGAGAAATTACATGTTGATGAAGTCATAATTGCCATTCCAAGTGCACCAGGTCGAGTGGTTAGATTGGTGGCTGATATTTGCCGATTAAAGAATAAACCTTTTCGTACAATGCCAGGGATTTATGAATTGTTAGGCGGTTCAGTTAATGTAAATCGATTACGTGAAGTAGATATTACTGACTTGTTAAGAAGGCAACCAACGAATATGAATGAAGAAATTGTTGGTTCATCATTAAGTGGAAAGATAGTTCTCGTAACTGGAGCAGGTGGATCGATTGGCAAGGAATTATGCAGACAGATTTCTCGTTGGGGCCCTTCAGAATTGATAATGGTCGGACATGGAGAAAATAGTATCTTTGAAAGTTTAATGGATATGAAAGAGAGTTTTCCAGGTCTTTCAATCGTTCCAATTATTGCTGACATGAGGGATAAAAACAGACTAAAGCAAATTCTATCAAAACATCAACCGCAGATTGTGTTTCATGCTGCAGCCCATAAGCATGTTCCGATGATGGAATTAAATATCGAAGAAGCAGTAACCAATAATATTTTTGGAACGAGAAATTTAGTGGAAGTTTGCCTCGAATCTGATGTTGATAAATTTGTTATGATTTCAACGGATAAAGCTATCAGACCAAAAAACGTTATGGGGGCATCCAAAAGAATTGCTGAAATGATTGTTTTAAATGCAGCACAAAAAAGTAAAAAACCTTATTGTGTTGTAAGATTTGGAAATGTGTTGGGAAGCAGGGGGAGTGTTGTTCCGTTGTTCAAAAGACAGATCCTTAAAGGTGGTCCGATAACAATCACACATCCTGATATGAAAAGATACTTTATGACAATTCCCGAAGCCGTCTACCTCGTGCTGCAATCTGCAGGCATGGCCATAGGCGGAGAGACATTCGTTTTGAATATGGGTGACCAGGTTAAAATTGTAGATCTTGCTGAGGATTTAATCCGCTTGTCTGGATTAGAACCAGGGCGAGACATTGAAATTGTTTTTACAGGTTCGAGACCAGGTGAAAAATTAGAAGAAGATTTATGGGATGAAGGTTTGACTTTTCAGAGAACAAATCATCCGGATATTTACCACTTATCTAATCAAGATAATTTGCCACATGAAGTCGTTGAAGATGTTGTCAATGAATTGATTAATTTGGCCACAAAAGGAAATATTTCTGAAATTGTTAATATTTTTGACGAGAGAATCCCGGGTGCTCAGGTACGTAAAACGCCTCCTGCAGACTTAAATACCATTAATTAATATGAATTTAATTAATAAGAAGACATGGGATGAAAATTTTCCCACATTAGAAAATCCGCATATTCTTCAAACGTTTGAATGGGGAGAACTAAAATCTGAATTTGGTTGGACACCTTATAGATTTGAACATAATAGTTCCATTTTTCAAATATTAATGAAAAAGTTGCCATTCGGATTGAAAATTGCGTATATCCCTAAAGGCATAATCAACACTGAAAACGATGGTCTTTGGAAATTAATTGATGAATTTTGCATCTCTAAAAAGGCAATATTTCTAAAATATGAACATGACAGTTTTATTGGTGAAGGCGATCAAAACCGTGTAGAAACAAAATTTATTGTGTCAAAACCTATCCAACCTAAAAGTACCATTGAAATAGATTTATCTGGGAGTGAGAGCGACTGGTTGGTAAGAATGAGACAAAAAACCAGATATAACATCAAACTGGCTATAAAAAAGGGTATTCAAATTGAACAAACTGATGATGTTTCAACCTTTCATCAACTGATGCTTGACACAGGCATCAGAGATAATTTTGGTGTCCACTCAAAAAAATACTATCAATTAGTTTTTGATTTGTTCAGCCCCAGCAATAAAGTTGCATTATTAATCGCAAAATTTGAACAATCTCCATTGGCTGGGTTGATGATTTTTCGAAGTGGGGATCGTTCCTGGTATTTTTATGGTGCTTCCAATAATTTAGAACGAAATAGAATGCCTACATACTTATTGCAATTTGAAGCAATGAAATGGGCTAAATCTCTTGGATGTAAATCATATGACTTGTGGGGGATCCCAGATGATGATGAGGAAGTTTTAGAGAGAGATTTTAACAACAGATCTGATGGGTTATGGGGAGTATATCGATTCAAACGAGGATTTGGAGGGGTCATAAAAAGGGCATCTCCTGCTTATGATCGAGTATATAATCCGGTTTTATACAAGATGATTGACATCTTCCAGAAGCTCCGTGGTGATCTCAGTTAAATTTTTCTCATTTTAATTGAACTTGTCCGAATTTCAGGAAAAATTTATGAAATTTTCAAAAAATTATGAACTCATTGATGTAAACACATGGAATAAAGTAATTGAGATTTTTCCAAATTCGCATTTTCTTCAAACCAGTTTATGGGCAGATGTGAAACGAGAAAACGGTTGGGAACCATTTTATCTTTTATGGAAGGGTTTAGAAGGAAATATCATTGCTGGTACTTTGATTCTCGAGCGAACTGTAAAATTGATAAATCTCATTCCTGTAAAAGTTCATTATTGTCCTAAAGGTCCGTTGTTAAAAACGATTGATAATGACGAGATTAGTGAGGTAATCAAAGGATTACAGGCATTTTCAAAAAATAGAAAAGGGATTTTCATAAAGATCGACCCTGATTTTGTTTCCGAAATTCAGACAGAATATATCGCGAATATTTCTTCACTCAACTATTATCCTGAATTCCTGGAATTATTAAAAAGAAATAACTGGATTGAATCTAAGGACCAAATTCAATTTCGAAATACGATAATCATACCGCTTGATAAGCCTGAAGAAGAAATTTTGATGGATATGAAGCAAAAGACACGCTATAACATTCGATTAAGTGAGCGGAAAGGCGTGAAGGTAAGAGTAGGTAACAAATCTGATTTTGAGGAATTATTTAGACTTTATGCAGTAACAGCATTACGAGATAATTTTGTCATCCGATCGAAACGCTATTATTTAAGTTTATGGGAAAGATTTTTTGAAGCTGGATTATGCGAACCTATTATAGCCGAACTGGATGAAGAAATCTTGGCAGCTGTCATCATCTATTTTTATTCTGGTAAAGCATATTATGTTTACGGGATGTCTTCGGAGAAAAATAGAAATTTAATGGCTACCTATTTATTGCAATGGAAAGCTATTCAAATCGCAAAAGATAAGAAATGTAAGATGTATGATTTTTGGGGAGCCCCAGATGTGTTGAATGAAAATGATAGAATGTGGGGAGTATATAAATTTAAATTGGGGTTTGGGGGAGTCTTTTTGAGGACTGTTGGCGCATGGGATTTTCCATCAAATAAGGTTGCATACTTAATCTACAATTTTGTTTTACCAAAGATGCTGACTGTGATGAGAAAAATTGGGTTCAAAAAAACTCAAAGTGAGATCGAATAATTATAGGTTATGGTCGCCAGTCTGGACTAAATTCAAAACTTGAATTTGAGGTAAGTTTCGTTAAGTTTGCACCATTAATCGTTGCTAAATAGATATCATGATTTACACCATCTGGCCAACTTTCAAAAACAAACCATTCACTATCTGGTGAAATGACTGAGTCGACTGATGGACTAAAACTTTGTTGCCCGGAGGGTGGGATTCTAAATTCAATGTTGACACCAGCGTCTTCAATTCTTTTTCCGACAAAATATGGAAGGCTGCTGGCAGATTTGTTTTGGTGGGTAAAGAAAATTATTTGATCATTCAAAGACCAATGCGGATATAAGAAATCAATATTGCTTTTTGAAGCAAAAACATAAGGTTCAGGTGAATTCAAGTTTAGAATCCAAATTTCGCTATCCGCTATTTTTCTGATGAAGGAAATTTTTGAACCATCCATTGACCATGAAGGAGCTCGATCCCTCCATCTCGAATTTGTTAATTCGCTCAAAGAACCGTTTGTGAGGTTGTATGTATATATATGCAACATCCTTTCTTTTGTAGTTGGATGGTTGCCTGGACGAAATGAAGAAAAAGCTATTTGATTTCCATCGGGAGACCATACTGGGTCAAAATCACCAGATGGGTCTAATGGTATTGATACCGGATAAATTTCGTTATTTGATAACAAATCCAGTACAAATAACCTGGCGCCTTCATACGTCTCTTTTTTTGCGTTACAAGGAGAAATAAAAACAATTTGATTACCGTCAGGCGACCAATCTGGTTGACATGCTCCATCTGCTAAATTTGTTAATTTTATTTTATTCTTTCCCTCAATATCCATCATCCAGATTTGCATAACAGTGTCCTGGAAATTTGAAGAATAAGCTATAAATCCAGAACCTCCACCTACAAAGGTCCTTAGTTCTGGGGTTGAAACAGAAATCTGGGATTGGACAGGATTATCAGTTACTTCCAAATCAGGTGTAGATATATTATCTACTGATAGTTTAGTTTTTTGTTGGTCTGTTAATTGTGTCAATTCTCTATCTAGATTATTAGGATTATCAATTAATAAAGAATTCATGAGGTTTCTATTTTGGTTAATCAAAAATATTACTACTGTTATGGAAAGCAATAGAAGACTAAAGAGCCAAACTTTTCTATTGGAATTTTTTATTTTTGGATTATTATCTTCATAAAATGATTTGATTAATGGTTGAGAGACTCCAGTTTTTATTGGAGTGTTGGAGTGAAATGAGGGGGGAGGAGTTATTAATCCAATATTCTTTGAAGAAATTAAGAAATTTCCTTCTGCTAATAATGCCATATAGAATTCTTCTGCTGTCTGATACCGCTTTTCAGGGTCAATTTCCAGGGCGGTTTGGATAATCTCATCCAGGGATTCAGAGATCGTGGAACGATATTTTTTAATCGATGTTAATTTTTCTTTGCCTGACATGCGATTAAGACTTTCTTCAGGGATCATCCCTGTCAGAGCTGCATATAAAGTTGCGCCTAATGAATAAACATCAGATCGTTCATCAGTCGGTCCCCGACCATATTGTTCCGGTGGAGAATACCCTGGAGTCATGGCTCTTGCACCGGTAGCTGTTTGTTGGTTTATATCAAAAACTTTTACCAGTCCAAAATCAACCAGTATCACATTACCTTCAGGTGTAATCCGAATATTGCCAGGTTTGATATCTCGATGAATAACCTTAGGAGACAAATTATGTAAATACATCAAAGCATCACAAATCATCAAACCAATAATTATTACATCTTTTTCTGGTAATTTTTCTTCCCGCTCAATTCTTTCTCTTAAGTCTTCACCATCAATGTAATCCATTACAAGATATTGTCCCTGACCAGGCAAATAGAAATAATCACTGACCCTGGGAAGGTTAGGATGTCGAAGTCCTGCAAGAATTACCGCTTCTTTCTTGAATTGTGTTGAGTAATTTTCAGTTAATACAAGATTTTCTTTTATAGCAACAGGAATATGGATATTCTCATCAATAGCCATATATACCGAGCCCATTCCCCCATGGCCAAGAATTTTCTTAATTCGATATCTTTCTTGAATGATACTATCTATTTGAATAGGCATTGACGATTTACCTTATCATGCTGATTTATTTGATTATATTGATTTTTTGAATTTTTTGTTTTGCATAAAGCCATCAGGGTATAATATTCCAATCAATTATGTTTAATTTGGATATCAAAACCGCAGTTCAAACCGCTTTTTTCTTAGCTATCATAGGTATTTTATCTAGTTTGTGGTTAATGGTGAAAAATTACAAACTTGCCCAGAAAATGCCTTTCTATCAGAAAAGAGTAAAAATGCAATGGAAAGCAGTACGCTTTTTATTTGTTGGGATTGTTTTTGGTTTTTCTGCCTTCTTTTTTAATCGTTTTGCTGAACCAGCGATATATTTAATTTTTCCACCATCTCCGACGATAACTCTCACACCAACAATTACATTGACACCAACCATTACTTTATCACCAACTATTACTCTTTCTCCAACCGTTACTTATACACCAGCAATCAGTCCAACACCATCCATCCCGGAGACTATCGAGGCTTTGTTTGAAAGCACAGTATTTCCAAATCCAGATGCTTTATTTAGCCCGATTGTTTTTTCTAAAAGTATTGATGAGAATTTACAACCGGTTAACCCATCAGAGGAATTTGATCATCCGATATCCATTCTGTATGCAACTTATAGTTATGTGAATATGATACCGGGTAGCCAGTGGACATCGATTTGGTACCGGCTTAGTGATTTGGCAATATTATGCTATGAAACTGCTCCATGGAATGGTGGTACAGGTGGATATGGATACTCTGAATGTACGCAAGAGGCATCTGAATGGCAACCTGGCTTTTATGAAGTTCAATTGTTTGTTGGCCCTACCTGGAAAACTTCAGGTCGATTTGCGATAATTGGAAATCCTCCCACAAATACACCAACTCAAACTTTGACGGCTACTATAACGAGAACTTATACACCAACTTCATCCAGGACACCCTTACCTACATTTACGCCAAGTATTACACGCACACCTACGATTACTCCAACGACCACACGCACTCCGACAATCACCAATACCTCAACCAGAACGTTCACTCCGTCACCAACCCGTACACCAAGACCTTCAGATACCAGGTGGCCATCACAGACTCCAACTCAGTAAAGATGTTTAATTCCATATAATAATCATTCCCATACGAAAATGTCAGTCAATGATTGTTAATCACGAATTTTGACATCAGATCTTTATTCTATAAATTATGAAGTTGATTCGTCGAAAGATTGGATTTTATTGATTGTCTGTTTCCTGATTTTCCTCAGGATTTCCACTTTTGTAGATCTCAGTATCGCCCAGAAATATTGCTTGTTCTTTCAAGACACTCATTTGATATTTCCGGATATGTGATAGAGCTCGCTCGATTTGTAATGGAACCCTTCCCTTTTTCTTTAAGTATAAATCTCGGGCACTCCATAATTTTGCGCTATATTCGTGGAGTAATTCATTAACAATTTCTGAATTAGATTTTCCATTTTCACTTTTATGGATAAATGAAATTATTGGTGTAATCTGGATATTCTTTGATAGATTCTGTTTTCTACTTTGGTTAAAAATTCCTGCGAGAACTTTCGGGTTAAGTTTTAGAGCATTTTCGCTGGAAATTTTCCATGCATTAATATATTGGTCGGGAACAATTTTAGACGATGAATGCCAGGTGCCGACATTAATCCATTCGAGCCTCATTCCGTATTTTTGGGCTTTACTTTGGAAGGAATTGGTTAGATTTTCATAAAATAAATTCGATAATTCAGTTCGAGGAATGAGTTCCGGAAAATCGCCACCTTTGTTTATAAATAATCTGGAAAACCTTTTATTCTTTTCATGTGTCTTTTTATAGTAAATGGGTTTGTGATTTGGAGATCCAATTTTTTGTTTTCTGATAAAAAGACGATTTACCTTATATCTTCTTGTATGAGCCCAATTTTTTCTAATTTTCTTTGAAATCTTGTTTTGGTTCTGCAAAAGTAAATTAATTTCTGGTGCACCAGCAGATGATAGTAACTCGCTCAATAAGTGATGGCTTATGTAATTTGTTAATTCTGTTCTAACCATTTCAATTAATGAGGTGGTCCATGGACCTGGTCCTTGCTGATATACCAACCAATAAATTGATTCTTCGTTAAATGGATAAGGTTTGGTAATTGACACCTGATTTGAATTCCGAAAAACACTGAAAATTAATCGGATATCTTTAATTTCTATCGAAATTCCATCCAGAGTTCTTGCTGATATATCCAATTTGGCTGTCTGATCTCTTAAGTCAATTATTTTCCGAATTCTTTCGAAGGTTTCCAACTCAATTGGTTTTTCTGTCGTCGGACCAACAATTCTTGGTGTTCCATTAATTTTTTCAAATACAACAGCATTTTCAAGATTGATCATCACTTTCCCTGGACCGCCAATTCTATAAATCGGTGATATTTGATCTTCAGATCGGACCTGGGCATTCTCGATATGAATTTGATAATAAACTGGAAATGAAAATGCAGATTGCTTCACATATCTTTCAGAAATTGATATATCTTTTATATCAAATATATCTGCCAGGTAGATTGATGCTAAATTGGCGGCAATATGATAACCCATGAAAATCGAAAACATAACAAGTAACACATCCCAAGCCAGCAAAAGTTCGATGATATTAACAACTGTAGAAACAATGGGGTAAGGGATAGCAAATAAAAAATCAAGCCAAGGATAATCTATCTCTCCAGGTTGATGAAATGTAAAAGCACAGATCAACCATGTGAGTATAAAAAGTATTTGCAGGAAAACAGATCGAATATTACCTGCTTTTGAACTGGTGGAAAATATGGAATTGATCAATGAATCCACATAATTTATAAAAAAGTTTGATGTTCTTTCGAAATCTTTTTCAAGATGTGAATTCTGATTCATGAAAGATCTCCATGAGATCTTACCCATTCGATTAGTTCTGAAATATCCTTATATTCACTAGCCAATAAGGAGGATAACTCTGGATCTTGTGAGATCGTATCCAGGTTCCCCTTTAAAAGGGAAATCAATAATTCTTTTGGAGATAAATCAATTGTTCCTGGATATGAACCCAGGTGTTTTGTTGTCCCATATGCATAATCCATTAGTGCCTGGTCTTGACCAGAAAGTGATTGGATAGCATGTTCTTGCTCAACAATTTTTTTCTCTTTGTTTGCCACATCCAACCAGGATGTTCTCCACCGGGTATGTAATTCATCTTCAATTTGGGCTGGAAATCGCAAGTTTGTTATCGATAGATCAATAAACTTAATACCTCTTTTGGTTAATAAATCAAACTCTTTACTGAACACAGTTTCATTTAATTCTTTCCCATAACTATCAATTTGATAAAAATGGGATTGAGTAAGTCTTTGTTTTATTTGTTTAGATATTATATCTATCAGGTTGATATCTGATTTCGATAAAGGAAAAATTTCGTTAAGTGTATATTTTGAAATGTACTCACGAAGTATATCAATTGTTAGATTAATAGGGTACCATTTCCAACTTGTTGTTCTGTCAGGATTATCATCAGGTTTTTCAAAGTTAATACTTTGTCCAATAATCGCTTTTTCCACTGATATGGGATTGTATCCATATGCTGAATTACCTTCACCAGGTTTTGAATCCAATTTGAAACGTACAGACAAATTGACGCAAATCTGAATACCATCTCTTGTAACGGCAAGTGTTTCATTTCTTCTGGCAATTCTTGCTTCAAACGAAGCAGTTGATTCGCCTTTTTGATGTGGGGCAAATGGATCCTCTTCTTGTCTTGGACCAACGTTTTGGGATTGAATGTGTAGATCGACAATTCCTGCAATAAGATCATTTCGTTCTGTAAATGCTATTCCAGGACCTATGGCTCCTTTGTATTTTACAGGTGTTCGTAATACCGCTGCACTGGCTGTGTCTAAAATGATCACGCCGGGACCTTTCTTAGATCGATCAATTCTTCTTTCTCTTAGTTCACCGTTTTCAATAAAAAAAGCAGGTCCGTGATCTCCAAGAAGATATAGGATCAATCGTTGAACTGCTTTTATTCTTTCGGAAAGATTTAAAACTGGCAATATAAATTGACCGAAGAATATTAAAAAAATTACGAAACTAAAGAAAAAGATCAATAATGCTAATATTCCAAATCCAAAATTGGACTGGAGATCTCCATTTATAATAATTCCTGCAAACAAAATTAAAATATAAAATAAAAAATAAAAAAATATTTTGTTGTAATGTTTATTAATTGAGGTTTTTTTATATTTGGAAGCCATTTCTAATATTCTATACTATTTTTTGATAATCGAGAAAAAATAAACTAAGTTCTCTCCAAATGTAGTAAGATAAATTCTAATAAAAATGAGTACACGAGGTGGTAATGTTTAGAGCATTTTTCATTTTTCTATCAAAGGCTTATTGGGCACAAACATTAATCATGAATTGGAAATTTGCCTGGCATGTTGCCTCAAGATTTATTGCTGGTATCAATATTGTCGATGTCATTAAAGTGGTTAAGAACTTAAATGATCAAGGATTAAACGTTACAGTAGATCATTTAGGCGAGAATGCGTTAACTGTTGAGGACACATTAGCAGCTACAAAGGAAGTGACTGATTTATTGGAAGCAATTAATCGTTATGATGTTCAAGCGAATGTTTCAATTAAATTAACTCAATTAGGGTTGAATATAGACAAAGAGTTATGTAAATCCAATCTTCAAAATATTTTTGAACAAGCTAAAAAAATGCAGAATTTTATTCGAATTGATATGGAAGATAGTTCTATCACCCAGGATACATTAGATTTGGTTTATTGGTTGAAAAGTAAATATTCTGGACTTGGCACGGTCATTCAAAGTTACTTGTATCGTAGTGAAAAAGATGTCATGAATTTAACAAACGAATGTATTCCTATTCGAATGGTCAAAGGAGCATACAAAGAGTCTGCACAAATCGCCTTTCCAAAAAAGAAAGATGTTGATGATAACTTTGATCGCTTAACAAAAATTTGTCTGGATAAAATTTCCCATTGTGATTATCCTGAAATCAATAATAATGGTAGATTTCCCCCAATCATAGCGATTGCCTCTCACGATGAATTGCGGATTGAAAATGCGATTAATTATGCAAATTCGAAGGATCTTTCTAAAAGCACATATGAAATTCAAATGCTTTATGGAATTCGTCGAGATTTGCAAAAGAAGTATTCGGAGCTAGGCTATCATGTTCGAGTTTATGTTCCTTATGGAACTCATTGGTATCCTTATTTTATGAGGAGGTTGGCAGAGCGTCCGGCGAATGTCTGGTTTTTCTTTTCCAATTTACTCAGGAAGTGAAAAATCAGCAGTTTATCCAATTTATTGTTCACAATTGCTGGTATGATACTAAATTGATAATTAAGATTAATTGGAAACCAATCATCTTGTCAATTTAGGATATCGTGAAAAATAGAAAATATTTTGAGAGTTAGATTTTGGTAGAATATAAAGTTTATAAAGAAATCAGGGAATGTTTCAAAATAAAGTTAATCTTTTTCTCTGTGATTGGATATGCAATCGGAGCAGGATTCGTTTCCTATATAGGAAGAGGGATTGACCTCCAAATATTTTGGCTAGGGTTGATGATCGTCATACTTTTTCGGCTTAGTACGGATTCATTATCCTGTTTTTTCAATTTGAGTGAGTTTTCCAACAAGAAAAAATCACCAAAATTACCACCTCTCAGAAACAGTTTACTTATTTTGTCTTTATCTTTATTGACAATCGGTGCCATCTTATCTGTGTTGCTATATACGACGACAGAATTAAATTTTATTTTATGGGTGTTTTTAGGGGTTTTCTTCATAATACTTATTTTTTCTGCAATCCCCCCTTTCTTTCTAAATAAAAAAGGATATGGAGATTTTTTTAATACGATCAGTATCGTTGCTTTGGCACCGTCATTCGCATGTATTTTACAAATAAATGAACTTCACAGAACATTATTTTTGATCACTTTTCCTGCTTTTTTTCTCTTAATGTCATATTTTCTGGCTCAATCATTAGAAAATTATTATGAAGATACTAAGAATCAAAATCATACCCTAATGACTGTATTGGGTTGGAAGTTAGGCATGCGAATCCACAATTATTTTATATTATTGACTTATCTACTATATGGATTAGGTTCTTTATTTGGTTTTTCTGGAATTTTGACATTGCCTGCCTGGTTCTCCCTTCCAATCGCTGGTATACAATTTTGGGAAATGTGGCAAATTGGAGAAGGATACAAACCCAGGTGGAAATTATTAAAAATATCTTCTTTGGGTTCAATCAGTGTTTTAGCGTATTTTTTAATTTTTATATTATGGTTGAGGTAAAAAAATGCCCGAATTTTTGGAATTGGTGACACCGGAAGAAGGAATTAATAAATTACTACAACGCATTGAATTGGTTGTGTTTCGTTCTGAAAATATCAGAACCGAAAAAGGATTAAACAGAGTTTTAGCGAGAAATATCAATTCTGATGAAGATATTCCAGCATTTACCAGAAGTACTGTCGATGGTTTTGCTGTGAATAGCAAAGATACATATGGCGCATCGGATGTTTTACCAGCATTTTTTGAAGTGGTTGGTGAAATTCAAATGGGAAAATCAGCTAATATCCAAATAAATAAAGGTCAAGCCTGTTTGATCCACACTGGTGGCATGTTACCAGCTGGAGCGGATGCAGTGGTAATGGTTGAAAACACTCAATATTCCAATTCTAAGGAGATTGAAGTTTATAAAGCAGTTCCTGCTGGTGAGAATGTAATTCTAAAAGGCGAAGATGTTATGACAGGAGATCTTGTTCTTCAGAAAGGAACTAGTATACGAGCAAGCGAAATCGGTGCTCTGATGGCCCTTGGTATTACAGAAATCGAGGTATATGATTTGCCAAGAGTTGGAATCTTGTCGACAGGCGATGAAATTATTCCGCCGGATAATTTGCCTGCACTTGGTCAAATACGAGATATTAATTCGTATTCTTTGAGTGCAATTGTAGAAAAATTTGGAGGAATTCCAAAATGTTATCCCATTATTCAAGATGATAAAACCAGATTACTCAATAGTCTCAGGATTGCTCATGAGGAAAATGATCTGATTATTGTTACCGCTGGGTCTTCAGCAAGTGTTAGAGACTTAACAGCTGATGCAATTAATGAATTAGGATCTCCAGGCGTATTGGTGCATGGGATCAATGTGCGGCCAGGTAAACCGACGATTTTAGCCTATGCTAACAAAAAACCCATTATTGGGCTTCCAGGGAATCCGGTGAGTGCATTTGTTATTGCGCATCTGCTTTTACGTCGGATTATGCCAAAATTACGTGGAGAATTGAAAAAGATCACAACACAAACATTGAAAGGAATGGTGACAATAAACATTTCATCTGCAGCTGGTAGAGAGGATTGGGTGCCTGTCCGCTTGCTTGAAGAAGAAAAAAATGGAATGAAGTTGGTTGAACCTATTTTTTATAAAAGCAATTTAATTTTTTCTCTTATTAATGCCATAGGCTTGGCCAGAATTGCGCCAGATGTCACGGGGATAGAAGCAAACTCTGAAGTTGAAATCATATTAATTTAAGGATTCTCACATGACAATATATTTACACGATATACCTTTACAAGATGCACTGAAACGATTTTACGAAGCTTTAGATAAATATAAGTTACGAGGTTCGTTAGATATTGAAACATTACCACTTGATGAGAATCTCGTTGGGAGAGTCCTGGCAAAACCTATCTGGGCAAAGATTTCTTCACCTCATTATCATGCTTCAGCTATGGATGGCTTTGCAATCAAATCAGCGGATATCCAGAACGCAATGCCAACCAAGCCAATTAAATTGCGCATAGATGAACAAGCTGTTTACGTTGATACGGGTGATCCAATTCCTGATTGGGCAAATTGTGTGATGCCAATCGAAAATACGGAAGCAATAAATGCAAATGGGGAAATCGTTGCTAATAAAAGAAATCCTTATGCGATCAGAGTTCGAAATTCATTAACTCCGTGGTCGCATATCAGACCTATGGGTGAGGATATCGTCGCAACAGAACTGGTTTTACCTGCCAAACGAATTTTAATTCCTGTTGACCTTGGTGCTATCGCTGCTAGCGGACAAACTCAGGTCGAAGTCTTTAAGACACCAGTCGTATCAATTTTACCAACAGGAACCGAATTAGTACGGGTAGGTGAAGAAATTACGAGTGGAGATATCATTGAATACAATTCGATTGTTCTTGGTGCACAAATAATCAGTTGGGGGGGGGATGCAATTCGATTTCCAATTACAAAAGATAATTTTGAAGATTTATGTGCTCAGGTTTTGTTTGCTGCAGAGCGCTCTGACTTAATACTCTTAAATGCTGGATCTTCAGCTGGTTCAGAAGACTTTTCATCTAAAGTTATTGAGAAACTGGGTGAGGTTTATGTTCATGGGGTGGCTGTACGACCCGGACATCCGGTAATTCTTGGGATGATATTTGCTGAAAATGGTAAAAAGGTACCAATCATTGGTGTTCCTGGTTATCCAGTTTCAGCAGCACTGACTGGAGAGATTTTTGTTAAACCTCTCATCAATGAATGGACTGGAAAGATTAATCAGGATCAGGAAACGATTGAAGCCGAATTAACACGAAAAATCACCTCACCAGCGGGTGATGATGATTATGTCAGGGTTGTTACTGCAAAAGTGGGCGATAGAATTTTAGCTGCACCACTCTCTCGAGGGGCTGGGGTCATAACTTCCATGGTCAGGTCGGATGGATATGCGATTGTTCCGAGAGGAATTCAAGGGAAAGAAGCCGGTGATAAAATTACCGTCATCCTTAACAAAAATAAAAGTATTATTGATGAGACATTACTTGTCATTGGTTCTCATGATCTTTCATTGGATTTATTAGCCGAATACCTGTCATTAAAGGGAAAGCGACTGGTTTCTGCCAATGTAGGTAGTTTGGGTGGTCTAATTTCACTAAATCGTGGAGAAGCGCACTTTTCAGGCTCACATCTATTTGATCCAACCGATGCTACATTTAATAAAAGTTATGTCGAAAAATATGTGAAAAACCAAAAAGTATTGATTATTCCCTGGGTTTATCGCGAACAAGGTCTACTTGTACAAAAAGGGAATCCGAAAAATATTTCCTCTTTGGAAGATCTTAAACGCTCAGACATTCGCTACATAAATAGACAAAGGGGAGCAGGAACCAGAATCTTATTGGATTATTACTTAGCCAAAATGGGAATTGATATTTCATTTATCCAAGGATATGAAGAAGAAGAATTTACACATTTGAACGTTGCTGCAGCGATCAAGTCCTTCAGAGCAGATACGGGACTGGGTATAACGGCTGCTGCACGCGCTTTAGATTTAGATTTCATTCCACTTTTTAAAGAAAGATACGACTTAATAGTGCCAGAAAAAATTTATCAATCTGAAATTTTCAAGCCGGTATTATTGGCTATGAACGACGATGAATTTCGATCTCGTGTACAATCTTTAGATGGATACGATGTATCATGTATGGGTACAGAATTGATACAATAGCTATACAAAAATAGGAGGAACTTATGATTGAAAAAAATGTCAAAGCACCTGATTTTGAATTATTAGATGAAAACGGAAAAAGTCATAAACTTAGCGATTATTTGGGCAAGCCTGTTTTATTATATTTTTACCCAAAAGATGATACACCTGGATGTACGACAGAAGCCTGTGAATTTCGTGACGATTATGATCAATATGAAAAAAGTGGGGTAATTATTTTGGGAGTAAGCCCAGATTCACCAAAATCTCACAAAAAATTTAAAGAAAAATATAATTTACCTTTCACTTTACTGTCTGATGATGATCATCATGTTTGCGAAATGTATGGCGTTTGGGGTAAAAAATCAATGTATGGACGAGAGTACTATGGAGTGATGAGAACATCATTTTTAATTAACGCCGATGGAAACCTGGTAGAAATTTTTGAAAATGTGAAACCCAAAGGTCACAGTCATCAGGTTTTATCAGCTTTAGAATGAAAAAAATGCACGAGAGGATTTTCTTCTCGTGCTTACTTATATATCAGATTAATTATTGTAATTAAGCTATTCAGAAGCTAATTCCCGTTTCGCCAAAATATCTAAATTTATTTCACCCAGGAAATTTATAATTTGATCCTGCATGGTTGCCCACATGTTTTGAGCTGTGCAATCTTCAATTTTTTGGCATACATCTTTTTCGGATATACAAGAATTAAGACAAATCTTACCTTCCAATGATTCAGCAATCGCTAAGACCGAAATATCCTCAGCAGGTTGGCTTAATTTAATTCCACCACGTGGACCTGGAGAAGCTTTAATCAATCCAGCTTGCATTAATGAATGGCCAATTTGATGGAGGAACGGAAGGGGAATATCCAACATTTCTGAAAGTTTTGCGGTTGGAATTGGTTTTCCTTCGTTCTCTTTTGCCAATGCTACCATTAATTGAATACCATAATCTAATTTACGACTAATACGAAACATATCTCACCTCTAATAATTTTTCTATCCTTAAAGATAATTGAGTTTAAAGATCAATGAAAGTGACAAATATCATTAGAATTGTTGTTCATTAACACAATAAGTTACATGAATTTGATTGTGTATAGATACACAGTTTGATTTCTGAATTAATCGATTTATAATAGCAATATATATTAGTTCACCCCAAGGAGGAATGAATGAAAAAATCTTTTTCAATAGTAGTTGTAATTTTGGTTTTTAGTGCTTTGCTATTAAGCGCCTGTGGAGGTGGTTCTGCAGCTGATACCCCCAATATCCCAGCTGAATATGCAGGAAAAACGAACCCATTAGGAAGCGATGCTGCTGCTGCCGGACAAGCGATCTACGTTGTACAATGCGCATCATGTCATGGAGAAAGTGGAAAAGGTGACGGGCCTGCTGGTCAGGCATTAACACCACCAGCAGCCAACCTTGTCGACAGCACTGCAAAATTCGGTGATGATTATTTGCACTACAGAATAGCTGAAGGTGGTTCGATGGATCCATATAATTCCTCGATGCCTCCGTTCAAGAATGTGCTTTCGGATGAAGAAATTTGGCAAGTAGTTACATATATAGACACATTTAAATAGTAAAAAAACAATAAGAATAAAAAAACACGAGTGAGCACTCGTGTTTTTTTGTTAAATCTTAGTAGAATTGTTGTATGAATAATGAAAAAAATATCAAAATTTTTTTAATAGACAATCACGCTCTTTTCCGAAAAGGATTAAAAGCTGTCCTGGCTGATTACCCAGCTTTCAAGATTGTTGGTGACGCATCAAGCTATTGTGATGCAGAATCAGTTTTACAGGAAAATCCAGTGGATATGATTTTAATTGATACTGATTTTTTCACAATTAAGGAAAATGAATTATCTGAGAATCTTCTGAATAAAAAATTGACCAAGAAAGTAGTTGCACTCACTCTTGCAAAATCCAGGCTGGAGATCTTAAATGCAATTAAATCCGGGATTCATGGATATATTCTGAAAGATGAGGAAATAGAGTTTTTAATAGTGTGTATTGAAAAAATTTATGCAGGTCGATTTATTGTTTCAGAATCAATGGTTGAAAAACTTGTAGAATTACTGATCAAGAAAAATGAATTTCCTATAAATTTATTAATTTCCGATCGAGAGCTTGAAGTATTGAAGTTAATACAAAATGGTTTTTCAAACAATCAAATAGGTAAGCATTTGTTTTTGTCAGAAAATACGATCAAAACTCATATTAAACATATTTACAAAAAAATGTCAGTTTCAAACCGAAGAGAAGCGATTGAGAAAGGTATTTTGTGGGGGATATTAAAATAAGGGGATAATATTATCACCCAATTATTGTTAATAAATCACCCATCAACGTTTTATTAAATTAGGATAATTACTATAATAATAGTATTATTAAATTAGGTTTCAGACATTGATGGAGTAGGTAATGGATCAGGAAAAAACATTCGTTTTGATAGCCTCTGCTAATTCTATTTTTCGCAATGGGATTTTAAAGATATTATCGAAAAGAAACGATTTTCAAAACTTAATTGTTGAACAAGCCAGCGATATCAAAGAAGTACTGAAAAAGTACTCAAAAAATAAACCCAGGGTGTTGGTTATTGACTACGATGACAAAAATATAAAGAAGAAATTATTTCTGAATTCATTTTTACAAGATCAGCACAATGCTCAATTGCTTCTGGTTTCATTAGAGCAAAGTGGCAATGTAGTTTTTTATGATCGGCAGGTGTTATCTACTGATGAGGCGCACCTTTGGTTGCAAATTCCGTGGAATGAAAATAAATCTTTTTTAAACTCTGAATAATTAATTGGAGGAATTAATTTATGAAGCATTTTTCAATTGTCTCAATTCTGGTAATTTTGCTTACTGTAATCGTATATTTCTTTTTACAAACCGCCGGCTTACTACCAACTCAAGCGAGTTCTCAGGCAATTATTATCGATCAATTGTTTGATATTCATATCGGGATTATTGCATTTCTGTTTTCGTTAATTGTTGTCTTTATTGGATACAGTCTTGTTGTGTTTCGAAGAAATAAAGAATTACCAGAAGAGGAAGGGAAGCATATAACAGGATCTTCTAAATTAGAGATTGTTTGGACTTTGGTTCCCCTGGCAGTTGTAATTTTTATATCTTACCTGGGTGCTATTTCATTGGCGGCGACAAGGCAAATTGATCCTCAAGCTCTGGATGTAAAGGTTACAGCGGGACAATGGTATTGGTCATTCGATTACCCTGATTTTGGGATCACTTCCGATGTTTTATATCTTCCGGTTGATAGGCAAGTAAAACTTTCACTTACGTCGATGGATGTGATTCATTCTTTTTGGGTCCCAGAATTTCGCGTAAAACAAGATGTACTTCCCGGAGAAAATTTAGTCAAAGAACTTCGATTTACCCCCATCGAAACTGGGGATTTTATGGTTTTGTGCGCGGAATTATGTGGTGGAGCGCATGCTTACATGAACAGTCCTGTTAAGGTTGTTACTGAGGTTGAATTCCAGGACTGGGTCGATGAGGAATTAGGCAATTTTCCACAAGATCCAGTGAGTTTAGGAGAAAGATTGGTCAAGAACAATGGTTGTTTCGGCTGTCATTCTATTGATGGTAAAGATGGGGTTGGTCCTACATGGAAAGGGCTTTATGGTAGTGAAAAAACACTGGTAAGTGGTGAAAAAATTATAGTGGATGAAGAATACCTTTATGAAGCTATTATCAATCCTAATAGTCAGATTGTTTTGGGGTTTCCTGCAAATGTCATGTCGCAAAATTACAGTGAAATATTCAAAGATGAAGAATTAAATAACATGATTGCTTTTATTAAATCATTGGATTAAGGTGAGGAAGACCATGAAAAATTTTATGTCAATAGGAATTTTTAAAGGGATTTTGTATCAAATCTTAGGATCTATCATTGGGGCTGGAATAATGGGTGGGATTCGAGCATTGATAGGATTATCCTGGAAAACTGAACCTGCGATTGTACTGGGAGGTCTGATTGGAGCCATTGCTTTTTTGGTTGGGGTTGGTGCTTTCAAAGACTGGTGGGGAATGGCTCTCGGTAATGATGTTGTTGAAGCCAATCACGTAATCGGTGAAAAAGGTTTGAGAAGGTATTTTGGTTTCAGTCTTGACCACAAAGTTATAGGAATTCAATACGGAATTCTCTCAATGGTTCTGCTCGTATTGGGAGGCTCCTTAGCATTAATATTCCGAGTTGAACTAGCACAATCCGGATTACAAATATTAAATTTCGTTCAATTTAATACTCTGGTCGGTTTACATGGAATGGTATTGATTGCATCCATATTAATGGGAATCGCAGCAATGAGTAATTATGTGGTTCCTTTATTAATTGGTGCTGAGGATATGGCATTTCCAAGATTAAATGCTTTTTCATTCTGGATTGCCGTTCCTGCATCCATCATATTAATGAGCTCTATGCTATTTGGGGGTTTTGAAACTGGATGGACTGCTTACCCGCCGCTAAGTGTGCGTGGACCAATGGGTATTCAAATGTTCTTTTTAGGTGTTTTCATTGTTGGTTGGTCTTCAATTTTGGGGGCATTGAACTTGATTGCAACAATTCTAACCATGCGAACAAAGGGAATGGGATTGTTTAAAATGCCCATTTTTGCATGGGCAGTTTTGTCAACATCGATCATCTCATTAACTGCGACTCAATTAATTGGACTTTCTTTTCAATTGGTTATGTTTGAAAGATTGTTAAACATGAGCTTCTTTACACCTTCAAATGGGGGAAATCCTATTCTTTTTCAACACTTGTTCTGGTTCTATTCACACCCAGCAGTATACATTTTTGTGTTGCCAGGATTGGGAATAATCAGTGAATTATTGCCAGTTTTTGTGAGGAAACCCTTATTTGGATACAAATGGGTTGCTATGTCCTCCATGGGGATTGCTCTGACCGGTTTTCTGGTCTGGGGTCATCATATGTTTACCGCCGGAATTGAGGAATATCTCAGAGTTCCGTTTATGTACAGCACATTATTGGTGGCTGTACCTACGGGTGTGAAATTTTTCAGTTGGGTGGCAACAATCTGGCAAGGCAAAGCTAGATTTCCAGTTCCAATGCTATTTGTTCTTGGCGGGATAATTGTGTTTTTACTCGGAGGATTAACAGGACCGCCAAGCGGTACGGTTTCTACTGATTTGCATTTACATGATACATACTATATTGTTGGCCATTTCCACAACACCATGTTTGGAGGTTTTATATTTCCGATTTTTGCTGCCATTTACTATTGGTATCCAAAGATTACCGGGAGAAGAATGAGTGAGACGTTAGGAAAAATTCACTTTTATCTGATGACACCGTCCTTTTTCATAATGACATTGGGCCAGATGAGAATAGGTCTTTTGGGAATGCGCCGAAGAATTGCGGATTATGACCCTGCTATGGGATTTGATTTTACACAGTTGCTCATCACGATAGGAGGATTTCTCATCGCGTTTTCAATTCTTGTATTTTTCTACAACCTGGTCATCAGTGCCAAAAAAGGAGAACCTGCAACAGGAAATATTTGGAACTCTCGCTCACCGGAATGGGATATTTTACCTTCTCCCGCACCAGCTCACAATTACGCAGGAATTCACTTCAATGTTGTGGGTGAACCTTATGATTACGGATTAAAAGGAAGTAAATATGTTGAATTGACACAGAAAGTAGGTCAAAGGAAGGAGAATAACCAGTGACAAGATTATCACCATTAAAACGAGGAGTTGTAATTTTTATTATGCTGGGAGTGTTAACTGCCATTGAGTATTATCTTGCAGTCAGTGATGTTCCATCCATATTGTTATGGACAATTGCAATCATCAAAATGTTGCTGGTTTTGCAATTTTTTATGCACATAAATCGGGTTATTAATCCAAACAAGGGAGGTCATGAATGAGTTCAATAAATAATTCAATCATAAATTATCAACAAAAACTTGCAATCAGTCGATTAGGATTATGGTTATTTTTTGCGTCTGACGCGTTTATGTTTGGCGGGTTACTGGTTTCCAGATTCTATCTTTTGGGTAATAAAAATCTGGATTTAGATCAAACTCTTGGCTTATTAGTAACTTCGATTTTATTGATCAGTAGCTTTTTTATGAACCGAGCTGAAGTAATGGTCTCTCAGGGAAATCATAAGGGATTTATCACTTCATTGGTCATAACAATTCTTTTGGGTGTCAGCTTTCTGGTTGGTGTTGTTGGCTTGGAATGGGGTAGTGCTCATTTTGGTCCTGGGGATGGTGCTGAAGGTGCGGTGTTTTATATGATGACAGGAATGCATGCATTTCATGTGTTAACTGGAATTATCTTCCTGAGTTTGGTATTACGAAATGGATTAAACAAGAAATACACACCAGAGAAACATTACGCTGTTGAAGCCAGTGCCAACTACTGGCATTTTGTAGATGTGGTTTGGATCATTTATTACCCAGCCCTTTACTTAATAGGCTCAATCTAATTGGTGTGATGGCATGAAAAACACTGGTTTTTGGTTTCTACTTGTGGTGATTGCGGCAATAGGTGTTGTTTTTGGATTAGTTATTCAACGACCATATACGTTTCGAGGATCTTTGATCGATCCTGCAGTGCCTGCACCGGAATTTTCCCTCCGATCAAGTCAGGGAGGAGAGTATAGTATTGTTTCCAGAAACGGAAAATTTATTTTGATTTTTTTTGGGTATACACATTGTCCGGATGTATGTCCCACCACGCTTTACGAAATGAAAGAAATCAAAACGCGTTTGAAAGATAAATCTGAAAATATTGAATTTGTTTTTATAACTGTCGATCCTGATAGAGATACCCAAGAGCAATTGACACGGTATCTTGCTTCTTTCGATGGATCTTTTTTTGGATTAACTGGCACAACCCAGCAATTAGAAAAGGTCTGGAAAGATTATGGTGTTTATCGAGAAATTCAGGAAACTAATAACTCATTGGGTTACTTAGTCGATCACACATCTCGGCTTTATCTTATCAACTCGCAAGGTGAGTTGATGATGACATATCTGTATGAGACAACGCTTGACGAGATTGTCTCTGACCTAAATTACCTGATTAAGAAGGCAGAATTATAAAATGGCTTCAGATATTCGGAAGAAATTGGTGATTCGGCTGGTAATCTCTTTATTGATCGCCTTTATTTTTGGTTTTCTAGTTAGCGAGATTTCTTTTCAGACTCTCACACAAAATACTGAAAGGAAACCCGAAATTTATGATATCAAGATACCTAAAGGCGCATCTGTGAGAGTTGAAAAAGGGTTTCCAATTCCAACTATTCCGGACTTAATGGTTTTTTTTGAAGGGGATAAAATTGTTGTCACGAACGATGATTCCGTCAGCCACCAATTAGGACCGATTTGGGTTCCAGCTGGATCAACCGGAACCCTAACATTGGAGAAACCTCAAACATATTCATTGGCTTGTACATTTCAACCTTCAAAATTGATGGGGTTGGAAGTGCGTCCCCGGTTAACAAATAATATTCGTTTTCAAGGAATTTTGGCAATTGGTCTCCCTTCAGGCATATTAGTTTGGTTATTTTCAATCGTGATTTTTCCTCTAGATTCTGACAAAATCGAGGTGAAAAACAATTATGAAGAATAAAAAAATTCTAAAGTGGATGTTAACAACCATTTTTGTTCTGATTGGGGTATATGTTCTTATTCGGCTGGGTTTTTGGCAATTAGATCGTTTGGAGAGCCGAAGACAATTTAATCAACATTATCTTGAACAAATATCTTCTCCCATTATAAATTTAAATAATGAGATTAATTCCCAGGAATTAATAAAAATGGAATATAGAGAAGTAACTGTGTCTGGATACTACGATTTTTCAAACGAAATATATTTACAAAATCAGGCTTATGAAAATATACCTGGTTACAGAGTTGTTACACCATTAAAAATAGACAATAACAATAATTTTGTTTACATCGAAAGAGGTTGGATATCACTTGAGGATTTTAAGGATATAGAGGCCATCAATCGCAATTATATTGACCATCAAAATCTTGAAGGAATTGTCAGACTGCCGCAATCTGAAAGTGATTTTGGCGGGAAATCATCCAATGCAGGTGATGCGAATTCTCCATTTTTTCTCTATGTTGATCTTGATTTATTAAAAACAAATATGGAATACGGGTTACTACCAGTTTATATTCAATTGAAAGATGAAAATAATAATCAGAAACCGTATTCAAAATTACCCGAAATTGAAATAACTGAAGGACCACATTTTGGGTATGCCATGCAATGGTTCTTTTTTGCGAGTTTATTGGGGGTTGGATACCCATTTTTTGTGCGGAATCAAATCTTGGGTGAAAAAAATAGGAGCAAGGAATGAAAATAATAAAAAAGTTAATAGAAATAATAACGAGATTAAAGATCACACATTACATCATATTCAACATAATCATTTTTGGATTAATGATTATCATGAATTCAATGACTCGATTTGATAATCAAATATTTTCTTGCTCTTTCTGGTTAACCTGTGAAAACGATGTTCCTTTATCGAACAATTTTAATCTTATTACACAGGTAATATTATCCAGCTTGGGTGTTCTTTCATTGATTATTGCTAAAAAAATTAACTCGAATAAACGTGCAAATGAATTCGATCAAAAATTTTTTGTTATTACGCTGATTCTGGTAGGTTTTGTCTTTCTCGTTAACCTCTATTCGATTGTCAGCAAACCTGTTCATCCATTGATTCTGACATTTTCTTCTTTGTTCTTGACAATCGTTTTCACAACATGGTTTGTACGAAGAAAATATTTAAAAGAAACTCCTGGAAAATTTACAGTAAAAAATAATCCTCAAGCTTTAGTTTTGATTTCTTCAATTTTCATGATAGGACTTGGAATTCTGATTTCCTTTACGGGTTCATCAAAATTGTGCAATCAATTTCCGATTTGTTTTTCTCCAGATGGACTAACGGTTAATATGGTTTTGGTAAATGCTCACCGTTTTTTCACCTTATCAACCGGTATACTACTCACCATATTGTTATTCAATACATGGAAAAAAAGTAGAAAAAATAATGATTTATTAATATCAGTAACAATCAGTTTCATTGTTTTTATCGGACAAAGCATGATTGGTGGAATTCAGGCCATTAGAAATTTTCCTTTGGACCTGCTATTTGTTCATTCAGTTAGTTCTGTTATTTATTTACTAGCATTAGTGTATGCATTTCAGGCAGGGCTATTTGTTCATTTGTCGGCTGTAATAGAAACAAAAACCATTTTTAATGATTCTCAACGGAGAAAAGATTTTTTGATCTTGAATAAGCCGATTATTGTTGCCTTGTTACTTGTGACTACGTATGCAGGTATGGTTGTAGGTGGAGAAAAAATCCCTTCATTGTCATTAACATTTTGGACTATGCTCGGTGGGGCTTTAGCTGCCGGTGGCGCATCTGCCGTAAACCAATACATTGATCGCGAAATCGACTTATCCATGCAAAGGACAGCTAAAAGACCTCTTCCTTCCGGGCGCTTACACCCAACAGAAGCGTTAGCTTTAGGAATTTCTGAAATTATTCTTTCCTTTTTCATTTACACAGCTTTTGTAAATTTAAATGCTGCCCTGCTTGCGATGGCGGGGATGGTTTATTATGTTTTCATTTATAGCAGCTGGCTGAAACACATTACTGTTCAAAATATAGTAATTGGTGGAGGAGCTGGTGCCATCCCACCGCTTGTAGGTTGGGCAGCAGCTACAGGTGGCTTAAATATTCCCTCGTTACTATTGTTTGCTTTGGTATTTTTATGGACTCCACCACACTTTTGGGCATTAGCTCTTGTTCGAAAAAATGACTATGCCAGAGCGAGTATTCCAATGATGCCGGTTATCAAGGGTGAAAAGAAAACTAGATTCCAAATATTGATTTATACCATTCAATTGGTCGTTTTAACATTATTGATGCCTTTATTTGGTATTGGTGGAAGTGTATATTTTATTCTTGCAACCGTTTTAGGGTTGTGGTTGCTGAGTACAGCCTGGCAGGTATTTAAAATAGAAGGCAATAAAATTGCTTTTAAGATGTATCGATACTCAAGTATGTATCTTGCATTTATATTTTTTGCCATGGTGATAGACGTCCTATTTTAGATAAAAAAAAAGAGAGATATCTCCCAAATTAGAAAATCTCTCTATTTAATTTATAAATATTGAAACGATGTTGATAACCACTCAATTTACTGCAGCTTCACCAACACTTTTCCTTCATTCCAAAGCTCTTCCAGCCGATAATAATCTCTTTTTTCTGGAGAAAATAAATGGACGATCACGTCACCTAAGTCCAGTAGGACCCAACCATACATGCTGTCTCCTTCTGGGGATGAAGAAATTTTAAATTCTTTCTTTACTTCATCTTTGACTACTTTAGATAATGCATCTAACATTCGGTCACTTGTTCCGGAACAAAAAACAAAATAATCTGTAAATGGGACTACTTTTTGAACATCCATGAGGAGAATATCCTCACCTTTTTTTTCGTCAAGAATGTCCACAATAAATTTTGCTAATTCAATACTATTCAGATCTCACCTCGCTCACAATACTAGCTTTTCATTCTAACACAGATAATTTCATTTTCAGGATCAAAGATTATATTTCTGAAGCTCAATGTATACGGGTCCTTTGGATGTTAAAACACTTTGATACATACAAAAACAATTGATCGAAAAGGAAATCGAATTTATTTCTCTCCTTTTATGCAATTCCTGCTTAATGAGATCAAAATGATCCTTTTTAACGCCTGGTCTTAATCGGGCAATCGTTAAATGAGGTGAAAATGATTTACTCTCATTTTCATTCTTAACCATCGCGGTTGACTTTTCGACAAATTGAGCTAATTCAGATAATGTATCATGACTGGTTGTACCCACCCATATGACTTGAGGTTTAAATAAAGATGGAAAAGCACCAATTTTATTAATAGTCAGGTCAAATGGTAATAACCGATTGTCAGTATTTAATTTTTCAAACAAATTATGCAACGTTGATTTGGAAATATTTCCAAGGAATTTTAAAGTTAGGTGAATATTATCAGGCTGAACCCATTTAACAGAGTTATCAGGAAATGTAAATTTCAAATCGTTTATGATTTCAGCTAAATATTCTGTAACATCTTTGGGTAAAGGTATAGCAACAAACGCACGAATTTCATCATGGTGATTCATTCAGTTTCTTGCACCTCAACGATAATATTTTTCTCACCAGATTTTTCGAACGTCAAAGAAATTTCAAATTGATCTCCTACTTTAAGATCTTGTTTTAAGTTAATCAACATAATATGATAACTCATTGGTTTGAACTCAAGCACTTGATTCGGCTCAATTTCAACAAATTCCTGTTTCATCATTTTCATTGTTCCATCAACCATACTACTTAAGTGGATTTCGTTTAATTCTGCAACCTGACTTGTCACAGAGATAAGCTTTTCCGTTTCCTGTAGATTATTTTCTATTTTCAGATACACAGCAGATGGGTTTCCTTGTAATGCAGGTCTCGCCCAGGCTTTTTCGATGTTGATTCCAATTTCTTTTGTACTTAAATTACTACAAGATACTAAATTTATGAAAATTAATATGTTTATAAAGATGAAGAATTTTCTCATTCCCAACCTCCTGAATTAATAGGGAGTATAAAAATATATTGCTTCAAGGTCAAGTAATATGATTATGCAAATATTTGATCTACTTTTGGAAGCAATTTGGTTAATCTAGTCAAGGAAAATAACTTGTGGTATAAAATAATTACCCTGTGGTGTTCGTGATTGCTGCACAACCGGTTTTGAGCCAACACCCTTAAAATGGGGCTCAGTGTCACTGAGCGTACGCGATAGGCTTGAGCCAAGGCGAAAACTCCGGAGCGGGCCCCCACCTGCATTTGCAGGTTCAAAACTATGTAGCACACGGCATTGCGGGGTATTTTTTTATTAAATTCTCCTATAATTGATTAATAAATTTTAAAGGGAGAATTATGAATCCAAATCCATTACTCAAAAAATTAGGGTTTTCAAATAATGATCGGGTGGTTATCATCCATGCGGATGATTTAGGCATGTGTCAATCAACCATCTCAGCTTGCGAAGAGCTATTTGAGATGTCTGGAATTTCTTCGGCAGCGATCATGGTGCCCTGTCCTTGGTTCCTATCAGCTGCTAAATTGCAGAGAGATGTTGAGAACGTTGATATGGGAGTACATATTACCCTTACCAGTGAATGGAAGGAATATCGCTGGAGACCAATTTCTACGATAGATTTTGAGAGCGGGTTATTTGATACTCAAGGTTATTTCCACAAAAGTAGTAAGGAAGTACAAAATAATGGGAATCCAGTATTCGTTCGTGACGAAATAAATGCTCAAATAAATTTGGCTATGTCTGAAGGAATTGTGCCAACCCACATTGACACCCATATGGGAGCCGTTGCTCATCCGAAGTTTATGTTTGATTATATAAATTCTGGTCTGAGTAGAAAAATCCCTCCTATGTTATTCAGATTGAAAAAAGAAGAATGGATGAACATAGGATTGGATGAATCCAGCGCGACAATAGTGGAAATGTTCCTGTTATCTCTTGAAGAGCAGGGTGTCCCTTTATTGGATCACCTTCGATCTATTCCACTGGAAATACCAGATAATCGATTAGAGCAGGCAAAAGACATTTTTAAAGCCCTTACTCCCGGAATCACTCATTTCATTATTCATCCAGCTATTGAAACTCTGGAGTTAAAAGCGATAACTCCTGATTGGATGTCACGTGTGGGTGATTATCAATTATTCCGGGAGGAGGAAATCCATGATTATCTAAAGAATATTGGAATTTATGTGATTGGCTACCAGGAAGTTAAATCTGCTTTTCCAATTTCGGATATTATTCTAAGTTGACAGACAATTAGAAGATTTGTACACTTATCAAAAATGATTTGATTTTTCAGGAGGCGAACATGAGCTCTAATTATCAATTGGTAATGACATCGGGACCTAATCCTGGACAAATTTTTGTCTTAGATGGTACTGAATTCTCCATTGGACGGGACATTAATAATGATTTTGTGATCAACGACACCGAAATGTCCAGAAAACATGCCAAAATTTATATCTACGGACAAGGATTTGTGGTTGAGGATTTGGGATCCACCAATGGAACATTTGTCAATGGGCAGAGACTGGTCGGAATCCATCAACTGGTATCTGGCGACTCGATTGCTTTTGGTGAAAATGTAAATTGTACATTTGAAGTACCGGTTTTTGATCCAGATGCTACCCGGGTTTCAGCACAACCTCCAGCTTACAGCTCACCAGTCTCCCAGCCTTCATATGTTGCTCCAAGCCCGAAACCCAACACCGCAGTTCCACCTCAGGACACTTTTATTTCAGCACCTCCAGCTCAACAATATGTTTCATCACCCGCACAACCAAGTTATTCAGGAGAAGTCCCAGCCGCCTATCCTGTAGGAGAAAAACCTAAAAAGAAAAGTAAAGTTTTTTTGATTATTCTTATCGTGTTCTTACTCTTTATTTGTGCGTGTATTGTTTTTTGGATTGTAGTCGATTCCATGAACCTGTATTGCGATCTATTTCCTGGAATCATGAATGCAATTTTTGGAAGTGGTTCTTGCCCGTAGAAAATAATCTCTTTCAAAGCGGATAGAATCTTCCTTGTTAATGGAAGATTCTATCTTCAATAAAATTCTAAATATTTGGCAGGCAAGGAATGCATTCAAAAAAAGTCGAAAAATCACCGACCTGGAGCAGTACTACAAAGCTGGTTGTGGCTTTGGTCATGATTGCTCTTTTTACCTTTTTCATTGTTCGATTCAATAATATTCTGGCACCATTATTTTTTGCTTTTTTACTGGCTTTTCTTCTTTATCCTATTCCGGATTTTTTCAAAGAGAAATTAAAAATCTCCTGGCGTTTGACAGTTGTAATTATCTACCTGATCCTACTGGTATTATTTTTAGGATTAATCACGCTAGGTGGGTTTGCAGTTTTTGATCAGATATCAAGTCTGATTCGATTTATTCAATTCGAAATTAGAGATTTACCGGTTTTTCTAGAAGAATTATCTCAACTTCGTTATGAAATTGGCGGTTTTGTCATCGATTTTTCTGAAGTGGATCTGGTCAGTATTGGGAACCAATTATTATCCATGATACAACCGATGTTGTCAGGGTTAGGTAATTTGGTTGGGTCATTAGCCGGAAGCGCAGCGGCATTAATTGGTTGGTCACTATTTTCTATATTGATTTCTTACTTTATCCTCTCGGAGGCAAAAGGCGCACGGAGTGATTTGGTTAAAATTAATATTCCTGGTTATAACTACGATATTCAAAGAATGGGCATTGAGCTTAAACAAACATGGAACGCATTCCTACGTGGTCAATTAACAATTATTTTGATCACCATCATTGTTTACATCATTTTATTAGGGGCGCTGGGCGTCAATTTTTATTATGGGTTGGCATTTATTGCAGGGTTTGCAAGATTCGTCCCTTATGTTGGTCCTGCTGTAGCCTGGACATCCTATGGATTAGTGTCCTTATTTCAAGGTACGACAATTTTCGGACTTGAATCTTTTCCTTACGCATTAGTTGTGATTGGTGTAGCATGGATCACCGATGTGATTCTTGATAATTTTGTTGTTCCCAGATTGATGGGTGATGCTTTGAAAGTGCATCCAGCTGCGGTGATGGTTGCCGTTATCATTTCTGCCAGCTTATTTGGATTTATTGGAGTACTATTAGCTGCACCTGTTTTAGCCACAGCGAAATTGATTGGGCAATATATTTTTCTTAAGTTTTTTGATATCGATCCTTGGGAAAAGATTTCCCAGGATAGAATTCCAGCTGAACCAAAAATACCAAATCAATTCAAACCTTTTTTCCGTTTTTTCTACAGGAAAAATAATGATATAAAGAACTGGATAAAACACAAGTTTATAAACAAGACAAAAAATAAAAAAAATCAAGAAATACCAGAGAAGGAGAAAATTGATGGATAATGGACCATTAACAAATACGCTCAGCGAAACCTCAAATTATATGGCCTGGAAAGCGGACGAACCAGACGGTGAGACCACGTATCATTTAGAATTAAACAATATCACTTTACATTTCTTTAAAGAAGAGTGGGTTGAATTTTTAGAATTAATAGCTAATTTAACAAAAACAAAATAAAAAATAGCCGTTTTTAAAGGTAAAACTGCTATTTCATTTGTAAAGCCTTAATCCTCTGGAAATTAGTATCGACCTCTTGGTTGATATGGCTGTTTTGTTGGCAATTGGTCTTCGGTTACTTTTTCAATTTTAACTGCACAAGCCTTAAATTCCGGAATGAGAGCTTCTGGATCCAATGCATCATTCGTCAGAAAGTTTGCTGCTGCCTCTGCAAAATGGAATGGAATAAAAACAACACCTGAAATTGTTTTATGGGTTACATTGGCTCGTAAAACAACTTCTCCTCGCCTGGATTGCACTTTTACAACATCCAGGTGTTTGATATTAAATTTTTCTGCGTCTTCAGGATTAATTTCAACTAGTGCCTGTGAATACAAATCATCAAGCCATGAATTTCGCGTTAACGTACCTCCATGCCAATGTTCTAATACTCTACCAGTATTAAGAATTAATGGAAAATCAGTATCTGCTTCTTCATCAATCGGTCTGAAATCCAAGGCGAAGAACTTGGCTTTTCCAATCGGGAAACTTTCAGCATACAGGAAAGGGGTTCCAGGATGGTTTTCATCCAAAACTGGTGTCTGAAGGCCTGTATTTTCGATTCTGGCATATGTTATTCCCCGATAGGATGGTACAACCTTTCCGAATTCATCCATAATTTCTTCCGGGTGGTTATATTCCCAGTAGGCAGAACTGTGTCTTCCCAATAATTTTTCAATTCTTCTGGCTAAATCACATATGATTTCCCAATCTGGACGGGCATTTCCCAATGGTTCCAATGCTTTTCTTACCCTCTGAACTCGACGATCAGTATTGGTGAAGGTTCCATCCTTTTCTGCAAAGGTCGTCGCTGGTAAGAAAACATCTGCATAAGCTCCGGATTCATTGATAAATAAATCCTGGCAAACAATAAATTCCAGTTCTTGCATATGTTCATGAGCTTCATTCAGGTTTGGTTCAGACATCATCGGATTTTCACCCATGATATACAAACTGCGAACACCTCCTGGATGAGCATTCGTTAAAATTTCTGTGGTAGTTAATCCTTTTTCACGATTTAAACCACCTGGTTCAATATTCCACGCCTTTTCAAAAATTAAAGCAGATTGTTCATCATCTACCTCCTGGTATCCAGGATAATGCCAGGGCATTGCACCAGCATCCGACGCACCCTGGACGTTATTCTGTCCTCGCAATGGGTTTAATCCTGTACCCAGCTTGCCGACATGGCCAGTCAGTAAGGCAAGATTTATGAGGCTGTGCGCGTTGTCGGTACCGTGAGTGGATTGAGATATCCCTAAAGCCCAATAAATGGCTCCACGTTTCGCATTTGCATAGAGACGGGCAGCCTGGATGATTTTTTCTTTTTCAACACCCGTGATGGATTCTACATATTCCGGCGTGAATTTTTCCATGGCTTTGGAGAAATTCTGAAAATTCTCGGTTCTGGTATCAATGAATTCTTTATTGTAAAGATTTTCCTTTAAGATAACATGTGCCATGCCTGAAAAAACAGCAACATCAGATCCTGGTCTTTCAGCCAGCCAAAGGGTTGCATAATTCACCATCTCGATTCGACGCGGATCTATGACGATTAGTTTTGCTCCATTCTTTTCAATTGCGGCCTTCATTTGTATGGATATGATTGGATGTGTCTCAGTCGTATTCGAACCAGTGATGATAAACACGTCCGTTTCCATAATTTCTGCGGCTGTGTTCGACATAGCAGCAGAGCCAATCGCTTTTTGCAGTGCGACCACGCTACCCGCATGGCATAAACGCGTACAATGATCCACATTATTGCTGCGGAATAAGGCGCGAAACAATTTCTGTAACAAATAATTATCTTCATTCGTTGCTTTTGCACAGCAATATACAGCCATTGCATTTGATCCATCACGTTGATAAATCTCTACCATACGTTTGGCAGTGTAATCTAAGGCTTCATCCCAGGAGACTTCCTGCCATTCTTCCAGATTGAATGCCTGGGATCTGGCTCCAGGTTTTTGAGGCGTTTTTCGAATTAAAGGGCTCAAAATTCTGCGTTTGTTGTAAATAAAATCATAACCGAAGCGACCCTTTACACATAAATTACCTTTGTTTACAACAGAATCAAAAGGAGAGGTGACTTTATAAATAAAATTATCTTTAATATGTAATTCCAGATTGCAGCCAACACCACAAAATGGACAGGTAGTTGTAACAGGTTTATTCATATTCATATTCATATCAGTCCTCTCACTTTACAGCCGTTGATGTTTGAGGTTTCTTTGTCTTTTTACTGCGCTCATTGCGTGTCATTTGCATGATTTGATCACTTTCATATCCAAGTTCAAGCAACCATTGTCGTTTTGGTTTTAATGCTTCAGTAGGGCATACGCCAATACATTGGCCACAGAAAACACAGCTACTCTCAGGTAATGGTATTTCATAAAAGGTACTGATTTGGGTATGATAACCACGACCTTTGAAATTGATCGCATATGCATATTGAGCATCTTCGGCACAGACTTGAACACAGCGCCAACATAAAATGCATTTCTCATAATCACGAACAAACATGGAATTATCATCAATTATTGATGGACTTCGTCGTTCTGCATCACCAAAGCGGTCATGATCAGCTCCATATTGAGAAGCCATTTCCAGTAACTCTGGGGATTGACTCAAGTCAGATGTACTTAACATCATTTCAAGAATTGTCTTTCTTGATCGATTTACTCTCTCATTATGGGTTTCAATTTCCATCCCTTCGGAAACTTTTGCCACACAGGATGCAACCAGCGTTCTGGCACCCTTTACCTCAACAACACATATTCGGCAGAGGGCATTCGCGGTGCAATGGTCGTGATAGCAAATAGTAGGTATGGTTACACCGACTGATTTCGCTGCCTGAAGAATTGTAAGGTCCTTTTCGCATTCGATTTCCTGATGATTTATTTTCAATTTCACCAAATCAGACATTTTGACCTCCAGCAATTTCTTTTTGTGTTTCCAGGTTTGTAAATAATGTTGGCCATTTTTTTATTGCACTTCCAATTGCTGAACCTGCTGTTTGACCCAATCCACATAAGGATGAGTCGGTCATCGTTACAATAATATCCTCCAGATCACTGATATCACTATTTTTGACTTTTCGTTTAGCAATTCGTTTCATGATTTCGTGTTGTCTTTGAGTGCCTATCTGGCAGGGAAAACATTTTCCACAAGATTCTTCAGCGAAGAAATTAGCCAGTCGTAATAACACATCGCGTAAATCACGGGTTTCATCGAACACTGTGATTACGCCGGACCCCAAAGGTAAACCTTCTTTACGTAAAGCCTCGAAAGAAAGACTCACATCCATTTGTGAAGGATCTGCCATTGCTCCCGCCGCACCACCGATCAACATAGCTTGGAGTGGATGCTCAGAACGCATTCCCCCTGCCAGGTCTTCAATAACATGCCGAAGAGTTACCCCAAAAGGAACTTCATACAAACCAGGTTTATTAACATCCCCCGAAAGGCAGAACAACTTCGACCCTGGTGATTTCTCCGTACCAATGGATTTGTATTCCTCAATCCCCATGGAAAGGATGATGGGTATATTTGCCAATGTTTCAACATTATTGATCACAGTTGGTTTGCCAAACAATCCGTGTGTCGTTGGAAATGGTGGTTTTACGCGAGGGAACCCTCTTTTCCCTTCAATGGATTCAAATAAGGCAGTTTCCTCGCCACAGACGTATGCACCCGCACCTCTTCTGATCTCGATATCAAATGAGAAACCAGTACCAAGGATATTTTCTCCTAGATAACCAGCGTCTCTTGCTTCCTGCACTGCCTCTATTACATGTTTGTATGATGTGAGATATTCACCACGGATATAGAAATATCCTTTTTGAGCCCCGATTGCAAAAGCAGCGATGAGCATTCCCTCAATAATGAGATGTGGATCATCCTCCATCAAAACACGATCTTTAAAAGTTCCCGGTTCAGCTTCATCGCCATTACAAACCAGGTATTTGATTTTCTCTTCTGCATTGGCTGCACCTTCCCATTTCAAGCCAGTTGGAAAAGCAGCACCACCACGACCGACCAGACCAGAGTCTTTTACCTGGATAATTACTTCTCCGGGATCAAGATTTAATGCTTTTTTAATACCAACATACCCACCTGTTTCTAGATATTGGTCAATATTTGTTCTTCTACCTTTTCCACAATTCTTTGTCAGTCTGTGGATGTCACCTCCAAGAATTGTCTGGGGTCTTTTTCTTGATGGTTCGAAAATTTCTTCCCAGGATTGTAAATCTTTTGAGATCATGGGTTGGCCTTTGACCAACATGGCCGGTGCATGTTCACATAATCCTAAACAGGCTGCGACTTCGATCGTAATTTTAGGGTTTACTTCTCCACCAAACTTGAAACTCTCTTTCTGGTTTAGTAGCTTGTAGATCGATTCTGAACCTGCCATTGCACAGGCTGGATCATTACAAACATGCACAATTGTTTCACCAATGGGGCGTTTGAAAAATAGTGAATAAAACTCGATAACACCAAACACATCAGCCAATGGAACTTTGATTGCTTTTGCAATTTCTTCTGCAACAGTCTCTGGAATATAACCATAATGATCCTGCGCTTCATGAAGAAGTGGTAATAACGTTGTTCTTCCTTGTGGAGCTAATTGATTTATGGTTTTCTGGATAGGTTTTAAATCCAATTCACTCATTTACTCTCCTTCTTAGTGGATGATAATCTGGTATTTTGGACAATATTACTCTAATATAGTTATTGTAAGTATAATTATATCTGATGAAAGTTTCAATTGTCATTCAAGCTGGTGGACAATCTTCCAGAATGGGAGAAGATAAGGGTTTGGTCGAGTTATGTGGCAAACCAATGATCCAAAATATTATTGATCGATTACAACCCTTTGCCGATGAACTGAATATTACAACAAATCGACCCGAAAATTATAACCAATTTGGTCTCCCTATTTTTGAAGATTTCTATAAAAATTACGGGGCACTGGCAGGACTGCATACGGCATTATCATGTGCCAGAAATGAAATGGTTTTTGTAATTGCTTGTGACCTACCATTTGTCAATACCAGTTTATTCAGGTTTATGAAAAATTTATTTGTAGCAAAACCAGTAGATCTTGTAATTCCAAGAACAGAAAAGGGATATGAACCTTTTTATGCATTTTACAAAAGAAATAACTGTCTACCGTTGGTTACAGATGCAATTGAATCCGGAAAGAGAAGATTAATTTCCTGGTTTGAATATGCAAAGGTGCATCCTATATATGAGGATCAATTGCGAGAGTTTGATCCGAATTTAGACTCATTTGTTAATATTAATACCCCTGAAGATCTAGAAATTGCCAAGAATAATTGCATTCAATTTTAAGTTTTAATTCTATGTGGGTGTGAATAAACTGTAAATTCATTTCTACGTGTATAACCAATTAATGTTATGTTGTGTTCAGTAGCAAATTCAACAGACGATTTTGTTGGGCTCGTTCGGGATACAACAATGGGAACCCCTAATCTGGCGGATTTCTGAATCATTTCAGAGCTTACCCTTCCCGTTGTTAAAATGATTTTCTGTGACCAGGAACTTTTTTTATCAAACAAAAATAATCCAGCTAACTTATCAATTGTGTTGTGTCGTCCGATATCCTCTGCAATGAGATGAGAATTCTTTCCATCAGTCAATAATGAGCAATGGATCCCTCTTGTTTCTTTATAAACTTCCTGACTTGAAAGCAAGAAGGAAAAAAGATCAAAGATCAATTGCGGTTGAACCTGGAAATCAATATTTATATAGTTTTCTTTTTTATTAACCATACTGGTTTTCCCACCAGAACAACCGGATGTGTTTTCCCATTTTTCTGGTTTTTTTGCCACATGATCAAGCCAAACATCAACATTTTTATTGTTTTCGCATACTCTAACAATTTCTACTTCGGACACGGACTCAATAATGTGTTCATTGTAAAGAAAACCGATTGCCAGTTCCTCTAACAAAAATGGGGAACAACTAAATGATAACCAAGCCTCTCCATTAACAGTTAAAATGACGGATTTTTCTTCCGGAGGATTATGGGTGCTTTTTTTCCAGGAATCATTCGCGAAAGTGATGGGTTGAAATTCGTTAAGTTTTTCCATTTGTTTAATGCCAATTATAATTAGTGTTTGAAGTTGATGAATATTAAACTTTTATTATCATAATTGAAAAGGATAGAATAGAAAATCATTGTGGAGGGTTTCTAATGTATTTTGATGCAATTGACAAGATACAAATTATAGATCAAGATCGTATGATCGAAAAAATTTGCGATCTTACCCATCAAATTCAAAATAGTTGGATATTTGTTCAAAAACAAGCATATTTAGATTATTCACATGTTAAGTTTATTCACTTAGGTTGGTTGAGGCATCATTCAAATACGATTGATATCCTTCGCTTAATGACTGAAAGTTGTTCAATTGGATTAATCGTTCAAGAACATGGAAATTTGCCTTTGTGGTGTCAGGGTAAAAATAATTTATTACTTCTCGTTGTGGATCAAGATAATGTAGATGAAATGACAGGTTTATTGGAACAGGGGATTAATAGAGAGTGTTCCATATTTGTTCTTTTTACGGATCAGAAGACAAAAGACCATTTCTTTACCAATGATATTGATCATTGGGTATTGCCTGATCACAAATTTGATCGAACAACATTAGGATTTGATACTTTTATGCTTTATGGAATCCTTCACAAGATGGGATTAACCCCGGATATTTCTCAAGATATTTTGAATTTAAAATTAAATTTAGAGAAAACCATTCAACATATAGATGTTAATATCCCATCAGCTTTGAATCCGGCAAAACGACTAGCAGGGCAGATGGTTGGCAGGTGGATTAAAATTATTGCTGGTGGTGTAATGTTACCTATCGCGAATCGCTGGAGTGATCAGATTAATCAGAGCGCGAAAGCATTATCAAGTTCTGAAAATATTTATCATCTGGCACATCAATCCTTAAGTGGATTTTTCAATCCAGAAAATGTTGCCCAAAAATCTATGGTTGTTTTTCTAAAATCACGTTTCAATGACAAAAAGATCGAATGGATGACAGATTTGGCAAAAGAAGAATTAATGTGCAATGGTATCGGAACAGATTTATACATTGCACGAGGAGAGGATCTTCTTTCCCAGATTTGGACGACGATCCTATTTGGAGATTTTTTGGCATATTATTTGGCTATTGCTTATGAATGTGATCCAACACCAATCATGAAATTAAATTGATGTAAACCTATCAGATTATCGATTTATGTTTTTCTAAAACCTGGTTGTAAACTTCAATGATTTTTTCACTGATATTTTCCCAGGCATACAATTGAGCATATTCCGCACTTTTATTGCCTAATTTATTTCGTAATTCTTTATCTTTGATTAATTCTACTAACCGTTTGGCTAACATTTGGATGTCATTTCCCGGAACAACGAATCCCGTTTCGCCATCACGAACCAAAAATGCAAGGCCCCCAACTTGAGAAGCAACGACTGGGGTACCGCAAGCCATCGCTTCCAATGCAACCATTCCAAATGATTCATAATGGGATGGCATAACAACAATTTCTGAAGCGGAATAATAATAAGGAAGCATTTGTTGATCTTGTTTTCCAAGAAAAATTACAAAATTCTTAATTCCCAGATCTTCGACCATGTCCTGTAACCGAGCCATTTCCGCATTCATTTCTTCTGGTTTGGCGTTCGGTTCACCACCGATGATAACAAGGTTATGAGGACAACATTGAAGTTCTCCGTTTTTTTGAATGATTGAAATTGCCTGAATCAGTTTATCGATACCTTTCAGTGGTTCGATTCTTCCAACAAATAAAATTGTGTGGGAATCTTCTGGAACTCCCACAACTTCTTTTGCTTCATCTTTTGGAATTGGGTAGAAATGGCGTGTGTCTACACCAGGAGGTATTACTGAAATCTTTGAAGATGGCGCTTCATATAAAAATTCCAACTGGGATTTCTCTGCTAATGTTGCTGCAATGATTCGATTCGCTTTTGAAATCACTTTTTTTTCTCCCAGAATCCGATATTCACCTTCCATTTCCTGAGGTGTTTGGGCGATCCGATTTTTCATAAGCACAAGTGTATGAAACATATGAAGAAATGGAATTTTCCACGCTTGTGACAATTCGATAGCTGCTAATCCACTCATCCAATAATGGCTGTGGATCAAATCGTATTGAATATTCTTTAATTCGGCAAAGGATTTGATACCCTGAACAAATTTTGGAATGTATCTTTCCAATTCTGCTTTTGGCAACGGAACCTCAGGACCTGCAGGAATATGAACTACACGGTTGTGATAACCAAGATCATGCAGAACATGGGGAACATGTTCATCCTGAGATCGGGTGAATACATCCACATGAACGCCTAATTTTCCCAATGTACGAGTAAGTTGATGAACATATACGTTCATTCCCCCTGTGTCTTTTCCACCTAATGTGGCTAATGGACATGTGTGATAAGATAACATTGCAACGTTGATCATAAATCCTTGCCTATCGTTTTTTCTCCTGATATAATCTCGCTCGTGCCACCGTAGCTCAGTTGGCAGAGCAGACGATTCGTAATCGTCAGGTCATGGGTTCGACTCCCATCGGTGGCTCTATTTTTTTATTATAAACCTATGATAATTTCCCAGATAATTTCTTGTGGCTATTCTACCTTCTTCTACCAAATCTAAAAATTTTTGATCCTTTTTTGTGAGATCAAAATCAGTAGACGATACCCCTAATGTGTTAATTTTGACTGATCGCCTTTGGTCGATTGGGTTATTTTCGATTTCCGCAATTTGAAGACTTATGTTATATGACTCGTATAAATGGGAAATGAAATCCTTGAAGCTCTCAATCTTCTTCCTCTCAGAAACTAACTCAGCATTTGTGTATAAATAAAACCCGAGTGTTTCCCAATTAATACCATTTTCATACCATAAATTATTTTCTTGAAATCTTGGTTCGTCAAAAATATGTAATGGATAGTTCATTAATATACCACCATCAACATAAAAGTCACCTTCACCAAAAACTTTCCCGTTAAATCGCATAACCTCAAAATAAAGTGGTATTGACATTGACATTCTTACAGCATCAGCCACAGGAAAATCAGGAGTTGTTTCTGCTGAAAAAACAGAAACTTCTAATTTGGAAATATTTGCGCTGACAACATATAAGTCTTTGTGTCCCAATTTTCGAAAATCTGAAAAGGTAGCATCTGAATTTCCTTCACAATGCTGAGAAATCACTTTACGTATCCATTTGTTGAAATATTCACTTGAATACCAACCGTATTTCGTCATCAGTCTTTGAACTGCATCAAAATCATTGGTAATCTTCATTATTTCTTTACCAATAAATTTTGGGATCCATTCCGGTTCATTTTCTCGATGATCTGACCGTAATTGTGGAACTTGTGTAAAATCGATCGATTCGATCAACTTTAGTGTTTCTGAAAAACTAAGGTTAAAACTTACCATTGTAGCTGTTATTGCACCGGCAGATGTTCCCGCTACTCGTTTTATTTGTCTTAATAAACCATTTTCTTCGAGTACTTCCAAAGCACCGGTGTAAGCAGTTCCTTTCATGCCACCTCCCCTAAAAACCAAATTTTTAAAAGGATAGGTTGGTATTTCTGGATTGAAAGAAATGGGAGGAAGTGGAATTATGCGACCTCTGACCCGTTTTTTATATTCCAGGTAAAACGGACCAAATTCTTTTTCAAGACTTTCTTCTTCAAGAATAATGTGAAGTTGCAAAGCAACCCACCAAATAGGCGTGAAAGCTATACCAATAATTGACCTGAAATAAAGAGCAAGAGCCAGCGAAAATAAGATTTCCCCTAAGTAAAATGGATGACGGACTATATTGTTTAAGCCTTTTGTTCTGAACCCTAAATTCTGAATCGGTGCTATAAGCGGTTGTGATCTAAATCCTGGAATGACAAAAACCAAACTGGAAATACCCAGAAAAATACCTCCAATGGTGAAAAAAATTGATTGGTCAAATCTTGGTTGAGGAACGAATGGGAGAACCATTATTATTCGACCGATACTAAATAAAAGCCCGGATAAGAGCCCAAATAATCGGAATTTTTTCCCAAAACGAGTATTTACGATTGTATTAGCGCTAAGAAGCCCTAATAAACTTATCGCTGCCCAAAAAAAAGGGTTTTGAATTAAATCAAACATTTCCGCTCCTGATATTGATATGGAATAATCTTACTTTATTTATTAGATTCTGATTATAATTTTTACATGATTAAAAGAAAAACACCACTCGTCATTGGAATTGCAGGGGGATCTGGTTCAGGTAAAACGACCGTTGCTAATGAGATATTAAAAAGTGTTGGATCTCATCGAATTGCTTTTTTACCGCATGATGCTTATTATCGCGATCTCAGTTCACTTCCCGAAAGTCAAAGAAAACTTGTCAATTTCGATCACCCCAATTCGCTGGAAAATGAATTATTGATTGAGCATGTAATTCAGTTAAAAAACTGGAAAATAATTAACTTACCAGTTTATGATTTCACAACACATACAAGGACCAGTCAATTGATTCAGGTCGAACCGCAATTGGTGATCGTTGTTGAAGGTATCTTGATATTTGCTGAACCGAAATTACGCGACTTATTTGATGTAAAAATTTTTGTTGACACAGATGATGATATACGTTTCATACGCAGGTTGCAACGAGATATTGCGGAAAGAGGTCGCTCGATGGATATGGTGATAACCCAATATTTAACAACCGTCCGACCCATGCATCTGGATTTTGTTGAACCTTCCAAACGTTATGCTGATGTAATCATTCCTGAGGGGGGGAGAAATCAGGTTGCATTGGACATGGTGATTGCCAGGATCGAGTCTTTACTAAAAACAAATGTTGAAAATATAGATATCGATTTATGAGCAAAGAAAAGCGATTATTAGTCCTTAGATGGTTAGCGCTACTCTTTGTAATTGGATTAACGATCATTTTATTTTTAAAGCGTGAAAATATACAATATCTGGAACAATACGGGTATGTTGGTATTTTCCTGGCATCTTTATTGACGAATGCCTCATTAATATTACCCGTACCTGGCGTATTGATAACTTCTGCGATGGGAGCTGTATTTAATCCCATATTTGTTGCATTGGCTGCAGGGGGAGGCGCTACGATTGGTGAAATAACCGGTTATCTGGCTGGTTTTAGTGGACAGGCGGTTGTTGAAAAAACCAAATGGCACACCAAATTAGAAAGCTGGATGCAAAAGTATGGTGACCTTACAATTGTGGTTTTGGCATTTATCCCAAACCCCGCATTTGATATCGTGGGAATAATGGCCGGGGCGATGAAAATACCTTTGTACCGATTTCTGATTTTTTGCTTCATCGGTAAAGTATTAAAAATGTTTGTTTTTGCATACGGCGGGTTCTTATTGGGAAATGAATTAGCCAATTCTGGAGGATTGCGATGAATGAAAACTATGCCGAAAATGATAGATTTATAAAAGATAATTTTCAACATAACATTGCTGAGCTAACCCAGTTATGCAAATTTCAGAGTGTCTCAGCTAAGAATTTAGAATTGCCTGAAACAGCAGCATTTGTGGGAAGGTTATTAAATAAAAGAGGATTTAATGTAAAAATTTTCTCAGATATTGGGGCTCCGGTTGTTTATGCAGAGCGGATGGGTAGAAATGATAAAACCTTATTATTTTACAACCATTATGATGTACAACCTGCTGAGCCACTGGAACTTTGGGATTCGAATCCATTTGAATTGGTTAGTAAAGATGATAAATTATTTGCCAGGGGCGTAAGTGATGATAAAGGGCAAATTATCAGTAGGATTGCTGCAATTGATTCACTTCTTCATGAAAATGACCTTCTTCCATGCAACATTAAATTTGTGATCGAAGGAGAAGAAGAAGTAAGTAGCAAGAATTTGAAACCATTTGTGGAACAAAATAAAGATTTATTAAAATCTGATGCATGTGTTTGGGAATTTGGTGGTGTAGATGATTTTGATCAACCAATCTTATATTTAGGTCTGCGCGGAATTTGTTATGTAGAACTTTCGGTAAGGACTGCCAATCAGGATGTTCATTCTGGTTTGGGAGGTTCGATATTCCCTAATGCTGCATGGCGTTTAATTTGGGCATTAAATTCTCTGAAAGATCAGGATGAAAATATCCTCATATATGATTTCTTCAATGACGTAATTCCTCCTAGCGAGATGGATATTTCATTGTTCAAACAGATTCCCAATATGGGTACTATTTACAAAAAACGTTATGATATCAAGCAATTCATCAAAGGGCTACAGGATGGTGTGGATCTTAATGTTGCAGAAGCTTTCTTACCGACCTGTACGATTTGCGGGGTTACATCGGGTTATCAGGGGGATGGATCAAAAACCGTTTTACCTGCCAAAGCCAGCGCAAAGATTGATTTTCGGCTCGTGCCTAACCAGACTCCAGAAAGAGTTTTGAAATTATTACGAGACCACCTAGACAAACAAGGTTTCGAGGATGTTGAGATAACATTTCTGGGCGGTGAAGCTCCAGCACGAACGGATCCCGCAGATCCATTTGTTAAACTGGTTTCGGAAAGCGCGACTTCAGTCTATGGGATGCCTATGATGTTGGTTCCGATGGTAGGTGGCTCAGGACCTAATCATTTATTTATTGAGAACCTGAAAGTTCCAGTGGTTACAGCAGGAGTATCTTATCCCGGATCACAAAATCATGCCCCTAATGAGAACATTCGAATTAACGATTTTATTAATGGAACCAAACATATGGTAAGAATTATCAAAAATTTTGGTAATTTATAAAATTTTGATTGACATGGAAGTACAACTGATTTAATGATTATTTGATAAAATCATCTAAATAAAAATATGAATAATACCTGTATGGTATAATCCGATCTACTTAATCCTATGACAGGAGTGAAAATTTGGCATTTCGTCCACTTAACTGGTTGTTTGGACTTTTTTCATTAGATATTGGAATTGATTTAGGCACTGCTAATACTCTGGTCAATGTGCGCGGTAAAGGTATTGTCATTAACGAGCCTTCCTGGGTGGTTCTGGACAAGAAAACACGCAGGCCTGAAAAAATTGGTCTACAGGCAAAAGAAATGGTTGGCAGAACACCAGCAACGCATATTGCCGTAAGACCTCTCAGAGATGGCGTGATTTCAGAATTCGATGTTACCAAGGATTTAATTGGCTACTTCCTCAGTAAAGCTCATCAACAAACCCTGGTTCCATTACCCAGACCACGTGTTGTCATCGGAATCCCATCCGGCGCTACAGAAGTGGAAAAAAACGCAGTGTATGATGCCTCCAAAGAATCAGGAGCTCGTGAGACCTATTTGATTGAAGAACCAATGGCTGCTGCTTTAGGTGCTGGTATGCCTGTTACGGATGTCGTAGGTAGTATGGTTGTTGACATTGGTGGTGGTACATCCGAAGTTGCCATCATATCAATGAGTGGTGTTGTTGTCTCCAGATCCTTACGGGTTGCGGGTGACGAGCTTGATCAGGATATTATTACCTACATTCGCAATAAATATAATTTGCTGATTGGCGAGAGAATGGCGGAGCAGGTTAAAATGACGGTTGGTTCTGCTTATCCATTACCTTCTGAAAAAACCATGCGTGTTCGCGGAAGAAATCTTGTTACAGGATTACCGGAAGAACTCGAGATATCTTCTGTTGAAGTTCGAGAAGCAGTTAGCTCTTCTGTGCAGGTAATCATTGACACAATAAAAGATGCACTGGATGAAGCTCCACCTGAAATTGTGGCAGATTTAATGGAAAATGGTATCTGTTTAGCAGGTGGGGGTGCTTTGTTATTAGGGTTAAAAGAAAGATTAACGGATGAATTGAACCTACGAGTTTGGGTTGCGGAAGATCCACTGACATGCGTTGCTCGTGGGGCAGGAATGGTGCTTGATGATCTTGAAAGATATTCTAAATTACTCGTTGATATTGATAATTAGAATAGATTTCAAATAATTACTTCATAAATGGAATGAAAAAATTTTTCAATTCAATAAAATCCTTTACAGTTGTTTTTATCGCTGTCGGATTAATATTGTTAGCTTTAGGTGGATATTTAAGTCCAGTGCTGGTGACATTGACAAGGCCTTTTTTAGGTGCCCAGGAGTGGATTTCTTCACGGTATATTGCAGTAAATCAATTGTTAAATGCGCCACAGGACGTAGATGAATTAAGAGTAAGAAACATTGAATTGGAGAATGAAGTAGCACGGTTACAATCTCAGATTATCATCTTACAAGAGCAATTAGAAGAATCTCAAGGATTGGAAGAACTATTAGGTTATGCCAGAACGCGACCGCAGTATCAATATGCCGCTGCAGCTGTAATCGGTAAAGACCCCAGCCCATTTCTTCATTACATTATTATTGATCACGGAAGCGACGAAGGTATTCGAAGGGGGATGCCAGTGGTAACCCAATCCGGATTGGTTGGGAGGGTTGATGCCGTTACAGCCGGCGCAGCTCGTGTTCAATTGATCACAGATCCCGCATCAATAGTTAATGTTAAATTACAAACGCAAGAAGTAAATGCACAGATTAATGGGTCTATCACGGGTGAAATTACTCTGGACATGGTGCCTCAGGACGCGAATCTTGAACCCGGAGAAGTCATTTTAACTTCGGGTCTAGGTGGAAATTATCCGATGGATATGATCGTTGGTCAGGTAATCACTGTCCGAAAATTTGAAAATGAATTATTCCAAACTGCTACGATCCAACCCATTATTGACTATTCACAATTACAGGCGGTTTTGGTGATAAAAAACTTCAGGCCAGTGGATACCACACCATTAATTCCTGATCAAACAGAATAATATGAGAAAGATTTTAATTTTATTTTTTGTGTTAATTATTGCTATGCTGCAATTGGGAATATTCAGCAACATTCAAATCCTTGCTGGTAAAATTGATTTATTAATGTTAGGTGTCATTGCCTGGATTATTCAAAAAAAGACAGAACTGATCGATATTTTCATTTTCACGATCATCACGGTTTTTTTTATTTATCTAATATCAGCTGAACCGATCATCATCATTCTAAGTATCTACACAGTTCTTGTTTTTGTTGTTTTTTGGAGTAAGAATAACATTCAACAATTACCAATCGTAAGTATGCTAATTTTTAGTGCTGTTTTCACTTTTCTTCATCTAGTTATTTTTGGTTTCTATTTACAATTGTCAGGAATAAATATGGTAGCTGAGGAAGTTTTTCAATCGGTAATTCTACCGAGTATATTCATTAATTTAATCGCGGCAATACCTGTGTATCTTCTGGTTAATGAATTACATCGTTGGGTCTATCCGTTAGCGGAGGAAGCATGAATCAATCCATTTTAGATCAATTCCGAGTTCAGAAGTGGCGAGTTATTATATTTTTTATCGTAATGACTGCTGTTCTAGCTTTTTATGTTTATCGTTTATTTTCTTTGCAAGTGATTGAAGGTTCAGCATATCTGGACCAGGCAAATGAGAACCGCATCCGAGAGATCAGTGAACCAACTCAACGAGGAATTATTTACGATCGGAATGGATTTGTTCTTGCAAGAAATATTGCTTCGTATAATGTCGTGATCACACCTGCTTTATTGCCGGATGTGGATACATACAATCCGAATGGGGATATGCAACGTATCTATCGAGAACTTTCTGCGTTGATCGATATTCCAGTAACTACTGGCAATATTGATGATGAAGAAGCGATCAAAAACTTTACTCCTTGTTACAATGATTTTGGTTTAAAGGAAATCGTCTATATTGGAGATACCAATGCTCCTTTCAGTCCTGTTCAGGTGAAGTGTGATATTGATCCTGAAACAGCCATGGTGATTCGAGAAAAAAGGAGTGATTGGCCAGGGGTCGATATTGAAATAGTAGCAGTACGTGATTATCCGACTGGAGAGTTAACTTCAGAAGTAATTGGTTTTTTGGGACCAATCCCTGCCTCACAGGTCGATTATTATGAAGATCTGGGTTTTGTTGCAAATCGGGATAAAGTTGGATATGCAGGGGTGGAACAATACCTAGATGAAAATTTGTTAGGAACTAACGGAAAAAGGGTCGTTGAAGTTGATGGTGCTGGTCAACTTATTCGTGATCTTGAAGTACCCATTGCTGCTGAACCCGGAAATAATATAAAATTGACCATTGATACCAGATTGCAAGCAGCGGCAAAAACGGCTTTACTTGCAAATATGCAAAGGTACAATCTCCTTAAAGGTGTTGAAAAATATAATGTTGGCGCTGCCATTGCAATGAACCCAAAAACAGGCGAAATTCTAGCCTTGGTTAGCTATCCGACATTTGAAAACAATCGATTGGCAAGGATTATTCCTGCTTACTACTACAATCAGTTGCAATTGGATCCTAGAAAGCCATTGTTTAATCATGCTATTTCTGCAGAACACCCACCTGGTTCCGTTTTTAAACTTGCCCCTGCTGTTGGGATCTTAAATGAAAATGTTGTCAGGCCTGAAACGATAATTTTTGACCCAGGAAAAATAAGCATTCTGGAACAATTTTCGCCAAATGACCCGGGAAGACAGCGAGATTATGTTTGTTACACTTACAAAACTACCGGCGCAGGACATGGTGATGTTGATTTTATTCGAGGTGTGGCTTTATCATGTGATGTGTATTTTTATAAAGTCGGGGGTGGATATGGAGATGAAGTTCCTGTTGGGCTGAATATCTGGAGAATCGGCGAATATTCAAAAGCTCTCGGATATGGCGAAATTACAGGTATCGAATTACCTGGAGAAATGAAAGGATTAATACCCGACCCAACCTGGAAAAGAATTAATGTAGGAGAAAACTGGTCTACAGGAGATACATATATCGCAACTATGGGACAGGGTTATGTGTTATCAACACCGATTCAAGTATTGGTCTCTTTTGCGACGATCGCTAATGATGGCATCATGATGAAGCCTACATTAGTAAAAGAGATTTTGGATGCGGAAGGAAATGTTATTCAACCATTTACTCCGGTTCAGGTTCGGGATATCACAAAAGATCCCGTTATTCAGGTTTATGATGAAAATTTCAGAACAACTGGAGAGCTAAAGACTGTTGAGCCATGGGTGATTGAAAAGACCCAGGAAGCACTCCGAGAAGTGGTTGTGGATGGGACTTCAGCTTTAATCTTTCAAGGCGAAACAGTGCCTTCAGCTGGAAAAACAGGAACCGCAGAATATTGCGATAACATAGCCCAGGAAAAGAATATTTGTGTTCCAGGAAGCTGGCCTGCTCACGCCTGGTATGTTGGATATGCACCTTATGATGACCCAGAAATCGCAGTAGTGGTCTTTGTCTACGATGGAGATGAGGGAGCTGTATTGAGTGGGCCTGTTGTCCGGGATATTTTGGAGACCTATTTTGCGCTAAAAGCAGTTGATCAGGGGCTTGAAATCAATCAATAAAGGTAAGGCTTAATGCTATAATTAAACCTTTGATGATACCTAATATTGGGATGATGCGATTGAAACAACCTGAATCAATACAAATAAAAGGCATTCGAGAAGGCTTATTGATTACTCTGGGGGAAGGGGATTGGCAAAGTATTTTTGATTCCCTGATGGACAAAATTACTGAAAAAGAAAAATTCTTTCAAGGAGCAAAATTAGCATTGGATGTCGGCAATCGCATAGTTCATGCAGCCGATTTAGGAACCTTACGAGATCGCCTGGCAGATAAAAATATTATCTTATGGGCGATATTATCAAATTCACCGATTACAGAATTAACAGCTCAGGACTTGGGTTTAGCTACCAGGATATCAGTTCCTAAACCTGAACGGATCATAAAATCAATCGAATCTTCCATACCCGGGGAGGACGCAATCTTTTTACGTAAAACAATTCGCTCTGGGTTTAAAGTAGTTTCTAATGGGCATATTATTATTTTCGGAGATGTAAATCCTGGCGGGGAAATTATCGCCGGTGGAAGTGTTATTATTTGGGGACGCTGTCAGGGAGTAGTACAGGCAGGAGCGGATGGAGATCAGGATGCGACTGTCTGTGCGTTGGACTTAAACCCCACTCAATTGCGTATAGCGGGTATTATCGCCATATCTCCAAAACGAAAAGGAAAACCCCAACCGGAGATGGCAAAAATTATTGCCGGTCAGGTTGTTGCAGAAACATGGAATCCAAAATCGAGGTAAAACACATTAATGAATGCAAAAGTTGTGACAATTTCTAGCGGAAAAGGAGGTGTCGGAAAAACGACCACCTCAGCCAATTTAGCAGTAGCATTGGCTCAAGAAAATCAAAAGGTTGTCTGTATTGATGGCGATATTGGCTTACGAAATTTAGATGTAATATTAGGGCTTGAAAATAGAATTGTTTTCGATCTCGTTGATGTGGTTGAAGGTCGTTGTAGGATTCGACAGGCAATGATCCGTGATAAACGGTTACCCGAACTTTTTCTGATCCCCGCCGCCCAAACACGTGATAAAAGTGCGGTCTCTCCAAGTGATATGATCCGGTTGTGCGAAGAATTAAGAGACGAAATGGACTGGATCATCATTGACTCACCAGCAGGAATTGAACGAGGATTTCGCAATGCTTTAGCTCCAGCTGATTTAGTTTTGGTAGTAACGAACCCTGAAGTTTCCTCGGTAAGAGATGCTGATCGAATCATTGGTCTGGTCGAAGCGGAAGAAAAAGGACCTGCACAACTTATCTTAAATCGAGTAAATCCCACTTTAACAAAAAGAGGGGATATGCTCAGCACAGATGATGTGCTTGAGCTTCTGGCAATAAAATTAATCGGTGTTATCCCTGAAGATGAATCGGTGATAGTGGCTTCTAATCGTGGAATGCCAGTCACATTTGCGAATAATTCAAAAGCGGGGCAAGCATTTCACAATATAGCAAAAAGATTGCTTGGGGAAGATATTCCCTTCATGAATATTGAAGCAAACAACGGTTTAATGAACAAACTGGCAAAAATGATGAAATTCAGAGGTGATTAATGGATAATTTCCTCGAAAAACTTTTTGGTAAAGAAAAGAAAAGTGCCAATACTGCTAAAGAGAGATTAAAGTTGGTGTTGATTCATGATCGCACTGATATAACACCTGGTCAACTGGAAAGCTTGAAAAATGAATTAATTGATGTTATTTCTAAATATATTCATATTGAACCGAACAAAGTTAAGATTAATATGACACAGGAAGGCAAAGAACATCGATTAATTGCAGATATTCCGATTTCCTCACCTCCGAATCGAAGGAAATGAGAGGATTCGCGTCCTTAATTTAACATGTTAAAACGAGAGTTCTGGCAGCAATTTGATTATCTATTGTTTGGGGGCGTGCTCATCCTATGTATATTTGGGATAGCAATGATTCAATCTGCCATTGCCGGAAATGAAGAAATTGCTATTTCTGTATCAAGACAAGTAATCTTTGTTGTGGGTGGGTTCGTTGTTTTATTCCTGACTTCATTAATTGATTATCGTTACCTATCTTCACTGACACGGATTATGTATATATTCTCTGTTGTAGTTTTGATGGGTATTTATGTCATTGGAACAGCTGTATACGGATCTGCGAGATGGTTTGACACCGGTGTTATTCTCATTCAGCCTTCAGAGTTGGTTAAGACGATCATGATCGTGATTCTGGCTGATTATTTTTATAAAACGCAGGATCAGGATAAGAATTTGAATTGGATACTAAAGAGCTTTCTTATCACAGCCTTTGTAGTGTTATGGATTTTTATCCAACCTAATTTAAGTATGTCAATTGTTATTTTTGTGATCTGGTTTGCTTTATTATGGTATGCCGGATTACCTTTCAAGTATTTACTGATGTTTGCTGGGATTGGTATCGTTTTGGGGTTAATTGGATTTAATTTCTTAGAAGATTATCAACAAAATCGGATTTTGAATTTTATTTTTCCTGATCCGAACGCCCGATTTGGAGAAACTTATAATGTGGATCAGGCTAAGATTTCGATTGGATCTGGTGGCCTGCTGGGGATGGGATATGGGCAGGGTTCTCAGGTGCAATTGCGGTTTTTAAAAGTCCGGCACACTGATTTTATATTTTCTGCCATGGCACATGAGTTTGGATTTATCGGAACAATCTTTATTATGTCGATACTTGTATTTGTGATTTATCGCTGTTTCCGGGTTGGACAGAGGGCTTCTGATATGTTTGGACAATTAATTGCTTATGGTGTAGGTACTTTGCTGTTTTTCCAAATGGCGGTTAATATTGGCGTTAATTTGAACGTAATTCCGGTTACTGGATTAACATTACCGTTTATCAGCTATGGAGGTAGTTCGTTAGCCTCGCTGTTACTGGGAATTGGATTTGTGGAAAGTGTTTCTGCGCATAGGCATAGAGAATAAAATGGAGATGAAATCAATGAAACCAGCAAGAGTTCGTTTTGCACCCTCACCGACTGGCCACATGCATTTAGGCAGTGCCCGTACGGCTCTATATGATTATTTATTAGCCAAACAAACAGGTGGTCAATTTATTTTACGAATTGAGGATACAGATCAGAAACGATATGTGGAAGGCGCTGAACAAGAATTAATGGATGGGTTGCACTGGCTCGGATTAGATTGGGATGAAGGTCCTGACAAAGGGGGTCCGTTCGGTCCTTACCGACAATCTGAACGAAAAGAAATTTATCAAAAATATGCCCGACAATTGGTTGAAACCGGTCATGCGTTTTATTGTTTTTGCACCTCTGAACGATTACAAGCTGTGAGAGAAGAGCAAATTCGCAACAAAGTTCAGACAAAATATGATGGCACATGCCGGACGATCTCATTGGAAGAAGCTGACCATAGAATTCGGAATGGTGAAAGTTACGTTGTTCGATTCAAAACACCTAAAACTGGTACTACGATTGTTCATGATCATCTCAGGGGAGAAATTGTCGTGGATAACAGCACACTGGATGATTACATCATTGTAAAATCGGATGGGCTGGCTTTGTATCATCTAGCTGCGCCGGTGGATGATCATTTGATGAAAATCACGCATGTGTTACGTGGATCAGAATGGCTGCCAACTTTTCCCTTACACAGTTTGATTCACAAAGCATTTGGTTGGGAAGAACCTGTGTGGGTGCATCTGAGCGTATTTTTGAAGCCTTCCGGTAAAGGAAAAATGAGTAAACGGGAGGCGATGGATCTGGCAAAAGATGGGAAATCCATTTTTATCAAAGATCTGCGAGAATTAGGTTATATTCCGGAAGCGGTGATAAATTGGATCACCTTAATGGGTTGGAGCTATGACGATCATACAGAATTTTTCTTGTTGGACGACCTGATTGAAAAATTTAGCCTTGATAAACTCAATCCTTCTCCGGCAGCGATAAATTTCACAAAGCTTGACCATTTTAACGGATTGCATATACGGCATCTAGGCATACCAGAATTAACCAGACGAATTCAACCCTTCTTTGTTGAAAAAGGTATTGATGCCAGTTTTGAAAAGTTAGAAAAAATTACTCCGATCATACAGGAAAGATTACAGACATTAGATGACGCTCCAGATTTAGCAGGCTTCATGTTTGATGAAGATGTTGAGATCAATCCTGGTGAATTAATAGCGAAAAATACTTCTCAGGAAGAATCATTAGCCATTTTAAAAGAGATTTATAAAATAATTTCCTCTTTACCAGCAATCAATCATGAAGTAGCCGAGGAACCTATGAGGGAATTGGTTGAAAAATTGGGTTATAAACCCGGGCAGGTGTTTGGAATTTTGCGCGTAGCCGTCACGGGAAGAATGGTTAGTCCGCCCTTATTTGAAACGATGGAAATTATTGGTCGGGAAAAAGTTATTTCGAGATTAGAAGATGCAATTAAATTGCTTGAAAATTTTTGAGAATAAGGGTGTGTTCAGGAAAATTTTTGATAAAAACTCAATTTTATGCCCTGTACAATGAATTCTGAATATGATAAACTTGCGGGGTCAGTGGGGGTTCGTCTAACGGTAGGACAACTGACTCTGGATCAGTATGTAGGGGTTCGAATCCTCTACCCCCAGCTAGCAAAAGAAGTGGCAAGTCCACTTTTTTTGGTTTATAAGACAAAAAAGCAGCCTTTTCAGCTGCTTTTCTTTGGTTTAGTACTCTTCATCCTCATCGAGCCAGTCGTCTTCGTCTTCTTCTTCTAAACTGGTCAGTTCACCCCATTCATCTGCTTCATCTTCATCGTCACTATCCCAGGGTTCTTCAGGTATTGAATCAGCTGAGGGTGTGTAGGTTAAGCATCCTTTATCTGGATCCAGCTCAATTAAAGCCGCTGAGCAAAAACCTTCATCTAGAAATTCACAATCCTCATAATGACATCGAATTTTTGGCATTTATAAATTCCTCCTGATAAATCAATTTTGGTCTAGATTAGTCTCTCTTTGGTCATTGAGTACATTAATGAGAGAAAGAATAAAAACAATCGTCATAGTGGTTGCCGAAATAATACAAAAAGGACAAACCGCTTTAATAACAGCAAATTGTAAGTATGTCAAGTAAATTGAGAATAAGAATCCTGTTAAAGAAATACCGAATACAAATATGCTGCCAAAATCGACAAGGAATTTTACTCTATTTTCCAAAATTAAAATCGAAATTATTGTCAAATAAGCTAAAATTCCGAAAATTGATATTGGTATTCCATTCCATTCTGAATAACTACTGTTGTTTACTGTCCAACAATCACCAATTCCTTCAATACATAAAGCTTTATTATCTGTAAATTTTATGACTGTGAGATAGATTGCATCCAGGATACCCAGAATGGCAACAATAACGGTTACCTTTTTGATATTCATGTGTAATTTATATCCAAAAAAAGTTTACCTCGTTCCCTTTAGGCACGGATTTTACACCAGCTGGAATAATCAGTAAAGCATTTGCACAAACTAATGAATAGATATTTCCAGAACCCTGATGGCTTGCCAATCTGGCATGGTAGTTTCCCTGGTCAAAAGATATTTCTGCACGTAAATAACTTTCTCTTCCGTCTGATGTAATTTCCTCATCCAGCATTGCGGTTCGTATGTCTGTTTTTTCCTGAATTCCAAGTAATCGGTTGATTATCGGTTTAATGAAGATTAGCGTAGAGACAAACGCTGAAACAGGGTTACCAGGTAGACCGATAAATGGTATTTTCTGATACTCACCAAAGGTCAGCGGTTTGCCGGGTCGAATGTTTACTTTCCAAAAACTTAAATTGCCATCTTCCAGTATTACATCCCGAATGAAGTCATACACTCCAACACTCACACCAGCGGTAGAAACAAGTAAATCTATATTCAATGTCTGAATATTCAGTAATTTGGTCTTTAATATCATCAAGATCATCTTTGGCTACCCCCAAATTGATTACTTTTGCGCCAAATGATTCCAACAAGGTTTGTATAGTGATGGTGTTTGAATCGTAAATTTTTCCGGGTTGCAACAATTCCCCCGGTTGGGTGAGTTCATCTCCGGAGGATAATAATGCAATGACAGGTTGCTGCACAGTTTCAATTTCACCAAAACCCTGGGCTGCCAGGAATCCTAAATCCTGTGGTCGTAATGGATGTCCTTTAGAAAAAATCTTTTCGCCAATCCGGATATCCTGACCTTCTGGTCGAATATAATCTCCAGATAAAACTGGTTTGTACACTTCAATATGAGAAGGCAATTCTTTTTGATAATATCGATCAGAAAAATTGGTGAATTCCACTGGAACCACAGCATCTGCTCCAGGAGGTAAAGGTGCGCCGGTCATAATTCGGGATGCCTGACCTGGATGGATATGTTCCTTTGGTGCTGTACCAGCTGCAATATCTTCAATGATTTTCAACGCAACAGGATTTTCCTCTGAAGCATCCTTCACATTTTCAGAGAGTACTGCAAATCCATCCATACTTGAGTTCTTAAATGGTGGAAGGTTTAAGATTGCAAAGATATCCTTAGACAAAATTTTCCCGATGGATTGTTCAATGGGTAATAAAACACCATTCTTTGTCATAAATTTTTCAAGAATGATCATTCTTGCTGATTCTACAGATAATAATTTTTCCAAGTGTTCGTTCCTATAATTTATGATGATCGCATTCGGTAAGCTTCCATAACATTTGGTAAATTTTCAATGCGAGTTAATAATCGACTGAGTTGAGAAATATCACTCACCTCAACAACTAATTTTATGGTTGCTAGATTATGTGAGACTTTCAATTCAATGTCAATCAGATTTCCACCCTCAGAACTAAGAACATTTGATATATCACCCATCAATCCCTGGCGATCATATGCCTTGACCTGAATTGCAACCGGGTAGGTTTTATGTAGTTCCCCCCAGGATACTTTTACAATTCTTTCTCTGTCTGTCATGCGCAGCATATTGGGGCAGTCTGCCCGATGAATGGTTGCTCCACGTCCACGTGTGATATATCCGACAATATCATCACCCGGGGCTGGTTTACAACAACGAGCTAAAACCGTCAATAGTCCTTTTAATCCCAGAACTGTTATGGAATCACTGGAGATAGGTTGGTCTGACGGAGGCTTGGTGATTAATAATGGATCTTCCGTTTCTGGTTCGGTATCAACAAGTTGGCTGATGACCCGACTGATCGAAATATCACCACAACCAATACCAACATATAAATCCTCTATGTTCTTAAGATCATAATTCGAAAGTAAATCATCCAGACTTGAATTCTTTAATCCCAATCTCTTGATCTCTCGTTCTAACATCAATTTGCCCTGGCTGGCATTTTGATCACGATCTTGCTTCTTAAACCAGTTTCGGATTTTGGATTTTGCTCTTTGTGTTTTCACCAATCCAAGGTTTGAATTTAGCCAATCCCGACTAGGACCACCTTGTTTGGCCGTTAATATTTCAACCTGGTCTCCGGTTTTCAGCGCGTAATCAAGGGATACTAATTTTCCATTGATTTTTGCCCCACGACAGCGATTTCCAATTTCTGTGTGCACATGATAGGCAAAATCGATGGGTGTTGCTCCGGATGGGAGGTCAATAATATCTCCTCGCGGTGTAAAAATATACACGCGATCCTGGAAGACATCACTCTTCATTCCATCAACAAATTCCTGTGCATCTTCCACTTCCTGGCGCCATTCCATTAATCGTCTGAGCCAATTAATACGTTGTTCGTACGTTTGGTCACGTGGACCACGTTCTTTATATCGCCAATGTGCTGCAATACCAAATTCTGCGTTCTGATGCATTTCCGCAGTACGAATCTGAACTTCGAGTGGTTTGCCATCTTCGTAAATAATGGCGGTATGGAGGCTTTGATAAAAATTATCTTTAGGAGCTGCAATATAATCATCAAATTCATGCGGGATTGGGCGCCAATGCGTATGAATTACACCTAATGCAGCGTAACAACTGGGAACGTCATCGACAATAAGCCTGACACCTCGCAAATCAAGAACCATATCAAAAGGCTTATCTTTTTCAATCATTTTTTTGTAGATTGAGAAAATATGCTTGGATCTTCCTGATATTTCGATATTTTTAATTCCCGCATTCAATAAAACCCGTTTCAAGTTGTCTTTGATCTGGTTGATTTCCTGTTCACGATCACCTCTACGAATAGAGAGATTATTGGCGATTTCTTTGTATTTTTCCGGGCTTACGTAGCGGAAACCGAGATCTTCAAGTTCCCATTTGACCTGCCAGATACCAAGGCGATTTGCTAGAGGTGCAAAAATATCAAGGGTTTCCTGTGCAATTCGTTTTCTTTTGCTTTCCGTCATATAACCGAGCGTACGCATATTATGAAGGCGATCAGCTAATTTGATCAGAACTACTCTGATATCATCACCCATGGCAAGAAAAACTTTTCTTAAAGTCTCATTACTTAAGTCTTTTTTGCGATCGCGGATGCTTGGAAAGATATCTTCAGTTAATTCCTGATCATCTTCTGTCTCGTCGTTTAGCAATAGCCGATCTTGTTTTTTTATCTGGTCTCCACGAGAAACGCGTGGAAGATTGGTTAATTTTGTGACACCGTCTACTAATCTGGCAATTTCTTCCCCAAAGTTATTTTTTATATCCAAGGTAGTAGTAGGACTGTCTTCAACCGTATCATGCAATAATCCTGCAATGACTACTGCAGGAGGAACTTTCATTTCTGCTAAAATGGCAGCTACAGAAACACAATGGGTTATATAAGGCTCACCGGAAACCCGTTTTTGCCCTTCGTGAGCTTTTTCAGCAAATTTATACGCTTTCATCACCATTTCGCGATCCACGAAATTATAATTTTCTGGTAATGAATCCATTAATGCTTCAATTTTCATTGTTTACTCTCTCGTGCTAGATTATATCCAAGAAATTGAATTAATTTATGAAATTCTGATGGTTTATAAATTTTTAATAAAAAATTAGATCAGATATTAATCGACTTGATAATTAATAGAAACTTAAACAGTTTTTATGGCGACTTTTTATAGAGCTCATTAATCGTTGGTCAAATTGAACCAGATTTCCGGTCCACCACGGAATCGACCTATAATAAGATCCAGATCCCCATCACCATCCAGATCACCCAGGGTTGGGCGACCACTCATCTCGGTTTCTGTTCCCAAGCGTATACCACTATCGATGAATTGGTCATTTTCGTACAACCAGATTTGGTTGGGTTGGTCCATATTTGTAACAACAAAGTCCAGATCTCCATCCAGATCAAGATCACCCACTGCTAAATGGGCACCCATCGTACTCGGAAGGATCAATCCGCTCTCTGTGAACTGACCTATTCCATCATTCCACAATAACCGGCAGGGATAGCTACCAGTATCACGAAAGCCATTACAGACCAATATATCCAAATCGCCATCCTGGTCAAAATCGGCCATGGCTATGTCCCCAACAGTAGTTTGCTGATCTTCTAATTTCCAACCAGAGAGCAAAGTCCCTTCGCCCTGGTTCATCCATGTCACCAAACCCTGCCGCCATATCTTTCCAACCGCATCGATATCGCTGTCGCCATCTATATCTCCCCAGGCTAGGAAATCCTCGTTCAGACTTAACCCACTATCATAAAAAAATCCTTTTCCATCACCAAAATAGACCTTATCTGGAACACCGGAAGTTGAATAATAAACAATATGAGCGTCAATATGACTATCATTATTCAAATCCATCAAATTTACATCGACACCACTGTGGCGTGTAGATTCCAATTCCTGGTCGGTATCGATAAATTGACCAAATCCGTCATTTAAGTAAATTTTGCTCGGTAAAATACCCTGGTGGCAGACCATCAGTATATCCAGGTCATCGTCATGATCGAAATCAGCCAGCCCAACACCGTGTCCATATTGGGTAAGCTGTTGTTCAGAATTGATTAAAAACCCCGACCCTTCATTAAACCATACCTCACCATGATTCTTCATTGGGTTAGCAAAAACAGCATCCAGGTCTCCATCTCCATCCAGATCTCCGACAGCAGACTGAAAAGTCTCGCGAATTCCGAATTCTTGAGAGCTTTTCTTAAACGAAATCAGTGGAGGAACCGGACCCCAGGATGGCCATAATACATCGCTGCTTTCTGAAAACAGTGGTGTTTGGTTAGTTCCATCAAGGTTCATGAAATAAAGAGAAAAGTTGCCTTTTCGCGCGGTTTGAAAAGTGATGTAGCTTCCATCAGGTGTCCAGGCAGGATTTTCATCAAATCCTGAAGCATCGGTTAACTGAGTCAGGTTTTCACCATTAGAGTCGATCAAATATACGTCAGTATTACGAGAGTTTGGTATCAGCCCGGTAAAGGAAATTTGCTTACCATCCGGTGACCAGTCGGGGAAGAGCTCCCAGTCCGATTCGGAAGTGAGAGCTTGCTGTTCACTACCATCAATGTTCATAATGAATAGATCCCAACCACCATTCCGATCTGAAGAAAAAGCTATTTTGTCTCCAACCGGAGACCAGTCAGCAAATTGATCATTCGCTTGATTATTGGTTAGTCTGGTGAGATCCGAACCATCATTTCGCATTTTATAGATTTCATAGAAGCCATCTCCATCATAATCAGCGTCAAAAATAATCCAATTACCATCTGGTGACCAATCCGGGTGGTCTTCGGAAGCCTCGGTCGTGGTCAACCGACGCAAATTGGTGCCATCACTATGGATGCGGTAAATTTCATATTTTAAGTTTGGAAATTTGGGTTCGGGGTCATCGCGTGCTGATAGAAACAACACCTGGCTACCATCTGGGGAAATTGCTGGGCTGTCATCAAATGATGGATCGTTGGTCAACCTTGTGATTTCTCCTTGATTTCCATGTTGGATATAGATCTCCGGATTTCCGTCACGGTTGGAGTAATAAGCGAGCATACCACTGATTCAGTGTTTGTGCTACCTCGGTTTCTACCAATTCAACAGTTGGCTGAGGAGTGAATGTAGCTTCTGCAGTTAAGGTTGGTGGCTGTGTTGTTTCTGATGGCTGGAGAAGTGACTGTTGATCCGTCACAACACCTTTGCAGGCAGTACAAGTGATGGCTAAAATCACCAGGAAAAGCAGGTAATATTTCTTCATGAAAAAGACTCCTGATTGGGACTATTCCTCTTAAAAAAACTAAATTTCTAAGTTTGACGTAAATTACCAATGTTTTATGAAGCTAAGGGGTGATGGATGTGGCGGATTTCAATTAATTTTAGCATCATATTCTTGATTGTCCATTGAACAACAAGAATAAATTGTTAAAACCTGCAGTATCTATCGAAAAATGAATGGAATTATTTTAACAATTCCTGTCCGCTGAAATCTCTATCAGGGGCAACAAAAGGTAGTATCTCAAGGTCCTGTTCTGAAAGGGAATTGGTCACAAAGCGAAGTAATAATTCACCCATCCCGGGACCCAACATAAATCCCTGACCGCATGTACCTGCAGCGTGCAAAAATCCCTCAACGTTTCTTGCCCAACCTATGATCGGGAAACCATCGGGGGTCATCGGATATAAACCCCGCCATGTTCTTCGAACGCGAATATTCTGTAACCTGGGCATAACTTCAATCATTCTTTTTGCTACCATCGGTAAGAATTCACTTGTTTCTTCCACATTAAAACCCCAGATATTTGGTTTCGGCGTGATGCAAAATATGATTTGCCCGGTTGAGTGCTGGTAGAAATAGAAATTGGATGATCCTGGTTGTGGGCGAATATCCACCACCATAGGGTTTAAGAAATGAGCAACTGATTCGGTAATGGCGGCTTCATGGCTATCAGGTTCCACGGGAATGTCAATTTCTGCTAATTGGGCGACCTGTTTAGCCCAGGGTCCAGCAGCATTAATCAAAATGTCTGTCCCATAGGATGAAAGATTGGTTTTAACTCCTTTGATTTTTCCATTGGAGATAATTATTTCCTCAATTGATTCATTGAAATGAAATTCGGCACCCAGATCCAATGCACGTCGATAAAATGAATGGGTAGCCAGGAGTGGGGAGGCGCTGCCATCATCAGGAGAATATGTTCCCCCTAATAAACCATTTGGGTTGATGTCAGGCACAATTTCCAAAAACTCTTCTTTACTTAACCAATTAATATTAAGCCCGAATGCTTTTTGTTTTCGTAATAATTCTTTCAGTGGTTTCTCTTCCTGCTCGCGATAAGCGACAAAGGTATATCCACCTTTGTACCAATCGATATCATCCCCATATAAATCTTTCCAGGTTGAGAATATTTCAATGGATCGCAGACATAACCGAATTTTGGCAGGATCGGAATGGGTAGCCCGAATCCCTCCAATTGCTCGTTTAGAAGATCCCTGTCCAACACTGGGGAATTTATCAATGACAAGTACCTTAATACCGGCTTTAGCGAGGAAAAATGCAGTAGGGGCACCAATTGACCCTGCACCTATAATAATCACATCATAATGTGGGAAATTCAGCTTAGTCATCAATTAAAATCCTCATCTCCATTTAATCCTGCAAAAATACCCAATGGCACTTCCATAAACAAAGGTCTTTTGGTTTGATCTGTTACTTCCTCGTCCGGAATACCCTCTTCTCTGAAAATCCGTTTGATGATTGAGGTACAGGTTTTAGCTCCACATGAACCCATTCCTGCTCTGGTAACGGTTTTTATTTCATTGAAATCCCGGATTCCCTGTCGAATGAGAGAGCGAATTTCACCTGCTTTAACACGTTCACATCGACACACAATCATGTCGTCATCTAGGTGTTTAATGTATTGATCCATGGGGTGGGTGATCTGACTTTCCTGCATGCGTATACCAGCGATTCTTGATGCAATAGTCCTTGGTGCTTGAAGGTGAACGACTAATGTGCGATCACTGGTTGGAATCGTATGTACGGATAAAACCTCAAATTCTCCTAAAGGTTTTCCTTCAGTATTCATTGCTGTTACTACATCTTTTTCCTGTATCGGATCACGATTGAATTCGTAAGGGACAGAAACAATTGGCATATCCAGATTGCTGCGATAGTCTACAAGGGTGATCGCTAAACCAGGACATCCTGCCACGCATTGTTCACATACTTCACAACAAAAACCATCTCCAAGAAACACAGGTGTGCTTCGAATATCCTTATTGTCAATGAAGATTAATCCATGTGGACACAATGCTGAACAAGGATCACAGGGAATTTCCTGCGTGCAATGAATGATAGGAAAAACACCCTCTTCAATTTCAGGGTATTCAACTTTCTTGTTTGCACCAGGTTTTGACTTAAGAATCTCTGATGTGCGATACAGGGATTCGGGCACAGATCCGACATCCAGACCTAATTCCTGAGCAATTTCCAGTCCCCTGATTTTTCCTGCGATTATCGCAGCGGATGCTTCAGCAATTTCCTCAGCATCACCTGCAACCAATGTTCTCATTCCATATTCAATACCTTTTTTATAGAATTCATTAACAGGATCCAATCCCACAGCAACAAGTATGCTATCGCACTCAAATGATTTTTCTGTGCCTGGAATCGGTTGAAATTTGTTGTCTACCTGAGCTATGGTTACTGACTCGACTTTGTCCTTCCCATTTGCGCTCAGGATTGTATGCGAAGTCATGATGGGAACGCCCATACGCATCAATTTATCTTTGTGAACCTTATAACCCCCACATTCAGGTAGTGCTTCCACTAATCCTACAACCCCAATGCCTGCCTGTAATGCATGATAACCGGTGATTAAGCCTACATTTCCACCACCAATGATGAATAATTTCTCTGCAGGACGCACAAGATCGCGGTTTACCAGGGTTTGAAATGCTCCTGCACCATAAACACCTGGCAAGGTATTTCCGTTAAATGTGATAAATTTTTCTCGAGCTCCAGATGAAACCAATAGTATTTCTGGCTTGAGGAGTAGATATGTATCTCCGTTTTTCAAGACTCCCACTTTTTTGTCTGAAAATACAGCCAATGCAGTTGAATTCAACCAGATATCAACGCATGAATATTCATGTAATTCATCTTCTAATTTCGTGGCAATATCAATACCGCGGGTACCAGCAAAAACGGCCTTTGTCGAACCAAAAAATCGGTGCGTTTGTAAAACTAATTTTCCACCCAGTCGGTGTTTGTCATCCAATAAAATTACTTCAACACCTAATTTACCTAATTCCAAAGCCGCTGAGAGCCCAGCTGGTCCTCCTCCAATAATCAAAACCGGAACCGATATTTCAGGGATTTTATTCATACCAGGAATATCTCCAATTTTTGGTAATACTGGAAAACCATCCAGGGGTTCAACAATTATTCCATCCGCTACTTCTTCCATACATGCTTTTATCGGAATACCATTCACCATCACCATGCATTGCGAACATTGACCATTTGCACAAAAGATTCCCTGGGGAGATTGATCTTTATGGTGATGTCCGAACACCCGGATGCCATTCGCGAATAAAGCAGCAGAGATTGTTTCCCCTTTTTTTGCAGAAAGCGATAGACCTTTCCAAAAGAAGTGGATCTCTGCTTGTTCTGGGATTGGAAGTATAGGATGTTTTTTAATTCTATAATCAGTCATTGAAAAACCTTCATATGGATTAATATTCTAAATTTGAGACAGCGCATTTTTTGTTTGGGTTAAAAGTAAGAGTAAACCAACGTAATATTACATAACTTTGAAAAAGATTTATACTGTAAGAGTACATATTTTTTTAACTTTTCTGTCATAATTATTAAAAAATAGGTTTGGTAATAATTTAATGAAATTGAATTTGTGATAAAATGTTCAAATCCATTTCCAATGATGGGAGGTTTTCTGTGAAAAAAATAGCAGTTCTGACAAGTGGTGGAGATGCACCCGGAATGAATGCTGCGATTCGTGCAGTTGTTCGCTCGGGAGTTTCAAAAGGATGGGAAGTTTATGGAGTTAAGAATGGATACTCCGGACTCCTTGCTGGAAATTTTATCCATTTAGGGCCAAGAGATGTCGGTGGGATCATGCAAAGAGGTGGCACCATGTTGGGGAGTGCCAGGTCTTCAGAATTCAAAACAGATGCTGGTCAGAGGAAAGCAATCAGAAACTTAAATTCTATGGGAATTGAAGGGTTAATTGTCATCGGCGGAAACGGGTCACAAACTGGATCATTCAAGCTTTCAGAATTAGGTTTTAATGTCGTTGGTGTAGCGTCTACGATAGATAATGATCTATATGGATCTGAAATCACAATTGGAGTAGATACAGCACTCAATATTGCTTTGGAAGCTGTGGACAGATTGAAAACTACAGCATCATCTCACCAGAGAGCATTCTTACTGGAAGTAATGGGGCGGGATTGTGGATATCTTGCCTTAATGACAGCCCTTGCGGGTGGAGCAGAAGCAGTTATTATCCCCGAAGTTCCAACGGACCCTGAAGAGGTTGCTAAAATAATTGAAGAGGCATACGAAAAAGGAAAAGCACATGCTATCGTAATCGTTGCAGAAGGTGCTGAATATAATGCAGAGAAATTATCTCATTATTTTAAAGATCATTATGAAACGCTGGGATTTGATTTGCGTATAGCGATTCTTGGTCATATCCAACGCGGTGGTGATCCTTCTGCTTATGATCGATTATTGGCCAGTCGTTTAGGATCTGGGGCAGTAGAAGCTATGGCAAATGGCATTTATGGTGTTTTAACCGGATGGATGCAATCAAAGGTATCATATACTCCATTAACAGAAGTTGTCGCCAACAAAAAGACACTTGATAAATCTTTGATTGAGTTGGCTGCGATTCTAGACTAATCTAAAAGTTGTTAAATAAAAACAAACCTCTCAAAGTTTGGGAGGTTTGTTTTTTTGTATTGAAATTTAGGTTTTTATTCAATATTGTAATTGAGGTACGCTTCAATAAATCCATTCAAGTCTCCGTCCAGAACTGCATTAACATTCCCTACCTCAAATTCAGTGCGATGATCCTTTGCCAGTTGATAGGGGTGCAGCACATAAGATCTAATTTGACTTCCCCATTCTGCTTTTTGATATACCCCACGTAACTTGGATAATTCCTTTTCCTGTTCCACTCTTCTTATTTCGAGTAATTTTGCTTTTAAAACACGAAAGGCATTTTCGCGATTTTGCAATTGCGAACGTTCATTCTGGCAGGTAACAATAATCCCGGTTGGAATATGGAGTAAACGAATCGCTGTGCTATTTTTCTGAACATTTTGCCCACCAGCCCCAGAAGATTTGAAAATGTCAATACGAACATCTTCCTGTGGAATATCGATGGGCATATTATCTTGATCAATATCTGGCAGTATCTCAACCTGAGCGAAAGAGGTATGCCGGCGATGGGCGGCATCAAATGGAGATAATCTGACCAATCGATGAACTCCTTTTTCAGATTTCAAATAACCATAGGCATATCTTCCATCAACCGCGATGGTTACACTCTTAATACCTGCTTCTTCACCCACGGATCTATCGAGGATTTCTGCTTTAAAGTTATTCTTTTCTGCCCATCTCAGATACATTCTTTCCAGTATTTCTGCCCAATCCTGAGAATCAGTGCCACCTGCACCAGCATGAATTGCCAATAGAGCATTTCCATGATCGTATTCTTCAGAAAGCAGCGTGCTTAACTCCAGTTGATCAAGTTTGTGTTCTATATCAACCAATTCTCTTTCGAGATCATTTCGAATCAATTCATCACCCAATAGCGCCAGATCATGTGAATCGGTTATTTGTAATTTTAGTTTCTCTAAATCACTAATTTCATCACGAAGATCAACGATTTTTTTTAATATGCCCTGAGCTTTTTCGCGATTCTCCCAAAGGTCAGGGTTTTCGGCCAGTTTTTCTAACTCTGATAATCTTGACTTTTTATCGGGTAAGTCAAAGATGCTCCAGTAGATCGTTGATTTTGACAAGACTGTTTGCCAATCGATCAATTATATCTTGCATAAGTACTCCGATTAATTTAATAATCCGTCAACAAAAGCTGCCGGATCGAATTCTTGAAAATCTTCTGGTTTTTCACCCAAACCAGCATAAATAATAGGCAAATTTAATTCTTTTTGGATTGCGAATGCCATGCCACCCTTTGCAGAAGAATCCAGTTTTGTGAGAATGACCCCATTGATGTTGACAGCTTCCTTAAAGGCACGGGCTTGCATCAATGCGTTTTGACCGGTTGTCGCATCCAGAATTAACCAGGTTGCATGCGGAGCACCTGGTAAAGCTTTGCTGATGACGCGATTTACTTTTTTCAATTCTTCCATCAAATTGAATCGAGTGTGTAACCTGCCAGCTGTATCAACGAAAACCAAATCATATTGCTTGGATATTCCAGCCTGAACTGCATCGTAGGCGACAGCACCAGGATCTGCATTTGGTTGGCCAGCGATGACCGGGATTCCGAGTCGATCTCCCCAAACCTCCAGCTGTTCTACAGCTGCTGCTCGATAGGTATCAGCTGCTGCAAAAAGAACCCGCTTACCCTGATTTTTAAATTTTTTACCCAGTTTCGCCAGGGTTGTGGTCTTGCCTGAACCATTTACGCCAACAACCATGATGACAGCAGGTTTCTGAGCGGAAAAATCCGGGATTTCTGGCGTGATAAGTTTTGACTGTAGTTCAAGTGCCAGATGTTGACGTAAATTGGCTGTGGTTATGATTCCTTCAATTTCAACTTTATTGATCAAATCTGTGATGATCGCACCGGTTGTTTCAATTCCGATGTCTGCTTGAATCAGAACAGATTCCAACTCATCCCATGTATCCAGTGTAATTTCTGTAGCTCCAAAAAAGTTAGCCAGACGTCCAAAAGCAACTTTTCTGGTACGCTCTAAACTATTTTTCCATTTATTGAGAAAATCTGCCATAGCGAGAAATTATAACATAAGGTCAACTCACGTGATGGATCGCCAGTTGTCCACAACCAGCCTGGATATCAATACCCCTCCTTAGGCGAATAGTACACGGAATCCCATTCTTTTCCAGTATTTTTTGAAATTTAATCGTCTGTTCTCTGTCTGAAGCCTGATAAATGGATTGGCTGGTTGGATTCAATGGAATGGCATTTACATGACACAAGAGGCCTTTGAGCAAATTGGCTAATTTTTGGGCTGTTTGTTCACTATCGTTTTTACCAGCGATCAAAGCCCATTCAAAAGTAATTCTGCGATTGGTCTTTTCGAGATAATATTTACATGCGTCTATGATATCCCTGATGGGATATTTTTTATTGACAGGCATAAGAGATGAACGTTCAGAATCATCCACAGCATGTAAACTAATAGCCAGATTTACCTGTCTTTCTTCATCCGCAAAGCGTTTGATCATGGGAACCAGGCCTACGGTTGAAATGGTGAATCTTCTTGCACCCAATCCAAAACCGTTTGGATCACCAAGGCAGTCAATCGCTTTCATCGTCGCATCATAATTATGAAACGGTTCGCCCATGCCCATCAATACTATGTTGGTAACTTTTTCACCAACAGCTTTTAATTGCCTTGCAAAATATAAAACCTGCTCAACGATTTCTCCTGCAGTGAGATGCCTTGTAAATCCCATTTGTCCTGTTGCACAAAAAACACAGCCCATGGCACAGCCGGCTTGTGTAGATATGCACAGTGTGCGACGCTGGTCGTATTTCATTAACACTGTCTCGATTGCTTTCTTATCCTGTAATTGGAATAAGATTTTTTCTGTTTCATTATCATTCGATTTCAAGGATTGAATTGGTATCATCGGTTGAAACTCGAAAAGATCAAATAATTGGTCTCTCAATGATTTAGGAATATTGGTAAATTCATCCGGTTTGGACCATAAATTCCTGTATACTCCCGACCAAATCTGGTCAACTCGATAGGATGGTTGCTTGAGATCATTAATGATCACATCCTGCAAACGTTCGTAAGATAAATCAAAGAATATCGTTTTCATGGTTTTATTTCCCAATTATTCTTATTGAAGTGATCGACCAAGTCTGTTAGATTCTCAAAAACGAAATGTGGTTGGTAAGCAGAGTTTTCCAAATCTTCTGATGTTGAAATACCTGTCATGACCATTGCTGTTAGACATTTGGCTTCAATACCTCCCAGAATGTCCGTATCTAATCGATCACCGATGACTAAAGTTGACTCTGCTGAAGTGTTGATTATTCCCATGGCAATTTCAAACATTTTTGGTTTTGGTTTACCAGCAAGAATTGCATTTCTCCCACTACCAACTTCCAATGCTCGCAATATGGATCCAGCACCTGGAATGATTCCTTCTGGAGTTGGAAAGGTCGTGTCCGCATTGGTGTAATAAAAGTCAACTTCCTGTTGCAAAAGTAATGTAGCAATTTTTAATTTTTCATAATTGATCTTGCGATCTAATCCACCAACGACTGCTATAACATTTTTATCGCGATGACGAAAACCATTTTTCTGCAACGCTTCCCTCAACCCATTTTCTCCCAGAATGTGGACGGGTCCACCGTCTGGAAATTTTTCCTTCAGTAATTCAACCAATGTTATTGAAGATGTAACAATCTGTTCTTCTTTTACTGAAATCCCAAATTTGTTAAGTTTATCCAAATATTGAGAGGGGGATTTTGTGCTGTTATTGGTCGCGAATGCAAATTTGATATTATGAAGTTGTATTTGTTGAAAAATCTTATCCAAATCACCAATGGGAGTTTGATCTCTCCATAAAACTCCATCCATATCGAATATCACCGATTTAATCTTTTTCATTTTAGATTTCACTTAAATATAAAGCCGGATGGCTTATCGCTGTCCGGCTTTGTTTCACTTATTCGTTTTTACTTTTTTGTTGGAACTTCAAGTACTTTATCTACCAGACCGTACGTGACTGCCTGCTCAGCACTGAGATAATAATCTCTTTCAGTATCATGTTCAATTGTTTCCAAAGTCTGACCAGTGCTTTCTGCCATAATTTCATTCAAGCGTGCTTTCAGGCGAAGGATTTCTTTTGCTTGAATTTCAATATCGGATGCCTGTCCTTGTGCTCCACCAAGAGGTTGATGCATATGGATCGTTGCGTGCGGTAAGGTATAGCGTTGACCTTTTTCGCCGGCAGCCAGGATCACAGTTCCAAATGATGCAGTCATGCCAACTGCTACCGTCGATATTTTGTTCGGGATCATCTTCATTGTGTCATAGATCGCCAACCCGGCGTAAATGTGACCACCAGGTGAATTGATATACATTTGTATACTCGCTTCAGGATCTTCTCTACTTAAGAAAAGTAATTGTGCCACAGTTACATTGGCTACCTGGTCGTTAATAGGGGTTCCTAACATGATGATTCTATTTTTCAGCAACAATGAGAAAATATCATAAGCTCGCTCACCTCTGCCGGATGATTCAATCACCATTGGAATTACAGATGAAAATTCTGGGATACTCATAATCCTAATACAACTCCTTTCGTATCACTCTTTGGGAGTTTCTTCTCCCTCAGATTCAGCTTGTTGTTCGTTTTCTTTTAGATTCTACTTCTATTTCCTGTTCTACGACGGTTTCTGTAGCATCTTCAGAACTTACTTCAACTGATTCTTCGGTTGCTTCTATTTCCTGTTCTACGACGGTTTCTGTAGCATCTTCGGAACTCTCTTCAACGATTTCTTCGGCTGCTTCAATTTCAGTTTCGCCGGAAGCTAAAGCTTTCATGCGTTCCAGTGTGCGCTGGTTGTACAACCGTGAAATGGCATTAAATGCGACATTATTCACCATTTCATCATTCAATTTTGCTTTTTTGCCTTTTTGGTCAGGCATATTTTGCAGCATTTGAACCGTGTCATTAATGATTCCATCGATATCTTCTTTGGCAACTTCAACTTTTTCTTCCTGAGCAACCTGTTCAATGATTAATGTGCTTTTTACACGATTGACAGCTGCAGGTCGGACATTCTCTTCAATGTACTTTTCTTTATCTGTACTTAAAAGTTTTAAATAGGTATCGAAATCCAAATTTTGTTGTTTGAGGTCCCGTTCCAAAGATTTCAACATATGTTCAATTTCTTCTTCAACCATGAAAGGTGGGAATTTGACGGTTGAGATTTCCGCATATTTTGCAATCAAATCTGAATAATATTTATCATCATATTCTTGTTTTTTGTTAATTTCTTGTTGTTCACGGACCGCCTGTTCAAGTTCCGCGAAGTTTTCAAATTGTCCCATAGAATTTGCAAATTCATCATCTAATTCAGGCAAAGTGAGTGTTTTTACAGATTGAATATTTATGACAAATTTGACATTTTTACCTTTGAAGCGTTCGTCTTCCGCATCTTCTGTGAATGAATGTTCAATATCCTTGGAATCGCCTTCACTCATGCCAATTAGTTCATTCGAAAAACCTTCAAATGGCCAATTGTCTTTTTTATCATCTTCACCAACTACCAACTGAACTGGAGTTTCCTCTAAAATAGGTTCTTCGTTTTCAAAACCAGTGAGTTGAAAATAAACGACGTCACCTTTTTGGGTAGGTCGTTCAGCTGGTTCAGCTGTTGCATAATTTTTCTGCAATCTGGTGATGAATTCATTGATTTCTTCATCTAAAACAGGTTCAGGGCTGTAATCCAATTCGATGGATTTGTAATCTCCTAATTCAACTTCCGGTTTGAGTGGAACTAAGAAACTCAATTTTGGCGGATCCATGGAAATGATTTCCTGCAAAGATCCAGGTCCTGATGGAGTAACTGAAGCTTCATCCAATACATTAGCATATTGTTCATCAATCAGCAGTTCAATTGCTTCCTCATTGATCGCACCTTCGCCATACATGCGAAAAATCACATCATAAGGAGCTTTTCCGGGTCTAAATCCAGGAATTTTTGCCTGTTTGGCAATTTTTCTGGCAGCCCGACGTTTAAAACTATCAAATAATTCAACCTCGAATTCAGCTTCGATTTTTACTTGATGATCTTCTTGTGGAATGGTTTCAATTTTCAAAGCGACAATCCTTTATATAAAAATTTATTATGGGGAAGGAGGGGCTCGAACCCTCACGCCTTGCGGCACATGATCCTAAGTCATGCCTGTCTGCCAATTCCAGCACTTCCCCACAGCGTCCAAATTATAAGCGTAACCAGGCCGAGCGTCAATAAAGAGACTTAATCAGATATAATAAGGTGTTGACATCGAATAGGAGAAGTATGCATTGGGAAGAGTAATTAATCCTGACAGCAGTGGGAAAGAAAGAACAAAATTAACCAAGAGTATTGTTAAAGCGATTCGCCAGCTTATGATACAGACGCAACCTGATGAAAATACCAGAGATCTGGCTGCTTATATTGTTCTGGGTTTAGAGGATATTTATAAAAGCATTGATGTCTCAGTATTAGCCTGGGAAAAACGTGGATATTGGGTAAAAGCCGATCGGTTTAGAATTGATTGGGAATGGACATTACAATTCAGTAAACTGATGAAGGAAGCGTTAGTCAATGAGGATTGGGCTCAGGTGGCAATGATGGCAGCTAAAACGGCACAAAAGTTAAATAATGTTAAAATCTCCGTGAATAATCGGATTGGAGAACCCTGGGTCGGCGCATTATAAAAATCTGCAGAACAAATAAATTGATTTTTGAGGGTGATTTAAAAAGAGATCGGTATTTCCGACCTCTTTTGGGTTACCTGGAATCTTATTTTTTCAAGATGATACGAGCATCAACAACTTTTACACCTCTACCTTCCTCGTATACGAGGACAGGATTTGCGTCTGATTCGCTGACTTCATCTGCCAGATCCACTATCATGTTTGCGTAACGACTGATCGTTTCAGCTAACACTTCACGATCTCGAGGAGCTTCACCACGCACACCAGCCAGGATAGGCGCTCCACGAATTTCACTGATCATGCGTAATGAAGATTTCTTGGAAACAGGTGCAACACGGAAAGTTACATCTTTCAAAACTTCTACGAAAATTCCGCCGAGACCGAACATCATGGTTGGGCCGAATGTGGAGTCATTAACTGAACCTAAAATGACTTCTGTTCCCCAGGGAGCCATTTCCTGAATAGCGATACCATGAATATTTGCATCTGGGTTATAGGCTTTTGCATTCTCTATGATGGTCTGGTATGCTTCTCGACAGGATGCTTCGTCTTTAATATTGACTTTTACACCACCTGCATCTGATTTATGCAGGATTTCAGGAGATACGATCTTCATTACGATCGGGAAACCGATTTCTTTGGCCAAAACCACAGCTTCATCTTCTGATTTTGCTAATTTTGTCGCTGTAATTGGTAAGCCGTATGCAGCGAAAACCTGTTTCGCTTCAATTTCTGTTAAGGCATCGCGTCCATCTTCTCGCGCTGCTTTGATAATGGATAAAGCTGCTGACTTATCAATATCTTTTAGTATTTCTTCCGGTTCTGAAACTATTTCTTTCATACGAGCATATTCACGCAATGCAGATAATGCACTGATCGCCAAATCTGGACCTGCATAAGCAGGAATACCATTTTCAACCAACCATTGCATAGCCTTTTCGGATTTTACTCCGCCAACGAAAGAAACACAAACAGGTTTGTCTTTGACGCCTGATTCATCAATTGCTTTCTTGATTCCAACAGCGATGTCCATCGGTTCGGTCATAGCAGTTTCACAATAAAGAACTGCTAAACCATCAACCCAATCGTGTGCGAAGGAGAATTTAACTGTATCATGATACCAATCGTTTCCAGCCATTCCAGTAAGATCTACTGGATTTTTAGCGGAACCAAATGCAGGCATGTGTTTCTTGAGTTCATCCTGAACATCTTTGGGTGCGAATTTCAATGGAAGATTGAAACGTTCAGCAGCATCAGTTGCTAAGACACCCACACCACCACCGTTGGTGATAATCAGCAAATTTTCTCCGGTCATAGGTGGTTGCAGAGATAAAGCGAGAGATAAATCAAATAAATTACCCAGATCAGATGCCTGAACAATTCCGGATTGCTGGAATGCAGCTCCATAAACTTTTGCTGCTCCTGCTAATGAACCGGTATGTGATGCTGCAGCAGCTGCGCCATGTGCTGATACACCAGCTTTAAGGGCGATTACGGGTTTTGTAACTTTTCTGGCTACATCCATGAATTTTCGGCCATCTTTGAAACCTTCAATGTAAAGCGAGATTGAGCTTGTGTTTTCATCTTTATCAAGCCATTCGACGAGATCGGCAAAATCAACATCTGACATATTTCCGATCGAGATTAATTTTTCAAATCCAACACGGCGTGTAAATGTAGCCATGTCAATTGCGATTAATAAAGCACCGCTTTGAGATACTAAGGCGCCCTTTCCAACCAAGGGTAAGACGGGTGCAAATGAAGCATTGAGTTTTTCTGCATTTGAAAGAGTCCCCACAATATTGGGTCCTAATATGCGGATGCCGTGTTCATGGGCTTTCGCTACCAATTCTTCTTCAAGCTCTTTATTACCAACTTCAGAAAAACCTGATGTGATGATAATCAAACCTTTTACGCCTTTTTTACCAGCTTCTTCTATGGCTTCCAAAACAAATTTTGCAGGAATCGTAATTACTGCAGCATCAATTTCACCTGGAACATCCAGCAAAGATTTATAACATTTGATACCTAAAATCTCTTCAGATTTCAAGTTGATCGGATAAACCTTACCTTCATATCCGCCTTCAATAATGTTTTTAATGACGCTATGACCAATCTTGGTTGGGTCTGATGAAGCACCTAAAACAGCAATTGATTTTGGACGCATAAGTCCATCTAAAAATTGATTATCCACGCTAACTTCCTCCTTAAAATTTTCAAATTTTACTGATAATTTTCAAACAAATACGAATAAATAGGTATTACTCATTAAAATTGAAAGAAAAAACAAAAAACCTCCCTTGAAATTTTCCAATGGGAGTTTATTAACCAGATATTGACATACCAATAATAACTTTCGAATCCAATAAATTCATTTCGCTACTCTCGTTATCTTTATAGTTTATCATAATCTGGTTGTCTAACATCATATTCTAAGTCTTTTTCGTCAAACAAATGTACTCAATTATGCGGTATTAATATCATCAATTTAAACAAAGAACCCCTGTTTTTTCAGGAGCTCTGTGATTAAATTCTGCAGTTTATTTTTTTAATGCAACTTCAATGATTTTGTTGACTCTTTTCACTAAATCAGCACTATTTGGCTGAACTCCTTCAGCGATCAACGCATTTTCATAAAGCTGTTCAATTACCAATTCCCTTACAGGATTGATTCCTTTAATCCCAGCAAGATTCTTAATAATTGGGTGACTGGGATTGATTTCTAAAATTCTTTGGGGAGAGTCAAAATCTTTTTGCAAATAGCGATATGCTTTCTGAATCTCCGGGCTGGGACTGCCTTCGGAATCAACCAGCCTGACTGGTGATTCGACCAATTTCTTTGTCGTTCTTACTTCTTTAATCCGTTCATTCAGTGTCGTTTTGAAAAATGTTAGTAGTTCGTTCAGTTCATCTTTATTGACTTCTTCATCATCACTGGTCTGTTCTTCCTCAGATTTTTTCTCAGGTAATTCTAAATCTTTAGAGGTTACATTTGTGAGATCAAATTCTTTGTACTTATTAACACGCATGAGAACAAATGGATCAATCGGATCCGTGAATGTAATTACATCTAGATTTTGTTGTTTGAAAATTTCTAAATGGGGTGAATTGATGGCAGAACTTTCATCTTCGGCAATAATATAATAAATTTTCTTTTGATCTTCCACCATTCCATCAACATAATCATCGAGAGATTGCCAGGAAGAATTCTTTTTGGTTGTTTTAACTTTCATGAGGGGTAGTAATTGATCATCATATTCAGAAGTTGATGCCAGACCCTCTTTAATAAAGAATCCAAATTCCTTCCAGAAAGAATCATACTTTTCTGAGTCGGTAGATTTCAGATTTTCGAGATAATCCAATACTTTTGATGAAAGGATTTTTTTGATTTGAGCAATGGCTTTTGTTGACTGGAAAGCTTCCCTGGAAACATTTAACGGAATATCTTCTGAGTCCACTACTCCTTGAATGAACCGCAAAAATTCCGGAAGTAAATCTTTGGTAAACTCCTGGATCATTACTTTTCTTGCGTATAGTTTTAATCCATAATCTTTTCGATCTGAGAACAAATTAGGTTCTGCAGTTGATGGGATATACAATAAACCATACATTTGGATAGGGGCATCGATTGAAAGATGTAAATGACCTAAAGGTTCATTAAAATCCAAAGTAAATTGATTATAGAAATCTTTATATTCTTCAGGTTTTACTAAATGAGGTTGTTGTCGCCAGATAGCGGTTTGACGATTGATCTGTTCTTCGTTTTCATTGAGAAAAATTGGGTAGGGGATGTAGTCTGAATGTCTTTTAATGATTTGTCTGATACGATAGTCTTCTAAATATTCAGACGCATCCTCTTTTAAGTGCAAAATGATATCTGTTCCGCGTGTATCCTTTTCGCCTTTCTCAATCGTGTACGTTTCACCACCATCAGATATCCAATGTATTGGTTCATCCTCTTTATCGTAGGATCGAGAAATGACTTCGATTTTGTCTGACACCATGAACGCTGAATAAAAACCCACACCAAATTGACCAATAATATTACTGAGATCAGAATCTCCAGATTTGGTTGCGGCTTCCAGGAATTCCCGGGCGCCTGAATGGGCAATCGTACCAAGATTTTGCATAATTTCATCCTGGTCCATACCTATGCCTGTATCAGTAATTGTTATGGTCTTTTGATCCTTGTTTATTTTAATCGTAATTTTAGGTTCAATATCCGGATCCAATACATCTTTATTCGTCAATAATTCAAAATTCAATCTGGAAATTGCATCAGATGCATTCGAAATTAATTCTCTAAGAAAAATATCTCTATCCGTATAAAGAGAGTGAATTAAAATATTTAATAATTGGCGTGTTTCTGCTTTAAAGTGATGTGTATTGGTTGCTGGTGTTTCATTTTTCATAGTTTTCCTCCTGAATACATAATCAGATCAATCATAATTCATATTTATAAGATTTTTATAAAAAAAACGGGTCTTCTGATTTGAAAACCCGCTTCATTTTGAAGCTTTCAATAAATTAAAGGTACCGCGCCTTAACTGCGGGTAGTAGATATTCATTAAATGCCCGATCCTGATCATAATCTGGACTCCATCCCCAGTCAGTGGTTGCAGTACTATCATCCACATCAGCTGGCCATGTATCTACGATACCCTGTCTGGCAATATCCGGCTCAAAGGTAATTTCAGCATTTGGAAATGCTTTAATGACGATGTCGTAAAATTCCTGCGCAGATGGATTAAAACTTGTTACGTTATAAACTAGATTTGATAAATTTCTTTGGTCTGCTTTTTCGAGGTCCAATAACGCTTTGATCGCATCAGGCATGACCATGAAAGGAAGTCGAGTGTCCGGTCTTACAAAGCAGCGGTATTTTTTCCCCATGGCCGCGTGGTGAAGCATTTCAGGACCATAGTCACTGGTTCCTCCTGTTGGCGTTGTGATAGCAGATATTAGGCCAGGGAATCGAATGGCTCGAAAATCAATACCACTTGGATTCTTGTCCGCAGCCAATTGCCGATAATATTTCGTGTAGTAACGGCCCAATTGTTCACAATAAAGTTTATTACAGCCATACATGGTGGTTGGTTGGCACCAACTTTTCTCTTTGATTTTTCCTGCAGCATTTTTGGTTGAATTATCTGGTAAGCCATAAACTGCAATAGAGCTTGGATAAAGGAACTTAACAGGTTTCCCCTGCCAGGTCGCTTGCTCCACAGCCAAACGTAAAAGATTGAGGGTCCCTTCAACATTAACGCGATGGGCGGTTTCCGGATTATATTCCGCTTTGGTCGATAGAATAGAGGCCAAATGGTATATTGTTCGGATCTCATATTCTGCAACCAATCTGCCCAATAACATATGGTCGAGTATATCCCCTTGGATAGTTCGTTCACACATGGACCGGAGATCATCATCCAGGGGCATCACATCCAGGGCAAGAATGTGAGTTTTTTCATTTTCGGATAAATGGGAAATCAATCCATGCCCTATTTCTCCATTTGCCCCGGTGATCAGGACTACTTCCTTTCTCATTTAAACACTCCTTTTAGTAAGACGTGGGAATAAAAATATGAAGAACAAGAGATTTTGAATTAATTGTAATCATATTATTGATTTCAAATAGATAATATTTGTACTGAAAATAATAAAAAAAGCTCAGCATTTAGCTGAACTTTTTAAAGGTTTATAAAAATTGACAATTAACCAGCGACGGTTTCTTTCTTCTTAAACCAATTCTTCCATTCTTTGTTTTCCCACACGACCAGGAGGGGAGCTGCAACGAATATAGAAGAATATGTACCACTAAAGAGACCCACTAACAGAATGACGGCAAATTCACGCAGGGTTACTCCACCAAACAATGCTAAAGCCAGAAGCATAAATTCTACAGTCATCAATTGGGTATTGATAGACCGTTGTAAAGTTTGAATGATTGAGTGATTTACCAATTTTTCAAATTGTAATTTTCGGAATATCGTACTGTTTTCTCTAATTCGATCAAACACAACAATTTTATCCTGGACGGAGAAACCAATAACTGTTAATAGTGCTGTCAGGAACATGGAATCGACCTGCCAACCAAATAATTGACCACCGATAGCACTTAAGCTTATTACGATCAGAACATCGTGAAGCATGGCTAAAATTCCACAGATACCATAACGGAAAGCGTTGGTAATTCCTCTAAAAGCGAAGGTGATATAAATTACAACCGCTAAAGCAGCAATTCCTACTGCCATGGCAGCACGTTGAGTTACCTGTTCAGCAATGACAGGTCCGACACTCTCAAATCGGTTGATTGTGATTTGATCACTACTCATCGCTTCAAGTCGGGTAACAATATCACTTTTTATCTGCTCATTCATAAATGGAGAGCGGATCACAAGAATTGTACGTTCATCATTGGTATCCACAGCCGTCTGGACTGAGACTTCATCGAAATTTAAATCATTATATATGGCTACTACTTGTTCAGTTCCTGGTAAGTTGGGTGTTGAATATTGTAATTCTAATAAAGTACCACCTTTAAAATCGACAGCCAGAGGTAAACCATCAACCACAATGATGACTAAACCCACCAGAATAAAAACTATTGAAATTGCAAAGAATAAGTATCGTTTTCCTAATATATTCATTGTTTACACCCTTTCTTTAGATGCCAAACCATTTCAGATGATTTTCAGGATGCTTGATGAAATCAAGTGAAATTGCAAGGAAGGTTCTGGTAACAAAAATAGCTGAGAATAAACTGACGCCGACACCCAAAGCTAATGTTATTGCAAAGCCTTTAACAAAACTAGCACCAAATGTTGAACCGAACCAGAAAAGGATTAAACATGTGATGATGGTAGCTATATTCGAGTCCCGTATGGATGGCCAGGCTCGTTTCCAACCCAATTCAATGGCTTGAGATAGTGTGCGTCCATTACGAAGTTCTTCTTTTAATCGCTCAAAAATGAGGATGTTCGCATCTAATGCACTACCTGTACTTAACAGAAAACCTGCAATACCGGGTAAGGTTAAGGTGACAGGAATAAATCTAAATAATGCAAATGTGACCAAGGCATAAATTATGATTGAAAAATCAGCTAGTATGCCAGGAACTTTGTAGAAAATTCCCATAAATAAAGCCACTAAAATGAAGCCTACCAATCCAGCAATCAAACTCTTTTCAAGAGAGTCCTGTCCAAGTGTTGGTCCAATCACACGAATTTGTTCAACAGCTAAAGGAATAGGTAAAGAACCATAGCGAAGTTGAACAGCTAATGCATTTGCTTCATCGATCGTGAAGGAACCAGTGATAGAAGCTGTTCCTTCCGTTATAGCGTTGGAAATTGTTGGGGCAGAAACTAATTTATTATCAAGGACAATTGCTAAAAACTTGCCAATATTGTTAGAAGTGTGTTCAGCGAATAATTCACGCCCATTGCTGGTGAGTTCGAAATCAATTTCATACGTATTGGCAATTGGGCTATTGACGGCGACAGATTTCAGATCGATCCCTGTCATTACTGTGTGGAAAACAGGTTTTTCCGGTTCGCCTGTGTCTGGATCAATGGCAAGGGAATCAGGGGAAGGAACAGTAGTTACCTTGGTTGCTGAAGCAAAATCGGTAATTACTTCGTCACCTGGCAGTAAATTGAATAAATTATCACCAATATCCACAAATTCAAGGACACCTGTTTGTTTAATTTGTTGAATGACATCTTCTGCATTACTTGCACCAGGGAATTCGCCAACAATACGGTCACTTCCAGCTACCTGAAAGACAACCTCACTAACACCTAACCCATTTGATCTGTTTTCAAGAATTTGTCTGGCGACCTGTAGTGATTCACTGGTTATTTCAGAATTTTCAGGAAGATCTGCTTTTAGTATTACTTGCATACCTCCACGAAGATCCAGACCCAGGACGGTTGAAATTGATTTGTTAATTAATGGAATTTGAGTAGTCGAGGGAAGATCAATCCATATCACTGCGGCGAGCAGGACAAGAATGAGGATCAGATTGGTATAGCGTCGCTTCATGGGAAAATAGCCTCCAGTCTTATTATCTGCAACCAAAAGGCTGCACAACCCGAAAATTATACTCTCATATTTATGTTATGTGTAGGAGTATCTGGGAATCGAACGAAATCTGTTGTATATAGATCTTTACAAACAATCTATATACAACCATGTTTTTAGATTCGCTTTGTTATTAGTGTAAATTATTTAACCGCATCAAGAAAATCACATTAAAAAGAGAAATCTTGAAATTCCTCGGAAATTAATTTACAAATTGCGTAATAGCCCCAGTCATCCCATTTTTCCTGTACACCAATTCCAGATAGATCCAGGTAATTCTTAAAAATCAGCCCCCCCTTAAATAATTCAAACATTTCTTTTGCTCCGCGTTCGATGATTGATCGATCTCCAGTTGGCAGGATTTTTTGTATGTCGATGGGACTGAACAAAGCAGCTTTATGCTTTCTTAATAACACTGATAGTTCAGGCAGGTTGTAAACAGTTGGTTGATCAAATTGGAATGCGTCAACCCCAATTTCCAGAAGGTCTGGGAGAATTGACCAGTTATTACCACATGAATGCATAAAGATTTTTAGACCGTAATCATGGGCAATTGAAAACAACCGGGCATATTCTGATTTAAAATAATATCGAAACATTTTTGGACTGAAAAACAATCCAGTTTGAGTCCCTAAATCTTCAGCTAAAAAAATGCCATCGGCGCCATTTTTTCCAGCAAGGTGGATTTTTTGCTCATATGCATCGGAAATGATTTTATGCAATCGAATTAATTTATCTGGGTTTGCTGCCATATCTAAAAAATAAACGCCCATATCCCTAATGTAGCGTGCATTATCAAAAATCCAACCTCCAAGAGTAACCATTTTAAATTTATCGGTTTGTTGATTGAATAAATCTATTAAATCTTTTGCACAATCAGGGTGAGAGTAATCTGGAGTATTTAAATGATCAAGATCATCCCAGTCTTTAACAAAAGGTTGAAAAATTTCTCCTTTTTGAGATCCAATTACCATTCTATGCCAGATATTTCCCCATTCATCATCGTAATATTCGCGATCACCTTCTATCCAACGTTTTTGATGATAATCGTGAGGTTTCAGCTCCGCAAATAAAAAATCACTGATTCGATTTCTATCAAAATCCAAGCCTGGTCGTGGAGGATTATCGTGATTAATATTAGCTAAAATAATTTCTTTGGAATTCATTGATTATCACCTTATTCTGGCACTTTCTTCTTGAAATAAATCCATAAATTTCATCCCATATTCAACATAATTTTGGTATCTTATCAAATCTACAGGTTTTTCTGATTGTTCATGATGAATAACTGAAAGGTGCGGTTCAATCGAAAACCCTCCGTCATAACCGTTTCTAATTAAATCACTTACGATCCTTCTCACATCACCATGGCCTTCTCCCGGAAAGGTGAATTTCAACTCAGGAAAGATTTGGTCCGTCTCCTTAATAAATACGCAATCTTTGATATGTATATATTCAATAAATTCTCTGACATTAACATAAAATTCCCAGGAGGATTGTTTTTTATAAGGTGGATTACCTATGTGGTTGTCCGTACCAACTGGATTTCCTGTATCGAAAACCAATTTAAAATTTGGTGAATTTATTTTGTCAAGTAATCTTAATGTGTGAGCATGTGATAAACCACCATAATTCATACAGTTTTCATGCAGGTACAAAATTCCAGCATCTTCGCAGATTTTTATTAGAATAGACAACTTCTCAAAAATACATTTTTCAATGTCAGGAGAATCTGGTTCAATATCGTTAACAATTTTGAAGCTCATGCCACGTAAATACTTTGTTCCTAGGCGCTGCATACGGGAGATTGCCCGACGAAGCAATTCAAGGTTTTCCTGAAAACCTACTTCATCCCGTGGATCTTTACTCCAATTGGCGATAGCGCTACCAAAACAATTAATTCTGACATTATTTTCATCTAGATTTTCACAAACATGATCGAATTCATACTCGCTGATATCTGTTGTGTTAATATTATTAATTGAGCGCGATTCAATATTATTCCATCCCAGTTCTAAAGTTGCTTTAATTTGGATTTCTATTGAATCTCCTGCCTCATCTGCAAATCCGGTGAAGTACATGTTTCCTCCAACGTTTCTTATTTGGTCATTTTTATGAATCAACTAATTTCCAAAGGATTTTGAAATATCGGGAATCAGTGAAATTCCAGGTAATTTCTTGAATTTGGAACTGCGAACCTTTTCTTCCAATTTTCTTTTAAACAACTCGGAATCCACTGGTAAAAGAATTTTATTATTTAATAATGATGATAAAAGGATTGCATTACTCAATTCAAGCTGATTTAATCCTTCTTCTCCTTGAACTATTAATTTTTCTCTTCCACGAATTGCATTCACAAAATTCTCGATAATAATCTTATGACCTGGTAAGCCATGATGCTCATAAGGGATATCTAACTCAACGGATTCTGTAAATGCATATGGATCAGTGGAGGTTTGTATTTGTTCTAACATTGATATTTTATTCTTCCAAAAGGTCAGGATATTATTTTCTAAAACTAATTTTCCCTTTTCACCAATGATTTCAAGGCGATTAGTTCCAGGTGACTCACCCGTGGAAGTAATAAAATGGCCGACCATGCCATTTTGATATTCAAAGAATGCAGTGACTTCATCCTCAACCTCTATCTCGTGATACTTTCCTAAACCAGCAAATCCAGTTACTTTTTCTGGCATACCGAAAAACCATTGAAAGAGATCGAGATTGTGAGGACATTGATTAATTAATACACCGCCACCTTCACCTTTCCAGGTAGCCCGCCAATCTCCATTGTCATAATAACTTTGATTGCGGAACCAATTCGTAATGATCCAGGTTGCTCGTATTAATTTCCCTAATTCATCACCGTCTAACATTCTCTTAATTGTTTTCCAATAACCGTAGGTGCGTTGTTGAAACATTATCGCAAATTTAAGATCGGAATGCTGCTTAATTGCTTCTTTATATGCCTGCACCATTAATTTGCCATCACTCATTTGGGCTGCAATTGGCTTCTCTGTCAGAACATGAATCCCGTTATGAAAACAATCAATAGCAATAGGTGTATGGTCATAATGTGGTGTTGAAATCAACACTCCATCCAATTCGATTGTATTTAACATTTCCTGGTAGTCAGTAAAGGATTTTGTTGAGGGAGAAGAAGAAATCACTTCCATTCTCTCAGGTATAAGGTCACATATTGCGGAAAGTTGAACGTCAGGCAATGACTGGATATCTTTAACGTGTTGACTCCCCATAGCGCCTATACCAATTACAGCTAACTTAATATCATTCTCCATTGGAGACCTCCTACTATTAATATTTACGATACTCAATAATCGCTTCAGCAGCTATTGTCAAACGATCGTAAACTATTGGTCAATATTCAATTTCCGTCTAGCATTACCCTGGGTTCGTCGAAAATCACTTGGAGTTACACCGGTTTCCTTCCGAAAAATATTTGTAAAGTAGCTGAAATTGGTATACCCGATCTGGAGACTTATTTCTGAAATTGGAAGTGAGCTCTCAAGTAATAATTGTTTGGCACGATCGATCCTTAATTGCATTAATCGTTTTGTAATGGTCATTCCGGATATGTTCCGAAAAATCCTTGCCAAATGAGAAGGTGATATATGAAATACTCTAGAGAGATCTTCTCGACTTATATTTTTAAATAAATTGCGCCTTAAATATGCATCAATTTGATTGAAGGTTTCATTTTGAGTATGAATATTTAGTTTAGATATGTTTCCTGATTGTATAAAAGACTTTGTTTTTCTTTCCAATCCAATTAAGATGCGTGTAACCAGTGCTTCTACAAATTCGTAAGTGTTTTCTCCAGGTCTATTAATTTCGTTAATTAAAGTGTTTAGATCGAACCGTAATTCATTGGGAATATTTACAATTTTGTCTAGCAAATCGTCCAAAATGAGGTGATGATTTTCGAACAAAACATAAAAATATCCTATAGATTTATTATGGTATTTAGGTGATCGCATTACTCCGGGTGAAATAAGAATTGAGTCATCCATTTGAAGGGTTAATAATCGTTCATTACATGAAAAGTTTACATTACCATAGACAACACAATACCATTGGAATAAGGAATGGCTGTGCGCAGGAATGTTGTAAGAATGCCCTACTTCGTTATAAACAATTTCTCTGATATTGATTGGTGAATTACTGGTTTCCATATTCCCAATTATATTTGTAAAATATTTAATAAAAAAAACATGAAAGAGAAATACGTAAAAATTTTGCTAAGTTTTGTTATTTTACCTTTTTCCATTTTTATGAGTCAGCTGAAATTGGATTCCAATCAAAGCTAAAGAGACATGCATGTTATTTGTAGATAACTGGATTGTTAGTTGTATTGCTTGACAGTTTTTAACCCCTGAGATTATAATTTGTCGGCTTAACAAATTAGTAAATTACTGAATCTTCAGATAGGAGTAAGAAAATGGGTCCGCAGCCAAAAAGGAAAATTTCAAAAGGTCGACGTGATCGACGTCGTGCACATGACAGCCTCACCGCCGCATCATTGGTTCAATGCAGCAATTGTGGTGAAATGCGTTTATCTCACACGATATGTCCATCATGTGGTCATTACCAGGGACGAGAAGTTATCCAGGTAGAAAAAGAAAAGAAGAAGTAAATAAAGAAAACTCCGCAAGGAGTTTTTTTTATAATGCCCAGGCAATTAATATTCCCAGAAGCCCTATCACGATTCCTAAATGAAGCAATAAATTTGATTGTGTAATCCAATTATTAAAAACCAAACTAATAGCAAAATTTAAAATTACCAGAATAATGGCAATAAAAATTAACAGACCTTTTCGATTGGAAAAAAAACCTGAAATTTTTGACAATATTTTAGATATATTGGTCATATCATTCTTCATCATCATCCATTCCAGCGGTTGAAAAGTAATGTTCAAATAATGAAACATATCTCATCGGTATTTTTCCTTCAATCATTACTCCGCCTTTTTTATGCGAGATATTCTCAATTTTTCCTTGCTCATGAAAAATCGAAATCAAACGGCCTTGTTGGTAGGGCAAATTTACTTTTACAGGGATATAGCTGAAAAACAACTCATTTTCCACCATTTTTAACAGGTCAGTGACACCAATACCAGTTTTAGCAGAAATGGCAATTGCGTCTTTATAATCCTGTGACATTTTTTGCGCTAAATCTGGCTCAGGAAGCTTATCAATTTTATTAAGAACGGTTATGGTGGGAATGTGATCTGCCTTTAAAATGGATAAAGTTTCTTGAACAGATTGCCATTGTGATTGAGCACTTGGGTGAGTAATGTCAACTATGTGTAATAGCAGATCAGCTTCATTAATTTCTTCCAGAGTCGCTCGAAAAGCTGCGATCAATTGGGTGGGAAGTTTTTGAATAAAACCTACGGTATCGGTAAATAGACTAACATTATTATCAGGTAGAACAACGCGTTTCGTTGTTGGGTCTAATGTCGCAAATAATTGATCTGCAACGTAAACCTCTGCTTTGGAAATGGAATTTAATAATGTTGATTTACCTGCGTTTGTATAGCCGACCAGAGCCACTGTTGGGATTTGGGATCGTTTTCTTTGTAAGCGGTAACGGCTGCGGTGAGATCTGACCTTTTCAAGTTCTTTTTTTAAATTTGAAATTTTATTACGAATTTCACGGCGATCGACCTCAAGTTGTGTTTCGCCTGGACCTCTTAATCCGACACCACCGACACTCCCTGTTCGACCAGCACCACCACCAGCTTGTCTGGCTAGATGTGTCCAAGCTCTGGTTAGTCTTGGTAATCGATATTCATATTGGGCTAATTCTACCTGTAAAATACCTTCTCTTGTATCTGCGTGTTGAGCAAAAATATCTAAAATCAAAGCTGTTCGATCAATAATCCGAACTTTGTCCCCAAAACTTTTTTCTAACTCTCTTTGATGTCTGGGCGATAACTCTTCATCAAAAACAACTACATCAGCCATAGTTTCGTTCACAAGCGCGATTACTTCCTGAACTTTTCCAGAACCAATGAAGGTTTCGGGATTGGGATGCGAGAGGCTTTGGGTTGCCTCCCCCACTACTTCAAGACCTGCGGTAGATGCCAGGAGATCTTAATTCCTCTAGCGAATCTTCAAGAGACAGCCAATTGGTCTGATTGTGAATATCAACCCCAACTAAAAAAGCTTTCTCGTTCGCCATTCTTGTGGGTTCTGGGTTTTTCTTTGACATATTTACCCTATTTTACTTTCATCCAAAGTTTGATTCTTTCCATCGCTTCTTGAATTCTCACTGTTTTGGTACCTAAAGAGACTCGTAAATAACCCTCTCCGTATTGTCCATATACAACACCTGGTGTCATGCTTACACCTGTATCTTCTAATAATTGGTTGCAGAAAGCCAGACTATCTTTAAAACCATCTGGTAGTTTTGCCCAAATATAAATAGCAGCAGGTGGCGTATCCACTTCGAATCCTGCTTTTTTTAATCCATTGACAACAATGTCTCTTCTGGTTTGATAAATTGCATTTCTTTTTGACAACCATGATTGATCACCGCTGAGTGCCGTTATTCCGGCATCGATTACCGGCGCAAATTGTGAGGAATCCATCTGGCTTTTATAAGTGTGAATATAACCAATGATATCAGCATTTCCAACCGCCATTCCTAATCGCCAACCAGCCATATTGTATGTTTTGGACAAGGAATTAAATTCCACTGCAACATCTTTTGCTCCTTCAACCTGCAGAAGGCTAGGAGCAATATAGCCATCAAAGCAAACATCCACATATGGTGCATCGTGTGCGATGATGATTTGATTCTTTTTGGCGAAATCAACAATTTCTTCAAAGAAAGAGAAAGGAGCAATTGCTCCGGTAGGATTATTAGGATAATTGATCCAGAATAGTTTAGTTTTCTGAATAATTTCTTGTGGTACCGATGAAAGATCTGGTAAAAATCCATTCTCCTTCAGCAGTGGTAGCGTGTAGATGATACCTCCTGCAATTTTTGCGCTGGCTGCATACACCGGGTATCCTGGGTCGGGAACAATGACATAATCCCCAGGATTTACCAAAACCTGGGTCATATTAAATAATCCTTCTTTAGATCCGATTAAACCCACCACCTCAGATTTTGGGTCTAATTTGACCCCAAATCTTTTTTCATAATAATCTGCGATTGCTCTACGGTATTCTAGGCTTCCACCCATGGGGGTGTAACCATGTTTATTGGGTAAGGCAGCGGATTCATTGAGTTTGTCAATGATAAATTTTTCAGGAGGTAAATCCGGAGAACCCATATCAATTTTTATAATGTCTACTCCGTTTTCCTGAAGTTGAGAAATTTTCTTTGCTAATGTGGCAAAGTAATAGGGTTTAAAAGAAGCTATTCTGTCAGCTGGTTTGATGAAAGATTCATTTGTCATAAAAAAATATTCCTCACTTCTTATTTTCCGGTAATTTATCTAAAAGTGGAAGTAATATATGGAATGTTGAGCCTGGGAAATCTGTTTCACTATATCCGGTAGATTCAACCCAGATTGAACCTCCATGTGCTTCTGCAATTCCCTTTGCAATGGGAAGACCCAGACCTGGGCCACCACCTTTGAAATTTGTTTTACTACTGGAATGTAATGCTATGTTTCCAAGCCGATTAAATTTTTCAAAGATAATTGCCTGATCTTCCTGGTTTATGCCTATGCCAGTATCTGATATCAAAACCTCGATGAAGCCAGTCAATTTTCTACCATTGATGTTGATAATTCCACCATCAGGAGTGAATTTAATTGCATTGATGATAAGATTTTTAAATAATTGGATAAGTCTTTCAGAATCGCCATAATTCATTAAAGTATTGCCATCAAAATCGTGAATATTAATTGAAATATCACGTTCCTTACACACCGGTGAAAGTTCGAGCAAAACAAATTCAAGAATTCTATTTAACCAATAAGGTTGATAATTAAGATTTATTAAATTATTTTCCAGCTGTGAGACATCGATCATATCCTCAATGATCCCACGTAATCGCTTCGAACCATTCAAAATCCCATTTGTAAATACTAATAAATCATTTTTGTTTTGATTTAAAATAGCATCGATCAGCATGGATGTGTATCCGTCAATTAAAGTTAATGGAGTTTTTAATTCATGTGCTGCAACAGCAACAAAATTACTTTTACTTTCATCCAATTTTGCCAGGTCTGATTTGGCTTTTTCTACTTGTTTCGCGAGATACTGGATTTTTTGGCTCGTCTCAATATTTGCAGTTTTATTGAACAAGTAAGCGTAAATTGGTATTAATATTGTAATTAGTTGAACAGATTGGTCTGCTTTTGTATTCTCGACGATTGTCTGATTGATAATCACTACCAATTGAGTGATGAAATCATTGATAATAATACTTTCATCTTCTAAATCAGATTGAGTTAACGAATTTGCCCAGTCATTCAGCAATGGCTCAAACCATGATGGGTCACCAGTTTCCACTGTCTGAAGTAGATGTTTGAAAAAACTTTGGAATTGATCAGAGATTTCTTCCTTAAGAAGAGATCCCTTTGCCAATTCAAGGACAACTCTGTTTTCTATGATGGGGAAAAGATTTTGCAAAATTTCTGATGGTTTCAACATACATGAAGTTTATGATAGATGGTGAAGTTTTTCCAATGTTTTATGGCACTAATAACCAATGATATATTGTTTTTCCAATAATCTCCAGGCTCTCAGGTGATAACTTATCGATCGTATCTTGAGATGTGTGCCAATAAGGATAATCAAAATCGATGATATCAATAGCAGTTATTTCATTTTCAATAAATGGTATGTGATCATCCAGAATACTATACTTGAATTCAGGTATGAAAAATTCACCATATCCAAGATTGGCAGCGATATCCCAAATTTCTTTTTGGAGTATAACATCTGAATTTCTTTCATAATACACATTCAAATCTTTATCTCCGATCATATCCAGAATTACGACTGCTTCCGGTTTGCCTTCCAATGTCTTTACAAAACTTCTGGACCCTAAAATCCAATCCCATCCTTCTATATTGCCTTGATCCTCTGCATCAAAAAAAACAAACCAAATATTCTTATTCAGGTCAGGTGGGAGTACTCTTGCCAGTTCCAATAATACTGCCACACCCGACGCGCCATCGTTTGCTCCTAATACAGGTTGAATTTGGTTAACGTCGTTTGCATCTTTGTTTGCATAAAACCGGGAATCATAATGCGCACCAATAATGATCCATGGCTCAGCAGTCGTTGTTGGATTTTTTCCAATGATATTTTGAATTAAATATCCATTTACTTCCTCCGATTGAATATCAACAGTCCATCCAAAAGATTCTAATTCTTTTGTAATTAATTCTATTGTTTTTTGATGAGCTTCACTTCCAGGTGTACGCGGTCCGAATTCAACCTGTGAATTTGCATAAACGTAAGCATTCTCTCCATCAAATTCAACGGCTTTTTTTTCACTACAACTCACGATTAAGATCAATAGGAATATGAATATAAAAAATCGTTTGATCATTGTGATTATTCCGAAAAAATTTCAGATAAATAAATTTCCAAGCTTGTAAACGCCTCCTGCGCGTATAACTTAGCTCGCTCTCTTTTCCCCTTTGCATTCATTGTGGGAAGAATTCCAAAATTTGCTTTCATAGGTTGAAAATCACGCATATCCGCATGTGTGATGTAATAAACCAAAGCCCCCAACATTGTTTGTTTTGGTAATTCCAATAATTTGTTACCCGTTAAAAAGCGGCTCATATTCATTCCAGCTAATAATCCAGTTGCTATGTTGCCCACGTAACCTTCTATGCCGGTGATTTGCCCAGCAAAGAATAAATCATTTCTCTGGTTAAATTGTAATGTTGGCAATAATAATTTTGGTGAGGCAATAAAGGTATTGCGATGCATTTGACCGTATCTTGCAAAAGTAGCATTCTCCAAACCAGGTATCAATTGGAAAACTCTTTTTTGTTCTGAAAACTTTAGATTGGTCTGGAAACCAACCATATTATATAAAGTACCAGCAATATTATCCTGCCGTAATTGTAGGACAGCATAAGGACGCTTTCCTGCATTAGGATTCCAAATTCCCACAGGTCTTAATGGTCCAAACGCCAGCGATTTTTCCCCACGGTTTGCCAGAACTTCAATAGGTAAACAGCCTTCGAAATATTGATCGGGACCAGCTTTAACGCCTAAATCAATTTGGGATTCGAAAGGCTTTAATTCGATTCTTTGTGCGTTGGTTAATTCGAATACAAAGCGATCATATTCTTCTCTTGAAAATGGACAATTTATATAATCCCCCGGATCATCATCATCTTTTTGATATCGGGAAGCCCTGAAGGCGATATCCAGATTAATGGAATCATAATTAACGATAGGCGCAATCGCATCATAAAAAAATAAATTGTTCGAATTCGTTATTTGAGAAATGCTTTGACCAAGTGCTGCAGATGTCAATGGTCCTGATGCGATTATGGTAGGCTTTGAAGGGATTTCTTTCACTTCTTCTCTAAATATATTGATATTTGGATGTGTTGAAAGGATTTTGGTTATTTTTCCTGAAAAGAGATCTCGATCTACTGCTAAAGCCCCTCCTGCTGGTAATTCAAATTCATCAGCAATTTCCATCAATAATGAACCCAACCGGCGTAATTCATTTTTTAGAACGCCAGCAGCACGATCCGGCAAATTTGAACCTAGTGAATTTGAACAAATTAATTCAGCAAAATAATCAGTCGTATGTGCACCTGTTTGAACCAACGGACGCATCTCATATAAATTGACCTGAAATCCTGCATTTGCCAATTGGTAAGCTGCTTCACTGCCTGCTAATCCTGCGCCAATTACATTAACAATTTTATTCTCCAAGTTCAGTACCTCGGTTCATATTTTACATCATAAAATTCGTCTGGCATATAACTTGCAACATAGCAGCTTATCGATATACTTAATCAGTGAGGACAAAATCATGTTCCAATATCAATATCAGGTTCATAAACCAATAACCACAGCGCACCTTGCGCAAACGATGACATTATTATCTCTTTCGGCATTTGAACTCAAACAGCAGATAGATTCTGAGTTGGCCTCGAATCCAGCATTGGAGATTATTGAAGAGAGGCGATGTCCTCATTGTAAGCGTGTGTTGCCTGAGAATGGTGCCTGCCCGATTTGTTCACGCCCAATGAACTCTAATGTTGATGAACCGATTGTTTATGTTTCTCCGATGGATGATTTTATTCCCAGATCTGATTACGAAGATTCTGATTATTCTGATGAACCATTTTCACCGGTTACAGATGACTTAACCAGTTATGTAATCAAACAAATAGCACCAGAATTATCAAAGGATCAACAATTAATTGCTGTGCATTTGTTAACAAACCTGGACGATGATGGGTTTCTGAGCGTTAATTTGATGGATGTGGCCAGATATTTCCATGTACCGATTTCGACAATAGAAGAAGTGCAAAAAATTATTCAATTAGCGGATCCAATCGGTGTGGGTTCAGTCAATCCACAACAAGCCTTGTTGATTCAATTAGAAGTATTGTCCGATTCAATCACCATACCTGAGTATGCTTATGAAATCATCAAAGATTACATGGACTTATTAAGTAAAAGACAACACCCGGAGATAGCCAAAAGACTAAAAATCAGTGTCCAACGTGTCGAAAAAATCGTCGAATTTATAAGTGATAACTTAAATCCTTTTCCTGCTCGGTCGCATTGGGGATCGGTTCGTAATCCATCTTCACCTGATACAAATGTTTACCATCGCCCGGATGTTTTGATCTCATATGCAAATAATGACCAAAAATCGCAACTGATTGTTGAAATTGTCATGCCTTATTCAGGTACTCTACAAGTAAGCCCACTCTATAAACAAACCATTAAAGAAACGGATGCTGATTTAAAGGATGCCATGAAAGGCGATCTGGAAAAAGCATCCTTATTCGTCAAGTGTTTGCAACAAAGAAACCATACAATGCAGCGATTGATGCATGAGTTGGTAATGATCCAAAAATCATACCTTACAAAAGGGGAGAAATTTTTAAAACCGATTACACGAGCAAGTCTGGCAGAGGAACTTGAAGTTCACGAATCAACAATTTCTCGCGCAGTTTCTGGAAAGTCGGTCCAACTTCCAAACAAAAAAATTGTGCCTTTAGCAGCATTTTTTGATAGAAGTCTTTCTGCTCGTACAATTTTACGGGAAATTGTCTCGTCGGAATCCAAACCTCTCAGTGATACAGAGATCCAGAAGAAATTAAACGAAAGAGGTATTCAGGTTGCAAGAAGAACAGTTGCAAAATATCGAGCAATGGAAGGAATCCTTCCAGCACACTTAAGGCAGGCGCCATAAATTAATGAATTCTGAAAAGCCAAATTGGTTCAGGGAAGTTTTATTAGGCAAGGTGCAGGATGAGAGTGCCTTGATATATAAGAATATGTTAAATGTGATCGCGGATCCAGCGATTTTGGTTGATTTTCCTCGCAAAGAAATTATCAGTTTTAATGTAAGTTTCCAAAAATTAACTTCATATTCACCTTCTGAATTAACTGATTTGCCGGTTGATTTATTATTTAATTTGGAAGTTATCGAGAAATCTGCTTATAAGGAACCATTCTTGTTTGAGATTATCAAGCGCAACAAACAAGTGGTTGATGGTTTTGCATGGAAATATGGAATCGATGATAAGAACACGAAATATGTGATTTTATTTTAATGAAGAACAAGAATTTGTTGAGAAACAGAAAGCCTGGCAAGATAAACTCTTTCTGACGATGCAACAATTAATGAGGTTGATCGAAGAAGAGGATTTGATTTTCGCTTTGCAAAAAGCTGTGAAATTAATTGAAAATTTCTTTGAAACACCCCATGTAACCATTTATCAGGTAAAGAGTGATATCCCTGAACTAACTCGAATACCTTACGATACAGACAGCGATTTACTACCTTTTACATTACCCTCCAGTGATATTCAATTAGATCAAAAAACGACTATATGGTCACCTGGACATCGGGTGATCACTGAATTACACAAAATTGCTCGAATCAGTAATTTGTCTTATCTCGGTACTTCTGCTATGGGACCGGGAAAAAGTGCTTCAGCTTTATTAGTCGTGGGGCAACAAAAAAAACAACCACCAAAAAATTTATCCTCAATTTTAGAAATGTTTTCAGCAGCCATTTCATCCATATTGCAATACTTTATTTTAGTTAATGCATTGCGCTCCAAAATAGATAATCAGGATTGGATGATCAGAGTGAATAATGAAGTCCTTGATCATGTCCAGGATGGAATTATCATTTTAAAACCCGATTTAAAGATTTGGATGATCAATCCGAGTGCTGAGATTCTACTTGGGTATCAATCCCGGGAAGTAACAAACCAAACCATTGAAAATATTCTTATTGGACCGGACAGCTTTTTTCCGTTACTGGAGTCGGCAAAAACAGATTTTGGAACACATAGACTAGGGATAGTTCACATCCATAACAGAAATGGAGATTCTGTTCCTGTAGATGCCAGAATTGTCCCTGTAACGCAAACTAACTCCTTATTGTCTATCATTATTTATTTACAGGATGTAAGTGAAAATGAAGAAATAAAAACTCGTGCGCAACAATTAGAACATAGAGCTGTTCTGGGAGAATTTACAGCAGTTTTTGCGCATGAGGTTCGCAATCCTATCAATAATATTTCTATGGGACTTCAAATACTTTCCAGAAGTTTCAACGAGGATCCTAAAAACAAAGACATGGTCGATCGTATGATCCATGATTGTGATCGGCTGACTCATCAGATGGAAGCAGTGTTGGCATTCTCAAAACCATTTGACGCAAAATTTAAATCAGTCGACATTGCTATTCTTTTGCAAAGGATTATGGATCGTTGGAAACCTAGAATGGCAAGAGTAGGAATTCAGGAATTTATTCAAAAATCAGATGAATTACCTTTAATTTCTGCGGATCCGAGATTGTTAGAACAAGTTTTTACAAATTTGATCGGTAATGCTGTCGAAGCCATGACTGCCAGTGAGAAAGGCACGCTGGCTGTTCACATTGATATTTCAAGGACAATCTCGAATTACCCGCAAATTGAAGTGAAAATCATAGATAGTGGACCTGGCATCCCTGAAGAAGTTCGTGGGCATGTTTTTGAACCATTTGTCACAACCAAAAAAACCGGAACAGGCTTAGGATTAGCGATCAGTAAACGCATCATGACTGCTCATCGTGGTAATATTACGGTTGAGTCATATCCAGGTGGAGGAACAGTATTTGCTGTTTATTTACCGATCAAACAAGGAGATTAAATCAAATGGGTTATACCGTCTTGGTAGTGGATGATGAAGAGAATGCAAGATCAAACCTGGAAGCATTCTTAACTCCCTTAGGATACGAAGTGAATGGTGTGGGTACTCTTTCAGAAGCACGCACAGAGATACAGAAAGGTAATTGTGATGTTGTGCTTTTAGATGTTCAATTACCGGATGGCTTCGGTCCAAATTTGTTATATGAAACCTTAAATATGCAACTAAGACCTCCCATGATTTTGATCACAGGTTTTCCTGATATAGAGATAGCTGTTGAGGCAATGCGCAATGGCGCTCATGATTTTTTAATCAAACCTATTAAATTAGATCGTCTCGAACTTTCCATCCAAAGAGCGCTCGAAATTGTGAGAATGAGAAGAGAATTGGCATTGTTCAGAAATACTCAAAAAAATAGTGTTCAGTTTGTTGCTGGAGATAATCCAAAAATTAAACACGTACTGGGTCAGGCTGAAAGAGCAGCATCCATGTCAGTCTCCGTGTTGATTACAGGGGAAACGGGTGTCGGTAAAGACGTTCTGGCTAATTATATTCACAGTGTTGGACCTCGATCACATAAAATGTTTGTCGCGATAAATTGTGCTGCTATCCAGAGTACGATGCTTGAATCAGAATTATTTGGTCATGAATCGGGTGCCTTCACTGGCGCAGATAAAAGAAAACACGGACTTATGGAAACAGCAGATGAGGGTGTGCTATTTCTGGATGAAATATCATCCATGCCATTGGATATGCAGGCAAAATTGTTGCGTGCCCTGGAATCAAAAGCATTTCGACGAGTTGGTGGAAATAACTTGATTAATGTTGATGTTCAGGTAGTAGCTGCATCAAACCGCAATCTTTCTCAAATGATTGAAGACAATGAATTTCGTTCGGACTTATATTATCGATTGCGTGTGGTTGATTTGCACATTCCACCTTTGAGAGAACGTAAAGAAGATATCCCGGAATTGGTTGGATTCTTTATTCGTCAAAAGAATTCCAAAATGGGTGTGAACATTGTGGATATCACACCAGGTGCTATGGAAAAACTTATGGCATACAACTGGCCGGGGAATATTCGCGAATTAAGCAATGCAATTGAAAGCGCCATGTTGTTTTGTGATACTGGTGTTATTGAAGTGTCAAATTTGCCATTGAACCTGCAATAAAACACTGTTGGCACATAACTTGCATCATACCTCTAGAAGAATGATCTGGAGGTTTTTTTTATGATAAAAGAGGATTTGATCACATTACTGACACTTATTTTTATGGGATTAGGATTAATCTCATTCATAACTGGTTTTATCGTCTTATTGACCCGTGTTTTAGGCAAGGGTATTACCAAAATAGCTAAAGAAACCCAGAAGGTAGTTCAAAAGGGAATAACCGAAGAAATAGCTTCCATCATTGGAAATGCTTCTGTCCTCATTGATTCATTAAATCAAATGGTGACCACTGCTGCTGGTATTGGTGTGTTCCTGATGGTGTTAGGTGTTTTATTAATGGCTGGATCCTTCGCTTTATTCTTAAGATTCTAGATTATTCAATAAAGGAGTATTGATGAATATCACATTGTTTTTCCAATCCTTAAAGGATAGTCTGAATGAAAACGATCAAAAAATATTAATCGAATCAGCAAAGCAAGACAATTTGATTCTGAAGCAAATCAGAAACAATGAATTTTTTATGCACTGTGTTGAATCCTTTGGAAATTCTTTAGAAAAATGGTCACTAGGCAGAGTGGCAATGTTATCAGTGGATTCCAAATTTGATGTGTTGGGCAAGGATGTGAAAGAGAAGCATTATCTTAAAAATGCAATTTCTATTTTGGATGAAACATTTAAAAACCATTCCAAGGAAATTGACTTTCAAAGAGCTACTTACATAGCGCTTGCATTATTCGAAAGAAAAAGAAAAAGCCAATCCTGGTCTGGATTGCTTGAAGAACTGTCTAATGGATTTTCCCGTAAATCAATATTAATGACCTGGCGAACAAGTCTGGCCATCCTATACAGTTTGATTGATTTTGATGTTGATCTTCTCCAAGCTTTAATTAATGACAAGGATCCTTATATTGGCGTTAGTCTTGTTAACCATATTCTAGCCACACAATTAATCCCCCAAAAAGAAAAAGCCATCAAGTTAGTTAGATTAATAGAAAAACAATCTATAGAGACACAGATAATCTGGGTACAAACTTTAACAAGTCAGTTCTCTTATTTGGCAAACCAAATTTCAATTATTCTTGGAGAATCAAAAATTTTTTCAAATCGGATAAGCGAATCTCACTCCAATCCGGATATTGATTTTGTTTCTAAATTTGAGCCAATATTCAAGATGAATTTACTAAATGGATTTCGATATCAACTTGAGAAATCACCATTGCAAGCAAAATCAAGTTTTTTGTATGCCAAAGATAAACTACAAAAAATGCTTCGATTAATTGATATGAACATCATCCCCGAATCCTTTGATGAAGTTCAAAATGACCTAATGGTATACATGAATGAACCAAGATTTAACGATCTGGCATTAAATCAGATATTGGAAGAAAAAAAATCTTTACATGGTGCAAATACGGATTTTCATAAAAAAGGTATTTTTGCACATCTATTATATGCCTGTGAAATACAAAACAATGGTGATGTATTAAAAGCTAGGGAAATTGCCGAAAGACAATTCAAAAATTGGCTAAAAGCACAAAAAGTCGATTGGCCGTCTTCTGAAACTGTATCTTACCTTAAAAGAATTGATCATAAAAGAATTATTCACTTACTCAATACCCTTGGTTTGAACGGATTGAGTGCGGAGTATATAAAATTCCTATCAGATATTTCGTTGTCAATGGATGAGATGCAGGATGAATTAATTCAAGGTTACCAGACATTAAATCTAATCGATGAAGCTTATAGTGAATTGAAATTATCTTTAAACATCGGTAATAATCAAGAGGAAATATATAAAAAGATTTTTGATCTATTATCAAAAAATAACCGTTGGAGTGCTTTATATTCCGAGTGGGAAAATTATGCAAAATCTTTCATGCTGTCACAGGAAGATTGGTTAAATTATGCCAATGCAGCTCTCAACGCAAACGAATTGGAAAAAACCAGAGATCTACTTGAAAAAATGAAATCTGAGGGTGTGAATCGAACCCAGGTCGATGTCATCAGTGGAAAACTGTATTATTTATCAGGCGAATATGAAAAAGCAAGGGCCATTCTGGAAGAAACTACGAAGAGATTACCTGAATACGAAGAAGGTTGGATTGTTTTAAGTGATGTTTACAATAAGATGGGACTATTCCAAAAAACCATGGAAACACTTCGAACAGCAGTTTTGGCTATACCCAATTCATCTCTTATTCACTTCAATCTAGCAAAAACATGTATTGGTCAGGAATTATATGCAGAAGCTCTTCCTTACATCCGTAAAGCGGTGGGATTAGACCCTGAAAATTCTATTTATAATCTCAATTTGATTCAAACATTACAAACGCTGGGTAGAACAGATGAAGCCGATCTAGTCCTGAGTCAGGGAAGACAAAAATGGCCGTTTGATCGAGAAATTGCATTTGTTGATGCTGTTCGTCAGGTTGAAAAGCAAAACCGTGATGCCGCCCTGGCAGCCTTAGATGTAGCCATCAATTTAGAGGATGAAAAAACCTCAAGCGATAAATTGTTATTATTCGTTCAAACAATACTGGGGGATCGCCCAGATAAATTCCTTCCGACAGACGGAAAGTACAATGAAGTAAGTAATTTATTGAATGCGCAGAAAATCCTTCAAAAAGCGATCAATGATGAATCTGATGACACAGTTTATCTTCAATTGGTTCTTGGTGAAGTGTACTATTTGACAGGTGAAGCTGAATCTGCCAATTCCATATATTCCAAGTTGGTTAATGAATTCAAATCCGATCAGATTCATCAGGTTTTACTTTGGAGAGTGTACGCTGGTCTGGGACTCGTCAAAGTAGATCTCACTGAAGTTGATAGTGGGATAGCAGCATTACAAGAGGCGGATCAATTAAATCCAAAACATTTAGGGATCAAACAAAAAATTGCTGAAACTTATCTATCGGCGTCACTGGTAAATCAAGCAGAAGCCAAAGCCGAAGAGATATACCAGATGGGTTCTACCGACATTGAGAACTTATTGTGGTATTCAAACTTTATGGTAAAAATCGGAAACTCAGCAGGTGAAATCCGAGGATTAGAACAAATATTACATTTTGACTCGGTTAATTCAATTGCGATAACAAGATTGGCAAATATCTATATTGCCCAGGGAGATCTGGACAAGGCAACTGAAGTTCTTGAAAAGTTAAGTGGAGCAGAAAATCTCGATAATCATAACGTAAGAATTGTCGTTATATCATATTTACGGATTGGTAATTATCAGAAAGCTTTGGAGTGGTTCAATAAAATTGATGATCATCAGGACGGTGTGGATGAAACGAAAAGAGTCATTGAAAAGATATTCTTATTAATGGCTAATCAGAATTGGGATTCCGCGATGGCAGAAATCCAAAACCTGAAACGTAACACTTCAAATTCAAGAATACTATCCTCTTTAGAAGGAGAATGTTTATACAACAAGGCGGATTATTCGGCAGCAATCTACGCATTTGATGCTGCGTTGTCTTATCCTGTTGATAATAATAATTCAGTTCAAGGGTATCTAAAAAATGACTCTTTGATCCCTGGAAATTGGTTAGAAAATAAAAATAAAGATTTCCCAATTCTGCAATATCTGACCAATTCACACAAGAAAAAATTGGAATTTGATCAATGTCTGGAAATGATTGATCGAATGATCAAAATAAACCCAGAAGAACCGTGGTTGTACTTAATGGGTGCGGAATATTCATTGCAATTAACGGATTATGATTTAGCTTCCAATTATCTTTTGAAATATAAAAACTCTTCTACCTCTGAAAATCTAGAGCTGAACACTGATTTATTTGCAACGGCTTTAGACTATGCAGGAGCGTTCCTGGATGATCGCGAGTACCGGTTTTCTTTTAAAGATGATGGGTCTAAAAGTGAATTAAGCAAAGTCCTGAAAGCTCATTATTTACTGGATAAGAATTTATTTGATGATGCGAATCAATTATCCAAAGAGATAGAAGTCTCTTGGGAAAAAACTTTCGAAACGAATTCAGACGATCCATACAGTGATGTAAAAAGTTCAATACATAGAAGATTGGCTTTGTTGTTGGTTTGGAGATTGAACGATTATCCAAAAGTAGAGAAATTATTGAAGCAATTTGACAAAGACAATATCGAAAAAGCATTTCTGAATCTGGCTATTGATTTCAGTTATCAAACCATGCTTGATGTTTTTGAAAAAAATGAGGTTCAATCTCATCGAAGTAGTTTCATTGAGATTGAAATCGCTGATTCAAATTCCATAAATCACCTCCTTACCATAATCAACCGTCATGGGAAAACAAAATCAATAAAAAATATAGAAAATCTTAATAAAGTAGTCATTGAAAAAGATTACTCCATTGCATTTAGTTTACTAAATTCAAGAACAATACCTAAATATATAAATTTTGTCCTGGTGAATTCTTTGATGAAGGCCGGTAAACCTGAAATGATTCAAGAATATATTTCAAATTTCAAGTCCGAAATCTTACGAAAATTTGTTTTTCTTGATCAACGACCAAACTATGAATATAGAAGAAAAGATGACTTTTGTGGAAGCACAAATTCAGACTGATGACCCGATCTGGTTGACTGAATGTTCGAGAATATATGAAATTAATGGAAATTTAAATGAAGCCATCGAATTAGCAGAACAAGCATATAAGATTTGGCCGGAAGAAGAAAAATGGTCAATTCGGATAGCAAAACTTTACCAGGAATCCGGCGATTTTGAGAGTGCAGATCACCTTTGGGCAAACATCTTAAAAAATTCTAAAAATCCAGACAGTGTAATTTACCAATACATAAACTTATTGCTGGAATACAAAAAGGCAGTTGAGGTGGTCCGGTTGTTGGAAGAATATAAAGGAAAAATTGCTGAATCCTATGATTTTCATGCTTCATGTGCAAAGGCGAATTTATTAATGAAATCTCATGAAAAGAGCAAAATTTCTATACAGGCTGCCAGAAAATATGCACCTGTTTCAATCGAATTAGATTATTTAGAAGCTGAAACATATTACTTGAATGATGAAGATGAAAAGTCGAAAACAAAAATTTATGAAATACTTCAAAACAATCCCAAATATGAACAGGCATACATTCTACATTCAGTTATATTGAAGGAAGCTGGAAAATTTACACAAGCGATGCAAATCATTAATAATGGTTTGGAAAAGTGCCCGGATAGCAAGGGACTGCAAATTGAAAAAATCAAAAATCTGAAAGAAATTGGTGATGTTTCCAATGGATTAATGTTGGCTTCAGAACTTTCCCAGCGCTTCCCGAATGACATTGAAGTTTTAAAAATCCTGGCAAATCTTTATCACGATATCGAAGATTATCAAGCTGCTGAAGTTGTCGCAAGAAAAAGTTTACACCTTCAATCAAACCAACCGGATATTCATCTATTATTAGGCAAGGTTGCAAAACATCAGGGTCAGCTTGATCAAGCCTTGAATCATTTCTCAAAGGCTGCCGTATCGATCGCTGAAGGCGTTGATCCCTGGTTGGAAATTGGTGATATCTATTTAGACCAGCAAGAAACTGAAAAGGCGTTGGAGTCTTATCGGGAAGCTTATTCCCGTAACGACAAGGATTACAGAGCTTTTTATAAGACAGGTCTTTTATTACGTGACCTCAAAGATTATCAAGGTGCAGAAAAAATGCTTAAGATTGCATCATCTCTGTCGCCGAAAGATACAAGCATTCGTCGCCAATTAGCTGGTGTAGTCGCATTGAATCTGGTTCACTCTTCATAGGAGAAGACATGGAATTTTCATACCCAAAACATGACGAAAAAATAAATCGAGGAACTGTAATTCAACTTATTGTTTCTGCCCTTCAAAATAAAAAATTTGTTTTTGGTCGTCAATTAGCTCAGAAATGGTTATCTTTTTACCCGGGAGATCTCACCGTACAGTATTATTTAGCTTTGTTTTATCAAAAAGAGAACCAGTTAGAATTAGCAACTGAAGTAACAAGAAAAATAATTGAAACTGATCCTGAATATTTATCAGCTCATGAGCTTTTTGTCACCTTGCCTGTTCCAGATGAAGAAAAAGACCTTTCTTTTGCTTGTATACATGTTTTGGGTGGGGTCACAAAAAATAAAAGTGCTTTACCAGCTTGGGGTCCAGCTTTACGAGTCGTAAAAAAATCCATTGGAAAAGAAAAATTTGATAACGCTGGAGATCTAATGGTCAGGATCCTTTCCTTGAAGTTAGATAACCCGATCATCAATTTATTTCATCTACAATCTATTTATTTCCAAAAAGATTTCAATGCGGTTCGCAATTTAGCTGAGATATATCACAATAAATGGCCAAATACCTTGTTTTATAAATTGATCCTGGCAGAACAGTTGTTGGAAAGCGGCGATGAAGAAGATGCGGTGAATTTGTTACATGATTGTGTTGCAAAAGATTCATCCGGTCAAATCGCGCGTCGTTTGTGGGGAGATCAACACGTTTTCCTGCCATTATGGCCAGATGAATTATCTATTCGATTTGATTTCCAAGTTCCTGGAGAAGTTGCTTCCGACATGGGATGGAACCGGTTACCAGAAGGCAAATTTGAAGAATCGAATTATGTTTATGGAGATCAAACAGACGATAAAACGAAAAGTTTTTCAGGTGCGCCACGCAGCAAAGCATTTATGGAAGCTGAAAAGGAATTTCAGCGGATTGCAAAATCTATAAAGAAAAATTATAGTGGAAAATTAGATGGCCGTTTTCCTGTTTATGTAATTATGACGACGAAAACTGGAATGATTTAGCAGTACGGTCAACAAACATATAATGTAATCAATCAATCCATGTCACAGATAAATCAGGTTCTCCAGAAAAAATCTGGATGGGATAGTTTGATTTTTATTCCTGATGATGCCAAGACCCAACAAAAATTAAATCTCACCCCGATTACTGTAATTGATCCATGGAAAATCAAGTTAGCAATTCATGAGTTGGATAAGAGGTTGGCCACAAGAGGGGAGAGAATTGGTGCCTTGCTAATTGTTGGGGGCAATGAGGTAGTACCGTTCCACCGCTTACCAAATCCAACAGATGATGTTGACGATGAAATTTATTCTGATAATCCATATGGTAGTCTGGATAACAATTATTTTGTCACTAATTGGCCACTAGGACGAGTAATTGGTGAGAAAGGTCAGGATGCCGGTTTACTGATACAACAATTACGTCAAATTGTAAAATTCCATATGCAACCAAAATCAGTAAATAAAGTCTGGGAACGGATTGTCAGATCATTTACCAATATATTCACCTACAAATATCTATCTAGTTTTGGATTCTCAGCATCCGTTTGGAAGAGATCCTCAGCAACTGTTTATAAAGCTTTAGGAGAATCAAAATCCTTATACACTTCTCCAAATGGCAAGAAACAGTCTTTGACCAAACAAGATTTAGTCTCGGTTGACTTTGGGTATTTCAACTTGCACGGTTTGGTGGATCGTCCTGAATGGTATGGACAAAGGGATTATTTAGATCCTCCTGGAAATGATTATCCCGTGGCATTATCACCAGACGATTTAATCAATAATGGAAAAGCGCCAAAAGTAGTTCTTTCGGAAGCCTGTTATGGCGGTCATGTGTTTGGCAAAAACGAAAACGAATCAATTGCATTAAAATATTTATCCCTTGGGACCAACGTCGTAATCGGCTCTACCAGCACATCTTATGGTTCAGTAGCACCACCGTTAATTGCAGCCGATTTATTTGCACAACTTTTCTGGAAACATATACGCGAAGGTTATCTGGTTGGCGAGTCGTTTCAAAGGGCAAAAATATCCTTTGTTCAGGAAATGATGAACCGGCAAGGATATCTGGATGGCGAAGATCAAAAGACTTTAATCCAATTTGTTTATTATGGTGATCCGTTCTTTATTTATGAAGGTAAAGAAATACAAATTAAACGTGCAAACCTGATTGATCGACCCGATAAAATAAGAACCATTTCTGACCATAAAAATGGTGGTTCGGTAATGGATATTCCGGAAGAGACAATGCAACAGGTAAAATCCACATTAAAATCATATTTACCTGGTATTGATCAGGCGGATGTAAAAATGAGTCGACTACAATTTGGTTCATCAAGAACCGGAAAAGTTGATGGTCAGAAACAATCGAAACCAAAAGTGTTAAGTGACAGATTTATGGTTACAGTTCGCAATCCCATTCAGATTAATAAGAACCGATATTATCAAATAGCGAGATTAACATTCGATAAAAAAGGCAGTGTGATCAAAGTGGCGATGTCGAGGTAATATTGTCACTGATAGTTTGATCGCTTATAATCATGGGCAAATCATTTTGCCCATTTTTAATTGGAGTCTTCATGGAAAAAATCTTTAGTGGAAATGAAATTCGGAAATCTTTTATAGAATTTTTTAAAGAAAGAGGTCATACTGTTGTAGCTTCCTCATCACTTGTTCCTGGTGGAGATGCTACTTTGTTATTTACAAATGCAGGCATGGTTCAGTTCAAAGAGGTCTTTTTAGGAACAGACAAAAGACCTTATACACGTGCAGTGAACTCTCAAAAATGTATGCGTGTAGCTGGAAAACATAATGATCTTGATGATGTTGGGCGGGATGATTGGCATCATACTTTTTTTGAAATGCTCGGAAACTGGTCCTTCGGCGACTATTACAAAAAAGAAGCGATTGGTTGGGCATGGGAACTACTGACATCTGTGTGGGGATTGGATAGAGAAAAATTATGGGTGACAGTCTTCCAGGATGAAAAAAATGAGATTCCCACGGATACAGAAGCAGCAGATATTTGGATTCATCAACTGGGAATGGAAGAAGATCATATTTTATTCTTTGGCAGGAAAGAAAATTTTTGGGAAATGGCGGATACCGGCCCATGTGGACCCTGTTCTGAGATTCACATAGACCGAGGTGAGGCATTCTGCGACAAAAAGGGAGTCCCTGGGCATGTTTGTAGAGTAAATGGGGATTGCAATCGCTTCCTGGAATTATGGAATAATGTTTTCATACAATATAATCGATTGAATGAAACTGAATTGGAACCTCTTCCAGCAACACATGTTGATACAGGCATGGGATTTGAGAGAATTGTTTCAGTACTTCAGAATGTCGATTCAAATTATAAAATTGATTTATTGGCGAATTTAATTAAACAGGTCCAAAATCTGACCGGGATGAGTGATCAAGAAGTATATTCTAACTATACTCCTTATCGAGTTATTGCCGATCATGGACGTGCAGCCACCTTTTTGATTGCGGATGGAGTCGTTCCTGGAAATACAAGCAGAAATTATGTCTGCCGCATGATTATTCGACGAGCTGCTCGTTTCGGTGGAAAAATTGGTTTAAACCAACCTTTCTTAGCCCAAATAGCAAGTGAAGTAATCAAGAGTTATGGTGAAGCCTACCCGGAACTTGTCCGAAATCAGGAAACGATTCTCAATAATCTCACCAGAGAAGAAGAACGATTTCAAAAAACTTTGGAAGCCGGACTCAGTAACCTTGAAGAAATATTTGAATCCCTTAGAAATAAGAAAGAAACGGTTGTTTCAGGAACCGATGCGTTCGAACTTTATGCAACTCATGGTCTTCCACTTGAAATTACCAGAGATATCGCTCGCGAACAAGGATTTGATGTTGACGAAGCCGGTTTCAAGAAAGCCATGGAGCAACATAGATTGGATTCGGGAGCTGGAAAAACATTCGGTGTCATGGGTAATGATGATGTTGATAATTATCAATTCGTTTTTGATCAACTTGTGAAATCTCAAAAAATTTCAAAAGATGGTGTGCTTTATGATCCTTATCATGATTTAGCATTTGAATCAGAAATTCTCGCATTATTTAAAGATGGAATCTCCAATCAAGAAGCGGTGCCTGGTGATCAGATTGAAATCTTATTGCCAAAAACGAGTTTTTACGTGGAATCAGGTGGTCAGGTTGCTGATACAGGCATAATTTATTCTGTAGAAAAGGATTTTGAAATCGAAGTTCAGGGAGTTCGCAAACCAGCAGCTGGAATGATTGTTCATGTTGGTAAAGTAATCAAAGGAAAACCAAAGGTTAATAGAAAAGTTTTGGCGTCAGTTGATGGACAAAGACGGATGGATATCATGAGAAATCATACTGCGACCCATCTGCTGCATGCCGAGTTACATAAAGTTCTGGGTATTCACGCCAGACAAGCAGGGTCGCTCGTTGCTCCCGACAGATTAAGATTTGATTTTACACACCCTGATGCATTATCTGCGGATCAATTAGAAGAGATCGAGAAAGGTGTCAATAAAGCCATATTGGAAAATCATCATCTTAATATCACACATAAATCATTGAATGAAGCCATTGCGGAAGGCGCAATGGCACTTTTCGGTGAAAAGTATGGTGAAATTGTGCGAACAATAACAATTGGTAACCAGGAAACTTTTTCTTATGAATTGTGTGGTGGCACTCATGTTGATGAAACAGGAGATATTGGCACTTTTATCATTACGAGTGAAGGTAGTGCTGCAGCAGGAATAAGAAGAATTGAAGCAGTTACCGGACGAGCAGCATATAATCTGGTACAAAGGCGTACGGCTTTATTAAAAACTGTTGCAGGAAAATTAAGCACATCAGTGGAAACTGTTATTGATAAAGTTGAAAGTTTACAAAAAGAATTTGAGAATCTTCGAAAAGAAAATTCTAGACTGAGACAATTGCTTGCGAAAGAAACTTTCTCCAGGGAGTTAGTAAACGTTAAGTTAATCAAAGGAGTGCCAGTTCATGGGCAAATTTTACCTGGTGCAGATAATGACGCTCTACGATCGATGACCGATGTATTCAGGGAAAAATATTCATCTGGTGTTGTTGTAGTCGCATCGATCATTGATGAAAAACCAATGCTTGTTGCATCTGTGACAGAAGATTTGGTTGCTCGTGGTTTACATGCAGGTCAATTGATTAAATATCTTGCTGGATTATTAGGTGGTGGTGGTGGTGGAAAGCCGACAATGGCTCAGGCTGGTGGGAAAGATGCTGAGAAATTACCTTTTGCAATATCAAAATTATTTGATTATGTTATTAACAATCTAAAATAAAAAATTTTATCTTTGTAATAAAAAAATCAGGTGGTTTTGTAATGTCTCCTGTTTTTTCAAATATTTGTTGCCACAAGATGATTGTCTGTTTTGGTGTTTACACTTTGTTTAGATAGTCCAACATTAATCTAATCCCGAATCCATTCGCACCTTTTGGCTGATAATTTTCAGCTTTCGTGCTGATAGCAGCCCCAGCAATATCAATATGCGCCCAGGGAACGTCAGTTTCTATAAATTGTTTAAGGAAGATTCCGCCCATAATGGGGTGACCTTCACGGCCACCGGAATTCTTTAAATCTGCATCATCACCTTTGATAAATTCAAAATAATCTTCATCCAATGGCATCGGCCAAAGTCTTTCAAATGTGGATTCGCCTGATTTAAATAATTTGTCTGAAAGCTCAGGATTGTTGGAAAATAAACCTGCTCGAATTTTTCCTAATGCTGTCACAATCCCTCCCGTTAGTGTTGCAAAATCAATAATGCAATGGGGTTGGAAATTGCGTTGTGCATAGGTTAACCCATCTGCTAAAACTAATCTGCCTTCTGCATCGGTTGAAAGAATTTCTACTGTTTTACCTGATAAGGTCTTGATAATATCGTCAGGTCGATAAGCTTCGTGCGAAATCATGTTTTCTGCCGCACAAATAATTCCAACAACATTCTGGGGAATCTCGAGAATCGAAGCTGCAAGAATTGTTGCCAATACTGTAACACCGCCCATTTTATCGAATTTCATGCCTTTGATTCCATCCACTGATTTTAATGAATAACCTCCGGTATCGAAAGTGATTGCTTTGCCAACCAGTACGATCGGTTTTTCACTCTTTGGTTTTTCAGCGATGTATTCAAGAACGATCATTCTAGGTTGTGTAGAACTACCTTTTCCCACTGAAAGTATTGCTTCAGCACCAATTTTTTCGAGTTCTTTTTCTTCAAGAATCTTCACTTTCAGATTATATTTCTCCGCCAGTCCAATACAGATCTCAGCCAACGCTGGTGGATTAATCACATTTCCAGGTAATTGGCCTAACTCTCTGGCGTAATTGACGATTGAGCAAATTTTCTGAATTTTTAGAATTTCATATTTAAGGGTATTTTCATCACATGCAACCATCAAATTTATCTTCTCAACAGGTGATTCCTTTTTGAAATATTCAAAACTATAGTTCCCGAGGAAAATACCCTCAAAAAATGCTGAAAAATCATTATCTTCCAATAATTTTATTATTTCTTCTGGGAGAAATAATTTCTGGATATTGTGTGATCGCAAGAATTTAGCCAGTATGCCCCCGAGCTTTCTCCATTTATCAGTCGATAATTTATCTTGTTCACCGGCATTCAAGATTAATTTCTTGCCCTCACCTCCTTCAGAAATAATTATTTCCCCAAAGGAATATTTAATATGGGAGTCGTCGATTGAAAATTGAATTGATAGGTCAAAATACTCATGGTGTTCTTTTGATAAATCAAATTCTAAGACAACCAATTCTGGAATTTTTATTTTCATATTACTCCTGTTACTTAAGAATTTATTTTCCATTCGATTATTTCTGGTGAACATAAAAATCTTACCCTGGGAGCACCTAAACCTTCCAGTCCAATTCCTCGTGAAATATATAATAATGTGTCATGAATTTGATAAAGGCCATTTTGCAGTTTTCGCCCGTATAAAGAGCCAGTAAAAATTGCTCCAAATAAGGGAAGGCGAACCTGTCCCCCATGGGTGTGACCGGAAAGCATCAAATCTATTTGATCTTCTGCTTCGAGCTCATAAACAAGATCAGGTGAGTGGTAAAGAAGAACATTTATGTAACTTTCTCTCATTAATGGAGGTAATTGTTGAATATCCAGATGTGGTTGCTGTGTACAGGTGATTCCGATGATGTTGATATCGTTGCATCCAAGCTTTACAAAAATATTTGAATTATTGAGCCGTGTTGGATTCAGATTGTGTTCTATTATTTTTATCGTATCTTCAACATCAACAGCTGGACTACCTGAGACATAGTAAACAGGGGAAATTGAGTGAATTTTATTGAAAATTTCAATAATGTTATTAATTGCTTTGGAATCGCGAATGTTTGAGAGGTTGAGAAAGTCACCGGTATAAAGAATAAAATCTGGTTTTCGATTTTCAACGATACGCAATAATTTCTCTTCTCTAACTCCTAATTGTTCAAGATGAATATCTGAGATATGTAAAAAATTGAACTGAGAAGAAATTTCAGGTAAGTTATGATAAGTAGTGGTAATTTTTATATGTGATGGTTCTATTATGAAACCATAGAAAACGAGAATAGATCCAAGAATTTGAAAAATCAGGTTAATTGGAAATGAAATCCATATAAATAACGCTCGTAGGACCAATAATAAAACTACCTGTGATTTAAAAGAACCAAACGAGATTTTCAATCTTGGCAGGAAAACGATTAATAAAGAATCTGTTACAGAAAAGAAAAACAAAAGAAACCATTTCTCTAAAGCAAATAATGAGAATATTCCAGTAACAGTTAATAAAAATAAGAAAAATAAAATCGCAGGTATCTGATTGATTTTTTGAAGGTTTCTTAATATCCTGTCAAAAGGATTCCCTTCTGCGCCTGGAAATTTGGATCGTGTCAAAAAGCTTTTTTTGTCCTTTGGATTGAGATTTTTAATTTTCGTCATCCCTTTATTTTACATACGGTTTATTAATTCAAAAATCTCCTGGCAACCAGGAGATTTTTGATATCAGTCATTGTAAATTAACTATTCTTTTCCGGAATCCAGCAACACAATACCAGATCCTTTGCAGCTTTCACTTCGTCTAATCTGCCAATTGGTGTGGTGTGAGGTGCAGATTTCAAAAGATCAGGATCAGTTTTAGCTTCTTCTGCAATTTTTAACATAGCATCTGCAAATAAATCAAGAGTCTGTTTGCTTTCAGTTTCTGTTGGTTCAATCATTAATGCTTCAGGAACGATGAGCGGGAAGTAGTTTGTTGGTGGATGGAAATTGTAATCCATCAAGCGTTTAGCAATGTCCAACGCATGAATTTCAGGAGCGTCTGTCCAGTGTCCTTCTAAAACAAATTCATGCATACAAAGACGATCGTAAGCAACCTTGTAGGTGTCTTTGAGTAAGGTCATTAGATAATTTGCATTAAGTACGGAACCTTCGGCGATATTTTTGAGTCCTTCTTTGCCATACATACTGATATATGTATAAGCTCTTACCATCATACCAAAGTGACCATAAAAGGCTTTCATTCTGCCAATACTCTTTGCAGGTTCAACAAAACCATACAATGGTGGGTAGTCCTCAGACCCTTCTTCAAGAATTCCTACTGTTGGACAAGGTAAGAAATCTATCAGGTGTGCTGCCACACCTACCGGACCTGAACCAGGACCACCGCCACCATGTGGTGTGGAGAAAGTCTTGTGCAAATTGAAATGCATAATATCGATGCCAAGGTCACCTGGACGTACGATTCCTAATAATGCATTGAGATTAGCGCCATCCCCGTAAATTAAACCACCAGCTGCATGAACAATATTGATAACTTCAACTACGTCCTGTTCGAACAAACCCAATGTATTTGGATTGGTTAACATCAAACCTGCTGTGTTTTCATCACACACAGCCCGTAATGAATCAAGATCAACGTTTCCATTTTTGTCCGTAGCAACAGGTACAACATCAAATCCACTCATTGATGAACTGGCAGGATTGGTTCCATGAGCTGAATCCGGGATGAGCATTTTCGTGCGTTTAGAATCCTTACGATCTTTGTGGTAAGCACGAATAATCATTACACCGACATACTCGCCATGCGCACCAGCTGCAGGTTGTAATGTAACCCCTGGAAACCCGCTGATTTCACCGAGCCAATTCTGGAGATCATACATCAAAGCGAGACTACCCTGAACCGTTTCTACGGGTTGGAGAGGATGAACTCTCGCAAATCCTGCTAACCTGGCAGTGACCTCGTTGATGCGGGGATTATATTTCATCGTACATGACCCGAGAGGATAATATCCTGTGTCAATGCAGTAATTCAGTTGAGATAAACGTGTGAAGTGTCTGATCACATCGATTTCTGATACTTCCGGCATTGGAAGTTCCTCACGAAGAAATTCCTTTGGAACATCAAATTCTGGAACATCACTGGCCGGAAATTTTACACCGGCTCTACCAGGAGATGAGATTTCAAAAATTGTAGGTTCAGTCATTTGTCACCTCCTGTAAGATTTCAACCAGGTAATCAATATCATCTTTGGTATTCATTTCTGTTACAGCTAATAGCATGTGATTCTCTAATTCGGGATAATCGTTTGATAAATCAAAACCACCCAAAATATCATAATCGAGCAGCAATGAATTTAATTCACTCACAGGTTTAGGCGTCCGAACAACAAATTCATTGAAAAATGCACCAAAATCTACAACCTCAAATCCTTTTAATTTCGAAATCTGATCTGCAGCATAATGAGCTTTATCATAATTGAGCTTAGCTACTTGCTTTAAACCATGTTTGCCTAACAGGGACATATACACTGTCGACGTTAAGGCGATTAATCCCTGGTTGGTGCAGATGTTTGAAGTGGCTTTTTCTCTTCGAATATGTTGTTCACGTGCGGTTAATGTAAGCACGTAACCCTTATTTCCTTTGTTGTCGACTGTTTCGCCTACCAATCTACCGGAAAGTTTTCGGATGAATTGATTTTTAGTAGCGAATAAACCAAGATAAGGACCACCATATGATAATGGGATTCCCAGTGGTTGGCCTTCACCTGTCACAATATCAGCATCAAATGTAGAGGGAGGTTTGACCAAACCTAATGCCAATGGGTTTACCGATACTGCCAGAATTGCACCTACTGCGTGCACTTGGTCTGCAAATGCTTTGAAATCATGAATTCTTCCAAGAAAATCCGGGTATTGGATATAGACGATTGCGGTATCAAAATCTACCAACCTCAACAAATCTTCATTTGATTGAATACCATCTAGAGCATCATCGCCCGTGATTTGGATTTTTTCATATCCCTGGAAATAGGTTTTGATCGTTTCACGATAATGGGGGTGCAGATATCTGGAAAGAACAAATTTATTCCTTTTTCCCCGAAAATGGTGGTATGCGAGAACACAAGCTTCAGCAGCTGCGGTAGCTCCATCATAATGTGATGCATTACTAACATCCATTCCAGTAATAGATGCAACCAAAGATTGATATTCAAAGATGGCCTGTAATGTTCCCTGAGATACTTCTGGTTGATAAGGTGTGTAGGCAGTTAAGAATTCTCCACGTGTGATGATGGCATCGACAGCAGCAGGAATGTAATGATTATAGGCACCAGCTCCAAGAAAACAGATCAGATCATCCGTTGAGTCGTTTGCAATTGCCAAATCTTTTAGATTTTGCAGTGCTTCCATTTCGGATACGGCTTCAGGAAGATTAAGTTCTGGATATCTGAATTCTTTTGGAACATCAGAAAACAAATCTTCAATTTTTGATAAGCCGATTTTTTGCAACATTTCGTCGCGTTCGGCTTCAGTATTCGGGATAAACATTAGTGTTCTCGCTCTTCACAATAGGTGGTATATGCATCTGCAGACATAAGTGAATCTAATTCGGACATATCACTTAATTCAACCTTCACCATCCAAGCTCGTCCAAATGGATCAGCATTTACAGCTTCAAAATCATCCGTTAAAGCTTCGTTTATTTCTATAACCTTCCCTGATACTGGGGATGAAACATCTGCCGCTGCTTTCACAGATTCGAGTGTGACAAGCGAGTCTCCCTTGGTAAACTCATCTCCTGATTCAACAAGGAATTCTAAATATACAATATCTGAAAGTTGAGATTGTGCGTAGTCGGATACGCCAATGGTGGCAAAATTTCCTTCTACGCTCACCCATTCATCGGTCTTCGCAAATTTAAGATTACTTGGATTTGACATTTTTTACTCCTTAAATTTTGTTTAAATTTTTTCTATAAAATTCTTCATATCTTACTTTAATGGATTGTACCCAATAATTAAATTATTATGTGAAAGTTATACCCTTTCTTTTCTGGAATTATCGGATTTACTTACCATATCATTCTATTAGAAGGAAATGTTAAAGTCAATCATTCTACATATAAATATAATGACTAAAATTTTGATGGATAACCCGTAATGGAACGTATCTCATCGTAGAGCGGTTTCAAGCGTTTATACATAGGTAGATAAACGTTACGATATAAATCGTCATAAATATTAATATTATTCATATCAGGTTCGACTGTTTTCCCAACTCTTGTCATGTTTTTTACAGCAGTTTCGAAATCTGAATAATAACCCATCCCAACAGCTGCATCGATGGCAGCTCCTAATCCGGATGCTTCATAAATATCAGGTTTGGATACTGGTAAATTAAAAACATCAGCAGTAATCTGCAAAGCTGCTTTGCTTTGACTACCCCCACCTGCAACACGAATTTCTGTTATGGGGATATTGCTTCGTTTTTCAGTTCGCTCAGCTCCTTCACGAAGTGCGTAGGAAAGACCTTCAATAATGGATCGATATAAATGAGCACGCGTATGAACATCACCAAACCCAATAATCGCACCTTTTGCTTCTGGTCCTGGCTTTTTTAATCCGGGTGACCAGAAAGGTTGTAAAACCAAACCCATTGATCCTGGTGGGACAGAATTTATCAAATCATCAAACAAATCTTCGGCTTCAACACCCCTTTGAGCTGCCAATCTTTGTTCGTTCAAACCAAATTCTCGCTTGAACCAACTTACCATCCAATAACCGCGAAAAATTTGCATCTCAAGGTTGTATCTTCCCGGTACTGCTGAAGGGTATGGAGGTATCAAAGGAATGACTTCCGTGTATTTTGTGTGGGTTGTGTTGATTGTTGCGGTGGTTCCAAAACTAAGACAAGCAATATTTGGTTCAACACATCCAGATCCCAGTACTTCGCAGGCTTTATCAGCAGCTGCGGCAATGAGGGGCAATCCTGCTGGAATACCTGTTTCCATACTGGCTTGTTCAGATATAACCCCAAGGGTTTTTGAAGCTGGGACGAGCTCTGGAAGAATATCTTTTGACACTGGAACTGCCTGCCATTTCCAATCCCAAGAAGAAGCCCAATCTTGTTTTTTATAATCGAAAGGAATGTATGCTACCTGGCAACCGATAGAATCAACATACTGGTTCGTCATCCGGTAAGTTAGATAACCAGATAATAGTAAAAATTTCTCCGTCGCATTCCAAATATCAGGTTGATGTGTTCTTATCCAATTGCTTTCTGCTTCTGCTTGCAAATAAGCTACAGTTTCACGCATACCAGACAAAGCAAATAAAATACCCCAGACACCGCTCACCGGTTTTAAACCTTCTGTTCGTCTTTGATCCAACCAGACAATTGCCGGTCTAATTGGTTTTCCATTCTTATCAAGATTGATCAAGGTTGATCTTTGTGTTGTTATTGATACACAGGAAATTGAGTTTTTGTCCACACCCGGGATGGACCACAATTGATGACACGCTTTACATAATGTCCCCCAAAAATTTTCAGGATCCTGCTCCATCAGACCAGGTTCAGGGGAGGAATAATTATCAATGGTCACTCTTGATTTAAATAATAGATTGCCATCTGGATCAAAAATCATTGCCCTGGTACTTTGGGTTCCGTTATCAATTGCCAGAATATTTTCACCGTTCATAATTCTCTCCCGTAGGTTTCTTAACCAGTATTTTTCCAAAAGGAAATACTATCTTTCATCACTTTTTCTGTCAGGTCAAAAACTGATTCTGGTTTTTGATCGGCAAAAGCTTTATGTAAGTTTTGATAAAAATTGTGTGAATAAATTCGAGCGCGTTCGTCTTGAAAGTAAATGATAGCCTTTTGTGAAAATAATTCACGAAATCCATTTAATATCAAGGTAAAAATTGGATTTCCTGAAGCCTGCGTTAGTTTTAGATGTAAATTGAAATCATATTCTGAATAAATTTCTGGCGGATCTGAAATCTCAGGTAATTTATTTAAGAAAAGGACAATATCCTCTGGGTTATTCTTAACAGCCATCAGAGAATAAGTAGGGCATAAAAGATATCGAATTTGAAGTAAATTCTCAACGAAATTTTGTGATAGATGTTCGGGGTACCTGGATATTGAGGATAATACATTCATATTTCCTTCTGCCCAAATATCTCGAACGCGAGTTTGTTTACCTTGATGAATTTCAATCCATCCATCTCTTGATAACCTTTGTAAAGCTTCTCTTAATGTTGGTCTTGTTACGCCAATTTGAGTTGACAATTCCCTTTCCGGAGGCAAGAAACTGTTAATAGGAAACACGCTATCCAGAATTGCTTTGATTATTCGTTGCTCAGCTAATTCAGCTGGTTTTTCAGGTTGATCCCATTGCATTTCACTTAATCCTTTCAAAGGTTAGAGGTCTTACCATTTGAGTTTACATCAATATTAATTAATTTCAACTCAAGAAAAATTCCTGTATCAGCATAGTTTGTTTATAATTTTGTTATGGAGAGACTGTTTAAAAAATTTGTGGGTTGGTTCTTAAATGAATTATATGGATCCCTTGCCTTTGGTTATGACGTTATCGCCAATATCGTTTCACTAGGCTATTGGAATCAGTGGACATATCAAATAATAAAATTTGTAAACCATGAAGATAAAATTCTAGAGGTCGGTTTAGGAACTGGAATATTACATAAGAACCTGTTAAAAGAAAAGTATCAAATTTTTGGTTGCGATTTAAGTAAACAAATGTTAAAGATTTCATCCAGGCGATTAAAGGATTATGGGCCAAAAATTCTCAGAACAAATAATAAAAAATTGCCTTTTACAGACAATAGTTTTTCTAAAATAATTGCTACGTTTCCCAGTGAATATATTTTTTCTGATGATTTTCTAAGAGAATCCCAAAGATTGTTGACATTTGACGGGAAGTTAATTGTTTTGTTAAGTATCAATTTTATAAAAAATGATTTTTTTAGTCGTTTGTATCGAATTCTTTATAAAATAACAGGTCAATCATTATCAAAATCAGACAGTGAAAGAATTATTCGCGATCTTTTTGGTTCGTGTATGGAGGTAAATCTTGTTTGGGAACCCTATAAAAATGTTGAGTTATGTTTTGTGACATTAAAGAGTAAATAATCGTTTTGTTTTAAACCATAAATATATTAGAATCAGATATATGGAAATTCAACTAGCCGTAGCCAAGGTTGTTAAGTATGGTTCTATAGAGAGCGGGGATACATTGGAAATTATCGAACGTCCCATGGGAGGAGTTTCTTGTGTTCTTGCAGATGCACGTTCTTCTGGTTCATCGGCCAAATCAATATCTTCAATGGTTGTTCGAAAGATTATCAGTTTAATTTCTGATGGTGTAAGGGATGGGGCTGCTGCGCGTGGAGCATCTGATTATCTTTTTATGGAAAAAGGTGGTTCCTGTAGCGTATATATGAATATTTTATCAGCAGATCTGCAGACCCAGACACTTGTGATTACGAGAAATAACCCAACTCCTGTTTTTATTTCCCAATCTGATCAAATTGAATGTATTTCAAGTGAGAGTAATCCTATTGGTCAAGCCAGGAATATCCGCCCATCCATTACTGAAATTAGCTTAATCCCGCGGACTACTGTTGTGTTATACACAGACGGAGTAATGCGCGCTGGGGAGAGATTCAGTCAGTCGATTGATTTCTGTTCACTCATTCAGGCATATCTGGATGAGCAGGAACCATCAGCCCAATATATTGCTGATGCATTGTTGTCCCATGCAATTCGCCTGGATCAAAACCAGCCTAATGATGATATGTCAGTTGTTGTGTTAAGGGTAATTGAAAGATCAGTGGATAATATCAGAAGATTAACTGTTAGATTACCATTTAACAATGGATTTCACGAACTGGATCAATAAATAGCGTAGAATTTTCCCTATTAATCATTGATATGAATATTGGTTACTTTGTTTCGTCACATGGATACGGACATGCTTCCAGAGCATGTGCAGTGATGGATAAGTTATATACGATCGGTGATACCAATTTTTTTATTTATACAACAACACCTGAATGGTTTTTCCAAAATTCTCTTTCGTTTCCTTATGATTATATTGAAACTCAAACTGATGTTGGATTGATTCAAACGGATCCATTTCATGAAGATATAGAAAAAACAATAAAAGCTCTGGAAAAATTTTTACCATTTTGTAATAACCGGTATGGTAAATTTCTCGAAAATATTTCAAAAAGAAATTTGGATTTAATTCTTTGTGATATATCACCATTTGGATTATGGGTTGCAGATCAATTAGGAGTTCCTTCTATTCTTATTGAAAATTTCACCTGGGATTGGATATATGAATATTATCAGCACCAGTACACACAATTGGATGGTTATATTTCAATTCTTCGAAAAATTTTCCACCTTCCAAGAATTCATTTTACTTGCGAACCTTATTGTGAAAGATTAAAAAGTTCAATTATTGTTTCACCGGTTTTTCGAGAAACCAGAACCTCTAAAGAGGAAATAAGAAATCAATTATGTATTAGTCATAAGGATTTGCTCGTGCTTGTTACAATGGGTGGAATTCCAATTGACCATCATAAGGAAAACTTATTCATAAAAAGTGGTGATATAAAATTTTTGTTTCCAATCAATATTGCAAATCCCAATCATGAAAATGAAAATATTATTTTCTTACCTCACAATCATTCTTATTTTCACCCCGATTTAGTCAATGCTTCTGATCTTGTCATTGGAAAATTGGGTTACAGTACTGTTACTGAAGTTTACTCACGTGCAAAACCATTTTTATTTATTGGTAGAAGGAATTTTCGTGAGTCAAGTGTTCTTGAAAAATTTGTTCGTGAAAAGATGGTTTCAGATGAAATTGAGTTAAATCAAATTTTTACTTCAAAAACCATAGTCAATATTCAGAATTTGATTTCCAAAACCAATAGCAAAAAACAACCGATTAATGGTGCTGATCAAATAGTTAAAATAATTCGTGATAAGTTTTACTAGAAAACAAACTACTTTTCCTGTTTCCAGGTTATAGAAATTGTTGTTCCCTCATTTTCCTTGCTACGAATTTCCAAATCTGCATTAATTGCTAAGGCACGCTCCTGCATGATTCCCATACCAAGATGGTTAGAAGGAATGTCAGCATCTGATATACCTTTTCCATCATCACTTATGTATAAAACACATACATCATTTTCTTTTTTCAGGCTTATGTGCACATTATTTGCATTAGCATGTTTCGCTATATTATTAAATGCTTCCTGAGCAATGCGATAAAGAGCAATTTTGGTATCTTGTGTCAGGTCTGGTATTTCTGTTAGATCAACTTCAACTGGAATTCTTGTTCGCCCACTAAGTGCTTCAGCAAGTTGATTTAATAAGTCCGAAAATGAAGCATCTTTTAGGGCGGCAGGGCGAAGTTCAAGCAAAAGAGTTCTCATTTCTGCTAACGCACCTCTGGTTAATTGACGAATTTCTTCCAATCGTTTTTCACCTTCCAATGGATTTTTCTTCCACAAACGTGGAATTACTTCTGCAATTAATGTCGCGGAAAAGAGGGTTTGCGTTACAGCATCATGTAAATCTCTGGCAAGGCGATTTCGTTCAGCAACAATTGCCATTTCTTTTTCTTGATTTCGAAGACGAGCGTTTTCAATTGCTAGCGAGACTTGTGATGCCAGTGTAAGCCCGATGTAAATATCTTCTTCTGTAAAAGAGGTCTGATTTTCATAATAAAATGTTAAAGTTCCATAAAGATGATCATCAATAATGAGGGGAACTATCAAGTGACTTTTAAAATAACGCAGAATGGCTTTTGCCCATAATTGTTGTGCTGGTGAAAGTTCATGAGGTTCATCCAAATACCGTCCGAGCGAATCATAAAGATTTGAAACGACAACTGGTTTATTCTCTTTGAGAATAGTCTCAGATCCTCCTGAATAAAATGGTAAATCCTGAATGACAGAGAATTCATCTGGAAGGTTGGACGACGCCTCCGTAATGACAGTATTCGCCTCGTAATTGATTTTTCTAATCATCGTAGAAGTAGCATTTAATAAATCTCTGGATTGTTCAGCAATGTAACTTAATAATTCTGAGATTTCCATTTTAGAATTCAGCAACCGTAATATATCCCGCAATGCTTCTGCTATTTTTCGGCGGCGTTCAGCCTCTTCTCTGCGATCATGTTCTTCTTTGTAAAGTCGTGCATTATCTAATGCAATAATCGCGCTGTTTGCAAACATCTGCAGTAAGCGCTCATCTTCGTGTCCCAATTCTCCATCAATTTTATCTGCAACAGAAATTACACCAATTGTCTTCCTTCCAGAAATCAGTGGAACAAATAGAATTGATTTTACATTTGATAATCGAATCGCCTCTTTAAATGCCCCAACTGCATGGGAAACATCATCAACCAAATAGGGCGATCCAGTTTTAAAAGCAACACCAGCCAATGACCCTTCTATTGGTATTTCAAATCCGATGGGTAGAAGTGTTTCTCTTTCACCTGAAATAACTTTTAGAATCAATTTTCCATTTTCATAAAAGTAAACTGTACCTAAAAGTGTATGGGTAAGTCTACGCGCTTCGTCTGCGATAATTTGAATTACGTGATCAACGTGTAATTCAGATGTCAATGCTTTTTGAATATTCAATAATGTCGATAATTCATTCGTTTTTTCATTTATTTTTTGTTCTAAGGATAGATATAGACTCTGGATTTTATTTTCATATTTCTTGCGCTCAAAAAGATTAATGAAGATGTTGGCGATGTTATTGAAAATCTCGACAGAAACATCATTCCAATATTTCGATTTTTCATAATTTGTAAAAGAAATCCAGCCAATCAAATTTTCTTTAAATATCATTGGAATTAAAAGGGTAGATTTTACATTTTCAAGTTCAAAAAATTTTCGTTCGGTTAAAGGTAATTCTCTGAAGTCATGATCAGAGGTTATTTGTATATGATTATTCTCATTTAATTTATGGATACAATTTTGGCAATTTGCTAATAATTCCGTTTTTGATAAATGATTATGAGTTGGGTAATACGCTTTTGCTTGCCATTCTATGACTGTAAAATCGATTTCTGGGTCAATATTGAAGATTGTAATCTGGTCATTGCCCGTATAATCTGCGATTTGTTTTAAACCAGTCAGAACACCTTCTAAGAAAAGATTGGTGTCTAAATTGATAAAATGGGTGGAAATCGTTCGAACAAGACTTTCCAGTTTCAACCGATCTATCAAATCATTTTGGTTGTTATTAATATTTTGATCCATATAACCTAATCATACTTACTTTCTAAAAATGAAATTATATCGCCGAATATTGAGAATCGTTGATATTATCCGATATAATTCTAAAACAATTAACAAGGGAGGTACTTGTGGAAAGAACAGTACCAAAAATTGCTTCTGAGGAAATCGAACTCTATTTACGAACGTTGTACTCATTGCTTCGATCAACCACTGAAATTCAAATTAGAACTCTTGAAGAAGTTCACGCAGGGATGAATTCACTCTTGCATCCACTTGCCCGACATAATGATCCAGATACTTCTGCCTTTGTTTACAGTTTATTACGGTTACCAGATTGTATGCCTGATGTCAAAGTTGTAGCTCTGGGTCAGAGTGCATCTGTGTTTGAAAATCACGGATATGCCAATGTGGAAAATTGGATCCCAGTCAATACCAGAGCGAGGCGCCGCCGATGCTTCTATGATGGTAAAGAGAAATTAGCTTGTTTTATAGCAAGTCGATCTGATATTGAAGATGTTATTCCAGCCATGACTGCTTATCAAATTGAGTGGAATAAACTTCATATTTTTCTAAATCAATTACCCAAATCTTTTGATCTTAAAAGTGTAATAAACAACTCAACTCAATTTTCATTATTAGCTGAATACTTACATTTACCCGAGGAAGATTTGAGAAGATTTGAAGTTATTTGGGGTGATGAATTTCTAAATTATCTAGAACGGATAAAAAATAAAAAATGTGATTTTCGTGTAAATCTATTGGCAGGTTCTTTGAGCGAATATTGGAGAGCAACCCGTGCCTGGTGGGAAAATATCGAATTATCAAATTCATTACTAAAAAAAAGGCCAGTTTATTTCATTTCCAGCAATACACATTCGATACCAAATTTACTCACAGGTTTTGCTTTAAAAAATGAAGAACTTTTGATTAATTTTCTCAAGAGTAGTGAAGAAGAAAATTTGTACAATGAATTATTAATTATCAAGAATAAAGAAGAGGATGCCAGCCTTGAAAATTTGCTCTATTATGTGTTAAAAAAAGCACAGCATACACCTCAATTTGATTATTTAAAGAAAGATCAATATGATCATGAAATTAAGAGTGGTATCACACGAGTTTTTAGCCAGCATTATTTTGATGTTGATGCTCAAATTATAGAAATCAATAAAATAAATTTTGACGATGTTGACCCCAGATTAAAGAATAGAAGAGAATTGGAATTACTCAAAAAAAGTGATGCAATTATCCTGAACATAGACTATCCTTTAGGCTTAGCAGCTTATAATATTTTAACAAAAATTGCTGAACATTCATCGCCAATTTTGGGGGTTTACATATTAGGTAAGGCTGCAACCTTGAATGGGGTGCTTGGTGATGTAATGATCCCTAATGTGGTTTATGATGAACATTCACAAAATACATACATGTTCAGTAATGCTTTTTCAGCCAGGGATATTGTTGATGATTTGGTTTATGGAACAGTGTTGGATAACCAGAAAGCAGTGACTGTCTTGGGCACCTTTCTTCAAAATGGAAAACTTGCTGATGTGTTTTATCGAGAGGGCTATTCAGATATCGAAATGGAAGCTGGTCCGTATCTGTCTGCTATATTTGAAATGTATCGGCCGACAAGACATCCAATAAACGAAATTGTGAATCTATACAACATAAATTTTGATTTGGGCATATTACATTACGCATCGGATACTCCGCTTAGTAAGGGTAAAAACCTGGGCGCAGGTGCTCTTTCGTATTTTGGCATGGATTCAACCTATGCAGCAAGTTTAGCGATCTTAAGACGCATATTTAATGTTGAAGTTAATCGGTTGACATCAAAATAAAAATATTAAATGTGAATAATCAATAACTATATATAGATACCAGGTGGATCAATGAAAAGTCGTTTGGAAGATTTCAAAGAATATCGAGAAAAAATGAATGAGAGAATTCTAAACCTCGATCATTTAGGCATAAAACGTTTCTTTAATCTTGACACCAATGCCTATCAAGAAGGTCATCTGGATGTCAAAACAAAAGAATTACTTGGGCTGGTGGCTTCAATGGTTTTACGATGCAATGATTGCATTGATTATCATATCATTCAATGTGTTCAATCAGGTTGGGATGATAATTCATTGATTGAGGCTTTCAATGTTGCACTCATCGTGGGAGGCAGTATCGTTATCCCTCACTTACGGCATGCGGTTGAAACACTGGATATGCTCAGAAATGAGGTTAATTAATTTGTGCATTCATGATCGCAAACAAAGATGACTTCACTCTGAGTGGGTCATTTTGATTGTAAAGCTGTGTTCGGAATTCTTTTCCAAGGTTTGATATATCCAAATAAAATTTTATGTATTTCCGAAACAGAATTAAACCACTTTCCAAACCATAAAATTGAATCATCAAATCAAGATGGTCTGACAATAAATCAAGTCTTTGTTTCAGTGAGACCTGTTCTTTATTCAATCCTGCGAATATCCAAGGATTTCTTAGCGCTGCACGGCCAATCATAACACCATCAGATTTCGTTAAATTGATAATATTTTGTATATCGTCTACAGAATTTACATCACCATTTGCCAGAATGGGAATTTTTACATTTTGTTTTATCTCAGCGATAGCATCCCAATTTGCTTTTCCTTGATACCCTTGCTTTTTTGTTCTTCCATGAACTGAGATCATGGCACAACCATAATCCTCCAATAATTTTGAAATGGTTAAATAATTTAAAGTGGTTTCATCCCACCCTAAACGGATTTTTGCGGTAATGGGTACCGTGAGATTCTTTGTTAATAGCGTAAAAATTTGTTTAATTTTCTCAGGTTCTTTCAATAAACCTGCCCCGGCGCCGCGGCTTGCCACCGTTTTTGCGGAACAGCCCATATTAATATCGATAAAATCCGGATTTTTTTCTGATAAATATAAAGCGGTTTTTAGGATCCGATCAGGTGAATTATCAAAAATCTGATAGGCGAATGGTCTTTGTTCTTCAGAGAATACAATTTGTTGTGGGAAAAATGGATGGTTATTTAAGTAATCGTATGCATTAATGAATTCAGAAAATATGATTCCTGGTTGGAAACGTTTTATAATCTCTCTGAATGGATGATCTGTAAGTCCATCCATTGGAGCTAGAATTAAATTCGATTTGATTGGAATATCTCCAACTTTGAACACTATATCTTTTGCCATCTGGCTAATTTTACGCTAAATTTGTAGATGGAACAAATTTCAGATAAGAAACGTCTAGAATGTAACTATTGATTTAGGAGAAAAAAATGAAGAAAGTCTTTTTATATTTATTCTTGATTGGGATATTTTTGAGTTTGGCTGCTTGTAATTTAACCAAGCAATTTGGGAATCCATCTGATCCCAGTTCAGTGAGCACACTCGCCATGCAGACAGTTCAGGCTTTGGCTACGGAACAGGCTTTTTCTACAATGGTAGCCAATGCAACGGAAATTTCAAATCTACCCACTGTGATTGTTGTGGAAGAGACTTCTTCTCCAGCGCAAAATACTCCGGTTACACCTGAAGTTGGATCACCAACAAATACGCCATTACCTACTTTCACTCAAATGCCGATGGATAAAGCAACTTTTGTAAAAGATGTTACCTATCCTGATAACACATTGATTGCGTCAGCAACAGCTTTCACAAAAACCTGGAGATTAAAAAACGATGGACAGACCACCTGGACTGCTGATTATGAATTGATATTTTCAAGCGGAAATGCTATGGAAGGTTCAGCAGCAAGCAAAATTGGTGTCATTGTAAAACCTGGTGAAACGGTTGATTTATCGATCGACCTTAAATCACCTACAAATTCAGGTGAATATAAAGGCGAGTGGATGTTGAGAACCCCTGGAGGTAAAATCTTTGGTGTAGGAGAAAAAGCTGACAAAGCGTTTTGGGTGATCATTAATGTTGGAAATTATACAAGTGAAAGTGTCCCCAGCGAAATTTATCCATTGGATTTTGTTGCAAAAATTTGTAACGCACAATGGAAGAGTAATTATTCAGTAGTCCGCATTCCCTGTGATACTGATAAAAGTATGACAAAAGCCTATGTTGCAGTTTTATTAAAACCAAAACTTGAAAATGGATATCTTGACGATGAAAGAACACTTCATATGCATTTAGAAGGTGAGAGTGGAAGTTGGATTCAAGGATTTTATCCAGCCTTTTTGATAAATAATGGAGCATATTTTTCGGCTTTAGTTGGTTGTCTTGATGGTAGTAAAGCCTGCAACGTAACGATTAGTTTAGATGCCCGTATTGATGGTGGAAACCCTGTAAACTTAGGTAAATGGGTTGAAACTTATGATGAAAAACTAACAAAAATTGACATAGACTTGAGTAGTTATGCAGGAAAAAATGTAGAATTTATTCTTGGTATCAGTAACCGTTCGAATGTAACTTCGGATGTATTCTGGCTTGCACCAAGAGTGGTTCAATAGAAATTTATCAATTTTAGGTATTTTACTAGAAATGATGAGGTTGTCATTTTTCCCAGGACAACCTCATTTAATTTGGTAATAGGTTCGACATCATTTTTTTATAATCGATGATTAAGTTACTGAAAGATTCATTGTTAATTACTTTAATTATTTCCATTATTGGAACATCTACAATTGTTTGTTCTGCGACTAAAGTAGCCCAAACCCCGAATCTTTCATCAAAATAAGGTATATCCATTAATTGATAAATTGATTGGTCTGGTGAATCGATTCTAACTTCCATTGGATTGATCAAGTTGTCTTTGAATTTAACTTTCCAAAATTGCAATAAATCAGTAAAACAATCAAAATCTTCCATAGATAAATTAATCTGAAAATCTGTTAATTGGAGCATTATTCCAATTCTTTGCTTTTCATCGGTAATTGTGTTTTCAGGTCCTCCATCGGGCATAATTAAATCAGGTTCAAGGAAAGTGTAGAACGGAGAGAAATTATAAAAGTTTGTTTTCAAATGGTCCATTGGTATTTTTGCTAGTGCATTACCTGAAAATGCGATCAAAAATACACTGGTTTCATCATTGGAGTAAAAATCGATGATTTTTCCTGTAAAGCCTGAAATGAACCAATCAAGATCCTCATCAAATATCCCATCACAGACCTTTACCCATTTATTAAATCGAAAAAATATTTCCCAGGATAATTCTTTGGATTTGTTTATGTTTATCCTAACCTCTCGGTTATTATCAACAAAAATATGATTTTGAATTTTTTCGAAGAATTGAGACTGAAAGAATAAAAAACATTGTTTAATTAAATGTTCTTGATCAGAAATGGTTAAATTTGTTGGGATCGAGAAATAAATTAAATCAACATCTGCAAAATTGTGGATAATAGAATCAAGAATTAATTGATTTCTAAGATCTTTGTTGATTTCTAATAAAACGAATGTCATTGGGTAAACCGATCAAAATAATTAGAATAAAAGAAGAATTTTGTTTTCTTTAAATTTTACATCGAGACGAAACTATCAATACATTCTAAATCATATTCACAGTGTGAACTTATTCTGGTAAAAATAAATCAATAAGTAATATGATTAAAATGGAGTTTTAATGTCAAAACAAAATAAAAACACAATTAAAAAGAAGAATAATAATATTTGGTTAGTACTCGGGGGAATAATAATCATTGCTCTAGCCGTAATCATTGGATTTCCACCAAATACAGCGGATACCACTGATCTCCCATTAGAAGTCAGTGTGGCAGACGGCTATCAAATGCGTGAAAACGGAGCATTTGTACTAGACGTACGAGAACTCAGTGAATGGGAAGACGGACACATTCCAGATGCCACATTAATTCCATTGGGACAATTGGAAAGTCGAATGGATGAAATTCCAACCGATCAAGATGTATTGATTGTTTGTAGATCTGGAAATAGAAGCGCTCAAGCGCGAGATATTCTTCTAAATGCTGGATTTACAAATATCACAAGTATGGCTGGTGGCATGAATCAGTGGATCGCCAATTCTTATGAAGTTGAGATCGGTCAGTAACCCTAAATATCGATTTTTCTCGTAAAATGGTTCTATAATTTAAATCTATAGAACCATTTATTTTCTTGAAGAAAGGGGTTTGATATGAGTAAATATCGAGTAAAACCGGGTCAAAAAATTAAACTGGAAGAATGGGATCCAGATGAAAAATCTGAATGGCCTGAGGGGAAAAAAGAAGCGAAAGAAGAGTTTTTAGAAATTAACAAAAAGTTGGAATCTCTTCAAGAACTTTTGTACGCTGAAAATAAACACAAGATTCTTATTGTGCTACAGGCAATGGACACTGGTGGAAAAGACGGTGTCATTAGAGCTGTTTTTGATGGAGTTAACCCCGCTGGAGTGCGCGTAGCCAGTTTTAAAGTACCAACTGAACAAGAATTGTCTCATGATTTCTTGTGGAGGATTCACAAACAAACTCCCGGAAAAGGTGAAATGGTAATTTTCAATAGAAGTCATTACGAAGATGTTCTTGTGGTTCGCGTTCATAACCTTGTTCCTCAACAAGTTTGGGAAAAGAGATTTGGTCATATAAATAATTTTGAAAAATTATTGGCAGATGAAGGAACAAAGATAATAAAATTTTTCCTTCATATCTCGAAAGATGAACAAAAAGAAAGACTCCAGGAAAGACTGGATATTCCTGAAAAGCAATGGAAATTTTCCTCTGGGGATCTTAAAGAACGGTTATTGTGGGATGATTATACAAAGGCATTTGAAGATGTATTGTCTAAAACATCGACTTCATACGCACCCTGGTATATCATTCCAGCCAATCGAAATTGGTATCGGAATTGGTTAATCAGCTCTATCCTTGTAAATGAGTTGAAATCACTAAAAATGAAGTATCCGGAACCGGAAGAGGATTTGAGCAAGATAAAAATTGATTAAAAAAAAGAGCAAGTAAATTTCTAAATACTGGCTCTTTAATTTTTAATAATTTAGTTTCCAAACATATCTTCATAATCTTTCATTGCAGCCTCGACTACCTTCCATGCCTGTTCCGCACCGAAAACTCCTGCAATAAATGTAGAATCTTCTTTTCCTGGAATCAATTTGTATGTACTGAAATAATGTAAAAGGCGGTCTATCAAAACCTGAGGAATATCTGATAAATCGTGAGCACTTTGCCAGAAATAATCATTAAACAAAATCGCAATTATTTTATCGTCTGCTTCGCCATCATCTATCATCTGAATACCACCGATGACTCGAGCGGTGAGGATTATTTCGGATTTTGTAATCGGTCTTTCACTGATTACGCAAATATCTAATGGATCTCCATCACCCTTCGTAGATTTAGGTGAAAGGAGATGTACTCTGTTTCCACAATATGTTCTTGGAATAAAGCCATATAAGGATGGGGGTTGAGATGATGATCTTTGAGGTCGGTCAACTCTCAAATATCCTGTCACTTTATCAACTTCATACTTAACCAAATCAAATGATGAAAGTTCAATAAACGCATTTACTTCTTTTGGCGGATTTGGACCTGTTTCTAATCCATGCCATGGATGTGGTCGCCAGCGATAGAAAGGACTTGGAAAATTCAAAATTTCCTCCAATATGGATTCTTTTTAGTTATTATAAACTGTTCTATTGAAATATCACGAATTTAAATAAAGCTGAAATACTGTTGATTGGAATTGTTGGTTTATAAAATAAACTGAAAAAAATACTATAATTGAGCCAGTATGAGTCCACGAACAAAAATTGAAAGCAGCCTGTATTTGTCATTATTAGGTTTTTTCATTGATAAACCGAGTTATGGCTATGAACTCTATAAATATATTACCAAAGATACCTCTTTTTTTAAGATTTGGTACCTGAAGCAAAGTCAATTTTACGGATTTTTGGAGAGATTATTCCACGAAGGATTTCTTTCTCAAACGATGATTGAAGGAGATCAGTATCCAAATCGCAAGCTTTTTAGGATAACAGAACCAGGGATCCACCAATTAGAAGATTGGATCATTACCCCTGTTAAACGTGGTCGTGAAATGAGGCAAGAATTTATTGCTAAATTGTTTATCGCTCAGAATTTTTATAAGGAAAAAATTGAGTTATTGGTCGAAAACCAAAAAAGTGTTTGCTACAAATGGCTTGAAGATCAAGAGGTTTTTCGCATTGATGAGAAAGATCTCTTTAAGATACTGTTATTAGATTATCGAACAAAGCAGATTCAAGCAATGTTGGAGTGGCTGGAACAAATTAATTTAGAATAAACCTTTGGATCAAATCCTGAGGATATGAATAAAAATATAACGAGGTTGACACTAAAAAAAGTAGTCAACCTCTCTAATTAGTTAATTATCCCCGATCACCCAATCTTCGTCCGCTTTCAACCAATTAACAATTTCACCCTGATCAAACCACAATGAAATTTCGCTTTCTGCATTTTCGGGTGAGTCAGATGCGTGAGTTAGGTTTCTACTAATTCTTGAAGCAAAATCATGACGGATTGTGCCCGGTTCCGCTTTTAGTGGGTCGGTTAAACCCATGGTTTGTCGAACAGCTTGTACTGCGAATGGTCCTTCAAATACCATAGCCATAACGGGAGCTGCGGTAATATACTTGATCAACCCATCATAAAATGGTTTGCCTTGATGGACAGCATAATGTCTTTCCGCAAGACTGACTGGAACCTGCAAGAACTTAGCTGCTACCAGTTTGAGACCGCGTTTTTCAAGCCGCGATAATATCTCTCCAATTAATCCACGCTGAACACCATCTGGTTTCACCAGAACAAAAGTTTTTTCCAATATGTACCTCCGATAAAAATTATAATAATAAATCTTCAGCTTTTGAGTATGCGTCAAGCGCATTCTGAAGTTGATTGTTTTTTAGATATGCATCACCCAAAGCTTGCCAAAGGTTAATATCAATAGGATAGTGGTGATCTAAGGCATTCTGAATGTTTTCAATTATTGCTTCCAGTTCACAACCATCATGAATTAATGGACTAAATATATTGATTGCTTCTTCAAGATTCCCACTACGAAGGAATTTATTTGCAGTTTCTAATTCGTCCAGTCTACTGTCTTTGACCTTTACGGGTTGGGTATCTTCAATCTCCTCCTCAAACTTAGTGACAATCTCTTGCTCATCAATCATACTTTCCTGTGTGGTCTCAGCAGGTTCAATTATTTGACCTTCAGATGATAAACTTTCCGCGGTGTCTCCGAAATTTTGGTCTTCTATTTCAAAAATTTCTTCAGATAGTACTACTTCTTCTAGGTACTCGACTGAACCTTCTTCGTCTTCTTCTAATGAAATATCGCCTTCGATGGATAATTCAGAAATTAATTCCTCGGATTCAACACTTTGAATTATTTCCTGTTCGGTAATTTCAATTGTTAACTCTGACGCTACTGAGTCAATTTCAATCTGGGTACTCAATTCATCAAAATTTTCTTCAGTATCAACACCGGAAAATTCTTCATCCAGAAGCGATTCACTATCGGTTTTTTCTGACAACAAAACAGCTGAATCATTGTCATCAACTACGTACTGCTCAAGAGATTCTGTTGGTTTTTCATCAGATTCAGTTTCTAATTCTTCAAAAAGATTCTCAAAATCATGAATTTTGTCTTTATGCTTGACCATTTCAGTAGTGATTTCATCTTCCTGGTCTTCGACTGTATCCAGGAATTCTGTCGAAGATGTTCCTTCGAGAGTTTGTAACGTTTCCAGTGATTGAACCTCACCTGTTTCAATTTCCAATTCTTTCAACCAACTTGGGGTTGTGTCAAGATCCTCTTGAGATTCTTGAGGGAATTCAGATGCTTCCGAAATCCACTCTGGTGGAGTTTCACTCCGTTCTTCCGGTTTACTTAAGAGGGTCTCTTCATCTGCTCCATGTTTCAGAGCCAATCCCTCCATCCATGCTAAAGCGGACTCTAATTCATCTTCATCATTCTCAAATGCTGGTTGTTTTTCTTCCTCAATCTTTTCCGTTTGATCGGTTTCCTGAGGATAGGATTCAAGATCAAGTTCTAAATCTTCTTTTTCTTGGTCTTCAATTTTTGAAACGGTGCTCTCAGCAGAATCAGTAATTGGTTCAATTTCTTCAATTATTTCTTCAGTTATTTCAATTTCCAAAGGTGATCCTTCGGTTTCAATTTCAATTTCTTCGGTTTTTGGCGCTTCTGACACAGAAAAAAGCTCATCATGTATTAATTCTGATATAGTTTCATCTGAGTATTTTTCCTCATTGGGTTCTGGGCTTTCGTCAAACTCAATGGAGGCAATTTCAGGAATCGACTGATCCTTTACATCGTCAAAACTGATTTTAATATCATCCAATTCGCTTTCGAGGTTTTCATCTGAAATCGATAGCCAATCGGGTAGAGAACTTAAATCTTCTTGCGAAACAATTGCTGAATTTTCACTTTCTTCATCAATTACTGATTTTATCCAATCAGGAATTTCCTCCATCTCATTTTCGATAAAACTTTCTTTTTCCGAATCTTCTTTATTTTCATCAATTACCAATGAATTTAACCATTCATCGTCCTCTGAAGGAGCAGGTTCAATTTCAATTTCTTCGAGTTCATTAATGATTTGGTCCAAAGATTGTTTATCAAGTAAATCTTCTTTATCTGTTTCTTTCTCAATTTCTAGAATATTTTCACCGACATTTGATGTTGGAATTTCTTCATTTCCTAGTGGTTCATCTTCAAAAGATAATCCTTTTATCCAGTCTAGCTCATCTTTAGGTTTTTCCTCGGAGTCTAACTCTCCAGTTGGTTCAAAATTTGTTTTACTATCATCTTCGTTCAAAGATATAGAAGAAAAATCGAAACCTTGCAATGTGTCCTCTAATGAAGACTCCTTATCATCAGTAAATTCATTCTCCCAACTTATTTCCGATTCACCTCGAATAATTTCGGATTTGTCTTTTTCTAAATCGTCAAATAAATCTTCCAGTTTTTTGACTTTAAAATCCTCAATTTCATCTTGAATATTGATATTATTTTCAGAAGGTGCTAGTTCCTTTAGCCAACCTGGAATTTCTGCTGGCTCAATCTCTTCCTCATCATCTTTGTCTTCATTAAGATCCTCGACTAAATTATCAGCTTCACTGCTTAAAATTTCGTTTTCTAAAGCAAGAGTTGATGGTATTGTAAAACCTTTATCCAGGCTCTCATCTGCTTCGTTTGAAACTTCCCAACCTGCATCTTTAATCCAATCTGGAATATCATTTTCTTTTTCATCATCAGGTGTTAAAGTGATTTCGCTCTCTTCATCATTTGATTCATCCAGGTTAGCAACTTCATCCTGTGTTTCTTCGAAGGCTGGGGATACCGTTTTGTCTTCCCCTTCCAAATCTACCGTTTCGGTTGGTTGAGAAACGATATTATTTAGCCAACCCGAAAAATCGTCAACTGTGGTACTTTCAGTATCTAATGCAAACCCTATGGATTGTGCCCAGTCTGGTTGTTCATCGATATTTGCCCCTGGATCCCAATCATAATATTCAACCATAATTTTAGAATCTGGGACATCGGCTGTTGCCAATGTCTTTTCATTCACAAATTGAAAATATGGATCCATATCCACAACTCTTTGCCGAAAAATCTTCTCGTCTTCTTCTCTTGTTGTACCAGGCAGAATTTCAGTCAGAATTTTATTAGCCTCGTAACAATAGGGCAATTTACTAATTAATTTACTACAGGTATCAGTTGCTTCTACTTTTTGTCCTAAAAGGAAATAAATACGAGCGAGAATAACCTCAAGGTCAACTCGATTGGGATCTTCGGATAAAGCAGACCAAATTTCTGCAATTGCCTGATTGTATAATTCACCTCGTGTATACATTCGTACAAGAGCACCTCTGGTCAATCTAATTTTTGGAGGAGCTACCCCATCACGACTGGTATATAATCTGCGTAATTCATCCTGTACTGCTTTATTGGAAGGTTGAACTTCAAAAGCTCTTTCCATGTGCCAGATGGCTGCATCGAGGTTATTTTCATCTTCTCGTATGATGGACATGCCAATGTGGGAGATAAAATCATCTGGTACAGAAGATATTACTCTTTGGAAAATATCCGAAGCATCACCATATTTCTGTTTTTCGAGTAGTGCTTTTCCTAACAATCGGTAACTATCGATATGTTTAGGGTAAATATGTAGAATATGTTTACAATGTCCAATAGCCTGATCGATTTGTCCGTTATCTATCAGGTTTTCGATTTTCCGGACGTATTCTCGTAAAGAAATATTTGACATAGGTACCTCCCAGAAATAGTATGCAACATCTTAATTAATTTCGCAAGTACATAATATATCGAATAAATTAAGATGGAAAAAAAATTAAACCTGAAAGGGGAGGAAAATTAATCTCCCAAGTAATCTCTTAATTTTCTTCGAATTACTGGATGGCGTAATCTGCTTAAGGCTTGGGCTTCAATTTGCCTTACTCTCTCACGAGTAACGCCCATTTTACGCCCAACTTCCTCCAAAGTGTATGCTTGACCATCTAATAGCCCATACCTTAATTGAAGAATTCGCACCTCTCTGGGAGGAAGTCCATTTAGCACTTCTTCAAGATGTTGGCGTAATAAATTATATGTAGCAGTATCGTCAGGAGGTGGTGCCTCGTCATCTTCAATAAAATCACCGAGGACTGAATCTTCTTCATCATCAGTTGGTGTTTCAAGAGAAAGGGGTCTGCGTGCAACCTGAATCATATTTTCTACTTTTTTAGGTGGGACATCGAGTGCTTCAGCTAACTCTTCAACACTGGGTTCTCTTCCCAGCCTTTGTGTTAATTGATGCTGGATCCGTAATAATTTATTGATCTGATCACCCATGTGGACAGGTACACGAATTGTTCTACCCTGGTCTGCAATGGCTCGTGTAACTGCCTGACGTATCCACCAGGTAGCATAAGTTGAAAATTTATGCCCTCGACGATAATCAAATTTTTTGGTCGCACGAATTAGACCAATATTTCCTTCTTGAATCAAATCCAAAAAAGGAACCCCTCGTCCCATGTATTTTTTTGCAACACTGATAACAAGGCGAGAATTTGCTGTGATTAAATGTTCACGACCATCCCAACCATCCTCGATTAATTTCCGTAATTCAAATCTTCGATGATCAGTTGAACTCCCTTTCGCTAATTCCTCCCGGGCAATTCTTCCTCGTTCAATTCGCTGGGCCAATTCAACTTCTTCTTCAGCAGTTAATAATGGAACTCTACTAACCTCTTTAAGGTAAAGACCAATTGTATCGTCAGTGTCTATGTTTTCAAGGTCATCAAAAACAAGTTTTGCGGCTTCTTCTTCATCGAGTTCTTTATCATCTAGGTCAAGCTCTAAATCATCTTCAGCTGGACCATCTAATGGTGTCTCATCTTCAACATACGGAATACCTGCACTCATGAGTGCAGCAAAGGCTTCTTCTAATTGCTCTACATCTTGTTCTGCTTCTGGGAAAAAATGAAGAATATCATCAATCGTTACATAAGATTTTTGTCTGCCAAGTTCAATTAATCTGGCAATCGCCGGATATTCATTTAATTCTTCATTATCATCATCGACAACATTTAGGAAATTATCCATACTTTAAACTAATCCCTTAAGGTAATTTATTACAAAAAGACCAATGGTCTATATTATTTATATAAAAAGATTGCATTCTTCAGCATACACTTTTTCATTCTAAAATTCAATAGCAAAAGCTGTTGAAAATTGTCTGTGCACATAAACGAGCGGAAATTTCCGCTCGTTACAAGTTCAAATAAAATTAGCAAGTTAGATATTACAACAAAAAAAATATGAAGTCAATAAGGAATTTGTGAAATATATATTTAATTAGATTAGAAAACTTTAAGATTTTAATTATTGAGGATGAAATTCAAATAAATTATAGAAAATTTGTAAGATTTGTCTTGAATTTCATTTGACACATTTGTTAATCCGACTAAAATAATCTTTTGGGGCTGAGTTCAACAATCTAAGTTTCTTGTACTATCCAATTTTATCTACTCTGAGGAGGAAAAATGAATATTTTTGGTCTAGCCAGGCATGGATTTAACGCTTTTGAGCAAATTTCTATGCTTGGAATTATCGTTGTTGCAATAATTAGCCTTGTGTATGCATATTTACTCAGGAAACATGTCTTGAAAAAAGATAAGGGAACTGAGAAGATGCAGGAAGTCTGGAATGCAATTCGCATTGGTGCTGACAGTTATCTATCAAGGCAATTGCGGACGATTATAGCTTCCATCGTAATTTTGACTGTTGTTTTGTTTTTCAGTGTTTACGTAGTTCCACCAAGTTTAGAAGCTCAAGAGGAATTTGCAGGTCGAAACGTCAGTTTGGTGATAGCTATTGGTAGATCGATCGCATTTATTGTTGGAGCAACCTTCTCCATTTTGGTTGGACAAATGGGCATGAGAATGGCGATCCAAGCTTCTGTTCGAGCAGCCTCTGCTGCAAGAACCAGCCTCAATGATTCTCTATCAATCGCTTATTATTCCGGTACTTTTACCGGGATGCTCACAGATGGTCTCGGACTTCTCGGTGGAACAATCATTTTCATGATATTTGGCAAAGCAGCACCGGATGCATTATTGGGTTTTGGTTTTGGCGGTACTCTGGTGGCCTTGTTCATGCGAGTTGGTGGAGGTATTTACACGAAAGCAGCCGATGTTGGCGCAGACCTGGTAGGAAAAGTTGAACAGGATATACCTGAAGATGACCCAAGAAATGCGGCTGTGATTGCTGACCTGGTTGGTGACAACGTAGGTGATTGCGCCGGTATGGCAGCTGATATTTTTGAGAGTTATGAGGTTACTATTGTTTCTTCATTAATTCTAGGTATTGTGCTCGTTTCGCTAACTGGTGATTTAAAATGGATTGTTTATCCACTCATCATACGGGCAATTGGTGTTGTGAGCTCTATTATGGGGACATTCGCTGTTCCCATATGGATGAAATTCCCGATTAAATTCTTACGGGCACATGACTCGGAAGAAGCAATGTTCCGATCTTATGAAGTATCCAGCATCAATACAATTTTATGGTCATTTGTTGTTGCAATTGCATATGCTGGTGACTGGCGATTAGGGATGCTGACGACAATTGGTGTTGGGTTAGCTGTTGCGTTTAATCCACTCACTTCATATTTCACATCAACAAAGAAACCACCGGTTAAGGAAATTGTCAAATCTGCGGATACTGGTAGCGCTACGCTTATTCTATCTGGTTTAGCAGTTGGTATGGAATCAAGTGTATGGGCATTGGTTGTGATTTCGATAAGCTTCATTTTTGCTTTGTTATTATTCAGTGCAGAGGCACCTATCTACGTCATGTATGCGGTCTCGATGATTGGTATTGGCATGCTCAGTCACACCGGCAACAATGTAGCAATGGATTCTTTTGGACCAATATCGGACAACGCCAATGGCATTGGAGAAATGGCCTGGCATGACATGGAAGATGAAGAGACAAAGGAAGCACGCCAGATCATGGCTGATCTTGATGCAGTCGGTAATACGACCAAAGCCATAACGAAAGGTATCGCTATAGCATCAGCTGTAATTGCGGCAGTGAGTCTTTTTGCGTCCTACATGATTGATGTTGGTCGCGTCCAGGTTCAATTGAATGTGCCGGTGATCGATTCAATCCGGATATCCGAAACCAACGTGTTTGTCGGGTTGCTTATTGGTGGTGCTTTACCCTGGTTATTTAGCGCACTGAACATTCGAGCGGTCAGTCGGGCGGCAGGCCAGGTTGTGGATGAAGTTCGTCGTCAATTTAGAATTCCAGGTGTGATTGAAGGAACGGTGAAACCTGATTATGCCAAGGTCGTAGGAATTTCAACTGAATCGGCTCAAAAAGAATTGGTCCCGATCGCATTATTAGCTGTCGTCATTCCATTGATTGTGGGGATGGTTCTTCAAGTAGAAGCATTGGGAGGATTTTTAGCAGGTGTTATTCTAAGTGGCCAATTATTAGCTGTGTTCCTTTCAAATTCTGGTGGTGCCTGGGATAACGCAAAGAAATCAATTGAAGATGAACCTCGTGATCTCCAAGCCAACACAGGAAAGGGATCAGAACGCCATAAAGCGGGAGTAGTGGGAGATACGGTAGGAGATCCTTTAAAGGATACCGCTGGTCCTGCTCTCAACCCAATGATCAAGGTTGTAAACCTTGTCAGTTTATTGGCAGCACCTGTGATCGTGAAGTATCAGGAGCTAGGTGTCGTTGGATGGATTGTTGTTGTTGTGCTCTTCGCGATTGTAGTTTGGGCGTTTTTACAAAGTAAAAAACCTGTAGAAATCAAAAAGATTTTAGAATAATATGTAGTTGCATTTCAGCATTATAAACGGAGGAGGATCATTTCTTCTCCGTTTATTTATATATTGTCTAATGAAAATGGAACATCAGTATTTATCAGAATTTCCTGGTTTGTCTGGGGATGAAGAAACTCGATTGAGGCAGCATGAAGCATCATTCTATTAATACGAGAATTTAATTGCCGTTGAGAATTGGAAAGGTTCTTTGTGTAAAGATGATCTCCAAGAATTGAAAAACCAAGAAAAGATAAATGAGATCTAATTTGATGCGTATAGCCAGTATGTGGAATTGCTTCCAAGAAAGATAAACATTTTTTCTGATCAAATTTATGCCTGATAAAATGTGTTTCGGATAATTTTCCGAATTGATCTATGATCGTTCTGTGTCGACGATCTCCATCCACCAAAAGGGGAAATCTTGATGTGTAGTCATCCCATTCAGGAATATTATGGGAAATAGCCCAATATTTCTTTCGAATTAATCTATTTTCAAATTGAGTATTTAGATTTCGATGGGTGTCCTTATTTCTGGCGAATAAAATTACTCCGCTGGTCTCTTTATCAAGACGATGAACCGTCATTATTTCTGGAAATTCAATTTTCAGGATTGCTTGTAAATTTTCTTTGCTTTTATCATATCCATCAGGAATTGTTCGTAATCCAGATGGTTTATTAACAGCAATAATCGAATTATCAAGGAAAATTACAAGATCATTCTGGATCGAAAAACCGTCACACATCGAAATTATAAATCAATGTTTTACGTTATTAATCAACAAAATAACTTACACCCAGTACACCTGGACCTGAATGCGTTAAAAAGGCTGGTGGTAGTTCATAAATTTCAATCATGTCAATTCCAAGTAACTGTTTGAAATCTTCTGCAAGCGATTTAGCTTCTTTTTCAGCAGCTCCGTGTTGGATACTGAACATTGAGAACCCCCTATCTTTGCATTCTGAAACGACTAACTCCTTTAATCTTGCAAGCGCTTTTTTGGATGTGCGTTGGCTGTCAACTGGTTCAACCTGTCCGTTTTTTAGGCTAAGGAGTGGTTTCACCTGGAGTAGACTTCCAAAAAGCATTTTTGCTCCACCTATTCTCCCTCCTTTGTATAAATATTCAAGTGTATCAACAACAAATAGATTTCTTTCTCTGATTTTCAAATCCTCAACTTTATTAATGATTTCTTCGCTTGAAAGACCTTCTTGGGCATGTCTGTTCGCAACTTTCACAATGGATGCTAAAGATGCACCTATCGCTAATGTATCAATTACTCTAATATCTGCATTCGGAAATTCCTGGGCAGCTACTTCTGCACTTCTAAATGTACCACTTACTTTTAAAGATGGTGTAAGGACAATAATGGAATCTCCCGTTGACAGATGTTTTTCGTAAAAAGGATTATATAAACTGGGTGGTGGTGCTGCAGTTTTTGGCAAATTAGAAGATGCGACAAGTTTCTTAAGGAATGTGTTTGAATCTATTTCATAATCATCTTTAAATGATTCGTCTCCAAATATGATGATTTGGGGGAAATACTCAATTCCAAGCGCTTTTGCATCTTCAACGGGGATGCTGGAGGTTGTATCTGCGAATATTGAAACCATGGGATTTACCTTTCTAATTGACTAATAATTAGGATAAGACTAATTGATTTAAAATGCTTTCACCGTGATAAATTTTTCTGATGATTTCTGATAGAAGTGGTGCAATGGAAACCTGTTCAATTTTCTTGCATTGTTTTGCCCGTTCTGGGAGTGGCAAAGTGTTGGTGACAATAACACGCTCAATTCTAGGATCACTTTTGATTATATCTATGGCAGAATCTAACAGAATTGGATGAGTTATAGACAGCCAGACTTTTTCTGTTACTCCGTGATCATACAATGTGTCTAATTGTTTTAAAATACTTCCTCCAGCAATTAAATCATCGATGATGATCGGTTTTTTACCAGCTGCTTCTCCGACGATGTGAGTTACTCTAGTGGTTGAAAAATCATCCCTTCGTTTGTGCATAATCGCTAATGGAAGTTTTAACCTTTCAGCATACTTACCTGCCAATGAAGCTCTGCCCACATCAGGACTTACTATAATAGCATTTGATAAATCAGATTTACTAAGATGGTTGCAGAGAATTGGGATCGCAGAAATCGGATCAACAGGTATATTGAAAAAGCCCTGGATGGCAGGATTATGAATATCGATGAAAATAACCCTTGAAGCGCCCTGTTGTTCAATTAAATTTGCGATCACTCTGGCGCTGATTGCTTCCCGGCCTTTTGACATCCTTTCTTGCCTGGCATAAGGAAAGTATGGGATTATTACATTAATTTTATTGGCACTTGCACGTCTAAATGCATCAAGATAGAGTAAAAGTTCAATGATAGCATCGTTTACGGGTCTGGTTATGGAATGAATAAAAAACACATCATGTTCGCGTACCACTTCATTCAGGATTACATGAATCTCAGAGTCCGGTAAGAAAGTTGAAGTTGCATTTCCGAGTTGTAAATCTAATTCTGAAGCAATCTCTTCAGCTATTTGAACAAACCGAGAACCTGAAAATATGTGCAAAGGATGGCTAGACATAAATAAATCCTTATAATAAAGAAATGGAATTATGATTGAATTATATCTGAGAAAAGGTTTATTTTTGATTAATCAAAGAAAACAAATAAATTTACATATAAAAGAACCTGGATCGAGGCACAATGATAAACAATGAGCAAAAACAATCTGAAAACCTGGCAAATACTGCTGTGGTGATTTTTGGGGTGACAGGTGACCTGACCAGCCGAAAATTAATTCCAGCAATTTATGAACTTTATCAATCTGATCGCATTCCAAATTATTTGAATATTATTGGGTTTGCTCGTCGAGATTGGGATAATGATCATTTGAAAAAAATTTTCAAGGATTCTGTTCGTTCTTATTCCGGAAAAGAAGTCGAAGAAGAAAAAATTGATCAAATATTTTCGAATGTGAAATACATTCAGTCATCATTTTCCCAACCAGAGGGTTACGATCAATTAAGGAAATATTTGATTGATGAAGAAATTAGGAATGTATTATTTTATTTAGCTACTCCACCTGAATCTTATGAAACAATTATCGAGTTAATCGGAAAAAGAGAATTAAGCCACTTAACAGAGGGCTGGACAAGAATAGTCATTGAAAAGCCTTATGGCAGAGATTTGGCGACAGCCAAAAATCTGGATAAATTGGTGCATATGGTATTCAATGAAAATCAAATTTATCGAATTGATCACTATTTAGGGAAAGAAACGGTTCAGAATATTCTGGTCTTAAGATTTGCCAATGGTATTTTTGAGCCCCTGTGGAATAGACAATATGTGGATCATATCCAAATAACTGTTGCAGAGACCGTGGGAGTTGGGACAAGAGCTGGATATTACGAAAATTCTGGTGTTATTCGTGACATGTTTCAAAATCATCTACTCCAATTATTGGCTTTAACTGCAATGGAAGCTCCTGTTGGATTCACGGCTGATTGTGTTCGTGATGAAAAAGTCAAAGTTCTACGCGCCTTAAAACCCTATGATGCGAAAGGTGTCTTGGATAATACGTTTCGGGCCCAGTATACCTCTGGATATATCGATGGCAAAAAAGTTATTGGCTATAAGGATGAAGATGGTGTTGCAAGAGAATCAATCACTGAGACATTTTTAGCTGCCAGATTGTTTATCGATAATTGGCGCTGGTCTGGAGTCCCTTTCTATTTGCGTTCAGGAAAACGTTTGCCAAAAAGAATGACGGAAATTGCCATACAATTTAAACAAATCCCACTTTCGTTATTTAATTGGCATAATATGGCTGGCGATGCCCCAAATGTGCTGGTTATGAAACTTCAACCTGATGAAGGTGTTACGCTGAGCTTCGGAGCGAAGATGCCCGGTCATATCAATCAAATTTCACCAGTAGAAATGAATTTTGATTATGAAGAATCCTTCGATATCAAAATTCCCGAAGCCTATGTACGTTTGATCCAAGATGCTTTATACGGAGATGCTACGTTATTTACCAGATCGGATGAAGTGACAAGTCAGTGGGGATTTATTAATAGAATTCTGGATGGTTGGAAGGAAGATCCGAGAAAATATCTGCCGGTTTATGAAGCCGGAACCTGGGGTCCTCCTGGCGTGGACTTTTTTATTAAAGGTGATAACCGCCATTGGAGAAATCCAGAGAATTAACCAAAATTAGGTTTCTTACAATTTGGGCAAACGCTTTCTGCGCTCGTGACAATATATCCACAGAATCTGCATGTTTTTGGTTGAATACTACCTAACGGTGCACCACAAGCAATACAACTCGATTCGCCTATAGGGTTGGGCGTGTCACAATAATTACAGATATACCTCTTCAATCGTTCTGAAAGTTCAAAACTTGCCCCAAGGTTATACGCTGTTTGATTGATAACGGACCATATCTCATCTCGTATCGATAAACTCTCAATGTCCTGGGCGACATCATCAATTCTTCCCAATAACGAGAGGGGGTTTCGGATTGCACTCAGCGCGGTTTTACCTAAACTGGCAGCAATTCCCATCCAGGATTGTTTACCAATCTGAACCATAACGCCATCTTCAAATTTTTGAACAGATACTCCTATCGAAGTTAGTCCTCCGGAAGAAGCATTGGTTATAGAAGCAATTTGAATGATGATGTTTTCCCCACTGCCAATCTGTTGAACCCGATAATTTCCTCGATTAAAATGTGCAAATAATGCTTTTGAAATATCAATAGGGGTTATGTTGCCGTGAAAAGTTTTATGTTCCATAATTATATTATAATCAAGCTACTCTTAAAAAAGAAATTATTGGAGATAGTGTGATCAAGAAAATATCATTATTGGCTGGCGTTATACTCCTGATTTCATTATTTTATAATGTCCTGTCAGTCAATGCTTATCCTTTACCTCAGTTACCGACAGTGTCTGTACCAACAGTTACAGGTACTCCTTCAGGAGTTATTATCACTGTTCGGCCAAGCCAAAATGAAGACTTTATCAACGTAAGATCAGGTCCAAGCACCTTATATCCTTCAGTTGGCGTACTACTGGTTGGACAAACAGCTCCTGCATTAGGGCGATCTTCTGGGGGAGAGTGGATTCAGATTGAATATCCTGGTGTTGCTGGAGGAAAGGGTTGGGTATTTTCCGTTCTGGTAAGTCTTTCTCCTGGGCAATTGTCCATTGTAGAACCTCCTCCTACTGTGACCCCTCAATTTACTGCTACGATTGATCCGACTTTAGCTGCTCAATTTGTGGTTACACAGCAACCCACCAGATTACCTACTTTTACTGAACCAGCGCCATTAGCCATACCAACCTATGTCGAGAACACTCCCAACCAATTACCCGGTGGAATTCCGATGGGAATGGTGATTGTTATTTTGGGTGTCACTGGTATTTTGCTTACTCTATTTTCATTTATAAGAGTTCGATAATGAAATTAAGTTTTGAAAAATAAATTAAGATTTTTCAAACAAGCAGACCCAATTTTATGACCTAAATCTTCCTGGCAGAATTTCGTAATTGAATTATATTCTTCCAGATAATTTTTTAATTCCAATGCTTTTTCAAATTCCACCAATTTATCCTGTGTTCCATGGGCGATGTAATAGTGAATGGAAGATAATGTTGCCGGTTCCAAAGTTGGAGGCTTAGCAGGTAGGAATCCTGAAAGCAAGGCAACTTTATTGAACTTTTCAGGAAGTAGAATACTTAAAACTGTGCAAATTGCAGCTCCCTGACTAAAACCCACCAAATTAATTTTTTCATTTGCGAGTTGTAGATTTATACTCGGGATTAATTCTTGAATTGATTTAATTAATTCCAAAGAAATTTTTGAATAATCTTCAAAAGTAGGTTTTGTAGTATTTCGGATATCGACCCATGCGTATTCATTTTCTGCTAATTGCAATGGACCACGAGGAAAAATAACAACTGAATCATCCGGAATTGAGGAAGAAAAAATTGACATGGATTTCTCATTACCAGACCAACCATGAATCAGACAATAGATCTGGGTGGAATTATTATTTAAAGGTTTACTAATTTTGAAATAGTAAGGATTTATATATATATCAAATGTTTTATTTTCCATTTTGATCCTTTGTAAAATCATTTTGACGTGATCTGATGTTAATTCTAAATGTTATGTTAAAATCACGCTATGAGTGGAATAAAGATTATCGCAAAAAACCGAAAAGCAAGTTTTGAGTATTTTCTTTTGGATAAATTTGAAGCTGGCATAGAACTTCAAGGAAGTGAAATTAAATCTATCCGTGCCGGACAGGTAAGTATTGGAGAAGCATTTATTCAGATAGATAACCTGGAAGCATGGTTAATCAATTCTCATGTAGCCAAGTATGACGCTGCCAGTATTTTCAATCATGATCCAAAACGCAAAAGGAAGTTATTGTTACACAAAAAAGAAATTAATCAAATTTGGAATGCAGTTCGTCAAAAAGGATTAACAGTAGTTCCTACGATTTTATATCTGAGCAACGGAAAAGCAAAAATTGAAATCGCCCTGGCGAAAGGTAAAAAGATGTATGACAAGCGTGACAGTATCGCTAAACGTGATCAAGAGAGAGAAATTTCACGAACTAGAAAGATTACAGATTAAGAGCTAAATGATGCCATTGTGGTTAGCATTTTTTACTACATTGATCTTATCAATCATATGGTTACGATTAATCGATCGCTTCGCTGTTAAAGGCTTTATATCACAAAAACTGAGTAGAAAAATCATTCACATTGGAACTGGTCCAATCTTTGTTCTTTGTTGGCTTTTTTTCCCTGAAGATCAACTTTCCCGTTACTTCGCAGCAATCATTCCATTTTTAATTACTATTCAATTTTTCCTGATTGGGATTGGTGTGATCAAGGATCAGGCATCGGTTGATGCAATGTCCAGAACAGGTGATCCAAAAGAAATCCTAAAGGGTCCTTTTTTTTACGGAATAGTATTTGTATTGTTGACAATAGTTTTCTGGAGAGAGTCTCCGATTGGCATAATTGCCTTGATGATCCTGTGTGGGGGTGATGGCTTTGCCGATATCATAGGCAGGAGAGTGCCTTCTTTTGCCTTAAAATGGTCTCCAGGTAAATCATTTGCCGGTACCATTTCTATGTTTCTAGGTGGATTGATCTTTTCATCTATTCTGATATTAATATTTATAAATTTTGGGTTCATAAATATTATTTTTTTGGAAAGTTTTCCAAAAATATTGTTACTAAATATTCTGGCAACAATTATTGAATCCCTTCCTGTGAGAGATTGGGATAATGTAACTGTGCCAGCCATTGTCGTGTTGGTTGGTTTAATTCTTTTTTAATAAGGGAGTATAGATGATTTCAATTGATGGTCATCATCTGCTGATTGAAGAAATTGTGCGAGTTGCACGCAATTTTGAAAAAGTAAAAATTTCAGATTCCGGTATTGAGAATATAAAGAATTCGAATGATTTAAAAAATACTATCATTGAATCTAACAAAGCCGTGTATGGGATTAATACTGGTTTTGGGATTTTTGCGAATAAACAAATAGCTCACGAAGATTCTTCAAAGCTTAGCAGAAATCTGATATTGAGTCATGCGGTCGGCACTGGTGATCCATTTCCTTCAGAGATTGTTCGAGCAGCCATGTTGGTTCGAGCCAATACTTTGACAAAAGGATTTTCTGGCGTTCGACTTGAGGTCGTTGAAACACTCGTTCATATGTTAAATTCAAATGTGATCCCAGAGGTACCATCTCAGGGCTCATTAGGCTCTTCAGGTGACCTGGCGCCTTTATCCCATTTAGCGTTGATTTTTACAACCGATGAAAATGATCTGGAAGAAGATTCTGGTTATGCAAATTATCAGGGTCATAAGATGAGTGGCAAAGAAGCCATGGAGAGGTCTGGCATCCCAAGGCTGATACTTGGCGCAAAAGAAGGTCTGGCTATCAATAATGGGGCAACATTTTCAGCAGCTATTGCAGCACTCAGTTTATATGATACAAGATCATTAATCGATATTGCAGAGATATCCTTAGCGATGAGTTTGGAAGCTATGTTGGGTTGCAGCTCTGCTTTTGATCACCGTATTCATGTAGCTCGTGGTCAATTGGGTCAAATGGAAGTTGCTGATAATGTGCGGAAATATATCCAAAATTCGAACTTAATTAATTCTACTGATCGGGTTCAGGATGCTTACTCCTTACGGTGTGCTCCTCAAGTTCAGGGCGTTGCCAGAGACACACTTCAATTTATCTGGCAAATAATTAGCAGAGAAATAAACGCTGCTACAGATAATCCCTTATTATTCACTCCAGGGATCGCCCTCTCAGGAGGAAATTTTCATGGTGAACCAGTCGGGGTTGCCATGGATTTTCTGGGAATCGTTTTATCAGAAATTGCTTCTATTTCGGAAAGACGGGTAAACCGCATGACCGATGAGAATCTAAATGCAGGACTTCCTCCCATGTTGGTAGATCATCCCGAAGCGGCTGGATTGAATTCAGGGTTAATGATGCCTCAATACACAGCAGCAAGCCTGGTGCTTGAAAATCAAACCTTAGCACATCCTGATAGTGTGTTCTCAATTCCAACATCTGCTGAACAGGAGGATCATAACGCAAATGCGATGAATGCTTGTAAACACACGCTACAAATTTTGAAAAATGTTCAGCATGTTTTATCTATTGAATTATATACAGCAGCAAGAGCGATCGATTTGAGATTACGTAATTATCCGGATGGAAGGCTCGGAGATGGAACTAGGGTTATCTTCAAATTGATCAGAGAGGTAGTGCCATATCAACCTGGCGATGCACTTTGGTGGCCAGAGATTGAAGAAGTAAAACAATTGGTTATTACAGATAAGATTTCAAAAGCTTTAGATTTTATAAAGAGTTGACAAGTAAACTTTTAGCGATTATCTTTTCATTATGTATTGGTTTTCGAAAAAATTTTCTAGAAGAGACCTCTTAAAAGGTGTAGTTGCATTTGGTGGAGCGGTGATTATTTATCCCTGGTTGGATGTAAGCGCTCAAGCAACTGACATTTCTGGAACAGACAAGTTGGGAAGGGTATGTAGCGGGTTAGTGAATATTAGATCCAAACCTTCAATCAAGGCTGAATCATTAGGTGTTCTTTATGAAGATGCAGTTGTTGTATGGCTTCGGGAAGTAATTGGTGAGATACCTGGTGGAATGATGAACGCAAGGTGGGTTGAAACGCCCGATGGCTATATTTATGCACCTTCATTGCAACCTGTCAATAATATTGAAAATTCAGTTATTGAAAACTTACCTGAGACGAGCTTAGGAAAAGGATTTTGGGCTGAAGTTACGGTTCCTTATGTTGATTTGATTTTAAATAACCCTCCTGCCAGATCTCCCTGGCTGAAAGAAGCGATTAATCCTCGTTTGTATTATTCCCAGATTATTTGGATTGATGATCTAAAAACTGGCGAGGATGGAGAAAATTATTATCAAGTTAACGAAAGATATGGTTTTGGAGATATTTTTTGGGCAAATGCAAAAGCATTTAGACCCCTCACAGAAAAAGATTTAGAACCAATTTCTCCTGAAGTTGAAAATAAAATGGTTTATGTAGACGCAACCACATCCAGACAATACTTAACCTGTCTTGAAAATGGCGTTGAAGTTTATTATTGCCAGATCTCATCCGGTGCAAAGTGGAATTCTGATGGACAAATTGTTGAAAACTGGGGAACCCCACGTGGTGTTCATCGAACGTGGAGAAAACAAATATCTACGCATATGACAGGTGGAACGACCGGAGGTGGTTGGGACATCCCAGGAGTGGGTTGGACAATATTATTTTCTGGAACGGGTGTTGCTATTCATTCAACTTTCTGGCACAACGACTACGGAACTCCCAGATCACATGGTTGTGTTAATGTAAAACCAGAAGATGCTCAATGGATCTTCCGATGGACTCTTCCAACCGTTTCCAGTGACCCTGGAGATATCACGATCCCAATGCCAGGCGGAACACAAATAGATGTCAGAGAATTTTGAGGTGTAAATGGATTTAACGTTAGGGTTAGCATTCTTAGCAGGATTAGCATCGTTTTTATCTCCCTGTGTGTTTTCGTTGGTACCCGCATATATCAGCTACCTCAGTGGTCGCTCGCTCGCGGTTCTTAAATCTTCTGAATCTACAGCAATTCAAGTGGGAGACCTTCACACATGGTATCGCCTTTGTATTAGGGTTCAGCCTGGTTTTTATTTCACTGGGTGCCACTGCCTCAGCGCTTGGGGGTCTATTATATAATTTACGCTGGCTGTTGGCCAAAATTGGTGGATTGATCGTGATCGTTTTTGGATTGCATATGACAGGGATATTACGTATACCATTTTTAGAATATGATATACGAATCCAAAATAAAGCCCAACAAAACAGGTCATATTTATCATCTGGGTTAATGGGCATATTCTTTTCAGCTGGATGGTCACCTTGTGTAGGTCCTGTTTTAGGGGCTATACTCACTTTAGCCGTCGGTGGAGGATCCATTTTAGAAGGTATGAAATTACTAACAGCTTATTCCGCAGGATTGGCAATTCCGTTTCTTCTAGCGGCTTTAGGAATTGGATGGGTTGTTAAAGTTATTCAAAAGTATGGCAAGACGATGCGCTATGTCGAAATTATTATGGGAGTAATTTTGATCATTATCGGTGCCATGTTATTTTTTGGAACTTTAGAAACGTTGAATAGATTTGGTTTCTTTGTAGATTTTGGTTTGTAGGGTGGATTGGAGAGAAGATTGATAAACGTTGTAGCTTATATAAAAAATGCGGAACAGCAAAATCAAATTTCTGCCATGTTGGAAAAACTAAAAGCGGAGATTGATTTTAATTTTCAAATAATTGATATTTCAGATTCTGAGGATTTGATTAATAAATATGCGGATGTATCACCTTTTGTAAAAGTCGGTCCGTACACTCTCTCGGGAGAAATATTTGAATCCAACTTGAAAATGACTATACTCGCTGGCAAGGATAGAGAAAGGCAATTAACCGAAGTGGGTGATAACCAATATCAACAAAGGATTGAAGCAGGCAGGAAAATAACCAATTTAGACAAAGTTTCATTGTGGTTGTCCAAAAGTTATATTTGGTTAATGATTTTCTTTTTATCTCTCTATGTCGGATTACCTTTTTTGGCTCCATACTTATTAAAAACTGGAGCCGAATTACCTGCAAATATAATTTACACAATTTATAAACCACTTTGTCACCAATTAGCCTTCAGGTCCTGGTTTATTTTCGGAGAACAAGCATATTATCCTCGATCTGTTGCAGGGATTGAGGGAGTAATTACCTATGAAGAAATTTCAAACCAACCAGTGATAAATATCCGTGAAGCTCAAAAATTTAAAGGCAACGATTTTACCGGATATAAAGTTGCTCTTTGTCAACGTGATATTGCGATTTACGCGAGCATGTTGTTTTTTGGTTTAATTTTCATTTTGTCTGGAAGAAAGATAAAATCAATTAAATGGTATATCTGGGTTCTCATTGCTATTGTACCCATTGGATTCGATGGCGTTTCTCAATTACCGGGATTGGCGAGTTCATTGCCGGATTGGTTACCTGTCCGCGAGAGTAATCCAACCCTGAGATCTATTACAGGTTCTTTGTTTGGATTTTTTACTGCCTGGTATTTATTTCCTTTGATCGAAGAAAGTATGGCAGAAACCAGAACAATCATTACTGAAAAAATTAAATACATTAAATCACTAGGGTAATAATTTATGATAACCAATAATTTTGGGAACCTGAAATATTTTACGTTCGAAAGTTTTCCAAAAGAAAAAATCAACCATGGAATTTTTACACGATCAGGAGGTATTAGTCCTGATTCATTTTCAAGCTTAAATGTAGGGGAATCAGCAGGAGACTCACGAGAGAATGTAATGGAAAATCGTAAAAGAATTTTTCATGTCTTTGATCAATCAGTTGATTCCATATTTGATGTCTGGCAAATTCATAGTAATCATGTGAAGTTTACGAGAATACCGAGAAAATCTGGTACAAAACATGAACAAGCTGATGCGATAATGACAGACTCCAAAGATGTGTCTTTGTTTATGCAATTTGCGGATTGTGTACCAATTCTGATTTATGATCCCAAAAATAATATCATTGGGATTGTGCATGCTGGATGGCAGGGAACTGTGAAAAGAATTGTTCAAAATACAGTGCAGTATTTGATTGACACATTTTCAAGTGATCCTGAACAAATTCTTGCAGGAATTGGACCTTCAATTGGACCTGATCATTATGAAGTTGGAAAGAAAGTAATTATTGAAGTTGAGGATCATTTAAACGATATTCGGTCTGAAGTGTTAATTACCAATAATGGCAAGACATATTTTGATTTATGGAAATCAAATGAGTTATTATTACACCAATCAGGTGTAAAACATATTGAAGTCGCTGGAATCTGTACTGCCTGCAATTTGGATGATTGGTATTCTTATCGGTTAGAAGGTCAAAAATCGGGTAGGTTTGGCGTGTTTATGAGTTTAAAGTAGGTTTTATGGATGTCTCTATTGGCAGGAATTATAGGAAAGTTATGAATGATATTAATTCTTATTGTAATTTGTTCAATAGGAAAAGAGAATCCGTAAAACTTATCGTTGTAACGAAAAGCCAACCGAGTGAGAAGGTCGAACAGGTTATTGCAGCAGGCGCTCGATACCTGGGAGAGAACTATCCGGAAGAAACCAAAGAAAAGAAAAATGAATTAAATGATTTACCTGAATATCTTGAGTGGCACATGATCGGTCATCTTCAAAGCAGAAAATCCCAACTTGTGATCAATGAATTCAACATGATGCAATCACTGGATAGTGTAAAGATTTCCAAACGCTTAGATCGACAATTAAAAGCTTCAAACATGAAATTACCAGTATTATTGCAATTTAATGTTGGAGGTGAAGAGAGCAAATACGGTTGGGACGCTTCAGAAAAAAATAAATGGTCGTCATTAATAGATGAAATTGCGGAAGTGATAAACTGCACTAATTTAATTGTTCAAGGGTTAATGACTATGCCTCCTTTTACAAATAATGAAGCAGAATCCAGGGCTTATTTTGGGAAATTAAGGGAATTAGGTGAGTATCTAGAAATCAATATTCCTGAATTATCCATTCGTGAATACTCCATGGGTACAAGTCATGATTTTAAAATGGCGATTGCTGAAGGAGCAACGATGATAAGAATAGGTACAGCAATTATGGGATCCAGAGAAAAATAATAAAATGAGGGTAGAATGTTTGATTTTTTAATTGTTTTGGTAAGAATTGCAGCGAATATATTTTCTTTATTGGTTATTGCCAAGGTTTTATTAAGCTATTTTATGTCTCCGTATCATCCAATAAGACAAACCATTGATCAACTTGTTGAACCTTTATTAGCTCCAATACGCAATAGAATGCCAATGGTTGGCATGTTGGATTTTAGCCCAATTGTCCTGTTGATTGGAATTCAAATAATCGAATTTCTTTTGGTAACAATTTTTGCGTCATTGTAAGGGAAAATTTTAAAAATTAGGGATAAAACATTCAAAATTCTAGATCCTGTGAAATTTTCGAATTTCTCAATATATATAATGTAATAAATATCTGGTTAATTAATGTTTGATCAGTTGATGCCGTGGCAATTTCAATCATCTTTGATATTGTTTCTTGACTGGCATCCTGAGTGGAATACATCAAAGCTTTATTGATATCTTTCTTATCTTGTGAACTCGAGCGCTAATAATAAAATTGGGGCGACCGATTGATCAATTGACACCCCCAGGTTTTGATTACCAGCAAATTCAATTAACCAGGGCGTTTCACTCAGGGGTAATTTTCGATCTGGTATGCATGGGTTTTCAGACTCTAAATATTCCAATGCCTGGGTAGCTGCATTTCTTACAACCCATTGGCTATCCTGGATCATTATATTCTTTAATGTTTGAATTGCCCATAAATTATTTATTTTCACCAATCCATTAATTGCCGACCTTCTGACAACTATATCATCCATGGTTACAGCCTCTTGAATAATTTCGGTACCCTTGGACGGATTGAAGGCCAGGCATTCTGCAACGAGTTGTCTCACCTTCTCATCACCATTCAATAATATTCTTGCAAGTTCATGGACCGCATTTTCTTCCTCGAAGGTGGAAAGAGCCAGACAGATAATTTTTTGCAATTTTGCAGGAATTTTTTGAGATAATGAAATGAGGTCAGTGATAAATGAATTGTCCCTACTCGAACAGCTAATTGCATAGAACGCCAACTCTTTAAGGGAATTATCACTGTGGGATAACAATTGCCGGAAAAGGACCGGTAAGCTATTGTCGTTTGAATGTACTAATCCTGCTATAGCTCTTATCCGTGTAGCAAAATTTGCATTATTGTCCTGAATTATTTTCACTATTTGCTTTATGTAATTCACGCGCCAGGACAAATTCTTGTTCGTAATTTTCAGCCAGGGACTGAGGCTTAGAAAATTAATTGGGAATTTAGATGTTTCTTTAGTTATGTATGTTGTCAACCATTCAGAATTTGAATCCTGAGCAGCACAGAAACCTAAATAAGCGAAATTCGCTGGCCATTGCAGGTCTATTTGATTCAAAACAGAGATTGGATCTTTGTTTTGGGACAAACTGGCAAAATAACCAATCAATTCAGAATGTGTGAAAATAAATTTACCAGTACTTGTTGGTTGAATTAATTCCGATTGGATAACTTTATTTAAGCTATCTCCTTTTGAATCGATCGAATTAATATAACAACTTTTATTCTTGATTAAATCACTTGCCAATGAGATTGCAAAATCATACGCTTCTTTGTTGGGAAGAATTCTTTTCGAGTAAGTTTGAAACTTATCCTGAATGCTGGGTCCAGATAAATCACCAGATAGGGCTCCCCAAATATGTAACGTATATTCAAGCGGGGTCAAAGGTTTCAGGTTAGCAGAAGCCCAATTCAAAATCAGTGGATTGGAAGCAGTAATATCGTCTGATGGATTGTTTTTTGATATTTCCTGTTTCCAGAGTTGATTCCAATTTGAATAAAAATTAATAATCTGTTGGTTCGACCAGGAAGACAAGAACAAAGGAGAAAAGTTCAATGACAGAAGTTCACCCAGATAAAAAGAGGATGAAATAATCATTTGAAGATCGGGGAAAATTAGCTTAATTTTCCTAAGAAATTCAACAAATTTATCAAAATCAGTTGTGGGTAATTCATCCAGCGCATCAATAATTAAAATTGCTTTATTTTCTTCAACATATTCTTGAAAAAATTTTACAAGTCTGGGCAGAACTGTTGTTGGAAGCTTGGGGGAAAGTGCTTTATAGAGCATATCAAAAATTGATTGTTGTGGTTGAAGCAAAACATCTGTATCATGGACATTTATATACAAAGGGATTTTCGAAGATAATAAACCGCATTTTGGATCGTTTCGTGTCAGACATGAGACCAAATATGCTAAAGTGACAGTTTTGCCTGATCCTGGCATTCCACAAATAACCAAATCCGCATTTTTTTGTCCAGCGTCTGTTATGGAAATTCTAGGGACATTAAAATTTCTGCTAAGTAGAGGAAAATCTGGTGTAAAAGGGACAGTTGAAGCTATCTCACTTTCAAAGATAACATTTTCATCTTCTTGATTCGTTCTGGGTTGAGCTAGAAGCATTGGCTCGATTATGATTTCATCCAGGAAAAACAAGCTTTTCGCTAAGTGGTTAGATTGCGCTCTTAAATAAGCTTCATTTTTTATTGCATTTTGGATACCTGATGTGTGCTGGGCTTTAAGAATCTTTACCACTTTTTGGAAATATTGCTTAATGTCAGGTATCCAGATTTTAAATTTGGATACAACGATCCATAGTATAGTGGCACTTAAGAAACCTAAGAAAAATGATATTTTTTCCAGTTGAAAATTATTGAGCCAGTTGAACATTCAGATTATCCACAATATAAAAATCGTTTACAAACCGGGCAGAAAATCTCGTCAGCATTACTCTTCGCTTTTTGAACTTCCATAGGAGGTAGTCCATTTCCACACATTGAGCATGCATTATCAACAATTAAAGAGATAGCAATTTTGTTCTTCGATTTTCGTAATTTTTCATAAGCTCGCAAGAATTCACCCTCAATTTGGTTTAAGATCGGACTCTTTTCAATGGTAAGTTTGTTATTTGATTTTTCAATTTCTTCAATTTCGATGAGCAGAACTTCTTTTTGAGCATTTTTTTCTTTTATTATGGATTCCAATGATTGATTATTAATCGATATTTGATCATCCAATTCTTCAATGGAAAACATAATCTCTAATTGTTGCTCATCTAAAACTAATAATCTTTTTTTCAAGGAATCAATTTCGATATTCACATTTTGCAACTCTTTTGGATTTTTAATCGTTCCGTCATATAGAGATTGTTCACTTTTTTTTGTTTTTTCCTGAATGATTTGCGCTTCCCCGGAAATTTTATTTAATTTTTGTTGACAGGTTTTCTTTTCTGATTCAATTTTTGCGATAGCCTGTTCAATTTTTTTGACATCATCAGAATAGGAAATGATTTCTCTGATTTCTGATAATCTCTTCTCATTTTTATCGAGTTCGAGATCGAGTAATTGTAGTTGGTAAAGAAATGTTCTTTGATTCATACTAGGGATTATAGAATGTGATGGGTGTAAAGGCAAGCAAACCAGACCATGATAAGTTTGTGCTTTCTTTTTGCTTGCTGTATACTTCGAAATGATGAAAAAATGGAAACTTGCGGTTCTGGTTATCTGGCTTTTTTTCTTATTATTTCCTGTACTATTTGGCTATAGTCAATCAAAAAATGGACTTATTTTTTCAGGATTAGTTTTTAATCCTATTGATGGATATAGTTATTTTGCAAAAATGCAACAAGGAGGAGCGGGTGCCTGGTCATTTGATTTACCCTATTCACCTGAATCGAATAATGAAATTTATATATTTACACTCTATACATTGTTCGGGCATATTTCCAGAGTTTCAGGTCTGAATATTTCGTTTATTTATCAATTTTTTAGAATATTATTTGCAATCCTGTTATTTTTTTCTTTGCAGGAACTATTGAGTATTTTCTACAAGAAAGAAGATTTATATTACAAAGGTGCGTTCATTTCGCTTCTGTTTGGTGGAGGCCTGGGATGGATCTATTTTCTGTCAGGTGAATTACCAATTGATTTTTGGGTGCCAGAATCCTTTATTTTCCTGTCATCATTTTCAACCCCTCATTTTGTTTTGACTTTATTAATCATGTCAATTTTATTGACTTTTATCATACGTAATCAACATCGGATGAAATTCGCAATAATTATTTTCTTTCTCAGTGTAATTCTAACCAGCATCTCACCGTTTGCAGCAATCATGATTGGGATAATATTTGGGATTAATATAATTTTAAATAAGGAATTTACTAAAGAAAAATTCATTAATCTAGCATTGTTTATCATTCCAGCTGGTGCGATTGGATTTTATCAATATTTATCCATTCGAGATGATCCGATTCTAAATAATTGGAATTTACAAAATGTCACAAAAACTCCTTCAATCATCAACTTATTATTTTCATTTTCTCCATTTATTATTGGGATTTTAATTCTCTTCATAACATTATGGAAGAAGAAAATAATCCTGGAAAAATCAATATATTTATTGCTTTCCTGGATCGTTTTCGCTTTATTCTTGGCTTATTTTCCTTTTAATCTTCAAAGGCGATTCCTGGTTGGCATTTATCTGCCGATCGTGATTGTTTTTTGGAATTTACTGAGAGAATATTTTTCAACAGAAAAAAAGAAAAAAATAAAATTAACCATTTTTGTTTTAATTGGAATGGTCTTGCCATCCAATTTATTGATATTCTCTGGAAGTGTGAACGCAATCAATAATCACGATCCAATTTTTTTTATAAATGAAAATGTCGACAAGGCTATCGAATGGCTCGAAGCCAATGCGGAAGAAAAGTCAGTTATCTTAACGAATGAAGAAAATGGTCTTATTATTCCTGCTTTGGCAAGATTTAAAGTGGTTTATGGTCATCCGTTTGAAAGTATCAATGCTGAGGAGACCAGGATTCTTATTAATGAATTCTGGACGAATAAATTATCTGATAATCAGTCCAGGAATTTCTTAGAAGAAAATAATGTTGATTTCGTTTTCTGTGAGTACACGAATAATATTAATAATTGTCCTGCGATCACACAATCTCTTGAAATTATTTATAACGCGGGTAATGTTGCCATTTATCAGGTAGAAAAATGAAGTCAAAAAAGTATTTAATTATTTTGTTTATTATATTTTTGATCGGTAATATTAATATCTTGCTCAATATCAATGATTTTATCTATCTGGGAAGTTCCCAGTATTCTGACATTCCCATAACCCATTATTCAAATCTCTTATTTATCCAAAAAAGTATGCAGGATCACCATCAAATACCTCTCTGGTCAAACCTTATTTTTTCTGGATATCCTTTTGCTGCTAACCCGCTTTCCGGATTATGGTACTTTCCAGGTTGGCTGGCGCTGATATTTCCTTTACCGGCTGGAATTAACATAACGCTTTTGTTGCATTTACTGATCGGATTGTTTGGTATGTATTATTTCCTACAATCTCTGAATATCTCAGAAAATGGCTCCATACTGGGTAGTATCGCCTTTGTATTTTCAGCAAAAATTTATGCACATATTGGTGCAGGACATCTTTCATTGATTTATGCAATTTCATGGACTCCCTGGTTGCTTTTATTAACAAATAAATATAAATCAGGAGGAAATCCTTTAAAATGCAACATATTAAGCGGATTATTCTGGGGTTTAATACTATTAGCTGATCTACGCTGGTCAATTCCTGCTTTCCTGATATGGGTTGTTTTGATCTTAGAAAATAAGACTGTTGTTCTGAATCAGACTAAATTTATTGCTATTTCATTTGGCATCGGATTGCTTTCATCAATAACAACCTGGTTGCCTTTATTTCAATTCTTAAACCTTTCTAACAGATCAGGTTTATCACCAAACGAGCAAATGATTTTTTCCATGTCATTTATTGATTTTCTAAATTTATCATTTCCACTTTTTGAGGGGAATGCAGAAACCAGGGTGTATCCTGGTGCAGTCGTGGTTTTACTAGCAATCCTGGGAGTTTTTCTGTATAAACACAACAAGCATATTCGGAAGTGGTATGTGTTAGCTTTAATTTCTTTAATCTTGTCATTTGGAAAAAATATTCCGGGTATGAATTTGATTTATGAGATTCCTGGTTTTTCTTTAATGCGGGTACCTGCAAGATTTCTTTTCCCTCTCCTTTTTTCTCTTTCCATTATTTCTGCAATGGTGTTTGACGAAATTTACAAAGGTATAAATAATTACTCATTTAATAGATTATTTTTTCTGTCTCCAGTATTTATTTTTGTTATTTTATTTTCATTAGGTTCGTTTCTTCTGACAAAAGAATTGTCAATAAATTTTGTCTGGCCTATTATTGCTTTTTCATCAGGATTTTTGCTTATTTTCCTTCTTTTAAATAACACACATAATTCTCTATTTCTCGCAAATATTCTAATATTAGTTTTGGTGATCGATTTATTCTTTGTGAATTATTCCAGTTTGAGATTTGAGTCGAGTGTTGCGGTGAATAATAAATCCTCGGAATTAATAAGAAAATTGTCCAAAATTCCTGCAAATTTTCGTGTATACACTCCATCTTATAGTGTTTCACAAGAACAAGGGGCGTATTGGAACATCCATCAGGTGAATGGTGTTGATCCGCTACAACTGCAACAATACGTAAATTATTTTGAGCAGGTTTCTGGTATTTCAATCGACAATTATTCCGTTACTTTACCTCCGTTCGAAAATGGAAACCCAGAATTGGATAATTATGGAATTTGCCCCAAAAGAGAAAAATTACAGGAACTAAACACTATATTTGTTGTCTCAGCTTTTGATCTGCTTGACTGTAATTTAGGGACTTCCGAATTTATTTCAAATCAGTATGTTTATAAGATTGAAGAAGATAATTATCTCTGGTTTCAAGAATGTCCACAGTCGGAAAACAAATACACGATTAAAAAATATTCTCCAAATGAGATTATTTTAGATATTGAAAGTTGTGGAGGTATTCTTCAAATTAGCGAGATCAACTATCCTGGTTGGAAAATTTTTATTGATGGGCAACAAGTTGCTCTTGACAGTAAATCACTTTTTCGGTCAGTTAGTGTTCCCGAAGGTCAGCATGAACTTCTAATGGTTTTCAAACCGAATATCATTTTTGCTGGTCTGTTTGTACAGTGCTTAACCTGGTTATTTTCAATTTTTTACATTTTATTGGTTCACATAAAAAAATGATGCATCGATTTCGTGAATATAAATGGCCAATCATCTTTTCAATATTCGTGATTATTTTTACGAGTATCCCTTATTGGTTGGGTTTCAACAATGAAAATGATCTGTTCAAATTTAGTGGTTTTATCATCGGCGTGGGAGATGGAAATTCGTATCTTGCGAAAATGATGATTGGGGCGAGTGGCGATTGGTTATTTACTACGCCGTACACAGCCTATCCGCAAATGAAGTTCTTTGCGTTTTTTCCTTATATATTACTAGGAAAACTAACAAGCCAACCGTCACAGATTATTCAATTAATTGTATTATTTCACATGTTTCGATGGGCAGGAATATTCTTTCTAATATTTGAAACATATCAATTTAGTTTCCTCATTGTTAAGGATCGAAAAACTTCTCTACTGATCACGGTATTATTAATATTTGGTGGAGGATTGGGATGGTTAGCAATAATTTTTCCCGGATTAATTGGTCAGCGCTTACCTCTCGAATTTTATTCGCCAGAAACTTTTGGTTATCTATCGGTATTCAGTCTTCCGCACTTATTATTTGCGAGAGCGTTTCTATACAAATCCTTCAGAACTTTGTTGATGATGGTTTCGGATACAGGATATTCGCAAAAGTCGTTATTGAAGAGCGGTTTTTCACTATTCTTAAGTGGTATTTTCCAACCAATTAACCTTTTTATTGGTTGGTTTGTTGTGGGAATCTACTTCCTGGTTAAAACGATTAAGGAAAATAGCGCAAGGTTTTATATTAAAAATTTCATTTTTTGGATTATCCCTTCTGCTCCTCTATTTTTTTATAATTTTTTTTCATTTTTATTTGATCCATATTTATCAGCCTGGCAAGACCAAAACCGGATCATTTCTCCCCCCACAATTGATTACCTGTTTGCTTATGGATTGGGCGTATTCTTCTTGATCCTGGTTTACAAAAAAGATTTGACGCTAAAAATTAATTACACATTGTTTATAAATCTTTGGATTATCTTGATCCCTATCCTAGCATATCTTCCTATCAGCATACAAAGGAGATTGACAGAAGGTGTCTGGTTGGCTTTTTGTGTCTATATTGGTGTTTTCATCATGAATAATAAAAATAGGATTGTGAAGATTTTAATATTTACATCCGTAATACTATCAACCCTGATTTTTTCTGTTGGGTCATATTCAGCAATACAATCATTAAATTCGCCAATTTATGTATCAAAATCCATTATTGATGTTGGTAATTACTTGTATAAGGATGTTAATATTGGGGATGTAATTCTGGCACCTTTTGATGAAAGCAATGTATTACCCGCTTATGTACCCATAAAGGTTATCACCGGTCATGGACCTGAGAGTAAAAACTTGAGTGAAATTACCGTAATTTTAGATCGTTTTTATAAAGGTGATCTCAGTCAGGTCGAAACACAGGATTTCATTCAGTCATTTGATATAAAATTTATAGTTGTTCCTGGAGATATTGAACCCACAAAAGTAATGAAGCAATTTGAACCTCCTCAAATTAAAGCTGTTTATGAAAATATTGATTATCTGGTGTTAAAAATTAATGATAAATAGATTATTACAGTTAAGAGAAACTAAAAAAAATGAAATAATTTTATTTATTGTTGTTTTTTTACCATTTCTGGTTCTCTTGCTGTATGGTAGGGTAATTTTTTGGGGTACAGCTTCATTGCAGTTCATCCCCTGGTACCAATTCCTATTTGACTCATTACTACATGGGGATTTTCCTTTGTGGAATCCGTATAACGGAATGGGTGTTCCCTTTATTGCAAATCACCAATCAGGTGTTTTTTATCCATTAAACTGGTTTTTATTAATATTTTATTGGCTGGGACAAATTAAGGGTTTAGCTTATGGTGTCACGTTACTCATTCCTATCCATTTGTTTATTGGTGGTTTAGGAATTATGAGGATCCTTAAAAAATTTGAAATCAGCCATTTCTCTCAACTAATGGGTGGAATTGTGTTTGCTTTTAGCGGGTATATTCTTACGCGATTAAGTTTCATCAGTATGGTGTGGACTTTTGCCTGGCTGCCGTGGGTCATTTTTATGTGTTTGCAATTGAAGCCAATTAACCACCAAGGATCTATGACAAAATTCATTAAATTAAGTGTGTTTCTGTCACTACAATTACTCGCCGGGCATGCTCAAACTTCTTACTATACAATTATGCTTGGTGGTTTTTTTGTTCTTTTTTATAATTTCAATACTTTTTATTCTCAAATAAAGAAATTCGTCGTTTATATTTCTGCATTACTTCTATCAATCATAATTTCCGCTGTCCAAATATTCCCAACCGCGGAATTCTTAATGCAATCCCAACGGAGCACTGAAGTTGGTTATGAATTTGCAGTCAGTTTCTCTTTATGGCCAGCCAGATTATTAACGGTTTTGTTTGGCAATTTTTGGGGAAATCCAAATTATGGTCGTTTCTTGAGTGGTGGAAATTTTTGGGAAGAAAATTTGTATGCAGGTGTATTCCCTTTTGTCACACTCATCATTCTCATCTGGGTATTATTTTGGAAGACGAGAAAGAACCAGATACCTAGTAATCAAAAAAAGGTCTTTGTTTTTTTATATGCAATTCTTATTTTTTCTCTTTTATTATCTTTTGGAAAATTTTTTGCTTTATATCCATTTCTATATAAAAATATTCCCACATTTTCTCTTTTTCAGGCGCCTGTTCGCTTCCTGATCATTTATTTTTTTGCATTCAGTATATTATTTGGTTTTGGAGTGGATGTCTGGATATTATCAAAATTTAACCATAAAAAAACCATCATCATTTTGGTTGTTTTTGGCACTTTATTCTCTCTTTCCTTGTATGGAAAGATACTTCAACCAACTATTCCTGAAGCTTTCTTAAATAGCGTATTGATTGGAAGTATTCTAGGTTTATTTTTTGGTTTTCTAACGCTTTTCAAAGATAAATATTGGATTAATTTATCTAAAATTAAGTTAATATTCGGATTAATACTGATTGGAGACCTTCTCTTCCATAATTTTTTATGGGAGAATTTTCAATCCGTTAATATTTTTACCAGTATCAATCAAACACCAGCTAATTCTGATTATGAACGTGTATTTATTCGTGATCAGGATGAGAAATTTTTAAAGTTCAATGTAATCTTTCGACCAGATCGATTGCAACCCCTGTTTAATTACGAAAAAATTCCACCAGATTTTATCCCGGAGACAAATTTGCTCAACCATCGCTATGCCATGATCAACAATTTTGATCCCTTGCAACCGGAAAAATATACGAAATTCTGGGACTGGATAAATAATTTATCAGTGGATGAGCAAATCGTTATAAACTCCATGGTTGGAGCTAATCGGATCGTTGAAATTGATCCCAATAGAGTAGATTTCATATCAGAGAAGAAAATTGATGCTAAAGCCCTCGTTCAGTGGTATGGTTGTGAAAAGCATGCAGAAGAAAAAGATACTTTGGCTTCATTATTAGCATACGAAATTGAGAATTCAGAAAATCGATGTATTTTAGTTGATAATTTATCCAATGTGATTTCTTCTGAAGCTATAAAAAGTGAACCAGCAAAAATCAATTTTTCAGTACCTTCGGTCAATTCTATCGTCATAAATTACACTTCGCTAAGACCTGGATGGATTGTAGTTCGTCAAAACTGGTTTCCAGGATGGATAGCCATTTTGGATGATGAAAAAGCGTTGGTAATTGAAAATGTTGATTATTTTTTCCAGGGAGTTATCGTGCCTGCGGGAAATCATTCGATTGAATTTATGTATAAACCTAAATCTTTCTCTACAGGTTTATTCTTTTCCATCATAAGTGCTATATTAATATTGATGGGTCGTATAAGTTATTCAATTTATAGAAAATCCAAAAAGAACCAGGTATCATCAACTCATACGTTGTAATTTAGGAGATATCCATGGAGTCCGTTGAAATAAACAATGTCAAAGATTTTTATGAAAGATTACTTAATAATTCTAAAAGGCGTCATAATAGGAAAAGATGAGGTTCTTGACCTAGTGGTGATTACGTTGCTAAGTCAAGGACATTTGTTGATCGACGATGTGCCAGGTGTAGGAAAAACAATGTTAGCGAAAAGTCTTGCTAAATCACTGGGTTGTTCCTTCAATCGAATACAATTCACACCGGATATGTTACCCAGTGATGTGACAGGTGTCTCCATATTTAATCAAAATTCTCGCGAGTTTGAATTTCGATCTGGACCAATCATATCTCAAATTGTGTTGGCAGACGAAATTAATCGGGCAACACCAAAAACGCAATCAGCACTACTCGAATCGATGGAAGAGCGGCAAGTAACTGTGGATGGAATAACTCACCTAATTCCTCAACCTTTTATGGTATTGGCTACTCAAAATCCAATTGAATATGAAGGCACATTCCCGTTACCTGAAGCCCAATTGGATCGGTTCTTAATGAGGATTAGAATTGGATATCCAACATTTTCAAATGAAATAGAAATCCTTGAACTTCAGCAATTAAAACATCCCATTGAGGATATGAAAACTGTTATAAGCAGTACAGAAATTATTGATATGCAGAATGCGATTAAGCATGTTTATGTATCATCGGCCGTTAAACGATATATTGTTGAGCTCACAAGAGCCACAAGAGATCATAATGATGTTTATCTGGGAGCTAGTCCAAGAGGAAGTTTGGGGCTTTCTAGAGTTAGTCAGGCAAAAGCTGCCTCTGAAGGTAGAGATTTTGTGCTACCAGACGACGTTAAGGGATTAGCAAAATTTGTTTTAGGCCATCGATTGGTGATTAACCCCTCAGCTCGCTTGAAGAATTTAACAGCTGATCAAATTATTGGTGAAGTTTTGTTACAAGTAGGTGTACCTGGTGGAGATTTCCGAGGAAATTGATCCAGAATGCGAGTTAGAAAAGTATTTTGGTTTGTTATCGTTGTCATAGCATTTTCAATATTCATGACCTGGTATACAGGTATTTATTCATCATTTCCCAATTCAAGAGATATTTTCATACGCTTAGCGGTCTTAAGTGGGTTATTTCTAATTATCAATTTTTTTTGGACATATATTTCAGTTCGGAAAATTACAATCTCCAGGAATCAAAGACTTTTAAGATACCAGGTGGGAAATGTGTTCGAAGAAGAATTCGAAATATTCAACCCTGTTCGATATTCCAGATTGTGGATTGAAGTGGTTGATTTGAGTAATTTGCCTGGTAATTCAGGTTCAAAGGTATTATCCGGAATTGGAGGAAAGAAAAATCGTTATTACAATTCACGTAATATTCTAACAAAACGAGGTTCGTTTAGATTGGGACCAACCTTATTGAGGTCGGGTGATCCATTTGGCATGTTTCTATCTGAAAAATTAGTGCCTTCAGAAAAGCAATTAATTGTTTTACCGTATATTGAAAATATTAACCGATTTATTGAACCTCCTGGCTTTATTCAAGGTGGAAAAGCAATCCGACAAAAAAGTTTAGAAACCACATCTTTTGCGTCAGGCGTTAGAGAATATCAACCTGGCGATCCTTTAAATCGGATTCATTGGAAGAGCAGCGCCAGAAGAGATAAATTCATGGTCAAAGAGTTTGACCAGGATCCTCAGGGTGATATATGGCTCATTATTGATGGGGATGCAGAGAGCAATTTTCATGAATTAGTCGTTCCTAATGTTCAATTCGCCGACACATTCTGGGCTTTGAAAAAAAAGACAGCTTTTAAATTGCCAAAAAGCACTTTTGAGTATGCCATTAGTATTTCAGCCTCATTGGCTTCTTATTATATAAAGGCTGAAAAAGCTGTAGGAATTGCATGCGCAGATTCGGTGATGACAGTTATACCAACGGAAAAAGGGAGCAGACAATTGGGCAAGATTTTAGAAACCATGGCATTTTTCGAAGGTAGAGGAAGGATGCCAATTAATGAAGTCATTGAATCTTTAAGTACACAAATAGCGCGAGGAAGCACAGTCGCCTTTGTAACACCTGCAAAACCTTCAAATATTCAATTATGTTTAGAAATTCTTCTGAGGAGAAAATTAAAACCTATCGTAATACAAATTAATACGAGAATCATTTTTTGCAGATTCAGAAACTCAAAAAGAATTGGAATTTTCTAATTTTCCAGGGGTTATTATCAAATATGGAGATTCCATTTCTGCAGCGCTAGAATCGATTTGGTATTACTAGAAATGGACGATCAAAAGAATCTTATTCAGATTCCTTAATGGTTATTTTCTGATCCAGGATCATCCAATAATAACTCGATAGCGTGTGGGAGAACTGGCAATAAAAATTCCAAACATTCTCTGGCAGCTTTTGGACTTCCTGGCAAATTAATAATCAAAGAATTGTTTTTTATTCCTGAAACCGCTCTGGAGAGTGTTGCATGTGGCGTGATTTGAAAACTCTTGTATCGCAGGTATTCCGAAATACCTGGAGTTTCTTTTTCAATGATTGCTAGCGTGGCTTCTGGCGTTATATCGCGTGAAGCGAAACCTGTTCCACCAGTTGTAAAAATCAAAGGGATTTTCTCTTCGACCCATTTCGACAAAGAATTTATGATGTGGTCCATTTCATCTGGAACGATCTGATAATCGTGAATTATAAAATCATTTTCTTTTAAGAATTCAATGATTGTAGGACCAGATTTATCGGAGCGTTCCCCTCGAAAAGATCGATCTGAGACAGTTAAAATATTTACGGAGATATTATTAATCTTCATCATCTACTTCGCCAGCAATTGTTTTCCATTCTCCATGCAGCCCATTTGCATTCACGCCGTAAAAAAAGCGTAATTTGTTATCTTCTTTGTAAATCAAATCATAATTTGTGTTATATCTCGCCTTATATTTTCTTAATAATCCAAAATTTCCATACCATTTTACCGAGTTATTAATTTGATTATCTTTTTTATCGAGATAACTTCTGATTGCGTATTGCCATAATCTTCTTGCTGATTTTTGAGTTACATTTGTAACAACATTTCCATTTCTGAGATCTTTGATAGCAAAATACAAAGTCCCTTTTCTTTCTTCAGGTGGGTATAACTCTATTCCTGTTTTTGGTTCTATGGAAACAACTGGCTCTTCTTGAAATTCAGCCGTTTTCTCAGAAGACATGGTTACTTCTTCCATTCCTGTTGATAATTGCATTAAACTGCGGCTTTTACCCCTTAGAACAAGACCTACTATCTCATCACGGACTGCCAGGTTTGTTTCGTTCTCTTCACGGATATAAATTTTATAATCATCCAGAGCATATGGTGGGTCATCTCCTCTGGGAATTAATATTCGTATAATATTTTTCTTTTTAAATTCGTGAATATCAAATTCGCATTGGATGGGGGGGCTGATGCGATTAGAGATTTCATTTTCTAATGATTTGATATTTTTTTCTGCATCGGGAACACCAGAGGGAGGTACTTTTTGATCAGAGTTTAGGCCCACATATAATGTGCCACCATTGGTATTGGTAAATGCACAAATATCGGACAGAATCGAATACAATTTTCCCCCACGCACAGTCATGCTATCGTGGAAGTCCTGGATAATATTTGGACCTTCCTCCAGGGCTGTGATCAGGAAATTGGATACTGGTTCGGAAATTTCTTTTCTTGGTCTCGTTCGGGAAAAATCATTGCCTTTAAACACACTCAAAATTGCTTTAAAAGTTTTTTCATTTAAGAGAATTTCAGTTGTTCTTTCACCTAAACCAAAATTCTTTTTTCTAATTGGATCTGACGTCAAACGATGTGCATCCGAACCCTGAATACAGTGCATTCGGCGAGGATACTCTGGTTTTGTGCCATTGAAAAAGTGAGCGGTGGTTCTTTTCCCGACCTGGTCAAGATCTGTTACTTCTAAAGCATGAAGATGTTCGTCTTGCGTATAGGCAATTTTGGTTTGTCCACCGAAGTTAAAACCTCGCATGGCGACACCATTGGAAGAGTTGGCGTGAGCGGCAATGACAAGCCCACCGTGTTCATGAATCTGTTGGTATGCCTGGATAACATCTGATGTTGCGCCTACATTTTGTGCTCCGTCATCCAATAGGTGAGGTGGAATTTTCAGAGACAAGAGTAAATGTTCAATTTCACGAATAGGTATGTCGGGTGGAAAAATTCCCAGAATATGAAATCCGAAAGTGGCTGTAAATTCAAACCCTGGAAGTACTAAAATTTTCTTTAGAAGACGTCGATACTCTTCCAATCTGGTTTTTTCAGCAGGAAGAATTCTGTTTAATTTCAATAAAGCTTCTAATTGCGAAATTTCTTCTTGCATCTTCTTGTAACCAGCAACTGTATTGTGATCAGTTATAGCCATAATATCGAGATTTTTATCTTCAGCTCGTTTTAAGATGTCTAACATGTCAATTTCTGGTTGTTGATAATCCGTTGAGGCAGGTGTATGAATATGCAGATCAATGTTGTACCAGTGATTATTTGTTGGGTTTGTTTTTTTTGCCAAAGTTACTCCAATTTAAGGGAACGTTTAAGTAGCAGGTGAATGTTTATTACTAGTATTGCCTTGATCTAACGCAACGTCAAGTACTTCTTCAATTGTATCCACAAATATAAAATTAACAGATTTTTTTACTTCATCAGGGATGTTTTCAAAATCTAATTGATTTAATTTGGGTAGAAGGATGGTTTTAATACCGGAGCGGTGCGCTGCCAAAACTTTTTCTTTAATCCCTCCGACTGGAAGAACCTGACCCGTTAAGGAAATTTCTCCAGTCATTGCCAGATCTGGTTTTACCAGACGATTTGAAAACAACGATGCTAATGCAGTAAACATGGTAATACCTGCAGAAGGACCATCCTTGGGTTGAGCACCTGCTGGGACGTGTATATGTATTTCATTTTTTGAAAACAATTCGGGATCAATATTTAACTCTTCAGCTTTGCTTCTTAGAACTGACAAAGCAATTTGAGCAGATTCCTGCATGACTTTTCCGATTGAGCCAGTGACGGTAAATGATTTGTTACCAGCCATTTTTGTGGCTTCAATGAACAAAATATCTCCTCCAACAGGAGTCCAGGCGAGTCCAGTTGCTACGCCAGGAAACGAAGTTCGCCGGATGATTTCTTCCGTTTCAAAGAATTTTGGCTTACCTAAAAATTCTTTTACAGATTTGGGAGTAATTTCAGAGATATCATTCTTCCCTTCCGTTATTTTTGTGGCAACTTTTCTGCAAATATTACCAATTTCCCGTTCGAGATTTCTAACCCCGGCTTCTTTTGTATACATACGAATGATGGAATAAATTGCATCATCAGTAAATCGGATTTCGTTACTATGTAAACTGTTTTCTCTTAATTGACGTGGAATTAAATATTTTTGAGCGATGTTCAGTTTTTCATTATCAGTATACCCGGCTAAAAAAATTACTTCCATACGGTCCAGTAATGGCGTAGGTATCGTTCCTAATTGATTGGCAGTTGTGATAAACATTACTTGCGAAAGATCAAATGGGGCTTCTAAATAATTATCTCTAAATTCATTATTTTGTTCTGGATCAAGCACTTCTAACAAAGCAGAGGAGGGATCTCCTCGGAAATCTGAACCTAATTTATCAATTTCATCCAGCATAAATACAGGATTTTTAGTTTCCACTCGACGAATTGACTGAATAACCCTACCTGGCATTGCACCAATATACGTTCGCCGATGTCCGCGAATTTCAGCTTCATCACGAACACCTCCCAAAGAAATGCGGATAAATTTTCTTCCGAGTGCAGATGCAATCGATTTCCCTAGTGAAGTCTTGCCTACGCCTGGAGGTCCCACAAAACACAGGATGACCCCCTCCCGATCTCTTCGGATTTCATCAATTTCCCTTAATTCTTCAAAATCTCCTCTTTCCTTATGTAATTTCCGCACCGCAAGGAATTCAATTATCCGTTCTTTTACATCTTCCAGGCCATAGTGATCTTTATCCAATATTTCACGAGCGTGCTGAATGTCCAAATTATCAATCGTTGTTTTCGACCAGGGAAGACTTACCAACCATTCCAGAAAAGTTCGGATAACACCATACTCTGCTGCTGCGCTAGGAAGACGTGAAAGTCTATCTAATTCTCGCTTTGCTAATTTTTCGGCTTCTTCAGGCATTTGAGCGGAAACTATTTTGGACTTAAAGTCCTCAATATCCGCTGATTGTTCATCACCTTCACCCAATTCCTTTTGAATCGCTTTTAATTGTTCCCTGAGGAAATATTCACGTTGTACTTTATCAATTTCTTCTCGAGCTTCATTCTGGATTTTTTGCCCCAATTCAAGGACTTCACTCTCACGCAATAAGATTGATACCAGTGTTTTTAATTTCTCCAGAGAGGAATCCAACTCAAGTAAATTTTGACCATCTTCCAGATCCATCCTCTGGAAATTGGCAATTGTGTATGCAGTTTGCAAAGGATCTTGAATAGCGGTGATTGACCCAACTAATTCTGCAGGAATTGAAGGTATCATTTCTGCAATATGCTGAAATTGATCTCTTACATTTCTGGCCAGGGCCTCTTCTTCTAATGAGGATTCATTTAATTCAGGATGAGGTTCAATGATTGCTTTCAGGTAGGGCTCTTGTTGAATAAACTCAGTAATTTTAAAGCGTGCAATACCCTGAATGACTAACCGAATGGTGCCATCTGGAGCACGAAACATGCGGTGGATTGTTGCTGCAGTTCCTATAGTATATAAATCATTGGGTCCAGGATTTTCAATATCTTGTTGTTTCGTTGCTACAAGACCAATCAGTCTATCGGAAGACATCACTTCATCCACAAGTTTGATCGATCGGGGTTGTCCAACAGTTAACGGAACTGCAGTAAACGGATAAACTACGAGTCCACGAAGGGGTAGAATTGGAAGCGTTGTAGGCAATTCAATAATAGATGTATCTGAATCATCATTTTGGATTTCTTTAATTTGAGGTTGTTGTTCTTTTTCAGAAGAAGCAATATCTTCGGTTAATTCAATTTCTTCATTTTCGTTTAAATCTTCAGTCATTTAGTGTTCTCTACTTAATAAGAATATTTTTGGGTTGAGATTTTGGTAAGGTGATAATTAGAAACCCATTTTGGTAAATTGCCTCGGCCTTATCAACCTGAATTGGTATACTAATTTCAATGGATGTTAAAAATTCTCCATATCCAATTTCAAGTTGGTGGAATGCTTTTATAGATGAATTCTCATCAGCTCTACAACCGGATATATTTAGAGTATTTTTAAAATAGGTAATTTCAAATTTTTCCTGATTCATACCCGCAATTTCCACTTTAACAATTATGAAATCATCAGATTCATATACATCGGTCGGTGGTCGCCAGTTTCTTGTGTTCGTTATCATAGCAACTTCTCAAATAATTATTAATCCCTGGTAATTCAAGGATAAATTGTAATTAAAATTTATCATAGTTTTTGAGAAATACCAAAAACATCTTATACAAAGATTGTTCTTTTGGATGGCTTCTTCTTTTTTTGGAATATAAATAATAAGATTTAAAAATTAGCGCCCCTGGGGGGATTCGAACCCACAACCAACAGCTTAGAAGGCTGGTGCTCTGTCCATTGAGCTACAGGGGCCTAAAAGTACCGCCATATATGGGACGAAACTGCCAAAAACCAACTAATACCGACATATATGGGGGGTCAAAAAATGACTGAAAATTTTAAAGAGCACAAGTTTATCAAAATCGTTCTATAAAGATAATCCGTAAAAAACAGTAAAAAAGGAGCTTTAAGATGAGTACCAACAATCATGAAAAAACGTTCGATCCGCATCCTCGCCAAATTTTACCACAATTGGAAATTTCAGGAATGGCCGAAGAGTTTTTTCGATCTAAAAAAATCGATGGGGTTGGCGCTGGCACAATCGAGAATTACCGCAGGGTGCTGAGTAATATTATCAGCTATTGCGCAGAATTCAACGTCACGGGAATTCAACAGATTGATGTCCCTATCCTGCGCGGGTTTATAACCAGGCTGGACGACCAGAACCATAACGCGGGTGGTGTCCATCAATACTACCGAGTGCTGAAAACTTTTTTGAATTGGTGCAAAACGGAAGTAGACGGGATTGATAGCTGGAAGAACCCGTTCTCTACCAAGCGTTTGAAAGCCCCCAAGTTGGAGGAGAAACCCCTAGAACCAGTTCCAGAGGAAGATGTCCGAAAAATGATTGGTAGCTGTGACAATTCATTGAAAGGGTTACGAAACAAAGCATTGTTGATGGTTATTCTCATTCCGAGGGGAAAAGGTGGAAAATCTCGCCCCGTATTCTTTTCCAGAATCACAAAGAAGGTCATAGCTGCATACTTGAGAAAATGATAAGATCAAATTTCTAATTTGTTTGTCACGATCATTTTTCGAGGACGAGAATCAGAAAGTATCGATTATTCAGCTTATTCTTTATTACTAGACGTTTCAAGATTGTTTTCCAGATAAATTCAAGCCACCTTATTAATCTCTTTCCGATATCGGAAAATATCATAATATATGATACTTGATGAATAGTTTATTCGAATTCCGATTACTTATGAGAAATATTTAGATAGAAAATTTACGTAATAATCATTAAATCGACAAAATACCATTATTAAAAATTTTATTCATCATCATTTTACTTATCCATATCTAGCTGTACCAAACTAAATACGAAATGTCACCAACTATTTCAACATCAGGATTTGGATTATTAAATTAAACTGTGTTTGATGCTAACAGCGTATTACCCCTTGCGGAAGTATAAGAAAACAAGTGTTTTGATCTTCAAAATCATCTCTTTTGACTTAATAATTTGCAGCTAAAGTAAATAATCTCTTGCTTAAAATATTAAATACAGAATTATGGCAAAAAATTTTTTGACACAACATATCTTATATTATCCAAAAGATTTAATCTCTGTGAGATTTATACGCTTCTTACGTCTTTAATAATATACAATCCAGATGCACAAAAGGAAATTCACTAATGAAAAATAGATGTGAATGGAATCTAACGAAAACTGAAACTTTCAGTCAGGTATTCCAACTTACTCACATTCAGGTGTTCCATTACCTTTATGGTTTAACATCCTGCCCTCTGAATGATGTGGAAGACCTTCTTGCAGAAACATATATACGTGCTTGGCAATCTCGTAAACAGTTTCTTGGTGACGAGAATAATGTATTGTTTTGGCTCCTAAGAATTGCTCGCAATCAGGTTTTTGATGCATACCGACGAAAAAAAGTGAGAGGAATTCATTGTTCACTGGAAAAAGAAGTAGAAACAATCTCTGATTTGTCTCCTGGACCAGAACAAACGGTCATAGATGGCGAAAGGAGAAAAGTAATTTGGAATCTTTTTCAAAACCTATCTGAGGAAGTCCGAGAAATTCTTACTTTACGCTTTTTTTTAAATTGGCGGATCAAACAGATTTCGTCATATACAATGAAAACCGAAACGGCTGTCTCAATGACTATATATCGAGCGGTCAGATCCTTACGGGAAGATTTCATAAAAAACGAATTGAAAAAAGAAGGGAAGAACTGTGATGCCGAAAGAACCTGTCCTCCAATCGAATAATGAAAGAAATGAAATAAAAGAGATTGAAAGTCTTATTAAGACCTTCCGGCCTGCTCCAAGCAAGAAATTTTATCAATGGGCGGCACAGGAAGGTTGGAAAGGACAAGCTGACACTCCAAGATGGAGTGTTGGTGACTTCTTCCAAAGAAGAGTGGTGCGCTTGGTTGGGGTATTTAGTCTTATTGCACTTCTCTTAGGATTGTCCTTATTCACATCCTGGGGTCAAAGCTATGCTAAATCAATATTAAGTTTTTTCCAAGTTGCCCCATCCTCCGTCCGAACGGAAATAGTTTCTATGACTCCTATCCCTTCGCCTGATCTTAATTATCCATATAACCAGTATCGATTGACTGTTAATCAAGCGCAGGAAAAAGCGGGTTTCAAAGTATTAACTCCGGGTGAATTGCCAAGCAAAAGCACCTATCACGGGGCTTTGTTTGATCAAAAATTAAATAAAGTCGGACTGCTGTATACAATCGGTTCATTATCTGGTGAAACAAATGGGTCACCTTATGTTTGGTTGTACGTAAATGAGCAATTAACCGACTTTGAACAGTATTGGGGAGTGTGTCCGGGCGGAGAGATTCGGCAGGTGGATATAAATGGTCAAACTGCAGAGATTGCGAGTGGTATTGTCTGGATGACAAATCAACAACCAAAACCAGGAGAAAAACGAGAATGGGTTTGCGATGCAAGCGGTGATTCATTCATCATCCGTTGGCAAGTAAATGATCTACGGATGGAAATTAGCGTCGTCCAATTCCCTGGTGAAGATAGTCTTTATTTCACTCAACAAAATTTGATTGATTTTGCAATGTCTTTCAAGTAGAGTTTAGCTCTTCCCGTGAATTAAAATGCTTATGCAGGGCTGGGTATTATCCCGTCCTTCCTCTTTTTGTGTCTTTATAATTTCAAATAATTTATTTTCAAAGAATAAAGATATTTCTGCCTGTTTTTTTTGGGAGTGGTACAATGTCTTTAGGTGGGTTCGTTTTCATTATTAAAATGGTACTTTTTTCGTTGTTAAAAAACAAGTGGGTATTTTCTACATGACCAGTAATAATTTTTGATCTATTTTCTTTAATATTCACCTAATATTATTTAAACAAAAGGAATTAATCGAGATTCCATAATATATAATCATATTTTCACTTCGATTAGTATTGGGCTATTACCATATAGATTTTCAATTAATTCAATTGCTTGGGTAAAATTTTATTGACTGAATTAAATATTAATTAATTGGCAAGTAAAAAGGTTCTTAGTTAGCTTGTATTACCAGAATTAACGTTCTATAAATAAGATACACCGTGAAAGTTTAGGGGTTTATTATTATCCGGAAGGGTGTAACAGTACTTTTTAAGATTAGCACTACACACAAAAAGTAGGGGAAATCCGGTGAGCTACAGGGGCATTTTACCTATTTACTTTGGATTGGGCGTATTCCACGATAAACCTGTGGCCCAGAAAAGGTTCGTAAAATTGTTATCGCGGCTTTGCCAGTTATACTACTTAATTGCTCAGGTGTTAAGGGTATGTTGCCATTCGAAAGGAATATGCCAAAGACTACATTCACAATAGTTGTGTGTTTTTCAATAAATTCGGGTTGTTTTGCGCAATGATTCATCAAAGTGTGTTGAATACCATCAACAACAAAAACTTCAGCAGTAATTGGATCTACCCAATCAATTTTTGGAGAATTTTCTTCATTCGTATAAATCTCCTGATGGTCGCTACATAAAAAACTGTGCAGGTAAACTCTCCAGTTCTGATCATGATTTTTCCACCAATCAAAATCAATGTGGAAGGGTGTGTCGAGTGTAGGTTTTATAATGCTGTATCTTTTTATTTCATTCATCACCGCTACCTTAAAATCAATATGTTTTTATATTTTGATACGGAAATATAAATCACCTAGATGCTCAATTTCTGTACTGTTTTCCAATAAATACAATACATAGCTAGGAGAGACACGTTTTACTATATTATATGCAGCATATAATTCCTGAGCATGAACATGTCCCTGGGGATTCAATTTTGCTAATTCTCTGACTAAAGTTGGTACTAGTTTTTCTGCTGGAACATTTAAATATCTATCCCAGAGGGTTTCGATTTGATCCCGTTCAGAAATCGCTATTATCATTCGATCATCAAATTCGGTAGATATTAACTGTTTTGTCATAGAAAAACTAATTTTTCCTTCAATATTACGGGTTGCTGTACGTACCCACTCTCTGGTTGGTCGTTTTTTACCGATTGATACTATCACTTCTCCAGGAACTTTTCCTGGTTTTATGTGTAAACGGCTTCCAGGTAAAACATTGTATTTTTCATACCATTCTTCTAATCCGTAAACATATTTACTTTCACGAATAACCCATCCGGCAAATTTTTCTTGCGTATCTCCGTCGACAAAAGTAAATCGAATTCGGGGTGATTCATATGCTGTTGGAAAAAGTTTTTCCAGATTACTGCTTAATGGTATTGTTCCTGAAACAATGTGAGGAAAAATAATTGCAATGGTAACACCATTGGGTGAATTATTTTCAATATATTCTGAATACTCTAATTCATCGAAAACACCTGCATTCATCTGAACTAAATAGTCTGAATATTTCGAGTTATCAAAATTCTTTTGTTGATCTGGAACAAGGAATTTGGGAATTGTCCTGACATTTTCTGGTTCGCTACGGTGTAAAAACCATAAAGTTTTCCCAGCAGGACCAACCTCATCAAAACGTGGGTCTTCCTGAAGCGCTAAATTGAGTGAAAATTCAGTAAGCATGGTATTGGAATCTGTAGGAAGCTCAATTTGATTGATTATTTCAGGTGTTGAAAGTGGACCGCCTTCGGATACTTCTAAAACAGCTTCAGCCAGGTTTAAGTATCCAATATTTATGTCAATCAACAGTGATCGTGGAAACCAAAAACCAGCAATTTGAACAAGATCTTGATTTGTGTTTAATTTTTCAATTAATGAAATTGAAATATTCTTTTTGTATGATGAGAAAATATTATCAAAATCAAGATCAGTTTCCTCGTCGAGAGCGATATTTGTTTGATTTAAGGGATGATCCATAAGTTTTGAAGCGAATTCTCTGGCCTCACCTTTTTGAAAGCCAATTTGGATGACTGAAAAATCACCAATTTCGGGATTATTTCCTGCCCGTATTCCGACAACTTCGCCGCTTTTGTAATTCAAGGCTGGGAAGGTTAATTTTTGTCCCATCTGGAAATCATCTTTTGGTAAATAAATTTCTCCTTTAGATTTTTCTATTTCTTCTCGTCGGATTTTTTCAAATCTAATTCTTTCTTGAATCAGGATTTTTACCAGGTCGATTGTATTTGTTGGCGTTTCAACTTCAAATAATCGGTTAAAAATGAAGTCAATATCATTATTTTTTACTTCGAAGTTTTCCCAGATATTATTTTGTTTTTCTTTGGTTTTGATCATTTATAAATTACTTTCTTTATGTAAAAAATTTGCGCGTATGATTATACACTACTATTTTGTGGAGTTAAGGATAAACGGTTTCCAACCAGGGCAAAGGATCGACTTGAATGCCATTTACCACTAATTCCCAGTGTAAATGAGGACCTGTTGATCTTCCTGTGTTCCCAATTATCCCAATTAATTCCCCAGCTTTAACAAATTGACCCACTTCTACAAGAATTGTTTCTTGATGCCAGAAACCTGAATAAACACCAAGGCCATGGTCAATTAATGTGGCGTTTCCTCTCGTTAGTAGGGAATCGGTAAAAACAACTTTGCCATCGGCAGGTGCGTAAATATTAAGATTGGCAGCACACGTACCAAAATCCACGCCAGTGTGAAATCGATTATATGGAGAATCATTATATGATCGTCGATTTCCGAACCAGGATTTGATGCAAGGATCATCAACAGGATAATTGAAGACTCCTGACCAAAGCTTTTCATTGGTAAATGGTGAAGTAACTTGAGAAATTAAATCATCTTCCGGTTTCGTCAAAGATACATCCAGCGTGCTGGGATCTACCTGCAAAGGTGGATCTTGTGGGTAAAAACCTTGTTGGATTAATATTAATTGATCTATCAGTATATTTTGATCTAAATCATTTTTATATTCAAGATGAAATGGATAAAGCCCCGCAGGAAGCATAGCATGAATCCCAAAAATGGATGATTGCTTTAAATTATTAGGAAAAAAGCGCAATTCTGTATCACCAATTTTTCCTGTTAAATCCGGTGATGTTGAATTAACATTGATGACTGCTGATTTACCCTGGGTCAGTGGTAAGCCAATAAATTCAATATAACTTTCGTTATCAATTTCGTTTACTTTTGGAAAGACAATTGTTTCATTAGGTAATATCGACCAAGGATTTTCCACCTGATTGAGCAGAGTCGTTTCCCAAAAAGAAACATTCTCCTGGATAGAACGTTCGAATAATGTATCTCCTGATGAAAGGGATGACTTTTGAAATGAATTCTCTGGTGATTCCACAAGAATCACATTGGAACCTATATAGAATTCTGATGGTGAGGTAGTTTGATTTAAACGATAAATCACATCCTTTGGGATTTGATAAATTCGTGCCAATGAGTCTGGATTTTCACCGATGGATACTGCTTTGTAAGTGAGGACCCCAGACACTCCCTTGATTCCAGGAATTACAAGTTGAGTATTAACACTTAATAGATTTGGGTCGGTTATGTTGTTAGCAGCAATTATGTCTGTTGCACTTACATCAAATTTTATAGCGATGAGATTAATCGTATCGCCTGGCTGAACGATATACACAGGGTACTCTGGATTTTCGGATTGGGCAGATACCACCTTGGAAGGAACTAACCAGGAAGAAATAAAAAATAAAAAGACCAAAAATCTATAAATTTTCAATGGTTATTTCTTCTCCAATTTGTAGTGTTTCAAAAATCTCTGGATGTGTTTCCAGAATTTTATGCGATTTGACATCAGGATAATATATTAAACCCCATTTTTTTGCAATTCTTTTATCCACAATTGTATTCGTTTTATCCAACCAAAAAACAGCAATATCAAAATTCATAAACAACATATGTATAGCGGAATCAACTATGTTTTCATTTTTATTAATGAATAATCCGGCCTGATTTATAGTAATATCCTTCTTGAACATCAAGCCTTTAAAACGAGAAAAAAAGTTTTCAAAATACCAGGCTTCTAAATTATCGAATGAACCAAAATTTCCAGACAATTTTCGAATAATAACTGTTTTCATAAATGATCAATTTAAAATTGATTCAATGCTTTCCAGCAACTCTTGCGGTCTGAAAGGTTTGCTTATGTAATTATTAACTTTTGCTATTTGCAAGCCAAGCACCTTGTCTATGGGTTGTGCTTTTGCTGAAATCACAATAACAGGAATTTGATTTGTGTTTTCGTTTGATTTTAATTGATGGTATATATCCCACCCGTCAATATTTGGCATCATAAGATCTAATAATACTAAATCAGGTTCTTCCCTTTCAATTAATTCAAAACCTTCCATACCGTCATTTGTAGAGATTATTTCATACCCTTTTCTTTCAAGAATCAACTTAATCAGATATGTCATCTCCAAATCGTCTTCAATATAGACAATTTTCTTTGGCATTATGCACTCCAATTGGTACAATTAGAAAAGTTTTATAATATAGTTTACCATATCACGAGGAAAGTATAATTAGATGAAAATTACAACCTGGAACGTAAACGGCATAAGGGCTGCAATCAAAAAAGGTTTTGTTGATTGGACAAAATCATACGAAAAAGATGTTCTATGTTTACAGGAAATAAAAGCCCTTCCTGAACAAATTCCTGAAGAAGCTGTAAAGATCGATACATACAAAGCACACATTAATTCCGCAAAAAGACCCGGATATAGTGGCGTAGCATCTTTTTTCAAAGAAGAACCACTTGAAATTCGAAATGGATTGGGAGTTGAAGCTTTTGATGATGAAGGACGTGTGATTCGGTCCAAACATAAAGATTTCTTTTTATATAATATTTATTTTCCAAATGGTCAGAGAGGGCAGGATCGCGTAGATTTTAAACTCGCATTTTATGACACATTGCTATCTGAATGCAATCAACTACATGAACAGGGTGAAAAGATAATTATTACTGGAGATTTTAATACGGCTCATACTGAAATTGATCTCGCTAATCCCAAAGAAAATGCCAAAACAAGTGGATTTTTACCTGAAGAACGAGAGATGATAACAAAATATCTAAATAATGGTTTTGTTGATGCCTACAGAGAATTGTATCCAGATAAAGTAGAGTATACATGGTGGACTTATCGGTTTGGAGCTCGCAGGCGAAATATCGGGTGGCGACTTGATTATTTTTTAGTTAGTGACGCACTCATGAAAGAAGTAAATGATGTTATTATTCTAGGTGATGTCGAGGGATCGGATCATTGTCCCGTGACACTAATTATCGGTGAATAAGGAGAAGCGGCATGTCAAAGCAAAGAATCTTACTTGTGGATGATCACGAAGTTGTGCGACTTGGTCTAAAATCTTTATTAGATCGGAATCCTCAATTTGAAGTTATTGGAGAAGCTGGCACTGCAAAAGAGGCACTTGATAAAGTATCCCGTTTGTTGCCTGATGTGGTTCTAATGGATATTCGATTACCAGGATCATCAGGTATTGAGGCATGTGAAGAAATTACCAAGAATTATCCTGATATAAAAGTTGTAATGCTCACATCCTATGCAGAAGATGAAATGCTTTTTTCTGCGATCAGAGCCGGTGCATCAGGATACGTATTAAAACAAATCGGTGGTGAGGATTTAGTCCGAGCGATTGAGCAAGTTGGAAGAGGTGAGGCTGCCTTAGATCCTGCAGTGACTCAACGTGTTTTTCAAGAAGTACGCCGGGCTGTTAAAGAAGAGGAAGCATCAGCGTTCGTAAACCTAAGTCAACAAGAAAAGCACGTCTTATTATTAGTATCTGAAGGTAAAACAAACAGAGAGATTGCTAAGAACTTATTTCTGGGTGAAGGCACCGTTAGAAATTATGTAAGCAGCATCTTATCGAAACTAGGCGTGTCAAATCGAGCTGAAGCGGCGGCTTATGCGGTTGAGCATAATCTGCGAGAATATTTATAATTAACTGACCTGAAAATAGTAATATTTTATTTGCAATAATTCGTCAAGGTTTGCTGAGTTTTGATATTATCACGATAATCGCAACGGCTAATGCATACGTAGCTGATAAAAGTACTCCAGCTGCAGAAATATCTTTTATTATTTTTATTTTTGAATTTTTCTCAGGATGTATAAAATCCAATATATATTCAATGGCAGAATTAAATATTTCCGCTATCCATACCAAAAATATCGCAGAAAGAAAGAATATTGATTCAATATAATTCAGTTTTAGGAAAAAAATTAGAAAGATAGCTACGATGGTTGCAAGCAAATGTATCCATGTGTTTTTTTCGTTTTTAATAATAAAAAGAATTCCCTGAAAAGCAGGAATAAAGGATTTAAAGCGCCAGGTAAGAAAATTGAATAATCTCATTCGGGCAACTGATTTAGTTTAATTCCATTAGCCAGTAGAATCTCATTTTGGGATTGCCACATTTCGGATTTTTGATCTTCAGTCATATGATCGTAACCCAACAAATGTAACATACCATGTACAACCATTAATTTAATTTCTTGGAATAATTCATTTCCAAGATTATGAGACTGATGGTCAACATAAGGATAACAAATAACGATGTCACCCATTATTTCTTTTCCAGATTGAGGATCAATTTCACCTGCTTCAAAAGATAACACATCGGTGGATTGCGCGTAGCCAAAATATCTAAGATATAATTCTTTCATTTCATCATCATTAATAAAACTAATTGTCACTACTTTATCGAGCGTTTCTTTTTGTAAGATGAGAATAGAAGAGATTAAATAATCAATATCATCAGGAATATTGAATTTATCTTCATTGATAATATTTACTTCAGGGTTTGTCTGGTTCATTTAACAATTCAACTGGCTGAGTTTTTAATTCAGGATATTTTATTCTGGGGTGGTACGTATTGATCAAAGTATTTGAAAATGAATTTACAATAATATTCAAATCTTTCATTGTTAATTCTGTGTCTTCAAGCTGACCTTCTTTTAGACAAAAATCAATCACCCCATGAATAATTTTTTCTAATTCTTCTCTATTTGTTGGTTTATCAGCTCTGGCTCTTGCTTCTACACCATCAGCCAACATTAACAGTGCAGTTTCTTTTGATTGGGGGATTGGACCAGGATAGCGAAAATCATCCACATCAACCAAATCTGCGTTGTTATCATTGGCTTCAATTGCTTTGATATAAAAATACTTGGTCATCAATGTACCGTGATGTTCTTTTACAAAATCAATGATCCTAGATGGTAGTCGGAATTTCTTCGCAAGATCAACACCATCAGTTACGTGTTGAATGATCGTAGCAGCACTTAAATAAGGATCGAGATCATCATGGGCGTTAATATCACTTGAAATTTGATTTTCAATAAAAAATGAAGGATTCGCTGCTTTTCCAGCATCGTGATATAAAGTTCCAACTCTAGTCAGTAATTGATCAGCGCCGATGTCTTTTGCAGCTTGTTCGGCTAAATTTGCAACTTGAAGGGAATGTTGATATGATCCAGGGGCGTTGGTTAAGATGAATTGGAGCAATGGGTGATCAGGCCTTGAAAATTCAAGTAATTGTATCGCAGTTGTAATACCAAGAATTTGGGCAACAAAAAATTGCATTAAGAGACCCAAACTTGCCGATGCCATACCATTGAATAATGAAGCGCCAGAAAGTGTAAGCATCCCAATTAAATCAGTAGATCCATCCAATAATCGAATGGCTAAAATAACTCCTGCAGATAAAATACCAGTAAGTAGACCAGCACTAAAAAATACAGAAATTCTTCTGCCCTGGCCTAGCACAAGGGATCCAAATAAGGAAGGAATCAAATAAAATGGTAATAAGCTTTGAAAATCAAAAGAACCAAAGGAAATGATTGAACCCAATGAAAGCGAGAGGATAAAGGCTGCCTCAAAACCAAATAATGTTCCAATGGCAAAAGTAAAACCTGCAAATGGAAATATATAGGGTAATACTGTTCTGTTTGGAATTAAGAATTTTGCAGACAACAAAAAGATAACAAAAGCAATTGATATGATTAGAATTTCTTTTACTGAAAATGAGTTTGATTTTTGTTTACTGAAATATAATCCCAGGAAAAACATTTGAAGTAATAAGAAGATTCCGGTCGCGAAATATTCTTGTTGTTTGTTATCAGGTGAAATGAAATTAAATTTTTCCAAAGCTTCATAAGTTTGCTCATCGATAATTTGTCCACGACGAATGATAATTTCACCTGGGGAATATGACTTTTCAACAGGTTCAACCTGTTCAATTGCGGCATTAACGGCTTCATCAGTTAATTGTTTGCTGAACAATGAATTAGGAACTACAAACGGCGATACAAGATTTTCGATTATTTTGGAGTTTTCTTCACTGAAAGAAAAGCTGATCAGTGTCGCAACTCTTTGCTTTGCTTCCTGAACCTGATAGTCGCGGATTGTCGATCGAAAAACCTGTTCCAAAACTAAAATCGCTTCTCTTTGTATGGTCACCCAGGTTTGTTCATCGAGATTTATGAGTTGGGTGGCAACATCGCGGGAAATTTGAGTGTGTGTAAGGTTCGATAAATCGTTAATTTTTTGATCGATATCTGAGTATGAATCATTCCTGACCAATGTAATGAAATCAATGGATTTCCTGAGTCTATCGATTTGTTGTCGAGAAATTGCTGGATCAATATTCAGATAAACAGGTGTAACTGAGTTTTTAACTGAAGAAATTTGTAGTTCTGTCAGATAGTCTGATGTGTAAGTTAGGTTTCTTGGGGCTTGAAAATCCTGTGTAGCAACGCTGCCTACTGATAATTCAAATGCTGTTGGCCGGGAAGAAATCGGTAAAATAATCGACCCAAAGGCAATTATGCCGGTGAGGATTAGAATGAGGATCTTGAAAAACGAATTTTCTTTTTTCTTAAATTTCTTCTCTAAAGAATTTATCATGCTAATTTTGTAATAATTCTTTCACAATCTGGCTAACTTGATTTCCGGGAGCTCTGCCTGCAATTTTTGGTAAGGCAATTTTCATCACTTTTCCCATATCAGCTGGCGTTTGTGCACCTATTTCGGCAATACACTCTTTGACAATTAAAGTAATTTCTTCCTGAGTTAATCCTGCTGGAAGAAAAGCATTGAGGATTTTGATATCATCAAGCGCTTCAGCAATTAAATCCTCCCGGTTATTTAACTTTGCTCCTTCAATAACTTCGTGCCTACTCTTTATTTCCTTGTGGAGAATGGAAATTACTTCTTCATCGGTAAGTAATTTTCCTTTATCAATCTCATTATTCTTAATACTGGATATGACCATGCGAATGACACGTTTCGAATCTGTATCCGATTCTCTCATAGCGACTTTTAATGCTTCTGATAACTGATCTTTTAAACTCATGCCATACCTCGTTAATCCAAAGAATTTGTTGCGATTTTATCCCGTAATTGGTTAAATGTTGCATCTCCAATTCCAGGAACATTAAGTATATCTTCTATTGTATCAAAATAGCCATAGGTTTCTCTATACATAATGATCTCTTTCGCCTTTGTTTCGCCAATACCAGGTAAAAGCATCAGCTCTTCAATATCAGCTTCATTGATATTTATTAGTTCTGAATCGGTAATAGTGACTATGTTTGTCCTTACAACCGCGTCTTTCGATAAAAATTGGATGTGCTGGCCATCGTATAATTTTGAAGCCAAGTTGATATCAGATTCAGGGGGTATTTTAATTTTCGAAAGGTTTATCAAGTCCTCCATACGACTATCAACTGGTAGTAAATAAACACCAGGATTTTCAATATCTCCCGATAAATACACTTTAATAGGTTCGGAGGTTGGAGCAGGAACAATCTTTATCGGGATTCCCGGATCATTTGTGTTTAATAAAAGAATCACTCCTGCAATTAAAAATCCGAAGAGTATTGATAAGATATACCAAAAGAAATTCGAACCTTTCATAAAATAAGTATATTTTCAGGTTCGAATGTGTCAAGTTAGGTTATCGGATTGATTTGAAAAATTAAACAAAAAACCTATACTTCATTGTTTTCTAATTTATACATCGCATTAAATGCTGCTATGCTTACTTCCAGTATTTTTTCATCAGGTTCATTCGTTGTTAATTTTTGTAACCACAATCCAGGTTTAGCAAATAAAGAGATAACCGGGCTTTCCAAATGATCAGCGGTAAAGCGAATATATTCATATGCAATCATCGCGATAAAAGGTATTAATACTAATCTTGAGATGATTAACAGTATCCATCCAAGATCTCCAAGGAAAGTAAACATAATTACAGAAATCAGAACTACATAAAGGATGAATGCTGTTCCACATCTCGGATGTTGTAAAGGATAATGCTTTACTGATTCTGGGGTTAACTCAACTTTGGCCTCAAATGCATTGATTGTTTTATGTTCAGCGCCATGGTAGGAAAATACTCTTTTAATGTCAGACATTTTTCCTATACCCCAGATATAAGCAATTACGAAAAAAAGACGAATTAATCCTTCAATCAGATTCTGAACGACGTGGGAGAATCCCAACCATTGTTCGAGCGCTTTTCCTATTAACGCAGGTGTGAGGAAGAATAATCCCATAGCTACCGCCAACGAAAAAAATAACGTTAGATATAGAGCCGGTCCTTCAATTTTTTCTTTCTCGTCCTCAGTCTGAAAATTTGCAGATTTTGTTAAGTATTTTGTTCCTAATCCCAATGCATCCCAAAGAATTATTAAACCTCGTAAAAATGGAACTTTTCTGAGTGGGCTTTGGTAAATTTTGCCTAATTCTTCAGTTTCCACAATAATTTCCCCATCAGGTTTTCGATATGCTGCAGCGAGATATTTGCTTCCGCGCATTAATACACCTTCAATCAACGCCTGACCACCGTAGGTTGGCAATCTAAGTTTTTCAGTTTTCATTCTAAACCTGCATAGTTATAGAAAAAGTGAATTAAAGAAAGAATTCCCTTTTTCCAGGTTGGCAAATGAAGACTTTCGTTTGGAGAGTGAATTTTATCTTCTGGAAGACCAAAGCCAGTAAGAACCGAATCTTTACCAAGAATTCTTTGCATTGATGCAACCACGGGTATTGAACCTCCTTCGCGTTTAAATAATGGCTCGCTTCCCCATACATTTTCCAAAGCTTCTTTTAGAGCAATGACACCTGGATGACTTATGTCTGATATGGATGCCCAACCGCCAGCAAATTGCTTGAGATCCCAATTTACTGTTTGGGGTATATTCAATTCTACAAAATTCTTCAGTTGTTGATAAATTTTATCTGGGTCCTGGTTAGGAACTGTACGCATTGAGATTTTTGCCATTGCTGAAGAAGGGATTATGGTTTTTGAACCTTCACCAGTAAAACCAGAAAGAATGCCATTGATCTCAAGAGTAGGGCGAGCACCCAACCTTTCTATAGAGTTGTAACCTTTTTCACCCCACATAGCAGGCGCACCTGTCTGACGGATTAAATCTTCCTCAGTAATGGGTAATCGTGAAAGTTGTTCTCTTTCTTCCTCTGATAAAAGAATCACATCATCGTAAAAGCCTGGAAGTGTGACTTTCCAATCTTCGTCATGCATTTTGGTGATTAATTCAGACAAAACAATGGCGGGATTATGGATGATCCCACCAAACATACCTGAATGAAGATCATGATCCGGACCATATACATTTAATTCAAAATAAGTCATACCTCGTAGTCCATATACAATTGTGGGAATTTCAGGTGAAATCATTCCAGCATCCGGATTTAAAATGACATCACACTTCAATAGATCTTTGTTTTTTGCCAGAAAATCAGAGAGATTTGGAGAACCAATTTCTTCTTCTCCTTCGATAATAAATTTAAAATTTAACGGAATTTTTCCAGTTGAATTGATTGCATGATAGGCTGCAAGACTGGCGATTATTTGACCTTTCATATCTGACGCGCCACGACCATATAAGCGGTCATTTCTGGTAGTAGGTGTAAATGGGTCGGTCTTCCATAATTCTAAAGGTTCAGGAGGTTGAACGTCATAATGGCCGTAAATCAATACTGTTAATGCTTCTTTGAGTGCAGATTTTTTTTCAGCAAACACCACAGGATGGCCTTTTGTTTCTAAAATCTGAACATCTTGAATTCCAAATTGATTTAAAATATTTTTGATAAAATTTGCAGCTTCCAACATTTTCGGTTTGCGAATTGGATCTGTCGAAATCGATGGAATTTCTATAAAATCTTGTAAAATTCCTTGATAGAAATCATAATTATTCTTACTATACTCAAGTGCATCAGACCGTAGTGACATGGTAAAGACTCCTTTGATTAATTCGAACCTGATTATAAAGGTAATCCGGATAAAGGTAAATCAAAATTTCACAATAGCTTAGACAATAAAATAATGAACAGGAGAGAAAATGATTATTACCAATGGAAAAATTATTACCTGGACAAAACCTAATGAGATTATTGAAAATAAATCTATTTTGGTTCAAGGGAATGAGATTAAAAGAATAGATACAATTGAAAACCTTATACAAGAAAATAATGCTGAAGAGATTTTAGATGCAAAAGGTCAATATGTAATGCCCGGATTAATTTGTGCCCATACTCATTTTTATGGGGCATACTCGCGAGGTTTGGCGATTCCAGGTGACCCTCCCGCTGCTTTTCCAGAAATATTAAGTAATCTTTGGTGGGCATTAGACAAAGCGCTGGATGAACCAACTGTAGCATCATCAGCCTGGGTATGTATCATTGATGCGATCAAGCATGGAAATACAAGTTTATTTGATCATCATGCATCTCCAAATGCAATATCCAATTCATTGGATGTGATTGCAGATGTTGTTGATCGATCAGGGATTAGAGCTTCATTGTGTTATGAAGTAACTGATCGAGATGGAGATCAGAATGCGCTCCAGGGAATAAATGAAAATGTAAGATTCATCAAAAGGATTAAAAATGGTAATAATTTAAATGGTAGATTGGCGGCAACTTTTGGTTTGCACGCAAGCCTTACATTGTCTGAAAAAACACTTGAATTGAGTCAAAGTATGGCGCCTTCAGGAAGTGGTTTTCATATTCATGTTGCTGAACACCCTGTAGATGAATATGATAGCATAAAAAAATCTGGATTGCGTGTAGTAGATAGATTATTAAAATATAATATCTTGAATGAGAAATCAATCGTTGCTCATGCAGTCCATGTGGATGCAAAAGAAGTTAATATTCTGGCAGAAACTAAAACATGGGTTACACATCAACCAAGATCGAATATGAATAATGCAGTCGGTATAGGAAATGTGGAATCAATGATGCGAGCTGGAGTTAAAGTCTGTCTTGGGAATGATGGATTTTCCAATACAATGTGGGATGAATGGAAAACTGCTTACCTTGTTCATAAATTAGTAAATCTAGATCCAAGAAAAATGGGGGGATATGATGTTGTTGAAATGGCGATTTATCAAAATTCAGCGTTGGCCTCACAACAATTTAATTTACCCATTGGTTCCATTGTACCTGGTGCTCAAGCTGATATAATTTTTGTTGATTATCTACCTTTTACGGATATTAATCCTGGTAATTTGCCATGGCATATTTTATTTGGTATGCATCACAGTATGGTCACAATGACCATGGTGGCAGGAAACATCCTGATGAAGAATAAAGAACTTGTTAACATCGATGAGAAAAAAATTTATAGTGATGCTTATCAACTCCATAAAGGAGTCTGGGATCGGTATAATGATCAATTTTAATTTTATAAAAGGATGGATTATATGAAAATTGCTATATTAGGCGGTACTGGTAAAGAAGGAATGGGTATTGGTTATAGATGGGCCAAAGCAGGTCACGAAATTACAATTGGATCCAGACAAGAAAGTAAAGCTCTGGATGCAGCAGCGAAACTTCAAGAAATACTGGGAAATGAAATATCAATAGCAGGAAAAGAGAATTTAGTCGCAGCAAAAGAAGCTGAATTGCTCGTATTAACAGTTCCTTTCAATGCGCACAAAGCAATGTGTGAATATATTAAAGAAGCTAGTCAGGGAAAAATTGTCATTGATGTAACTGTTCCACTCGTTCCACCGAAAGTTACGAAAGTTAAAATGCCACCAGCTGGAAGCGCAACTCAAGAAGCAAAAGAAATTTTTGGAGAAAATACCAGCGTTGTAGCAGCCTTCCAGAACATTTCTTATGAACACCTGATTGACGATGGAGAAGTAGCCTGTGATGTTTTAGTGACTGGTGACAGCAAAGCTTCTCGTGAAGTTGTTATTAAACTGGTTCAAGATGCTGGACTTGTGGGTATCGATGCTGGTCCTATCGAAAATTCGGTTGTGGTTGAAGGTCTGACATCCATATTAATTGGTATCAATAAACAATTTGGAATCCATGATGCTGGTATCAAAATAACTGGTATTTCTTAAATGAATTTATTGGTTTCTGCATTTGAGAATTTTCCAGAGGTAGAAATTTCTTCATTTCTACCTGAAATTATTTTAATGTCTGCTATTGAAAACAATTGGACATGGGAAGAAGGTGATATTGTTGTTGTTGCCCAAAAGATAGTATCAAAATCCGAAAACCGACTCGTCAACTTAGCGCATATAGAACCAGGACAACGGGCGATTAACTATGGGAAATCAACTGGAAAAGATCCAAGATTAATTGAGCTCATTTTACGTGAATCAACGAAAGTTATTCGGACAAGAAATGGATTGATGATTGTTCAACATAATTTAGGATTTATTTGTGCGAACGCAGGAATTGATCACTCAAATGTGAAAGGCTTAGACGAAAACCCTGAGAGTTGGGTACTTTTATTACCTGAAGATCCGGATAAATCAGCTTCCATTATTCGTGAATTCATCAAGAATGAAACCGGAAAAAATGTTGGTGTAATCATCATAGATTCCCATGGGCGACCCTGGCGGAAGGGTGTCGTAGGTCTAACGATTGGTATAAGTGGCGTCCCAGCGTTAATCGATCGGAGAGGATACAAAGATAGATTTGGATATCAACTGCGAGTTACTGAAATTGGTGCTGCTGACGAATTAGCAGCAACAGCTTCAATTTTAATGGGACAAGCGGATGAAGGACGTCCGGTAGTTGTTATTAGGGGATTTCCATATGAGTTAAGAGAAAGTTATACAAATGAGTTGTTTCGAAGTGAAAATGATGATTTATTTAGATAGATATTTCCTTAATATTGTATAATTGAGTTGTCTGACATTTCATAAGTGGTTCAAGATAAATTCTGGGATTGGAGTCAAACCATGAGCTTATGGGTGATTGTTCCAGTAAAACCCTTAAGACGATCAAAATCAAAATTAACAAATGTTTTATCTGAAGAAGATAGGGCTATCCTTAATTTAAAAATGTATGAAAATACATTGAAAGCACTCAAAGATATTACGATACCTCATCAGATTCTCGTTGTCAGCAAAGATTCATCCGTATTATCTTTAGCTAGATCTTACAATGCTAAGACTCTTCAGGAAGATGGTGATAGTGGTTTAAATTTGGCTTTAAGAAAAGCTATTCAGGTAGTTAAAGCTTATTCAGCACAATCTGTGCTGATTCTACCAGCAGATTTACCATTCATAACAAAAGAAGATATAGAAGGAGTAATGGAATATTCAGGTGGTTACTCGTTTATGCTGATATCACCGGATAGAAAAATGAGTGGTACAAATCTCTTATTTATGTCACCACCAGATCTGATTGAATTTAGTTATGGACCTGGGTCATTTGAACGACACGTTCGTCAAGCTCAAGCCCAAAACGCACAGATTGAAGTGAAAAAATTTGACAGCGCTGAATTAGATATTGATTCTCCAGAGGATTTTGAATTGTACAAAAAGTTAATCAATTACGAAGACACAAACCAATATTTGAGGATTTAATAAGGAGGAATGATGTTCGAACGTGTTGCATTATATTTACAGGACTCACATGATTTAAGAGATGGATTAGATTATGTGAAGATGGCTGAAGATTATGGTTTTGAAGCCGTGTGGCAAGCTGAAAGTCGACTTGTTCGTGATGCTATTGTGCCTATGGCTGCTTATGCTGCAGTCACAGAAAAATTGAAAGTTGGTTCAGGTGTTATTAATAACTGGACCAGAAATATTGGTTTATTAGCAGCCACATTCCTTACACTGGATGACCTTGCGCCAGATCGAATTATTTGTGGAATTGGTGCCTGGTGGGATCCGCTTGCCAAAAATGTGGGTATCAATCGGACAAAACCTCTTTTAGCCATGCGCGAGACAGTCGAAGTATTTAAGCGATTACTCAATATGGAAAGAGTCTCATTTGAAGGAGAATTTATTCAGGTGTCAGGAATTGAATTAGATGTTGTTCATGGAAGAAGAGAACCAAGAAATGTCCCCATCATGATTGGAGCCACCGGGGATAAAATGATGGAGATGACAGGTGAAATTGCCGATGGCTGCGTTCTCAATTATTGTGTTCCTCCAGAATATAATTTAAAAGCACTTGAGTTATTGGATAAAGGTGCCAAAAAAGCTGGGAGAAGATTTGATGATATTGATAGACCACAATTAGTCGTTTGCTCAGTAGATGAAGATCATGATAAAGCGATTGATACAACCAGAGAATTACTGACTCAGTACCTTGCACAACAACCACATATTGCAAAGGCTTCTGGTGTTTCCTCTGATGTGGTTGCGGAAATTCAATCAATCCTGGGTTGGCCAGCTACACATGAACAAATTCAGAAAGCAAAACATCTTGTGCCTGAAGAGCTTATTCTGAGGATTACAGCCTCTGGAACTCCTGATGAAGCAAGAACCAAAGTGGCAGAATATATCAAAAATGGCTGTACTTGCCCAATTTTATATCCCGTTGGTGGAAATGTTGAAACATTATTGAAAACATTTGCAACAAAATAGATTGGTAGTTATTGGCTTTATGTCTGATATGATTCCATATCACCGTAAAGCTATTTTTTTACTTATAAAATGAAAAAATATAATCAATTCATTCGTTTTAATGATCAGGAGTAAGTAATTTAGTTAAAAATAAATAATTAAACTGATAAAAAATCATGAATATTTTTTCAGAAATTAACGAAATCGAATCGAAGGGTAAGACAGCTGTACTATGTATTGTTACCAATACACAAGGTTCTACCCCACGTCATGCTGGATCAAAAATGATTGTATACCCTGATGGTCGAATTGTCGGTACCGTTGGAGGAGGTGAAATTGAGGCCCTCTGCATCTCAGAAGCTATCAATTTATTCAGTAACGGACAAACCAAAACACTAAATTACAAATTGGTTAACCCAGAACAAGGAGATCCTGGTGTCTGTGGTGGCGAAGTAGATGTATATCTGGAAGTCATCGGAAATAAACAAAAATTGCTCATTGTTGGGGCGGGTCATGTTGGCAAACAATTATCCTTTTTGGCAAACTGGCTTGGCTTTGAAGTAATCGTGGTCGATGACCGGGAAGAATTAATTTCCGAAAATAACCTACCAAACGTAAACAATCGTTTTGTGAATTTAGAAAGATTTATTGAATCTTACTCTGACTTTGAAACAATCAATTTGTTTGTAGTATTGACAACTCGGAGCCTGGAAATTGATGTAAAGTATCTACCAGAAATCATTAAGTTTGCTCCTCAATATATTGGAGTGATTGGATCTAAAAAACGATGGATAAAAACGTCTGAATTATTGTTAAATAATGGTATAGTGGAATCAGAAATTAAGAAAATCTTCTCGCCTATTGGTTTAGATCTAAAAAGCGAAACACCCGAGGAAATTGCTCTGTCAATCATGGCAGAAATATTAAAGGTGAAAAATAACGCTTCAGGTGAGAATTTGAGATATTTTCGGAGGAAAAGAATTGATGTGGAATAAGTACTACAATGTAACCTCAATTGAAAAAGCACTAGAAATACTTAATCAATATCAGGATCAGGCAAGAATTGTTGCTGGAGCAACCGATTTAATAATTGAATTTGAAAAAGGCCTTAGAAAAACCACAGATATATTAGTCGATATAACCAGAATAGAAGGATTAAACCAAATTACTTTAGACGAAGATCAAAATATTCATTTAGGTCCTTTGGTAACTCACAACGATGTTGCCGCTTCAAAAATAATTCAAGAAAGAGCCTTGCCTTTGGCTCAGGCTGCATGGGAAGTCGGTTCTCCTCAAATTCGTAATCGGGGAACGATTGCAGGTAATTTGATAACTGCGTCTCCAGCAAATGATACAATCACGCCATTAATGGCACTACAGGCAAAATTGGTCATTAAATCTATTCATGGAAAAAGAGTTGTCTCACTTGAAGATTTTTATTTGGGTGTAAGAAAGTCTATTCTACAATCAAATGAGATGGTTACTGATATTTATTTTCCAGCTTTGGAAGATTCCCAAAAAGGCCAATTTATTAAATTTGCTCTGAGACGCGCGCAAGCTATTTCGCTGGTAAATGTTGCTGTAATCTGTGACATGGAAAATGAAATTGTTCAAAGTGCTAAAATAACTTTAGGCGCAGTTGCCCCAACAATTATTCATGCAAAAGAAGCTGAACAATTTCTTATTGGCAAGAAATTATCTGAAGATGTAATTAATGAAACTGCATTACTTGCACAAAAAACAACTAAACCAATATCTGATGTGAGAGGATCGGCTTCTTACAGGAAGACAATGGTAAAGGTCATGACAAAAAGGGTTTTAGTTTCAATCGCTGAAGGTAGAAGGGATACTCTTTTGCCAAAAGAACCGGTTCTTTTAGATAATCACAGCGGTTTTCCAGCATTAGCTGCTCCTTCATTCCATTCAAGCAAAGATGAAAAAATTAAGACCCACATAAATGGTAAATATTTCGAATTCGATAATTGCCAGGATAAAACGCTATTAGACTTAATCCGTGAGGATGCAAAACTAATAGGTACGAAAGAAGGTTGTGCAGAAGGGGAGTGTGGTGCTTGCACGGTTTTTATGGATGGGAAAGCGGTAATGGCTTGTTTGGTTCCATCAGCAAGAGCCCACAATGCTCAGATAACTACTATTGAGGGAATAAAATCCGAGGGAATAAAACACCTTGTTCAGGATTTCTTCATTCAGGAAGGTGCTGTACAATGTGGTTATTGTACGCCAGGATTTGTTATGTCTGCTGTCAAGTTACTGGAAGAAAAACCGACCCCATCACAATTAGAAATAAAACATGCGATATCCGGTAATTTATGTAGATGTACTGGATATTACAAAATAATATCCGCGATAGAAAAAGCGTCTAAAACGTAATTATTCTTTGGGAGGGATTGATGTCTAGATATGATTCTTATGAGGAAAAACGCCCGGTAACAGATAATAAAATTTATGTTCATCCTATTTGGCGTGGAATTGGATTTGCATTGTTGATTTTTGCTCCAATAATGGGGTACGCATCATCGATATTACTTATCGATCTTAATAAAGAAAATAAATGGATTCCAGTTCCAAAAGATTTATTGATATCTGGAAGTGACCCGTATTTATTGATAAAAATTATCATCACAATTGTGGTGGCATTTATTATCTTTTTATTATTTCAACTGATAACTTTCTTCTTATATAGAGTTGCTGGTCCATCACGATATGGTCCGTTGGATGTTCCCAGAGTCGCTTATCGAGGAAAAAAATACAAACGATAAAAAATTAATGAGGTTTTATGGAAATCGGAAAAGTCATTACTCGAGTTGACGCAGAAGCAAAAGTGACTGGTGAAGCTTTGTATCCAGGTGATATTAACTTTGATAACCAGCTTTACATGAAAACTTTATTTTCTGCGTTTCCTCATGCGGTAATTAAAAGTATCGATATAAGTGAAGTTGAAAAAATGCCAGGCGTCGTACTTGTATTAACTGCTAAGGATGTCCCGAACAATGAATATGGGCTGATCATGCCTGACCAACCCGTTCTTTGTGGACCAGGATCCAATAATCCCAACGCTGACCGGACTAGATGTGTTTCAGATCAAATAGCACTGGTCATTGCAGAATCTGAAAATATTGCTTTAAATGCACTGAGTAAAATTATAGTCTCCTATGACGAATTGCCAGTGATAAATAATCCTGATGAAGCTTTGCTTGATGATGCGATACGAATACATCAAGGTCGAGATGATAATGTATTACTGCATTATAAAGTTCGAGACGGAGATATAGAAAAGGGTTTTAATAATTCTGATGTGATAGTAGAAAGTGTCTATCAAACTCCGATGCAGGAGCATGCCTATCTTCAACCTGAAGCTGGAGTGAGTTATATCGATGAAAACAAAAGAATTACTGTTATCGTTGGAGGTCAGTGGGTGCATGAAGATCAGGAGCAGATTGCCCATTCATTGAATATTCCACTTGAAAAGATTCGAATAATCTATCCAGCGATTGGTGGAGCGTTTGGCGGGCGTGAAGACATGTCTGTCCAGATTACACTGGCACTGGCTACATTAAAGCTGTCAGAAAAGGGTATTCATCGACCGGTCAAAACAGTTTGGTCGCGTGAAGAATCAATCATCGGACATCACAAAAGACATGCTTACAAGATATTTTCTAAATGGGGCGCAAACAAAGAAGGAAAAATTCTTGCAGCTGAAGTAAAAATTGTCGCAGATGCTGGGGCTTATGCTTACACATCCACCAAAGTGCAGGGCAATGCAACTCTAATGTGTACTGGACCCTATGAAATCCCCAATGTAAAAGTTGATACATATACTGTTTATACGAATAACGTTCCAGGTGGAGCTTTTCGTGGGTTTGGCGGTCCGCAAGCTGCTTTTTCTGCTGAGATGCAAATTAATAAATTAGCTGATAAATTGAACCTTGATCCCGTAGAAATTCGAATGCGAAATGTAATAAAAGAAGGATCTAAATTACCTGTAAAGTCTCCTATGCCTGCTGGTGTTAGTTTGCCCGAGGTGATTGAACGTTGCGCAATTGAGGCGGGATGGAAAAAAATCGATGGTATGTGGAGTAATCCCAACCAAAAAATCACCTCCAATGATTATAAATTAAAGGGTTTAGGTTTTGCTTGTGGATATAAAAATATTGGTTTTTCTTTCGGTGCACCAGAAAATTGTTGGGCAACGATAAAAATCATTGGTGGAGCTGAAATCGAAAAAGTTATCTTGTACCATGCTGGTGCAGAGGTTGGGCAAGGATCACACACCGTTTTTTGTCAGATGGCAGCTGATGCGGTAGGAGTCGATGTGGAAAAAGTTGAATTATTAGCATCTGACACAAGTAATTCTGATAATTCTGGAAGTGTTTCCGCTTCACGTATGACATTTATGGCTGGAAATTCGATTTATGGCGCTGGAAAATTAGCTTTAGAAAAATGGAAAAACGAAGAAAGACCTGCTATTGGGAGATATCAATATAAGCCTCCGAAAACAACTCCTTATGACAAAGATACCGGTGAATGCATACCTAATTTTTCTTATGGATATGTAGCAGAAGCTGTAGAAGCTGAAATTGACCCAGAGAGTGGTGAAGTACATTTATGCAAGGTGATCTGCGCTGATGATGTTGGAAAAGCGATTAACCCACAATTAGTTGTGGGACAGATTGAAGGCGCAATCGTGCAGGCTGCCGGATATGGGTTAATGGAAAATTTCATTCAGGAAAATGGATATGTGAAAACCAGTCAATTATCAACTTACCTGATCCCAACAGTGTTGGATATCCCGGATGAAATTAATTCCATTATCATGGAACATCCAGATCCTATTGGACCGTGGGGTGCTCGTGGTGTAGGAGAAATGCCATATATTCCACTTGTTCCTGCGATTAGCTCTGCGATTCACGCTGCGACTGGTGTTTGGTTTGATCATTTTCCAATGACACCTGAAAATGTACTGCGAGGTTTAGGGAAGATTGATGAAGATTAATTATTAGATCAAATTTTATGATTTGATCTGATTGAGGTGCTGCATGAATATTATTATTCGTGGTGGAGGTGACCTGGGAAGTGGTGTCGCTTACCGCCTGCATCGGGTTGGATGGAATGTTGTTATAACTGAAATTGATAAACCTCTTGTGTTACGGAGAACGGTTTCGTTTGCCAATGCAGTTTATGAAAAAGAAGCTGTTGTTGAAGGAATAATCGCCAGAAGTATTATCAGTTCAAAAGAAATTCCTGATTTAATTAATAATCAAATCATTCCTGTTTTGATTTCTCCAGAGGAATATATTTTTCCTGAATTTTTGCCGGATGTTATTGTTGATGCAAGATTGTTAAAGAAGTTCGTAGCGTATCCTTTAGACACATTACCGATGGTAATTGGGCTTGGTCCTGGATTCAAGGTTGGAAGCAACTGTCATGTTGTGATTGAAACGAATCGTGGGCATTATTTGGGTAGAGCTATCTGGGAGGGCGAAGCGATGTCAGATACTGGAATACCGGGGACAGTTGCTCAAAAAAGTAATGAACGAGTCCTTCGTGCACCGGCTAGCGGCTTCATTCAATCAAATATTACACTTGGTACTTTCGTAAAAAAAGGAGATATTCTTGGAAGTATCGACAATAAACCAATTCTGGCACCATTTGATGGCTGTTTACGTGGACTAATGCATGATGGTATCTATGTAAAAGAAGGCGTAAAAATTGGAGATTTGGACCCACGACTTGATCATAATTTAATTTCCTTTATTTCTGAAAAGGCTTTGGCGATTGCTGGTGGTGTTCTGGAAGCTATACTGACGTATAAAAATAGGATTAAATGAGAATTTCCTCTTTAAATTTATTTTCTGCCACAGATCAAGTTGCCTGGGTTGGGGCTGGAGGTAAAACCAGTCTGACTTTTGCGATCGCTCATGAATTATTTTCCAAAAATTGCGTTATCACTACCACCACCAAAATGGCTAGTTCCGAAATAAAATTTGCGGATCAAAGCATAAAAATATCCGAATTAGATAAATTTGATGTAGATCAAATAAATGATGTCATCCTGATATACAAGGAATTTACTGAAAATGACAAAACAAAAATTTCAGGTTATCAAGTAGAAGAACTGAAGGCAATATCCAAGGATCTGCTTCAATATCAGATTCCGTTATTCATTGAGGCGGATGGTTCAAAAAGGAAACCATGTAAATTCCCCGGTGTTCATGAACCAAATATTCCATCATTTGTAAATAAAGTATGTGTTGTGGTCGGTTTATCTGCGTTAGGTAGACCTCTAAATGAAGAAAATTTTCATCGATCTGAAGAAATAGCCAGAGCTCTCAATATTCCAATTGGAGAGACAATCACTACTGACCATATATTTGAGATATTAACACATCCTGAAGGTGGTCTTAAGAATATTCCTGATCAAGCTGAAAAATTTATTTTTTTACATCAGGCAGATTGTTTAGATGAAAATAAATCAATAAATGATTTGGCTTTGCGTCTGAAGGGCGTTTATGACCATGTTCTGCTAAGTGAAATCAACAATAATAATCTTCAAATCAATGCTCATTGGGGAAAAGTTGGTTGTGTTATTTTAGCTGCCGGTTCTGGTTCCAGGTTTGGGGGGTTAAAACAACTTGCTGTTTTTAGGTGTAAGACATTTATTGAAAATGTGATAGAAACCGCCCTCAGTGTGTACTTTCAAGATCGGGTTGTAATTCTTGGATCTCAATTCGAAGAAATCATAGCTGTAATTAATAATTATCAAGTAATCATACTAAATAATGTTAATTGGAAAAATGGCCAGGCATCCTCGGTAAAGTTAGGAGTAAGCTATTTTGGGGACGCTCCAATTGATGCAATCATTTTTTTACTTGTTGATCAGCCTCAAATCACATCCAATATGATCAATAATGTTTTGAATTTGTTTGCATATCGAAAACCAAAAATTATTGTTCATAATTACAAAGGTGAAAATCGTCACCCCATTTTATTCTCAAAAGATACTTTTCAGGAGCTCTTAAATATTGAGGGGGATAAAGGTGGAAGACAATTGTTTAACAAATTTTCGCCAATGCATATAAATTTAGAAAACGATTATCTGGCACTGGATATTGATACGATAGAAGATTTGAAGAATCTAATTTAAGCTGGTAAAAAGGTCAAACTTTATGTTTAAATACTGGTTGTATTTTTTCGATAGAGATCGAATAGAAGAATACCCCATCGTGGGATCTGATAAAACTGTCGACCAGTTTGTGTCAACATTACCTGTAGGTGTTTATTCTACACTCAGAACCGTCCAAAAGAATAAGATTTTTCAGTTTTCATTTCACTTAAATCGATTAGTTGAAAGTTATTCTCTTTCCAGAAACTCATTTCAATTTGATATAAATAAAATTCGTAACCCATTAAATATAATCATTCAAGATTATCCCGCAGAAGAAATTCGAATCAGAATTCACATTCCCCTGATTGAACCTGAAAAATGTTACATTATTCTTGAAGAACTTTCCACGCCTGGAAAATTAGCATATGAAAATGGTGTGTGGGTCAATACGAACAACTTGACTCGAAACAACCCAAAAGCAAAACTTACATCATTCATTCAAAAATCAGAAAAAATTAAAAAATTTTGTAAAGAGAATAATTTGGAAGAATCAATAATCCTAAGTCCAGAGAAAAAATTACTAGAAGGTCTAACCAGTAATTTTTTCGCTGTTCAAAACAAGGAAATATTTACTGCAGCTAACGAAGTTTTGAGTGGCGCGACGCGTGACATCATACTGGATGAAGCACGAAAAGAAAATATTGAAATTAACTTTGCCCCTATAAGTTATGACCAAATAGAAAATATGGAAGAAGCTTTCATATCAAGCACCAGTAGGGGCTTATTACCAGTAATTAAAATTGATGGTAAACAAGTTGGAAATGGAAGACCAGGAAGTATATCAAAACGTTTATTATCCAGGCTGAATGAAAGAATGTTATTGGAAGCAGAAAATATTACTTAATCTTCGTTTTCTTCATCATCACCAATATCTTCATCCTCTTCAAAATCTATTTGATCGAATTCATCATCAACAAAAGATTGATCCTCATGCTCAATTTCAGGCATTTCCAGCTGACCATTCTCCATCATTGTTATAACTTTCATTGCGTTTTCAAAATCTTCATTTTTGACATATATATTTGCGGATCCCAATCCACCTACTGTCAAACCTAAAGCAACACCAGCACTTTCCTGATAAGCTTTCGATTTAATATTAAAAGATTCCAATAATATTTGAATAGATTTTGCATCTAATAAACCATAACATCGATAAAGTAATTTATATTCTTTCATAATTTTCTCTTGGCTTTCAGTCTTTCTATGCGGTAATCAATCTGATCTTTAAGAATTGCTCTTTTTATTGAATTTACATCATTTTCCAATAATAATAAAGCCTTTTTACAATAGTCCAGGGCTAAATCGTAATTTTTTATTTTATGTTCAAATATTTTTGCAATTTCTATTAAAGAATCTGTGTTCCCAAATTCGGATGCATTTTCCCAGAAGACCATTGCTTTTTCAATCTGGTTTGTTTTTTTGTAAATATTTGCCATTGAAAGATAGCAACTACACTTTAGTGAATCAGGAAGTATTGGTTGTTTCAATGCTTTTGAATAATAATCAATCGCTTTTGAGTATTCTCTACACCTTTCAAATTGACGTGCTAAAGAATAATGCAAAGTTTCATACGCAGAAAAATGTGAATCGATTTCTTGGGAGACTTCATTAATAATCTTGAGAAGTGCTGCCAGTGAAATGACATCCATTTCGTTATGATAAAACACACCGATTATATCTTGTATTTCTCCTGTTTTTAGATAGTCCTGGTAAATAACAGGAGCAAGATATCCTGGAATTTCTTCTTCAGATCTTGTGAAGTTTAAAACCTTTGTTTCGATGTTTTTTAAAGATCGGTTATCAAATTGATAACGGAATAACATTCTTGCGTATTTTAATAAATCAATTTGGTTTTTATTGACAACTGTGGTTGGGATACGATGATATTTAAATCGTGACTTTAGAATTGGAATATCAAAACCAATACCATTGTAGGTAACAATATTATTGTGTATTGCTAATTGATTTTCCAAATCAAGTAACATAGCTTCTTCTTGATCAGGTGAAATAAGGAAATATTGGCGAATTACAAAATGATTTTCTTCAAACCAACCAATTCCAACCATAAAGGCAAAAGTACCTCCAGAAGTTGATAAACCAGTTGTTTCAGTATCCAGAAATATACATTTATTCAAATCGAAGGTACTGTCTGACTCTGGTGTTGAATAAACCGAATGTGGTGGAAAAAAATGGTCAAATGGGACAGAACCATGGATATAATTTGAGGTATATTTATGTTCGGTGAAGAAATATTCGCCTATAGAATTGGTATTTTTGGTGCCACATAGGTTTTTTATCTTTTTCTTTTTTATGGATTTAAATTCAAACGAATCTTTAGGTCCAAAATACACCCCTAATGATTCTAATTTTTTCTTATCTTCGGTGTTCATTCAAATAATCCATTATTATTTCGAGCAATCGAATTGTTTCTTTTTTTCCACCGTATCCTTCATCAGAAACAGGCCCTACACAAGAAGGGCAGCCATAATGGCAACCACATTCTTTAGCGTGCTTTAACATCTCAGGCAGTATCATGGGGAAATTATTATACAGTTCCAAACTTAATCCAAGTCCGTATGAAATGTTGTCGTATATTAGAATTGAATTTTCAAAACCTGTGATTTCATTTTTAGAGTCTAAAATTACATCAATATCCTCAGGACCACACAAGATAAAAATCGGTGATAAGGTTTTTAATAAATAGGACAAACCTGTCATCCCACTTCTCACTTTAACCTGAATTTCAGCCAGCCGGTGACATTTCGCACATAAAGTAACAAGATTTGATGGATGATTTGCTTCTTCAATTGATTCAAATAATTTAATTGGTTTTTTATGATGAATATGGTGTGCATTATTATTTTCCTGAATACCGCAATGTTGACAGGAATAATTATCCCTTTTGCGAATTAAATCTTTATATTTATTCCATGCAGGACCATAGTCATTTTTGTTATTTAATACAAATTTTTCGTTTATCAATTCATTTTTAATTGAATCTGGTATATAAAACCAGAAGGCTTCAGTATCAAGAACAATTTCAGGCAATTCCAACGTCTCCTCTGAAATTTTTTGATGATTTTCCCAAAGTATTTCTTTGTATCCAATTACTGTTTGAGTAACTTTAATTTTTCCAAAATATAAATCCAAATTATTGATGGATTTTGATTGAGTTTGTTCAATAATCTCATATGTTTTTTCAATTTTTGGTTCAGTAAAATAGTCTACATTTGATTCTTCTAATAAAACTTCATTTGTTTCAAAATTTAGACTTTTTACAATGTATTGAATTCCTAAATGCAAATAAATAGCATTTGGATGAACCATCCATAAACTACTGGCATAATCGATTTCTCCAATAATTCGATATTGGTTATTTGAAACTTCAATTAACTTTAGAGAATTGCCACTCATATTACGAAGTGAAATTTCATTTGAGAACTTTGATGGATCAAAAATTAAATATTTATTATTGCTTTTTCGAGCAAAACCAATTTCTATTAAAAGCTCAAGATAAGTTTTGGTTTGCTCCCAATCCAAATTACCAAACTTTTCACCTTCCATAAAACTTAATTCATTTAATGAAATTTTTAGATGTTCAAGTAGAATATTCGGGTTATTCGGATTAATTATTGCTTTTTCAGGATTATTAATAAAAAGATACTCTGGTCGCTTGATAATATATTGATCAATTGGATTAATACTTGCGATCAATATGGCAAGAGCCTCGGATTGTTTTCTGCCAGCTCTACCAATCTGTTGTAATGTAGAACTGATTGAGCCAGGATAGCCAGATAAAATTACACATTTTAAACCCCCAATATCAACGCCCAATTCCAATGCATTTGTTGAAAATAATACACTTATTTTTCCTGAGCGAAAATCCTCTTCAAGTTTTCGGCGGTCGTTGGCTAAATATCCACTTCGATAAGCTGCAGAAAAATATTCTTTTTGATTTAGGTTTTGTTCTTTTAGTTTTATTAAACTTTTTTCTACTTCTTTTCTGGTTCCCTGAAATACAAGGGATTGCACTCCGTTTTCAAGAAATTGATTTACGATTTTTAAGGCTTCTTGATTACTGTTTTTACGAATACCCAGTTCCTCATTCAATAAGGGCGGATTATAAAAAACAATTTGTTTTCTGCCCTGAGGAGATCCGTCCTCCGAAACATGTTCAAATTCCTCTTCTACCAACTTAGTCAGAAATCCAATTGGATTGCCAATTGTTGCGGATGTGCAGATAAACACAGGTCTTTGATTATACAAAGAGAGAATTCTTTTTAATCTTCTGATGACGTTTGCGACATGGGAACCAAATATACCGCGATAAATATGAGACTCATCGAGAATTATGAATTTCAGATTTTCAAAGAATTTTTCCCAAAGGTAATGATTCGGAAGAATTCCTACATGCAACATATCTGGATTGGTCAGTATTACCTGGGCATTTTTTCTAATAGAAGATCTAATTTCCTTTGGGGTATCACCATCGTACACACTGATTTTCTTCCTAACATCCTTTTTCCATAGAATATTATTTTGGCTATTATCTATGTATTCTTTAAAATGGGTTAATTGGTCGTACGCAAGTGCTTTTGTTGGAAATAATAACAAAGCATTTGAGTTTTCATTTTGAAAAAGCGCATTTAAAATAGGCAAGGTATATGCTAAGGATTTTCCGCTAGACGGTCCAGTCGTTAAGATAGTATTTCTCCCAGCCATAATTAATTCTATTGCCTGCAGTTGGTGAGAAAAGAGCGAATTAATCCCAATTTCTTGCAATGTAATTCTTAATTCTGAATTGATATATGGTGGTATATCTCTAAAATCCCCATAAAAATTATTTTTTGTTTGTATATGGGTAATATTTTCAGAAATATTTTCTGAATGAACCCATTTATCGAAAAAACTATTATTTTGTGAATCTTTTGACATATAATTTGAAGGAAGTCTTTTATAAGTTTGGGTTAAATTGGATATTCTATGAATTTATTAAATCTTATTTGGTTGGTTCCATTAAGTTATGTTGTAAGTATGTTAATTAATCATTTGGCAGACACACTACCAATTGTTAGAAAATTTACTTTTTCAGCTATTTGTTCCGAATGTCATCAGACATTTGACCTCACAAGATATGTTTCATTCAAGGCATGTCCTCATTGTCAAACAAAGCCAGTTAATAGAAGATTTTTATTACCAATCTTTTTTATTATAACATATGTTCTATTATATTATTTTCCACCAGTATATTCTAGAATTTTTCTATCGTTAATAATTGTTACTTTTTTATACCTTGTTTTTATTATTGATCTTGAGCACCGACTTATACTTCATCCAGTTAGTATTTTTGGTGCAATACTTTTTACTATTATAGGTCTTTATCTGAATGGCTGGCAAAAAACAATTCTCGGTGGGGGAATAGGCTTTCTATTAATGTATGGACTTTATTTAGTTGGCATTTTGTTCTCGAAATGGATGGCAAAAAAAAGAGGAGAAACATTGGATGAGGTCGCTTTGGGTTATGGTGATGTAAATTTAACCGCAATTCTTGGATTATTGTTTGGATGGCCAAGAATAGCGGTTTTATTGTTTTTTGCAATTCTATTTGGAGGAGTATTCAGTGCAGTTTATATGGTCATTTTGAAGATTCTGAAACGTTATGAACTTTTCACTCCAATACCATATGCACCTTTTTTGATAATCTCTGCGTTAATTCTAATGTATATTTCTACACCAAATTAATTTATTCAACTTTATCAAATTTATAGGAAAATATATTTAATTTTCGCTTATTTCTTTGAATCCTCAATAACAAACAAATTATTCTTCTTTTTTCTTTAAAAATATTTTCGCATAGCTTTTAAAGAAAAGGTCGAAAATATAACTTAGAGATAATCGAAAAACATTAATATTTGAACGTATTTTACTTATTTAGATCTAGACTCAATTACTTATCCCCAACATCCTGGGGAACCAATACCATAATACACCAATTGCTGGCTTACCCCTAACAGAGCTACTGGAGTCCATTATTGCAACCTGAGGATTAAATTCCTGGGAAATAATTCCATTTACCCATTCTGTTTCATTAATTGCATTGAATGCAGCATTGTAAAGATCAACCTGAGTCAATAAATCTACTTCAAAAGATGATATTGGTGAATTAACTTCAACATTATTGATAATATCGAAGTCATAACACGTTTCTTCCGAAAGAATACATCCACGTTCTACGCCTTTTATGGATGGAAAATCCAGACCGATAAAAATTGTTTTTCCAAATTTAGAATAATTTGTAAATACTTCCTCATCCAGGTATGCTTTGAAAGTGCTTTGGTTGTCTTCTCTTACATAGGGAGATTCGACAAAATCTAAATTAGGAGTAATAACGAAACCATCAACTGAGCTGAGAAGTGTTTCGCTTGTAATTCGAGATTCTTTCAAGGAAATGAATAGCTTTTTTGAAAACCGGTTCTTAATTTTTTCTATATTTGATATTGTTTCATTGATCATAATCTCTGATAGGGCTGCGTAATTATCCAACTTTTTTAAGTGTTGAATATCTATTGGTAATATGACACCTTCAATATTCATGTAATTTGCCAGATCAGCTGAATAAATAATAAATTCAGCATATTCTGAGGAGAAATTTTGTTGCCAATTTATGGAAAAATCTTCTTGAAAAAACTGTTTGGTTGCCAAGGGAGATAATTCAATTTCAGGAGATAACCAAACTTGTAGATCCTGGTTTTGTGCCTTCTGAATCATTAAAACCAGATCCTTCCAAAGAGGGTTTTGACCGGTTATAGGTGATAGTATGACAGGATTCAATGATTGCAATGTCCATTTAATCGGGATTACGATCGTGTTCGCGTTTACACCTAAAATATTTTTATAAGCCGATTCAACATAGATAGGTGTGTAAACGTTGTAATTTTCTGAAAAAGAGAAACCTGCGATGAAATCAGATCCACGATTAATGATTTCAGGAGCTATTAGTGATGGGGCTTCAATATCCTGATTCCAACCCTTCCATTGCGTTACACTTACAATTAATACTTGAGGGAGGTTTGAAGTGTCAAAAGAGTACCCATTGACTGGGGCAGATTCATCATCTGCAGTTCCACAAGCATCGTTTCTACAAATTCGGTAATCAATTTTACTGAGAAGATGAAACGGACCAAAAAGCTGGTATGTCCATTGATAAGCATCATTTTGCCACATCTGAATGGGTGGAGACCAGCCAAAACTATTGAATTGAATGCTTACTTTATCTGTGTCAGGCGTATTTTCTGGCACATTTATAATAAACTCGACAGCTTGTGTATCTAATGATTTCCAACTTTGGATAAAATCGTTGATTATGGTATCCTGGTCAGGGATGGTAATTTGTCTCACAACAAAATTGTTCTCTGAATTGAGTTCGGCATTCCAGAATCCATCCCCAAGAGAATACTTATATCGCAAATCAAATCCACTCGGCAAACTCATTGTAATTGTATAGTTACCATCAGGTAGAGTAGTCAATTTAGGTGCTCTGGCAGGTGCTATGCTGGTACCATTGTAAATATTTCCAAATACGTTGCCCAATTGATATGTATTACCCAGAATTCTTATTGGGGCTTGATCTGGCGTATCTTCAGGTGGTATTACGATGAAGGAAATATTGACAAATTTTGAAGATTGCATGCCGATCGTGGCGGGAGTAGTTAATCCTTCGCCAATAATTGCTTCCTGCTGAAATGTTTGATATTCTCCATCAGTACTCATAATGGTTAGATTATGTTTTCCTGATGGAAGATTTTCAATAATAAAATTTCCTAGAGAATTGGTATAGCCGTGAATCCCTCCAACGACTACTAATGCATTTGGAATTGGTGAATTCGTTTCTGAATTTACCACTTGCCCTGAAATTCGACCATAATTGTACGCATATTGTTCGTCTGTCCAATTTGTGAGTTGATTATTAATGCTTGATGGTGAAGTGATATAAGCCATGCGATATTCAATTACTTGATTTCCTGAATTTGATTCATAAATAGGTAAACTATTATTCTTATAAAACCGATACTTGACTAATGAGGGTACTCTAACAGGCAAGATTAATTTGTAATGATTGTCATCTAATTTATCCATTACATATCTGGTGGGATTTATTTCAATTCCAGTAATATCGTCAACCAATTCAAAAATAATTTCATTTTGAATTGGTTTGGGAATTTCTAATACAAATTCAACCTCCGTGTAGGTTAATTCCTGTTGATATTGCTCTACGTTGTTATTTATGATAATTTCATTTGATGGTTCTTCAGGGAGGACGGAGCACCCAGTGAGTAGCAATCCGAAAATAACAGCGAGAGAAATAAATTTGAAGATATTTTCTAATTTATGAATTTTCATTTTATCCTCACTGGTCTTTTGATATATTGTTGATTACCTTTTGTTCTATCTCGTTTAATTGGTTTGCCAAACTTCCAAGAACTCCATTAACAAATCTTGGAGTCGAATCGGAACCATAAGTTTTAGAAAGCTCGATCGCCTCATTAATGGCAACTTTTATAGGCGTGCATTTTGCTACTGCAAACTCCCATAAGGCAATTCTTAAAATATTACGATCGATAATAGCTAGCTGATCCATTGGCCATTCTGGAGCATGGACCGCAATCAATTCATCTAAAAGCTCAATAATAGGAATGACACCTGTAACAATTTCAGTTGTAAATTGGATCAGGTTTGCTTCGAGCGGATCTTCTTCCAATCTGTATTCTAATGAAGTGAAAGGTGGGTGGCCCGACACATCATATTCATACAACACCTGTAGTGCAATCCCGCGAGCTTTTGTACGAGCTTTCATTTGATTAATGTTCTAAAGATTTAACTTCGATATCTTCAACATGAACATTGATCTTGCCAACATCCATTCCAACCATTTCGGATATAGCTCTCGATACATTGGCTTGAATGTTGTGAGAAACATCCCGCACGTTAAAATCATGTTTCAAAATCACATATAAATCAGCGTATACCATATCTTCATCAACACTGATTTTTACTCCTTCACTGACTCCTCGTTTAAAAATACGATTCATTTCCGAAGGCACCGTTGCCATTCTACTGACACCATCAACAGAAAGAGCAGTTAATCTAGCAATTGTCACTAATACTTCAAGCGCAATAGTAGTTTTCCCAGGAGTTGTAGAAGTTGTTGTCATTTTTTCTCCATATTAAAGTACTAAATTGTTATTGCTTATTATAACCTAAAGGGGAAATTCGGTATTTCTCTTTGTTTCACGTCGACTATTGGAAAGTTTTTATAAAATCATGTGTTTTTCTTGCTAGAAAATTAAAATCTTTATCCAATAAAACACAATGTTCTGAGTTTTCTAATAAAACAAATTCTTTACTGGAAGAATGGATTTTATTGTAAATCAACTTAGGACCTTCAGGTGATATTGTTTTATCAAATTTCCCCTGGAAAATAATGGCTGGTTGATTAATTTTATTTAAAATTTTTCTGGTAATTTTTTGTAGTAAAAATAATTGATAAGCTGCTTGTGTTGGATTAACTTTATAGCCTTGCCATGGATATACATCTTTTTCCTGGGCTTCCTTAATATTATTTTTAGGAATTACTTTTTTGAAGAATCTAATATATTTTGAATACGCTAAATTATCTACTTTTATTGCTGGGGCGTATAACATAATTCCTTTTATCGCTGGAAACATGGCTGCGAGATAACAGGTGATCACACCGCCCATAGATTCACCACCTATAAAAATTTTCTCATATTCCGTCTCGCATTGATTGTAGGTTTCAATGCCAGCATCTACCCACTTTCTCCAGGTTTGCTTATTTAAATCTTCTGGGCTTGTGCCATGTCCTGGTAATAATGGTGCAAAAACAGAAAAACCTTCCTGATTCAAATACTCAGCAATTGGTCTGACTTCGACTGTTGTAGCTGTAAATCCGTGGATTAAAATGACACAAATTCCATTGTGACCCATAAGGGAAAAAGAGTTACCATCCAGATCTGGATTCTGAATAAAGGAATTTTCCATCGTTTACCTTCTCCTGGTTAATAGTATTGTGGTTACATCATTTAGCATTAGATTAATATTCGTAAGTAATAAAGTGGGAAAATTATTAAAAAAAATGAGGTCATGTCATCCACTGGACCATCATAAGTGATTTTACAATCGGTTTGGTTAAACCGGAATATAAAAAGATCTTGTGTTTCGATAGAACCTTAGCCATCTAGTATGCTCTATGTTGCCAATGAAGAACTTTTAAAAACAAAATGTGAAATTTCTTCAGGATGTGGATGAATGAGGATTCCATTGCAATCATGTTGTAAGAAAGTGAAATTGTTGAAAAGATAATTGTAAAGTTGTAAATAGCTCAAATTGTTGCAAGTACATGTGTTCCATTTTGTGCATTATAAAAAAATTATTTCCTTTTCATTAATCCCATTTTGTAATAAATGATTAACTAATGGAGGAATCAGCCTGGAGTAGGGGACAGGTCTGGTTTTATCATTGATGGCAATTCCCACAATCATATCTGAACGATTATTTTTTCTTTTTTTTAGCAGATCAATCAGGGGATGAAAATTGATCGCAATACTGGATAAAGGTTTTATAGTTTCGGGGAGAGGGGTAATCACATCCACATTATGGTGAGAATCAAATTGGAAATTTATTTGTTGGCGGCCATATTTTAATGAAATTTCCATATGTCTATTATCTTATTTCATCCAAAAATTTCTGAAATTCAATTAAATATCCATTAGGGTCGTTAATGAAGAAATGATAAATTCTATATTTTTTATTAATAGTTGGTGGACTGATTTTCACTTCAACTTTAGAAAGTAATTCTTCGTAAACAAGATCAACATTTTCTACAATAAATGTAAGGATAATTTTTCCCTCGATGATCTTGACAGGACGTTCACAAAAACCTAAATAGCTATTATCACAAGTTTTAAATATGACACAATCTCCTTGATCCAGAAATAATTCAAAATTAAATAAATTCTTATAAAAGTGGGTGGTCGTTTGTAAATCATTGGTTGGTAAAAATATTATTTGTTTATTGATGTCCATATTCATTCTCTTTCTTTTTATCTTATTCATGCCATATGACAATTATACAAAAAGGAGGGGAAGGATATTTTTTGATTTTGGTTTCGATAAGATACATTATCAATACCATAAAATTCCCTAAATATCTCAAAGATCTATACTCCAAATTTTATCAAACATAATTATTTTATATTCATCATATATTATCAATTATGTACCAGTTAACAAATAATTCTAAGCATGAAGAATGATTGCATTTGGAGTATTATAAATTTTGAGGTATCCCCTCCCCTCACAATATAAAAACGATTTCAATTAACAATTGTAGGAATAACGTTCTAATAATCATCTGTTCTAATTCGCGATTATTTGATAATATAATAAATACATGATTCCGATTGATATTTCAATAAAGAACTATTTACGGACGATTTCACTTGCGAGAAGTGAAAATACACACCGGACATACAAAAACGGTTTAAATGTTTTTAAAAACAGTTTACAGGAAGCTGCAATTGATGTTGAGAATAAACCCTGTAACCAATTAACTGAAAAGCATTTTGCATTATTTATTAATGATTTGAAGTTTTACTCACCCACAACTGAAAGATTATATATTACAGCTGTGGTAGGTTTTTTTGAATATCTTGTCTCTGAAAATCTTAGCAATGTAAACATTCAGTCCATTAGAATGTTGGTTCGAACACGGGCAAGAATACCTCGACAGCGACTACCTCAATTTCCAAAGTCTGATATCGAGACATTACTCAATCAAATTTCACACATAAATTCGAATCCGACCGAAAATAGAACAGATATATTAGTGAACTTCCGTGATAAGGCTTTTTTAATTTGTCTGGCTGATACCGGTCTCAGGGTTCATGAAGCCTGCAACTTACGACGAGGAGATATTGATTGGTTTGAAAAAAAGGCAATTGTAATAGGCAAAGGCAATCGTGAAGGAATTGTACGATTTTCGGATCGTTCGATTACTGCCATAAAGGATTACCTGAAAATTAGAGCGACATCGGATGGCTCAACGGGTGTACCTCTGTCCTCTTTGCCAATATTTGCACGCCACGACAAGGGTGCTGGCAAAAAAATTAAACCGATCACTACAACAACAGGACGGAAGATTGTCGCCAGTCGAGTGGAACAATTTCTTGGTAAAGATGCAGTTGGAACAATTACGCCACACTCATTTCGACATTATTATGTGACCAGGGTTCTTCAATACTCTGGTAATTTGAAATTAGCGCAATCGCTGGCAAGGCACACAAATATTGCCATCACCCAGAGATATGCGCACATTAATGATGATGAATTAGATAAGGGATACAACGAAATCTTCGATAAATAAAATAATGAAAACAAATTTCAACCCCCTAGCCCACGGTTATTCCTTTCCAAATCGATTTGAATTTAAAGGATTATCGAGAATTGTCAAGATGATTAAGAGTAACTTTATTTATGGAATGTGCGGTGGTATGGTGTTTACAGCATTGGACCATTATTTTGATCAAAGAAAATTGCCTGGTTTCAAGACAGTTGATGAATTACCACTAAGCTATACGAAATATTTATGGAAAAGGCAAACGCAAAGCGTCTCAATTTTGATACTTTTGAAAATAATCAAATACGCAAGTCTATCAGTCTCTACGTCATTGCAATACACAATCCAGAAAGAATTACCTAAAATTATTGATAAATTAATTGATGGGTTACCTGCGCCAATTGTTATTATCCGGTCTGGCCTTTTTCAAAATCCAACGCATAATCATCAGGTTTTGGTAACGGGATACGAGGTCAATGGTTCTACAATAGAACTTGAAATATATGATCCTAATCACCCCAATTTATATCCGAGATTAACAATTCGCCAGTTTCCCGAATATTTGATAACCCAATCTACAGGAGAACCTGTTAGAGGTTTTTTTCTAAATAAGTATTCTTATCAATTTGCTTTAGTAAACCTTAATAGCAATTAATTATGCAAATTCGTTGTGATAGAGCTTTTCATTCACAACACACATTAATCGTTCTTCTTTTGATAATGCAGATCTGGCCTGGTCTCTTAAAATATTTACATTGGAGAAAAACTCTCTCATCATAACAACCAGAAGATAACGACTTTCAGGTTTGAGATGAATGCGACCATTTTCCCATTTTCCGAAAGCTCCAGAAAGCCACATGAACATCATTTCTGGAAATAGACCTAAAATCAAAGGTATTTTAAAATCTTTTTGGAATTTTTCACTATTCAGAGATAAATCAAACATTTCCATGAGGAATCTGTATCTTTTCTTGTCATAATCAGTGAAGTGTTTGATTTTATAAACAGGGAGTGTACCTGATTTAATTTTTTCTTCATACTGTCTGAGTGAGAACGTATTTACTAATAAATTTCCATCCAGGTAACTGAAGGAACCCGACCCAGTCCCAACATATTCTTCATATTGAACGATATATTCATCTAACATGGTCAAATCTTTTCTTGAAAAAGTCCAACCAGAACTTGGATGATATACATCAGAAAGCTTTTCATTGATAATTTGAAAATATCTTAATTCTCTGGCGTGATCTAATCGCCCCAGTGTTTTTTCCATAGCTTTTTTTACGGACGGTGCACTCATTAATGGGTAAAAAGTTGTTTGTTCAGCGCCTGATTTATTTATATACTCAAGATCTCGAACGAGACTTTCTTCCGTTTGATCCGGCAGGTTGTAAATCATATCAATATTCAAAGACGGCAAAATACCGACAGCATTTTGAATAATTTCCAGAATTTGATCACCTGAGCCAAACTTTTCATACCTGCTCATTTGTCGCAATAATTTATCATCAAAACTTTGTACGCCAACCGATAAGCGGTCAACCCGACCTTTTAATTCTTCTAAAATATCTTTTGTGAGATGGTTAGGATTGGTTTCACAGGAAACTTCATTGATTGAAAACAAGTTTTTTGCATAATCAATCGTCGTTATTAATTCATTCAAATCTACTGTAGGTGTACCCCCTCCAATGTAAAGGTTAACAAAATCGTAACCAATTTCAGCCAGCATCTCCATTTCACGACGCAAATTTTGGTAATATGATTTCAATTTTGCTTCATTGTAAATAAAGCGATTGAAAGAACAGTATGGGCATAGACTTTCACAAAATGGAATATGGGTATAAAGCACATATTTATGTCCAGGTTTAGGAACAGGATATTGATAATCATGAGGAATGGAATTCAGTTGTAATTGTTTATATGTAATTTTATTAATAACTTCCGATAGAATCGTTGAAGAAAATTTTTGACGCCAGTTGTGAAGTTCTTTATTCATTTATGCAGCCTTTAAAATCGATTTTACCAATAATTTTGAATCGTATCATAATTAGACAATGATCTTTAGTATTATAGTCGAATTCTTTATAAAAATCAGAATTTATAAAGGTAAAATATCTATATGAAAATTGGCATTATTGGCGGTGGCGCTTCCGGTATTTTTGCTGCGTTAGAAGCAAGAAAAAGATATTCTGATATAACAATCTTTGATAAAAATGACTTTCTGGGGCGAAAATTATCTGCAACAGGAGCTGGGCGATGCAATCTGACAAACCTGAATGTGTCACCGGATATTTATCGATCAGTCAAGAAGTTTAGCTTCAAGGATTTAATCCAAAGGTATGATTACGGATTCTTGATTCAATACCTTACTCAATTGGGAATTCATACTTATCATACTGATGATGGCTGGGTGTATCCGCTTTCTAATTCAGCTAGAAACATATCTCTTTTATTAGAAGATTATTTGATCAGGCAAAATGTGACGGTTTACAAAAATTCCAGTGTGTCAAGATTTATAAAATTAAATAACAGATTTCTAATTAAAACAGATTCAGGTAATTCATTCGAATTTGATAAGCTGATCTTGGCATCAGGGGGAAAAGCCTACCCACAACTAAAAGCAAGTGATGAAATTTTACAATCCTTATTAAGCTTTGGACACGTAATAATTCCTGCATTTCCAGCATTAGCTCCAATAAAAACAAGTAAATACGAAACAAAATCATTAAATGGCGTGAGATTTGATGCTACTATACGAATTTTAGACAATGGCTCTGTGATCGGATCAGAGTTTGGAAACATTATTTTTACAGAGTGGGGACTGAATGGTCCAGGTGTTATGAATTTGAGCCATTTGGTTCGAGAAAAAACTAATTTAAAAATTGAAATCGATTTTTCCACAGTTTTACCTCAGGATTTTATAAAAAATGTTATTACTAACAAAGATAATTTTTGCTATTTATCAACGCCACTGCTATCGATTTTTAATAAAAAAATCATTGATCAACTTTTGCTAAATCTAAACATGAACAGTACTTCACCTTTTCAACTGAATGATTTTCTCAATTTAGTTGAAAAGAATATGAAGTTTACAGAGAATATAATTGGTACACGAGATTTTGAATTTGCTCAGATTTCAACCGGCGCAATCGAATCTTCACAAATCAATCCTGATTCATTAGAGTCTAAGATTTGCCCTGGGCTTTATTTTTCAGGTGAAGTTTTGGATGTATTTGGACCGTGCGGTGGATTTAATTTACACTGGGCTTTTATTTCTGGAATCGTCGCTGGGCAATTGAAAAGTTAATCTTTATCAGTTTTGAATCTGATCAAAATTTTTGAAAAATTATTTTTGTTGTCTTCCAAAAATTTTAGGAAATTTGCAATGCCCGCATTCATCTGAATTGACCGATCAATTCCAAATCGATAAGATAGAAATCCTGGATTTATGCGCAGGTACTTTTGTATGGCAAGTAATCCTAATTCAATGTCGTGAACTGCAATTGGTTGGTTTCGTAGTATCAAAGATCCCACCGGTAATTTTAAATTTCGTTTAAAAACATCCATAATGACAGGATGTTCTATCAATGACGAAAAATCATCTAAATTACCAAAATTTATTTTTGTTTCTTTTCCATTTTCATCAATATAAATAAATGTTAACTCTTTTTTAATGTTTTGGTCCGGATTAATGATTTCCTCTGTGGGTAATAATTCAGAAATTGCTTCCATAATTTTTATCGCACCAAGATTCATCATATGTTTTAATGAATGGTCAGTCGAAAAAATCTCATCATATGTCAATAATTTTCCAATTTTGACTCTTATCTTCGGTCGCTTAAAAGAAAGTGCTTTTTGCATAGCACCATTCATTCCAATAAATCCAATTGGCACGATAGGTGCTTTGGATTTATAAGCGATCCAGCTGGTGCCAATTTTTGGTTCTTTAAGATTTTTTTCCCAAATTCCACCTTCAGGAAATATACCCAGTACACCTTTTTGTTCAAGCACATCTAGTGCATTATTCAACCCTTTTTGATCGATTTGTCCTCGCATGACTGGAATAAATTTATACAAACTAGTAATAAATGACATTCTTGGATCAATCGGTATATCACCTGTACCTAGATACTCAATTTGTTGGGGTGTTGCAATCACCATTAATATCGGCTCGAGTGAAGATACATGATTTCCAACAACAATATATGGACCAGTTTTCGGAAAATTTTCTAAACCGGTGATTTCAGTTTTTGTCAACAAACCGATCAATATTCTGGCTAATCCTTTTAATATTCGCCTTATAAAAGTTCTACGCGGGTATTTAATCAGATTTTGTTGGTACATAAATTATTCCATAGTTGCCAATTTCGCTTTAAGTGCTTTTCCACGATCATCAGAATTTAGAATTCTTTTACGGATACGAAATACATCCGGTGTGACTTCCAGAAGTTCATCATCAGCCAGGAATTCCATTGCTTCGTCTAGGGATAATTCGCGCGGAGTTGATAATCGATATTCGAGATCTTTATTAGCGGAGCGCATATTGGTTAGATGCTTTTTCTTACTTACGTTAATAGTAATATCACTCTCATTGAATGTTTCTCCAATTACCATACCCTCATAAACTTCAGTGCCTGCGGTTATGAATAAAGTTCCTCGTTCTTCAGCATTTTTTAATCCATATGTGCTGGAAACTCCATTTTCCCAGGCAACCAATGAACTAGATTTCCGCGTAGGGACCTCGCCTGCATGTGGATAATATCCAGACACAATTGTGTGAATAATCCCCTGGCCTCTTGTAACCGTCATAAACTGTTGACGCAGTCCAAGTAATCCTCTTGTTGGAATTTGGTAGCGGAGAATAGTTGCATCCAATTTATTTTCCATGCTCAAAAGTTGTCCCCTTCTTCCTCCGAATAATTCAATCACCACACCTACATATTCATTCACTACTTCAATAATGGCTTCTTCGTAAGGCTCAAGTAATTTACCATTTTCATCTTCGTGAAAAATCACCTCAGGTCTGGATACCAGAAATTCATATCCTTCGCGTCGCATTGTCTCAATAAGAATTGCAAGATGTAATTCTCCCCTTCCAGAAACAACAAAACGGTCTGCATACTCGGTGTCTTCAACCCGTAAAGCCATATTGCTTTTCGTTTCTCGATATAAACGTTCTCGAATTTGACGGGTAGTAAGAAATTTTCCTGATCTTCCAGAAAATGGAGAATTATTTACTTCAAAGCTCATCTTCACAGTTGGTTCCTCAACCGTGATTCTAGGTAAAGGTTTCGTATTTTCAGGAGATGAAAGCGTTTCACCAATACTTACTTCATGGATTCCAGCAATAAAGGCGATATCACCCGCCGTTACTTGTTTAGCTCTTTTCTTTTTTAGTCCTTCAAATTCAAAAAGATATTTAATTTTTTCATTCAATATCTGATCATTATTTTTAATGATAATGATATTCTCACCCTCGTTTGCGGTACCTGAAAAGACTCTTCCCAGACAGGTAGTTCCCAAATGTTCATCGTATCCAAGGTTGGCAATCAACATCTGAAAAGGAGCATCTTTATCAACTTCTGGCGCTGGAATTTGATCAATAATTGTCTCAAACAAGGCTCGTAAATCATCGTCTAACTCAGAATCAGTAAAGCTGGATTTTCCCAATACAGCATTACAGTAAACAATTGAAAAACTTGCTTGATTTTCATCTGCACCTAACTCAATAAATAAGTCAAACGTATCGTTGAGTGCTTTTTGAGGAACAGCATCTTTTCTATCAATTTTATTTATGACCAAAACCGGTTTTTTACCCATTGCCAATGCTTTTTTTAGTACGAACCGGGTTTGAGGCATAGGGCCTTCTGCTGCGTCTACCAACAGGAGTACCCCATCCACCATATTTAACACCCGTTCGACTTCACCACCAAAATCTGCATGTCCAGGTGTATCAATAATATTAATTTTTATATCCTTGTTCGCTCGTAAATCGTGATAAACAACGGATGTGTTCTTGGAGAGGATAGTTATTCCCCTTTCTCTCTCAAGGTCGTAGGAGTCCATAACTCTCTCATTTACAATTTGGTGCTCAGCAAAAACCTTGGTTTGTTTTAACATCGCATCCAATAAAGTTGTTTTTCCATGGTCGACATGGGCAATTATCGCAATATTGCGTATTTCTTCTCGTTTTGTTAGCATTATTCACCTATTAAATAAAAGATCCTGAAAATTTCAGGATTGCAATTATACTCCTATAAAGGAAATTGTTATTGATGAAAACTTCTTCTCATCAATAAAATGTATATACCAAAGATTATTAAACCAACTGATCCGGTATTACCAATAAATCCAATTGCGCTTTCGGGATTTCCAGCAATATATAAACCCCAACCTACTACGGCTAAAATCCCACCGGGAATTAATGGCCACCAAACAATTTTTTTGGTTAATGTCCTGGAGGTTACCGTAATTAATCCCCAGCCAAACGCAAAACCAACCAGCATAATTCCTATTTGTTCTAAAGGGTTATTTGCATTTGTATTTTCCCAGGCAAAATATAATCCAGGTGCTATTCCTACAAGCAAAGCTCCTGGAATAATCAAACCTAATAATTTCCAATATATACCTGCGATTAATAAGCTAATTCCTATATCAACCCCAATAAACAGAAAAAAATCTAATAAATTAATCTCTTGTAATAAAAATGGTAATCCAATGGATGTGAATATAAAAAAAGGAAATAATAGCCAAATTACAGGTTTCTGATTGGATATGTAATTAATCAAAAATTGAAATCCCCATATTAATCCAAAGCTTAAAAACGATAAACCTAAAATTGTAAATGTTGATAATGTAAATTCAGAAATGATCAAATACAAAAAAGTGGTTAGTGCTGCTAACAATACACTTAAGATTATTTGGAAAACGACATTTTTAGAAATCTTCTTTATTTTACTCATTTGAAATTCCACTAAAAAATATTAAAGTAAATTTTATTGATTAACTTCAAATATGTCATGTGGCTAAAGTCATGATTGATTCCTATTAAATTATGCCGCTTTCTTTTGCGATGAGAACTGCGTGCATTCTATCCCGCGCTTCTAATTTATTAAATATGCTTGTCAGATGATTTTTTACGGTACCTTCAGCAATTACTAACGATAAAGCAATTTCTTTATTACTCATTCCAGTTGCTACCATCTTCAGAATTTCTAACTCACGTCTGGATAAATTCTCAAATTGACTTCCCGGCTCAATTTTTGGTGCTCTAGGAAGCCTGGTGAATTCTGCCATCACTTTTGCTGTTATGGATGGAAGTAGGTAATAATCTCCTTTGTAAGCGGTCCGAATAGCCTCAAATAATTTTTCTGGAGACACATCTTTTAGTAAGTAGCCAACCGCACCTGCATGTAATGCGTTAAAAACAAGATCATCTTCATCAAAAGTTGTAAGTACGATTATCTTCATGCCTGGATGTTGTTGAAGAATTCTCTTAGTAGCTTCTACGCCTCCAATACCTGGCATTCGTAAATCCATTAGGACAACCTCAGGTAAGAACTTTGTCGCAGCTAAAATTGCTTCCTCACCAGAACTTGATTGATTGACTACTTCGAAATCATTTTTTACGGATAATAAGGTCACTAATCCTTCTCGGAATAATTCCTGGTCATCAACAATCAATAATTTAATTTTTTTGATCATAGGGTAACTCTATTTCTATTCTAAAACCTGTATGAGGTGAAGTTTGCAGATTCAATGTGCCATTGAGCAGCTCAATTCTTTCTCTAAGTCCCTGTAACCCAAAACCTGACCGAAATTCATTCATACCTATTCCATCATCATATATGATTAAAGATAAATTTGTATTATCAGAATAATTAATCTTACAATAATAATTTTCAGCTTTAGAGTATTTACAGGTATTATTTACCGTTTCCTGAACGATACGAAAAATGGTCGAATTAATTGCATCATCCAAAACTTTTTCATCTCCAATAATTTCTAAATGCGAGCGAATTCCAATCCAATCACATGGTCTCATAGCTCGATCTAGCACATCTTTACTTGTTTCATTTTCGCTTTGATCGTATCGTAGTGTGGATACCGAACGACGCACATCAATCAACGCTATTTGTGATTGTGATCTTGCTTTTTCTATCGAGTTCTTTTGCTTTCTCAGGATTCTCGTCGATAATGGCTTGAGCTGCCTGCAATTGCATGTGAATCGTCGTCAAATAATGTCCAAGGCCATCGTGAATTTCACGTGCAATACGATTACGTTCTTTTATTACGGTTAATTGTTCGACCTCATTTGCATATGATCTTAATTTATCATTAACATCTTCAAGTTCCAAAACCAGTCTTTCAACTTCTCTTTTTGACCTTTCTTCATCAATAGCCATTTGGGTAAAGACCATAATATAAATCAAACCAGCCAGTACTGTTGGAAGTGTAGACCAAACCTCGTTTAAATTTCCGGTATATTTTCTCACGGCCCATACATAACCAAAAACAATAAATAAATTTATCAGATATAACCAATAGCCAGGAGCTAATACAACTGCATGACCCGCTAATGGAAGAAGTAATATGGCAGAAAAACCAGATCCGTTTCCCAGATAAACAATAATGGAGCCAATTGGTATTTGGATAAGAAAATAAAGAAGAATCCAGATTGGATTTTTTTGATTTGTCACAAAATTGTATCCATAGATACCAATACCAATGTAAGCAATCCCCAATATAACCATCAATAATAGCTTGGTTAAATTAGTTTCTTTAAGTGAACTAAACATCGCGAAATACGAAGCTAAAACGACGACTGCAAATGCAAGATCTGCACTACCCTTTAGTTGAAAATCGTGTTTTATAATTTGTTGCCTATTTTGTTCATTCATGGATATGTATATTATAATTCAATAATAAAATTATATGGCTACACGCAATTTTACTAACTAAAAAACAGAGTAATTTTATCTACTCTGTTTTTTAGTTTATGGAGTGGGATTAAGAACTAGACAATCCTTTCCCTAATTTTCGAACTCACATAGTCCATTGTTGCAACCACCACTGCAATTGCCAACATTTGTACGGATGCTGCACGATAGCTTAATAGGTTGATGTTTTGTTGTAGCAGGAAACCAATACCACCACCACCAACAAACCCGATGATTGTTGACATTCTTACGTTGATGTCCCAGCGATACATAGTAAATGATATGTAAGGGGGAATAATTTGTGGTATTACTGCGTAAACAATTGTTTGCAGTTTATTTGCACCAGTTGCCTGGACAGCTTCGAGTGGACCATCATCAATACTTTCGACTTGTTCTGAATATAATTTTGCCAACGCTGCAATAGTATGAAGTGCTAAAGCCAAAGATCCTGCGAATGGACCAATACCTACCCAGATTACAGCAATAATTGCCATTACTAGAGGTTCAATTGAACGCAATGCATTTAAGATTGTCCTTGTAATCGTATAGATGATGAAACCTGTAGGTAATGGATGTTTTGGCTTAGCGATGACTGCTAATATAAATCCAGCTAAACCACCGATTAGTACTGGGTAATATAAAGAAATATTTGGATTATTAAATTGGTAAAACCAATTAATTACTGCCATAACCAAAGCGAATAAAATTGCACCCGCAATAGTACTGAGCAAAATATTAATAATCTTAAGAATTTTGGTATTCAAGTTATCTTGTAAAGAAAGCCCTACTTTATTGAACAAACTAACAACAACACCACCAAATGCAATCGCTGTTATTGCAGGAACTAACATTAGAGTTATATCACCAACTTGAAAAAGTGCGTAACCAAGAAAACCAATCGATCCTAAAGCTGTTTCCAATGCTTGCCCGGCTAATTTTGTAAACTCACCAAACAGAATAAGAGAAAGAATAGCCAATACTCCCGCAATAAAAATAAAGGCAAATCTTTGAATCTTTACACTTGTCGTTGGTTTTTTTATATCCTCAGAAGGTAATCCTTTCCTCAATGAAAGATACGCTATTAACCCAGAAATGATTAATCCGAGTAGTGTAATAAAAACATTCTTTTCAAATGGAGATAATAAGTCAATAATCCATTTACTAAAAACATAACCAACATAAGCCCCAATTGGAAATCCGATTATATTTAATGCAGTACTGGTCGGTGTGCTAGTCGAATCTTTCATCAGATTTCTTGCTGCAATAAAACTTATTGGAATCGATGCGGCTGTGCCAATCGTAGTTGCCAATAGAGCAATAAATACGGTTTCAATGATCTTATCCCACGTAGCTTTTGCAGTTTCAGTCCATTTTGGTAATCCTGTTGTGGTCCTAATGGTAGCAACAATATGTTGAGCCTCGGCGACAGGTTGCCTGGTGGGTATTTCGACCTCAACCGAAAAATATCCTTCGCTGTCTGTTTTAAAATTTGCTAACTGACGTTTTACCCCACTAGCTGCCAAAAAATTTATGGGACCATCAATATTTGTTGGAAAATTGAAGCCTTCAACAACGATTGTTTCTTTTGGAGAAGCACATATATCTGAGGTTTGAATATATGCTTCATCTTGGTTTTTTTCAGGTACTTGAATTTCACCGTTTTCAGGACATGGTAAATAAAAGGGTGTAGATATTTCTACTTCAGTTGTATCATATTCAACCAATTCAGGCTTGGCGAGTGCTCTCAAAACACGAGTCAATTGAGTAATACGAACTTCTGACCTTGTTGTTTCAAAATTTACACCAGTAACTTGAAAGGCATACGCAAAAACAATAATGCTGATGGCAATAAGTAGGCCTGTTCGTAAAGATTTAAGTATTGAACTTTTCTTTTTCAAATCACACCTCATCCTACTCTTTCGGCCTCTTTGCCATAAATTTCTTTAAATTTAACGTCATCGATCTCTTTAGGTGTACCATCAAACATTAAAACTCCTGCATTCAGTGCAATAGCGCGATTAGCATAACGATGAACCAGGTCTAAGAAATGCAAACTACAAATAATCGTAACGCCATCTTCTTTATTTATTTTTTCAAGATATTGCATAATGGAGTGCGCTAAAACTGGGTCTAGACTGGCAACAGGTTCATCCGCCAAAATTATTTTTGGATTTTGCATCATTGCTCTGGCGATGGATACTCGCTGTTGTTGACCACCACTCAATTCATCTGCTCTTTTATTAGCTTGGTCGCGGATACCTACTCGATCCATTTGTTTGTATGCCATCTCTACATCATTTTTAGAAAAACGATTGACCAAACTCATGGCGGGATTTGTATAACCAAGCCTTCCTGCCAATACATTCGTTAACACTTTTGATCGTTCAACTAAATTAAAATGCTGAAAAATCATTCCAATCTGTCTGCGAATCCGCCGTAATTCATCCGGGCCTGCTTTTGTGACATCAACACCATCCCAAATAATTTCGCCTTTTGTGGGTTCAACCAGACGATTTATGCACCTTAGTAAAGTTGATTTTCCTGAACCGCTTAAGCCAATAACGGCAAGAAACTCTCCTGGTTGCACATTAAAACTGACATTATCTAAAGCCTGGACATTGCCGTCATAAACTTTAGTTAGGTTTTTAATCTCCAGCATTTTAATATCCTATTTAAATAATAACAAGAATGAAAAAATAAACATAAAATGAATACAAACTCAGTCCCAATACATTACGAAAGGGACTGAGTTTATGATTATTGGTAAAAATTATTGACCAAGGTTTTCGAGAGTAATACCTTGTGCTTCCATGAGCAAGCGTACACCATCAAAGTTCTCGTCAAAAATGGGAGCTGCGCCGGTCCAATCATAGAATTTTTCATTACATAATGTTTCTTCACATGCTTCAGTCCCGACATAAGCGATGACAGCGTCCATAATAAGTTGTCTTAGTTCTTCAGGGAAATCCGGTGAGAATGACATTGTGTCATTTGGAATTTCACCTGATAGATCCAAAATTCTCACTTTTTGTACGACATCAGGAGCTTCAGTCAATATTGCGGCTCGGGCATCTAACACTCGATATTCACCGCAGAATAATTTACCATCAGCATTTGGTCCACATTCTTCCACAACTTCATCGGGAACATCAGGATTGTCACCCATCGCCCAGGTTCCTTCAGGTAATAATGGAGCACTGAAATAAACTGTCGCTACATCTGCTTCACCATTGTAAACCGCTTTAACAGCTTGAGGATGTCCACCAGCTTCTACTTCTTCACCGGGAGCAATTCCAAGATCAGCAAAAATGGCTTTTGGATACAGATAACCGGAAGTTGAACCTGCATCCGGGAATGCCCAGGTTGCACCATCTAGATCGGCTAAAGTCTGATAGTCACTATCACGGGCAACTACGAATTCAGTCCAATAAACATTCCAGCCATAGCGAACAGAGGCTAATCCAGGCTCAACACCACATAATTGACTGGCTAAAGCATAACCCAACGCAGGAATAAATCCGATGGTATCGTCTGGTGATGCACACATTTCCTCAATTGTGGCTGCATATGAAGTTGGTACAGCTACATCGAAGAAAAGTCCAGTCGCTTCATTCAAAGCCTGTGCAATCAGGTCTCCACCAGAAATCATAAAGTCAACATCCACTGAAGGCACAAACAAAACCTTAATCGGGTGTTCTTCAGATCCAATTGCTGGTTCAGCTGTTGGTTCTGGTGTTGGCGGTACAGCAGTTGGTTCTGGCGCTTTGGTCGGTTCGACCATTGGTTCGGTAGGTTCTTCAACGGGAGCAGGTTCTGGAGTTGCTGTCGGCTGACAGGCAGTCAAAACCAATGCCATTGATAGAACTAACACAAAAACAATATATTGAAATTTCTTCATATCTTCCTCCTAACAAAGTGATAAATGGGTAGGGATCGTTAGTCCCTTTAGACAACTAATTCTAGTCAAAAAAAGAGCCGAATGCAATATGATCTTAGTCCCTATTTACGATTTTATGAAAATTTTAAGATTTCTTCAATATTTTTTAATATATACACGAAATTTTCATTAATTTAAAAATTAATTTTCTCAGATGATCCTTATATTTTGGAAAATTTAAAAATCATTTGACGATTAAAGATTCAATGATAAAATTCACTTCTGAAAAAATTTAACGAGCGAAGGTAACCTTAAGGGTGAGAGGCGCTCAAGGAAGGTAATCATGTCAAAAATCATTTTAAATGCCGAGCCACGTACTGTGACCGGCAAGCAAGTAAGACAACTTCGTCGCCAAGGAAAATTACCTGGGATTATTTACGGTAATAAAATAGATTCCAAATCAATTACCCTTGATTTAAGAGACGCTACCAAAGTGCTCTCTGGTGTAACCAGCTCAAGTCTGGTTACAATTGTCCTCGAGGGAAAAGAGTACCCATCTCTTGTCCGCGAGAAACAAATAGATTTTATTGTAAGAACCCTTAAACATGTTGATTTTCAAGCAGTTTCCTTATTAGAAAAAATTCGAGCTTCAGTCACAATTCATTTTGTAGGCGAATCATTAGCTGTTAAGGAATTTGATGCAATATTATCATCTGGGATCAATCAAATTGAAATTGAAGCATACCCCCAGGATCTTCCTGAAGGATTCAGCGTCGATATTTCTAAATTAAAAGAAATTGGTGATTCAATTTTAGTTAAAGATATTGTTATCCCTGAAAATGTTGAAGTCCTATCCAATCCTGAAGAGATGGTTGTTTTTGCCAGTAGTAGCCGACCTGCAGAAGAGGAAGAAGGTGAAGTTGTAGAAGAAGAAGAACTCGAAACGACTGAAGTTGAACCAGAAGTTATCGAGAAAGGTAAAAAAGAAGACGGAGACTTTTAGTTTTCTTCTGTTATCGAACCAGAGGTTGCCTTGTAGGCAACCTCTTTTTTTAAATAAATATCTTCTCGTCCAGTATGTTGAATAAATCTATTGTAATTTTTGCTGAAATTCCCCATAACAATTCACCGTCAAATAAATTATAAAAAATAACAGTGCCATATAACCCGTTGGGATGTGAATATAATCGTTCTTCCCAATTATTTGAGTTTTTTAGCCAATCGACTGGTATTGTGAAAACTCTACTAACTTCATAGTTGGAAATCTCAAGTGGAACTGGCCAATCTACCCAGGAAACGATAGGTGTAACCAGAAAATTTGAATTGGTAATAAAATCCGGCATAAGCCCAATGATATGAATTGCATTCTTTCTTAACCCAATTTCCTCATTTGCTTCTCTCAAAGCCGTTTCCACTGGAGATCCATCTTCTTCATCCATCCCACCTCCAGGAAAAGAAACCTGACCGCGATGATTCTTCAAACTATCTGCTCTGCGAGTAAATAAGAGACTCCAACATCCATCAACACAAACAAATGGGATTAAAATAGCTGCCTTTTTTAACGTTTTGTGTATTGTTTGTGAGTTTGTTGTATTCCTTTTTTCTCTTTCTAGATCCAATAAATTTTGGATTCTTTTGATATCAATAGATTTACAATCAGATTTCATTGTATGTCCAGATAAGTAATATATTAAGTTTCAAGTATTTCTTTTCCCCTGTCGTTATCCAAAATAAATTCACTTAATAACGGTCTGCCAAAAATTAAAAAACCAGTATGGGCAACCATACGATCTGTGGGGCGTAATCGTTCAGGTTCTGGTTTATAAAATCTCAACAAAACTTCAACGACCTCCAAAAAAGCAAATTGATTTAATCTTAATTGATGTAATAATCTTGATACCTGGTTGGTTGTCGGTACTAAACATCCAAAAAAGCCGCCTGGTTTTATGGATGCCTTCACTTGTGGAATGTAATCATAAGGATTCATTACGTCTAAGAAAAGAGCATCTACCTCAGTTTCATCAAAACCTTCTTCAATATTCCGTATTTTGAATTCAACCCTTTCTTCAAGTCCAACCCGACTTAAATTTTTCTTGGCCAGGTTCTGAAATTCTTTTTTTTGGTCATAAGAGGTTATTTTTCCGGTTTTTCCAACTGAATAAGCTAATGCGATGGTCATTGCTCCTGATCCAGTACCGGCTTCAACTATATGTTGTCCTTCTCCTATTCCCATCGTTAATAATATATAACCTATATCTTTTGGATACAAGATTTGGGTAATTCGTTTTAAGTCCAATAAAATATCGGAAAGTGATGGCTGCAATAAATAAAAAGGCGACTCATTATGGCTAAGCACTACACTTCCGAATGGAAGACCTACCAGATCATTATGCTTTATTATTCCTCGATGTGTATGTAATTCTTTGTCTTCAACAACATTAAATATGTAACTTTTATGCCGTAATCCAACCAGTTGAACAAGATCTCCAATGGATGCAACTTTCGCAGTATTATTCCACATGATTATTTATCCTGTTTTTCTAAACGAATATTCGTCAACCATATTGCGATAAACGAAAAAAGAATTGATCCCAAAACACCAAAACCAAGGAAAACCCACCCGATTTTCAAAAAATTAGAGTCGAGAGAAAAACCAACCCACTGACCAATTCCAAAGCCAATGATTGATAAAACAAGAATAAAAAATAACCGCAATATCCCCCCACCTTTCCAAAAATGAAATATGAATCCTATTAGTAAAGAAAACAATAAGCTAATGGTTATTCCTGGGATGAAATTCATTTATTCCTCAATATTCAAAAATAGATACATTGATTATTATAATCACGATTAACCAGGGTTCCCACAAGAAAGGTAATAAAACTTTTGAAAAATAAATTTTGGGAGCAATTATTGAAGTTACAAGAATTTTTATTGTCCTAAACTTGTTGTTATAATATGACCCATAATCCAAATATTGGAGGAGATTAAATGTCTAGAATTAAGTTTGGTACTGATGGATGGCGAGCAGTTATTGCTGAGGAATATACTTTTGATAATGTCAGAAGGTGTTCACAGGGATTTGCAGCTTACCTTATCGAAAAGGGTCATCAGGGAGAATTCGTTATCATAGGCTATGATAAAAGATTTCATTCTGAAAATTTCGCCAGAGCAGCTACCGAAGTACTTGCAGCCAATGGATTTATTGTTTATTTAACAAAAGATGCTACACCAACACCTGTTATTTCCTATTCAGTTGTAAATAAAAAGGCGGTCGGTGCCATTAATATTACCGCATCACATAACCCTCCAACTGATAATGGATTTAAAGTTCGGGATTCCTTTGGGGGAGCAATTCCTCCTGAAGATTTAAAAAGGATTGAACAGCTCATTCCTGAGAGTGTGAAAGATGCGAAAAGAATTCCATTTGAGGATGCTTTAGCTTCTGGAAAAGTTGAATATTTTGATGCATCCATTGAATATAAAAAGCATATATCAACATTAGTAGATCTGGAATCGATTAAAAATGCTGGATTAAAAATACTGATTGACCCAATGTGGGGAAATAATTCAAATTGGTTTACCGAATTATTGTCTGGGGGTAAAACAGAAGTTGTTGAAATTCACAATCATCGAAATCCCATTTTTCCAGAAATGTCTCGACCAGAACCCATTCCGCCAAACATTGATGTGGGTTTACAGAAAACCAAAGAAATTGGTGCGGATGTATTAGTGATAACTGATGGAGATGGAGACCGACTAGGTATTGGTGACGAGAATGGTATTTTCTTAAATCAATTACAGGTTTATGCATTATTGGCTTATTACATGCTGGAAGTACGAAACGAGCGTGGGCCAATCGTTAAAACTTTATCTACCACATCAATGTTGAATAAATTAGGAAATATTTATAATGTGCCTGTCTATGAAACTGGTGTTGGCTTTAAATATGTTGCTCCAAAAATGATCGAGACAAATGCATTAATTGGTGGAGAGGAATCAGGAGGATATGCATTTCGAGGAAATGTGCCAGAGCGTGATGGTATTCTTGCAGGATTATATTTTCTCGATATGATGGTGAAATTAAAAAAGAGCCCTTCAGATCTTCTAAAGTTGCTGTTTTCTGTGGTTGGAAATCATTATTATGATCGTATTGATAGTCCATTTTCGGGTAATCGTAAACAAAAAGAGGAAAATATTTTAAATGCTATGCCAGAAATGATTGGCGGGTTAAAAGTATTAGGTCTTAATTCATCCGATGGATTTAAATTTTCATTAAAAGATGGTGGATGGCTACTCATTCGATTTTCCGGTACTGAACCAATCATTCGCGTTTATTGTGAAACCACTCATGCAGAAAAAGTTCAAATTATCCTTCAGGATGGTCTACGGATTGCAGGTATTGATTAATGCACCTGGTTGATACACATTGCCATCTAAACATGATGCAATCCGAATCAAATTTAGATGAAATTATTGACAATGCAATTAAGAATGACATTCACAGAATAATGGTCCCTGGAATAGACCTGGATTCCAGTATTGATGCAATAAAAATAGCAGAGAAGTATGAGATAGTATATGCAGCCATTGGATACCACCCCAATGATGCTTATAAATGGAATGAGAATAGTTTTTCTATCCTGGCAGACCTTAGTCAGCATCCCAAAGTCAAAGCAATTGGAGAGATTGGTCTGGATTTCTATCGTGAACATAGTCCTAAATCTGTCCAACTACATGCTTTTCAAGAACAGCTAAAATTATCAGACAAAACCGGATTGCCTGTAATACTGCACTCCAGAAATTCTATTGATGAAATTTTTAGAATATTGATTGATTGGCAACAAACAAGAATTTTAACGAAACCAGATCGATACCTTGGAATAATGCATTCATTTGAAGGAAATCTTGATCAGGCTAAATTGATAACGAAACTTCCATTTCTTTTAGGAATCGGTGGACCAATCACTTATAAAAATTCTTATGAAAAACATGAAATTGCCTTGAAAATATCAATGGAATCAATTTTACTGGAAACTGATTCTCCTTTCCTCTCCCCTCTTCCTCATAGAGGGAAAAAAAATGAACCTGCAAATATTAAATTCATTGCAGAAAAAATTGCTCATTTAACAGAAAAACCGTTAAAATGGGTATCAGAAGTAACATCGAAAAATGCGAACAAAATCTTCGCTTGGGAGCAATGATTGAATATCTTAAACCGTTTTCAAAGTTTAGTATCAGATGAAATCCTCGCTGTTGAAAATTTAATGAGAAAACAGGCTCAAGGATATAATGATGATCTACAAGCAGCATTAGATCATCTAATTTCATCTGGCGGCAAAAGAATACGGCCAAATATAACATTATTGGTTGGTAAATTACTTAATGGTGATATAGAACGACTTATAACCTTATCTGCCGCAATTGAATTATTACATACAGCCACATTAGTTCATGATGATCTGATAGATGGATCACTTCTACGCCGCGGAATCCCAACATTGAATTCCAAATGGTCTCCAGCAGCAACTGTCCTCACGGGAGATTTTATGTTTGCCAAGGCGGCGAAATTAGCAGCCGACACAAATTCAATTCCAGTGATGAAATTGTTTGCAAATACGTTGGGCACAATTGTGAATGGTGAAATTGCTCAAATGTTTTCCAGTCATTGCATTGGTGACATGGATATGTATTATGAAAGAATATACGCAAAAACAGCTTCATTATTCGAGACTTCAACAAAAGCTGCTGCGATGATTTCAAATGCCAGTCGTTCACATAAAGAATATCTTAGGCAATTTGGTTATGAACTGGGTATCGCATTTCAAATTATTGATGACGTTTTAGATTTCACTTCGAACCAGGAAAAACTCGGCAAACCAGTTGGTGGAGACTTACGATTGGGTTTAATTACGCTACCAGCTATTATTTATTTTGAGAAAAATTTCGACGAGAATCTTACTAAAGAATTTTTCAAGAATGATTGCAACCCACCCATTGATGTATTGGAATTATTAATTCAAAATATTCGCAACAGTTCGGCAATCCAGGAAAGTTTTGAAAAAGCAAATTCCCACATTGAATTTTGTCTTAAAGCACTTCATCACCTGCCTGCTGGAATCGAAAGAGATGCCCTCGAGGAATTGGCTTGTTTTGTTATCCAAAGAACAATATAAAAAAAGACCGATTAACGGTCTTTTTTGTGCGCTGAGAGGGACTTGAACCCTCACGCCTTTCGGCACATGGCCCTCAACCATGCCTGTCTGCCAATTCCAGCACCAGCGCAAATGCTTCGTTATTATAATCTCTATTACCCTACTGTCAAGAAAACACGCTCGTATTTTGACTATAATTTTGTTCTTATCATCACCATTATCGAACACTTTGATTCTTAAAAACATCAGTGTAAATACAAAACTACAGTAAAATTCATCAAAGATAATTAAAGAATTAACGGGAGACTGATATGACAATCATTTTAGATGCTATGGGGAGTGATAATTATCCAATTCCTGAAATTGAAGGAGCGGTTTTGGCCGTACAGCAGTTAGGAGTAGACATTATTCTGGTGGGCAATATTGATTTGATAAAGAAAAATTTACCACCTAATTTTAATTCGGACAAAATCCAACTCATTGAAGCTCCAGATGTCTTAGAAATGACTGATAAACCAGTGGAAGCATCTCGACGAAAACCAAACAATTCCATGGCAGTTGGCTTAAGATTGCTGAAGGAAGGTAAGGGGCAGGCATTTGTCACAGCAGGCAACACTGGTGGAGCCTTGTTTAATGCAATCTCAATTTTAAAAAGAATGCAAGGGGTGCAACGACCAGCTTTAACTGCTGTTTTTCCAACCCGAAAAGGTCGTTGTGTCGTTCTTGATATTGGCGCAAACGCCGATTGTCGACCAGATTTTTTTGTTCAATTTGGAACCATTGGAAGTATTTTTGCTGAGAAAGTCCTCAAAATCAAGAATCCCCGTGTAGCGATGCTCTCAAATGGAGAAGAAGAAGGAAAAGGGAACCAACTCATTAAAGAATCCAAAGATCTAATGAGAAATGCAGACTTTAATTTTATTGGCAATGTAGAACCAAAAGAAGTATTTGCTGGTGAAACAGATGTAGTTGTTTGCGATGGATTTACCGGAAACGTTTTCCTTAAAACCAGTGAAGCAATTGGGAAAATGATGACAGACATTATTAAAGAAGATATAAATTCCGGCATTATTACAAAACTGGGTGGTCTGCTGGTAAAACCAGCATTCAACCGAATAAAAACCATGATGGATCCAAGCCAGGTAGGAGCAGGTCGATTATTGGGAGTTAATGGTCTCGTCTTTATCGGTCATGGACGCTCAAATTCGGTAGCAATTTTCAATGGGATAAAAGCAGCCCAGCATGATGTTGAATTAAATCTTATCAATGAAATTCAATCTGCCATAGAAAAGCAAATTTCTACAGAAGCATAAATCATGAAAATCATTATTGATCAAAAATCTGTTCAACGGAATGCAACGATTGGAAAAATTCTTCGATGGGTAAGTTTGGGATGTATGCTCATGGGGCTGATTGCTGTATTTTCTGAAGATATATTTTCAAATCCAACTTTATTCACGATTTTTTTTTCCATCATGATTGTTGGTGTTCTACTTTCTTCTGTTAGTGGATTTTTTACCAGTCGATTTGGTAAATCCCCACGACCTGATGAATTAATTAACAAAAGCTTTAAAGGATTAGATGACCGATTTCAAATTTTTCATTATCGATCATCAATTCCTCATTTATTAATTGGTCCTGCCGGTATTTGGTCCATCATTCCCACATTTATAGATGGCGAAATCATCTATGATGAGAACAAGAAAAATTGGACTCATAAAAGAAATTCCATTGTAAACAGACTATTACAAAAAGAATACTTTCCTAATCCCCTTTCGGAGTATAAACATCACAAGAAAGAACTTGAAAAGGTACTAAAAGACAATTTCAATATCGACAATAATCCAGATTTAAGATTACTTGTGCTTCTTCTAAATAAAAATGTCTCACTTTCTGGAATATCAGAGAATGATATTATATTGATAATGCCTTTTGAAAAAGTTAAAGACCGTTTCAGAAAAATGGCTAAGAACAACAACCAATCAGATGAGTTACCCAGTAAATTGGAAGAACTCTTCGCTATCTAATAATTTCTATAAATAGTCAATTTATTTCTTTTTTCGATAAGTTGTTTTTTCTGTAAATTTCTTATTCTTGTGATTTGGCGTAAATTTCTTGATCCTGTTTTTATTTTGCGATGAAGGTGATTTACCCTCTCCACTTAATTTCAATTGTTTCACTTCGTCTTCAGTCAAGTAGCGCCATTCACCTGATTTTAGATTTCCTAAATTAATAGAAGCAATTCGTACCCTTATTAATTTGACGATAGGTAATCCAATTACACGACCGATTTCACGAATTTGCCTTTTGTGACCTTCACGCAATATCACTTTTAACCAGGCTCCTTTACCATGCCATTTGTGAATACTAACTTTTGTTGGAGCTGTGCGAAATCCATCTTCCAGCACAACACCTCGACGCCAAATTTCAAGTTGTTCTTCATCAGGTCTTTTTGCAACCAAAACCATGTATTCTTTTTCGTGTCCATAACGTGGATGAGTGAGTCGATTTGTCAATTCTCCATCATTAGTAAGAATCATTAACCCTTCGCTCTCCATATCCAAACGACCAACAGTAAAAAAATGACCTTCTAAATCAATAAGATCTCTGACGTTTTTCCGATTATCGAGTGGTGCATTATCAGATAATATACCTCTGGGTTTATATAAAGCTATATATAATGAAGCTTCTTCTTTAGGAATAATTGCATTATCCACCGAAATTTCATCGTGAGTTGGATCTGCTTTCATGCCTAAAAAAGCAATTTTTCCATTTACTTTCACCCTTCCGGCGGATATTAATTCTTCATTTGCTCGTCTTGAGCCATAACCAGCTTTTGCCAGTATTTTTTGTAACCGCTCTTCAGCCATGCTTAATCCTTTAGTATTCCATTTCTATTATTTGTATCTTCCAAGTCTTCACTGAATAACTCAGGTAATTCATTTATTGAACCTAACCCAAAATATTGGAGAAATTCTTCGGTGATACCATATAAAATTGGACGACCTGGTCCTTCGGTTCTACCAATTTCTTCAATTAAACCTTTACTCAACAGACTTTTTAATACAGCATCACTGTTTACACCTCGAACAGAATCAATTCCTGGCCTGGTTATTGGTTGTCTATACGCAATTATTGCTAAAGTTTCCAAAGCTGCCCGAGACAATTTTGATGTTGTTTCTATGCCCAAATACTTTTCAATCAACTCTGAATACTCTGGCGAGGATGTAAGTTGAACTTTTCCGGCAAAGCGTAATAATCTGATTCCTCTGCCATGAATCAAATCTTGTTCTAAAACATCAAGGTTGGCTTCGATTTCTTTTGAAGTAACAGTAAAAGTGTCGGCCAAATGAGAAACTTGAACTGGTGATCCAGAAATAAATAAAATAGCTTCAATGCCTGAAACCAGATTTGTTATTGTTTGTGAGTCATTATTTTCTATCATGCTATAATTGCCTAGTTGTAATAAACCAAAATTATACCTGATTATCTTTTTAAGTTAGGCACTAACGTTGTGATATTCTAAATGCCAAAATTTAATTTTTTAAATGGTTTTATTTTTTCACTGATTGTTGTATTAGCCCTTCAAGGTTGTACCACCCAATCTGAAATTTCATCTATCCCGATTGAAATAATTATTGACAATAAAACAATAGAAGTTGAAATGGAAATTGGCTCAACAATTCAAACCGTTCTATCTTCACAAAACATTGTTCTTAATCCATTGGACAAGGTAGATCCACCTGTTTTTACTGTCATCACAGAACCTATTTCAATAAATGTCACCCGTGTTGAAGAGAAATTTGAAACAGAAGAAATAGTTATACCTTTTGAACAACAAACCGTTAGGAATGAAGCACTTCCTGAAAGGCAAAATATACTTATCCAACCAGGAATAAATGGATTGCGAGAAATTACATATCGACTTCTGTATGAAGACGGACAATTATTTTCTAGAACCGAAGTTCGAATAGTCGATATTGTTGATCCAAAACCAGAAATCATGATGATTGGCGTTCAATCACCATTCACTTCAATCCCAATAGATGGAAAAATGATATATCTTTCTTCTGGAAATGCCTGGATGATGGAAAATCAAACTTCTAACCGCAAGCCAATTCTCACAAATGGAAAATTGGATGGGCGAATTTTGAGTATATCCCCCAATGGAAAATGGCTTTTATTCACACAAATTAGCGCAGAAGATGAAATAATAAATGAACTCTGGGTGATCAATATCGAAATTGAAGAATCAGAACCAGTTTATCTCAAAATCGATAATGTAATTCATTTTGCGGAGTGGATCCCCGGCAATACCCTTTCTGTTCTTGCATCGACCGTTGAACCACGAGACGTTGCTCCAGGTTGGCAAGCTAACAACAACTTAATAGAATTAACTTTGGGAGCGGATGGTAAGGCTCTACGCACTAAAGAGGTTATTGAAAGCAACTCTGGTGGTATTTACGGCTGGTGGGGAACAAATTTCCAATTCAGTCCAGATGGAAAAAATCTGGCATTTATTCGACCAGATGCGCTTGGATTGGTAAATTTCAAGGATCAAGAATTAGAAATCGTGACAAAAATTAATCCTTATCAGACGAAAAGTGATTGGGCATGGGTATCGCCATTTTCATGGTCAAAAGACAATCGTTTCATATATTGGGTAAATCATCGTAATGATAAATCATTGGAAAATCCAGAACTTTCGCCTTTCTTTGATCTAAAAGCATTTAATCGTGCTACTAATCAATCAGTAACTGCAAATGAAAATGTAGGAATGTTTGCATTCCAAACAATAATACAGTCTTCCGAAAATAAAGATAAATATCAAATAGGTTTTCTTGAGGCAATTTTTCCTGAAAATAGTGAATCCAGCAGGTATCGTTTATTAATCAGCGATCGTGATGGCTCTAACTCACAATTAATTTTCCCACTGGACGACATGCAAGGGCTGGAACCTCAAAGAATCTACTCCTCACCCTGTTCAGATGGGCAAATTTGTCAATTAGGTTTCATTTATCAGGGAAATTTATGGATCATCAATATAAATGATCAATTCTCCACTCATCAGATAACAGGTGATGGATTAATTACTCGAATAGAATGGAAATAATTAAAATGAGGATTTTAATAACAGGTGCTGCTGGATTCTTAGGATCACACTTAAGTGAAAAACTATTACGGGATGGTCATTCAGTAATTGGTATGGATAATTTTTTAACAGGAGACCCGCAAAACCTTGCCCACCTAACTACGATTGAAAATTTTTCTTTCATAAGACATGATGTGTCAAATTTTATTTTTGTTCCTGGTAAATTAGATGCAGTTCTTCATTTCGCCTCACCTGCAAGTCCAAACAAAGACTCTCCATATGGGTATCCAAATCTACCAATTCAGACGATGAAAGCCGGTGCATTAGGAACTCACAACGCACTTGGCGTGGCAAAGGCCAATAACGCAATCTTTTTACTTGCTTCAACCAGTGAAATATATGGAGATCCAAAAGAACATCCTCAAAAAGAATCATATTGGGGACATGTAGATCCAACTGGACCTCGTTCGATGTATGATGAAGCCAAACGATTTGCAGAAGCATTAACGATGTCCTACCATCGATTTCATGGCATCAATACCCGCATTGTTCGAATTTTCAATACATATGGGCCCAGAATGCGTCTGGATGACGGAAGAGTCATTCCAAATTTTATTCAACAAGCCCTCAGAAATGAACCATTAACCATTTATGGTGAAGGTACTCAAACAAGAAGTTTTTGTTATGTGGATGATTTAATCGACGGAATATATCGTTTATTGCTATCTGATATCCATGAACCTGTCAATATTGGTAATCCTGTTGAAATGTCAGTATTAGAATTAGCTCAAAAAATTAATGAAATCATCAATAATCCTGCTGGAATTATTGTTAAGGATGATATGCGTCTGGGTGACGACCCTGAACGAAGAAGACCAGATATATCAAAAGCTAAAACCTTATTAGATTGGGAACCAGAATACTCATTAACACAAGGTTTATCCAAAACAATACCTTATTTCCGAATGAAATTGGAAATTAAATGATTATTTCAAATCGAAAAGAACAAAAAAGATTCGTAAAATTTGGTATGGTTGGCGCTTTTGGAGCGGTTATCGATTTTGGTGTTTTTAATCTCTTGATCCATTTCTTAAAATTTAAACCATTTCATGCCAGTATTTTCTCATTTATTTGTGCAGTTTTCAGCAATTTCCTACTAAATAGATATTGGACATATCCGGATTCACGCACCAAACGTTTTCAACGCCAATTCATTCAATTTTCCTTAGTAAGTCTGGTTGGTTTAGGAATAAGAAGCCTTCTTTTCAATCCGATTGAAAAATTACTCTTATCGCTTGCAGGCCAAATAATTCCCGATTCTTTTGCAATAACGCCAACCTTTATTGGATATAATTTAACTTTAGCTTTGCTAATCATTGTGGTCATGTTTTGGAATTTTTTCGCAAATCGATTTTGGACATATAACGATGTCAGTGGATAATAATGAAGAATATAACCCAATAAACTCCGATGGATCACGTGTTACATATCCAAATATCAGTTCGTTAAAAGAATTGATTGATATTGCTTCTGGTAAAAATATCAGCCAATATGATTTTCAACATGATACCGGAATAGCGGAACCTTTATTTTATCCATTTTTAGGGATTGTTGGCCAATTTGAAATGAAGTTGGCTTTAATTCTCACAATTATTAATCCCAACATTGGTGGCGTATTATTGATAGGGCCAAGAGGTACAGCTAAAACCACCTCAGTGAGAGGTTTGGTGGATATTCTTCCTTTTGTGGAAAATAGTTCCTGCCAATATGGATGCTTACCAGAAGATATTGAATCGGATGGAATTCATGGTGTCTGTCCGGATTGTGCTCAAAAATATACTGAAAAAATACCATTTTCAGAATTATCAAAAGTAAAGATTATTGAATTACCACTAAATACGGACCTGGATAGTGTTACAGGAAGCATAGATGAGATTTATCATATAAACAACAAAATGCACCTGAAAAGAGGTATTTTATCCCTTGCAGATAAAAATATCCTGTACATCGATGAAGTTAATTTATTGTCAAACGAAATTATTAATTCAATTCTAGACGCAGCGGCCATGGGAAAATTTACAGTACGAAGTGCATCCAAATCTTCAACATTTCGGTCCAGGTTCACTTTAATTGGATCGATGAATCCCGAAGAAGGTAACCTCAGACCTCAAATTATGGATCGATTTGGGCTAAGGGTGGTGACAAAAGGGCTTGACGATAACGCAGATAGATTGGAAGCTTATTTTCGAGCCAGTCATTATCTCAGTAATCCTTACGAATTTATTCAAATTTATCGGGATGAAAATAATATTGCCAGACAGGAAATAGAGAATGCCAGAAAATTTGTTTGGAAAGTAAAAATTGACTCAAAAATCGCAAAATTTGGTATTGAATTAATTAAAGACTTAAATATTCACTCCCTTAGAGCTGAATTAACTCTATTTGAAGCGGCAAAAGCACTGGCAGCTACAGAAAATCGTGATCAAATCAATATAGAAGACATTAAATCGATTGCGCCAATGGCGCTTAGATTGCGTCGATCCAAATACATCACAGATTTTATCAACAATAACGAAGTAGAAAATGAAGAAATTAATTCAAGCTTGGATAAAATTTTAGCATGAGCTCATTAAGAATCATTGCAGGAAAAGCAAAGGGGATGCGTATACAAACAGTACCGGGTGATAGCACCAGGCCAATCACGGATCGTGCGAAAGAAGCTTTATTTAATATTATTTCTTCTGATCTGATCGAATCCACCTGGTTAGATTGTTTTGGTGGAACCGGAAGTGTGAGTATTGAGGCATTAAGTCGTGGTGCCAAATCATCAACGATCATTGATTTACATCCCCTCGCAATAGAAACAATCAAAAGGAATCTAACACATACAAAATTCATTCAATACGCTGAGGTAATAAAGACCGATACTCTGGTGTATCTGAAAAAAAAAACCTTCAAATCCTATGATTATGTATTTATCGCCCCGCCTCAATATAAGGGTTTATGGCAAAAAACAATTGAAATTCTAGATTATAATCCTGATTGGGTCGTTGATGATGGTTGGGTAATCGTCCAAATACACCCAATTGAATATAAATCTTTAGAATTGAAAAATTTCAAAGAGTTTGACCAAAGGAAATATGGTTCAACGTTGTTCGTTTTTTATCAAAGACCTATTGATGAATAAGCCTTTTATGTAAATTCCATCACCAATTTTCCATCGTTGTAATAATATCTACCAAATTCGATTTTATCATCTGTGCTTAAAACGATTGGAATTAATTGATATAGATCTTCAACTAAATCAAAATCCTTAATTCGATCAATTTTTATCCAATCTACGGCACCTTCCTCGCTAGAAACCAACAATTTCTCGCCCGATTGTCCTATAAAAACAAACATTGAAATTCCCTGGTATTTTTCGACATCAATAAAAATAATTGCCTTTAAAACCAATTGAATGTTTTTTATACCGGTCTCTTCAAACAACTCACGATTTGCAGCGGACAAAGCATCCTCCCCCCTTTCTATATGACCCCCAATTCCGTTATATAATCCTGGCCAAATTTTTTTGTCCTTTGCGCCTTTTATTAATAATACTTTATCATCATTCCTGATAAATATAAGCGTCCTTGGAACAACCTGGTAACGACCAGGTATGATTTTTTGTTTGATTTTATCCATCTTGTTCCCAAAAAAATGGGCGAAATCGCCCAATTTTCAATTAGCTTAAGAACATCGGAACACCCATAAAATCTTTTATTTTGGGTTTATATTGTTCAATATCATAAAAAGCAGGGACATCCACTCTTTTTCTTCCGGCTAAAACCATTTCAATTGGAACGGTTGTATATTTTCCGCCATGTAACGCGACGAGTTTTCCAGTCTCTTTTCTACGTAATAACTGTGATACAAGATTACCAAACGACATTGCTACCATACGATCTAAGGAATCTGGTGCTCCAGACCTCATTAAATAACCGAGCTGTTGAACCATCGTGTTCTGACCGGTTATCTTCTTGATATACTCTGATAAAATGATGCCAATGCCCCCTAATTTCTTGTGACCATAAGCATCTTCTTCCCCCGTTTCGTAAACATCGCCTCCTTCAATAATTGCTCCTTCTGAAATAGTAAGAATGGAGTAGTTGGAAGTGTTTGCACGTTTGTCTTCCAAAATAAAATTACATAATTTATCAATCGAAAAAGGAACTTCAGGAATTAATGCTCTGTCAACATAAGCAAGATAGGCGCTGATTAAACTTGTCTCTCCAGAATTTCTACCAAATAATTCGATAATTCCAATACGTTCGTGTGAACCAACAGAAGTCCTCATATTAGTAATAAATTCAACACTTCTTGTGATAGCGGTAGAAAATCCAATGCAATAATCTGTTCCAAAAACATCATTATCCATTGTTTTTGGAATCCCAATCACTGGATATCCTTCTTTATGTAATCGAACAGCAAAACTTAATGTGTCATCTCCCCCAATTGGAACTAATGTATCAATTCCGAGATGCCCAAGCACATCCAATGTATAGTCCGTGAAATCTACGTAATCATCCATTCCTTTAACGGGTTTTCCCCATTTGGATTTGTTTAGAAAACCTGGCACATCTGATTTTTTTACTTTTTGTGGATTTGTTCGTGATGTATGAAGAAATGTCCCCCCAGTTCTATCAATTGTACGAACATCGTTATAAGTTAATTCTTTTACATAATACTCGTGAGTTGAAGGTTCATTTAAATCATAATGTAATAGACCTGCCCAACCTCTTCGAATTCCGAAAACCTTGTACCCCATTTCCATTGCGCCAACAACGACAGACTTGATCGCAGGATTTAGCCCTGGCACATCACCGCCACCAGTAAGAATCCCAATTGTTTTTGACATAAAAAACTCCTAAATATAAAATTAATTATTCTAATACGGAAGAAATGATCGGGATTGTTAGTGAAACTCTACAGCCCTGACCAACCGCTGTATCAATATCATAGAATCCACCAAGCATTTCAACCCGGTCACGAATTAATTTCAAACCTAAACCTGATTTGGATGTGCTTTCATCTTGGCTGAATCCTTTACCGTTATCCGAAACAGCAATTTTAATTTGATTTTCATCCAGAGCTATCTGAGTGGAAATCTGCACTTTAACAGGCTGATCTTGATTATGACGAACAGCATTGCCCATTAATTCCTGTAAGGCTCTAAAAACCATAACTTCAAGAAACGGCTCAAAACGACGATCCTGACCATTTATTGTTAAATTAACATCAACGCCATGTTGATCTTTGAAGATCTCCACATATTTTTTAATCGTTGGAAACAAACCTAAATCATCCAACATCATTGGGCGCAACTCTGAGATAAAATTTCTTACTTTCTGAAACGTTGACATCGCTGCGCCTTTAAGGTTTTCCAATTCATTTTTCGCTCTTTCTTTATCTATCTCAAATAATCTGGCAGCAATCTCTGTTTGCACGATAAAATTGGATAAAGCTTGAGCTGGGCCATCATGCATCTGCCGAGATAATCGCTGGCGTTCTGTTTCCTGTGAATTGATCATCATTTCTAATACTGAAAAACCATCCCCACTACCATAGGAGTCTTGAGATCCAGCTTTCCCGGTTTTGCTCAATATTGGCTGATCTGGAAAAAATTTCCTGATTTGATCAATTAATAGAACTTTTCTTTTTAAATTCGATTGATCATTTTGCAATTTTTCTAATTGCGAACGCATGACCAGCATTCGTTGTTGTGAATCAAGTGCTGAATTATAGGCTTGCCGAATATCGCTTCTTGGAATGGTGTCAAACTGATTCTGAATTTGTTGTAAATGAGAACTGGCTGCAGTATTCCGTTGAATTAGTTTTGATAATTCTGCTTGACTTTGATCCAGCATCATATCGATTTCTTTTAACGCTTTTTGTGCTTGTTCGTATTCATTCTCTAAATCTGTTAAGAATTCATTGACACTCGTCATATTTTCAGCCATATCTTGACTCCTATTTTCAATGTAAGAAAGCCATATTTAAACAAATCGATTGATATTTTAGCATACAGTAACAATAAAATCCAAAAAATACCTATTCCCAAATAAATACTGTCATATTTTCACCTCCAGCCATTGGAGAATAGACCCCCTCAGTACAGTAGATCTCTTTTTTTGATTGATCTAATTTATCATACCACCCTGGAAAAATAACAAGAAAATCAGCATGTTTCTCATCAAGATAATCTGACAAACGATCCTCATCCCGAATAAACGGAATTACCTCCGGAGATATCAAACCAGCTAAGTCGATAATTTTACGATCTGCGAAAAATCCCAATGCACCGATATCATGTGCTGCAATTACAACATCTGGTTTTAAATTCTGATTGATCCATGTGGCTGTTGCAACCATCTCGGATTCGATTATGGCTACATCCTCTGCATACGCTTTTCCACCTAAAAAGAAAAATATTACTAATACGGACAGAACCGATACTTTATATCCAAATTCAACCAAATTCCTTTTCGCTATAGGACCTTGGAAAAGTAAATAAACGCCAATAACAGATAATATTAAATATATAGGTATAGTCGGAATAACATATCTACCATGTTGATATGTGACTGGCAATCGAATAGCATAAATCAATAAATAACCAAAGAACCACATATAAGCAGATAAAATATCCCAGTTTCTTCCCTTTATGGAACGATAAAAATAATAAAGGAAACCTGGGAGCAACAAAATTCCCGAACCGGTCAATGAAACCTGAAACATTTCCAAAAATCTTAGAAATAGAGGTTTTGAAGAAAGAATTTGATATTCAGCTTGTTTGGCAAAAAAAGTATTTGGTAATACCTCCCCGGATAAATGTAGGTTAAATAATCCATAGAGAATTACAAAACAGGTCACTAACAGTAGTCCAAAACTAAAATTCTTTAATGAGTAATTCTTTCTCCAGGAAAAATTAACTAGATTAATGAAAACACAAGGTCCTAAAAGTGTAATTCCATCAGGCCTAACAAATATCACAACTCCAAGCAATAACCATAATAACCATATATTCTTGGTAACTTTTGCTAGTAATAAATAAAAAACAGACAAAATGATAAAAATGAAAAGGATGGTTTCCATTCCGGAAATTGCAGACCAAACAAGATGCCATTCTAATAAAAATAAAAAACCTGCCCAAGGATACTTTGGTGTTTTACCACTTAATTTTTCAAACAATCTTTGAAAAATGATTGATGACCCAATAAACAATATTCCAGTAATAAAAAAAGTCCAATAATAATAAAAATCATTCTGAAATAAATGTCCTGGCGTTAAAAGCAACGTCCATAAAGGCGAAGTGGAACCCGCAGAAGTTACCCCAGGAATAAAAAACCAGCCACCATATTCGACTAAATTTCTCGCATAAGTCTGATGGATCCAGGAATCATCCAAAGGAAATCCAATCTGGTAATAATTTTTTGCTATCCATAAATATATAATTTGAACGAGAATTCCAACCAGAATCAATTGAATATTTTTGTTGATAGCAATTGATTTATTCTTAATTTTTAAGCGCATAAATTTTTATTCCGGAAGGCAATTCCTGGATTAATTCGAAAGATTTATTCATCAATGAAAATTGATTTGTATCAAATTTTTCAGGTAAATTATTATCCAGCACCACAAATTTAACATTGAATTGATTGATAACCTTAAGAAATTGATCGGATCCTGCATTTGGAACGACTAATCCCCACCTACCAGTAGAGTAATAATATCCCAGGGGATTATTAATCATTATTACCTCAGTTTTATCTTCCGATGTTTGTGAGATAATGGCCTCAATCCTTTCGTACGTTGAATAATCTTTACTCCATTTCATTTTTTCTCGTGAATCCCCAAGGACGTCATTTTTATAGACAAGCATTGTAAACAGAATAAATATACCGATTAATGCACTGCCAAACATTTTCTGGCTTCTTTTCATTTGCCAATTTCTTTTTCGAATCCCCCACTCAAGAAAACCCTGCAGTCCATCTGCCATCATGATCCAGATCAATATTTGAACTGCAGACCCGGAGTGTAAAAAACCACCTCTTGCACCTGATAATGGAAAAACGAGGGTCATTAAAATAAATATTAAAACATAAATAATTATGCCTATGCGCATTATATCGTTTTTGAAATTTCTTTTAATTCCAATAATAAATAAGGGTAAGCCGATGATCATCATGTGGACGCCTGTGATGGTACCCAGGTTTAGTTTCAGGGCTGCTAATATTTGTGCAGGACGTAATGAAATACCATTTTCCAACCAATAATTGAGAGTTAATTCAGAAGCAGGATAAATGAATGTATCATCATAGCTAGCGATCCACATTACCTTTGAAGATGCCGGAGAAAAAATCGATCCATAAAATTGCAGATTTGAGGCAAACCAAAAACCCATAATCAGACAATATGAACCGATAAAAATCAAAATGTCTCTGTCTATTTTTTGCCTGTCTTTCTTTAAATTCATGAAATATATATATAATATTATTCCAATTCCGAGTATTAAGAAAATTATTCCATCAACACGAGTAAGATGCAAGAGGCCAGTCACTACACCCAAAAAAAATATTTTTCCTGGTTTAATCACTTCGTAGTTCTGTTTCTTAAATACTTTGGCAAAATTGTAGAAGAAAAGTGTACCCAGAAACATATATGGCAAAATTGTTTCCGGAATTGTCAGATATTTCAAATAAAAGCCACTAAAAATCGCCATGGCACCCGCGATGTAACTTGTGAACCGGTTTGAGTTGAATTTATAGGACAACCAATAAGTGAGAGGAGCTAATCCACCGGCAATGAGTAGTAAAAGGATGCGACTGCCTGCAAAGCTTGTACCAAAAAAAAGCATTGAAAATGCGGATAAAAGCGATGGAAATGGCATCCAATAGGTAAAAATAGGATTGGTTATATTGATTGGACCACTAAGATAATTCCAGATGACCGGAATATTTAACTTTCCACTAATTAACTGACGAGCACCTAGATAATAGAATTCGGAATCCATGTATCCCGGATCAGATTGAAATATTAATGTGATCGATAAAACCAATAAAGCCAGGAGATACAAAATTATTAAATCTGACTTTCTCATTTTTTATCACCATATTCCATTATCAACAAATCGCCTACAGAATAAATTTTCTCCTCCGAATACTCATTTCGTAGTTTCGTAATAACTGGATGGAAAAAATTATTTTCTGCATATTCATCGATTGTTTCTTGAAAAACAATAAACAAAAGCTCTTCCTCATTTAGAAATTGTTCGATATTCCCACTGGCAAAGTATCCAATCGCAATTTGGGATGGATAAGCAAGAGTATCATTTGGCGAGCCTTCGGGATCTTCAAGGTAAAATGATCTTTCTCTTTCCCAATAAAACATCGTTGGGAAAAAAGATAATTTGTTATCGTGAATGACATATTCTTGGGGTTCGAATTTATCTAACAAATTATTTAATTCTAGAAATGACGATCTTGGAAATGATTGAAATTGATAATAAAACGGTAAGGAAAATATACACATCAAAATAAAAAGACCAAGATTTACTTTTCCCAAGAAGAAATTCAAATTTTTTTCTACAAATACGGCAAACAAAATAAAAAACCAAACTGAACTCAATATGAAAATTCTAGGCACGAAAACTGGTTTTACGAGATAAGACAACAGAAACAGAATGATTGGCGGAACTAATAATAACAGAGCCACTACGAAGTTCTTCTTGGTTTTGGTTCTAATTAAAAAGACAATTAGCAAAACAATACTTTGGACAATAATAATCAGGGCGATACCCATAAATATGCTCGGCATTGGTAAAAATGAAAAAAGCGTATATAAAGCCTGGAACAGATCAGTAATTCCTGGTGGTTGTGTCCAGAAAGCCTGTTGAATTTTTTCAAATTGTTGCGGAAGGTAAAAAAACCAGGGAATTGAAAAAACCAGAATGGATAATTGTACGAGGACAAGCGATTTTATAACATGTTTATTTCGATAGAAAAGAAGAATGATATTAATGCAAACTAAGCCGATAATCCCCAAATTATGGGAATACATCGCGATTAAGCCAAACACAACAGCGGAAATAATCCAAAAATTGTATCGCTTCCTTGATGACCGAAAAACCTTCAAAAATGAGTAATAGTACCCAACCTGACCGAACAATAAAAGTGCATACATTCTTAATTCTTGGGAATGATAGATTTGGTAGGGTGAAATTAGGAATAAAAATATCGCAATACTTGCGCTTTTAGAATTAAATAATTCTTTTGTAATTGCATAGACAATGAGAGCGGTCATTAAATTGATTGCAACATTCAATAGCCGTAAAAACCACAAATCCGTACTGATTTTCATCCAGAAGTGTAATAGGAAATAATACAGTGGTGGCATCGTATCAGCAGCAGTTCCGAGAATTATGTCTGTTAAGGATCCTCTGGACAAAAAATAGCTGAACGCATCATCATAGGCGATTTCTCGTGATCCAATTAAAAAGACTCTTAATATAAAACCAACAATAAATATCGAAAATATAACTACTTTTCGATTATTGTTTTTCAAGAATTGATAATTTCGGTTACGGGATTCTTTACCCACCATCTCACCCAATATAAGCCCACGATAAGAAACAGTGGTACAGGAAAAAACATGATTGGATTCTGCAGAGGCTGATATCCAAAATTAATAGTCCGAATGAAAATTATCCAGGGAATAAAAAATAGAATAGCCAAATAGATGAGCATGATCCACTGCCCGGAATTTTTCCATCTATCCTCGATTATTTTAAAAATTACTATAATCGCAGGAAACATTATCAAAAAGTTACCCGGATCTGTTTGAATATTCATCCATTGACCCAATACTAATGTTAACGAAGAAATCCAAATAAATTTAATTTCTTTTGAATTTCTCCCAAAAAACCATTCAATTAATAATATAACTCCACTGAAGACAGTTAAGATAACTCCAAGTTGCCGACCAATGCCTGGTAAGATAGCCGCTAGTGCAGTGGCTGGAGTACCTGGAGGATTATAACCTGGGTAACGAAGGACTTCTCGAATGAATTCCATCGGCCAGGTAGGTAAAATAAACAGACTAAGAATTATCAAAGCTGTGAATGAACCTAAGAACCAAAAAATTACTCGATATCTTCGATTGACGACTGACCATAAAACAATAAAAATGATAAAAAACAATATGACTTGTGGTTTAATTGTTAAAAAGGCTAAAGAGATTCCTGCCAATTCATCCTGCTTATGATTTATGGCATAAATGGATAAAACAACCAAAAACAAAATAACTACGACAGCATTTCCATTAATGATAGATCGTAGTCCATGATACCAAAACAAGCTAAAGACTATCATTAAAAATGAAATTAGAAATTTAGGTTTCCAATTTACCATTTTGATCAGAATAATTGCTGAAATTATTATTAATAATTCCAGCAATGTCATCCATAATGCTCTGGCAACAGTGAAATCTTCAATTAATGAAAAAGGTAGAAATAAAAAAACTGAATAAAATGGATAAGCAACTCTTAGCTCGTGTTCCCCTGCTTGTGCAGGTCTTCCGTAAACAAGATTTTGTATACGTAATGCTACAACATCAGAATATGGGCTTATCCCTTCTTTAACAAAAGACTGAGTCCCAACCCAATGAACAAGAAAATCATTACCACCTGGATTTTTCGCTGTGTATTGCAGATTGCCAAAAATAAATAAACCTACTATGATCAATAATAATAAGATCTGCAATACTTCTTTGATAGTTCTCTGTTGTTTGCGTTTCATATATATTCCATGTTAATGATATTCCTTATTATAAAAGATAAATATGATAATCACATTTTCTATACTACAGGTAAATTGTCTACTCGACCAGTTTGAAAAAAATTTCGAAAATGTAAAACAGTATTTATTGAGGTTGCCTGAAGCAGAAAAGCATTTAGTAGTATTACCAGAGCTTTGGACAAGTGGTTTTACGGAGAATTTGAATCAAGCGAATGAAGCCAACCAGGAAATAATGTCTCGGTTGCAATTGATTGCGCAAGAAAAGAATTCATTGATTGCAGGCAGTTACATAATAAAAGAAAAAGCAGATTTTTATAATCAGTTAGTATTTATTGGCCCAGAAGGTCAAGTTGCTACTTATAACAAAAATAATTTATTTCCACAATTAAATGAATTTAAAAATTTCTCACAAGGGAATAAATTATCAATTCTGGATATATGGAATATAAAAATTGGAATGGGTATTTGTTATGATTTGAGATTTCCAGAAATATTCAGAAGTTATGCATATCATAATGTCGAAATTTGTGTCCTTCCCGCTCAATGGCCAAAAAAAAGAATCAATCATTTCAATGTATTGCTACAAGCCCGCGCTATCGAAAACCAGATGATCATGATCTCAGCCAATACATGTGGAAATATCAGTAAAACAATATTCGGAGGGAATAGTTCAATTATTGATCATTTAGGTGTTATCCAAACAAATTTAGAAAGTCGGGAAACATTCTCAACAATGCAAATCGACATCGAAAATGTTTACAAATGGCGCTACGAATTCCCGGTTTTGGAAAACATTAATCACCAATCGAGTAAAGAAATTGAATTTTTTTATTTAGACAAAATGGATCACTAATTCTGGTTCGTCATGATAATGGAAATTTCATCCGAATAAATCACTTGCCAACCATAATCCCCCAATAAATTATTGATGGGTCTATTTTCTTCCAGGAAAACACAATTAATATCGTAAAATTCAAATTTTTCTCTCCAGGTATTGCCGCCATTAACCATTTCAATCCAATCCTGAATTATTTTCTCACCGTACAAATCAGTTCTACCATCAATAAATATTTTCATTTCGGGTATTTTCCAGGATATATATCCCCCCCATGTATAAGAATTTAAACAGCGGAAATTTGTTAGATTGTAATATTCTAAGCTAGAGATCGCTTCCTTTGGAAAACTCATCTTCTCATAAACATTAAAAATTATGGGTGAACCCAGGTAAATAATTTTCCATATTGTTACAAACCATAAAAATCCAATAAATAATAAATTAATAAATTTCGAAAATTGATTGTCAGACTTTTTATTGAAATTTTTAATTTTTTCCAGAAATTTTTGTTCTGAGAGAAAATCCTTGATATATTTTTCAAAAAATAATTGTAATTCATTGCTCAACAATGGGATTGAAAATATAGCAAAATACACATAATTTCTTCTGGAAATAAAACCAAATCCACCCAACACTAGCAATGGAATAATCGTAGAAAATTTATAAGGGGTTCTATTTGCCATGAAGAAAAATACCAATAATAACCACAACCATAAAAAAGGTTGTTGATATAACTCGTGGAAATTCGGTGACGCCCATTCAGGAATAAGATTTTGTAATGATGGGAGGTTTATCGTGTTAAATTGAACTTGCCAGATACCGATTCCGTTAGGATTGATCATGACAATCAATGAACTAACAATAATCAACAGTAACCAATAAAGAAGGTTTTTAAATTGATTTTGATTTGTTTTCTCTTTAGATAAAAGAAAATCCAAGACCTTACCAACAAAAATTGTTAGGATCAAGATAATACCGATACTGAATCCAGCATGCAGGTTTCCCCAGACTAAAAATAAAATGGGAACCAGTAATGTTGGGATTTTATTTGAAAAGATTGATTTTTCAGTTAATAAATACGTCAAAATTGAAAAAAACAATAATGTTATTAATTGAGGTCTCGGAGACCAAACGACCGCTGTAGTCATGACACATAAAAGGATTGTGAATCCATTTATGATTGGATTAGATTTAAGCCGAATGTAAACGAAGAAAATACTGAGTGTTGCAATTATGGCTACAATGACCATTATGCCAATATTCCCAAGGTAATTTTGAATAAGAAAATAGAATATCTGTGAAAGCCAACTATGGTTAGCCCAGGGAGATTTAAATACAGTAAATGTCGTCTGGTCTTCCAGGATTGGAGACCCATTCGTTAAACTCAATTGTCCAGCTCGCAAGTGCCACCAAAAATCCGAATCCAGAGGCACTCTGATCGCCATAAAGAATATTAACAAAAAAATAACGAGGTTAAAAAATAATATTTTTTGTTTATTACGTTCCAATTCATTTGAATTCATTGGTGATTCCCAATTCTTCAGGGGTTATTTTTTTGGAAAGGTTATAAAAAATGTGGTAATCATCGATTTGTTTTTGTTGATAGTCAATATTGTTTTTTTGGAAAGCACGCACAAGTAAATCATCAAGTTTCGGGTTATTTGAAGTGATGTAAAAATAAGAATTTCCACTTTTTATGATTTCATTATATTTTGAAATTCGATTGTCGCGCTCAGTAAATCGAAGATCCTGATGGTAAGGCAATTTTGGAATAGAAATAATTCTTTCATTACTAACAAATGCTAACGGGTAAGAAATCCAGTAATTTGAAAATCCATAATATTCTTCTTCACTTATCAGGAACTGTTGCAATTCATTGATTCTTGATTGATCTACTTGAGCAGGAGCATAAAATTGGGTTGTAATATATGGTTCTTCCATTCCTGATTTCAAAGTGCCATATAAGTGAAATACTAATATTATTACGCCTAAAGCGTATATAACCTTATTGTTCGATTTAATGAACACATACCCAAAATAAACACTCAATGGAAAAACCATCGGAAGAAAATATCGCCCAGAAGGATCAATACCAAATGAGGTAAAAACAAATCCTCCTGCCACAAGTATTATTACACCAATCAAAGCCACAATTATTGGAACATCCTTACGCAAATATTTCTTCTTCTTAACAAAAAAATAAATTGTCAATATCCAAAAAAGAACCACAAATGGAATAAAAAATATTCCAATTAAATTCACGCCCCAGGGTGGACGAAGACCAAGAATCACAGTCGGTCCAAATAATATCAAGGAGATCGCATGCGATATTACTCTTTGAAAATAGGGTTCACCTTCCACTGCCACAGCACTCCCACCTATTTCCCGGATGACTGCAGGTCCATTTGTCAATATTAGTGAGTACCAAAATAATGCGGATCCAATTAAGAAAAAAATCATGAAAATGAGAAGCGATACAAATAGTTTCTTCTTTGACTCGTCTGATTTATTAATTTTCCAGGCAATGAAAACAATAGCCGGGATTATCATAGTTAGACTAATGGGATTTACATACAAACCAATCCCTAGCAAGAAACCCAATATACCCATATAAACATGATTGGTCTTTTTATGATTTTCAATACCTTTTACGATTAATGTTGCTATGTAGAAACTGACCACGCCAATTAATAAGGCTTCGCCATATCCCCCCAATGAGACCGTTGTATACAAGACAATATTTACGGCAGGAAAAACAAGAAATAATGAACTTGCAAAAGCGATATTTTTATTTTGAAATGAAACGTTCACGAACAAATACGAAAAAATAATAACCAGTCCATACAAAATTACCTGGATGAGGCGAATAACCCAAATTTTTTCTCCGAACAATAAAAATCCTAAGGCAACCAGGTACCCATCCAGGCTGCCCATATAAGATTGGCCATAAAAAAAAATAAAATTTTCACCATCTAGGATATGTTTTGCCATTAACCCAACAATAGCTTCGTCGGAATTAAATGGGAAAGCCTTAATTGATAACAATAGAAATCGAAAAAGAAAGTGAAATATCAGTAAAATTAGAATAGATATGACTTTGTTATCAAGAATTTTCTGGATCATGGTTGACAGTCTTGTAAAAAATAAAAGAATTATATATTTTATTGCAGGTATTTTTTCTATTCTGTGGATGTTTTTATATTTCAAAAATCTTTTGAATATTCCTTTTCATCCCGATGAATCAACTCAAATATTTATGAGCAAAGACGTAGAACTCATTATCAATAATACAACAGATTTATTTTTTCAAGAGGACACCCAGAATTCAATTGAGCAAAAATATCGCCTTCTGGATGCACCATTACCGAAATATTTTATCGGAATTTTTCGCATTATTTTTCAACTCGATTCAATTCCATTTGATTGGGATTGGTCAAAATCATGGGCTGAAAATAAGAATGCTGTTCCAGGCAACCAATTGTTATTAATTTCTAGAATAAGCGCAGCTATTTTTTTTCCATTCTCCATCGTTTTGTTTGCGCTTATCTTAAAAGAGGTTTTTAAATCAGACAATTTATTAATCTTTTTGTCTTTAATATTATTTGCTTTTAATTCCCTTTTACTTCTTCACACTCGACGGGCAATGGCAGAGTCATCGATGATTTTCTTTTTATTACTCAGTCTTTTAACCTTATATAAAATCCCTAATAAATGGTTCCTTTTGTCTGCTGTTCCAATTGCGTTAGCAATCAATGCAAAACAAATTCTGATTTTTTTAATCCCATTAGCAATAATTTTATTATTTTTTATTTTCAAAAACCAATTTGAAAAATTTTATAGTACAAATTACTTTATTTTTGGTAATTTTGGTTGGTATTTTTGTCGTTTTAAATCCAATTGCATGGAAACAGCCGATACAAGTAACGAGACTGATGTTTATTCAAAGAATGGAATTATCTCAAAATCAAGCAGATACAATCGAATCCGTTTCCCCTGAATTCCTGACGAATTCAGTTTCAAAAAGAATAATTGCATTTATTGCTCAAGTTTTCATTCTACAACCATCACCACAGGAAGTCAGTAATTATCAAGAAAATTTAAATCAACCGATTGTTGACTATTTTAAGAATCCACTGCATAGAGGATTTGTCAGGAATCTTTTTGGTGGAACCATCTTTCTCGTATTATTTTTATTTGGTTTTTATAAATCTATTTCTTACCTTCCAATCAAATTTAATTTGATTTTCTTAAGTGGCTTCATATTGTTCAGTTTGGAAATTCTAATATCTCTAGCAATACCCTTCCAAAGATATTATTTACCTGCAATTCCGTTTACGATCATTTTTGCAATGATTGGTTCAGGACATGTGATAAAACTAATAAATAATTCATTAATACGTTCACCAAACAAACAATAAAAATAATAAATTTTCAAGGCATTGACTGATATCTACAATGTGAAGATTCAATCAACAGGGTGCGATATAAATTAACAATAATTGTCTTGGTAAAGGCGGTTATGATTTTCTTGGATGACTTGCAATGGAAGTTCAATATTCTACTATGAGGATTACCATTTGATACTTTTAATTATTTTCAATTCACCAAAGAAGAAAATCTATCATAAATTTTCGCTTAATTACCAAAAGACTAATCCATTACAATATAGCTATAATAAATGAATCAAACATTGGAGGTAGTTATGGATAAATTTATCGTTGAGGGTGGATATTCTTTAAAAGGAGATTTTACGCCCTCAGGTAATAAAAATGCAGCATTACCTTTACTGGCAGCGACGTTATTGACGGATGAACCAATTATTTTACATAATATGCCTAACATACTGGATGTTTTGGCTATGAAGAATTTAATGGAAAGTCTGGGCGTTTCCATTGAAATTAGAAATTCAAATTCATGGCATGTACATGCAAAAGATGTTTCTTTTAAGAATCTGGACCCTGATTTATGCAGACGTATTCGTGCGTCAATTTTATTAGCCGGTCCAATGGTTGCCCGATCAGGAAATTTAATCCTTCCACCCCCAGGAGGTGATGTAATCGGTAGAAGAAGATTAGATACTCATATTTTGGCACTTAAAAAACTAGGTGTAGACGTAACATATGATCGTACATTCCATTTTCATGCGAATTCTCTTACGGGAGCAGATATTCTTCTAGATGAAGCCAGTGTAACTGCAACCGAAAATGCAATCATGGCTTGTGTCAAAGCTAAAGGTCAATCAACCATCCGAAATGCAGCTTCAGAACCCCATATTCAGGAATTATGCCATTTTCTCAATAAAATGGGGGCTCACATTGAAAATATAGGTTCCAATACATTGCATATTTCTGGAGTAGATAATCTCCATGGATGTGAATTTACAGTAGGACCGGACTACCTTGAAGTTGTCTCTTATATTGGAGCTGCAGCTGTAACGAAAGGTGAAATTACCATTCATAATGCTGGCAACCAATATTTAGATATGATACGTCTTGTTTTCCAAAGGATCGGGGTAATATGGGAAACAAATAGAGATGATTTATTCGTCCCTAAGGATCAGCCACTACTAATAGAACCAGATCTCGGGAATGCAATTCCTGAAATCAGTGTTATGCCCTGGCCAGCGTTTCCAACTGATTTGATGAGCATTGCGATTGTCGTAGCAACACAATCCAAGGGATCCATGTTATTTCATGATTGGATGTATCCAAGTCGAATGTATTTTACGGATAAATTAGTCGGGATGGGAGCACAAATCGTATTATGTGACCCACACAGATGCATTGTTCAGGGCCCCACCCAGTTGTATTGTGAAAATCTTGAAAGTCCTGATATCAGAGCTGGAATGGCGTTGGTGTTAGCCGCATTATCTGCTAAAGGCACCTCAGTGTTACGCAATATTCGTCAAATTGACAGAGGATATGAATCAGTCGAAAAGAAACTTTCTCTATTAGGAGCACATATCTCTAGAGAATAGTAAAAATATGAAGTTATTAAAATAATTCTGAATAACAAAAATCCTCTGTCTTGGTAGAAGAGGATTTTCTAAAAAATTATTAATTTTCGGAGACTACTTCCAAAAATTGCTCTACAACATCCCTCAACATACCTTCAGGCAAAGCTCCAACCTGACGATGTGCAATTTTTCCATCACTTATGAACAACATTGTTGGAATTCCTTGAACGCCAAATTTTGTTGCCCAATCAGGATTCTCATCAGTGTTTACTTTTGTAATCAATAATTTTCCTTCATATTCTTTGGCAAATTTATCTAATACAGGTGCAACCATTCGACAGGGACCACACCAAGGCGCCCAAAAATCTACAATTACAGGCATTTCTGACTGTAAAACAACTTTCTCAAATGAAGCATCAGTTACATGAACGGGCTCTGAAATCATTTTTACTCCTTTTACCCAATAATTTTTATATACTCCCGGAGAGTATATCATAAATAATTATTACAAAAGAATATTTAATAAATTTCTTATAATCTCTTGTAATCAACAAATCGATAACCAACTCCTCTTTCGGTTAATATATATTTTGGGTTAGATGGGTCTTTTTCGATTTTTTGACGCAAATAATTAATATATAACCTGACATAATGAGGTTCATCTCTATACTCATAACCCCACACGCGAGATAAAATTTGGTCGTAAGTTAACACCCAACCAGCGTTTTTAACCAGATGATAAAGCAATCTATATTCAGTCGGTCGTAATTTTATCAACTCACCATCCAGCCATATCTCCCGCTTAGAGAAATCAAGCTTCAGATGGTCATCAACTTCAATGACATCCGGAGAATCTGTTGAGCTTGAATCTGTTCGCCTTAAAACAGCACGAACACGACTTACCAATTCACGAGGGCTGAACGGCTTTGTTACATAATCATCTGCGCCAAGCTCTAAACCACGCACCCTATCGTCTTCTTCCCCCTTGGCAGTTAACATAATCACAGGCACATTGCTGATTTCTCGTAGCATGCTTAATACTTCAAAACCGTCAATATCTGGCATCATAACGTCAAGCAGCACCAGATCAGGCAATGAATCCCGGTATTGTTGCAAAGCTTGCATCCCTCGGTAAGCTTCAACGACTTGAAAACCATCGTGCTCTAAATTGAGACGAATAAAGCGAGCCATGCGCTCTTCATCATCAACCACTAAAATTGTTTTATTCTTTAAATTATCATCCATTTTTATTCTCTTACGAATGAAATAATTTCATCTTCTTCAACATCCTGGATTAACTCAATAAATGTAATTCGATGAAATGGCCAGATTACCAGATTAACATTAGGTTCTAAATAATGGACATCTTTTCCATCTTTTTTCCTAGGATTTTTAAGCATGATGATCTGATCAGTTCGTTGTGGCAATTCTTCAACTTCACCTACTATAGGGTCTTCATTATTGATATGAACGATTACAGTGAACATTTCTTTTCCTATTTTATTAATACTTGAATTCTTAATTTTCCAAGAGCAATTTGATCATTATGACTGATGGGGTAATCTACATGAGGAACGATTTTCTGTCCATTTACCCTCGTGCCATTTGAAGAGCCCAAATCCATAATCGCAACACGATTTTTGTTTATTTTAAGGGCAGCATGCAAACGAGATACTCCCTGGGCGTAAGCATCAAAGGGAGAGAGATCAACATCAGGGAGGATGGGTTGACCTTCAGCCACTCTACCTAGTGTAAATTCAGTTCTACCAACCAGTTGTAGGGTTTGTTTTGCTTCTATCAAATATAATGCCAAATCAGAAGAAAAATTAGTTTTACTTAAAATATCATCAGGAGGTGTACTAGTTTCCTTTGATTTATCAACTATTGTTTGATCCAAACTATCCGTATTTGATTTTTTTATTGATTGTGTAGTTAAATAATCTAACGAAATCAATCTTGCACCACACTCACTACAAAAAAGCGCACCAGGTAACTCTTTATGATGACAATTAGGACAAACGATCATTTTTTCTCCCTCTCTGGCTCAGGCAACATTAACAACGACCTGGTTCCATATTTAATTTTTTTCTTTCCCAACTCAGAATAATGGTTTGTAGTTTGTAAACTCTGCACTTCATGCATAATCGTTTTTGCCAATTCATGGTTTCCATTTACTATTAAGTGTGATGCAACATTCTGAAGCCTTTTGGTAGCATTTTTATAATTTCCTTTCTCTACATCTTCCCGAGCTTTCTCTTGCATCCTGTAAAGTGAAAGACTTGATAAAGCATTTACAATAATTGGTGGTGTTTTTTCGATCTCGACTTGTTTAGAAGTAGGTCTTTTAAAATCATAAAAGAACCGTTTTATATAAATAATACTTGATGGTATCTCTACTTTTATTGATCCATGTGATAACCTAATTTCTTGTAAATTTTTGGGTAATTCATCGATAATTAGCTCAAAGATAACTCTTAGATGTTCTCCTGAAAATAAATTTCCTATATTAATTTCTGGTGCTATTTCTAATTTGGACAATTCAGGATTAATTCGAAAAGCATAATTAATACTAACTTTTGGATGTAAATTAAAAGATACTCTTACTGACTTTGTGAATAAACTGCTAAAGTTCTTTAATTTCCCCTTCAAGGAATTGTACAACTCTTGAGATGACGTGACAAATTGTGTCTCCCCACCAGAAATTGTTGACAAATTATCCAAAAAAATGTCATTCCAATCTGTTCCAACCCCAACAGCTTGGAAAATAATACCTTCATCGCTTGCTTCTCTGATTAACGATGTGCATTTTTCTTCGTCACCGTATGTGTGTCCGTCAGTAATTAGCAAAAGAATTTTTGCTGTTGAATCATCGAATTCTCTTAAGATATTTATTCCATCTTCAAGACCTTTTAGAATTTCAGTGGAGCCTGATGCAATTATTGAATTAATTTTTGTTATGTTATGTCCTAATTCGCTAACTTTACATGACCGCAGTAAAATTTCAGAGTAATCACTAAATGTAACAATGGAAATTATGTCTTCATCCTTCAATGACCGAACAAGATTTACAATTTCTAATTTCACTTTTTCCAAAATCGCCCCTTGCATTGAGGTCGATCTATCAAGAACAATACACAAATTCACTGAAGGTAAATCTTCATTTTCAAATTTTTTTTGCGAAAAGATATCCAACAACAAATAAAAGGCTTGTTTTCCACTAATAATAGGAATTGTTGATCGACTGTAATAAGCATTTATTTGAATATTGTTTTGTTTGTTATTTTGTACTTCCAAATAAGCGTCATATTCTTTCCTTTTTCCCTCATTAATTAAGTTTTCATAAGCGTTTTTTATCTCTATAAAATGTTCTTCCAATTCTTGTGATGCATTTAAATCAGGGTGGTACTTTTTTGCAGAATCAAAATATGCCTTCCTTATTTCATCTTGTGTTGCATCAAAGGGTATTCGAAGAAGATTATAATAATTCATGTTCTTATGGAATTTTAACCAATATCACGCTAATATTATCTGGACCACCAGCCTTATTTGCAGCATCAACCATTTTAGTGCAGGCAATCGAAGGATTTTCATAGCTTGTCGCAAGACGGAATAATTCATCTTCTTCAACAGATCCCCATAAACCATCACTACAAAATAGTACAAAGCCTGGTTTTGGAATAGTTAATGACATTATATCCGGTCGGAAAGGTTCTGATTGACCTAATGCTCTATATAAAACATTTTTATTAGGGTGGTTTTTGGCGTCATTCTCTGAAATTTGACCAAGGTCGATCAATCTCCTTACAAGACTATGGTCACTTGTTTTTGATTCAATTCTTCCATCAGGAAAAATAAAATATAAACGGCTATCACCAACATGCCCAATAGTTATTTGATCACCTAAGATCAAACCAGCTGTAATGGTTGTCCCCCCGCCTGGGGCTTCATGTACAACAGCATTTTGAGCTAGCTTGATACCATTTTCTAACAGTTCTTGAATACTCTCGTTTGGAGGCCCCAAAAATTTAGGATTAAATAATGGAGAATATAATTTTTGAACAAGATAATCGCCTAATGTTTTTGAAGCAATACTACTAGCTACTTCTCCAAATTCATGCCCCCCCATACCATCCGCAATAATGAAAACCCCAAATGAATTATCATTAGTACTGTTTGCAAAAATTGAATTAAAGTAAAAAAGTGCGTCTTCGTTGTGATCTCTTTGTCTTCCTATTGACTGACCTACACCAACCAATAATTGAGAGGGGCTAATAATCGCTTTTTCTTTTGTAACATTTACTAATTGGTCTTCTGTAAGAGGAGCTGTTTCAACATTAATGTTAGTAAATCTACTGTTTTTTACTCTAAATATTCTTTTTAAGAAATCAACCAATGTTCCCTCCAAAAAATAAAAACATCAAGCATATAGTGCATAAATTATATGATCACTGGATCCTATGTATAAAATACCATTAATGATCAAAGGAGAACTTGTGATCAGGTCATCCGTTTTGAATTTCCATCTTTCTTGACCATTTTTAATATCAAGACAAAATAATGTCCCGTCTGCTGCCCCGCAGTAAACAAAATTATTATGAATAATTGGAGAACCACTAACTTGATGGCCTGTTTTATACCGCCATATTTCTCTTGCACTTCCAGAATCTAGACAATAGATATGATTGTCAGCTGATCCAAATACAATATAATTCTCTGATTTGAAAGGAGACGAGATCGATCCTTTACCCATTCTGAATCTCCAAATAACCCATCCAGACTTTGCATCCAAAGCATAGAAAGTCGAATCTAAGGAAGGAAAAAATACCATCCCTCCATCAACAACAGGTGATGAAGTTATAGCTTTTTTTGATTTAAACCTCCAATGAACATGCCCTGTAAAATCCAAACAGAAGAAATCCCCATATTCATTTCCAAAATATATGTTGTCTTTTGTAATAATGGGTGTAGATCTAATCGCTGAACCAGAATCAAATCTCCAAGTCAACCGATTGGATATCATATTTATTGCATATAAGTAACCATCATCTGATCCAATAAATGCGTGACCTTCGGCAATTTTCACAGAACTTCTAATGGGTCCTTCCGATGAAAATGACCATAATTCTTTTCCTGTTCTAGTCGAAATGCAATACATTTTCTTATCTTCAGACCCAAAAAGAACATTATTATCAAATATCGCTGGTTTTCCTAAAATTCCCCCATTCGCAGGAAATTTCCAAATAAATGATCCGTTTGAAGCATCAATTACATACAGGTTATTATCATAGCTTCCACAGTAAATTTTTCCATTGTCATAGGCAACTGAACCCCTTATTTCATCTTCGCATTTGAATGTCCATAATGGTTTTACAATCTGAGTCTCATTTTTGTTAACAACAGGTAATTTTGTTAATGTTCCTGTTTTTTTTGCTACGGATAATAGTGCATTCTTCATATCTGTGATACTTCGGAAACGTTCATCCGGATTGTATTGAAGAGCTGTATCAATAACAACTTCTAGTTCAAGTGAAACTCGTGGATTTATTGAACGTATCTTTCTTTCTGAAAAAGAAAATGGTGCTTCCATTCTAGGATCATGATTTGTCAATAAATGATGCAAAGTAGCACCTAGTGCATAAATATCTGCAACTGGTGTAGCATCTCCACGATATTGTTCTGGCGGCGAATAACCTTCTGTCCCTATCATTGTTCCTTTTTGTCCAGTTTTGAAGTTTTTCGCGATTCCAAAATCAACAAGTACAACTCTTCCCTGTTGATTAATCATTACGTTACTTGGTTTGACATCTCGAAAAATAATAGGTTCAGGCTTGTAAGAATGTAAATACTCTAAAACATCACATAATTCAATAGCCCAAATCATTACATTGTCTTCATCAAGTGGACTATTTTTCTCTTGAAGCAGTGCTTCTAAATCTTTTCCGTGAATATACTCCAGAACAAGATAAGACCTTTCCTCTATAGAAAAAAAATCGAATATTTGCGGAATAGCAATATGATTAAGGGTTACAAGAATATTTGCTTCTCTCTCGAAATTCTGGACAATTGTCTTCCTAACTAAAGGATCTGGGGCGTTATTTATCATTTCTTTTACTGCAACTAATTTAATCACATGAGGAAAGTGTAAATCTCGCGCACGATAGACAGACCCCATCCCGCCAACGCCAATAACATCTTGGATTTGATATCTATTGAAAAGAACGACACCCGATTCCAACTGTTTTACTGCGTTTGATGTTGATAAATTAAAACTGGAAGTAATTCTTCGTGTTTCCAGTTTTCCCTCCAATAAAAAGCTGATTTTATATGAAAATGATTATAAACATCAACCTTAGGAAATGCAACCTAAATATTATTACACAAATTTGTATTAATTGATGATAGACAAAACGCTTTCAGAATAAGATATCTGTTACTTTTAGTTGTTATCGAATTATCATAAAATGATAAAAAAGCAAATTCAGGGAGAATGATCATAATGTTTGATAATTATGCGGAAGCTGAAGAATTCATTAAATTAAAACAAATTAGAATGGTTGATCTCAAATTTTGTGATTTATGGGGAAAATGGCATCATGTAACCATTTCCTCTAAGGAATTTAATACCGAATTGATGGAAAATGGCATCGGGTTTGATGGTTCAAGTGTTGGATTTTTGAGTGTTCAATCTGGAGATATGGCGTTAATTCCTGATTTATCGACTGCATTTATTGATATTTTTTGGGATATACCAACCCTCAGTTTTATTTGTAACACAGTAGAAGCCGATACAAAAGCACTTTTCCGCGACGAACCAAGAGAAATTGCCAGGAAAGCAGAAAAGTTTTTACAGAAAACCCAAATCGCCGATCAAAGTATTTGGGGACCAGAGTTTGAATTTTATATATTCAATGAAGTTTCATTTCAAAATAACATTAATGAATCCCGATACTTAATAAATTCTGAGGAAGGGCTTTGGAATTCTAATATCATTGGAAATGGTAATGTTAACCCTTACCATGGTGGATACCATGCAATACCTCCAAAAGATAGATACTTTTCTGTAAGGGCAAAAATGGCTGACAATCTCGAAAAAATGGGAGTACCATTTAAATATCATCATCACGAAGTCGGTGGACCAGGTCAACAGGAAATAGAAACCCCTTTGTTAGGAATTCTTAAAGCCGGTGATGCTTCTATGTTGATTAAATACATCACAAAGATGACTGCTTTTCATGAAAATCTCTCCATAACATTTCTTCCAAAACCACTTTTTGGAGAAGCTGGAAATGGAATGCACTTTCATCAGCAGATTAGAAAAGGTAACACCAACATCTTTTATGATTCGGATTCTGAGAACCTGCTCAGCGAAACTGCTTTATATTATATCGGTGGTTTGCTATATCATGCACCTGCATTACTTGCATTTACGAACCCCAGCACGAATAGTTATCGCAGACTCGTTCCTGGATACGAAGCACCTGTAAACGCATTCTTTTCCCGTGGAAACAGAAGCGCTGCGATCCGGATTCCTAAATATGTGACTAATCCAGATGAAGTGAGGTTCGAATTTCGTCCTCCTGATGCAACCTGTAATCCTTATTTAGCAATGGCTGCCATGCTTATGGCGGGGATCGATGGAATTGTTAATAAAATTAGTCCGGAAGAAAATGGCTTTGGACCATTTAATGAAGATATTTTTTTATGGACCCAGGAAGAAAGAAACAAAATAAAAAAATTACCCTCTTCACTGGAGGAGGCATTGATTTCGTTGGATAACGATCATGAGTTTTTAGTAAAGAATGATGTTTTTTCTCAAACCCTGATAGATTTATGGATTTCTAAAAAGATGAGCGAATTCAATGAAGTACAGATTCGCCCTCATCCTTATGAAATTGAAACTTATTATGATTTCTAGAATAGAATTGGTAACTAATTTCTTTTACGTCTACAATCTTCACAATCGCATAATGCCCGTAAATATTGCCAAGTGTAGATACCATAATGGTGACCATCAGCCCACATGATGGATAAACCATAACTTCCCACCATATCCATCTTTTCAATCTCAGTCATTTTTGAAATTGGGAGTTCATGTTCAAATACACTGGAATCTGGTTCAGATTTCATATTCTCATGGCCACCTCTACAGGTTGCGCAAGGACAAGCAGCTCGTAATAACCCAAAACCTATCCGCGTTTTGTGATTATCATCCCAATCAATGTATAAAAGCCTTTCCTTTTTATCTAATTTGATTTTTAAAGGTGAAAATTTTTTATCCTGCATTGTATCCTCTCAAGGTACTGTTACCTTCTGTAAGTATTCATCGACCGACCAACCATTTCTAGTTTTATCGTATGGGGCTTCAAGATACCACCAGATAAACCCATCAGATTCTACTGGTCCATCTATTACTTCGAAAACTTCTGAATCCAATCCAATAAAATTCACACTGAATGACCTACCAGGTTCAGATCTAAGTCTCAAACCTTCACCGGACGTACCTGTTATCTGAACAAATTCACCTACTTGGAATTTATAGTTACTTGCAATAGTTTCAGTAATTTCTTTGGTAGGCGTCGGGACAATCGTTAATCCAACGACAGGAGTAGATGTTAACGCTGGGATAACTGTAATTAAAGCAATTTTATTTTCCTCTGTTTGTTTTTTTGGAAGAAATATCAATAAAATAAAAACTGCAAACAGGATGAGAATAGTGGTAACAAATCCTAAGATTAATGGCAACCAATTTTTCTTCATAAATAATTTCCTAAAATGATTTATATTTGCGCATTTTCATAAGTCTAATCAAAACTAAGGTCCATTCATTTTAATCTATATTCTTTAAAAAGGGTTTCACCCCTATGATATAATCGCTACAAAGAAAATGACTGAAAATTATAACCCAGCGATTCCAATCCTTGCGAATAGATATCAATTACTCCAGACATTAGGTTCTGGAGGTATGGCGGTTGTTTATCGAGCCAAGGATTTGAACCTGGAACGATATGTAGCAGTAAAAATTTTACGACCGGATTTTTCAAAAGACGAGGGGTTTCGGAAACGATTTCATCAGGAAGCAAAAGCAGCTGCAAATCTTTCACATCCAAATATTGTAACAGTACATGATTTCGGATTAGACGGCGAACGCCTGTTTATTATTATGGAATATGTTCCTGGAACAAATTTAAAGTCCATGATTCGTGAGCAGCAAGTCCTTCCAACCGATAAAGCTCTCGACTTAATTATTCAGGCTGCACAAGGTATTGGATACGCTCATAGAGCTGGATTAATCCATTGTGATATTAAACCCCACAACATGCTGGTTTCACCGGATGGTCGATTAAAAGTCACTGATTTTGGGATCGCACGGGCATTGACTACCATCCAACCTGAGGAGAAAAATGCCTATGTTTGGGGATCTCCACAATATCTATCACCGGAACAAGCAGAAGGTCTTCCACCTTCTCCTGCTTCCGATGTATATTCTTTGGGAATTGTTCTTTATGAAATGGTTACCGGGAAATTACCGTTCTTCTCCAAAGATGCAACCGAATTAACACGTATGCATAAAGAAGTAGTCCCTATTTCTACACGAAATTTTAATCCTGAGGTTCCAGTTACCCTTGACCAAATTATTCTCAAGGTTCTTTCAAAAGAACAAACGAGTCGTTATCGCACAGCCGATCAATTTGGAAGAGTATTGGAAAATTTGAGAGAATCCTACAAAATCAACAGTCAATATAAATTATCCTCTGAGTCAAATGAATCTTTATTGCCTGAGCAAAAATCGAGCATCAGTACGTACCTTCCGAGCAATGAAAAAAAACAATCGGGAACCTTTGATTGGAAAACAGCATTATTAGCACTTTTAGCATTTCTTTTAGCAGGTGGACTTATTCCCTTCTGGCTATATATTTGGTTTTCATTAAATTCTGGGAGGTAATTCACGGATGATTATTTCATCTTCCATAATTTCATTAGATTTTCTGTCTTTTGAAGAGGAATTGAAACGAACAGAACAGGCTGGTATTGATTGGTTACACATAGATGTTATGGATGGACTATTTGTCCCAAATATAACCATTGGACCTATGTTCTTACCCTTTTGTAAAAAAGCCACCAATTTGCCCCTGGATGTGCATTTGATGATAAATCATCCAGAAAGACACGTGGAAGCCTTTGCTAAAGCCGGCGCTGATTACATAAGCATCCATGTTGAGAATAATCCGAATGTTTTACGCACAATTCAACAAATTAGAGAATTAGGTTGTGAAGCTGGTATCGTGTTGAATCCTGCCACATCTGTGGAATCTATTACTGAGCTCTTACCTTTTGTGGATATGGTATTGGTAATGTCTGTCAATCCAGGATTTTCAGGTCAAAAATTTCTTCCAGAAATATTGCCAAAGATAAATAAAATACGGAAATTGATAGATCAATATACGCACAAAATTTTATTACAGGTTGATGGAGGAATTAATAAAGATACAATCAAATCTGTGATTGAAGCAGGTGCGGATGTTATTGTCGCCGCAACTGCTATTTATAAGTATCCCCAAGGAATTAAGGCTGGCGTCGATGCATTACGAAATTTCTAGCTTAAACAAAAATCACGGGATTAACCGCGACTTTCGTTTTGTTGGCAATTCTTTAAATGGGCTATTTTACAGATTTAACCATTGTTCGGATGCATCGAGTACAAAGTACTTTCTGAACTTTCCGGCCACCTTCAAAAACAGAAACCTTTTGCAAATTCGGTTTAAATTTCCGGTTGGTAGCACGCATGGAAAAACTGCGGTTATGACCAAAAGTTGTTGCCTTTCCACATTTCTCACATTTTGCCATAATAAAGGATCCTTTCACCAATGAGTGCTAATTTTTCATCATCTATATTGTTCTTTACACAACAATCTGATATATTACCACACACCGTATCTTTTTTCAAGATTCGTGTTTTTTCTAGGGAGATTATTAATGAAAGAGATAAAAAATCCAATGGGTAATGTTTATGTTTCGCACCGTGCCATTTCTACGATTGCCCACCAATCAGCCATAGAATCATATGGTGTAGTAGGTCTGTCTGCCAAGAATTTTGCAGAAGGAATCGCCCAGGCGATTGTTAAAGATCCAACTATGGGTGTAGATGTAAAATATGATGGCAATTGTATTGAGATAGATCTTTATATTATTGTTGAATATGGCACTCGGATTAAGATGGTAGCCGAATCAGTAAGCAATAATGTCCGTTATCGGGTTGAAAAAACAATTGGTATTCCAGTAGAAAAAGTTAATGTTCACATTCGAGCTCTGCGGATAAGTGATACTGACTGAGGACTGATTTTCGAATACCAAAATCTATAGGAGAATTATGAATCAAGAACTTAAGACTTTTAAATCCGTTGACGGTCAACTTTTAAAACAACTAATCGAGGCTGGCTTGAATTGGCTTAGAACCAATCATCAACTGGTCAACTCTTTAAATGTTTTTCCTGTTCCTGATGGAGATACAGGTACAAATATGCTATTAACAATGCAAGCAGCTTACAGTGAAATCCAAAATTCTGGCGAGAAAAAAATATCAAAAATTGCTCATTCAGTCGCTCAGGGAGCATTGATGGGTGCTCGTGGGAATTCAGGGGTCATTCTTTCACAACTTTGGAGAGGTTTTTCTCGTGCACTGGATAACCATGATGCGATGAATTTATCGGATTTTTCAAAAGCTCTGATCGAAGCAAAAAATACAGCTTACAAGGGTGTTGTTCGTCCCGTTGAAGGCACCATATTAACAGTTGCGAAAGATATTTCTATTGCCAGTGAGGAAATAGTTTCTAAAACGGAAAATTTAGAAGATTTTCTAGATTTTATCGTGAAAGAAGCCGACAAATCAGTTCAAAATACACCTGAACTATTGCCCATTCTCAAGCAAGCCGGGGTTGTTGATTCTGGTGGAAAAGGATTATTCTTTATTCTTGAAGGTTTCCTCAAATTTCTTCGTGGGGAATCTCTAGAGACCAGTACAGCGAAATTAGTCCAACCTATTGCATTAATGAATGGCGGTGATATGGAAGAAATAGAACCTGGTCAGGATTTTGAAGTTATTGTAGATTTTCGACCATCCGATTCTCTTAACTTGGAGGTTTTTTATTCAGACTTAACTGAAATGGGTACATCGATCCAGGTTGGGGAAGGAGATGGGATGTACAGGATGCATATACATGTCCCGACTGAAAACAGATATCTACCTATTGATTACACCATGAAACTAGGCACAATAACGAAAGTTTATATTGAAAACTTAATTGACCAAATGGAACAAAAAGAATCTAGCCATGAAAAGCAACTGGATTTAGTACCGGTAGAACCTGATCAGGTAGCCGTTGTGGCAGTTTCCCCGGGTTTTGGTCTTTCACAAATTTTTGCCAGTTTAGGTGCAGCTGCAATTGTTCAGGGTGGACAAACTATGAATCCCAGTACGGAAGAGATCTTACATTCTTTTGAAAATCTCCCAACGGATAAAGTAATTATTCTTCCCAATAATAAGAATATTTTCCTTGCCGCAAAATCAGCCAAAGAAGCAACTGTAAAGCAGGTTGAAGTTTTGCCATGTAAAACAATTCCCCAGGGATTGTCAGCAATGTTACGTTTAGATCCATTTGGTGATATTAATGAAATATTTGAGGAAATGAACGAAGCAATTACAGAAGTTGACACTGGCGAAATAACAGTCGCAACCAGATCGGTAGAAATCAATGGCGTAAATGTTCAAGAAGGTGAAGCCATTGCTTTATTCAATTCTGAATTAATCGCCTCTTCACCCTCAATTGAAAGTGCCTGCTTTGAAATTCTCAAACGCGTAGATATAGATGAAAGAGAAAGATTGACATTATTTTACGGTTCAGATATTTCAAAACAAGATGTCAACCTGATCATTGACCACATCAGAGAGAAATTTCCTGAATTCGAGATTGAAGTTCACGAAGGCGGACAACCTCACTACCAATTCATCATTGCAATTGAGTGAACATGTCCAATATAGCCGTCATCACCGATAGCACAGCCCAATTTCCAAATCCAAGCTTCCAGGGGAAAGACCTGGTCAGGATAATTCCTCTTGATGTTGAAATCAATAGTTCAATAATCAAAAATGGGACAGGTTTAAAAACTGCCGACTTACCGATATCGCCTTCTGATAAAAATAAAACAAAATTACTTATCCCCTCACCTGCAGAAATTGCTGAACAATTTATCGTGTTACTCAAGAAATATAATGAATTGTTGGTTATAACAAATTCCTCAAATTTATCAACTTTTTACCAAAATTCTATTGAAGCTGTGAAATTAATCCAGGGAGAAACAACGATTCAAGTAGTGAATTCACAAACAATTGCTACTGGATTAGGGATGATTGTTCAGGCTGCAACTGAAGTTATCAGCAATGGAGCATCATTAACCGAAGCAGATCGTCATATACGGCAATTAATCCCACATGTTTATACTTTATTTTGCACTCCATGTTTGAAATATTTATACAACATCGACATCCTTGAATACTCCCAGGCAGTGATTGGAGAAATGTTAAACCTGCATCCAATTTTTACTTTGGAGGAAGGTTACCCTCAGGCAATTTGTAAAGTCAGAAACTTCCGGCATGCACAGGATTATTTTCAGGAGTTTATAGAAGAATATGATGACCTTATTCACATATCCTTATTAAAGGGAATTCAAACACAAGGCATTGATAATCGAATCCTGAAGTTATTTGTCCAGGAAAACTTTCCGGAAACTCCATTTAGCGAGCATAGGATAAATCCGTTTTTAGGGGCAATTTTTGGTCCAAAAACATTAGGGTTGATAATTTTTGAGAGGCCGTATTCTCTATCCGGTTGAAAACTTATGTAAATGTTTACATCTATTGAAAAATTAACAAAATTCTTGCTTTTAGAAATCGATCGTCAATATGATAATCGTTCGGTTTTTGGTGGATTTGAAAAGATTTGCGCAGGATGGAAAACAGAGGCACTAATTCAAGGGGTACCTTCAGATCTAATTAACGAGATTTGTAAAATTTTGGCATATTATCCAACAATGGACCAATCTGACAGAAAAGAATCGATCAAAAAGATCTTTGTAATCTTAAAAACTTCAGATAACCTGATATTATGCCCGAATACAAAATACGCCGAATTTTTCGATTTAAAAAATGATTTTCATGGAGAAAATCATAATGAAGGTAAAAAAACAAGTAATAATTTTTCTAATCAAAATTTATTTGATCTAGAAAAGGCATTATCGAATCCAGTAATCAATATTCCAGGTATCGGTAAATTCCGAGCTGAAGCTCTTGCCAGGTTGGGTATATCAACTATTAAGGATTTAATTTATTTTTTTCCTAGAAAACATGAAGATTTTAGTAATCTCATCACAATAAACCAACTAAAGTTTTCAGAAAATGTCTCAGTAGCAGCTACAGTTAAAAGTATTCACACCAGAAATATAAAAGGTGGAAAACAAAAAATTTCAGAAGTTATTGTTGAAGATGATACAGGAAATCTGCGCATAACTTTTTTCAATCAGCCTTTTCTCGAAAAATCGATCAAAACTGGCATTAGAATTATGGTTTCCGGTAGAGTAGACATGTATATGGGTAGATATGCCCTTACCAATCCTGAATGGGTCGAATTAGAACGAGGAGGTGTAACTCTTAATCGACTTTTCCCATATTATCCATTGACCAAAAATATCACACAAAAATGGTTACGAGAAACAATCTCAAATCAAATTAGTTTGTGGATACCAAAATTATCGGATTTTTTTAGTTCCGAATTCTTATCCAGAGCAAATATATTAGATCTTCCAACAGCATTAAAAAATATCCATTTTCCTGAGAATTTTGAACTTAAGAGATTGTCAGAAGAACGTTTTTCTTTTCAAGACACCTTTTTTTTACATCTGGCTATGCTTCAACAAAAGAAAAACTGGCAAAAAGGTGAAGCAAAAAAAATTGTTTTTGATAGAAATTTAATGAATCGCCTTATCGATAATTTGCCTTATTCCTTAACAAGCGCTCAAAAAAAATGTATATCTGAAATCCAGACAGATTTAGCATCAGGTATTCCAATGAGTCGCCTTGTTCAGGGAGATGTCGGGTCAGGAAAAACGATTGTCGCTGCCATAATCATCGCTGGAACGATAAAAAATGGTTTTCAATCAGCAATAATGGCACCAACCGGTATTCTTGCCGAACAACTATACACAAATATTCGCTCATTTCTTCTTGCCAACAAAATTATTTCACAGGACGAAATTTGTTATTTATCAGGTGATACTCCTGAAAAAGAAAAAAATATTATTAAGGAAAACCTAAAATCTGGATATATTAAAGTGGCTGTAGGAACTCATGCCCTGATTGAAGAGTCAGTTGAATTTAAAAATTTGGAATTCGTCGTAATAGATGAACAACATCGTTTTGGTGTCATGCAAAGAAAGAAAATCAGATCTAAAGGTTCATCCTCGCACCTCCTTGTCATGACAGCTACACCTATTCCACGAACGCTTGCCTTAACCATTTTTGGAGACCTGGATTTATCGATCATAGATGAAATTCCACCAGGAAGGAAAGTCATAAAAACCCTAATCGTCAATCCACAAAAAAGATCGGATGCATTTACATTGATTCGCAAACTAGTCAATGAAGGATCTCAGGCTTTTATTGTTTACCCATTGGTCGAATCTGATGAAGATGAATTGACCAGTCCAAATGCAGCTGTAAATGAATTCAACCGCTTAAAAAAAGAAGTTTTTCCTGATCTATCCATTGGTTTATTACACGGAAGATTAAAATCAGAAGAAAAAGAAAAAGTTATGTTGAACTTTCGTAAAGGCACATACAAGATTCTCGTAACTACGACTGTGATTGAGGTTGGAGTAGATGTACCAAACGCAGCAATAATGATGATTGAAGGTGCCAATCGATTTGGATTATCTCAACTTCATCAATTACGCGGAAGGGTTGGTAGAGGTAACCAACAATCTTATTGTTTATTAATACCTGAAACAGAAGATGCAATCGAAAATGAACGCCTGAAAGCGATGGTTTCAACAAATGATGGATTCAAACTGGCTGAAATTGATTTATCTCAAAGGGGACCAGGAGATTTTATAGGTATTCGGCAATCAGGCTATAAAGAAATACGATTTTCAAATATAATGAATGTTAAACTAATAGAAAAAGCAAGAACATTAGCAAAAGAAGTTTTAGAAAATGACCCTGAGTTTATTAATGAAGATAGCCACTTATATAAGATAATAATGTCAGAATACTGGCAGAAAATGATCGGAGAAAAAAACTGAACATGGTAAGAGCTATATTTCCTGGTACTTTTGATCCTATACATTGTGGACACATTGACATTGCAACAAGAGCTTCAAAAATATTTGATGAATTGGTTGTTGCTGTTTATGATCGGCCATTGAAAAATCTGCTCTTTTCACCAGAAGAAAGAATTTTTCTCACAAAAGAATCCTTAATTAATATTGAAAATATTAGAGTAGTCGGCTACAGTGGATTGACGGTGGCATATGCCAGAGAAATTGATGCCAAAGTAATTGTCCGTGGTTTACGAGTAATATCCGACTTTGAACATGAATTTCGGATGGCGTTGGCTAATAAACACCTTGACCCGGGTATAGAAGTCGCAGCCCTCATAACAAACGAAAAATACACCTTTTTATCATCATCAACAGTACGTGAAATTGCCTCTTTAGGTGGAGATTATTCTCGTATGGTGCCAAAAATTGTAAAAGAAGCACTGGATAGACGGTTCCTTGAATTAGGGAAAGAACAAAACGTTGTTCAGCAAACTTATTTGCGCGATTAATTTATTCTGATATTTAGATTTTATATTGCTTGGAGGATTTATGGACATTTTACATCTGGTAGACCGCCTGGAAGAACTATTCAACGAGAGCCGTCCATTACCCATGATGCGAAAGGTTGTTGTTGATGAAGATAAAATGTTGAGCATTATTGATCAAATGCGTGTTTCTATTCCTGAAGAAATAAAAAAAGCGCAACAATTGTTGGCACAAAGAGACCGCCTCATTGCCCAGGGTCAGGAGGAGGCAAATCGTACCTTGCAATTAGCAAGAGAAAAAGCCAGCCAGCTGGTTGAAAAAGATGCAATTATTCAAAGTGCTCAGGTACGGGCGAACCAAATTATTGAACAAGCAAAACAGGAAAGTGAAATTAATAGGATTGAGGCTGACCAATACATTATTACTTCTCTGTCTGATTTAGAGAAAGAATTAGAAGTATTACTCGTTCAGGTTAAAAATGGAATCAAAGCACTCCAAAACATCGCAAAACCACCAGCTGAGTAAATCTTAAACTTCTTTTTTCTTTCTGGCGGGTTTTTCCTTAACAATTTTTGGATCTGCAGGTAAAAGAACTTCTTCAATAACATCATCCATATGTTTCACGAGGATGATGTTTAATTGTTTTCTCACTTTTTTAGACAAATCAACAAGATCCTTTTCATTTTTCACGGGAATAAAGATTTTTGTAATACCTGCGCGATGTGCAGCCAGGATCTTTTCTCTTATTCCACCAACCGGAAGTATTCTACCGCGTAAAGTTATTTCTCCAGTTAGTGCAACATCACGACGTACTTTTCGATTCGTGAAAGCTGAAATAAGTGCACTCGCGATTGTTATACCTGCACTCGGTCCATCTTTTGGAATTCCACCTTCTGGGATATGGATATGAATATCAACATTTTCAAATAAATCCGCTTCCACACCTAATACATCAGCTTTGGATTTCATATAGGATAAAGCAGCTTGAGCAGATTCCTGCATCACCTCGCCTATTTGACCTGTAATTTGAAGATTGCCTTTGCCATCAACGATTAATACCTCCACAGGCATGATATCCCCGCCACTTTCAGTCCACGCCATGGCCGTTGCAACACCAATTTCATCCTCATGCTCAGCCTCCAGATCAAATAATTGTTGCGGGCCTAAAAATCTTTCAATATGGTGAGATTCAATTTTTGTGGGGAAGGTTTTACCTTCTGTTTTTAATCGAGCAATTTTCCTGCAAATTCGCCCTATCTCACGCTCAAGATTTCTCACACCTGCTTCGTATGTATAATTTCTAATTATTTGGCGAATAGATCCTTCAGGAAACTGCACATTTATGTCCTCAATACCTGTTTCATGTAATTGTCTGGGAATCAAGAACTGTTTAGCAATCATCACTTTTTCATCTTCAATATAACTGGAAAACTCAATCACTTCCATCCTATCCAACAACGCTGATGGAATTGAAAGGGTTGTATTTGCTGTAGTAATAAACAAAACTTTGGATAAATCGTAATCAAGGTCGAGGTAATGGTCTGAATATTCTTTATTTTGTTCTGGATCCAATACTTCCAATAATGCAGCGGATGGATCTCCCCTGAAATCAGAGCCTAATTTATCAATTTCATCCAACATAAACAGAGGATTTACAGTCCCTGCTTTTTTCATGGTCTGCAGGATTCGACCGGGTAATGCGCCAATATAAGTTCTTCGATGCCCTCGGATTTCTGCTTCATCCCGCACGCCTCCCAATGAAACCCTGACGAATTTCTTACCTAATGCCTCAGATATTGATCGACCCAATGATGTTTTTCCCGTTCCAGGAGATCCAACAAAACACAAAATGGGTTGTTTGGTATCCTGAGGTTTTAATTTCTGGACTGCAATAAATTCAAGTATTCTATCCTTTACTTTTCCTAGCCCATAATGATTTTTTTCTAAAACCTGGTTTGCATGTTGTACATCAAGATTATCTTCAGTAGTTTCATTCCAGGGCAAATCCATAATCCAATCAATATAACTTCGAATGATTCCAGTTTCCGGTGACATTGGTGGCATTTGGACAAGGCGATCAATTTCCTTATTTACCACAAACTTTGCTTCTTCAGGCAATTGTTTATTTTTTACCTTATCTCTTAATTCAGAGAGTTCATTGATAAATAGATCATTCTCACCTAATTCTGCCTGTATCGCCTTCAACTGTTCACGCAAATAATATTCTCTTTGAGTTTTGTCAACTTCGTTTTGGATCTTCGCTTGAATTTCGTCTTCCAATTCCAACACATCCAATTCCTGCGCTAGAATTCCATTCAACAATTTCAATCTTTCTCTTGGATTAACTTCAACAATTAATTTTCGCCGATCCAATGGGCTGATGGTAATTGCTGAAGAGATCATATCTGTAAGCCAGGAAGGATCCTGAATATTCGTAGCAAATAATTGTGCTTCATCCGATAAGCTTTTGTCTAAATGTACACATTTATAAAATAAATCTTTACTGATGCGCATCAAAGCTTTTATATGACGGTCATTCGTTACTTTTTCATTAACGACACGAACTCGCACTTTGATATATGGGACTTCCTGAATTACAGCCAGAATCTCCACCCGCCTTCTTCCCTGAATTAATGCAGAGTAATCACCTTCTGGAAGAGACATTATTTTTCCGACAGATATTTCTGTTCCTATTGGTAAAAAGTCAAAATTCTCCTCTGGTTGATTCTCATGGTCTACCACATAAATCGCAACAAGTGTTTCAAATTGCTTAAGTGCAGATTGAATAGCACTGTAATTAAGTCCTGCATCAATCAATATGGGCGTCATCATGCGTGGAAAAACGATTAAATCTCGGACAATAATCGCAGCACACTCAAATTCTCCTTTATCGTCCGGTTCAAAATTTGGAAATTGATAAAACTCATCAGATCTATATTTATAAGGTATATCAAAATCGTCTTGATTATCTAAAAACCAATTCTCATTCGTCATTGGTTACCTTTCATCTCTAATTTTTTTTTGTAAATCAAACCAAACATCTCTCATTCCACCTGCGACAAAAATACTTCCAGCCACTAAAATGAGATTTTCTTTTCCAGCCAGTTTAAGTGCCTGGTCAAATGCCTCTTCCAGAGATTGCGTAGGAATTGCGCGAACACCCATCTGATTGACTTTAACTACCAGATCTTCAGGAGATATCGCTCGGGGGTGAATTGATTTTGTGGTAATCACTATCTTTACTCTTGGTAGTAACTCTACCAACATTCCATCTATATCTTTATCTTCTGAAGCACCAAAAACCAAAACGACTGGGATACCGGGGAAATAATCATCAATTGCATTTCTTAATCGTAAAGCCGATTCTCGATTATGGGCAGAATCGATTACGATAAATGGCCGTCGGTTGATAACTTCAAATCTACCAGGCCAAACTACATTGGCAAAACCCTTCCGAATACTATCATTCGAAATCTGTAGTAAACCTTTTTGCCTGAGAATTGTCAGTGCGGTAAATGCAGTGGCTGCATTTTGTACCTGGTGAAAACCTAGGAGAGGTATGTGAAACTTGGTTGGTTCCCAATCCTCTCGACCAGCGCTTTCGATGAACGCATTTACTGAAATTTGATCCTCTTTTGGCCACACAAAGAAATTTTGGCCACTGAGAGATTTAGCTGCTTGGGCGTATAAATAATCTTTCCCGACCTGGAACAAAGGAGAATTCCTTTCTTCCGCAATTTTCTTTAGTACCAGAATTGCTTCATTTTTTTGAGGTGCAACAACGACTGGTGTATTATTCTTGATAATTCCACCTTTTTCGAATGCAATCTTTGCCAGGGTATCACCCAGAACATTGATATGATCTAAAGATAAGGATGTAATGACAGATACTAACGGCGAAACTACATTGGTAGCATCCAGTCTTCCTCCCAGCCCAACTTCAATGACCGCAATGTCAACATGCTTATTCATAAAATATATAAATGCCATGGCGGTCATCAATTCAAAAGTAGTAATTTCAGCTACAAATGGAATTTTTGATCGCATGTCATCAACGATTGCAATCATTTCTTCATGCTTCATCGGGATAAAATCGACCTGAATTCTTTCGCAAAAGTCATGCAAATGGGGAGATGTGTAAAACCCAACTTTATAACCTTGTTCATACAATGCATGAGCAATCAGTGCAGATGTTGAACCTTTTCCTTTTGTTCCAGCAACATGAATCAATGGATATTTTTTATGTGGATTATCGAATAACTCCATAAATTTATGCATTCTATCCAAATTGAACTTATCTTCGGTATAACGCATGTTCCTGGTCATGCTGTAATCAATAAATGTATATAAAAAATCCAGTGCTTCTTGATATTTCGTTTCGATATCCATTGATACTCCCACAATATTAGGTAGAGTTGAATTCTACTAAACGCAATTTAATTATGCAAGTACAATTTAATTAATCCTGTTTGCTCATTCCAGGAAAAGATATGGCGCTTTGTTACATAGAAATTAAAATTGATATACCCTTTGCTCAAAATCTGAAAGATAAACGACGGGTTTTAACTTCGATTATTTCCAGGATATCAAAAAAATATAACGTATCCATATCAGAAATTGACTTCAATGATGTATGGAAATCTGCAAAACTAGGGATGGCAATTGTAGCTCAAAATGGAAGGATTTTCGATCCAATGATAGATAATATCATTGAATTTGTTGAGGATTCATATCCAGAAATTCGCATAACGATAATACTCAAAGAAAAATTATAAGGAGATATAAGATGGATTTGCTCTTAGCGGGTAAGATAATTTTTATAGCAGGATCCAGTCAAGGGCTTGGTTATGCAATCGCCGAATCTTTGTTGAACGAAAAAGCCGTTGTAATAATCAATGGCCGCAATCAGGAAAAACTTGAAAAGTCCTCAGAGAAGTTAACCCAAAAAACGAATGGCACAGTTTTTCCATTTGCTGGGGATGTAACGAATTCCGATTTCCCTTCTAAATTACTTGAGTTTATTAGATCCAAATTCGGCAAGCTAGATATTCTTATAACCAATTCTGGAGGTCCAGCACCGGCAGCATTTGAATTAATCAACGATGAAACCTGGTATAACGCCTTTGAATTATCTTTTCTCAGTCATGTAAGACTGATTCGCGCCATGCTGCCTTTGCTTCGATTATCTGAAACCGCCAACGTATTGACTGTCACTTCATATTCTGTGAAACAACCAATTCCAAACCTGATATTATCCAATTCTATACGGGCTGCAACAATTGGACTCACTAAAACGTTAGCACTGGAATTAGGAAAAGATGGGATTCGATTTAATTCGATCTTGCCAGGATGGACCAAAACGGAAAGAGTAAAAACTTTAATGGATAACCGTGCTCAAACAAATAATTCTTCGGTGGAGGATGAAATTACGAAACAGGCTTCTGAAAGTCCATTAGGCAGAATGGCAGAACCAGAAGAATTTGCAAATGTTGCAGTCTTTCTTGTATCCCCTAGAGCATCTTATCTGACAGGTACAATGCTTTCAGTGGATGGAGGGATGGTAAAAGGAATTCTATAATGGTTTCATTTTCAAGTACAATTGGGAAATTGCATTGTCAATGAATCATTGTAGGAGAAGATTTGAACCAAGAGAAATCATTATTAAATCAGCTAGAAAGAATTCTACCCCTTGTTGAAAAACCAGGCAGATATGTAGGCGGTGAATACAATTCTGTTGTTAAAAATTGGGATGAAGTTTCAACAAAGATAGCCCTTGTTTTTCCTGATATTTACGATATTGGAATATCCAATCTGGGGTTGCAAATCTTATATGAAAATATTAACCATCGGGAAGATTGCCTGGCAGAAAGAGCATACTCACCCTGGCAGGACATGGAAGATTTGCTCAGAAAAAATGAAATTCCTTTGTATTCATTAGAGACCAAATCAGCTTTAAAAGATTTTGATATTATTGGGTTTACGTTGCCATATGAAACCCTTTACACAAACACATTAAATCTATTAAATTTGAGCCAAATTCCAATCCGTTCAGAGAATCGGGGGGTAAAATTTCCGCTTATCATTGCCGGTGGTCATGCGACCTATAATCCTGAACCTATGGCTCCGTTTATTGATGCTTTCCTGATAGGAGAAGGTGAAGAAATCCTCTTAGAAGTTATTGATGCCTATAAGGTATGGAAAAAAGAAGGCTTATCCAAATCAGAATTGTTATTGAAAATATCTTCTATTGATGGCGTTTATGTCCCATCACTGTACGATCCACAATACAATCCGGATGGCACATTCCTCCATATGAAGATCAAAAATAAAAAAGCACCAAAAAAGGTGACCAAACGGATCATGGGTAAACTGCCTTATGCCCCCACCCGTTTTATTGTTCCTTCCATTGGTGTGGTCCACAATCGCATCGCTGTTGAAATCATGCGCGGTTGTACACGCGGATGTCGCTTTTGTCATGCTGGAATGATTAATCGACCTATCAGGGAAAGAACAGTACAGGAGATAATTCATACCATTGAAACGGGTCTTGAAAATACTGGATTTGAAGAAGTTGCCTTATTATCATTGTCATCAAGTGACTACACGAATGTTCTGGAGTTGGTTGAAGAAATAAGCAATAAATTTGCCGGAAAAAATTTAACGATTTCTTTACCTTCATTAAGGATCGACTCATTTTCAGTAGATTTGATGGAAAAGCTGAAAGGTTCTCGTCAAGGTGGTTTTACGCTCGCTCCAGAGGCGGCTTCTGAGAGAATGCGCAAGATAATCAACAAGCCGATTTCAGAAGAAATGTTACTTTCAACAGCTTTCGAGATTTTCAAACGTGGTTGGCACACATTGAAACTTTATTTTATGATCGGCCATCCATCAGAAACTTTGGAAGATGTTGCTGAAATTGCAGATTTATGTAAAAAAGTTCTTGCGGTTGGTGTAAAAGCAATTGGGAGAAGAGCTAAAGTGCATGCTGGAGTTTCCACTTTTGTTCCTAAACCACATACACCTTTTCAATGGGTTGCCTGCGATCAGCAAGATTCTATTCGGCAGAAACAAAACCTGCTTCGAGAACAGCTTAAAGTTCCTGGATTGAAATTCAATTGGACAGATCCAAAAGAGACAGTGATGGAAGCATGGTTATCGCGAGGCGATCGAAGATTGGCAGAAGTCATTGAAACAGCCTGGAAAAATGGTGCAAAGTTTGATGCTTGGCAGGATTTTAAGAATTACGATATCTGGATACAAGCTTTTTCAGAAGCTAACCTTGAGCCCGATTTTTATGTTCATCGTGAGCGAAACATTGATGAGGTTTTCCCATGGGATCACATCCATCCAGGTGTAAAGAAAACATATTTGAAAACAGAATACCTGAACAGCCTTTCGATGCGTTTACGCGGTGATTGTAGAGAACAATGTTATGCCTGCGGTATCACTCAGACATTTAATCATATACGAAAAGAAGATCCTGGAATTGTCTGGAAGTGCCCCAACTTATCATCCAGAAGGAGCAAAAATGAATTATCGATACCGAATTAATTACTCAAAAAAAGAAGGTATGCGATACACTTCCAATCTTGATATTCATAAAATGTGGGAAAGAACATTCAGAAGGGCTAAACTTCCTTTAGCGTACAGTCAGGGTTTTCATCCACAACCAAAAATTCAACAAGCCAGTCCTTTACCGCTTGGTTTCCTTAGTGACTACGAAATTGTCGATTTTTTCCTGGAGCAGGAAATGGACATATTTTCAATTGAAAGTGCGCTAACTAATTCTCTTCCATCCGGAATTTCGATAAATTCCATCATCGAAATCAATCTGGTGGAACCAGCTTTACAAACTCAGACAATTGCTTCGGAATATCATGTTTTTTTTCTGGAGGAATTTGATTCAAGCAAAATAATCGAAAGCATCCATGATCTGAAAAGCAAAGAAACGATTATTCGAGTACGAAGAGGCAAATCATACGACCTACGACCACTCATTTTAGATCTTGAGATTATTTTAGTTGTCCCTTGCTATCTCAAAATGCTATTACAATCCAAAGATGGCGCGACTGGCAGACCAGAAGAAGTACTGAGTGAACTCAATTTTCCTGTAGAGTTCACGAGGATAATTCGTAAAAAGATTATCTTGGCAAATGAATTGGTTGAGAATAAATAAGGGATATGTCCACAGAATTTTATCTAATCAGGCAATGCTCAAAACAAAATTGTAATTTTCGATTTCCAGCCCCTAAAAATTCTGGGATTGGGGTTAATTGTCCAAAATGTAAATCAGAAACTATGATTATCCATGAGATAAATCTCAATCATGAAGATATTTTCGAACATCATGACTTTCATCAAGCAAATAATTTGGAGGTTGTGCTTGATAATATCCGTTCAACCTTCAACGTTGGGGCAATTTTTAGATCATCCGATGGTGTAGGCATCAAAAAAATTCATCTTTGTGGAATAACTCCTCCACCAACCAATCCAAAAGTTCACAAAACCTCATTAGGATCTGAATTTACAGTAAATTATGAATCTCATCCCAATGCCGTATCTCTCATAAAATCTTTGAAAAATAAAGGATATATAATTTGGGCATTAGAAAAAACATCAATGTCTCAGTCTTTTTTTGATTTCCAAATTACTGAATCCTCGCATCCGACAACTCTTGTGGTCGGAAATGAAATCACAGGCGTAGACCCTGATGTTCTAAATGAATGTGATTCACACTTGCACATTCCTATGGTTGGATTAAAGAATTCATTAAATGTTGCGATTGCTTTTGGCATTGCGGTTTATTCATTAACAAAAAATAATTTTTCTTCATCGAAAACGCTCTAGGTGTAATAATGCCAATTTATGAGTATATCTGCACTGAATGTCATCAAAAATTTGACGCATTAAGGAAATTTTCCCAGGCGGATGATCCAATTGGATGTAAGGTGTGCCATTCGCCAAACACCAAACGAGTCATTTCTGTGTGTAATTCAACCAATCTGGGAAAATCGTTATCAGTAAATGGATGTGGTTCATGTTCAGGTGGAAATTGTTCATCCTGCCATCAGTAGAGGAGAAAAATGAAACTTAATTTTAAAAATAAAAACATTATCATTACAGGCGGGTCAAGTGGAATAGGGTTAGCACTTGTAAAAGAATTGGTTAAGTTGGAAGCGAACATATGGATCCTTGCAAGAGATGAAGAGAAAATCTTAGCTGCAATTAAGAAAATTAATGATCAAAATCAAAAGATAAATTACTTTTTGGCAGATGTTCAAAATTTTTCTGATATTAAAATTTTGGCAGATGAATTGAGTCAAAAAAATATAAAAATTGATGGGCTAATCAATTCTGCAGGTGTTACCCACCCCGAAGAATTTGAACGCATCCAAATGGATAAATTTCGATGGCTGATGGATGTTAATTATTACGGGACTGTCAATTGCATCATGGCTTTTTTGCCTTTGATGATCTCAGGATCCTTTATTGTTAACATTTCATCTATGGCTGGTATTATTGGCTTATATGGATATTCTGCCTATGGTGCCAGTAAATTCGCAGTTCGTGGTTTCACAGATGTTATACGCAGTGAATTGAAACCAAAAAATATTCACGTATCCATTGTATTCCCTCCGGATACAGATACACCACAATTAGAATACGAAAATAAATTTAAACCTGAAATAACAAAAATTATTTCAGGATCCGCCACAACTGTCTTAAGCGCCGAAAAAGTTGCCCATGAAATAATAACAGGAATCAAAAACAAAAATTATATGATCATTCCAGGTACAGAAAGCAAAGTGTTGTATCACTTGAGTAATCTTCTTGGTCCGTTAACTTACAAAATTATGGATTTGATGGTTTCCCAGGCGATGAAGCAGACAACCCATAAAAAACAATCTGATTGATCCATAACACAAAAATAATCCAGACAATATCAGCCAATAATAAATGCACTAGTTGCATCCATATAGGTGCAAGTAGAATTACGTTAAATACCCCTAAAAATAACTGAAGCAAAAATAAACCCCCTAAATACTTCGAGTAAGAATTTAATTTTTCGTTTTTAGACTTCTTAAGAAAATTATTATAGATAACATATAGTCCTAATCCAATGAAAACCGCAATAATGGGATGATAAACCCTTAACTCTAATAAAAAATTCTCTCCTGAAAAATCTTGACCAATACCTTCAGATAACGAGGAAGCAGGAAACAATGTATCTCCTAAAGCAGTAATTGCTCCACTCGCTCCTAAAAGAAGAAATAGCAAGAATATTAAAATAAAAAGTTGACGGGCATTGCGATTAATCAATGATTTTCGAGGTTCTCCATAACGGATCCACTCAAACAATAATGCATTACTTCCTAACAACAAGAAAGTATTCACAAGATGCAATGCGATAACCGCTGCCCGGGATAATGAAGAATTCTCTCCGGTGAGTTCAAATAAAACCAATCCTGCACCGATGAGTGCTTCCACAAAAATAAAAATTAATACAAATAATGCTGCCGTTCTTACTTTGGATTTCTTTTTATATGTCCTAAAAACCCAAATAAATAAAACCAGGACAAAAATGATAGTCAATCCACTGGTTACTCGATGTGAAAATTCAATGAGAGTTTCCAACTGTGGTGATGTAGGAATTACTTCTCCATTACAGGATGGCCAGTGAGAACCACATCCTGCTCCTGAACCTGTAGCTCTCACCAAAGCTCCTATTAATATTACGAATACATTATAAAACAGCACAAAAAGGCTAAATTTTTTTAACGACATTCTCACCCTCCATATATAATTAATAATGACATATTCATAAAATTATTGCCCAAAAATCCATTTTAGCTAATCTTACCTTATGTTATACTCCTTGAGCGTAATAATAAAAATATTCGGTCTAGGAGAACAATATGAAGAAAGATTTTATTGCCATCTCAGATTATTCATCATCTGAATTGCAAGGTATGCTCGATTTCGCAATTGACCTAAAAAAGGAGTGGAAAGCAGGAGGAAATCAACCCATTTTAAAAAATAAAGTGATGAGTATGATTTTCCAGAAACCTAGTTTACGGACCAGAGTAAGTTTTGATATGGCTATGCGACATCTTGGTGGTGACGCGCTTTACCTTTCTCCCAGCGAAATTGGACTTGGAAAGCGCGAATCAATTGCTGATGTTGCCAGAGTAATTTCTGGTTATGTGGATATCATTATGGCACGTGTGTTTGATCACACACATGTTGTCGAATTAGCGAAATGGGCTGATATTCCTGTCATTAATGGTTTGAGTGATTACAATCACCCATGCCAGGCAATGGCAGATGCGTTGACGATTATCGAAAACTTTGGATCGATGAAAGGTTTAAATGTTACTTTTATCGGTGATGGTAATAATGTAGCTGTTTCATTGTTACATATCTGCACCAAACTGGGAGCTAATTTTACGTTGAGTGCGCCAGAAGGTTATGATATGTTGCCACAAGCGATTGAATTAGGAAGGAATATTGCTCTCAAGACTGGTTCAACAATTCAATTCAACCGAGATCCGCATGAAGCTGTGAAAAATGCCCATGTTATTTACACAGACACCTGGACTTCGATGGGTCAAGAAGAAGAAGCAAAAAAACGTGAAGCTGTCTTTCCACCATATCAAGTAAATGAGATGCTGGTAGAGGAAGCAGATAAAGATGCGATTATATTGCATTGTTTACCAGCGCATCGTGGCCAGGAAATCACTGATGCAGTTGCTGATGGATCTCATTCCCGATTATTCCCACAGGCGCATAATCGCCTTCACGCTCAAAAAGCAATTATTGTAAATTTACTCAAAGGAATTTAGACAAATGGAATCAAAATATTATATTGAATTAGAAGAACATTACGGTGCCCACAATTATCATCCGCTGGATGTTGTTATTGAACGTGGTGAAGGTGTATGGGTTTATGATGTTGAAGGTAATAAATATTTAGATTGTCTCAGTGCTTATTCTGCTTTGAATCAAGGTCATGTACATCCTAAAATTTTAGACGCGATGATTGAACAGGCAAAAAAAGTAACATTAACCTCTAGAGCCTTTCGCAATCAACAGCTCCCTCTGTTTTATAAAGAATTATCCGAAATGACAGGCTATGAAATGTCATTACCAATGAATAGTGGTGCTGAAGCTGTCGAAACTGCTATTAAATTAGCACGAAAATGGGCTTATAAAACCAAAGGAATCCCCTATTATAAAAGTGAAATCATTGTTGCAGATGGCAATTTTCATGGACGAACCATAACCATCATTTCTTTTTCTACAGAAGAATATTACAAAAAAGAATTTGGCCCATTCACACCAGGTTTTATAACCGTCAAATATGGTGACATGAAGTCTTTAGAAGGTGCAATTACCCCCAACACAGCAGCTATCATGTTAGAACCCATCCAGGGCGAAGGTGGTGTAATCATTCCACCTGAAGGATATTTACAGTCAGTGCTAAATCTTTGTCAGAAGAATAATATCCTTTTCATTGCTGATGAAATTCAAACCGGACTCGGTAGAACTGGAAAACTATTTGCCAGCCAGCATGAAAATGTTCGCCCAGATATGGTAATCATCGGTAAAGCTTTATCAGGAGGATTTTACCCAGTCTCAGCAGTTCTTGCAGATCGAGAAATAATGGGATTATTCCAACCCGGAGAACATGGATCAACATTTGGAGGGAATCCGCTGGGTGCGGCTGTTGCTAGAGCTGCATTGAACGTGATTCAGGAAGAAAAATTAATCGAACGTGCGGAAGAACTGGGAAACTATTTTAAAGAGGAATTGAAGAAAATTTCCAGCAAGCATGTAAAAGAAGTTCGCGGTCGAGGTCTCTTGATTGGCGTTGAACTAAAACCCGAAGCGGGTGGTGCAAGACGTTTCTGTGAAGTGTTAAAAGGAAAAGGAATTTTAGCAAAAGAGACACATGATAATGTTATTCGTTTTGCTCCTCCATTGATCATCTCGAAAGATATTTTAGACTGGGCACTACCCATTATCAATGATACTCTTTTGATGGATTAATAAAGAAAGAATAAGCCGCCTTGAAAAAGGCGGTTTTTTTTATCTTCTCGGAACAAAATGGTCTAAAATTATCCTATCGATAAATATAAGAAATCAGGTGAAATTATGGAAAGAAGAGCAAAAATCATTGCCACATTAGGTCCGAGTAGTGATAACGAAGAAATTTTAAGAAAATTAATCCTCGAAGGTCTTGATATCGTTCGATTAAATTTCTCACACGGAAGTCATGAGAATCATTTGCGTAGTATTGAATTAATCAGAAAGTTATCAAAAGAATTACATAAACCTATTACGATCTTGCAAGATCTACAAGGTCCCAAATTACGAGTGGGAAAGCTTCCTTCCGAAGGTGTCCATCTCGAAAAAGATCAGACTGTAGCTTTAACCCCGGTTGATATAAATGAGCCCCTCGATGTTGCTGATTCTGATACATTAACACTACCTTTAGATGTTCCAAATCTTGCCAGAAGTGTAAATCCAAAAGATCGCATCTTGCTGGATGATGGTAACATGGAGCTGGAAGTAATAAATGTTGTCAAAAATACAGTTTTTGCAAAAGTTGTCTTCGGAGGGATTTTAACCTCCAACAAAGGGGTGAATTTGCCCGGAACGGATCTAAAGATTCCCGGATTCACAGAAAAAGATAAAGAAGATCTTGAATTTGGTTTGAAAAATGGAATTGATGCCGTTGCTATTTCCTTTGTTTCTGGTCCTGAGGACGTTCTGAGAGTTAAGGAAGCAATTCGTGAAATTGCACCATACCGAATCCCACCGATTGTCATAGCAAAAATGGAACGCCCACAGGCAATTGAAAGATTAGAAGAAATTTTGGATGTGACCGATGGAGTTATGGTTGCGCGTGGTGATCTGGCTGTAGAAACTTCACCTGCTTGTGTTCCTATTTTTCAAAAGAAAATTATTGATTCAGCATACAAAAAAGCCAAATTTGTTATCACCGCAACTCAAATGTTAGATTTAATGATCAATAGTCCTCGTCCAACACGAGCAGAAGCATCCGATGTTGCAAATGCTATCCTGGATGGAAGTGATGCAGTCATGCTATCGGGAGAGACTGCAGTTGGAAAATATCCACTCGAAGTCATATCAATGATGGTTTCGATCATAAATGAAGCAGAAGCAAATTATCATCATTGGGGATACATTAAACGTCATCCATTGGAGCAAACACATGATGATGCAGTCGCTTTAACCCGCGCAGCAGGTGAATTAGCCTTTGATCGCGATGTAGCTTATATTGCAGTATTAACCCAATCGGGTAAAACCGCCTTATTAATGTCAAAAGTACGGCCAAAGGTTCCGATTCTTGCCTTTACACCAGAAATAGAAACGTTCCAAATGCTTTCACTTTTCTGGGGTGTAAAACCATACCAGGTCCCACACGCTACTACGATTGAGGATATGGTTGCTTTTGTGGAAGAAGCGATCATTGCGTCTAATCCCATTCAAAATGGACAACAGATAATTTTTGTGTCTGGGCTTCCAATGGGAGATATGCGCCCACCTAACTTTTTACTCTTACATACCATAGGGAAAAAATAATTTTATGGATACATATACAACTTTTATCAATCCTGAGGAATTGTTTAAAATATTGGATCATAATAATTTGGTCATCATTGACTGTCGTTTTGACCTCATAAATCCATCCTGGGGGTACCAGGATTACCTGAAAAATCACATCCCAAACGCTATTTATGCTGATTTAGATAAGGATTTATCCGGAAAGATTACTGAAAAAACCGGTAGACATCCTTTACCAGAACCTGATGAATTTATTAATACATGTTCTAATTGGGGAATTGATCAGCACAAACAGGTGGTTGTTTATGATACAACCTCAGGATCGTTCGCTGGCCGTTTATGGTGGATGTTGAAATATTTTGGTCATTTAAAGGTTGCCATATTGAACGGAGGTTTCTCTGCCTGGCAGCGAAACGGTTACTCACAAGCATCTGGGCAAACCCATAATCAACCCTCAAAATTTATCGGAACACCAGATCCTGAACTAATGAAAACAACATCACAAATGGAAACGATCATTTTTAACCCAGATTACACAATTATTGATGCAAGATCAAGAGAACGCTATTTAGGATTGGAAGAGCCTTTAGATAAGGTTGCTGGCCGTATACCGAATTCTATTAATTTTTTTCATCAGAATAATTTGGATTCAAATGGGAAATTATTACCATTTGCGGAATTACAGGATAAATATAACGACTTGCTAGAAGGGAAAAACGATACATCTAAAGTCGTATATTGTGGATCCGGAGTTACATCCTGCTTGAATTTTGCAGTAATGCAACACATTGGTATAAAACCCATAAAATTATATCCAGGTTCATGGAGCGAATGGATAAGAAATCCAAATCATCCAATTATTTCTGAAAACATTTCCTGATTTTTTTAAATAAATGGATGATTGAAATTTAATCCAATTAATCATTTCATGAATAAAGATTGATTAATTTTTTCCAGGGCTTCTTCAGAAGGACGCAATTTGCTGGGTTCTAAACGATTTAAAGGCTCATCAGGCAAAGCGTATCGATCAAACAATGTTTTAGCGTTAGGATCGACAAATAAGAGCCCTGTGATCAATGTATTTTCTCTTTCAGCTTCTTCTAATATCCTCAATGCTTCATAGCGGTTAGTAGGGTCATAATCCTTATCTAATTTCTTCATGAGAACCACGGTACCATCATGTAAAGATACTTCTTTTGATGAACCAGGTTCGAAATCTTCAATGGTAATCTCATCTCTTGCTTGAACAAATTCAATGTCATGCAGTTGAACTTCATGTTCTTTACCCCATAAATAGGAGTGGTAGGAATTTTCTTTGTTATGGAAAGTAACACATGGGCTGATAATATCCAAAATCGCCAATCCATCATGACTGAGCGCAGCTTTGAGAAGATTTTTTAATTGTTTTGGGTCACCAGCAAAGCCTCGAGCTACAAAGGATGCATTCGTCACCAATGCCTCCATGCAGATATCAACTGGCAAATATGTATTTATTCCCTGTCGTTTCAACAGCAAACCTTCTTCAGCTGTTGCAGAAAATTGTCCTTTGGTTAGTCCATATACTCCATTATTTTCGACAATGTACACCATAGGCATATTCCTTCGAGCCAGGTGTTTAAATTGACCCATACCAATCGAAGCTGTATCCCCATCACCGCTTACTCCTAATCCTTTGACTGAGGTATCTGCAAACAAACCGCCTAATGCGATAGAAGGCATTCTTCCATGTAAGGCATTAAATCCGAACGATCTATTGAGAAAATACGTAGGACTTTTACTGGAACAACCAATCCCACTAAATTTGGCAATTTTCTCAGGAACGAGACCTAATTCATAACAAGCAGCCACGATCTGACTGGAAATTGAATTGTGACCACAACCTTGACAAAGTGTACTTGGTCTTCCACGATAATCAGCACGGGTCAAACCAGCTGAATTTTCGTTACCAGTTTTATTTTCAGTGTTCACCATTATTATTTCTCCTCGTCTTTGCGGATCTCATTTGCAATCCATTTGGCCGTTAAAGGTAGCCCATCAACTTTGGTAATATTTTTAAATTTTATGGCTTCTACCGGAGCCGCTAAGGTTAATAATTGAGCTAATTGGCCATCTCGATTTAGCTCAACAATATAAATTCTGTCATGTGTGTGAAGGAAATCGATTACTTCTTGATGAAATGGAATACTTTTAATTCTCATGTAATCAAAATTCAAGTGATCTTTACCTAATATATCCATCGCCTCTTCAACTGGAAATTCTGCTGATCCAACACAAATAATGCTACTTTTTGAGTTGTTCGATTTTATCAACGGTTTAGGAAGATATTTTATCCCATTCTTAAATTTCCTCTTGATCCGCGATAGACTTTCTTCCCATATTTTTGGATCCTCCGTGTAATTTGCATTTTCATCATGCCCTGTACCACGGGTGAAATATGCTGATTGAGGATGTTGATTACCTACCAGCGTACGATAAGTGATGCCATCTCCATCCAGATCTTTATAGCGTCCAAATTCCTCTTGATATTTATCAAGCATTTTTTGTAAATCTTCTTCCCACAATATTTTTCCACGATCAATAGGTTGATCAGGATAATCAAACTTTGGTGTCATCCATTCATTCATGCCCAAATCCAGATCTGACATGACAACAACAGGTGTCTGTAACCGCTCAGCAATATCGAAAGCTTTCCACCCAAATTCAAAGCATTCATTTACAGATCCTGGGAAGAGCATGATATTGTCTGTGTCTCCATGACCCATGAATTTCACAAAAGTTATGTCCCCTTGCGCCGTCCTGGTCGGTAACCCGGTACTGGGTCCAACTCTCTGAACATCCCAGATAACAACGGGTATTTCTGCGTAATAAGCCAGACCAATAAATTCTGTCATCAAACTTAACCCAGGACCTGAGGTTGAGGTCATCGACCTTAAACCACCCCAGCCAGCCCCAATTGCCATACCAATCGCGGATAACTCATCCTCCGCCTGAACAATTACCGATGATTCCTTACCTGTTACAGGGTCAGTTCTCAATTCGGGAATGTATTCATGCAATGATTCGGCTAACGAAGAAGCAGGTGTGATTGGATACCATGCTGTAAATTGAACCCCGCCAAAAATTGATCCTAACGCACCAGCTGTATTTCCATCAGTCATGATCCAACCTTCGTTACCTTTCATGGGTTCCACATAATATGGATCTGATTTGGTTAGATTTTCCTTAGCCCATTCAGCTGATTTTCCAATGACATCCATATTCAGATTTACAGGCTTATCTTTACCCTTAAAATGGAAACTTAATGCTTCTCGGATAATTTCAAGAGGAATCCCCAACATTTGAGCCAATGTGCCTACATACACCATGTTAGAAATGTAATCTTTTAAACTGGGTGTGACTTCAGAACTCTTTTATAATTTTTCGAATCGGCATTGGGTAATAAACGATATCATCTCTTGAGTTGGCAAATTTGATATCATCCGGATAGAAAAGCGCACCCCCAGGAACAATATATTCAATCTCTTTATTGATTGTTGATGGGTTCATCCCTATCACAATATCATCTTCTTGAACTCGAGCTAAATAACCGTTCTTGCTCAACCTCAGTGTATACCAGGTCGGTAAACCTTGAATATTAGAAGGAAAAATGTTCTTTCCAGAAACTGGAATTCCCATTTTAAAAAAGGTACGCATTAAAGTTGTGTTAGCTGTTGCGCTTCCAGATCCATTAACGGTACTGAAAGTTATGCAAAAATCATTGATAATTTTTTTGTTTTTTATGATCTCATCCTCTTTGGTACTAATATTCTTGGTCATTGTCTCTCCTTCTAAGAGTAATTATTCGAAAGTTTGCGAAGGTGTAGATTTAATATTCTTTATCATTAAATTTTTATGTTCAAGGAATGATTCCAATGCTTGTTGAATATTCCCGGATTGAATTCCCTCATAAACGAGTCGATGATAATGCCAGACCCTTTTTAGGTAATCCAAATCATTGATAATTGCATAACCTTGGTATTCGTAAATATCCCAATACACCAAAAAAATCAATTCGACAAAATTATTCTGAATTTTTGAGAAGATTCTTGCGTGAAACTCTCTATGCTCTGCATGTGGTAATTTAGGTGGGTTGGAAATTATTTTTTCTTCAGCTCGGAAAACAATATTTTTTAGTTGATCGATATCATTTTTTGATAATTTAGCGACTGATTCAAGAAAATAAGCTCCCTCTAAATGGTTGCGCATATCTCTGAATTGTTCAAAAAAATCAGAAGAAATCGATAATGCATATAATACGGATAGTAAAAGGGAGGGAGTAAAGTTGTATGGCAGCCAGCGTATTCCTGTTTTTGGTTTCACCTCAACAAAACCCAAAACCCTGGCTACCTCTAGTTGTTCTCTTAAACTGGCAACACTGACATGCAATTCTTTACTGAGCACAGACAATGCTGGTATCCTTACTTCCCCCAATAATGATTTTTCGGCTATATACTTAACAAATTCCGATAAATGGTTGTTTGAATTTGAAAATATCATCATAAATAACCGAAAAATAAATAATCTGATTAATCGGATGATTAATACTTAATTGTCAGTATAGCACTCTTAGCAACCAGTTGTCAGTCAAGAGAACTATGTAATGCTATCCTTATACAATTAATCCGGATTTTATGTGATTGATGAATCCAATGATTGAATGGATAAGACAACCTAATTCTTCAATCATACCCAACAAACTTGCAACGGCAATCGGTAGTACTCCTTCATCAAAATCAAACTTTGGGTGATGATGCCCATAAATCAGGTTCTTATCTGGATTTGACTGATCCAACGAAATAAAAACAACCAGGTATCTCATTCAGAAATAAAGAGAAATCTTCTGAACCCATTGTTTTTACGTCCATATCAATAAAGAAAGAAGGAAAAACTCTCCGTATCACCTTTTGTAAATCAATTGCAATTTTTGAATTATTGATAACAGCAGGGGTGACCTCATCCAGAGTAAATTCAACTGTACAGCCCATACCCTCACCCACCAATTTGGAAATTTTTTCCAAGATTTTTAATTACTTGCATCCTTATATGTGAATCAAAGGTACGAACTGTTCCTGAAAGATATACAGAATCAGGTATTACATTAAATGTTGAACCACCTTTTATGCTGCCGAAACTGACAACAGCATTATCGAGAGGAGAAATATTCCTGCTCACAATCGTCTGTATTGTTGTAATGATATGCGCAGCGCAAACGATTGGATCTATTGATTTATGAGGTAATCCACCATGACCACCTTTTCCATTCACAATGATTTCAAAAGTATCCGCACCAGCCATCATTGCGCCAGTATTAATTCCAAACCAACCTAAAGGTTTTTCATTCCAAATATGCAACCCTAAACAATAATCGGGTCGAGGATTTTCTAAAACACCATCTTCGATGGTCGCAAGAGCACCGCCAAGACCTTCTTCTGCAGGTTGAAAAATAATTTTTACAGTTCCCTTAATTTGGTCTTTATATAAACTAAGGATTTTTGCGATAGTAAGCCCAATTGCCAAATGTCCATCATGACCGCAGGCATGCATAATCCCATCATTCTTTGAAACGTAATTGGTAGTATTGGTTTCACGGATAGGCAATGCATCCATATCAAATCGCAATAATAGCGTTTGTCCATCCAAAGTACCTTTAAGTACACCCAGCACACCTGTTTTTCCGATATTTTTTTTTACCGAAAAACCAAGATTCATTAATTCTTTGGAGATTATTTCTGAGGTCCTTATTTCCTGGAAGCCTAACTCGGGATGTTGGTGAAAATCCCTTCTAAAACTAACGGAATAATTAAAATTTTCTTTGGCTAATTGGTATAAATTATTTTCTGTCATTGCTCTTATTCTGATTTGAAGGCCGCCGTTTTCTCCAGCGAGGTCTTCTTCCTTTTCCACCTTGTTGATTTTTACTTTGGTTTCTTTCCTTTAATTCACTATCAGGTTCATTCTTAATTGCATTACTCTCGTTAGCATCGACGATCACATCATTTTCTTCAGGTTTAATTTTTGATTGAATTTGTGGATGAGAAGTACCATCAACCAATTGAATATCTGAGTTGAAAAATTCCTTTCTACCAATCTCAGGAATATCAACAATTACTGCCATTTTAAGCGGTAAGACATCATAAACCTTGCCTTCTCCAACTGGTGTAATTACCCGTTTGTTCCTCTTAGGTAGCTGTTTTCTATTCTCGGCATACATTTCGTATTCATAAATCAAACAACATCTTAATCGGCCACACATACCGGTAATTTCCGTTGGCGTTAATGAAATGCCCTGTTCTTTTGCCATCCGTATGGAAATCGAACTAAAATCTGTCAGGAATTTCGAACAACATCTTGAAGGCAAACCACATGCACCCATCCCGCCAAATATTTTTGCCACATCCCTGGGGCCGATTTGTCGCAATTCAACCTGTGAATGCGAAACAAATCTATTTATTTCTTGTTTCAGATTTTTTAATTCAACCTTATTATCCCCTTCATAGCTGTATAATACTGATATTCTTGATCCATCCAGGCTAAATTCAACCGAAACAACTTTGACACCATCTAGATTTTGTGCTTTTATTTCATTTCTTGAAAAATCTAATAATTCAGCTTCTTTTTCCTCATTGTTTTTTCTTTGCTGGAAATCTTCTTCTGTTGCTTTTCGATCAATCTTTTTCCAGGAACCTTCTCCAGGTGTGGAAACATCGCCAATAACTTGAGCAACCTCACCTAATTGCCAACCACGTGCAGTTTCCACAACCACATGATCACCAGGAGAGAGCACCATATCTGCATTTGCTTCAAAATGATATAGTTTTCCTACTTTAGAAAACCTTACGGACACGACCATATGTTGGTTTTGATTTTCCATTTATTACTCAACAATTTCTAATTGAATGCCTGGGTTTCTATTTAAAGCTGCCATACTTAATTTTGCGGCGATTAATTCAGACATCTTTATTAAAGCCACAGCTGCTTTTGAATCAGGATTTGAAATAACAATAGGTTTACCAGAATCTCCACCTACACGCACATCAGTAGCTAATGGGATTTTTCCAAAAAACTCTGTTTGAGCTTCATTTGCTAATGCTTCTCCGCCACCACTACCGAATATCTCCATAATCTGACCATCAGGTAATTCAAGAAAACTCATATTTTCAATCACACCGAGAATTGGGATGTCAAGCTGTTTGAACATATATAAACCGCGACTTGCATCCTCTAAAGAGACAGCCTGAGGTGTTGTGACAATTACACCACCACTAATCGGAATTGATTGAGCAAGGCTTAACTGAGCATCACCCGTCCCAGGCGGCAAATCTATGATGAGGTAATCCAATTCACCCCAGGCAACATCTGATAAAAATTGCCGTATTGCGGAGTGCAACATTGGTCCACGCCAGATCAGTGGTTGACCAGGTTTAACCAAAAAGCCGATACTCATTAACTTGACTCCATAGGCATCGGCAGGAATGATTTTATTTTCATTGAAAGCAGGTAGTTTTTCCACGCCCATCATTGTTGGAATGTTAGGGCCATAGATATCAGCATCTAATAAGCCAACACGTGCCCCGGCTTTTGCTAAAGAAACGGCAATATTCACACTTACAGTAGATTTACCAACACCACCTTTCCCCGAGGCAATTGCTACAACATTTTTAGCTTGCACGGATAAATTTCCACGGTTTCTTCCATCAGATGGAACATTGGAATCTAAAACAATTACAACATTTTCAACACCTTTTACAGCCATAACTGCATCCCTTGCATCTTTTTCAATTTTACCTTTTAAGGGACATGCTGGTGTGGTGAGGACAATCGTAAATTTTATTTCTGATCCATTAATCGATAAATCTTTAATCATATTTAATGATACGAGGTCTTTATGTAATTCTGGATCGTGCACTTTTGAGAGCGCAGCCAGAATATCTTCTTTTGTTACATTGTTAACAGTCATTTTTCACCTTTCAATAAATTAGGAATCAATACCTTTATTGTTTTCTACTTCTAATTTTGATTTCTCATACAACTTAATTAGGTCGCCATCATCCCCCCTAAATCTACGAATCGATTGTTGTGCGCATTTTGTGCATCCTCTCATCGCCCTGAAAGAATCTGCATTACAACCACTGCAACCTACCAACCGCACAATCATTAGAACAAACGCTAATTTCTCCTGATCTTTTGCCTCATTTAAGACAAAATCAATCAATTGATCCCATTGAGGACCTCTTAATCCTTTCAGTCCAGGTATAGCCCTTACAGGAAAAAGTACTTCTGTGTCAGAATTGTACATAATATTCAATTACCTTTATGATCATTTTATGTTTGTTTTGCGGCTCTTGCAGCCGCTTTTTTAGCTTCTTTTTCTTTCCTGGCATCATCTTCTTCTTTAAATTGGATAGGACGTATTTCAGCATAATATGATGCAGGTTTCAGTAATTTATCTAAATCATAAATGTGATGAGCAAATCGGTCAATATTCGCTATTTCATAATCATGATCCATGCGGATGGCCTCAAAAGGACAGTATTCAGCACATAAACCGCAATTCATGCAAATATCCACATCGATGAAGAATTTTGCCGGTTTTGGAACAGGTTTCCCTGTTTCAGGATTTGTTGACCTGGTTATCCAGATGCATTGCGGAGGGCACACTTTGGCACAGATTCCGCATGATGTACATCGAATATCCTTTTCTCCAGATTCTCCCTCATCATATACAAGAAATGGTATATACCGAAACGCCTCTGGAACCTTAGATTTTTCTTCTGGATATTGAACCGTAAAAATTCCTTTCGTATCATAGGCCCGGCGATCATCAATTCCAGTTTCAGTGCCGTATCTTTTCCCTTTGTATTTAATATCGACCCAATAGGTTTCCAAAAAATGTTTTAATGTGATCCCCAAACCTTTGACAATTCCATTTATTCCCATTTTGTCCTCCTACCGGTCAACTTCACCTAAAACGATATCAATTGATCCAAGAATTGCGACGACATCGGCAACTTTGTAATTTAAACACATTTGCCTTAACGAAGTCAGATTAATAAATGAGGGTGCTCTGACGTGATACCTCCAGGGATTCGCCTGTCCATTTGACACAACATAGAAACCAAGTTCTCCTTTAGGTGCTTCTACCCTACCATATGCTTCACCAACAGGAACTTTTACTTGATACTGTGGTTTACCCTCAAAAACTGGACCTTCAGGGATTTGAGTGATGGCTTGTTGAATAATGCGCACACTTTGTCGCATTTCTTCAATTCTAATCAGATACCGGTCATAAATATCCCCATGATATAAAACAGGAATGTCAAAATCAAACCTGTCATAGATACTGTAAGGATCTGCTCGACGAATATCATATGGTACACCACTGGCACGAAGAATTGGACCCGTTGCTGATAAATTTATGGCTTGCTCAGCGGTTAATACACCAATCCCCATACATCTTGAGCGCACAATTTCATTTTCAGTTAGCAACTGATCCAATTCATCAACCTTACCAGGCAACCGTTCAAATGCTAAATTCTTAATTGTTTCATGAATACCAACCGGTAAGTCTCGTACAACACCACCAAACCGGAAGTAATTGCACATCATCCTTGATCCTGAGACAGCTTCAAAAACATCCAGGATTAATTCTCTTTCTTTGAGCGCATACAAAGCTGGAGTAAAAAATGCTCCTAAATCGTTTAATAAAAATCCAGTTGACATGAAATGACTGGCAATTCGGGTTAATTCCGCCATAATTACTCTGATATATTCTGCTCTTTCAGGAGGTTTTACGCCCATTAATTTTTCAACAGCCAGCGCATATCCAAAATTATTACTCATGGAACTTATATAATCCAAACGATCCGTAAATGGCATGTTTTGCAAGAAAGTATTTCTTTCGCCAATCTTTTCATGGTTGCGATGTAAATAGCCAAAAGCTGGTTTCAAATCAATGATCGCCTCGCCCTCAATCAGTGCAGCCATTCGAAATACACCATGAGTTGAAGGATGTTGGGGACCCAGATTGATGACAATGGATTCTGTTTCCATGTCTTTGTCGTTTCCGGAATTTTGTAAACCTAAATACAAGGCCTCTTCACCTGAGGCGATCCATTTATCAGGATCAAAATTTTCAGGATATTTAACATTGGCATTAAAAATGTTCTTCTTTTCTGAGTGCTCTGCAACACCTTCTGGCCACCGAGATGAAAATGGTTTGGTTTCTTCTTCGTAATATGCTTCTTTCCAGTCTTTTCGTAGAGGAAATCCTTCAAATCCTTCCCACATCAAAATCCGACGTAGATCTGGGTGCCCTTCAAACTTTAAACCCAACAAATCCCAAGCTTCTCTTTCCTGGAATTCTGCTCCGTTGTAGATTGAAAATATAGACGGAACCATCGCATCATCTCTAGGTACCTGAACTTTTATAACCAGAGCCCCTCCTCCCAGAGACCGATAAAAATGGTATACAACCTCCATCATTTCTGGAAAATAATCTACTCCAGTTATCGATGACAACATATCATAACCCCAAACATCGTGGATCTCTTTGGATAGTTCCAAGAGGAATTCTCTTGGAACGATAAAACCGCCATATCCGGATCTGGTATCCATTGAGATCTTGTCAGGATAAAGAGAATCTAATGAAGGTAAATCTGAGACAAAAATCTGTTCTTCCATATTAAGCCTCTTCTCCTTTTGCATCTGATTCAATTGATAACTCTTCTGTGCTAGTTTCTAATTCTTTCTTAAACAAGTGGTATTTTCTTGGGTCTAATAAATCTGGTCCTAAAATGGGGACAGGTATTTCTTCATAAAAATCTTTTTTATACCATTCTGCATTTGATAATTTTTCTTTTTCAATTTTCTTTTGCAATATGATCAAACCATGTAATAATGCCTGAGGTGTTGGAGGACAACCTGGTATATAAACATCAACTGGTAAAAATTTATCAATTCCTGAAACGACATTATAGCCTTCCTTAAATGGCCCACCACCAGAAGCACATGCGCCCATAGCCAGTACATATTTCGGTTCGCCCATCTGGTTGAATAGACGTACAATCTGTGGCACCATTTTCTTCGTCACGGTTCCTGAAACGATCATTACATCTGCTTGTCTCGGACTGGGTCTCATGACTTCCATACCAAAACGAGAAAAATCATATCGGCTGGCAGCCGTAATAATCATTTCGATTGCACAGCAAGCCAATCCAAACATCATAGGCCACAAAGAATTTGCCCGGCTCCAGTTATATATCCTATCCAGTGTGGTAATTGCTACCTGGCCTTGTAATTCGGGTGGAATATTTACATCCGGTTTGTTAATTTTTTCAGATTGCATCATACCCTCTTAAGTTAAAGATTTTTTTGATACAACTCAATTCTAACCTATGAGATAAAAAGGTCAAGTTATAATTAAGAAAATAATTTTTTTCTTAATTAGGAATAAAATGAATAAATCAACGGAAGAAGAGATATTAGTGACACTTTCGCAACACGATTCGATGTCTGTTTCGGAATTATCAATTTCATTAAACCTGACAAAAGCTGATATTCGCTATCATATCAAGAAGTTATTGAAATCCGGGTCAATAATAATTATTCCACCTGAAGCCGGTTTGAGAGGTAGACCAGCGATTCGGTATAAAATTTCTAATACGTTTTATTCCCATAATCTTGAGACTTTGATAAATGCTTTATTATCAATAATCCCCTTTAATGATGATAATATTTCGAAAATAGCAAATTATTTTTCCTCATTGATTTCTTCAGGCTATTCACAATCTCTCATTACAAAATTTAATACTTTGATCATTGGTTTGAATAAACAAAATTATAATGCCCGTTGGGAAACCCAGTTTACAGGTCCGGCAATTTATTTTTCAAATTGTCCTTATCGACAAATCGTACAAAATCATCCAACTATGTGTGAACTAGACAAACGAATCCTTGAAGTTTTTCTCGATAAAAAAGTATCTATTACCCAAACGAACGCTTTACACGGAACGAAAAGTTGTAAATTTCAAATTTTAATAAGATCATGATTTTTGAACCAGGTTGATACTTTAAGATAAAATAAATAAGCAACTAGATTGAGAAAATGAACACCCCAAAGGAAATGATGGCAAAAACTGTAAAATCAATTTGTGTTTATTGTGGCTCAGCAGATGGCTTGAAAAAAGAATACCATGATGCAGCATATGAATTAGGTAAATTATTGGCCGAACTGAGCATTACACTTGTGTATGGTGCAGGTAAAACTGGCTTAATGGGAGCTGTAGCAAATGGGGTTTTAGATAATAATGGTGAGGTTATTGGCGTGGTGCCTATCCTATTAAACGAACCACAATTAATTCATGCCAATCTCTCAAAACTTGAAGTTCTACCAGACATTCATCAAAGAAAAGCACGTATGAGCGAGTTAGCTGATGCATTTATTGCTTTACCTGGAGGTTTTGGTACGTTTGATGAGTTGTTTGAAACCCTGACCTGGGCACAAATTGGGATCCATCAAAAGCCTATTGGCATATTGAATGTAAACCATTATTTCGAACCTCTTTTATCCATGATTGACCATGCCTTAGCAGAGAAATTCATTTATGCTGAACATAAAATTTTAATATCAAGTGACACAGAACCGCTACGTCTGTTAGATAAAATCAGAAATTTTCAACAGCCAGAAGGTCTTAAACGTTGGGTTTCAAGGGATGATTCAATTGTAAATAATGATCAAAATCCTACTCTACAGTAACCGATTTAGCTAAATTTCTGGGTTGATCGACGTCCAGACCTCTCAAGGAAGCAATGTGGTAAGCAAATAATTGGAGGGGTACGACGGTAATGATTGGACTTAATAACCATGGAGTTTCAGGAATCCAGAATACATGGTCAGCCAGTTCTTTTACTTTCTCATCACCTTCAGTTGCTACCGCAATAACACTTCCACCTCTAGCCTTTGCCTGTTCAATCTGACTTATCATCTTGTCATACCAGGGATCTTTCGGTGCAATTGCAACAATTGGCATATCCCTATCTACCAAAGCGATGGGGCCATGCTTCATTTCACCAGCCGGATAACCTTCTGCATGGATATACGAAATTTCTTTAAGCTTCAATGCGCCTTCAAAAGCAATCGGCATATTGATACCACGCCCCAAATACAAAGCGTTTTTGATAAATTTGAATTCTTTGGCAATATTTCGGATAACTTCATCTTGCTCAAGAACTTTTCCGACTAAAGCAGGTACTAAACGCAAATCTGATACCAAATTTTTTCTTTCATCCTGATTGATAACTCCCCTTAAATCTGCCAGAAGAACAGCAAGCATATATAAATCCACCAATGGAGCTGTAAAGGCTTTTGTAGAAGCAACCCCAATTTCAGGACCAGTTTGCATAGATATATAACCATCGGAAATTCGCATGACTTGAGAGCCAATTGCATTTACATTCGACCATAGAATCGCACCTTTTCGTCTGGCTAATTCCATCGCAGCTAATGTATCAGCAGTCTCCCCCGATTGGCTGATGGCCAACACAACTGTGTTTGAATTAATTAAAGGATCTCGATAACGAAATTCAGATGCAATTTCCACTTCAACGGGAATTTTTGCGATATATTCAATTAATATTTTTCCAACCATCCCTGCATATGCTGCTGTACCACAGGCAGTAATGACAATTTTTTCAATCCTTAACGCTAATTCTTTATCCAGATTCAATTGCGGAATCTGGATACGTCCATTATCAAAATCTACTCTACCAGCCAGGGTATCCGTTAATGATCGTACCTGCTCGTGGATTTCTTTTTGCATAAAATGACGATACTCACCTTTTTCCGCAGAAACCGGATCCCATGAGATCATGTGGATTTCAGGTGTAATTGGATTGCGATCAAAATCCTGAACAAGGACCGAATCTTTTTTGATAATTACCATTTGTTCTGAATCCAGAAAAATCATTTTACGAGTATATTCAAGAATGGCAGGTATATCTGAAGCAACAAAATTTCCGTCATTACCAAATCCAACAACGACTCCACCCGCATTACCAATTCTTGCGGCAATTATTTTGTCAGGCTCTCGGGTCGTGAAAGTTACTATTCCATGTGCCCCTTTTAACCTCTTTAAGGCATTTGTTGTTGCTTTTTCAAAATCATCACCTGTTCCCATATACATTTCAATCAAATGAACAATTGTCTCTGTATCCGTCTCAGAATTAAACTTAACCCCTTCAGCAATTAACTCATCTTTTAATTCCATGAAGTTTTCAACAATGCCGTTATGGACAACAACAACCTCGCCGGTACTCCCAATATGAGGGTGTGCATTTTCAGCCGTTGGCATACCATGAGTTGCCCAACGCGTATGGCCAATACCTAATTGACCTTCCAGTGGTTGTAATGAAACCATTGCATTTAGTTTATTTAATTTTCCAGCATCTCTGCGAATTTCAATTTTTCCACCCTGTAACACAGCGATCCCAGCAGAATCATAGCCACGATATTCTAATTTTTTTAATCCATTTAATATGATGGGTGTAGCATTTTGACTACCGATATACCCAACAATTCCACACATAAAAGACCTCCGCTTTTTCAGGAAATAATTACAAAATTCTATAATCTGAATAGGCACAGGTGTTTTCACCTGGAAGGCTTCCGCTGACCTTTCGATTTTCCTGAACTGGAGTTTTTTCCGTTCAGTTAACCCCAATTTGCATTGGGGAACCTTCATCCTCGTCACTTTGCAGATTGCAAAGCCATGCGCTTTCCTATTCTTTTTTTGAGTTTATTCGATTTAGTTATTTCTGTCCAGTAATTTGATTTGTCTGAATTATGGACATTTGTTTTCAAGAATAATATCAGCCGGCATCAGATTAAAAGATCGAAGCCTGGGAATCCCAGGCTTCGAATAACAAATTTATATATTATTTTCAATTAGATTTATTACGTCCGGATAATCAATCCCTAGCTTTTTCACGGTTTCCAGGGTCGGAATACCATTATTTGTCCATCCACGGCGTTTATAGACAGCATCAACCAACTGCTCATATCGATTTTCCCGATAATCCCTCATTTTTTCCACTTTTTCTTGTGTGGATAGATTATCAATTTTTATACCGACATCCATTAATTCGGTGTCATAACGATCTCTTCTTGATTCATATTCAGCCATTGTCACAGGTCCCATTGCGCGATACGGCGGATAATCATATTCTCTGGTTCCAAACCCTAGACGTAAATTAAACAATCTTTGAAAATTATATACCCTTTCAGATTGTTCAATAATCTCATCAGGTGTGATCTTTTTTCCAAGAACTCCCTCATATAACCAGGTGTAATTCTCAACATGTTCTGGTACTTTGGCAGGTTCCGATGCTGTTTTATTACTTTCTGGAATAATATCATTCCATGGTAATTTGCACAAACCATGCAGACTGAACCATGTTCTCCACATGGGGAAATAATGCAACGCTTCTGCTTTATCCTCAAAAGTTGGTAGTTGTTTGTGCACCATTTCCATAAAGATTAACCAGGCTTCATCATGTTGTGCCCCTTTTGAGGCTAAGGCGAATCCACCCTGCTGGGCAATGGATTCTTTTGATATATATTCTGAGATCTCCATGCCCTTAATTTCCATTCCGATATCCTGCATAATATTTGGATCGGCACCAAAATTCTGCGCGAATATTTTCTTCATGGCTCGTACTCCCTGACCAACAGTAACACCGAATCCTTCACCATTTGCCATTTGGTGCACAAGGGAAAGCGCAGCATCGGAATTTCCCCAAATCAACTCCAACCCGCCTGTTTTTTCTTGATCAAGGATACCTAATTCGTAACATTCCATTGCAAATGCAATGGAGTTACCTAAAGAAATCGTATCGATTCCATATGTGTCAGCATAGAAATTCAATTCCAACAAATCTTCTGGTTCAAAAACGCCGATATTTGATCCTAATCCGCCAAGCGTTTCGTATTCTGGACCATCAACAAAAACTGCTTCTCCTTTATAAGGTCCTGTTCTCAAATGGTAATGGGCTACTCCATGTGCACACGACATGGTACAACCATACCAACACCCATCTGGCCCAGAATGATCAAATCTTTTTTTCCAGATATCTCCGGAAATCTTATAAGAATTTTCGTGAGATCCATACTGAAAGTTGAAAGTAGGTAACAAGTCAAACCGATTCATAATATCCACCAGGTATGGTGTACCCGTATGACGCATATCATTTTGAGAGGCATCAAAGGTTGAAATTTCTTTATTAATTCTCGAACCAGCTTTGCGCAACAATTCCATGTTTGCAACCCCATTACTGTCGGCTGATAATCCACTGTAACGAACCACAATTGCTTTGATATGTTTATTCCTCAATACAGTTCCAGCTCCCCCTCGGGCTGCTTGTTTAAAACGCACTTCATTTCTTTTGGGGTCATAATAACTAATATTCAATCCACAAATTGGAATAAATTCTGCTGCTTGACCCGCTGAGATGACAGAAATATTTCTCTTATCTTTTTCATCTTTCGCATATAGGTTTGTTAACATGGTGTTGACAAGATGGGTGTCAACAGGATCTAAAGGAGCAGCTTCGATCGTAACACGACCATTATCACCATCGATAAAAATGACTACTTCCTGATCTGCTTTTCCTTGTATCTCCAGCGCATCCCAACCAGCAAATTTAAGATAAGGACCAAAATAACCACCACCGTTGCTGTCAACCACAGATTGAGTCAAGGGTGAAATTGTTGTAACAGTTACTTTTCCACTGCCAGGATACATGGTGATACCACCAATGGGTCCTGACGAAAAAACCAATTCATTTTCTGGATCATCCCATTTAGTTGAAGGTCTTGTTCCATTCCACAATAACCAAAGACAAAAACCTTTTCCTCCAGTAAATGTATCTTTCATATCTTGAGATACAGTTTTACTTTCAATATTTAACTTACCCAGATCAATATAAAGTGTTCGATTGGAATATCCATTAACAACTTTTCTTAAGTTATATGAATAATCAGCTAATATCGTGTGTGAGTCTTTAATTTCTTGAGTTGAGACAATTGTCATTTTTTACTCCTGAGATTTTGGTGAAAACAAAATAGATATTTTAATTTAATATTCTATTAAAAATTATAATGATTCTTCTCCAACCAATAGAACCTTAGATGTCACTCTTGGCATGGATAAATGTCCTGAAATTTTCCTAAAATAATTGAAATCCTTATCGCCAGTCCTTTATTATCGCATTATTTTGATAGAATTCACTTAACCTTCCATGATCAACAAAAGTTAGGAGAATCTATTGGTTCATATTTGGCAATCAATTTATAAGACCGTCACGATCAGTCAAAAATTGAATAGCTTGACGATAAGTATTGAAACTAAAAATGAAACGCAAGTATTCAGTTTTGATAAATCCAGTCGACTGTGGACAGCTTTGGTAAAAAAGATCTCGTATCGTCGCGGATTGAATGGTGCTATTGTCGCTAAGTGGAGTTCAGGCAAAGAAGTTCTGCATAGAAAATGGCTTGATCACCTGGAACAAGAATGGCTATTAAATTTAGCCCATCAGACCATATCTACATTATTGAATGAAATAAAATATTCCACTCTTGGTTTTTCTCCCCCAATTGATACCACAACCATCCAGGAACTTACTAAATTATCAGAAATATCTCTAGAATTTTATGAAAATGATGTGTCAAATTATCATTCAGTTTATAAACCAGTAGGCATCCTACCGCCTGATCAATATATCTCGGTTGTTCTTCAATTAACCGAGGGGTGCTCCTTCAATAAATGTACTTTTTGTTCATTTTATCGAGATCGACCATTTTTGATCAAGTCTCCAGTTGATTTTGATCAACACATAGGCGACGTTAAAAAATTTTTAGGAAATGGTCTCTCTTTACGACGAACAATATTTTTAGGAGATGCAAATGCGCTTGTCGTGCCGATCAAAAAATTAATCCCCTTAATTGAAAAAATCCATGACCATCTGGATGTTGAAAAATTGGGTGGTATTTTTGCCTTCCTGGATGGCTTTAGTGGTGAAAGGAAATCTACCGGTGATTATGAAAAATTAAGAGATCTTGGTATGAATAAAATTTATATTGGCTTGGAAAGTGGTAACAATCAACTCTTAGAATTCCTGAATAAACCAGGATCAGCTCATGATGCTCTCAACGCTGTAAGAATAATAAAGTCATCGGGTATCTCAGTAGGAATCATTGTTCTATTAGGCGCAGGTGGAAAACACTTTGAAGCAAACCACATCACCGATACCGTTGATATAATCAATCAAATGAATTTAGATGCTGATGATCTTGTATATTTCTCAGAATTAATTGAAAGTGAAGGTTTGGAATATTCCAAAATAGCATTTTCTGAAAACCTGAAACCTTTATCCAGTCTGGAAAGACAGTCACAAAGAAGAAGAATAGAAGATCAATTACTTTTTTCTGATTCTGGAACACCCCATATCAGCACGTATGATATAAGAGATTTTGTTTACTGAGGTTTTTTTTATGACAATACTTCCTACTGGAAAATTACCACCTAAATTGCTTGATAAATTGTTAAAAAAAATTCCAATTCTGGATAAAAATGTAATTATTGGCCCTGGTACAGGGCTGGACTGCTCTGTAATAGACTATGGTGATCAATATTTAGTTCTGAAATCTGACCCGATTTCATTAACTGCTGAAAAAATTGGGTGGTATGCTGTTCAAATTAACGTTAATGACATTGTTACTACGGGTGCTGATCCCAAATGGATGTTGATAACCATATTGTTGCCTGAAAAAGGTACAACTGATCAGATAGTAGAAAGTATCACTGACCACCTCATTCTGGCAACAAAAGAATATGACATCACAATTATTGGTGGTCATACAGAAATAACCAATGGAATAGATCGCCCAATTATTTCAGCTACTTTAATTGGAACAGTTGATAAAAACAAATTAATCACTCCATCAGGCGTCAGTGAAGGAGATAAAGTTTTTCTTACAAAGGAAATCGCTATAGAAACAGTATCAATCATATCCAATGATTTTCCCGACAAACTCAGTCAGCATCTGACTGGACAAGAATTAAAAAAAGCTCAATCTTACCTTTATGAACCAGGAATAAGCATTTATAAAGAAGCAAAACTTTTGCGAGATGGTTTCGGTGTTACTGCAATGCACGACCCGACGGAAGGTGGCTTGGCTGCAGCCTTATGGGAATTATCAATCGCAAGCGATAAAACCGTCATGGTAAATCTTAATAAAGTTCCAGTATCCGATTTGACGAACAGAATTTGTTCATTATTTTCCATTAATCCGATCAACTCAATCTCTTCTGGATCATTGTTATTTACCGCCAATCCTAAAAATTCAACCGCTATCATTAACATTCTTGAAAAAAATAAAATTCCGGTCACTGAAATTGGATATATCTCAGGAGATGGTATTGGTGTGATTAATGTTGATCTATCACATCCAATTTCAATTCCTCGTCCAGAAAAAGATGACATAACCAAAATATTTTTACCTCTGTGATCATGGTAGAATAGTCCTTGTTTTACACGCGCTCGTAGTGAAATGGACATCACGTTGCCCTCCGAAGGCAGAATTCTGAGTTCGAATCTCAGCGGGCGCACTTCTAACAAATTTTTTATACAATACATATAATTTTTATAATACTTCTGGTTATAATTGGGGAAAATAGAAAAGGATTTAAATATGTTCGGTGGTTATGGATTATATATATTATTTAGCTTACCAGCCTTGCTGCTAGGCTTTTGGGCACAAATGAAAGTAAAAGGTGCCTTTAACAAATATTCAAAAATTCGTAGTTATGTTGGGCTAACCGGGGCTGAAGTAGCTCGCAGAATGTTGAACGCCAGTGGATTAAATTCAGTTCAAGTAGAGGAAACTAGAGGGTTTCTCTCAGATCATTATGATCCGCGTGCGAAAACATTACGATTAAGCCCTGATGTTTATCGTAGCAATTCCATCGCTGCAGCAGGTATTGCTGCTCATGAAGCTGGACATGCGATTCAGGATCAAAATGATTATGCGCCGTTGAAATTTCGCTCTGCAATGGTTCCATCGGTTCAATTCGGAAGTTGGTTGGGACCAATCATCTTTATTGGTGGCTTGTTACTACAATGGGAAAGTTTGGCTTGGATTGGATTAGGTTTATTCGCTCTAACCGCCATATTTGCATTGGTCACCCTTCCAGTCGAATTCAACGCCAGTAATCGCGCAAAAGCATGGCTGACTACATCAGGTGTGATTTATGGGGAAGAATCAAAAGGAATTAATAAGGTTTTAGATGCTGCAGCATTAACTTATGTCGCAGCAGCCATTCAGGCAGTGTCCACACTCCTGTATTATGCTTTTTTACTAATGGGAAGATCCAGAGATTAAATAATCTCAAAAAAAAATTTTTATTTACAAAAGGAGCATTCAGTTTGCTCCTTTTTTCTTTGTTCATAAAAATAGTGTGATTATATTTGCCTATTTTTTTCTTTTTATGATAAATTTAAAATCATACTTTCAATTGATGCAAAATGAATGGGATATAAAAAATGGATAAAAAGCAAGTACCGGACATTGTCGTTGCACGTTTACCTTTGTACCTTCAAACTTTGAATCGACTTGAACAGGAGGGGCAATACAATACCTCTTCAAAAGATTTGGGAAATAGAATCGGTATCTCTGCAGCGCAAATTCGCAAAGATCTTTCTCATTTTGGTGAATTTGGGAAACAAGGAACTGGATATTCGATTAGCTTCCTTATTGAGAAGTTGGAAGATATTCTCCACGTCAATAAAGTTTGGGATATGGCTCTGATTGGAGTTGGCTTTCTTGGCCATGCTATTGCAAATTTTCATGGTTTTCAAAACCATGGCTTTCGAATCAAATGCATTTTTGATAACGACCCAGAGAAAATCGGGGTAAAAATTGGTGATTTCACAATCGAGGATGGTCGCAATCTGGTTGAGGTAATCCAAAAAGGAAATATAAAAGTTGCTATGATAACCGTCGATGCTGAACACGCCCAAAATGTGGCAAATCAAGTAGTGAAAGCCGGAGTTAAAGCCATACTGAATTATGCGCCAGTAAAATTAATCGTGCCAAAATCTGTTCAAGTACAGAATATTGATCCAATTATAGAATTACAACATATGACCTATTATTTTGATTAATAATTTCTCCCCACATATTTGTAAATGAAAGTATAAAGAGCACGGAAAATTTTCCACGCTCTTTCTATTTTTATGTAATAAAAAATTAAACTTTTATCAACGATCTTTTTAGAACATTTCGCATACCAAAAGCTTTTGAAGCACCTTCAGCTGTGCAAGTCATTGGATTATCAACAAGATATGCTGGTATGCCAAGTGCTTTCGTCAAATATTTATCAATTCCAGTTAACAATGCTCCACCCCCACACAATGCCACGCCACGATCGATAATATCTGAAATTAATTCAGGAGGTGTTTTCTCAAGTGTATTCTTGACGAGTGTTACGAGATCTATTAATGGTTGCTCTAAGGCATCCACAATATCATCAGTCGTCACATTGATCGGTTTGGGTAAACCTGTTACCTGATCCTGTCCTTGAATTTCCATATTTTTATTTTCATTTAAACGAATTGCTGATCCGATATTTATTTTAATTTTTTCTGCTGTCGGTTGACCTATAATGACACCGAACTTCTTCCTGAGGTGGGAGATGATGGCTTCATCGAAAGCCAAACCTCCAGTTTTAGCAGTATTTGCTGTTACAATGTCCCACATTGCAAGAACAGCTACTTGATGGGTACCACCACCCAGACTTATTAACATATTACCGGAAGGAGTTCCAATAGGTAAATCAACTCCGAGCGCAGCTGAAACTGGTTGTGAAATAAGGTATACCTCTCTAGAAGATGATAAAGCTACCGCTTCAACAGCTCGACGCTCAACTGAAGTAATGCCAAAGGGAGTGGTTATGATGATTTTTGTACTCCCAAGAAAACTGGTCGCGCCAGCTTTTTTAATCATCTCTTTAAGTATGCCTTCTGTAACGCTATATTCTGCAATCACACCATTTTGAAGTGGTCTGACGATATCGATAGAATCCGAAACACGCCCCATCATGTCCCTTGCTGCCTGCCCCCATTCAACCATTTTTCTGGCATCTTCATTGACAATCGCAGCTACAGTCGGTTCCATCACGATTACTTGACTACCCTCAACAATGACAGAGTTCATTGTCCCCAGATCTATTCCTAATTCCCTGGAAAATAAAGCCATTAAGTAAATTTTTTCCTTTCAAATAATCGGATCTGACTTATCTGTCTTTCAGACTTCTCTTCGATGATCGTTTAAATCTTTTGATTGCTTCTAACCTGAATGTCGATCGTCTCAATGCATTCTTTAATGCATCTACTTCGCTGTCATCACCTGTTGATGTCTCACTCAGCAGTTTTTCAGCACGTTCTTTTGCCAATTCAGCCCTGGATTCATCCAATTCATCCACGTTTTCTGCCGCATCCGCTAAAACCGTAATTAAATTCGGTTGAACTTCGGCAATACCACCTGCAACAGTAAAATAATTTCTATCTCTTTTCGTGATTACTGTGATAATGCCAAAATTAAAGGTAGTTAGTACAGGAGAGTGGTTGGGTAAAATTCCCATTACTCCTTCAGAGGCGGGAATTATCACCATTTCAGCCTCTCCACTGAATACCATTCTATCTTGAGATACTATATCACATTGAATTGGCATGTTAACCTGCAGCTTCTAATTGTTTTGCTCTTTCGACCGCATCTTCGATTGATCCTACCATATAAAATGCTTGTTCTGGTAATAAATCATGCTTTCCATCTAGTATTTCCCGGAAACCGCGAATTGTTTCTTTCAATGGTACATACTTTCCTGGAATACCTGTGAATTGTTCTGCAACATACATTGGTTGAGAGAAAAATCTTTCAATTTTTCTTGCTCGTGAAACAATTATTTTGTCATCTTCACTTAATTCGTCAATACCTAAAATTGCGATAATATCCTGTAAATCCTTGTAGCGCTGCAGAACTTTCTGCACTTCTCTGGCGGTCGCATAATGATCTTGTCCAACAATTTTTGGGTCAAGAATACGTGAAGTTGAAGATAAGGGATCTACCGCCGGATAAATTGCTTTTTCAGCAATCGCGCGTTCCAAGGCAATCGTCGCATCAAGATGCGTGAATGTTGCAACCGGAGCTGGATCTGAATAATCGTCAGCTGGCACATATACAGCCTGCATAGATGTAATCGAACCACTTCTTGTTGATGTAATTCTCTCTTGTAATTCACCCATCTCAGTAGCCAATGTGGGTTGATAACCCACGGCTGATGGCATTCGCCCTAATAAAGCTGAAACCTCAGAGCCTGACATGGTAAATCTAAAAATATTATCGATAAAAAGTAATACATCTTTTCCCTGATCACGGAAATATTCGGCCATAGACAACGCCGTTAATGCTACACGCAATCTAACACCGGGTGGTTCATTCATTTGACCGAAAACCATTACAGTGTCCTTCATAACACCTGATTCCATCATTTCACGATATAGCTGAGTGCCCTCGCGTGTTCGTTCCCCCACACCGGCAAAAACCGAATTTCCTTGATGAACCGTAGCAATCGATCGAATCAACTCCATAATGATGACGGTTTTTCCAACGCCTGCTCCTCCAAAAATGCCTGTCTTTCCACCTTTCGTAAATGGCGCAATCAGGTCAACAACCTTAAGACCAGTTTCAAAAACTTCAACCCGGGTCGCTTGTTCAGAAAATGGGGGTGCAGATCGGTGAATCGGGTAATATGTATCTGCATTCACATCTCCCAATCCGTCCACAGGTTCACCCAACACATTGAATATTCTTCCTAGCGTGGCTAATCCAACAGGCACTTTGATCGAATTACGGGTTCGAATAGCATCTACACCTCTTTGAAGACCATCTGTCGATGCCATGGAAATACACCGAACAGCACCATCTGGTAATTGTTTTTGAACCTCAAGAATGGTTTTGGTGCCATTTTCATTATTTACTTCTAAGGCTTCAAACAAATCAGGGATATTGTCAGGAGGAAATTGAACGTCAACGACTCCGCCTAAAACCTGTAAGACTTTTCCATTATTTTTTTCCATTTATTTTCTCCATTAAAGAAAGAGGATTTTTATTGTTTGGCTTGTGACAATGCTTCTGCGCCGCCAGCAATATCTAACATTTCATTGGTAATACTTTGTTGTCGAGCTTTATTGTAATCAAGCTGCAATATTGAAATTAATTCAGTAGCATTTTCTGTTGCATTCTGCATAGACATCATTCTGGCAGCATTTTCACTGGCTTGTGCAACCAAAATTGATTGATAAATCTGTAATGCTGTAAATCGAGGAACGATTTCATCTAATATTTCGGTTTGTCCAGGTTCGTAAGAATAAACACCAGTCATTTTCTTTGTTTCATTTTGTTGCTGGAATGAATCTACTCCATCATCAGTCTCAACAAATAAAGGCAATATCCTACGTACAACTGGCACCTGTGACAACATGGTTTCAAATTTAGTGTATGCAACAAATATCTGGTCGTAATGGTGCTCAAGAAAATCATCAACAACCAGCCATCCTATAGCAGAAACATCATTGAAACGTGGAGGAGTTGGAATATGGCTAAAATCTGCGATGACTTTCTTTCTTCTGCGCACCAACATATCACGCCCTTTCCTACCAACCGCAACGTAAGAAACAGGTGTTGAAAACCCTTCAAAATAATTCAGGGTATTTCGAACGATATTGACATTGTAAGATCCTGCCAGACCCCGGTCACTTGTGATGAGTATGCATAATGTATTTCGAACCTCTGGTCGCTCAGCCAATAATGGGTGTAGCATTTGATGTCCAGGTTGTTTGGCTAAATGAACAAGAACCTGCATGGCTTTCTCTGCATATGCACTGGTAGCAGACATTGCTTGCATGGATTTACGGACCTTGCTGGCGCTAACTGTTTGTAAGGCTCGTGTGACCTGTGATAAGTTTTTTATACTTTTGATGCGCATTCGCATTTCGCGAGCTGAACTCATAAATTATTTTCCTTATCCAGTTTTTATTTCCAGGTTGAATTATAGACAGGAATTACTTCCCTAAGTTTCTTTTCTGTTTCTTCAGAAATTCGTTTTTTATTGGCGATATCTTTTCGAATTTCAGGGTAGGAATTTACCATGAATTTTATAAGACCTTCCTGCCATTGTTTCACACGATCCAGATTTATTTTATCGGCAAAACCATTAACACTCGCAAAAAGAGTGATTACCTGGTCTTCCAGGTCCATTGGTTCATATTGAGGTTGTTTGAGAACTTCCTGTAGTCTGAGACCACGATTTAATTGGTCCTGGGTAGCTTTATCCAGATCTGCACCAAATTGAGCAAATGCAGCCAAATCTCTAAAAGCAGCCATATCCAAACGCAGTCGATTAGCCACCTGCTTCATAGCTTTTGTTTGTGCAGCTCCACCGACGCGTGAAACTGAGATACCGGCGTTGACTGCAGGACGAATACCGGCATTGAATAAATTCGATTCCAGGTAAATTTGCCCATCAGTGATCGAAATCACATTCGTGGGAACATATGCAGATACGTCACCAAGTAGTGTTTCAATTATAGGTAAAGCTGTCAAAGATCCACCAGTACCTTGAACTTTTTCCACTTTTAGTTCTTCTTTGTTTGCTAAATCTTTATGGGCTTTTTCAGCCAATTCTAAAGCTTGAGGACCTTTATAAACTACACCATTGGTTAAATCTTTTTCAGAAGCATTTCCAGTAAATTCTTTTGGAATAATTACATATTGGGTTGCCAGTCTTGAAGCACGTTCGAGTAATCGTGAATGTAAATAGAATAAATCTCCAGGGTACGCTTCACGACCAGGAGGACGTCGCAATAAGAGCGAGACTTGACGATAGGCCCAGGCATGTTTACTCAAATCGTCATACACGATTAGTGCATCTCGCCCAGTATCCATGAAATATTCACCAATAGCACATCCAGAATATGGTGCAATATATTGTAATGCAGCCAATTCATCAGCGGAAGCTACCACAACAATTGTATGATCCATTGCCCCAAATTGTTCCAAAAGGGCAACTGTCCGAGCAACAGCAGATTTCTTTTGCCCGATTGCTACATAAATACAAATCAGGTCTTTCCCTTTTTGATTAAGGATGGTATCGATTGCAATCGCAGTTTTCCCGGTTTGGCGATCACCAATTATTAATTCTCGCTGTCCACGCCCTATCGGGATGAGTGCATCGATGGTGATGATCCCAGTTTGCACCGGAGTATCAACGTCCTGGCGGCCAACAACTCCAGGAGCAATTCGCTCAATTGGGCGATACTCATTAAATTTTACAGACCCCATACCATCAATTGGTTCTCCCAGAGCATTTACGACCCGACCCATCAAACCATCACCAACAGGTACTGAAGCAATTCTTCCCGTTGAATAGACACTCATGCCTTCAGAAATTTTTGAAAAATCTCCAAGGATAATAACACCAACGGAATGGGTTTCCAGATTGAAAGCAATACCAATAATGCCATTTTCAAACTGGACCAGTTCCTGAGAACGAATATCTGCTAAACCATCCACCTGGCAAATGCCATCACCAGCCTCTGTTACGGTTCCAACAGATCGAATTTCAAATGATGTCTCAAATTTTTCAATCTTTTTTAAGAATTCTTCAGTAAAATTATTACCTGGTTGTGCCATCTACCCTCCAATAACGTGTGTTTATCCTATGAAAACCTGAAAAATTTTGCAAATCTATTTACCAAAAAAAACAAAATTGGATAGAGAATACCCAATTTTAATTGATATAAGAATAATTACTCAGATAATTACCGATTTTTATTATTGTTTGTTTATTTTTTGTGCATAGTCCTAGATCACTAACAGCTTTTTGGTAATGAATGCAATTTTTCAGCTGTCTTAATCTATGCATACCAATGCTCACTTTCAGATTTTTTTATTGAAAACTCAATTTAAAATCATACCTGAAAGGCTATAAAATGTCTAGCTGAAGTAGAAACAAATATCGAACGATTATTCCTTTATGATTATTCTTTTGTTGTAAAAATTTTGATTGATTATGAAAAATATTGAAGTGCAATTCTCAATCTTTCTTCAATATCCTTTGGAGCATCTTTTGGGATGAATTGTAAAGCTGATTGTGCCTCCACAACACTATATCCAAGTGTTGTTAAAGCCTCTAATACTTCCAAATCCACATCCTGGTATGTAGATTTCAGGCCGATAATTTCAGCATCAACTTTAATTTTTCCTTGTAAGTGAATGGCAATTTTTTGAGCAGTCTTTTTTCCAACGCCAGGTACCCTAGAAAAGACTTCAAATTGTTCTGAAGCAACAGCACGGTTGATAGCATCGATTGATAATGTAGAAATTATCGATAACGCTAATCTGGTGCCAACCCCATTAACCCCTAACAATAAGTTAAAATATTCTTTCTCAATTTCACTTTCAAATCCAAATAAAGTTAACGAGTCTTCTCGTACGATTAATTGCGAATGAAAAAATTTTATATCTCCAATATTAGCTGTTTCGCAAGTTTCTTTCGTTGCAAAAACCTGAATGCCAAGACCATTCAAATTGACAACCAGGTAGTCCACACCTTTTTGAATTATCTTACCTTGAATTGAAGCGATCACTTTGTTCTCTCATTTTTTTCGATTTTGATTAAATATTTCGTACAAACAAATGGATGTCGCTACGGCCAAATTGAGCGAATCACTTTTTCCTACCATCGGAATACAAACCTTTTTTTCACATCCTGCTAATAACAATTCTGATAATCCTTCACGCTCACTTCCCATTAATAAAACCATATTTTTATTATATTGAATTGCCTGGTAATCGTTGTCTGCCTTATCACTCGTGCCTATAGTAGGAATATTTTTTTTATCAAGAAATCGTAAAAAATCATAGCTATTTGTTTTGATTATTATTAAAGAAAATAGAGCCCCCATACTCCCTCTAACCGCTGCAATATCAAATGGATCTGTACAATTGTCGATCAATATAATTCCAGTGCCACCTACAGCGTCTAAAGTTCTCAGAATGCTACCCAGATTGCCTGGATCCTGGATCCTATCAAGACCTACCCAAAGTCCATCACATTCATCTAAACAATTTATCTCGAAAGTTTTTTGTTTTAATATAGCCGCCAATCCCTTGGGTCCATCTTTTATTGAAAATGATTCGAAGACCTGTTTGTCAACCTCAAAACATTCTGTATCCAATGTCATTAAATTTCTCAGCAACTCATTTGAATAATGATCAGTGATCAGTTCTTTAGAATAAAATACCTGTTCAAAATTCCATTTGGCATCGATTGCTTCGGAAATTATCCTTGGTCCCTCAATATAAAATAGTTGATTTTCATCCCGAAATCTCTTTATTCTTAATTTTCGAATGAATTTTATTTTTGGATTGGATGTACTTGTGATCATTTATGCTTCTAATTCTGTAAATCTTCTACTATGGGCATGACAAATCGCGATAGCTAATGCATCTGCTGCATCATCTGGTTTGGGTAGTTCCGATAAATTCAACAATGACTGGACCATTATTTGGACCTGTCTTTTGTTCGCTACACCATAGCCTGTGACTGCCTGTTTTACTTGCAAAGGAGTGTATTCAGCGCACTTTACCTTTCGCTCAGCCAATGCTAACAAAACCACACCTCTTGCCTGTCCCACACTGATAGCAGTGGTTACATTTCGTTGGAAAAATAATTTCTCCACCGCACATGAATCTGGCTGGTGGAGATCTAATAATTGTAGTAGTCGGTTATATATGATCTGAAGTCTTTTTTCCATGGGTAAATCTGGGGGAGTAGAAATTACACCATATTCAATCACTTGCAAACCATTGTTATTCTCTGTAATCAGTCCATATCCAGTTGTAGCAGTCCCTGGATCAATTCCCAACACTGAGTTCATGGGATGGTTCTAATCCATCGCCTCCATGACCTCATCAGAAATCTTCAGGTTTGAGAAAACATTAACCACGTCATCCAATTCTTCCAATGCTTCCAAAACCTTCATAACTTGGATTGCCTGATCAACGGGTAGTTCAATTTCCTGATTGGGAATCATTCTGAGTTCAAATTCTTCAGGTGATATCCCTGCATTCAATAACAAATCACTGATAGATTTGAAATTCTCTACGGCACCAATTATTTCGATCGTCTCATCATCGTTGGAGACATCATCAGCACCACCCTCCAGGGCAATTTCAAAAACTTTTTCAAAATCATTGCCTTCACAAGGAAATGCAAAATAAGCAACACGATTGAACTGCCAGCTTACAGAACCTTGCTCTCCCATTGTTCCATTTGCTCTGTTGAGAATGTGCCGGACATCTGCAACGGTTCGATTACGATTTTCAGTTAAACATTCAATCATTATTGCAATTCCATGTGGAGCATAACCTTCATACATCACTTCGTCATATGTACCTTCTTTAGATTCTCCGGTACCTCTTTTGATGGCTCTTTCGATGTTCTCTTTTGGCATGTTAACTGCCTTAGCTTTATCAACAGCCAGGCGCAACCTAACATTCGCAGAAATATCACCACCGCCTTCTTTGGCGGCCATGAGAATCTCTCGGGTTACGCGAGTGAATACCTTTCCCCTCTTAGCGTCCGCAGCACCTTTTTTCCTCTTTATAGTAGACCATTTGGAATGACCTGACATAAAAAATCTCCTTGGCAAAAAAAACATTGGGAATTTATTTTCAACATTATACCATGCCTGAAATTGGTTCTCTATTCTTTCTTTTTAGAAACTTCTTTCCTCCCAATTTGACAAATTACTTAACAGAAATGAAAGGTAATCTTTCATCAGAGTAATACACCGTAAAATGCTAACTAAATTATAACTTTATTATTACGATAGTATAACTTAAATGAAAAACAAACTTTTTTCCATACTCATCTTAATTATTTTCCTCTCCACATCATTCATATCACCCATTTCAACCAAATTAGTTCCGGTTACAGGTGAGGTCAGCCTGACCAGCGAATCGATTAATCTAAATTTTCAAACAATTAATTTTAAAAAATTCTATCAATTTATAAAAAACGTCACTGCACAAAAAACTGGCAACCAATACGTTGGTTTGATTGCTCCAAAACTCTTCACATTGCCTATTGCACAACAACCATCCGGAAGACCAGATTTTGTTTCAAGTGAACCTGAAGTTGTTACTGAATTTTCCCTGACGAAACAATTTGGTTCAACGGGTCTGTTAGCCCATAATCACCTGGCAGGCTCAAATTTTTCAAAATTAAAAGAAAATGATTTGATTGTTTTGGTAACCGCAAACAAAGAATATAAGTTGTATAAAGTGGAAAAAATCTTTTCCTACCAGGCTTTGTCACCCAACAGTCCTTATTCCAATTTTGTTGATCTGAATGACACATCCAGGATTCTGAGTGCTGTCGATTTATTCATGGAAGTTTATACCGCAGAAGGTAGCCTGGTAATTCAGACTTGTATTTCTCAGGGAAATGAACCTTCCTGGGGCAGGCTATTCGTTCAAGCTTTTCCTGTAACAAACATAGGTATTGAAGAATTGATCGATTTTCAAGATCAAAGAACCCGTCAAACCTTCTAGTTTAATAATTAAAAGAAAAAACCCGATAAAACGAATTATCGGGTTTTATCGTTATTTGTAACGATTAGAAATTCAGTCGTTTCCGCAAGGATTGAAGAACAAGTCCTATACCTAAGAAACCTAAACCTAAATTGAACATCACGGATTGTACATTTTCCAATGGTGAATTACTTCCAAATTCAGCACCAGTCACCGGTATCAATACAGTTGGTGGATCATTACTGGTTGGGGGCGGCAGAGTAGGCTGAGGAGTTGGGTTAGGTGTCTCATCAGTCACCGGTGTCCCAGTTGGATTCGGAGTTTGATCTGTACCAGGAGTAGGAGTTGGATCAGCCGGTGTCGGTGATGGATCAGCCGGAGTCCCAGTTGGATCTACTGGAGTCGCTGTCGGATCAACAGGTGTCGCAGTGGGATCAACTGGGGTTGGGGTTGGATTCTCTGGTGTTGGTTCCAGAGTGTTGGTTGGTGTTGCGGTTGGTGGGACATTAGTACTCGTTGGTGTTGCGGTTGGAGGAACAGATGTGTTCGTTGGTGTCGCGGTCGGAGGAACGGAAGTATTCGTTGGCGTCGCGGTCGGAGGAACGGAAGTATTCGTTGGTGTTGCAGTTGGGGGGACAGATGTGTTCGTCGGTGTTGTTGCAGTTGGGGGGACAGATGTGTTCGTCGGTGTTGCAGTTGGGGGGACAGATGTGTTCGTCGGTGTTGCAGTTGGGGGGACAGATGTGTTCGTCGGTGTTGCAGTTGGTGGAACATTAGTATTCGTTGGTGTCGCGGTCGGAGGAACAACAGTATTGGTTGGTGTGTTGGTAGGTGTGTTTGTATTTTTAGGGGTTTTTGTTGGGGTACTTGTTTTTGTAACCTTAAAAGTAGGTGTTATTGTTGGAGAACAATCAATTAACTTGAATGAGGCATGACTAATGTCTTGAATATTTCCATTTCGATTTTTAACAGTGCTTGTAACTGTGTATGAAGTTGAAGGTGGATTAACCGAACCATTTTTCACAGTTGTAGAAGCTTTATAACACCATTCTACAATCAATTTATCTGATGGTGCGTTAAATGTATAAGACTTACCAGATAATCCGTCAATTTTTGTCCAACCATTACCAGTCGGACATGTCTCTTGGGTTTGAATAGTATTTGCACTTACTGGTAAATTAACCATTGAAAGCAACAAGGCAAATGATATACTCACAGCTCCTACTAAGGTAAAAACCTGAGGTAAAACATTTATCAGCTTTCTAATTTTAAATAACATGATTATCTCCTAATTAAATCTTATAAAATTTGATTCGTAAAATTAAAACAAATAATTTTTATGTAAAAAGCATTAAAAATTTCTTCAATAAATAACTGCTCAAAATCAGCCATTTTCGCTACTAATCACAACGAAAACTTTCGCCTGAATAGGATAAGCGACTAGTTATATATCCGATTCCTAGCCTCCAAAAAATTAAATTGATTATTTTCTCGTCTGTCTAGCTCCATGGTTTTATCGCTTCCAAATTATCAACTCATAATTACATTTGTGTTTTGGTATCATAATTTTTATATGAAATATCCATAATTTATATTTACTATATTACACTAATATTATCACATTTGTCATATTTTGTATAATCATTTATAACTATTTCCTAACTTAAAAATTTCCAAGAAAATTTTTGATTAAGATTAATCTTGAAAAATTTTAATGGAATATCATTTGTGGTAAAAAAATACCCCGGAAACATCCCAGGGTATTTTTACTATTATATGAAATCTAGAAATTCAATTTTTTCCGAATTGACTGTAAAACAAGCCCTAAGCCTAAGAAGCCCAGACCAAAATTAAACATAATTGATTGAGTTTTTTCGATTGGTGAATTATTTCCCATATCCATTCCGGTTACAGGAATTAACACACTTGGTGTTGTGGTCGTAACAGGAGGTGGCAATGTTGGTGGTTGAGTTGGATCCGGTGTCTTGTCGATCGGTGGTGTTGGTGTTGGATTTTCAGGTGTAACTGTTGCAGTAGGATCATCTGGAGTAGGTGTTACTGTGGGATCTCCTGGTGTCGCAGTAGGATCCCCTGGTGTTGGCGAAGGATCACCAGGTGTTGGTGTTGAGGTTGCAGTTGCAGTTGATGTTGGTGTTGTTGTCGATGTTGCAGTTGATGTTGGTGTTGCAGTTGATGTTGGTGTTGCAGTTGATGTTGGTGTCGATGTCGATGTTGCAGTTGATGTTGGTGTTGCAGTTGGCGTTGCAGTTGATGTTGGTGTTGATGTTTGTGTTGGTGTTGATGTTGATGTCGATGTTGCAGTTGATGTTGATGTTGATGTTGGTGTTGATGTTGGTGTATCATCTGGTGGAGCTGTGATGGTAGGTGTATTGGTTGGTGTAGCAGTCTCTTTTTCTGGTGTCGTAGGTGTTTTGGTTGGTGTTGGAGTATTTGGAGGGCAATCTATAACCTCTTGGTCTTCAACATAAACGCTTATTCCAGTTCCATGGGATTTTGGAGGGTTGGTGTTAGCTTGAACCGGTAAATTTACCAAAGATAACAGCATCGCAATAGCGACACTGACAGCGCCCAGTAGGGTAAAAAACTGGGGTACAAACTTCATGAATTTTCGTAATTTGGATGACATAATAATCTCCTTGAATAAAAAATGTCCCTAATCAGTCTGGATCCTGTATCCAACACGATCCGCCGTAATGATCACTTCAATTCCTGGTTTTATTGCTTCAAATTTATTCCGAATGGTATGCACCAGGTATTTAATACGATTTTTTACATAATTGCTATTTTCGCCCCAGATTTCATCGGCGATTTCTTTGTATTTCACAACGTGGGGAATATTCCTGGCCAATAATTCAATGAGTTCATATTCTTTTGGGGATAGTTGAATAAATTGATCTTGAAAATTCACTTCGCGTTTAGAGAAATTGATCGTTAATCCAGTTTCAGGAATGGACACACCGTCAATGACAGAAATTAATTTTGATCGTCTTAAAACAGCATGAATTCGGGCGATTAATTCATCTCGGTGGAATGGCTTTGTGATGTAATCATCACTCCCCAAATTGAGTAAATCCACAATATTATCTTTGCTGTTCAATGCAGAAACGACAATAACCGGTGACTGTGTAATTTCTCGAAGTTTTTTTAATGTTACCCTTCCATCAATTTCAGGCATCATGATATCCAGTAAAACAATATCAGGTTGGATTTTTTCCACAATTGAAATAGCATCTATTCCACTACGCGCAGAAGCAACATCAAAATCGGATAATCTCAAAATTCGTTTGATCAATTCAACAGTATCAGGATCATCATCTACGATGAGTACTTTTTTGTTCCTTCTTAAAGTCTCATCCAGATCAACCCCGACGTTTTGTGTTTGATTTTCATTATGCTTTACTGATGTTTTGATCATCTTATCTCCAAAATAAAAAAACCAGCTATTTAGGCCGGTTTCGCTTCTAGGCTCCACGAACACTTTCCCATATTTTGGGTAAGCGACCAATTACATGTTCGCTTCGCAGCCTCCAGTTATGACATTTTAAATAACAAAAACCGACTTTCCAGGCCGGTTTCGCTATTTGGCTCCTCAGACAATACCCTTATCGATAAGGGTCCAGCGACCAAAATCTGTCTGACTCTCAGCCTCCTGATTACTTTAATAGTATAACCTATTCTGATTTAATGTCAATAGTTTACTAACCAATTTATAACCTTTATCCTTACCAAAATAAAGTACAGTTGCTCAATCTCTCTCATTCGTGATCGGAATTGGTTCGGACCCAACCGGTCGGGCGACAATAATGAGTCTATGAGTATTACTGAAATAAGGCCAGCAGGTGATGAGGGTGATCCTTTCATCTTCAGAAGGCAATATCCAACGTGCATTTTCTAATCTTACTTTGAGAGTTACATCTCTTTCAGGCAGAATCATTGTATTGGATACTACATATTTATAAACGTGCAAATCAGTACCGTAAATGAATATCTCATCCCCGGATACCAACATGTTTAAGTCTTTAAATACTTTTCCAAAAACATTGTGGTGACCATTCAAAACAGTATTCCCCGGAACCCCCAAATAAGCACTATCAAAATGCCAACCTACTGCATATTCATCTGGAGCAGACCATTGCACATATGTCTTTTCACCTTGAATAATTTCCTTGTTGGTAGCCTGTATAATATCAGCCGTAAGGTCGATGACAGGAATTGAAATTCTTACTGGTATAACATTGAATTCACTTGTATTTTGAGGTGTGACAACCTTTTCTTGCGGAACTTCTACATTTAATGGCAGGAAACCTTCTTCTTGATCCTGATCTTGCTCCATGAAGGTTTCAAGCAAGGAATTGTTTTCCTTACCAGTCGATTCACGACTGGGCGTTGAGGTTTGCCGTTCAAGTTTTTCAACAGGCATATCGAAGGTTGGTATGGATGTGGAATTTATACTGGAAAATTGTCTCTTGATTTTATAGTATTGGGTACTAATTGCATCATCAAATAAATTAAAAAGGGAGATTCCAATGAGTATCAGTCCCAATATAAATAGTATTCTTCCAGAAGTGTCATTTTTCAATTCAAGGCCTTTAAGCAAATTTCTCAAAATGGTTTTCCATCTTTGTTTATCTGTCAGTATTTATTAGGTAATTTAAATCTACTCCCAAACATTTATCATAAATATAGATTGTTACAAATACATAACAATTTTAATTTCAATCACTTCCAATGACTTGATTATTCAGTACACCCAGTCCCTCGATTTCAATTTCAATCATATCCTTTTCTTTCAGGATACCAACACCGGCAGGAGTACCGGTCAGAATTAAATCACCTGCCTCCAACGTCATTACACTGGAAATAAAGGCTATTAATTTTTCAACTGGGAATACCATATCCCGTGTTGATCCCATTTGGCGTACTTGTTGGTTTACTTTGCAGGTTATCAGAGCATCTGAAGAATCAAACTCAGTTTCAATAAATGGTCCAATTGGGCAAAATGTATCAAAGCCTTTACCACGTGTCCACTGCCCATCCAGTCTTTGTAGATCCCTGGCTGTGACATCATTGGCAATTGTGTATCCAAAAATATAGTCTTCTGCCGATTCAGGGTCAATCCAACGACCTCTTTTTCCAATGACAACGCCTAATTCGGCTTCATGTTCTACCTGGTTCGATTGGGGCGGTAAGATAATCTTTTCGTTGTTACCAATCAGTGAACTGGATGGTTTTAAAAATATGAGCGGAATTTCAGGTACATCAACTTTGTGTTCAGCTGCATGCGAAGCATAATTTCTGCCAATACAAATAATTTTTGTAGGTGCTACAGCAGGCAATAAATTAACGTCAGAAATAGAAATGTTTGCTTCAAATCGACGGTAATTACCAAAGATGTTCCCATCAATTTTTCCGATTTTATCTTCGAAATACCATCCCCAACTAACAGAACCTTGTTGTTCATATCGTAAAAATTTCATGATCCACCTGAAATAGTTGTTATTTTTATAATTTCGTCTGATAACGAAACCTGTTTGTTATTCATGGTTGATGAAAAACCACTCAAGTATTATAATTCAGCAATACCCGGGCGGATAGCTCAGTTGGTTAGAGCGCATCTCTTACACAGATGAGGTCGCAGGTTCGAGCCCTGTTCTGCCCACAAGAATTCCTAAAATACACCTTGCATCGATTGGGCGTACCCAGTCAATTCAACATACCCAAATCCGCTGATTTCCTCTCCATTTAGCGTTCCATTTACACGCACAGCACCTTCCCAATAACGAAAAAATAAATTCATTTCCTGATCATTCATCAAGGGCGTTATTTCCATTTTCAGATTAATTCGCTCGATATTAATTTCCCATTTGTTCGGATAAGTTATTTGGTCAGAATTTTGCCAGGTATCAAGTACTTCAATTTCAAAATCATTCACTTCTAAATTCTCAGTATTGCCGTCCTTTAGGATGATTGTTCCACTGGAAAAATCGCTGATACTACCATCTTCTTGACGTATCTGAAACAACATAATTTCTGTTTGATTATCTAATTGGATCGAGAACCAATCCCATCCTATTTGGTCGCTTCCTAATGTGCTGGTGCCAAACTCATGATCCATCCAGCTAAATCCGTTGACCTCAAATTCCTCATCAGAAATGCGTATCGTGCCCGTAGTTTCCATTCGTGTCTGACTGAAATAATAAGATGCATTGCCAATCTCACTCCCTTTCTGACTTAAACCATCATCACCATGAAAAATGATGCCTTTTATATCAGTCAGGATAAAGTTGATTTCTACATCTTCGAACCCAGCATTCATTTGGAAAACATTGTCCGACAATTGAACGATTTCCCATTCTTTTAGCCAGATTGAAAACAATGGATCGACCGATGTTCCTGCTAATCCGGCAGACCCTCTGGAAATCTGGTCAAACACATAATGTTGATTACTTGCTGTATCAGTTACAGCAAAATGTGCCAAATAGATCTGATTGCTGGCCCAATTGGATTTACTTGAGTTAGCAAATTGATCGGAGATAGCTCTTCTGAAAAAAGTTAATTGATATCCGAAGTGCCTACCATCATCTGTAAATAAATTTCCGGTGTAATACCACCATTCTGTCAAGTATTCTGGATGAGCACCAAGATCGTCCGGAAAAACAAAATCCCTTCGATCAATTGCCTTCTTATAATTATTTTCTTCTATGTTACTTTGATCCTCTAAGAATGTTATGTTGGATCCACTCAATGTATCGGGTTGGTTGCCAGTAATCATAAAAAGAATAGATATCACGATTATTAAAATAAAAATTAGTAATAAATATTTTTTATTCATCTCTAATTACCTGAATCGGTTTCAGTTTATTCAATCTTTTAAGGGGATATATCGCTGCGATAAACGCAGCAACCACTGCTATGATAACGCCTTGCAAGATAGACCAGAAATCTAAATAAAATTGTATTGTCCATCCAAATGAACGGAGATTAATGACATAAACCAGGATGAGTGAAATCACAATCCCGGTTGGAATTGCAAAAATACCTGCAAAAAAACCCATTAAACCTGTCTCGGTTAAAACTAATTGGTTTAATTCCTTTTGCCTGAAGCCAATCGCTTTCAACATTCCGAATTCCCGTTTACGATCAAGCAATATGATCAAGGTAGCACTTAAAATGCCGATAAACGAGACCATTGTTGCGATGAAACGCAAAGCATTTGTGATTGCAAATGTGCGATCGAAAACAACCATAACATCGTCACGTAAATTTTGGTTGGAGCGGATAAGTAGTTGCTGATTGTTTTGAAGTACTCGTGATTTTAATTTCTCGTACAGCTTCGTTTACATTTTTGTCCTTATCCAAATTGATTGAAATTGCAGTAATCTCTTCATTTTTCCAGTATTTTTCAAATACTGGGCGAGGCATCATGATATATCCCTGGCTGGAGGTATAATCAGAAAAAATGCCGATGATTTCAAAATTGACTTTTCCTGCTGGCGTCTCCATCGGCAGAACATCGTTTATACCTACTTCAAATCGATTCGCCAGAGGCTCTGCGATCAGTATTTTTTCCAATAATAGACTATCCCAAATGTTCTCTATTGGTACTCCAGTATTGGTAAAGATGCGTTCGTAGGCGATTTCATTATTTGTGATCACATTAATTTGCAGATCACCAAAATCGCTGATTCCATTGGTTGTTAACAAGGTGTCAATTTTATTAATTTCCGGATATTCAAAGATGGATCTGACAGATTCCTGATCAATATATGCACTCGAACGGTTTGAAAATTGATTTGGTACAGAAATATATATATCACCTGCCAATGTCTCTCTTAGCCAGATCGAAACTGTGTACCGGAAACTATTGATCATCATCGCCATCCCAATCGTTACGGACACAGCAACCATCAAAGAAGAAACAGCAACCGCGGTTCGGCTGAGGGACCGATATAATTCCCTTGCAGCCATTCCAGGAATTAATCCAAAGTATTTTTTCAAAAACTTTGACAGAACTGGAAGAATTAAGAATAAACCGAGTGCAGCGAAAATGGAAAAACCGATAACAACCAGAAGAGTCGCTCCAAATGCCCACCATAGATTTTGAAAATAGGGGGAAAACAATAAATAATAACTAATTAAGAATAGTAAAACACCTAAAAAAGAAAGAATGATGAGATTCTTTCTGACTTTACCCTCGTAACCTGATCGAATTTTTGCTGTGCGCGGGCTTACCTGCGTTGCTTCGATCGCAGGTGGAATAGAAACAAGAATGGTGGCGAAAATGCCCAATAAAATTCCCTTGATCACACTGACGGAAGGAATAGAAACACTCTTTACCGTAGTAACATAATATAAATCATTGATTGTTTGTAATATCAAATTGACCGTTTCTCTTCCAAGTGCAATCCCGACAATTACACCAAAGATCGTTCCTATCAAACCAATCACAAGGGCTTCAAAAATGATCATAAAGAAAATTTCTGATCGATAGAAGCCAATGCTACGATACAAACCAATTAATTCTCTTCTTTGAATGACGGAAAAAGTCATCGTGTTGTATATCAGAAATCCACCAACAACCAGAGCTAATAAACTGAGTGCTGTGAGGTTAAGTTGAAACGCTCCAACCATATTACTCAATTGCTGGTTTTGATCGATCGTTGATCGAATAACCAAACCTGAAGGTAGTTGATTATTTATAATTGATTCTTCAATTGGTTTATTAATAATTAATTCTATTCGGTCCAAAGTCCCAATTTTATTGAAGGCAATTTGTGCTGTGGAGATATCAACAATGATCATTCCCTTTAAAGATTCTCTTGCAATCGGTTCGTCCGTCGAAATAAAGCCAACAATTTTTAATTTTCCAGGTTTTCCTTCGAAAATATAATTGATTACATCACCAAGTTGTATATCAAATTCATCAGCCAGATCCTGAGCTATGATGCCAGTGTTGGGTTCTGAAATAATCGAAATTAATTGGTTTAGTTGACTATCGTCATCTCCATAATATTGTCGAAAAGGAAAATCTAACAAAGGATCAATGCCTAATATCAAAATTGCTTGCTGATCAAATTCCGAAACATTTACATATCCCTCGATGCACAGGTGACGCTTCATTAAAAACTCCATTTCTCACCATATCTGCAAAATATTCTTCTGGAATCCCCGATCCTGAAGCCAATATCTGGTGCGTTGCTTTTCCTGTAATGCTTTGCGTACTTAAAGATATAGCTTTCTTAGAACTTTCATTTGCATAATCAATGGCAATAACAACAGCAACCCCCAATAGAATTCCAATAATTAGAAGAATCGTCTGCCAACCCTGACGAACCAGATGACGCAAACTAAATTTTAATAATAAACCTACAGATTTCATCTTAATCCGGTTTTTTACAGGCAACTAATTTTCCATCAATAATCGAGAAAACCTGGTCCGCAAATTTTGCTGCTTCTCGGCTATGTGTCACCAAAATCATATTTCTCTGATTTTCTTTGACCAATCTGGATAATAATTCCATCACAATTTTTCCATTTTTGTCATCAAGATTACCGGTAGGCTCATCAGCCAGAATCAAATCTGGTTTGTGAATAATCGCTCGCGCTATGGCAACCCTTTGTTGTTCTCCACCGGATAATTTATCGGGAAAATCATTTCTACGATCTAACATACCGACTTCCGAAAGCAGAAATTCTGCCCGAAGAAGGTCGTCTTTTGTCAGCATATTTTTTAATTCCAAAGGTAAGATCACATTTTCCCAAACGGTCAATGACGGCAACAAATTAAAAAATTGAAATATAAAACCGATGCTATTTCTTCTGATCTCGGTTAAATTTCGGTCCGATGAAGCAGAGATACTGTGTCCATTAAAACGGATCGATCCAGAAGAAACCGAATCGATGCCACTGATTAAGTTCAAAAGCGTGCTTTTTCCGCTCCCACTCTTCCCCAGGATGGCGATGATTTGACCATTTTCAAATGAAATCGAAACCTGATCTAATACTTTACGTTGATTCTTGGAACCATCAATATAAATTTTTGAAACATTTTCTAACTGCAAAAATATTTTTTCCATAATCCTCATTTTTTAGGATTCTAACCCTAATCCACTCATTTTTAGAGATCCATGTACAACATTTTACAAAATTTATACAATTTTTTAATAATTCTTATCATTTGAAAATATTATGATCTTCCTTGGTGCGTAAAAATTTACCGACTTCCTGTTTGTAATTAACCTTGATATAATAAACATATCTGGGGATGACAGGCTTCGACGGGAGAGGCTGGTCCCAGATTGCGAGCCGAGAGGTACCGACCTCGATAAATCAGTACAAAAAAACAAGTGCCAATCGCACAAACACGTACGCTGCTATGCCTCTCGCTGCCTAGTGAGAGACTAGTAGCCGAATGGTTCCTTTGAGAACCACGTCTATCTACCCCGCTACCTGACCGGTGGAAGAATAGGCGACACAAAGTCAGGTTGCCATATTTCAATCTGCGGGAAATATGAAAGAGGACTTTCGGGTCTGAGCAGATAGCACTTCATCAGTTTTGTTAGTTGTCTGATGTAGCCGCGAAATGATCATCTAACTACGCTCGTAGATATCTGCTGATCTATTCTTTCGGACGCGGGTTCGATTCCCGCCATCTCCACAACTATTTATCCACTTCCAGATCAAAAGGCTTAATTTTTTAGACAAATTAAGCCTTTTAAATACGCACCTTCCGGAAAGTTAAGGCTGACTGGATGATCAGGTCCTTGATTCAACTTTTCTAATATTGTGGCAAAAGCACCGGCATCCAATGCTGCATCCGACACAATTTTCTGAAATAATCCTTCATTCAATCCTCCTGAACACGAAAAAGTTACCAAAATACCGTCAGGATTAAGCAATTTTAAACCGAGTAGATTTATATCTTTATAGGCCCTTGCTGCTTTATCCACATGAGCAGCGGTTGGGGCAAATTTTGGAGGATCAAGAATCACCACATCAAATTTTTTATTTTGATCTCTCATTTTTCTCAAAAGCTGGAATGCATCTCCTTCTAACCATTCATGATCATTGTCGCTGTATCCATTTAATATATGGTTCCTTTTAGCCAGTTCCAATGCTTCTTTACTGCTATCCAAAGAAACAACTTTCTTTGCGCCACTGCCAACAGCATAAATACTGAATCCACCCGTGAATGAAAAAACGTTCAACACATCTTTTTCGATACAATAATCAGCTACAATGCGACGATTTATTCTCTGATCAAGATAAAAACCCGTTTTTTGGCTGTGCTCCAGGTCAACAATAAATTGATGTCCGCCTTCATAAATATGGATTTCATTGGGAATTTTTCCTGATATTGGACCTGTGCGTTCCTTTAGTCCTTCGATTTTTCGAACATCCAGATCAGAACGTTCATAAATATTGTTGATACCAGTAATTTTCTTTAAAGCATCTACGATGGTATTTCTATGATATTCCGATCCGCTGGATAGAATTTGGACTACCAGCACATCATTGTATTGATCAACTATTAAACCTGGGATCTGATCAGATTTAGCGTGTATCAGTCTCCAGGCGGAATCATCATATTTCTTCATTAAATGAAAGCGGCGTTTGATCGAAACATCAATCCTATTTTCGAAAAAAGTTTGATCAATTTCCTCATTTTCAAAAGACCACATTCTCACCCGTATTTGAGAAGAAGGACTGAAAGCACCGATGCCCAGAAAATTCTTTTTTGAATCATATACCTGAACAGAAGATCCATTTTCAGGATCACCTACTACTGTATCAATCGCCCCAGAAAAAATCCATGAATGATGGCGTATGACTGCTTTTTCTTTTCCAGGCTTGAGAAAAATCTTGTTCATGTTAAATTTGCCATTTTAATAAATTCTTCTTCATTGAGAATTTTGATTCCCAATTCTTTTGCTTTATCAAATTTTGAACCGGGACTTTCACCTACCAATACAAAATCTGTATTTTTACTAACACTGCTGGAGGTTTTACCCCCAAGAGATTCAATCACTTCCTTGATTTCTGTTCTCGAGAAACGCTCCAAAGCGCCTGTGACAACGAAATTTTTTCCATCAAATGGCATTCCTTTCCCTATTGTTTTTTCACTTTTCTTAACCTGAGGCCAAACTCCAACCTTTTTAAGTTTCAATAATATTTGTTTATTTCTTTCCTGATTGAACCATTCGACAATCTGATTGGCGATATTCGGGCCAATTCCTTCGATTGTTAACAACTCATCTATAGAAGCTGATGATAACTCGTCTAAATTGGCGTATTTTTTTGCCAATTCAGACGCCATAACTTCGCCGACACCATTAATGCCAAGTGCGGTGATCAACCGGTTTAATGGTCTTTGTTTTGAACTCTCAATGGCTTCAAGTAAGTTATCAGCTTTTTTCTTTCCAAAACCTTCCAGATTAATTAATGAATCCATTGTTAATTGATAAATATCGGCAACATCTTCTAATAATTTTTCATTTTCGAGTTGCTCTACAATCTTTATACCCATTCCAACAATGTCCATAGCGGATCTGGAGACAAAATATTCCAGATTCCGAACCAATTGAGCAGGACAAGCTGCATTCATACAATACCAGGCTACCTCACCACTTATTTGTTCGATATGACTGCCACAAGCTGGACAGTGCTCAGGTATTTCAAATGGCTTTTCGCTACCATCCCTTGCATCGACAACCGGACCTATTACATAAGGGATTACATCTCCAGCTCTTTTGACAAAAATACTATCACCAATACGAATATCTTTTTCAAAAATATAGTCAAAATTATGTAAAGTCGCTTGTCTAACCACAACCCCACCAATTTCAACCGGTTCTAAAATTGCATAGGGAGTTAATACACCAGTCCGGCCAACATTAATCCCAATATCCAATAGTTTGGTGACTTCTTCCCGGGCCGGAAATTTTAATGCAATCGAACCTCTCGGATCTTTGCCAACAAATCCCAGATTTTTATCAAGATCCAGATCATCAATTTTAATCACGATACCATCGACTTCGAAATCAATTTGGTCTCTTCGTGTTTGCCAGATGTCGGCAACATTCAAAACTTCCTGAATATTTTCACACTGGACTGAAAATTCGGAAACTGAAAAACCTAGCAGTTTTAAATATTCCAAAACTCCCCATTGTGTTTTGGGTACATCGCCACTACTGGTCAATATGTTGTAAGCATATAATCTTAGCGGTCTCTTGGCCGTAATGTTAGGATCTAATTGCCGCAAAGATCCTGCTGCAGTATTCCGAGGATTCAGATAAGCTTTTTCTCCATTCTCCATTATTTTCTTGTTAAGCAATTCAAAATCAGATAAAGAAATATAAACTTCACCTCGCACAACAAGATACTCTGGTACATAGAATATTCTTTTCACCCACAGGTATTCGCAATGGAATTGATCGAATGGTACGAATATTACTGGTAATATCTTCACCCACCTCACCATTTCCACGTGTAGCGCCTTTTACAAACAATCCATTCTGATAGTGCAAAACAACAGTCAACCCATCAATTTTTGGTTCAACAACGAATTGAGCATTTGCAACTGTAGGACTTAATTTTAATAAACGATCTCGCCAGGCTATCACATCTTCCTTGTCAAAGGCATTCGCCAGACTTAATACTGGAATGGGGTGTTGTACTTTTTCAAATTTTGATATTGGAATTGACCCAGCCCTTTGGGTTGGTGAATCCGCAGTGATCCATTCAGGATGAATTGTTTCTATTTCACGCAACTCTACTAACAATTTGTCAAATTGAGCATCGCTGATAACTGGTTTATCAAGTACATGATAGCGATAATTATGAAAATTGATTTCTTCTTTAAGTTTTTCATATTTTTCTTGGGATATTTCGTTGCTCATTGGACACTCCCTTTATATTTTTGTTTAAATGGATGAAGCCGGATAATTCATTCTAAATGAAAATTCTTTGATAAAATAATTCTATAACAAAACAGTCTATAATTTTCTTTCCACAACAATTTGTTTTCCAAATAAATCTCGGAGGTTCTCATGAAAATCATCGCATATCTTGCTTCAGGCATTCTGGTTCTATTTGGAGTTTTATTTATATTGAGTGCATTCAGCCCGCAAGGACAGGTTGGAAATCTGTTAGTTGGGATAATTCTTTGTCTTGTCGCTTTTGGTATTATCTTTTTTGTGACACGAAAAAAGAAAGTGGAGTCAAATACAACGAATGTCACTCTCAATGTTGATCTTCCTGGAAATGTATCTCTTGAATCACTCAAATGCCAGCAGTGTGGAGGTATTTTAACGAAAGACTCAATTTCCTTGGTAAATGGAGCACCAATGGTCTCCTGCCCTTATTGCAATACGACGTATCAATTAACCGAAGAACCAAAATGGTAACCGTCAGGATTTATGGAGATTAATATGATTAGAAAAATTAAATTATTTAGTATTTTATTAATCCTACTGTTGTTGGCCGGCAATTCTGGAGTTGTACATGCTCAGGACTATTATTTTGCTGTCGAAAAGCAAACCATGGATGTCTTTGTAAATGAAGACGGGTCTCTTTCGATTGAGTACTATTTTGATCTGGCAAATCAACCTGGTGCACATCCAATTGATATTGTTGATGTTGGATTGCCTAATAATAATTACGTTCTGAGTAGTATCACTGCGGATATAGATGGTTTGCCCGTGGATAGCATTAAAAAATCGGATTATATCGATATTGGAATCATGGTTGACTTGGGAAATCAAGCCATACAACCCGGACAAAAAGGCACTCTGCATGTGTTTATCGGGACGATTAATAAATCTTTGTACCCATCCGAAGTTGAAGCAGATGAACCCTATGCAAGCTTTGAAATTTCTCCAACCTGGTTTGGCCCAGAATTTATTGCCGGCAGTACTGACATGACAGTCACACTTTATCTTCCCGTCGGACTTACGGAAAATGAACCTCGGTACAACACTCCACAAGGCTGGCCCGGAGATTCTACCCCTGTAAGTGGTTTTGATAATGTGGGTGGTATCTACTACCAGTGGAATAGCCCGAACGCAAATTCTTACACCCAATATAAATTCGGTGCCAGTTTTCCTACCAGAATGGTACCGGAATCTCAAATTGTAAAAGCACCAACAATTTCATTCGACTCAGATGCAATTTGTTCCGGATTGATATGCCTGGGTATGTTTGCATTCTTTGCATTGACAATTTATTCAGCCACCGTTGGAGCGAAAAAGAGGAAACTCAAATATCTTCCACCCAAAATTTCAGTTGAAGGCCATGGGATCAAAAGAGGATTAACCGCTGTTGAAGCTGCGATATTGATGGAACAACCCATGGATCGTGTTTTGATGATGATACTTTTCTCAGTTTTGAAAAAAGGCGCAGCTGAAGTTATCACACGTGAACCATTAAAAATCAAAGTGACGGAACCAAAACCAGAAGGCTTACAACCTTACGAAGAAGAATTTTTAACTGCTATGCAAAAAGACAAAAAGGGTCAAAGGACTGACCTCCAAACCATGATCATAAATCTTGTAAGCACTGTTTCTAAAAAGATGAAAGGTTTCAGCCGTAAAGAATCGATTACCTTTTATAAAGATATTATGGAAAAAGCCTGGAATCAGGTAGAAACAGCCCAGACACCTGAGGTTAAATCCGAAAAATTTGATGAGAATATTGACTGGACAATGTTGGACAGGAATTTCGATGATCGCACAAAAGAATCGTTTGGAGGCGGACCTGTGTTTATTCCAACCTGGTGGTGGCGTTATGACCCAATGGTTAGACCCACAACATCGAGTACTCCAACTTTTGGAAAGGTGGATGCATCTCCAATGCCATCTGGTTCAGGAAAAACTTCCATTAATCTACCGAGTTTACCCGGAGCCGACTTTGCTGCTTCCATTACAAATGGAGTACAATCCTTCGCCTCCGGTGTTGTCGGTGATCTAACCAGCTTCACCAGCGGTATAACCAACAAGACCAATCCCATTCCTAAAACCACTTCCTCATCAGGTAGATCATCCAGAGGTGGCGGTGGCGGTGGATCCTGTGCCTGTGCCTGCGCTTGTGCAGGTTGTGCCTGTGCATGTGCTGGAGGTGGACGTTAATGGCATTTCCTTTCTGGCCGAAAGCACTGGAAAAGAAAAATTCTCCAAAATTACCGTCAACCGGTATCTATCATTTTGAGCAACAAAAGGATCATAGCAAAAATCGTATTCACTTACGGGTTGAGAATGATGGTAATGGATTACTGCTTGTGAATGCTGCCCGGGCGTATCACCTCAATCCAAGTGCTACAGCAATCGCTTATTGGCAATTATCAGACCAATCAGAAAACGAGATACTTAATTCATTATCCAATTATTTTGAAATTAAAGATGATCAATTGGTTGATGATGCAAAATCATTTTTGGCTCAGATGGAAATTATTACAGATCCAGATGAGAGTTGTCCATTGTGTGAATTAGATTTAGATATGGATCTCCCGTTCTCACACACCCCAAGTGCTCCTTATCGAATGGATATTGCTCTGACTTATCAGTGCAATAACGACTGCTCACATTGTTATAATGCTCGAGATCGTTATTTTGCATCATTAACTGAGAAAGACTGGTATAAAGTGATCGATAAGATTTGGGAATTGAGTATACCCCATATCGTTTTTACAGGTGGAGAACCAACTCTTTGTGAATATTTACCGGATCTCATTCAATACGCTGAGAATAAAGGAATAATTACTGGAATTAACACAAATGGCCGTAAATTAGCAAATGACAAATTCCTTTCAACCAATTAATCGCTGCTGGATCTGGATCACATACAAATTACATTGGAATCTTCGAACCAACAAATACACGATCATATGGTGAATTATTCAGGCGCATGGGAAGAAACAGTCACCGGAATAAAAAATGTGCTTCAAAAAGAAGTTTACATGATGACGAATACCACCATGTTGAAATCAAACTACATGGAAATTCCACAGACACTCGATTTCCTGGCTGAATTAGGAGTTCCTACAGTGGGATTAAATGCATTAATTTATTCCGGAAAAGGTAAAGACGTTGGCACAGGCTTATCTGAATCACAACTTTCTCCCTTATTGGAGATCGCCAAAGAAAAAACATCGTCAAATAACCAGAAATTAATCTGGTATACCCCAACGCATTATTGCCGCTTTAATCCCATTACCCATGATCTGGGAGTAAAAGGATGTTCTGCAGCTTTGTACAACATGTGTCTCGAACCAAACGGGGATGTTCTTCCCTGTCAATCCTATTATTATCCGTTGGGAAATATTCTCAAGAATTCATGGAATTCCATCTGGAATCATGAATTATCGTTAAAACTTCGAGAAAGAAAGAATCTTCCCCAAAAATGTAATCAATGTGAACTTGTTCAGGAATGTGGTGGTGGATGTCCACTTTCGCATTAATACTCATAAAAATTAATTTTCCTAATCTCAGGAGGAAATTATGACCAATATCATCAACCAATTGAAATCGATTTTTTTTGATAAAGCGCAGGTTCTCCCACCTGGTTTGTATAACTATCAAGCTCCTCAGGATAGTGATTATCAATATCGGCTCCACTTACGGATTGAACCAGGAGGAGAAGGTCTGTTGATCATCAATGCGAGTACTGTTCTTCATCTCAACCAAACTGCAACAGAATATGCATATCACTTAATCAAACAAACCCCACGATCTGAAGTGATTGAATCTATCATCAAACGCTATCAAATCTCATTTGAAGACGTCGCTAAGGATTTTGATCATTTTATGTCCCGCATTGATACTTTAATCAACACCCCCGATTTAGATCCGGTAACTTATCTTGATTTTGAACGTTCTACACCTTATATCGATTTCCCGATTGCGCCATATCGATTAGATTGTGCATTGACATATAAATTAAGCAATAAAGATGAATTTGGTTTATCTCCTGAAGAGCGTGTAAAACGAGAATTATCCCTGGATGAATGGAAATTAGTTCTTGAAAAAGCCTGGCAAAGCGGAATACCTCATGTGGTTTTTACAGGCGGAGAACCCACATTAAGATCAGATTTAATCGAATTCAATTGTCAAGGCTGAAGATCTAGGGATGGTAACAGGATTATCAACAGACGGTCTGCGTCTTTCAGAAAATTTATATTTGGAGCAGTTATTAAACTCCGGATTGGACCATTTATTACTTACATTTGAACCTGAAAACGAGCAATCTTGGGAAGCCCTTCGTGATATTATTCCGCAGGATATCCATACCACGGTACACCTAACCATTGAAAAATCAACTGTGGATGATTATATAAAAATAATGGATCAGTTCAAACAAATTGGCGTAGAAAATATCTCCTTGAGTTATAAAAATCCTGAATTTGAAAATCTTGTCATTGAGCTTCGTAACAAAGCTGCTGAATATGGCTTTAATTTGAATTGGGATTTACCTGTTCCTTATTCCCAATTCAATCCTGTTTCCGCTGAAATTGATGACGCTGGATATTTTCCGGATGGTGCTGGAAAAGCCTGGTTATATTTAGAACCGGATGGCGATGCATTACCTGCTCAAGGCATCAATAAACCTCTGGGAAATTTCCTGACGGATTCTTGGGAATGGATATGGTCTAATGCAAAATTATTGAATAAAAATGAATGAATGATTATCAATTCTGGTCTTCACGTTATAAACTACAGGCATCCTGGACCAAACAAACAAGAAATTTCATCATTAATCAAATATCTCTACCTGATCAAGCCTATGTTTTAGAAGTTGGTTGTGGTTCTTCTGCTGTTCTGGATGAATTTACTCAATCAGATCACAAAACTTTTGGTTTAGATATTGACTTACAAATTCTTAAAGACAGCAAGAAAGATTTGCCAGAAATCAAAACTTGTTAATGGAGATGGTTTATCACTTGCAATAAAAGATGATTTCTTTGACCTTAGTTTTTGTCATTATTTACTACTTTGGATGAACGATCCGGTAAGAATTCTTAAAGAAATGTCCAGAGTGACAAAGAAATCGGGGTGGATTTGTTGTTTCGCTGAGCCAGATTATTTATCCAGAATTGATTCCCCCACTCCTCTGCAAAAATTAGGACAAATGCAGAATTCATCTTTATCAAATCAGGGAGTCCATCTTTCAACGGGACGCAATGTAGTTAATTGGTTGACACAATCAGGACTTACCAATATTCATTGGGGAATTTTCGGCTCACACCAAAAGATTGATAACAACACAATCAATGCTTCTGCGGAATGGGAAACCATTCAGCGTGACCTTGAAATATTGTACCCGGATGAAGAAATTCTTAAATACAAAAAAGTCGAACACGATGCTCTATCTCAGGGAATTCGAGTTCTATTCATACCTACTTTTTATGCCTATGCGCAAAAATAAAATTTTGACAAAAGTGTTTTTTTACCTCAAATCAGCCAAAAGGTTGTCAAATTTTTAATCTCCTACTATAATAACGCCATCGGGGCGTGGCGCAGTCCGGCTAGCGTGCTTGCATGGGGTGCAAGAGGTCGAAGGTTCAAATCCTTTCGCCCCGACAAAAAAAACCACTACGTGGTTTTTTTTATTTTCACAAATTTCGACAATTACAATCCGATTTTGGTATAATCACCACATGACATTACAAAATCCTTCTCGCCGCAATTTTTTAAAGCTTTCAGCCGTTACACTAGGAGCCATCACAACCCAGGCTTTTCGACCATTTTTTGGATTTGAAACCGAACAAAAAAGCAATTTATTAGCACGAGTAGGTACAGGTTCAGTGAGTGTCCATTCCCAACCCAATGATGAAAGCACCATTCTATATCAACGCTATAGGGATGAAATTGTTAATGTTTACGGAGAAGTCGTCTCTGAATTTGGTCCTGGTTATAATCCACTCTGGTATCGTGTCTGGGGAGGATACATCCATAGTGGATACTTACAACGAGTGGAAATCAATTACAACTCTATTCAAAATAAAATTCCAGAAGAAGGAGTTTTAGGAGAGATTACCGTCCCATTTACGCAAACGATGCGTGACCGCTCTTTTTTAGGCTGGGATCCGGTTTATCGCTTATATTACCAATCCACACATTGGGTAATGGGCGTAGATGAAGGACCGGATAAAGAACCCTGGTACCGATTGAAAGATGAACTGTTAAATGTTGATTATCATGTGCCATACAGTCACTTAAGAATTATCCCGCTTGAAGAAATGACTCCCCTTTCATCAGATGTACCACCTCATTTGAAACGAATTGAGGTATCGATTGCATACCAAAATTTAAAAGCATTTGAAGGTGATAAAGTGGTTTTTGAAACCACTATTGCCTCTGGTGTACCTATGCGCAATCCAGACCCAACCCTAATACCCACTGATACTCCGAAAGGCACTTTCTATGTTCAATCCAAATTACCTTCTAAACACATGGGTGATGGCAATTTGACATCCGACATTTATGCCTACGAACTTCCAGGTGTGCCCTGGACATCTTTTTTTGAACCTGTCACTGGCGTTGCTTTTCATGGAACATACTGGCATCATAATTTTGGAATTCGCATGAGCCGGGGATGTGTCAACATGAAAACTGAAGAAGCAAAATGGATTTTTAGGTGGTGCACACCAATAAACAATGGAGATAAGATAGAAGCCCGTGGACTTGGAACAAAAGTAATTGTCACCTAATTTACAAATTGCAAAAATACTTGATTTCCTAACAATCTCGCATTTTTTGTCAACCGAATGATATCCCCATCAATTATTTCCAATAAGTGATTTTTCATCAAGTAATCAATTTCCTTGGCAAATATCACTAATGGTGATTCAGAGAACCGGTACAAAAATCCTTTTATTGAAACTCCTTCTGACACCAATCGCAATCCAACCATCATAGTTTCCTGCATAGCAGTAAATGGGTCAATCTCGATTGAATTTTTTACAACAGGATATTTTTGATATTCATTAATATCAGCCTTAGATAACTTTAAATACTCCCCTATTCTATTTACATTCTCATATCTTACTTGATCGTAATATCCATGCGCGCCAGCGCCGAAACCAAAATAAGGTTGATTGCGCCAGTACTGTAAATTATGTTGGCATCGATAGTCAATGTTTTCATCAACCTTGTAGTAATTAGAAATCTCATAACATTCAAATCCATTTTCTGATAAAAGATTGTCCGCCAATTCGTACATTTCGGCTGCCAGATCCGGATCAGGATTTTCAACCAACCCTTTCTCTACCCAGTCATGCATAGGTGTGTTCTCTTCGATCCCCAGTGCATAAAGAGAAATATGCTGCGCAGAAAAATGTAGACAATCCTCCAGAGTTTTTTTCCACTCATCAAAGGTTTGACCTGGTAATCCATAAATCAAATCCAGATTGATATTTGAAAATCCAGCCTGTTTTGCCCATTGGATTGCTTGAATGGATTGATAATGATCGTGAATCCTGCCTAACAATTCAAGATACACTGAATTAGAAGTCTGCAAACCAAAACTGATGCGATTGAAACCAATTTCGATTAAATTCGTTAAATATTCCAACGATACTGTTCCTGGATTTGCCTCCAGACTTATTTCAGCGTTTGGTAAAACTCGAAAACTATCTAATATTTCTTCAAATAATGATTTGAAAAGGTTTACCTCAATCAAAGATGGAGTACCTCCACCAAAAAAAATGGTTTTTACAGGTAATTCTTTTCCGAATTGCTTCCCATAAAAAGAAATTTCTCTCTTCAATTGATGTATATACGCCGGGATAAGATGGCTCAAACCTGAAAATGTGTTAAAATCACAATACGAACATCTTTTTTGACAAAATGGAATATGCAAATACATACTGTGGGCTTCATTCATTGCCACAGGATATCATAAACATGAAAATCAATCCATAATTTTTATTTTTTATACAATTTTTGCTGTGTTATAATCCGCAATTGAATTTGTATTTGATATCAAACAGGAAATAATATGACAACAAATAAAAATATAGATCAATCATCCACCTGTCCGGTTTGCGGTTCCAGAATTAGCGCAAATGCTACCAGATGTCTGGTATGTGGGTCTTCAGTAACAAAATCAACAGAAAATATCTCAAAAAAACCGGAAATTAAAGGTCCCAAAGTACCTTCCATAACATTGGCTTTACCACTCGTGATTGCCCTGGTCATTTTATTTTTAGCCATCGGTGCTGGGGCTGTTTATGCAGTCATGAATCAAACCGGTATGGTAGTTGAACCGACTACCACACCCACTACTACCGCAACTGCAACCATCACAATTACACCAACTCTCACTTTAACACCTACAATTGAACCAACCATGACGCCTCTACCTGATCTCGAATACACCGTGCAATCAGGAGACTCTTGTCTATCGATTGCATTTCTTTTTAATGTTTCTGTCAATAGTATAGTTGTAAAAAATAATCTCTCTGCAACCTGTGATAATCTGTCGGTGGGACAAAAACTGTTGATTCCCCAACCCACACCCACACCATCTCCTCAACCTACTGCTACATTAAGCGAGGTGGATTCTACGGTGCAAGCCTGTAATACGATCTCTTACACAGTAACATCTGGAGATACCCTCAGTACCATCGCTAGAAATTACAACGTTGAAATGGATGCAATCCGGGAATGGAATGGTATGACTTCTGACATTGTTTATGAAGGTATGCCTTTGACGATTCCTCTTTGTGAACGACTCCCAACAGCTGGTCCCACACCAACCGCAACAAATCCGCCGCCTTATCAAGCACCTAGCTTGTTGTTACCTGCAGATGGTGCACCATTCACTGCAGCCAACGATACCATCGCATTGCAATGGTCTTCAGTGGGAACACTACGGTCGGATGAATATTACGCTGTCACCGTCGAAGATGTTACCGAAGGGGAAGGTCGCCGTCTGGTGGAGTATGTAACAGACACGAAATTCATTGTCCCTGCCAGTTTCAGACCGAATAGCTCAGTCCCTCATGTGTTACGTTGGACTGTATTAGTTGTACGCCAAACGGGTAGTAGTGAAGATGGACAGGCTATTTACCAACCAGCAGGAAATGTAAGTAATCCAAGGACTTTTATCTGGTGGGCAAACGTAGCTTCTACACCTTCACCATAAATTTATAATTTCAGATATTAAATAGAGCCTCAACTTTTGAGGCTCTATTTATGTTGGTAAGATTTTTTATTCTTTAGACTCGAGATAATTTGGTTGCCTGAATTGCTGCTGCTGCACCCCAACCGGCTGAAGTGACAACCTGTTTGAAACTAGCGTCCATTACTTCGCCTGCTGCATAAACCCCAGATAGTGCTGTTTGCATTTTCGAATCAACCTGTAAATATCCGTTTTCATCCATTGTCAGTTGGCTTTTAAATAAATCCGTATTGGGCGTATGTCCAATAAAAACAAAAACACCATCTGTTGGAAATGTAATTTCTACTCCTGTTTTCACGTTTTTGATCAAAACACTTTCCACGGCTGAAGTTCCATTAATCTTTTCAACTACAGAATCCCAGATAAATTTTATTTTTGGATTGCTAAAGGCTCTGGTCTGCAAAATTTTTCCGGCTCTTAATTCGTCGCGACGATGTAGAATGGTTACCGTTTTAGCAAATCTTGTTAAAAAGATACCTTCCTCCAGAGCGCTATCTCCTCCACCAACAACAACAATATCTTTATCTTTAAAAAACCACCCATCACATGTGCCACAATATGAAACCCCTCTACCAATTAATTCTTTTTCGCCTGGAACATCCAGATAATTGGGGCTTGCTCCTGTGCTTATAATTACTGTTTCGGTTTTGTATTCATTGCCATACGTTTTAACAATGTACGGCGATTCTTTGAAATTCACTTCAGTAACATTGTCAAATTCGAATCTTGCTCCAAATTTCTCTGCCTGTTTCTGAAATAATTCTCCTAATTCAGCCCCACCGACACCATCGGGAAAACCGGGATAATTTTCAATTGTATGGGTTAATGATGCCTGACCGCCTAATGACATTCCAGTAATCACCAATGGAGACAATTCTGCTCTGGCTGCATATAAAGCGGCTGATAAACCTGCAGGACCTGCGCCAATAATTATCAATTTTTCTACTTTGTTCGCTTCATTTTCTGAATTCGCGAATTTATTTAATTTTAATTCCATTAATATCTCCTGCTTTGTTATTCTATTATATTGATGCAATCAAATAGATTTAGTTGCACTTAAACCTCAACTTGACCATCTGTAATTTCAAGCGCTCTATCTATGATTCTGAAACCATCTTGCAGTTGCTCTTCTGTGATAATTAATGGTGGGATAATAAGAATTTTGTGCCAATGGATGATGATATAAAGACCTTCATCCAGGCAAAACTGACGCAACTTCAACATAATTGGGTTATTTACATTAAATGGTGACATCGGTTCTTTCGTTTCCCTGTTTTTTACAAGTTCCAAAACACCAAACAATCCAATAGACCGAACATCTCCAACACTTGGATGCTTTTCATACATTTCTTGTAATAACTTTTTTAATAATTTCCCTTTTTCCCTGGTTTGATCAACCAATTTGTCTTCCTTCATTACGTTTATCACAGAGAAAGCAGCGATCAGGGAAACCGCATGGCCATTATAAGTTAATCCCCCTTGATAAACTTTTTCATTGAACGCCTGGGCTATTTCTTTCCGCATGGCAATTGCTCCAAGCGGAGCATATCCAGATGTAAGACCTTTTGCCATCGTGACAATATCTGGAACAATTCCCCAATGATTAAACGCAAACCACTCGCCTGTTCGACCAAATCCGCTCATGACTTCATCGCAGATCATAACAATTTTGTACCGATCACATAGTTCCCGAACACCTTGTATATATCCGTTAGGAGGAATGATTATTCCGTTTGTACCTGTAACAGTTTCTATCAAGATGGCAGCTATTGTTTCTGGACCTTCAAACATAATAATTTCTTCCAAATGTTTTAGATAATCTCTGGCAAAATCCTCATCAGAGATTTCAGGGTTGTGCTGGTGAAATGTTGACCGGTAACGGTAAGGATCTAAAAAATGGACAACTCCCATCATGACAGAAGGTTCCCAACTCAATCTTCGAGGATCACCTGTCAAGGCTATCGCCCCATAAGTAGCGCCATGGTAAGACCGGTAACGTGTAAGAATTTTAAATTTTCCTGTGTACGATCTTGCTAACTTAATCGCATTTTCATTGGCATCTGACCCACCTAATGTATACAAAAAATGATCCAATTGCTCTGGCAATATACTCTTTAATGCTTTTCCCAACAATGCTCTGGGCTTGGTTGCCATTCTAGGACCAGCAAATGGTAATTCATATAATTGCTTGACCATGGCTCTAATGACTCGTTCATCTTCGTGTCCAATATTTACACACATAACCATGGAGTTAAAATCTAAGTATTTTTTTCCATAAATATCCCAAAAATAAACACCTTTCGCATTGTGAACTGCAATAGGTTGAACTTTTGCTTGTGCAGACCACGTCCAAAAATTGGTCTGAACACAAAGGTTATAAATTTCATCATCTGTTAAATCGTCAGAAATAATTTCGTCAGCTAGTGGGTTTCTCATATCTCTCCTTGATACGAAAAGAATTTTCTCAATATTAATCCTATCATATCGCTTTGATTAATTCTTGGGATATCTATCACCATTTTGATGGACTGAGTACATGTTATAATTTTTGAAATTAATAAATGCCATTATGAACGATAAAACCAAAAATATCAATATTCTTGATCCGCGAGCAATAAAAGGGATTCGTTTATTTAATCAAAAAAAATTCTTTGCTGCTCACGAAGAATTAGAATTAGCATGGCGTGACGAACCTGGATCCATCAGGGATCTATACAGGGGGATTTTGCAGATTGGTGTTGCTTATTATCACATTCAACACCGGAATTTTTCAGGTGCTGAGAAAATGTTCGTCCGTGCGGAGAAATGGCTTGCATCTTATTCCGGCAATTATCTGGGGATAAACATTGGAAAACTAAAGAAAGATGCTGCAAGAATATCCAGGTTGTTAACAAATGGTGAATTAAACGAAATTAATACATCTGATGGGGCAATTTTTCCTGCAATAGAAACCAAATTCTGAAAGGATTATTACCAATGGATAATAGTTATCAAAATTTTGAAGGAAAAATTGCATTAGTGACAGGCTCTGGTAGAGGAATTGGACGAGCGATTGCCATTAAGTTAGCCAGCTTAGGTGCAGATATTATCGTAAATTACAATCGAAACCGCACCCAGGCTGAAGAGACATCCGAAATAATTCACAATCTGGGGAAAAAAGCTCATATCATCAAAGCCAATATGGCTAAAGAGGAAGAGATTGCAATAATGTTTGAAAAGATTTCATCAGAATTTGGCAAACTTGATATCCTCGTCAATAACGCTGCCAGTGGCTTTAATCGACCTCTTATCGAGCAAAAAGTAACTGGTTGGGATTACACCATGCAGGTCAATGTTCGTGCAGCCATGCTTTGCAGTCAAAAAGCTGTACCACTTATGGAAATAGCTGGCGTGGGTCACATAATCAATATTTCCAGCCCCGGTTCAATGCGCGTACTGCCTGATTATATTGCCGTAGGATCTTCCAAAGCAGCCCTTGACTCACTGACCCGCTACATGGCTGTTGAACTGGCACCTAAAAATATACATGTCAATGCAGTTTCACCTGGAATGGTGGAAACCGAAGCATTAAAACATTTTGCCTTCATGAATAGTAAGGATGTGACCTCGAAAACCATCATGAATACGCCTGCAGGGAGATTAGTGACGCCTGAGGACGTAGCTGAGGTTGTTACGTTTCTTTGTAGCCCCGCTGCGGATATGATTTGTGGTCAGGTGATTGTGATTGATGGAGGTTTTACCTTAACCGTCCCTAAATAACTTTATCTTTGGATTAACAACACTCTCGCTGGTGCGCCATCAGCATCTGCAAGCAAAATCGGTAATGCTATCAATTCATAGATTCCTGGCGATATATCAGCCAGATTTAATCCTTCGACCACTATTACATCATTTTCCAACAATACGATGTGAGTATCTGAACCATTTTCAAATGGCGCAATAGATAAATAATCTATTCCCACAAGTTTTACACCTTTTGAGACCAGGAATTCAGCAGCATCCGGTAATAAAGCAATAAAATTCTGGTTAAATTTGTCATCGTCCAATAATCGCAATTTTGAATTATTTGTTTTGAATAGAACTCTTTGTGGCCATTGGTTCTCGTTTAACTTTCTCAAGGTCAAAGCATCAATATGGGAATTCCCAAAATCAATTTCAACAACCTCCACGTCTCCCAACAAGGTTGTCAGGCTCAGCCCCTCGATACCTGTACCAGATTTTATAAAATGTTTGGGGGCATCGATATGCGTGCCTGTATGAGCAGACATTTTAATGCTGGTAACATTTGCCTCTTCTCCTTTTTCAATCGAACTGACAAGTTGATTATCAACCTGAGGATCACCAGGCCATACAGGCATCAAATTCAAAATTGGCACGGTCACATCAAATATTTTCATAAATGTTATTCCTCAACTGTAAGCCTATAGTACTTAAAAGCATCCTGCAACAAATTTACTCTTTCACTAATTGTCATCGGTCTTGGTTGTGCGTAATTTTCAAGCATAGCGGTTAATAATTCTGTGCCTATCAATCTTCCATCATAAAAAATATGTCTATCTAAAAATTCTCTCCGATTGTTGATCGAATCCATTTGATCGAAAAATAAATTACCCAAACCATAATGCACAAACGCGTCATGGTAAATTTCCATTGACATGGGCACATGTGATTGACTGCCACTCACGATCACAGCTCCTGAATCAACCATCATTCGAAAATCATTCATCTGTGCTGAAGATGGTTTCATTGAATTTGATTCATAATATTGAAACGTCATAATCGGCAAATAACCTTCTTCTTTCAAAGCACGAATCTGTTCTGTTAATCTAGAAAAATCACAAGCATTCACGCCACTTCTAGATTCCGTCGCCCATACATTCGGAGGGCCAGCGATATTACAACCAAGAAAAGCAATTTTGTTTCCATTATGCTCAAATAATGCAGGTTGTTGCGCTTCTTTCTCTGAAAATCCACCTGCATAATACAGTAGATCAGATTGATTAAATAACAATAACGTATTCTCAAAAGGAATTACTCCTTTGTCTAATAAATGGTTTCCGGTTAATTCGATGATATCAACATGCAAAAAAGAGAATAATTCTGCATATTTCGGATGAGAACAGAAAACAAGATTCTCTTGAACAGGGTTTGGAGGTGGGCAATCAACATAAAACGGAGTTTCACTGGAAATGTGCCGAATATCTGAATTATCGAACCAGGGTGTAATGTTTTCTCCTGGGTATAGATTGCCATATTTTTCCATTCTATCTGCGGTTGCTCTGGTTAACGCAGTTGTACCTGTGAGTAATACAGAGGTAACTTTTTCATCATATCGAGTTGAAAATTTTCCTTCTAAGTCTTTCAAAATCTTGATAGAAAATTCACTTTGTGAACAATGCAAACGAATGGGAAAATATAAATAATAATCTTCCTGGTCAAAATTCTGATCAAAAGGAGATATATTATCAATTCTGATCACCTTCCATTTGGGTTCTAAATAATCAAACCGAATCAATCCATAATTTCCAGAAGATTGATTCACCATTGAAAATATTTCTTCCTCCGGCACAATATTCACATTTAATGATAAATCTCCCAGAGATTCTTCCAATAAAGCATAAGTGGAGTTAGAAAGATATACCTTCCCATTCATAGCATGGTCAGAAAAATCTTTTAATAAAATGTTTTTAAGTTTTTCGTTTGTAATATCATCTTGAATAGAATTAAATGGAACAACAAATGTATAAGTGAAATATCCAACAATTTCACCTTCACTTCCTGGATAAAATGAACAATCTGAATCCAGCTCATTTGAACTGAAAATAATTTTTGAATTTTCTTTCCAATGAATTTGAATTCCCGAGAGATATTCCGGTATCCATAGTTTTGTCTCATTATTTGGCACCTCTTCATTGAAAATTGGCTTGAAAGGTGTAGCAGTATTCAATATAGTTAACCCGCTTATAGCATCATTGTCAGTATTTATTGGTGTGAAATTTTCCTGAAATGTACAGGCTGATAATGACAACCCCATTACTACCAAAAGTAAGACAAATACTTTCTTCATGGATTTTCTGCCTGATAATAAAAACTATTGCTATAAATTTTTTCAAATAATATCCTAGATTCTTCTTCATTCATCATGCGAGGCTGCCCAAAATTTTCATTAATGATGGGGTACTGATGTGTATTAATATATTGATTGTTATAAAAATAATGGACATCAATGGTTGCCATACCCCAATAGGTGTACATCTGATCAAAAATAAAATTTCCAAGCCCATAATGAATAAACGATGAATTAACAAAATCAATTCCTTGTGGGTAATGCGCCTGACTTCCGCTAACGATAACTGCGCCAGCCTTAGCCATTTTCCAAAAATCCTCTCTCATCATTTGGGTCGCCCTGAAAGTATTAAATTCATTATGTTGAAAAGTAAAAATTGGATTAATTTCTTGTTTTCGGAGATCAATAATCGTATTTTGAAGCTTATCCAAATCGCAGGGCAAACTGCCAGGACGATCATCCGATACCCAGTCATTTTCCGGTCCTGGAAGATTACAACCCAAAAACGCGATTTTATTTCCATTGTGCTCTAAAACAAGAGGTTTCTCAGCGTCTTCAATGGTCCTACCGCCACCATAAGTTTCAATCCCATTCTCTTCATATATAGCTAAAGTCTCAAGAAACGCTTCTGGTCCCCAATCCAGGAGATGGTTACCTGTGAGTTCAACAATATCAACTCCCATTAATTTCAATGTTTCAATATATCCTGGAGCACTACAAAAGCGCATTTCCTTCCGCACCGGCACAGCAGAAGGACATTGTGTATAAAACGGAACTTCGTTGGATACATGGATAATATCAATTGAATTGAATAATTCTTTCAGGTTTCTGATTGGAAATTCAACCCCAAATTGCTCGATTTGAAATGCGGTATTACGCACTAAAGCTGTGGTGCCAGTCATCAGAACAGAAGTAAGCAGGGAATGGTCAAAATTACTGATCGGTTTTATCAAAAAAGGATGAGTATTTTCTGAACCATGGTTTGTATTTAGATTGAGAAAAATTCTCTTTACAAGTTTATAATAATTGGCATCAAAATTTGGCGTCAATGGGGATTGATCGTCAACGGTGATGATCCTCCACTCAGGGACTGAATGACTGAAACTCATTAACCGCCAACAATTAATCGTTCCACACGATTCTGGTTGTTCATCCGAAATAATCACTCGAATGCCTGGTTCTCTGTTGAAAATTGATTGCAAATCATCCTCAGCTTCAGGTTGTATCCACAGAATTAGGTTGATATTTTCAACTTTTTCTGACCAGATTTTCAGGAGATCCTCAAACTTCACATTCTTAGTCTGGTTGATGAAAGGTACAGTAAGAATATAAAATTCTTCAAGGATAATTATCGATTCTTCAGAGCTGTTTGATTGTTTTTCTATCCAATAAATTGCTTCTTCTTTGTCTTCGACAAACATAGAATCAGGAAGATTTAGTCTTTCCAGATCTGATTGATTTCTTATGTCTCAATCAATCCAGATAGATAATTTTTTTGTATCAACCGATACAGTTGGCGCAGAAATCTCAGGGGAAGTAATTATCAATGAGTTACCTGCAGGATAAGCTGTTGGATGTAAAGATTGAAGATCACGATTTGAATCATGAACATTGCAACTTGCAAAGAGAAAAATAAAAAAAAGAAAAGTCGAAAATACTAATAAAAATGGTTTCTTTTTAAACATTTAGCTCCTTGCGCTAATTATACATGAGCCATATGTAATGTTTTTGATAGTTCCTGATAGATTCAACAGATATAATTTGATCATAATAACAATATAGAAAGGGATCATCCAAATGCGTGAAGTTGCAGTCATAGGGATCGGACAGACGAAAATCGATGAACATTGGGATAAATCCTTAAGGGAATTGGCAGGATTTGCCGTTTTGGATGCAGTCAAAGATGCTGGTTTAAACCAGGTCGACGCATTGTATGTTGGCAATATGATGTCTTCCTCAGCGAACCACCAGGCCCAATTAGGGGCTTATATTGCCGATTGGGTAGGATTGCGCTATGCAGAATCCTTTAAATTGGAATCAGCATGTAGCTCAGGTGCTGCAGCATTTCGAACTGCTCTCTTAGCAGTTGCTTCTGGTGCAATTGATACCGCCGTTGCCTTAGGTGTGGAAAAAATGACCGATTCACCTGGCGCAGAAATAACAGCCGAATTAGCGACAGCAGCGGATGCTGATTGGGAGATTACTCAAGGTGTTTCTTTTGTCGCTTTAAACGCGTTAATTATGCGCAGGTATATGTATGAATATGGATGGACGAAAACTGATTTTGCTCAGTTTTCCATCAATGCACATGCGAATGGTGTTCATAACCCATATGCTCGCTTCAGAAAAGCAATCACTGAAAAACAATATTTGGATGCAGCTATGGTAGCAGATCCAATCAATCTGATGGATGCATCACCTGTCGGTGATGGTGCAGCTGCGGTTGTGATGGTGCCGCTTGAAAAGATTGGACATTCTTCTGCAAATCCATTGGTCAAAATCATTGGAAGTGCTGCTGCTACAGACTCAATTGCAGTCCATGATCGTAAAGAACCATTGTGGTTAAGAGCTGCTGAATTATCATCAAAAAAAGCATACAGTCAGGCAGGCCTGACTCCCCAGGATATTGATTTATTTGAAGCCCATGATGCTTTTTCAATCATGGCAGCTTTATCTCTGGAAGCATCTGGATTTGCAGATCGTGGAAGAGGACCCAGGCTTGCTTTGGATGGTGAAATTCGCCCAGATGGAAAAATCCCCATTGCGACTCGCGGAGGTCTGAAGGCCAGAGGACATCCCGTTGGAGCAACAGGAATGTATCAATTAGTAGAAGTTGTAGAGCAATTACGCCATCAAGCGCAGGGCAGCCAGGTTGAGAATGCCAGAATTGGTATGGCTCAAAATATTGGGGGCAGTGGGTCAAACATAATAACCCACATTCTTCAAAGAGTATGATTATAAATGCGGAGAAAAGAACTCCGCATTTATTTATTAATATAAATTTTAGTTTTTTTCCAGTTTTGCCGGATATAATTAATTAATGTTGCTTCGGGAGGGAACAAATGGAAAATCACAAGATGGAATTTCACATTTCTAAACAAGCTCGAGATAAATTTAAATTTGACTTAAGTTTATTCGAAACCAACGGGAACGTTATTATTGGAAATTTTCACAGTTCAAGATTATTATCAGCCAGCATAAATAAACAAAAAGACCTGTTTACCTATCCTGAAACAGCAGCCAAAGCCAGTGAAATATTTGCTATCGGATTAATGGATGAAATTTTCCATTTCATTCTGAAATCGTACCGGCAACAAATCCAGAATAATATTCTGGATGAAGCACTCACCTATATTGAACACAATCTCTCAAAATCTGAAGCCAGGAAAGTAATTGAATTATTCTTAAAGGAATTTCCGCCGATCTCTGTTTATCAGCAAAAAGAAAAATTAGAAGATTATATTGAAAAATTAACACCCAATGGCTCATATTCTTTGTTGCTGGAAGAAATTATTTTACTGTGGGTTGAAAATCAGAACCCTGCTCTGGATCACTATAACGATCTATTCAGAGACAAAGACTTAGAACTGAATTCGCATTATCGGAAATTTATTGATTTAATACAAAAATTTTTTAATGAAAAACCTTTCTTTGGCCCAGAAAACCAAAATATTATTGAAATGTTAAGAACTCCAGCAATTAAGGTCCCGAATTCAATACCCGGACAATTGGAATATATCCGAATTCATTGGGGTGTTCTGTTAGGCGATCTTCTATATCGACTATTAAGCGGATTGGACTTTATAAAAGAAGAATTAAAAACATCATTTGCAGGTCCAGGGCCTAGTATCGTTCCTGGTTACGATCAAGCGTGGGATAAAGATTTTGAGAAATTTAGCCCAGACAAAGAATGGATGCCCAGCCTGGTGCTGATTGCCAAAAATACGTATGTTTGGCTAGATCAGATAAGAAAAAAATACAAGATTTCCATTTTCACCATTGATCAAATCCCGGATGAAGAATTAGACAATTTACGAAATAGAGGTTTTAACGGTTTATGGTTGATTGGCTTATGGGAAAGAAGCAAAGCATCCGCACAAATTAAACAACTTTGTGGAAACCCAGAAGCAATCGCATCTGCATATTCATTAGCGGGTTACCAAATCGCTTCTGAGCTAGGCGGAGAAGAGGCGTATCAAAAATTAAAAGAAAGAGCCTGGCAACGAGGAATCCGCTTGGCAGCCGATATGGTTCCCAACCATATGGGAATTGATTCCAATTGGGTGTATGAACATCCGGATTGGTTCGTGCAATTAAATTACAGTCCGTTTCCTTCTTACACATTTACAGGTGAAAACCTCTCTAAATATTCCAATATTGAAATTAAGATAGAAGACCATTATTACGACAGAACGGACGCTGCTGTTGTATTTTTATTCAAGAACCAGAACACAGGTGAAACCCGCTTCATATATCATGGCAATGATGGAACAACCATGCCCTGGAATGATACCGCTCAACTTAATTATCTTATACCTGAGGTAAGGGAAGCTGTATATCAAACCATTCTTTCTGTTGCCAAACGTTTCTCCATCATTCGTTTTGACGCAGCCATGACCTTGGCAAAAAAGCATTTTCAAAGACTTTGGTTCCCCGAACCAGGCACAGGTGGTGCTATTCCTTCAAGAGCAGAATATGGGCTCACCAAAGAAAGATTTGATCAATTGATGCCCACCGAATTCTGGCGTGATGTCGTAGACAGACTGGCATCTGATGCTCCTGATACTTTGTTATTGGCGGAAGCGTTCTGGCTGATGGAAAGTTATTTCGTCCGAACACTGGGTATGCACAGAGTATATAATTCAGCCTTCATGAACATGCTTCGAAATGAAGATAATGCCAATTACCGAATCTTGATAAAAAATACGATTGAGTTTGATCCACAAATATTGAAACGCTTTGTCAATTTTATGAATAACCCTGACGAGCGCACTGCAGTCGAGCAATTTGGCAAAGGAGATAAGTACTTCGGTATTTGCACAATGATGAGCACCCTTCCAGGATTACCAATGTTTGGACATGGGCAGATGGAAGGATTTTCTGAAAAGTATGGCATGGAATATAAACGTGCTTATTGGGATGAGGAGGAAGATGAAAATCTTATCGCCCGACATAGATCTCAAATTTCCCCTCTCCTTCACCGGCGATGGATTTTTTCGGAAGTTGATAATTTTCTCTTATATGATTTCCATTCTTCCGATCAATCCATCAATGAAGATGTGTATGTTTATTCCAATTATCATCAGGGGCATGCTTCCTTGGTAATTTACAACAATAAATTTGGGAATGTTCAGGGCTGGATCAATTATTCTGCCACAAAAATTAAAATTGAGGAAAATAAACAAACCACTTACAAGACAGTGCAACTTGCCCAAGGGTTGCAAATCAATCAGGATTTCGATTTTGTTATCTTCAAAGATATTGCGACAAATCTTGAATATATTCGTTCTATTTCGGATTTTTCAGATCACGGATTATTTTTTGATTTGCATGCCTATCAAACTCATGTATTTCTCGACTTTCGCTTCATAAAGGAAGATGGATGGCAATCGTATCGACAATTGTGTGATTATCTAAATGGAAACGGTGTTCCAGACATCGAAAATGCAATGAAAGAATTACTTTTACAACCTATCCAAATTCCTCTCAAGGAAATAATCAATCGAGGATATTACGACTTTTTAGTATCACAAAAACGGTTAACCACCAAAGACATAATAAAAACCCAAGTTCTTGTTGAAGCCCAACAGAAAATGGGTAATCTGCTTCAAGGAATTTTTAAGATGACAGGGCTCGATCAAAATACAGAATTGATAAATATAAAAACGTCGAAAAATCTAGAGTTTGTTCTGTCGATTCCGGTATTTGATCAAAAATTTGTCAGCCTGAAAAATAAGGATCTAAAAACTTTAATTCATGATTTTCAAGAAATTTTTTCTGAAAACAAAGAAGCCTGGGTTACTGCATTCTCATACGTTTTCCTATCATCAATTGGAGAACTGGCAAATACTACCGATCCGCAATTTCAAACCCAATCATGGTTTGAAGAGTGGCAATTTTCAAAATTAATTAGGGAACTTGGAGCTGAATACCAACACAGTGAAACCCAAAAACATACGCTATCGCAAACGATTTATACAATGGTGGGTCTCACGGGCTGGCATGAAAAATTCGAAATTGGTCATTTTGAAGGATGGTTAAAATCATTACTTGCCAGACAGGATATTCAACAATTCTTGAATGTGAATAGATATCAAGGTCAGCTTTGGTTTAATAAAGAGAGATTTGAATCACTAACGAGCTGGCTGTTTGCCATTGCGTTGATTGACATTGGATCTGAAATGAAGACCTCAATGAATACGATGGTTGAAAAACTACTAGTATTACATCAAGTACGTAATTCATTAATGGAAAAAATGAGTAAATCTGAATTCAGGTTTGACAAATTACTCGGTAAAGAATAAGCAACGAAAAATAACAATCGGTTTCGAAAAGAATAACCTGCGATTCTACATTTAATTGAATTCCTGATGTAGATTTGTTATATTCTTTTCAAGAAACAAAATAGATTTGTTAAGAGGGTTTGGAATGAGCGAAGATAAAAATACGAATACTAAGAATTTACAAAATTTTTTGGATGCAAATTCAAAATGGGAAGTTTTCAGTCCGGATAACCAGAAATTCTTGTCACCACATGAGCAATTAATTCGAGAATATGAATTTTCATCAGATAAGAATACATACGAGTTTGCTTATGCAATTCTTGTTCTTGCTGAAGAACATAATCATCACCCAACATTAATTGCGGAATGGCATAAAGTTACCCTGGTTTGGTCAACTCATTCTCACAGAACTGTTACTGAGTTGGACATGGAAATGGCAAGGCTATCAGATGAAACCTATCAAAAAATAGTAAAAAGGTGAAATGAAATGACAAATAAAGTTAAAGATTGGATGAGCTCACCTGTAATTGTTGTCGATCGAGATAGCTCAGTATCTTATGCATTAACACTCATGAGAAGAAGAAATATTCGCAGTTTATTGGTATCAATAGATCCTGAACAGAACCTTTATGGAATCCTTACGACGACAGATATTCGTGACAAAATAATTGCTCAGGAGAAAAATACTGCAAATACTTCAGTTCGCGAAATTATGTCAGAAAATTTGGTAACGGCCGATCCAGATTGGACTTTAAAACATTGTTCAATTGAGATGCAGAAAAATAATATTCATCACATGCCTGTTATTGACGAACAAAGTAGCCTGATAGGTCTGATTAGCGCAACCGACTTATTCTTTGCAGCTGAAGAAATTGGATGGGATGAAGAAGACTGATGAGTTAATGTAAAATAAAACCAGTCTTTGGCGGTATTAATACCGATATTGATTTATTTGTAAAATTAATTTGAAAGTATTCATCCCCTAACAAGTTATTAAATCTTGTCTGGTTATTCAATTTTATTTGTTTCAATGAAATATCCAGATTTTGGTTTTTCTCGCTACAATTAAATGCCATGATAAAAACACTATTTTCATATGTTCGTGCATAAGAAAATAATTGATTTTTATCATCATGATCCAGTGGAGTAAATTCTCCCAATCTCAATGCGGGAAAAATTCGTCGAAGATGAATAAATTTTCCAATTTTTTGCTTCAAAGATAATTCCCACTGATATTCATCCCAGGGAAACGCTCTTCTCGACTTAGGATCTTTTCCCCCACGAATTCCAATTTCATCACCATAATAAATAACAGGAGATCCAATAAACGTGAACAAAAACAAATACGCTAATTGGATCAAAGAAAAATCATCCTTTAAAATCGTCCGAATTCTTTCAGTATCATGGGATCCAAGTAAATTAAACATGGCATATCTGTTTTGATCTGGATAATTCTGAAGTAAATTGTATACTTGCTGTAAAAAAGTACTCGGTGTAATTTTTACCTGTAACAAATCTATTATTGCTGTCCGGAGTGGATAGTTCATTAATCCATCAAAAAAACCATTTTCGATCCATTTCGAATCAGCTTCCCAGATTTCACCGCATATATATGCATTAGGATTTGTCGTACGAACAATCTCCTGGAATTCAGACCAGAAGCTTTCATCATCAATTTCATTGGGCACGTCCAATCGCCAACCATCCGCGCCTTGCTCAATCCAATATTTCGCCACACCTAGAAGATAATCCCTAACTGGAGGATGGTCAGTATTTAATTTAGGCAAACTCTTAAATCCCCACCAGGCAGCATAATCTTTTGATTTTCCTGGCGAATAAGCATCGATTGGGAAATGATAAACATGGTACCAATAGCGATAAGGTGAATGTTCACCGTTTTCTAATAAATCGTTAAATGCGAAAAATCCTCGACCCGTATGATTAAATACACCATCTAATATGATTTTTATTTCGTTTTGATGGGCAATTTTTACGAGTTCATGAAATGTATCCAGATTCCCCAATTTGGGATCAATCTGGTAATAATCGATCGTATCATAACGATGATTGGATGCTGCAGTAAATATCGGATTAAGATAGATAGCATTAACACCCAGCTCAACCAGATAATCAATTTTATTTATGATTCCAGCTAAATCCCCTCCCTGAAATCCCCATAAATTTGGTTTACTTCCCCACCTCTGTACATTTTCGGGATCGTTCGACAAATCCCCATTATAAAACCGGTCAGGAAATATTTGATAGAAGATTGCGTGTTTAACCCAGGTTGGTATACTCTTCGGCATTTTTTTATATCTTGAACAATTCTTTAAATTTTTCTGGTTGAAGATCAAATTCCATCTGCGAAATATTCCCAATTGTCAATTGGGTGAGAATCTCAGTTAATTTTTCATTCACTGGTACAGGAATATTTGCATATTTCCCGAACCTGACAACTGCACCATTTAAGTAATCGACTTCTGATTTTTTTCTATTACTTTTCAAATCTAAATAAAACGAAGGCATTTTTCCACCTCGTCCACCAGATATAGCTTTCTTCAAAATCAATTTACTTATTGAGAGAGGAAACTTTTCAACAATGGCCGCAAACAGTTTTACCGGGGTTCCAGGTAAATCAGTGACAGGTATCCTATGAACTCGCATAACCCGAATTGTTTCTCTTAATTGTTCTATTTCAATTTTAAATAAATCTGTGTCAGATAAAATTTCCGTTGGTGTCATTCCTAAAATGGCTGAACTGGCATTCGTTGTTAAATTGGTCAGTAGTTTAGACCACTTCATTGACTTTGCATCTTTAAATCCAACGGCAACCAATCCAGCGTCATTCATGAAAGTAATTATTTCTTCGGTTAAGGCATTTTTGTTTTCGATTCCTATACCTCGTAATCGCTCAACAATAATTCCATTCTCTATTCTACCGATAGCACTAGTGACTGTCCCGCTGATCGTTTTGTCTTGTCCTAAAACCGAACTAATTTTAATCTCATTTTCGACACCATTTTGTAAACACAAAACGGGTGGAATTAAATCTTTCTTGTCTGACCATGATTCAATCAATGATTCAGTGTCAAAAGACTTGACTGCAACAATTGAAAAATCAAAATCGTTTTCATGAATTGCTTCATCCAATGAAGACCATAAATTATCAGGTGTCAGGTCATAAGATCTTTGAGGAAGAACCAATCGGATCCCAAATTTTTTTATTTTCTGAATCGCTTCAGGTCGATCTAGAAAATGAACTTCATGGCCACGAGTTGCTAAGCTTCCCCCAACATAGGATCCAATCGCACCTGCACCGAAACAAAGAATTTTAAGCTTTTTCGTCTGCATGTGCTTTACCAATTACGAAATCCATTCAAAAAAATCTTGCCAGACATGATTTTTTTTCCAGCAGGTTGAACCATTTCTAATAATAACCCGCCTTGTGAAGTACCAACAATTGGAAAACCAGAGACTTGCCCTCTTTCACCGGGTTTAAGATTTACATTTCCAACAACTTTTGATAAAGTTACCTTTATTCTTTCGTTACCTATTTCAATAAAAGTTCCTGGCCACGGAAAATATGCCCTGACCTGGCGATCTAATTCCAATGCACTTTGTGAAAAATCTAAAAAACCATTCTCCTTCTCAAGTCTTGGAGCATAAGTAGCCCCTTCTTCCGGTTGTGAAATTGGATCCAGTTTGTTATTCAAATATTCACCTAAAGTCTCGATCAAAAGTTCCGCACCTAATTGTGATAATGATTTACTCAGGGTTTCGGAGGTATCAACATCATTGATCGCTATAGATTTTTGTTTTAAGATTGGACCAGTGTCTACCCCGGCATCCATTTTCATAATAGTGATCCCAGTTTCTTCATCACCATGCAAAATTGCAGCTTGTATAGGCGCTGCACCTCTCCAACGAGGTAAGAGACTCCCATGTACGTTGACACAACCGAAATCCGGTAAATCAAGCACTTCCTGCCGCAATATTTGACCAAAAGCAACCACAACAATCACATCCGGAGCCCAGCTTTGAAGTTTTTCGAACACACCTGGATCTTTTAACTTAATCGGTTGAATGAAATTAATTTCGTAACGAAGCGCAATTTCCTTTATAGGAGGAGATTTCAAGACTTTTCCTCTTCCAGCGGGTTTATCAGGTTGTGTTACTACCCCAACAACATTAAAATTCTCTATTAAACCTAATAACGATGGAATTGCGAATTCAGGAGAGCCCATAAAAACAATTTTGATATTATTCATAAGTTTATTATAATGTTTTCCTATGAAATTTTAAAAATCTCTATATAATAAGTGAATATCCAAACTTATTAAAGGAGAAAAAAAATGACAGATTTTAACCCTAACGAAGTAACAAGTGACGATCGATTAATGGCAGCCTTGGCATATGTGTTTTCCCCCTTGGTTCCTATTATCTTTTTATTAATGGAAGATAAGAAAAACCGCCCATTTATTAAAGCACATAATGCCCAAGCGCTTGCGGTTGGTATCATCATGATCATTGTAGTTCCAATCATTGCAACCTTTACTTTAGGTTGTGGTTCAATTCTATGGTTTGTAATGCTTTGGTGGGCTTACAAAGCATACAAAGGCGAATATATTAACATCCCGGTTATTAGTGATTTTGTAAAAAATCAGGGTTGGGCATAAATCATATTATTTGTATTAAAAACAGGGTGTCTTCCTGGCACCCTGTATTTTTAATGCCTGTTACTTAATATCCAAATGCTAAGCGAAGAATTTTATCAATCTTTATTACACGATCTGGAACCAGCAATCAGATTCGAGGAAAAAGGTGAATTGAATCGAAGTCGAGTTATTGCCAGACAGGTAGCGGGAAAAGCAATTCGTATTTTATTCTCAAAATTGAAACTTGAGACACCTCAAACCATAACCCCCTACCAATATTTGTTAGAAATTCAGAATTATCCTTCCTTAATTGCACCGATTCAGGACGAAATAACTGCATTAACCTCCCGGGTTAACACTGATTTTACTTTTTCTGGAAAACTAAACTTAGTTGAGGCAACACAGAATATTTTATTATTTGTAAAGGGATTCGAAGAATAAAATGGATACAAAAATCTTGATGTATGGTACCAGCTGGTGTGGAGATACAATTCGCGCTAAAAAGTTATTTGAAGAATATCAAATAGAATTTGAATGGATTAATATAGACAAGAACAAAGATGGGGAAAAACGAGTAAAAGAGTTAAACAACGGCTACAAAAGTGTACCCACCATAATTTTTCCGGATGGTTCAATTTTAGTTGAACCAGATAAAGAAACTCTTAAAAAGAAATTTATCCAATTAGGCCTTGTATAGTTATCCTTGTTTCCGGAACAGCCAGACTAGTAATGCACCAACAAATAAACCAAGACTGATAAGAACAAACGCAAATCCATGGTTACGATCCTCAATATAAATATTTTTTGAACCTAATAACCTTCTGCTCAAATTTATAATAAAATCAGGGTTGGGTTGTACTGGTTTTAAGTTATTCAACAGAGAATTTTCCATTACTAGATAAGAATGTTCTTCGTTCATTTTTTACAAAAAAATCCTTTTAAAATTTATTTATTTTTCTTATTTTTTTTTGTCAATTTTTTCAATTTCTTTTCGTAATGACTCAAGTGTTCTGTGATACAGGCTTTTAATTGCTCCTTCAGATTTTCGCATGATCAATCCAATTTCCGAATTACTCAACCCCTCAACAAATTTGAGAATGATCAATTGTTGTCTTTCGGGTGGTAATTTTCTTATTGCCTTAATCATTTTTTCGGATTCCTCAGATTTCTCGAGAGAAGACTCAGGAAAATCGAAATGAAACGAGCTTGGCAATTGATCATCTAGCGCGACCTCTTTTTTCCTACTCTTATCCCGGTACCAGTTAGCAACCAAATTATGTGCGATACGATATAACCAGGCTGAAAATGGAACTCCTCGTTGGTTATAAGATTCAATATGCCTGAAAGCACGGTGAAATACCTTCGCAGTCAAATCTTCAGCTTCATTAATGTTCCCGGTCCGATAATATATGTAATTATAAATTTTCCGAACGTAGCGCTCATATAATACACCAAACGCTTCGTTATCCCCGTTACCAGCATCTTCTATCAATTGGATATCATCTATTTGTTCAATCAATGGCAAAGCCTTTAAACGGGGGTAATGAATTAAACCCCAAAATTAATATCAAGTTTCGTTTGATTATTAATACTACCGAGTTTTGACAGCTTCTTCAACTGCTTTGTAAGTGTTTAGCATACCAAAACCAACTGCATTGTTTGGGATACTAGTTGAATCAACACATTCAGGATACATCCCCGAATACTCACTGGCAGTCTTTTTCAGAATTTCTTCTGTGATCTCAATTTGTCCAATCAACGCTGGGTTTGCACTCCACATTAATGCAACCGTACCTGCAACATGTGGACCTGCCATTGAAGTGCCACTCAAAATAGTATAACTGGCATTTGGCATGGTTGAGAAAATATCGACACCTGGTGCAACCAGATCCGGCTTTATTCTGCCAGACCCATCCACAGTTACAGGTCCTAAACTCGAAAAAGGTGCTAATTCTCCCATTTGATCAATAGCTCCGACTGATAAAACATTTGGATAGATTGCCAGTGGATCTGTAATGCTCTCACACCCATAATATCCATTATTTCCTGCTGATGAGACAACAAAAATACCAGCTGACCTCAATGCAGACACAGCTTGTTCGAAAACCAAATCATCACATCCTTCGATATCCGGACATCCCCAGGAATTATTGAGTATGTGAGCACCAATTTCTGGCTTTCCATCCTGAATTGGATCTCCACCTTCTGGAAATGGTGCAAATAAAAATTGCATACATGCAAGATAATAACCTGGGTTTCCTAGATTTCTACCTAAATTCACACATCCAATCCAGCTGGCATCCGGTGCGATTCCGACATTTTTTCCAAGAATAATTCCTAGTGTGTGCGTGCCATGTCCACTGATATCCGTTGGATAACTTGATTCAAACCAAGGATCATACCAGGAATAATCAATGTTTTCTTTTGAACCAGCAAACTGATCTCTCAAGGCTGGATGATTCCCATCTACACCCGAATCTGCCTGACCAATGATTATTCCTTTGCCATAGATGTTAAATTGTTCCCTTACGCTATAAACACCGACCATTTCTAGATTCCATAAATTATCCTCAACAGTGGTAATATCTCCAGTGGTAATTGGAATTTCTTCAGGTAATGGACGTAAGAACGGATTATCGAGAACCCGATCAACATCTTCACGTTGTTCGATAATTAGTTTCCAAAATGGTCCAGCTTTAACTTCAATAGCATTCACAAGGTAGTATTGTTCATAATTAATCCGGTATTTGTCCAGAAATTTGGTAATATCTGTTTGAGATTCAGATGCGAATCTAGCCGATGTTTGATAAACATAATTACGCTTATCCACTGGATCGTTCAACACATTCGCTCCACTTATATCCGCCTGCTCAGACATGATGATAAACAAAGATTCACCAAAAAAACCAGGTTGTCCTACTAACGAGTAAATGAGTAATACTATGACCCAAACAGAAATAGATATTGTCATGAATAATTTTTGTAACTTTCCAGCTTCTAGTTTTTTACGCATGAATACTGTGAAAGCAGTCGAGACTATCAAAATGACGACAGAATATGAGATTGATTGACTAACCCAGGAAAGTGTCTCACCTGACTGTGACCCAATTAATAGAGAAAGCTCATCCGGATCAAACCAAATCAGCGGTATTGCGATGATGACTGCTAACAAAATCCAGATGCTTAAAAAGTTGCGTTGTTCACCACCTTCATTTCTAAACAAACCTGAAATAATCCAGCTGGAAACTGGAATGGTAAAAACGATCATCCATTGTTGACCGTTTTGACCAATTACAGTTGCGAAGATTATCAATCCGATAAGCACAATTAAGCCAAAAAATAATCTACCTGTTGGTTCTATTTTCTTTCTTTCAGGGAAAAGACCATTATGCAATTGTTGAATTAAGATTGTTAAGAAAAATCCCGATAAAATTCCAACTAATAAATTTAAAACCAGATCAAGAATAGAACCTAATGCACCCCAAAAAACCCATGGAATGGAAAACAAACCACTGATAAAAATCGCGATTAATATAAATTCAGGTTTTGATCTCCAAAGAATATGAATTTGATTTCGTTGAAAAACAAAAAGTATTAATAAAATATAGACCGAAACGCCAATTATCTGTAAAAAACTGAGAAGGTTAGCCTGGTAGATTGCTAAAAATTTTCCAGGAAGCATAACGATACCAAGGAAATTAATAGTCGCCCAGAATTTAAAAATAATGTTGCTGATAGGGTCGTTAATAATAAAACGAATCATTACCAGTGGTAATCCAACAATACTCATGTATGAAATAATGATTAACCAACGTAAATCTGGAAATAAAAAGGATGCCTCAAATATTGTTTGTTCCATTACCCACATCATAAGTTGAGCTGCAATGGTTGCGCCGAGAATCCAAATAATGGAAAAAACAAAGAGACCTGTGAATAAACAACCTTTTTGATTCAACGATTTTTTATTATTAACGTCGCTTACGTCCATATTCATAAACCTTCACTACTTTCTACTAAAAAAATCAGCGCGAAATCAAATTTTAAATCATTTAAAAAAATAAGTTTCTGGCGAGATTCTGATTTTTTAACCCATATTGATTTTACATCCCATTTCTAAATTATTCTGAATCGAAGAAAATTCCAATTCTTTTTTCCAAGCAAAATATTAAAATCAATATATAAATAAACTATACATAACAATAATTAAATTCAGCAAATTGGAAAAACCATTTACAGATTAAACAAGGAGATTTGAAATGTCAGTGATAGAAAATTTTGAATGGAAAACAAAAGAAGGCGAAAAAATATTTTCGCAAAAGTGGCTTGTAGATGGTACCAGCAAAGCAATCCTGGTTCTTGTACATGGACTAGGTGAACATATAGGCCGTTATAACCATGTTGCAAAATTTTTTAACCAACATCAAATTTCAGTTTATGGATTTGATCACCGTGGACATGGGAAAAGTTCCGGTAAAAGGGGGCATATTGGATCCAATCAATTTTTTATCATGGATATTACATCCATGATCGATATCGCAAAGAAAGAAAATCCGGGTGTACCCATATTTCTATATGGCCATTCACTTGGGGGGAATATGGTTTTATATTATTCACTTTTCAAGAAACCATCCATAAAGGGAGTAATATGTACAAGTCCAGGATTAGGAACTGGTGAACCAGTACCACCTGGTAAACTTTTAGCTGCGAAAATATTAAAAACCCTACTTCCATCCATGACCATGGATAACGGTTTGGATGTAAATAATTTATCTCACAACCCTCAGGTAATTAAGGATTATCAGGAAGATCCACTTGTCCACTCTATGGTCTCCGCAAAATTGGCAATGAATATGTTTTCAAACGGTGATTGGACGGTAGAAAATGCCAGCAAATTCAGTCTTCCATTGTTACTTCTACAGGGCGAAAAAGATCATATTGTTGATTTGGAAAAAACAAAACAATTTGCAGCAAAAGTCCCGGAACCATTAATTACCTTCAAAATATTTCCGGAACTATATCATGAACTACATAATGAATATGAACAGGAGCAAGTATTTAATTTTATGCTGGATTGGATTAATCGAAATTGTTAATCAGGTAGATAGACACGATAAATTGTAATTAATTAGATTACATACTTTACTTGACCATTAGGCACAGGTTTTCTACAATAATAAGGAAATATAAGTATGAATTAATGGTATGAACACAATTTCATATTATTAATTTGTTTTACCAAAAAAATTTTAATAGGAGAAAAAAATGACTGATTTTCTATTTCGTGGCAAACTCAGTGAATTAGACCCGGATGTTTCAGAATTAATAAATATTGAAGCTGAACGCCAAAATCGTAAATTAATCTTGATACCTAGCGAGAGTACTGCTCCTCCTGCTGTCCGGGATGCTTTGGGGTCTGTTTTTCAGAATATCTATGCAGAAGGATATCCTGATGAACGTATGCGTTTAATGTCAGAAGACGAGATTCTGGATTATGATGAACAGCTTGCATATTACCGACGATATTCTGATCCTCGGTATTATAAAGGTGTGGAATATGCCGATATTATCGAGTCATTGGCTGCTCGTCGATGTGCTGAAGTTTTCGCTGCAAATGGAGTCTCTCCAGATAATTTATACGTAAATGTTCAACCTCTTTCTGGAGCGCCGGCTAACAACGCTGTTTACCACCTGATTAACCCTGGTGATACAATCATGGGTATGAACCTATTACATGGTGGTCATCTCACCCACGGTTCTTCTGTCAATCGTTCAGGGAAATTATTCAATGTAATCCATTACACAGTAGACCCTGAAACCGAACAAATTAATTACGACCAGATAGCTACGCTGGCAACAGAACATAAACCAAAAATCATCATTGCTGGTTATTCCTCTTATCCATTTGTTCCGGATTGGCGTAAATTCCGGGAAATTGCAGATTCGGTAGGTGCGTATTTCTTAGCGGATGTTTCACACATTGCAGGGTTAATCGCTGCTGGTGTCATTCCAAGTCCAGTCGGTATTGCCCATGTAATCAGTTTTACAACCCATAAAACACTTTGTGGTCCGCGCGGTGCCTGCATCATTACAGATAATGCAACCCTTGCGAAAAAGATCGACCGGGGTGTATTCCCCGGAGAACAAGGCGGGCCGCATGTACATGCTATCGCAGCACTGGCTGCAACGTTCAAATTAGCGAAAACACCTGAATTTAAGAAATTACAGGAACAAATCGTTAATAACTGCCAGGTATTAACCAATCATCTCGAGGAGAGAGGATTGCGTATACCATTCAATGGTACCAATACGCATCTTGGGAATATTGATGTCAGCACCATCAAAGGACCTGATGGCACACCTCTTTCAGGTGATCTGGCTGCCAGAATTCTGGATATTGTTGGGTTGGTTATGAATAGAAATACCATCCCAGGTGACAAGAGTGCATTAAAAGCATCTGGAGTTCGCTATGGAACTCCCTGGATGACACAACGTGGACTAGATGAAATTGATATGGTAATGGTGGCGGATATCATTGCCGATGTTTTGTTCGCTATCACTCCATACACGATTGATTCCCGCAAAGGACCGGTACAACGGGCAAAGGTTGACTTTAAGGTCCTGGAAGAAGCAAAAATTCGTGTTCGGAAACTGGTAGAAAAAGCTGGTGTTGATCCTGATATATCAGTCCATGGCTATCCACATTTTTATTATCTGGATGAACTGCCAAAAGGAATTGATGGAAAAATTGGGTATGACCTATCTGGCAAAGGAATCCGTCATTTTGTGAATTATATATTTGCCAGCGATGTTGAATCCTTAAAACCGGGTGAAGAACAACCTACTTATCTTTATGCTGATGAAGAACTCATCAATGGTGTTATCACTTATGTCAGTCCAGATCATTTCCGATTCACGACCGATGTGACCAAAGGCAATTTAGCAGCAACCTGGATGCGTGATTTATCTGATGCCTATGTTAATTTTGATAAAGATCTTCATCGTCGTTTACCAGGACCCATCATCATCAAAGAATCGTTGGTAGTTGCTGATCTACAAATTGAACATGTAGAAATTTCTACCACCAAACCATATTTCATTGGTCATTCGAATATAAAACAAGAATTAGCCCCAAAACCTAAATTCAAATGGGTTGAGAAAGAATCCGATGAACTTAAACGTACTTCATTATATGAAAATCATGTCAAATTAGGGGCAAAAATCATCCCATTTGCCGGGTGGGAAATGCCAGTATGGTATACATCAGTGACTGAAGAACATCTGGCTACCCGTAAAGCGGCTGGGCTCTTTGATGTTTCTCATATGGGTGTCTATCAAGCCGAAGGTCCCGATGCTGTAACATTTTTGGACAGCGTCTGTGGTAATGATATTGCCGCATTAGAAATTGGCAAGTCTTGCTACACCCATTTCCTGGATACCGAAGCAAATGTGATTGATGATCTTTTAGTCTACAGAAGGCAAAAAGAAGTTTATCTGGTCGTCGTCAATGCATCCAATGATGATAAAGATTGGGCTTGGTTAAATGCTGTCAAAGATGGAAAAGTAATGGTCGATAGTTTACGGCCAGGTGCGAGCGCATTTGGTAAAAACGTTGTTTTAAGAAATCTCCGCGATCGGTCTGCAGGTGCTGAAATGCGCGTTGATATTGCTCTCCAGGGACCTAAATCCAGAGATATTTTATTAGCGCTTGGTGTAGATCCTGAAACACGAAAACGAATCATGAAACTCAAACGGACAGAGTTATGCGAAGCTATTGTCGGTGAATTCGACCTTGTAGTGTCCAGAACAGGCTATACTGGCGAGAAAATGGCTTTTGAGCTCTTTATTCACCCTGATCATGCACCAGCTTTTTGGGATGCGTTGGTAAAGGCAGGAGAATCCATGGGTCTCAAGCCGTGTGGACTGGGAGCGCGTGATTCATTACGAACGGAAGCCGGTCTTCCACTTTACGGACATGAAATGGGTGGAGACTTAAACCTGGGTGTCTCGGATGCTAATTTTGGTAGCTTCGTCAAGACCTATAAACCCTGGTTTATAGGTCGAGATACCTACCTGGCAAAGGATGCGAAACGGAAAGGCATTGTAATCCGATTCAGATTCCAGGAAAAAGGTGTCCGAATGGCTCACAATAACGATCCGGTATTAGATAAAAAAGGAAAGGTTATTGGCGTTGTCACCAGCTGCGCTATTGATTCTGAAGGATTCCTTACGGGACAGGCGTATATCGAAGAAAAATCAAACGAAGATGGTGCTGTTATTTACATTTATCAGGGTGCCCCGGATAATATTGGTAAACAACCTAACCAACTTACACAGGGTGATCGGGTGAAACTTCCCTCTCCAGCGTTGATTATTTCAAGATTTGCAAAACTATAATTCCAACAGGGATGGTTCTCTACCATCCCTGTTTTTTAGTAAAATATCATTTAGTAACTAGGTTTAAAAAGGAGTGAAAAATGCAGACTTTATGGGATGACCGGTACGCTTTACGAACAGTTTCGATGAAAGGATCGGCCATACGTGAGTTACTGAAAATCACACAGATGCCAGATGTTATTTCATTTGCAGGTGGGATGCCTGCTCCTGAAATCTTCCCTGTGGAAGAATTTAAGGAAGCTTGTATCAGAGTTCTAGATGAACATGGTCCAGAGGCATTGCAGTACGGAACCACCGACGGTTATTTACCTTTAAGGGAAATGATCTCGCGGCATACAAATCAATATGGAATTAAAGTCACAGCAGACAATATTATGATCACCAATGGATCGCAACAAGCGTTGGATTTATTGGGAAAGATTTTTATTAATCCCGGTGATCGAATTCTCGTTAAATCACCAACTTATCTAGGTGCTTTGCAAGCCTGGAATACATACAATGCCCAATATGTGACAGTGCCTTCCGATGATGATGGTATTCAAGTTGACAAGTTGGAAATGGCGCTACGTGCCGGTCCTAAATTTATGTATGTATTACCCAATTTCCAGAATCCAACTGGTGTAACCATTCCATTGGAACGCAGGAAAATATTAGTCGAATTAGCTGATCGATATGGTGTTCCTATCATTGAAGATGATCCATATGGACAACTTCGGTTTGAGGGAAAACACATACCCACAGTTGAATATCTTGATGACCAGTTGCATGGTAATGGGGATTCGTACCATGGAAATGTCATATACCTGAGCACTTTTTCAAAGATTCTTGCTCCCGGCATTCGTTTGGCATGGGTGGTGGCAACACCTGAAATTGTCCAAAAATTGGTCACAGCAAAACAAGGTGCTGATCTTCACACCTCCACATTCAATCAAATTGTTGCTTACGAGGTCAGCCGAAAAGGTTTTCTTGACGAACACATTAAAAGAATTAATTCGGTCTATAAAGAACGTCGTGACATCATGTTAGAGGAACTCGATAAGAACATGCCGGAAGGAGTCAAATGGACAAAACCATTAGGAGGACTTTTCTTATGGGCTTCCCTTCCAGAAAAATGCAATTCTAAGGAATTACTGATAAAAGCCGTTGAGAAAAAAGTAGCATTTGTGCCTGGTGAATCATTTTATCCGAATGGTGGTGGGCTGAACACAATGCGCTTGAACTTCTCCAACGCACAACCTGATATGATCAGAATTGGTATTCGAAGGTTAGCTGAAACGATAAAAGAATCTATTTGCTAAATTCCCTTTAACTCGAATTAAAAAAGGGTTATCTAAAAAACTGATAACCCTTTTTTGTTTCACTTTTCTAAGCCGTTTGTGTTCCACAACTTAAAATCTTTGAGGATTGAAGCACCTAAAAATTCCTGTAATAATGAATTATCCGGGATCATTTCTGTGTTTAGTGGTAAGAACCATTCTAGAAACGATAGTATTCTTTTGGCTTCTACAAATTCATAGGTACCAAATGGAACCTGACGCAACAAAGGTTCAACAAATGGTTTCAAGGCTGATAATTCATAAACAAGGGCGGAATTCATCACTTCGTCTGCGTTATCCTGATAAGGGAATATATGCCTTTTTTCCCCTCGCCCCACTGATTCCCAACGTTTGATGGTATCAAAGGCAGAATAACCCCTTTCTCGAGCATCTCTAACAATCCTGCGGATCAGACGGGTATCAGTTGTAGATATACGATTATGCCGATCGAGATTTAACTGAGTCAAACAGGAAATATAGATTCTGAAGGTTCGTTCGGTTGGGATTTTCTCCAGTAATTTTGGATTCAGACCATGAATACCTTCAACTAAAATGATCTGGTCTGGTTCCAATTGAACAGTTTCTCCTGGAAAACTGTGACCTAATTTAAAATTGAATTTTGGCAGCTGCACCTTCTCTCCATTGATCAATTTGGCGAGTTGATCCTCTAATAAAGCTCGATTGAGAGCATCAATTGACTCAAAATCATATTCCCCTTTTTCATCTTTTGGCGTCAAATCTCGATCAACAAAATAATTATCCATTTCTAATGGGAATGGTGTAATACCTTGCGCCAATAATTGAACAGATAAACGCTTCGAAAAGGTTGTTTTACCAGATGAACTGGGGCCTGCAATCAAAACAATTCTGATTTGATTGGCATCTGAAGAGATTCTTCTGGCGATTTCAGCGATTCTCATCTCGTGAAAGGCTTCAGAAACAAGGATAATTTCTCTGATTCCATTTTCCTGAATGGCATCGTTTAATCCACCAACATTGTCAACACCTAATCGCTTCAACCAGGATCCATATTGCCTGAATGTATCTAATAATTGCTGATTTTCTGGAATTTTTTCAAGGATCATGGGTGATCTGCGTCGAGGATATTGTAAAATGAAAGACGTTTTAGTCATCCAGATCAACCTAAAACAATCTAAATAACCACTTGATGGAACCATATATCCATGATGGTAATCTTTATGTTCACCAAGCTGATAAAGTACCAGATGAGGTTTTGAACGATATTTTAATAATCGTACTTTATCAAATTGTTTTTTTTGATTGAAATAATCGATTGCATCCGATAGTGGTACAACTTTTCTCTCAAATTTTTTATCAGCTTTAACAATCTTCCGCATATGTTTTTCGAGTCTTATTACATTTTCTTCAGAAAAATCATTTATTCCATCAACCTGGCAATAGAAACCTCCTGAAGCAACTGCATGATCGATAGTAACTTTTGCTTCGGGAAAAATGTCTTGAAATGCTGCTTCTAATAAAAAAGTCAGTGAACGCCTGTAAATTCTGGCACCGTCCACATCAGCCATATTGAGAGTCTTAACTTCTGCGTCCATCTTAACTGGATAAGTTAATTCTCGTAATTGTCCATTGACAATTGCCCCTACAATAGGTGGATTTTTCCATTCAGGTAAAATTGCAAAAATTTCCTCAAGAGTTGTGCCCCTTTTAGCCTGTAAAACTCGATCATCTGTTAAATAAATTTCAATGGTATCTCTCGGTTTTACAAATCTTACATCATTCATTCAACGCTCCTCTTAATTGAAAGTGAACTAAAATCATATCACACTCAAATCTTGCATTCTATTTATCCACTTGCCAAAATATTCTATTTATTCTTAAGTCATGGCTTTAATAACTCTATGATTGCGTAATCATCTACACCTAATTGATCGGCAGTTGCGTTGCTCGGTGTAAACAAAGAAAGCATTTCTGATTGTGTAGGAGTCAAACCATCCGGCCAGATCATATCGATAACTCTCGTATGGTTGGTTGATTTCCCTGCTCCACCAAATCGCCATTGGGCTGAATTTTCTTCAACATCCCTGATTCTCCAAACTCCCGAGGATGGATATCCTTCCTGACCCATAATTACAACGGCATATCCCCAATTTTCCGGATTGCTATTCTCAAACAGTGCTTTGGCTACGCGAATTGTCACGCTTCTCCCGGCCGGATCAACGATTATTTTATAATCCGCTGTAGAAATTTCCTTTGGTTCTGATGTTTCTGGGTCAGGACTTAAAATTTGGGATGTCCATCCCTCAGCCCAAATTGCATAATCCCATCCGTTCTCTGCCTGTAATGAAAGGTTTCGACCTGGTAATAATTTCCTTGCACCTGTCCCATTCCCAGGATCTGTATCAATATATATATCTACTGTCTGTATGGCAAGATTGTTTGGTGAACCCCATGGATTTGGTATCGGGCCAAACAATTCAACTTTAAAAATGATATTATTTTCATCATAAGCCACTCGGAATGTCTTTAAATCATAAGCCTTGGCTGGAAAGACACTATCTGTTGGATAGGTATAGGTGCCAGGTCCAAAATCGTCACCTTCGGGATCTGATACTTCGAGCAATACAGTTGAGAGCCCCAAATCCGGAACAATTAATTGCCCAGGTCCATTTTCAGGTAGCCTCGATTCTGAAGTTTCTTCGACCAGAATAAATTGAATCTCATCACCAGTTTCCAATTCTCCAAATACTTCAAAAGGAACTGCTATTTCTAACACATCCATTTCAGCAGCATTCCCGACAGTATCCTCTTCTAACGTCCACCCATCTTCTGTCGCAGTATAGAATGCCAGTGATCCATTTGTCCACTCAAACAAATGTGTTACCGGCACACCTAATAATCTCTTGTTATTTTCTTCTGAATTTGTAAATGGATATCCAGTAAATGCGCCGCGAGGTGATTTCATATAAAGACCCACTTTAGAATTTTCAGTAAATTCACTCGAGTCAATCAGCATATAAATATTTTTCTCATCTTGGGTGAATCTTAAATCTTTAAGTACAGACCCATCGACACCTTGATAAAATCCAGCATTTTCCCATTCACCTTCGCCTAAAATGCCGTCAATAATTGGAGTATTCAGTCCATTTACCGGTTCATCTGCTGAAACCGGTTTCGATTGAATAATGGGAATTTCGACAAATGTAGGAACTGGCTCTCCTAAGGCGATAAATACATTTCTTAATAATGCTCTGAATCCTTGGTCAAAATAATCATCCTGACCCGAATCTTGATCTGATCCATACCACCAGAACCAATCCGATCCTTCAGCCAGGTACATATAATCCTGTGCTAGCGCAATCGCTTCATCGGAAGCCTTTCTTACTTTACTGACATCGTATTTAGCCAATATTTCCCTGGTTTTGCGCAGGTATTCCCAGGCTTGATTTTCCTCCGCCTCACCTATCCAGGTATCATAATTCGGACTGAACCATGCGCCTGGGAATAAGTCCTCAATTTCCCTTTGTTCTGGGAATTTTTCAAGGTATTCTGATGGAGTAATGGTTTTTATCGTCTTACTCTCAGAAAGGGCTTGATAAAGTGCATGGAAAAAGGCTTTGCCATCATTCTCATAATATTCCCAGGCATTCTCACCATCCACAACAATACTGACAATATGAGGTCCTTCAGCACCCTCATTCGCCAACTGCTCACGGATATTCTCCAGCCGATACATCAGATCTTTTGCTGCACCTTCTCCTGAAATACCTGAATAGGTGAAACCGATTTTGTCAGAGAGATTTCCATCCCGGAAGAAAACTGCCAATTTATTACCATCTTGATTTTTTACGTAATAAGGTCGGTACAACAAATCAGCTTCTTTCACTGTTTCCTTTGCATCACGTGTAAAACTATTGATACCCAGTGATTTGGCCAGAACAGGTTCGCCGGTTGCCATCCATTGATAACCTGATTTAATGACAAAAGGAACCATCATCTGCGCAACAGAACCTTCTCCTGGCCATAGACCACGTGGGGATCGCCCATACTGTGTTTCGTAAATCTCAACACTCTTTTCAAGATGGACCAGAGCATCCTGTGGAAAACTAAACTTGGTTGGCAGATCAGTTGTTGGATTACCTATCGCCGCCAAAGTTGAATCAATGATCAAGGGTAATATTGGATGAGCATATGGAGTGGTTATTACTTCGATCTGACCGTTGTCCTGCAGTTTTTTATGTTCTGGGATAACGTCCCCGATAATTCTTAATGCTTCATCAAATAATACTTTTTTGTCTTCTTCGCTAAAGTTCTTTTGTTTATCTACCAGAGATTTTAAAGGTTCAGCAGCCAGAAAATCCGGATCAAACCAGGCTAAATTAAACCAGATTTGAAGATCTCTCAAATCACTATCCGAAAATGACTCAATGGCTGACTGAATTTCATCTTTTGAAGACCCACCTCTTTTATCCAATAATTCCTGATACCTTGGAAATCTGGCAATAATATTATCCCAATTGACATCAAAAAACCGGGTTAGGATAAATTCTTTTTGGTCTTCTGTTAAATCTTCAGCAGGAATCAACGCATATTCCCAATAGAGATCAATGGCCTCATTTTTGGAGTAATCCTCAAGCTGTTTAATAAGCACTGGCGTGATATTGAACGTCAACCTAACATCAGGATATTGTTCCAGAATAGAAGCCATATCATAATAATCTTTGGTCGCATGAACACGTACCCAGGGTCTGGTGTAAACACCGTCTTCATTTTTGTAGTATAAAGGTTGATGCTGATGCCAGGTTAAATTAAAATATAAAACATCTTCTTCAATGTCTTCTTCTATTAAGGGTGTTTGCGTTGCCTTTTCAAGTTCAACTGTTGAGGTTGGTTGGATTACTTCTTCTACTACACTCTTTGAGGCACAAGAACTCAAAAAAAGAGAAATTACCAAAATTATATTTACAACAAACAGCATGCGTTTCATTTCTATCCTCCGTTTTTAGACTGTCGATAAAAAGTTTGTATCCCATTCCCATTGGTAGCTATCCAAAGTCTTCCATCAAGATCAAAAAACAAATCCAGGGGTTCACTTTCAAGATATCCAGAGGTATTGGCAGCGAACCTGTGCCATTCATTTTCTGGGTCCAGACGCATCAAGTAACCTCCAGGTTCAGTTGGGTAACCAAACCCAAACCAGATTGAACCATCCATCCCTTGAACGGATGTGTTGACCGTATTACTCTTAAAAGGTGAATTAGAATTCTTATAGAATGTCCATTCATCTAGGTAAATTCCAATGCCACCACCAGAAGTATTCGCAATCACTCTTCCATCCATCAGAATATTTACATCCACCACGCCACCCCAACCAAAGAAATTATCAGCCCAGATAAAATGGGCCCACCTATTTTCTATTAGGTCGAGGACAGATATACCTTGATATGTACCAAGCCATAATTTATCTTTACCAGTTGATTCTTGTCTTACCAGAGAATTGATTGCAGCATTCGTCATCATGCTTTCCGGATCAGTTAATTTTTTCCATAAAGACCCATCAAAAACATAGATGCCATCATTCATGCCGACCCAGACAATACTGGATGAATCAATGGCAATATCATTAACCTGACACTCTTCGCAGCCTACTGAATTATGATCAAAAATCTCCCAATCAAATCCATCGAAACTTGCAACCCCATTCTCTGTTCCCACCCAATAGAATCCAGTATTTTTATCATAATTAACAGTGGTAATCCGATCGGATAGAATTGGAGAATTAGATTGATCATAATGCAATACCGACTCACCCCATAAAGAATCCGCATCACTATTCCATATCAGGAATCCCTGATTGGTAGCGAATAATATTTCATTCTCTTTTCCAGCGATGATTTGATTGATTACATTACTCACCAAAGGCGAATTGGTCATGTCATAACTATTCCAACCCCTACGGGCGAGTGCAAGTTGATACTCATAACCCACTTTTCCACCAAATAGAACCAACATGAAAATACCTATAAACCACCATGTTATTTTGGGTGGTTTGGGAAGCATAGCATCCAGATAATTCCAGTAATCATCTCTGGGTTTAATCCAACTCCAACCTCGTTGTAATGTCTTACCTGCAATAATCGCCAAAACTGGAGACAAAATCAGTGTATATTGGGGCCATTTTGTTGGCCAAACCAGAAGGAAAATCAAGCCCACAAAAAACCAGATAGCCGTCCATCTCTTTTCTTTAATTTCAAAATATAATCCAAAAATTGTGACATAAAAAATGAATTCATCACTGGTGAAAAAGAAAAAAACCTGGGGATGCCACTGAACACTGGTTGATAGATATATTAAGGGTTGGTACCAGGGGTATGCATATGATTGTACATGTGTCGATTGCGAGTAAAGCCCATGAAATAAAAGACTGGAGAGTAATCTATTGACGGGATCAGCCCAAATATTAGGATTTAAAATGAAAAATGTGATACCTGCGACAAAAAGAAATTTCAAGACATCGAATATATTTTTTTCTTTGAATTGAAACCAGATATAGCTCAAAATAAGAATTATGAATAAATAAGGATATTTACTGGCTGCTGTCACCCCCAAAAATATTGCGGATAAATAAAACCACCTTTTCCCATGCTTTTCACTTCTCAACAAGCTATAAACACAGAAGACCATTGCAAATAGCGGTAAGGCCTCTAAATAAGCCTGAGAAGTATATTTTAATGTCATTGAATGCAAGGTTAAGAAGAATCCAGCCCAAGGGTTGATCAAAGAAACAACAAAAACTGCAAGAACACCAAAAAAAGCTGAAATGCTTCTGGCTGCATATAAATTAAGCGAAGGGTCTGAATTTTTTTCTGTTAAGAGATAAGGAATACTATATAAAACTTTTACCAGTGCAGGATGTTCTTGATTCTCTTCATAATTTATTAGACCTTGTAAATCACCTTGTTTTATAAATTCTGCATAATCTGATGCAACCTTTAAATAAACTGGCTCATCATAATCAATAGGTAACTGCCAAACTGTCCATGCGTGCAAAATAATACTCAGAAAAACAATGAAGATGATGGTTGCACGTTTACCCCACCATTTCGGAATTTTTGGTAAATTTAGAATTCGTTCTTCCATCGTTTAAGGTTTTATCTTCAATATTCGGTATTCCCAGGGTGCAAATATTTCTTTGGGGGAATAAGTCGTTGTAATTCCTTCTTCAACGGTTAAATTGGTCATTTCATTAGAATCAAGCAATGAAACAACTTCATAATCACCCGGTTCTAAAAATCCAACCGGAATATCCAACACAACATTTTTGTCATTGCTTTCTAAATTAATCATTACAATAATAATTTCATTTTCCAGAACTCTGGCGTAGGCAATAACATTTCTTTCATTGGTCTTTAAAGTCTTATACTCGCCAACCTTTAAGGCAGTTGTTTCGTTCCTGGTATTGATAAGCAATCTATATAAATTAAGCAAGGACTCGTCGTTTTGATTTAATGTATTAACATTCCAATCAAGATAATTGTTATTAACTCCTCTCCATGGATTTCCTGAACTGAAACCAGCATTGAGATCTGAACTCCATTGCATCGGTAATCGGATATTCTCATCCGGCTTTGCGCCTAACATACCAACCTCTTCTCCGTAATAAATAAATGGTACTCCAGGTGAAGTCAGTAAAATCACTGCGGCAGCTTTTGCTTTATTTTCGTTCCCTTGAAACACATGCATGACCCTATTCATATCATGGTTCGTCAGAAAATTTGCTTTTTGAAAATCCGGATATAAGTTGTAATTAAATTCCAAAGCATTCAGGACACGTTGACCATCCGAACCCATCACACCTGCCATTATTGAATCTGCCAATTCAAAATCAAAAACTATATCGAATTCTTTATCTTTAACATACCTTACTGCTAGAAAATTTAGAATCCCAGACTTCTCCTACCGTCATTGCTTGAGGGTTTGCTTTTTTGTAACGTTCATTAAATGCTTTAAACCATTCATGGGTTGCATCTGTATTTTTTTGAATCTGGCCATCTTCAATCAGGTGTAAAGCACCATCGATGCGAAAACCATCCACACCTACGTCTTTCAACCAATAATCAGCGATATCAAACATTTCATCAGTTACTTCTTTGTTTCTAAAATTTAGATCCGGCATTCCAGACCAGAAAACCCCATAATAATATGAATTGTCGTAATTAAAATGCCAGACCTCCTGGCCCCATGGACCTTTGTAGGTAGGCTTATCAGCCGCCCAAATATACCAGTCTCGATACGGGGATTCCAGGTTAGCTCTTGCTTCCTGCAAACCAGGGATGTTCAATAGATGTGTGGTTTACAACAAAATCGATAATAACTTTTATATTCCGTTTGTGAGCTTCCTCAAGAAAATTCTTAAAATCCTCCATTGTTCCTAAGTTCTGGATTAACTTCCCGATAATTGGTCACGTCATATCCATGGTAAGAGGTAGAAGGAAAAATTGGCATTAACCAAATTCCGGAAATACCAAGATCATCCTGTGTGTTGGGATCACCATCATTTAAATAATCTAATTTCTCAATCAGACCTTTAAAATCACCGATACCATCACCGTCGCTATCATAAAAACTACGTACAAAAATCTCATAAAATACTGCATCGTTCCACCATGGAAAATTATGTTGAGGGATTGATATTGTCGGTACGATAGATGGCGTAGCCGCATTGGTTGGCGCTGATGAGACTATTTCAGGATCAATTGTAGATGGGTTTTGTGAACAAGCAGAAAAAAGAATAAATATTACTAATGAAACCACCATTAAAAATTTATACTTGCTCATAAAGACCCTTTCTGAAGAAAATTTAGTTTTCTTTAAACCAGACCCGGAAAATGCCGGGTCTGGTTTCATTCATTATTGAGTCGAAATAATGTAAAGATTTATTATCCCTTTACACCACCAAGTGTTAGTCCACCTTCAAAGTAGCGGTTCATTGACAGATAAACAATGATAGTCGGAATAATAACTATCACCGCGCCAGCTGCAAAGTATCCCCAGGGAACGCTCATGGAATTCGCCAATGAATACAATGCTGGGACCGCTAATTTGAGACTATCGGGTGCTGGCACTAGTACAGAAGCAAACACAAAGTCTCCCCATCCGGACATGAAACCAAGAATTGCAGTAACTGCCAGGGCTGGTCTTGCAAGAGGTAACGCAATCAAAATAAAAGCTTGTAAAGGTCCACAACCATCCAGCATGGCAGATTCTTCCATCTCCACCGGAATCGTGTCAAAATAGCCTTTAAGGTTCCAGGTACAAAAAACGAGGGTACCCGCTGTATAAGCTAAAATCAAACCCAGGTGTTTTCCATAAAGACCTAATGCGGTTAACAATTGAGCAATAGCAACCAGTGATAATAACCCTGGGAATGTTGAAATAGCCAGAAGAAATACCAGAAAGAATTCACGACCTTTAAATCTAAATCTGGATAATGCAAATGCAGCTGATGTGCATACAATTAAACTTGCAATTGTGGTAATTGTTGCTACCTTGAGACTATTCGTCATCCATGTAAGGAAAGGTCGTTCAAATAACATAACCTGGTAATTCTCGAATGTCCATTGGGTAGGTATAAACATCCCAAGGAAATTTAGTGTATAAAGGCGATCACCTAATCTTCCAGACGCTAGAATAGCAAACCAGACGGGATAAAAAGCATATAATGCGGCAATTACCAGGATCGCATATTGAAATACTCGAATCCATGGTTTGGTTTTCCTTTTCATTCGTATGCTCCTTTCGTCATTCTTGTCACACGTAAACTATACAGGGTTGCCAGGAATAGCATTATAAAAATAAGAACAGCAAAAGCAGTTGCTGTGCCATAATTTTGCTGTTGGAAAATTTGTTTGTAAGCATAAACCATTACAAACTCAGTTGCTCCTGGTATACCCGCCCCTCGTTGTGGACCTCCACCTGTAATTGCAAATGCTGTACCAAACATTTGAAAAGCTGTTATGGATGTCAGGACAGCAGCTGGTAGCACGGCAGGACGAATAAGCGGTAGTGTAATTTTCATCAGTTGTGTCCACCACCCTGCGCCATCAACCTCGGCTGCCTCATATAATTCCCCAGGTACTGATTGCAGAGCTCCTAATATCGATACCATAAAAAATGGATACGAAAACCAAATATCAGCTAGAACAACAACGCCAAAGGCAAGAATTGGGTTATTTAACCAGATCGGACCTGTTCCACCAAACTGAGAAATAATTTGATTGATAGTACCTTGTTGACGGAACAAAAATTGCCAGACTAATGCCAGTAGTATGGCTACCGAAGAGGCGCCCCAGGGAATAAAAAGAACTACCCTGAAGAATGTTTTGCCTTTTAGATCTTCGATATTCAGAATCAATGCCAGGATTAACCCGATGATAAATGTTAATGGTACACGAAGAGCAACAAATAATACAGTTCTCATCACAACAGCAAGAAAGTCACCGGTGTCCATTAATGTTTTAATCGATCCTGGAATGTCAAGAACGAAAATTAATGCAACTGTTAAGATTATTCCTAAGATCCACAAAAGTCCAGGAGAGGTCTTTTTATCTAGTTTTTCCTCTTGCTTTTTATTGTAATAATTCACACCAAATAGTGGAGCAAAAGCAACAGCAATCAGAAGTAAACCTAATAATGCTTCCGGTTGAAATAGTTTTCCCATTAAGGAATCATAATTAGCAAGAAGTGGATCTTGAATTACGTAAGGTTTACCTAAACCTGTTGGGGCATTCTCACGAAAGGCTGGCCAACATAATGGGTCAAGTAAACCTGTTAATGTAACTTCACAATCAGGGTTTGGTCGAAATTTATTTCGATTAGTGAATGATATATATGTGTTGAGAAGAATTGGATAAACATTGAATACGAGTATGGCTAAAATTGTCGGCAAGAGAAATAAGGAAACTGTGATCCATTTTCTACGGCCCATCCAGGCGCTCATCACTTACTCCTTTCGACTCAGAAATGAAAATGGGGAGGAGATATCCTCCTCCCCATTGATGTCAAAAAAATTTACTGCATGCCAGCAACAGCTTCTTCAATCGCAGCTTGTGCAGCTTCTAAAGCTACGGCTGGTTCTTGAGCGCCAGTCCAAATGGCAGCGGAAGCATCACCCACAGGACCCCACTGTGCTGAGGAGAATGGAGATGGTGACATAGGTACACCCAGGTTCAAGGCAGCACCGAATCCAACTACAGCGGCTAAGGATGAAACTTCCGGATCATTCAAAGCACCGGTTGCAGCAGGAATGGTTTTGTTGACGAGTGCGATTTTCTTCTGAACTTCGGCACTGGTGAAGTATTTCATGATATCCAGTGCAATCTCAGCATTTCCACGGTCAACTGCATTCTTGCTCATCATAAGGACTTTGATACCAACGAATGGGCTACCCATTGGTAAAATTCCGTAGTCAATACCACTGGCTTCAACACCAGCTACTGCCCACGGACCAGTCCACCACATACCAACTTTACCTTCAGCTAAGGCAGCATTACAAATATCATAGCTGTTTTCAGCATATGATACTGTGGCGAACTTCTTTAACCATTCACCAGCTGCGAGTGCTTCTGGTGTATTGAGGAAGGCATTACCTTCTTCATCTACATAAGATGGTAAACCGAAACCAAAGTAAATTGGTGACATATGGTAAGCATCTGAACCACCAAATGCCTGATTACAAACCAGAACATTGCCAGTATCTTCCTGGAATTTCTTTGCCTTTTCATAAAGATCTTCGAAATCCATTGGATCGGTTGGTAGATATTCATCTGTTACAACTGCTTTGTTGTAGATCAAAGCAATACCTTCCTGAGATTCGGGTAGACCCCAAATCATACCTGACCATTGGACACCAGCAACAGCCGCCGGCTCATAATTGGCTTCCAGAAATGCTGTATCGATACCATAGTCACTGATAGCAACAATATTACCATTGAGCGCTTGTTCACCAATAGCGTCATTTGCCCAACCAATGATATCGGGACCTTCACCAGCGGGGATTGCGACAGTCAGAGCATTTTTCACATCTTCTGGTTTTGAGAGGTCGATCTTTACATTCGGATGCTCAGCTTCGTAATCACGAAAAGCTTGTTCAATGGCCGCTAAATAAGCGCCATCCCATTGGTTCCAGACTGTAATGGTAACTGGTTCAGCACTGGGAGCAGCGGGTTCTGCAGGTGCTGCAGGTTCTGCTGGTGCAGCCGGTTCTGCTGGTGCAGCCGGTTCTGCTGGTGCTGCAGGAGTTTCAGCTGGTTTACAAGCTGAAAGAACAAACATTGCGATCAGTAAAACACTGATCAAGGTTAATAACTTCTTAGACATTTTTTTCCTCCGAAATTTTTTTTGAATTAATTTGAAATACAATGTATTAAGTTTTCTCCAGTCATCACCTCCTTTAATAGAGTTAATTATGGTTCCATGTACCAGATTTATGTAATGCATACGATAATGCCTGTGTAACAGCACCCATAACAGTCGATCTCTTTCCCAATAATGCAGCTGAAATACGAACTGCATTTCCGGCAACATATAAACTTCGATTCGCTACTGCTTCGCGGATTGGATCCAGTAATAAATCTCCACTGGAAGATATTCCTCCCCCTATTATAACAATGCTGGGGTTAAAAAGATTCACCAATCCAGCGATGGCAACACCAAGATATGAACCGGCTTCAGTAATAATTTGCTGTGAAAGCAAATCACCTCTTTTGGCTGCTTTAATTACATCTTTTGCAGAAATTTGGTATAAATCTCCCAGTCCAACCAATTGAGATCTTCTCCCTTTGCTTAATTCTTCTTTTGCCCGGTTGGCAATTGCCCTACCACCAGCAAAGGCTTCTAAACAACCATTATTACCACAAGAACATTTAGGACCCTTTTCATTAATGGTGATATGGCCAATTTCACCTGCTGAACCTGTCGTTCCATGATAAATTTTACTCTCAAATATTAATCCTGCGCCAATACCTGTACCAACTTTTATGTATGCCAGGTTATTTTCTCCCCTCCCAGCTCCATATGCCCATTCACCTAGTGCTCCTAATTCTGCATCATTATTCACTAATACTGGGCAATTCCACTTCTTATATAAAGTCTCGCGAATAGGAAAATTATTCCACCCAGGCATAATTGGTGGATTACTCACAGTCCCTTTTTCAATGACAACCGGACCAGGAAGACCTAAACCAATTGCTGAAATGTCCTGAAACTGTAATCCCGCTATTGTCAGAACCTGTTGAACCAAGCTATCCACCATACTTAAACACGTTATGGGTCCATCATTAATATCTAAATCCATCTCCCGTTCTTGAAGAATATTGGCAGAATAATCACATAAACAAACGTATAAATGGGTTGCCCCCAAATCCACGCCCAAAACATAACCTTTATCAGGAGCAACTTCTAAAACGATTGGCCTTCTTCCACCAGAATATCGGGTTTCAGCCTCACGCACTAATCCCTCATCGACTAAATCATTAATGATTGATGTCACTGCTGCTCTTGTTAATCCTAATTGCCTGGATAGATCCACTCTGGAAACACCACCAGGTGTAAACCGAATGAGATCTAATACAACATGTTTGTTAAGTAATTTAACATGTGTTTTTGGAGTAACCCAAATATTACCATCCAATATTATATTAACCTTTCAATAATTAAATAATATTTTATCATTCAGAACCCTTAAGTCAAGTAATTTAACAAATACTTGATACATCGAAATTACTTGAGACATAATCAAAATGGAAAATTGTTTTTTATTTATTCATTGGATGCTATTTCAAATTTTTTATAGGTGTAATCCACCTAATAGTATAGGCACATAAATTGCACCTTCATAATAAATCTAAGTCAATGTATTATAATTTTAGCTAATGAGTCTGTATAAAAATATTAAGCATTTTTCGATCTTTGCAAATAAGAGATTCCCGATTCTTTTTTATTTTCTTTTAATAACCTTATTTTTTACTGGCTGTCAGAGTTCGATTGTTTTCGAACCTACAACATCATTTTCCGAAGCAACCAAAGCACCTGCGTTACCTACCAGCACCACACAACCAACTATTCAAATAGGTTTGGAAGACTCACCTATCATTATTGGCTACATCATCTCAGGGAACCAGACCATTATCGAAAACTTAACTGAAACAATGATCAATGCCCTCGAAGATAAAACTGCATACGAAATAAGTTTCGAGGCATTTGAAAATCCCCAGCAAGCTTTTGATAACCTGAGACAGGGTGAAGTTCATTTTATTTTTATCCAACCATTAACTTACCTGGCAGCATCTGAACGTGATCTCATCGTTCCTTTGTTAATCTCAAATCATTTTGGTTTATATAATTATGGAACCCAATTTTTAGCCAATAAAGATTCAGGGTTTAATACATATTTTGATGTAAATACAAATAAATCAACCGCTAATGCCGATTTTGCACTGCGTCAATTTGAAGGAAAGCGACCTTGCTGGACAGAGCCCTCATCAATCTCCGGAACAATCGTCCCTCATGGAATTCTGGCGAAAAACGGGGTTTCCTTCTTACCTCCTGCTTATATACAAAATCCAAGCGCGACCATAAGAGCTCTTTATATAAAAGGGATATGTGATTTTGGAGCTACCTATTCCTATTCAGGGGATCCAAGAACATCTTCGCTTGTGATAAACGACTTACCCGATGTCATGGATCGTATTGTGATCATCTGGCAATCAGATGCCATCATTCCCAGCCTGGGTTTGTCTGCGTCCGTTAAGGTTCCACCTCTAATTCAAAGTGATATAAGAAATGCCTTTTTAAGTTTGATAGCTGACGAAAATGGAAAAGCGATCATCTCAGATGCGCTTCAATATGATATTCAGGGATTTCTTTCGATAGAAGATGATTATTACGACGCATTAAGAGAATTCGTAAAAGCAGCGAATATCAATCCATACCAACATTTAGGAAATTAACCAATAATGAAATTTTTAAAAAATTTGATTCGAAGTATCATTTGGGCTGGATTATTGGTAACCCTCTTCCCAGTTTTAGTATGGTTACTGTTTAGAGTAGTTTATGCGGAAAGAATTTTTACAGTTGATGATTCCCCTGATGGATATTCGGTGGCAATTGTCTTTGGCGCGGGACTTCATTGGGATGGGTCTCCCACTCCTGTGCTACGTGACCGGGTTAAGGCAGCTGTAGCATTGTATGATCAAGGTAAGGTTCAAAAACTATTATTTAGTGGTGATAATCGTTTTGTGGATTATAACGAACCCGGTGCGATGCACGAATATGCCTTGGAATTAGGTGTTCCGGATGAGGACATCGTTCTCGACTATGCAGGACGTAGAACGTACGACACCTGTTATCGAGCAAAAACAATATTCAAAGTAGATCAAGCCATTCTCGTAACGCAAAGATTTCATTTGCCACGAGCAATCTTTCTATGTGACCAGTTAGGTATTGTTTCACAAGGAGTTGAATCAGATTTACGTGCCTATTCGAGTTACTCACTTCGATATTGGAACCTCCGAGAGATCCTTGCTACAATGTCCGCGATGTGGGATGTTTGGATTCAACGGCCGGTGCCTGTACTTGGAGAGGAATTACCAATTTTTTAGATTTTTTAGTGAGGATTAAATGGAACGAGATCAAGTACTATCTATTGTGAGAGAATACGTAAAAAATGAGAATCTCATCAACCATATGCTTTCAGTAGAAGCAGCGATGCGTTTTTATGCAAAACTTTATAATGAAGATCAGGAAGAATGGGGAAATGTTGGACTTCTTCACGATTTTGATTGGGAGATTCACCCTACGCTTGAAGAACATCCCCAGGCAGGAGTTCCAATCTTGAGAACCAGGGGTGTACCAGAACATTGGATAAAAGCCATCCTCAGTCATGCAGATCACACAAATGTTCCCAGAGAAACATTAATGGAAAAAGCTTTATTTGCCTGTGATGAAATTACTGGTTTAGTGACAGCCGTTGCCCTGGTCAGACCTTCCCGATCCTTATATGATCTGGAAGCAAAATCAGTCAAAAAAAAGTGGAAGGATAAAGCTTTTGCCGCTGGCGCTAACCGTAACGAGATCGAAACGGCTGCTAAAGAATTTGGTATTGATTTATGGGAACACGTTTCCAACGTAATTTTGGCAATGCGTGTAATCGCGCCTCAATTAGGTCTTGAAGGTCAATTAAAACAATGAAGGAAGAAAAGGTGAAGTTATGAGCCTCAAAGGAAAAGGATTTTTCATCTGGAAAATTATCAACAGTGAAAAAGGGGATCCAAAAACAATTGCTAGAACAGCCAAGGATGCCCAATTAACCCATGTCATTCTGAAAATTGCTGATGGTGCTTTTCCTTATAATGTCAATCGCCAAACAAACGAAGATTATGTCGGTCCAGTTGTTGAAGCATTGCTGAAATGTTGGCATCGAAGTATGGGGATGGCATTATGTTTATGGAGATTATCCAACCAGTGAAGCCAATATTGCCGTAAAAAGAATGAAGGAGTTTGAATTAAGTGGATATGTAATCGATGCTGAAATCGAATACAAAGAACCAGGCAAAAAAAATGCTGCGTTAGCATATATGAAAATTTTACGAAAAAATCTTCCTAATATTCCTTTAGCGCTCAGTTCTTACCGCTTTCCATCTTTTCACCCCCAATTACCCTGGAAAACTTTTTTGGAATATTGTGATTACAATATGCCGCAGGTATATTGGGAACAATCGCATAACCCTGAAGTCAACTTAATCCGCACTGTAAAAGAATTTCAATCCATCACACCATTTCGTCCGATCATCCCAACCGGGCCTACTTATCGTGCTGGATCCTGGCTTCCTACTGTAGAAGATACACGAAAATTCCTGGATACCTGTAAAGAACTCAAATTGGATGGTGCAAATTTCTTTAGTTGGGATGAATGCCGACCAGCCTATCCTGATTTATGGAAGACCATTTCAGAATATGCCTGGGATAAACCACAACAGGTAAAAGATATCACTGAAATATGGGTTGAGGCGCTTAACTCAGGAAATCCTGAGCAAGTTGCCAGATTATATGCACCTAACTCAGTCCACATAACTTCGACCCGATCCATCCAGGGAACAACAGAGATTCAAGATTGGTACAATTATCTTCTGAAACAATTATTACCAAATGGAAAATTTACAATTACCGGTACATCCGGTGCTGGAAATTCCCGAAGCATTAATTGGATATGCAAATCTGAAAAAGCAAATGTGAGTAATGGTAGAGATACATTTGGATTAATCAACGAAAAAATTGCTTACCATTATTCATTTTTTTCCACAAACTCATGATAAATTGGTCAGAATAAAAAAAATCTCCGAAGTAAATCGGAGATTTTTTTTATTTGATAACTAAATTTATTCTTCAGGTGTCAATGATGGATAATCATCCATATGAACGATTGATTCAAGGTTTCCATCTTCAGTTTCAGAAAAGCGTCCATGAGTAAATCCAGAACCAGCTGGAATTAATTTACCAATAATGACGTTTTCCTTGAGGCCAAACAAAGGATCTTGATCACCAGCAATTGCTGCATGAGATAAAACTTTGATCGTATGTTGGAATGAAGCTGCAGAAAGGAATGAATCGGTGCTCAGAGAAGCTTTTGTAACACCCAATAGTACCTCAGAATACTTGGCGGGAACTTTTCCTTCTGCTTGTAAACGATCATTTATGTGTTGAATCTCCAGACGGTCTACAAGGTCCATGGGCAAATAGGGTGAATCGCCAGCACGAATAACCTGAACACGTCCTAACATCTTGCGAATGATGACTTCGAAGTGCTTGTCATTGATATTCTGACCTTGGGCGCGGTAAACTTTCTGAATTTCCACTAACAAATACATCATACAGGCATCTCGACCTTTGATCTTCAATACTGTGTGAGGATTTAAGGAACCTTCTGTCAAAGGTTGTCCAGCTTCAACATGCTCGCCATCTTTCACCATGATTCTTGATGTGGTTGGGATTTCGTATTCTTCCATGTCACGTTGTTCATAACTGACAATGACTTTTTTATCTTCAACCCGAATACGGCCAGCATGTTGTGCAGAGATTTCAGAGTCATTTAATGTAGCCAGTGTATCACCGAGAGAAACAGCATCTTCATCTGAGACACGGATTGTCCATTCTTCGGGAATATCATAGGTATCACTCAGCATTTCGCTATGTTCTACTCTTACCATTCTCTGTTCGCTATAACGATCACTTTGAAGAATTTGAGCAACACCAGAAATCTGACTGATTACCGCTTCACCCTTCGGTGCGCGGCGTGCTTCAAACAGCTCCTCTACACGAGGTAGACCAGTTGTGATATCACCGCCCGCTGCAACACCACCTGTATGGAAGGTTCGCAGTGTTAATTGTGTACCGGGTTCACCAATGGATTGTGCAGCAACGGTTCCAACTGCTGAGCCAAGCTCAACAATTTTTCCTCTACCTAAATCCATACCGTAACAGGTTGCACAAATACCGTGAATTAGTTCACAGGTCATTGGAGAGCGCACTTTGACTTCTTTGATACCATGTTTTTCAATTTTTCGAATTCGATCATGATCAAGAATGTCGTTGTGTTCAACCACAACTTCACCAGTTTCAGGATCAACAATCCTTTTCGCAACGACACGACCATATAACCTGGTTCCGAATGGTTGGCCGGCTACATCATCCGCCTCTCGCATATAGATACCAGAATCAGTTCCGCAGTCATGTTCATTGATGATTACATCCTGGGCAATATCAACCAGACGACGGGTCAGATAACCAGCATCTGCAGTACGTAAAGCGGTATCTGCAAGCCCTTTTCGAGCACCGTGTGTTGAAATAAAGTACTCCAGTGCCGTAAGTCCTTCTCGGAAGTTCGATTGAATAGGAAGGCGAATAATACGCCCAGCAGGGTCAGCCATAAGACCACGCATACCAGCTAACTGAGAAATTGGTCCAAATCCACCTTTTGTTGCTCCAGAATTTGCCATGGTTGAGAGATTGCCATTTGGATCCATATTATCACGCACAGCAGTTGCAACATCTTTTGTAGTCTTTTGCCAAATTTCAATTTCGCGTTCATTTCGTTCTTGTTCAGTGAGTAAACCACGTCGGAACGATCGTTGAACACCTTCAACTTCTCCCTGGGCTTTTGCTAAAATTTCAGATTTTTTAATAGGCATAGAGATATCAGCAACAGCGAGAGTTGATCCAGATCGCATTGCAAATTCAAATCCTATATCTTTGATATTATCTGCAGTTCTGGTAGTGGTTTCTTCTCCATAAACCTCATAAACTTCGGCAATCAGATCTTTTACACCACCTTTTTCCAATTCACGATTAATAAATTGAACTTTTTCAGGAAGAATTCGATTAAATAATATTCTTCCAATCGTGGTGTCGATAATTGTCCTGCGTGGTGTCGCAAGGCGAAGGCCATTTTCATCGTACCATGTTTCAGCCTGCAATTTGACCTTGGAGTGTACTTCAACCTGATCTAATGTATAAGCTAATTCTGCCTCATCCATACTGGCGAAGATTCTGCCATCACCTTTATGTTCCAAATTGTCATAATTGGTTAGGTAATAAACACCTAAAACCATATCTTTTGCTGGACTGACAATCGGTTCACCATCTGCTGGTTTTAATAAGTTTTTGGAAGAAAGCATTAGATTTCTTGCTTCCCAAACTGCTTTATCGGATAATGGAACGTGAACAGCCATCTGATCACCATCGAAGTCAGCGTTGAAAGCAGTTGTCACCAACGGATGCAACTGGATCGCACTCCCCTCGATAAGAAGTGGCTCAAATGCTTGAATACCAAGACGATGTAACGTGGGAGCACGGTTCAATAAAACCGGGCGTTCACGAATTACTTCTTCTAAAACTTCCCAAACTTCTGGTCTGTTTCGTTCAATAAATCGACGGGCACCTTTCACATTGGCAGCGTAGCCATGATGTACCAAACGCGAAATCACGAAGGGTCTGTAAAGTTCCAAAGCCATATTCTTCGGCAAACCGCATTGATAAAGCTTAAGCGTAGGACCGACCACAATAACCGAACGTCCTGAATAATCAACACGTTTACCCAACAGGTTGCGGCGAAAACGTCCTTTTTTGCCTTTCAACATATCGCTTAATGATTTCAATTCACGACGACCACGACGTGATAAAGCTTTTCCTCGTTGCGAATTATCTATCAATGAATCTACAGCTTCCTGCAACATACGTTTTTCATTACGTACTATAACATCTGGAGCACCCAACTCTAATAATCGTTTTAGACGATTATTACGGTTGATTACACGTCGATAAAGATCATTTAAGTCAGAGGTAGCAAATCGACCACCATCCAACTGAACCATTGGACGAAGATCTGGAGGGATAACAGGTAATACAGTCATGATCATCCATTCAGCACGATTTTTGGATCGTCTGAAGGCTTCAACAACTTTCAACCGAGTAGTAGCCTTTTTTCTTTTTTGTTTACTCTTAGATGTTCGAACCTCTACCCATAATTCTTCAGATAATTTGTCAAGATCAAGACGTTTGAGAATGTCATAATAGGCTTCAGCGCCCATATCGGCTCTAAAAACCTGACCCCAGCGTTGTTTCAATTCACGGTAGCGGGTTTCACTTAAGAAAGTAAATGGTTTTAAATCCTGTAATTCATCACGAAGACGGGAATTTTGATTCTGAGAGACGGTCGATTGATCTTCAAGATTATTTCTTAAAGATTCCATTTCAAGATCAGCTTGCGCTTTCACTTGATCAATTTCCATCTTGATCATCTCAATGTCGCGAATAATCTGATCTCGAGTTTGGTTTTCCAACTCTTCAAGATGCTCTTTAACTGCTTTTTGAACCATGCTGATATGTTGATTGGAAATTGTCTCACCAGCTTTGACAATCACAATGTTGTTGATTTTTGCAAATATAATATCGGTTCGGGCTATATTGCCAATTTTTTCTTGTAATTCCCGTTCGAGTGTTTGACCATCGCGCATGACTGGCGCTAATAAATTGGCAATTTGCTCTTCACGACGATCCTGAATTTCTTTTTGTTGTTTCTTTAATTCTTCAATTTTCCGATCACGTGCTTGCTTAACTTCCAAAATCCTGGCATTTATCTGCGTTGCTTGTTCACGCTCTGAAAAACTAATCTCATCTTCCAGACGTTTTAATGCCTTTTGCCGTGCATCTTCATCTACGAAGGTAACAATATATTGAGCAAAATACAAAACACGATCAAGATTTCTTCTGGAAATATCAAGTAACAAACCTAAATAAGAAGGAATTCTACGGGTATACCAGATATGGGCAACTGGAGCAGCTAATTCAATGTGCCCCATCCGTTCTCTACGAACGGCTGAACGTGTGACTTCTACACCACACTTATCACAAACAATACCTTTGTAACGTGGATTCTTGTATTTTCCACAATAACATTGATAATCTCGGGTTGGACCGAAAATAGCCTCACAAAATAAACCATCTTTTTCTGGCCGGAGCCTGCGATAGTTAATTGTTTCTGGCTTGAGTACTTCACCATATGACCAACTGCGAATAGTTTCTGGAGAAGCAAGACTGATACGTAATGCGACAAGACTTCTTGGTTTCCACTAAAAAGCCTCCTTATAAATGTCCCTGAAAACAACAAAGATAAGCGTTAGATAGATTTCTACGCTTACCTCAAAATCAACAAGAAAAATCCATATACATGCAAACGAATATTATAGCACAAAAAAATCATTTTTATGCTTTATTTCAGACCAATATTCTACGAATTTCACCCAATTTTCTTAAGTTTTTTCTAATTTATCCCTGCCTGATAGGTAGTTGCAGGTAAAAACTACTTCCTCGACCTAATTTGCTCTCGACCCAAACCTTTCCATTATGCTTTTCAATAATAGTTTTTACAATGGCAAGACCTAAACCAGTTCCCCGTTGATTATAAGCTTCTCGCCTGCCACTTCGAAAAAATTTCTCAAACAAGTGTGGTAAATCGATTGGAGCAATACCAATGCCGTTATCGGTTACTTCAAACATTGCATGATTTTCATTAGAACTTACATATACCTTAACGGTTCCACCTAAGGAATTATATTTTAATGCATTTTCAACAACATTATAAAGTGCCTGTTGCACCAGAGCAGAATCTGCCTCAATATTCGTATCGCGATTGATTGAATATTCCAGAATTAATTCTATATTCTTTTGGTTTGCATGTGGTTGTAATTCAAGAACCACTTGTTCGGCAAGGGTAATAGGGTTGGTTCTTTCTAACTTTAAACCTATTCCAGCTTCAATTCTTCCTAAATCCAGCAAATTGTTAACCAGTTTCGACATACTATCTACACCGGAAACAATTTTCGCAATATAAGAACGTTGTTGTTCGTTGATCTCACCAACCATTTGCAGCATGGAAGCATACCCTCTCATTAATGTAAGTGGTGACCTGAGATCATGGCTAACTGTGGAGACAATATCCGATTTAAATGTATCAACCTCTTTAAATTGTGTGATGTCTCTCAATAAGCACACTTTTCCAACCAATTGTTCATTGCGGATAACGGGTGAGACAGTTGTGAAGAAAACTCGTCGATTGGTTAATTGTATTTCCCTGGATGTATCCCGATTAATAGTGTCTTTTTTTAATAATTCCAACAATTCTTCATGTTCGATCACATCTTCGATTTTTAATCCCGGCGAAGTGTCTTTAAATAAACCGCCTAATTGTTTTGCTGCTGGATTGATAAGAATTAAATAATTGGCATCATCGAAAACCATCACAGGATCAGGAGTCGAATTTAATACAGCTTCGAAGCGCTGGCGGCCTAATTCTGCGGTAGCATACAATTCTGCATTTGCTGCAGCCATTGCTGCCTGGCTGGCAAGCGTCTTAAAATACCTGATTTCTTCCTCTTTGAACGTTCTGGCATGGTTATAAGCCAACCAGATCACACCGAAATATTGATTCTCCTGGGTAAGTGCGATCGCCAAAATTGACCCTGGAATAACACTTCCCGGAATCACAAACCGTTTAAATCTGGATAAATTGGGGATTGGAAGTACATCTTGATTCCGCATCATCTCAAATAATTGCCGGTCTAAAGCATTTGTGGCTTCGTTTTCCTGACCAATTCCTATCGATAAAAATGAGGAAGTGAGTTGATCGGCAGTGACTTGCCGAATTAGAATTGCTCGAGCATGTGTCGCATCTTTTCCCCTCATCGCCTGTAAAATCGGTTGGATAGCTGCATAAATATCAAGATGCCGGGATACATTCTGGCTGGACAATAAAAGTTGTTTCAGCTCATCCAATCGATCTTTTAATCGAATGCGCATTTGTTCAAACGAATAAGCCAATTGCCCTAATTCATCCACACTGTGAATGCTCATCGGACTATCTAAATTACCTTGCGAAATTAGCGCTGCCTGGATAGAAAGTGATCTTACCGATTTGGTGATTGGTTTTATTCCCATTCGTAATGCCAACACTACCAGAATGATTACCAATCCTAATACACCTAATAACGGCGCTGCAATTTTTAGTGCTAGTTCCTGAACTTCAGTGGATGGTAAGCCTACCAAAACTGACCAGGACCGGCCTGTAAGCGGCTGATGGTAAACCAATTGGTGACCACCACTCATAGAGGAATTTTCAAATAAATTTCCCGAAATTGGTATTTCATGGGGATAGGTAGACCACAATAACTGTGGGTTCATATTCGAATGAAAGATAATTCTTTCTTGATCATCTAAAATAACACTTTCACCCTGGAATTTTGTGAAATTATTCAAGGTAGATATGGTAGGTTGCACATATGGGTTTGAAATAAAATCTGTCCTGCCAATCAGTACACCAATCGGACTTCCCTGATTGTCGATAACGGAAGTAATAAAAGTGATCAGTACTGATTTATCTGATATTTTCGGTGGGGACGTATAAAGCTGGAAATGAACTCCTGTTAAAGCCAGATTGATCCCCGTTCTTTCTTCCATGGATAATTGAAGTTGATCTACGTCTCGAATGGGATAGCCGTCCTTAGGATTTCCATTTTGATCAAATAAATATAATTGCGAAAAAAACGGAATAACCTGAATTTTTTCCGACAAATATGCCCATACATCGACATTCGGTTGTAAAAGACTTTCATCAGTCAGGCTGATGATTAAATTTTGTCCTGATTCAAAAAAATATGGCAAACTCTCAGATGCAATTTCAGCTGTTCCCCTGAGCCTGGATTCCACCAAGTCTTTAGCTGCATTACTGGCGACTTTCCAATCAACGTAGACAACAAATAGAACCACAAATAATATGACAGGTATCGTCGTCATCAAAAAGCGGTTTTCTATCCTCTTTTCCATAGGTGTGGGTGAAAGGTATTTTGGCGAAAACCATGATCTATGTTTTACAAAATAAAATACACTACAAAAAAGTCCACCAATTATCAGTTCTGCAAACCTAAAAATGGAAAGTGAAAATGTCTGTGTCAAACCATAATCAAGACGTACTGCCAAAGATCCACTGGAGTTTAGAATTTGATTCAGAATGAAAATCGGTATAAATATCAATCCAGTGAAGACAGCTGCTACCGCAGGAATTCTTAATAAACCAAATAACTGTGTTCGATATTTTTGACGGACGAGAAAAGCAAACAACACCGCCATTCCAATTGTTTCGACAATTGTAAAAATATTATGCGTTCCCCACCAGGCCATTGATATTCCGCTGATTAATCCAATGATGACTGCGGGAAATAAACCAAAAAACCCTGCAGCCATTTGCCAGGGAATTGTGATAAAAAGAAACAAGATAAAACCTGATGCAACCACACCAGAGTTTAAAGTTGTTAATTCGATACCGCCAAGAATAACTGAAAATGGTGCCAAAATTGCCAGCCCGTAAAAGAGCCACCAATTCTTTTGTTGTCGACTTGGAAGTGGTTCCCAAATTCGCTTTACAATTAAAAAGATCAGAAACAAAAATACAAACCACGCAGCAAAACCAAGAAAATCTTTCGGCGGGGTAATGTAGGGTCTTGAGGGAAAGAGAAAAGTGTAAGAAATAGGCATTATATTCCAAAAACCAACTATAAAAATTATAGCATTGCTATATCCTCTTACGGCATTTTGGCTAATTGATTATTTTTTCTCCAGGTATGCTTGTAAAGAAAGTTGGTTTTATCCTTATTTGATTCGTTTTGAAATTCCTCAATCCACTTTTTTTGAAAGGCAAAAGCATCATCAAAACAATCCGCAATAAGCTCAATTTGACCTTTATATTCTCTCATCCTGCTAATAAAAACTTTCTCAAGATCTTTCAAATCTTTTATATAATCTTTGGTTAACGCAGGATAATTTTGCAAAATCTTACGATGAATTCTTTCCTGTTGCCACCAATAAGATTGACTATCATAGTCTAATGCAGGTGTTTGACCAAAATAATTCATTTCCTGATCTAAAGACATTGGTTTAAAAATGCTCAGGCATGGTGCTGATGAACCAGTGACCCATACGATTAATTGATCATTATCTTGTTCAACAACCATTGATCCGGTTGTCTGACTGACACGTATAGGACCAAAACCAGAGTGCATACAGAGATCTGCCCCGGTAATTCCTTTGTCGGGTCGGAAATTTTCTTCGATCCTGTGACTTCTCAGTGTCTCAAATACATCTTCAATCTCCGTCTTTGGCCCTGTTTCATTAATTTTCCGGATTGAACACGATCGGCGTCGTTTCGAATCACTAAAAGTAGTGATTAGCCAATCTGAAATCAACTTTCGAAAGTTAAATTCACTTTCTTCTTTTATCCAACCATTTTCTTTTGCATACGCAATAAGGTTCGGAGAAATTAAATCCCATTTATCTTCAATGGAGTAACCATTTGAAATTGCTCCAAAACCCTCAATTTTTTCTGCAATCCAATGTTTTTCAACTGTTTCTAATTTCCAGGCTTCATGTTTATCTGCGATAATGAAGCTGTTGTGGTAGTAAAATGGATGCATAAAGCCACAATTACCAGATTGACCGTATTCTTCCAATAATGCCGTCATAACATTCAAAGCCTCTCTGGCATTGTTTCCCCGTTCCAGGCCTAAGCGTAAATAATCCATCCCGATTAAACCTGGTTCTTTTCCAGCTGGAATTTTAGAGAAAACAGCTTCATTTCCAATAACAACGCCATGTTCATTTACCCCCATTTCGGCACCCCAAATCCATACAGGCTTGCACAAGAGTACTTTGTTCGTCTTTTCTACCTGCGGAATCGAGATATAGGTGCATTTTAATAATTCATCTTTTTTATTTTGTTTTTCAGGCACAATTAATACTTCATGAGCTTCATTCGGATCACGGTCAGAATTTTTTCCAAAATAAAATTTTCCATTTTCTGTAAAATTAGACATCAAAACAAAAGTGTCACACATACTAATTCCTTCCTGATCGAATGGATCATCGTGAAAATTAATTATTATTGGTAATTTTAAAAAAAAAATTCCAACTATTCTTGAAAGTTCTTTTTTTCTTTTACCAACTTGAATATATATTGGAAAACTTCTTCAGCATTCATATGATCTGAATCAATCATAATGGCATCCACAGCCGGACGTAAAGGAGCAATTGCCCGAGAAGAATCAATTTTATCTCTGCGTTTTAAATCATCCAGCACACTCTCATAAGTTGCTTGTTTTCCACGATTGATTAGTTCCAGATACCGGCGTTTTGCGCGTTCTTCAACAGATGCATCCAGGTATAACTTGAGTTCAGCATCTGGCAAGACAACCGTCCCAATATCTCTGCCAACCATAACGATACCCCCACGATTTCCAATCTCCCGCTGTTTCTTTGTCATTGCTACACGTACTCCTTTATAAGCAGAAACTTGTGAGACATGTGCTTCTACATCAGGTAATCGAATTTCCCAGGTGACATCTTCCTGCTCGAGAATTACATCGTTGCTGCGACCATCATCAATTGTCGCCGGATGAATATCAAGATCCATTTCTTCAGCGACTTTGGTAACCAGACCTTCATCATTTACATCAACATTTTTCTTTAATACCGCTAATGTTACCGCCCGATACATGACCCCTGTATCCAGATACATGAAGTTCAATGATTGTGCCAACCGCTCTCCTAAGGTTGATTTTCCAGAAGCGGCTGGGCCATCCAATGTGATCGTAAATGCTTTTCTTTGCATATATCTCCTTATGATTATTGAGTATCAGCGCCTGGAAACAAACTATTTCGTACCCAAATAATGATTGATTTTTGAAAAAGCATATCCTGAGGAGCTCGCCTGGTTAATATCCATTGAGTAGTTTCATTGGCAATCATTGAACTCCAGGCTGGTTTCGATGTCCATAAAATATCCTGTCCTCTAAATAAATCAGCCTGTACCAGATTCTGATCAGCATTGCTGATAATGGCATCAATCTCCTGATCCAATGGGATAACATCCCCCACAGAAATATTGTCAAAATTTCGTAAAGCCCAATACATGGATGGTGGCTGATCACCCAGGATATGGATCTTTATTGATTTTTTGTGTCCATAATTCCATTCAGAAAAATTTTCCAAAGTTTCAATTAATAGATCGTTCTCTATGGGTATTGGATCGATGCTGAGAATTTCATTTTGATATGGTGTTCGCAAACCAGATGCGTTTACTGAAGCCGATATGGTAAAAATTAATAAATAAGCAACGGAAAGTAATAAGAAACTTTTGCAAGCAATTTCCCAACTGATTGCCCACCCAGCCAGTAAACCAGCAGCGATGATTAATGCAAAACCGGCAATTATAAAAAATATTCGCAGGGTATTTTCCTGTTCTCCTTGAAATGAGTTTGCGAACATACTCATAAACGCCAGACTGATAAAGAATAAAATAGCCAGAGCAATTAAAGTAACTACCAGGATTATTGTTTTTACCTGACGTGGAATGGATAGATATTGGTTTAAAAAATATGAACCTGCAATCATTAACGAAAAAACCATGGTTGCATTCATAACAATGGACTTCTCTGACATGAGGACGATTTGAACGATACTGAAAGTAATCATTCCCGTCAAGAATAACCCAACAATCTGGTTTTTGCGAATGACATAAACAATCCCGATCAAACCAATCAGGATGGCTGCAATTTCATAAAAAAACAACCCGCGAACAAGATCTGATAAAGTCACTATGGAAAGGTGTGAGAAACTGTTGAAGTAAGCAGAAATGCCATATCCCAACCCGGACAATTGACCTGGAAAAATGAATCCAAAAGTACTCAGAAGGATATAGGAGCTAATCGAATATAAACTGAATTTTTTCCATTGGAAGGATTTAATTAACTGCATGATCTGGTCATAAATCGAATTGTTTTGTTTATTTAGAAATATATAAACATAAATCAATGAAATCAAACTTGGTATGAAAATCATCAGGAAAATTTTTCCACTCAATAAGCTGATAACAAAAAATACCGCACTGGGAATAACGGATTGCTTAATAAAATAGTAGAAAAATATGGAAATTGAAAATAGGAATAGTATCGTGCTATCCACCTGCCTGGATAAAGAAACAAAAGTTGGACTTAAAGCAATCCAAAAAGATAAGATAATCATCATTTTCGGATTCAGAAAGTTCCTGAATAAGAATGGAACGAGAATAAATAACACTCCTATTACAGCAGGAAATAATCTAGCAAAAAAATTACTATTTCCGAATAAAAAGAAGAAAACAGCCTGAATATTAGATAAAACAGTTTGATCCGAAATGGTTTCAGCATTTTCGCCAGATATCAAACTCAAAGCATGCAATGATACCGAGCTTTCAACATCCGAAAGTGGCAAACTACCTAAATTAATGAATCGAAAAGCGATTCCCATAATAAGAATCAGCCCATAAATCAAGTAATCAATCGTAAATAATTTTATTTTCATTTGTTAATCTTATCTATTTTTTGTATCCATTAAGAAATTTTTGTGGATCAATTTTTTTATCAGCATCACTCAGACCAAAAAAAACCTTATTACTATCATCTTCCAAGATTTTGAACACGCCTATAACAGAATCCAGGTTTAACTTTCCATAAAGATGAGGAAATAATCCCGTGTCCGGAACATTTTCAAGGAGTAAATTTGATTTTAACTTATTTACATCAACTTTTATCACCAACAAACCGGTTTGATCCTTATAGTACCGTTCAATTACACCTGGAATTTGATCCTCATATGAAAAATGGATGAATCCTTCTTGAGCTAAAGAATTGGGGGCATAGAATTCAGATTCTGAAATTTCATTCCAGTCAATTTGAGAAATTACATGATAGATAAATTCTTTGTTATTTTTCATTGATCACCTGATAGATCGTTGTATTTCCTATTGAATATACAGAATTCCAAAGCTTTCCATCTAGCTGTTGAAATTTACCAATACCATCACCAATATATTTTGCCTTCTCCATTTGACCAACTATGACATAAGAAACACCGTATTTCTCGATGAAATCTTTCGTTTCCTGAATATTTGTTGTCAGGTAGAAATTATTGACTTCGTCCACCCGATCGGTGATCCAGGTGGAAGGAACAACTGCCCTTTGCTGACGTTGATGCCAATTCCACCCTATAACACCTGGTAATCCTGTGTAAATTGAATATCGACTTCCCCAGCGATATTCCACAGTATTCGCTTCTACGACAACTGGTGATCCAATCACATTTTCCTGCATCCAATGGATAGCGTCATAATCCTCATCAAGACTCATATTTACACCCTCATCATAGTAAGATGAGTGTTTCATGTATTCCATGCCATCAAGAGTTATTGGTATATTTTTACTCATACGGTCATCAATTTTTTCAGCAGTAGCGGTTAATGGGTACAATGCTGCACAGGCGAAAAGTGTAATCAGGATAATCTGCCAGGTAGTTTTCACTTCTGGGAACCAATGTTTGATGATTTCAGGGATACTCCAAATGAGCGCAGCACCACTACAGATTGCAAATAATATCCAGGCTTGTAGATAAAACTTGAATACGGTATTCATTCTACCAATATCACCTTTTAGAACAATCAACTCAACCATCAAAGTCAACACCAGAGCAGTACCGGTTAGGAAAAGAACAAATCTTTTTGCGTCGGATTGATCTTTCCTTAATATCAATAAACCTGCCCAAACTGCCATGGGAAAAACCAACCAGGCAATCATAATTTCTTTCGTCGATAAAAAGATGGTAATTGAGAAAATAGTAGCCAATCCCAACCATATCCAGAAGCTATATCTGAGCAATTTTCTTGCTTTTGATAAAGGGGTACTTGCCATCCAATGAATTGTTTCGGTAATAAACCAACTAATCAAAATAAACAGGAATAAACCCCAATGAGTGAAATAAGACCAGAAAGGAGTATGGCTTCCCGACCAGGGTTTTATTTCTGTGTATGCCTGCCCAAACCATTCAGTGAATGGATGATATAAAAGAAAGGCTGCTGCTACAAATACAATCAGCATCATGATTGATTCAACAATCCTGGCAACGAAATCGCTTAAATGATAAGCTGTGCGAAAACCTTTCCCATTTCGAAGAATTGTATAAAGAATGACTACCCCTCCCAAAATCAAATACGTTGGAAAATCCCATGTATTTGTGGGTCGCAACGCGCCGATTGTGACTGCCCCAACCAGAATCAATATAAATTTTACAAACCAGCCAGGTAAGTTTTCATTAAATTTCCAATTACTGAAAATAATGGAAAGAGACCAGGCAATCGCCATGACTGTAATCGGCATAGCAATTACATGCGCATGTGGATCAGCATAAATAAATGAAAAGAATGGAAATTCGGTAATGGGTTCTTGTGGTAATGCCCGGCTGGGGACCCAATACCAATCTCCAGGATAAAAAGGAAGGTTTTGTCCACTCAAAAATCCACCTAATCCTTTGATTGTCCACAACCAGCGTTCAAAAAATCTTGCACCTTCGATAATCCCATCAGGAGAACCAATTTTTTGTAGCCCATGCCAAATCATCCTGATGGTACCAAGATTTCCCAGGATTAAAGTTAAAGCCAATCCAGCTAAGCCAGCTTTTCCTTCGGTGGACGTAAAGATTTCTTTTAGAGATTTTGGCAAGGTATTACTGGGGTCATATTCTTTTTTGTAAAATGAAACCAGGTTCCAGACAATACTTAACGCTCCAATTCCAACGAAACTGAACAGAGTTGGTAATACGATGTTGTAAGCAACCGATGGAACGATACCTAACCATTTAATGAAAATACCAATGATCACAAATCCATAATAATAGTAATTAATATATCCGCCAGCATACCAGGGATCAAAAGGCGGGAAAGTAGTGCTTTTAATGACTGCATTCAAGTAGGAGAAATCCATTGGTTTTTCTCCACCTTTTCCAGGATGCCATAAATCAGGATTTCCCAAGCGAATCAATAAGAATGCAACGAATAGAACCAAACTAACAATTTCAATCCAAATGAATAGTTTTTTCAATTGGTTTATGTCTGTAATAATTGCTTTCTTTGTTAAATATCCAATCAGCAAACTAACAATGACAACAAATCCGATGACTGACCAGATAAAACCCCTGGTTACAAAAATCCCATAGGATCCACCAATCCAGACGATTAAAGCGACAAAAAGCATAGCAAAGAGCTTGCTGAAGGCATAGCCTTTATCGATCAGTCCATTGAAACCTAAGCGAACAATTGGGTAAAAAACCAAACCTAATACACTGATTACCAGATACCAGAGTATCACTGCAAGAATTGGATTTTGATTGATAACATTTGATGTATCAAAAATTTCAGACCAGGTACCTCCGGTTTGTTGAATTTCTAATTGTTTCTCAGAAAATTCCAAATCTGCAGGATAATCAGGAAATTCACCAGGTGTGTAGTAAATTACCTTACTAAGATCCACTTCACTAAGAATTTTTGTAACAGATATTGGATCATAATCCACTGATTTTTTGAAAATAAGCACCTTCGGGTGATCATAGACAGTAAACGCTTCATCTGCATACTGGTCATTAATTTCAAATCTGCCAATTTTGGGGTAAGACTCAAAAACCTTTACGAGTTCAAAACCCAGATTTCCCTGATATACCCCAGGCCTGGCGATACTGTAACATTCATAAATCTGTTCTTCTGTCGGACATCCCATCAATTCTTTATAAAACCGAGTCGTCAATGGGTAACGTTCTGGAACCCTGGTCGTGGTACCCCACTGCCGGTTGGAAGAAATGAAAATATAATCACTTTTATATAATGTTGAGATGAATCGATCGAGTTTCTCTTGATTGTCTTCCCAATACATCTCAAAGGTAAGATCTTTTTGGTAAATACCACCGTATGCATCATATCCATCGGTACGCAAAGGTAAACCATCATCCCAAACCGATTCATTAGCAGTGGCACTTCCAAGTAATGAGATAACACCTGCTCCTTTATTTTCCAGAATTAATTGATAGGTATGATTTGCTTCCAGCAGTATAGGAGGATCAATCTTTATAGAATAATGATCAATATTATCTGACTCATATTGATCAAATGGGCCAATCAACTCAGATCTTGCCAGGACTTGCCCGGAATTTTCAACATCAAAAATCGAAATAGCTAACTTTTCATCTCTTTGACCAATGTTCTCTTGTTGAATAATTCTCACAAACGTGATTTCCTCAAGAACACCAACTTCATCAACACTGAAATGAGAGGAAAATGGATTGTCCTGAGAAAGTGGATAATCATACGGGTAGGAGATAATTTTCTGATTTTTTTCATCATCTTGCTGAATGATCAAATTTATAGGTCCCGGCACATTATCAAAGATCCACCGGGACGCTTCAATTCTGGTAACGGGTTCCACGTAAATTGTGCTGAACATAAATGCCCATACGAAAGTGCCAACTAGAGATATTACGGATAGGAATCCACCAGTTATTCTTAATGGCTTGGCCCACACAGTTTTTTCAGGTTTATAGGTAAAAAGAAAATAGATCATCCATGCAGCGATCAAGGCAAACATCGGGTATACAGGCATTTGATAGCGCATCACTGAATTTCCCAATGATGATTGCCAGAGAAAATAACCCATTGTCCAGACCCACAGAAGCAGATATTTTTTCCACTCACCTCGTAATATTCGCCAGCCCATTGTAATAACACCTAACCAGGCAACAATGCTGAGTGGTAAACCTAAACCCCACAAAGAAAGGTTTTTACCTGAAAAAAAGAAATTTCTACGTGCCCATTGCAAGGCAGGTGGAAAATCGACTTTTCCACTGGATTGAGCGCTTACCTCTCGCAGGTTATCCAACCACAATGAATTGAGTTGAATCCCAAAAAAACCTGGTCCATCAAAGGCGTAGGGTTGAAAAATTCGAAATGAAAGTAATGCAAAAAATCCACCAATGACCAGATCTCTGAGAATGAGCTCGCTTTTTTTCCCTGGATCATCAACCGGAATTTTTTCCCAAAGGATCAAGAAAGATAATGGCAGTAATAATGCAATCGTAACCGTATTAATTTTCGATGCAGCCGCCAAACCGACCACTATACCAAAAATAATCGAAAATACGAATGTTTTCTGACTGGGAAGCCAATTATTCTTTTTGATAGTACTTTCAGAATCCTCAGATTCATCTTCGGTTTCTAAATTTTTTCCTCGGGAAAAATCATGTTGAGATATGATGACAGCAATATAAACTGCCAGCGTTGTAAAAAATGTGGCGAATGTGTCCACAGTAAAGAAATGTGATTGTTGAATTTGCAATACTGCCATGCCTGCAAATGCAGCTGCTATTAATCCAACCCACTGATTGAATAACTTCTTTCCGATAAAAAATAAAAGAATTACACTTCCTAAATCGAAAAGACTGGATAACACCCTGCCAATCTGTGTAATTTCATTCCAACCGACGAAATCGAATATTCCTTCCGTTACATACCGTGTGAGAATAATTGGGAAATCTCCATAAACAAAGAAACCATGTCCACGATTGTGAGGATTTAAGGAGGATATGTGGGTGTTAAAATAGCTTCCAATAGAATCAACAGAATCCAAGTTTGCTACAACCTGTAATAAGAAGCGCTCATCTGGATGCAAGTACATGTATTCACCCCAAAAGATTCCTCTTATACGAAAGAATACACTTCCACCAAGAACAACTAGAAAAAGTATGGTTACCAGGATTGTAAAAAATTTTTTGTTTTTCGAGTTTTCAATGTTATTCATTTAATTTCCTATGGAGCCATGATGTTTTCATCTTGAAGCATTAATGGAGGAATATGATAAATATAAAAATCCTTTCCTTCAAACCCCGAATCATAGTTGTAAAGAATTCCATTTGGAAACATTGTCTCTAACAATGAAAGTGCATCCTGATTATCGGGTCTTAATATAACCAGTTTTTCGCCATCATCAACATTCAATTGATTAAATTGTTCTGGCCACAAAGCATAATCTTTTGTTGGATAACCAGCATTAATACCGACCAATCTTGTATCTACCCAATGAGGAGAAGGAACAACATATGCTCGATCAGCATTTCCAGTCGATCCAGCGAAGTTTTTAATGATTGATCCAATCTGACTTGTATTCCACGCTCCTGCCATAAATTGTTTGTCAAATTGATTAAATACCAGATCATGATTAATCAATGTTGAAATCAGAAACAAAGCCAATCCAACCATAGAAATATAAAACTTATTTCTATTTCTATTGGCTACACGCCATAAACTATAAAAAACGCGTTCAAAACCTATGGCTACAAGAATAAATACTGGAATAATCGCCCCTGCCGTTCGGTTTAAACTTGGATTCTCATCTGGAAATGCCAGAGATAAAATCGATGGCATCATTAACAATGGCACTGCCAGTAAAAGAAATAAATCTTCCCAATTGCGATACTTTAAGTATTGAATAAGGACAATAATACTTCCTAATAGATATAAACCTGCACTGACCATATCCAACGCAGGCCTGTTAGGAATGGAATGAACCCAGGTGCTACCATTTGAGTAAAAGAACATAGTCTCTGCGTTCCATAAGTTTTTTAGAAAAATTTCGCACGGTGGTTCAGTGATAGCTCTTTCGCTTGAAGTTAACCGGGTCATCATCCGGTAACTCACCGCTTCTGGATTCACCATGGTGTACTTAAAAAGCGGTAGGAATAGAATAAAACTGGCAATTACCAGGATAATGAAGGCATTGACTGTTTGATTGCGAATCCCTCTGGATTGTTTGTGGATTAAGAATAAAATGACCGCAATTACCACAACAACTGGAAGAAATCTGGTTGAACTGTATCCATGTAATCCCAATCCTAAGGCAATCCCTGAAAAAATAAAATCATTTCTACGCTTCTGTCGTAATCCCCTGATCAAATAGAATAAAGCAGGTGCAGCAAACATTGGATAAAACGGAAATCGTAATCCTACTCTTGAAATAACGTTGGGCCAATATGCAATGCCTGCAAACAAGAATGCTAAAATACCTACCCATTTATTTCGTAATTCTTTGCCTAACAAGTAGATATATGGCAATGCTAATAATCCAGCTAAAGCGGTTCCGATTTTCAAACTCATAAAAGAGATACCTGTGTTAAAAACAATTGCCAGGAAAGCAGTCCAATAAAATTGAAAAAATTCTCTACCGGTATTCCGAATGAAAAATACAGGAAATTTTCCATTCAAAACATCATACACATCCAACAACTTTTCTGCATGGTCACTGAACATTTCACCCAGAACTTCATTCAACCTGTAAAAACGAAAATAAAACACCAGAATTGTTGAAATGATGATAAAAATTAACCATGGTGTGATTTTTATGAGGATTTGCTTATTTTTGATCGCTCCTTTGACATTTTCAATTGAACTTTTGATTTGATCAACTTCAAACAAAGCAAGTAAAAATAAGATGAGAGAAGACATCCATAAACTAAAGTTTAAAACATTAAATAGAATTTCATTTGCGGTGTTCTTTTGAAATGCAATAAAAGCCAAAACAAGCAGCAGTCCACTGGCACCCAATAAGTAAAGCTTTTTGGTTGATAATTCAAAATCTAATTGTTTTGCATTTGTCACATTTTGATATTCAAAGATCGGATCTTTCTCGATGGCTGTCCAAACAATCAATCCAAAACTAGCAATGAAGAACATGATAGTCACCGGCACATTTCGTTCTGGGGGTTCCATTAAGATCTGCCCAATAATTGCCAAAAATAGAGCAAGAACTAATCTATATTGCCTCAAATTTGTTAATAAGGTAGCTGGTTTTTGCTTAATCTCACCAATTACGCCATCTTCAACCTCATCGATGGATGGATCTTCTTCAATGGTTGCATTGATGAGATATTCCTCAGAAATTGAATATTTCCAAGGCATAATTTTTGCTTTGATAAAATCTAATAAACTGGGTTCATTCATAAGTCATCATAGACTAAAAATTTCTACAATTATATCCCATCCAACTTTCGTTAAATATATGTGTTAATTTTACTTATTATTATTCAGATACAGAAAGACTGCTATTTTTATGTGTTATATAAAAGGAATAAGATCCCTTTTCTTGATTTTGTTCTTCTTCGTATATTCTTCTGGTAAGGGCTTCGGTAAGAAATAAATTCCACTTTTGGGGGATGAGAATCCATCTTTTGAATAGAAAATGGGATATTAATGAAGGTAGTCCAAAATAATGGCCCCATTCCAAAACATGCAAAGCTTTTGGAGAAAAATAATGCCACCATCTAACAATTGAAAAACTGGATTCTGATAAACGTTTTTCCCAAACCTCTGGTGAATCACAATGATAATGTCTCGAAATTCGATTAAAGAATTTTCTGTAAAGGTTCCCTATTCCAGTTAAATGAATTCTATCGAACCAACTTGAAATTGATAAATTTTCAAGAAAGAAATGGTTAGGAACGCAAAAAATAAATATCCCGTTTGGTTTTATTACTCTGGCAACTTCATTGATAACAACATCAAGATCTTCTATATGTTCTAAAACAGAATTGCTGACAACACTACCAAAATACTCATCAGGAAATGGTAATTGGTTTCCCAAACCATTGATAACATGCTTATAACTTCCTTGTTTTGCAGCCAATTTGACAGGTCCTGACCAAGGATCAATACCAATATCAACAGGATGGTCAAAGGTAATCGAAGCAAAATGCCCATCCCCGCATCCTAAATCTAAAATCGGTTCTTGTAGGATGACGTCCTGATATGAACGTGATTCCACAGCACGTAACAAACCTCTGAAATATGGCATTTCCTTTATCTGCAGCCATAAGTAATCTTTCTTCTCACTTTGACCAGGATTTTTCGTTATTCCATTCATGCTTGAGAATTATCCTTTGTTATGGATGCAAACAAATTTTCGTATTCCTGTGCAACAATATCAGGTATATATTTAGTTTTGATCGCTGTAATATCATTATTGTATCGGGTAGGATTACGAAGAATATTGATTAAAGCATCTGCCAATGCTTCAGAATCTCCAATCGGAATAATTTCTCCCATTTCATGCATCTTTACCGGCTGCCTTACCCCAGGTAGATTGGAAGCGACACATGGAATTCCATTGATCATTGCCTCAATTTGCACCAATCCAAACGCCTCGGTGGAATTCAAACTTGGTAAAACTAAAACATCCAGATTAGGATAAAAAGCTGACATTTGATCCGGATTTAATACGCCAACAAATTTCCAATTACCTGATTTTTCATATGCCTCAATCCTGGCGGATAATCGCTGGAAATAATTTTCCTCACCGATAATATTTTTATACGGGCCAGCGAATTGAACCTGTGCATCAGGAAACTCTTTACGCACCTTTGGCATGGCTTTTAACAATACTTCGACACCTTTTTCTGTGGCAAATCTAGCAGCCATGCCAATAACCGGTGAATGATTCTCAGGATTGTGCTCAACTCGAAATTCTTCAATCTTCTCTTTGGAAATCTCGGGTAAAACAACGGGTGGAAGCGCTACGCTTAATTTTCGTAAATATCTTCTGAGGTAAGTTGAATTTTCTGCATAATCCCTGGTATAGGTCACAATCTTATGAGCAAATAAGGCCGCCAATTCATTCATCATCAACACAGCTTTATTTGCAAACCACGCAACCACTCCGGAAGGCATAATTAAATCACAATGGTATGTGATAATGGTTGGTTTATTAAACAACCTTCCCCTCAGTGCTACGCCTGCAGCGTCAAATTGTGGCAAATGTAATTGAATCACATCGTGTTCCAGCACTAACTTTGTTGCCAGATAACCAAAGGCTGGCATGATTACACCTTTACTTAACCGAAACAATACTGGCACTCGGACGATATTGACACCATCTAGAATTTCTTTCCTGGGTAATAATTTTTCGAATTGAGAAGTCAGTACGGTTACAGAATGCCCACGATTGACCAATGCTTTGGCCAATCTTTCTGCATAAATGGTGAGTCCGCTTGTATGAGGACGATAATATGTCAATACAATTAATATCTTCATCGTAAATAACCTATGTAGTAAACAGGTTCACATTTTCCTGAGCCCAATTAAATAATTGTTGTAACCCATTCCATACCGAAACTTTGGGTTTCCAGTTTAATTCGTTAACAGCTTTCTGAATATCAGATACATAAATCTTTTGATCTCCCGGACGCCAATCCCCCCACTCAACTGGAACCTTTTTATTCAGCATTTCCTCCAGGATTGGAGAAAATTCCTTCCACACCGAAATCATCTGGTCAGCACCACCACCAATGTTGTAAACCTCACCAGCTGCGATCTCAATATTCTCGATACAGGAATCATAAACATCCAATAAATCCTCGACGAACAAAACGTCTCTTACCTGTTTTCCATTACCATATATTGAAATATGTTTACCGGTTAAAACGGCGATGATAAACCAAGCTAACCAACCCTGATCTTCAACCCCAAATTGCCGGGGACCGTAAATACAACTCTGTCGCAACACAACCGTCGGCAATCCATAGATGCGGTGATAATCTCGCACGTATTGATCCCCGGTACCTTTTGAACAACCATAAGGAGAATGAAAATCCAATGGAAACTTTTCTGAAATTCCTCGCGGAAAATCCTGATAACGATAATTGGCCTCATTCTCTATAACTCTTATTTCTTCCATCCCGCCATAAACTTTATTGGTCGATGCATAAAGAACAATTGGATTTTTATTGGAATTTCTTGCAGCCTCCAGGACATTAAAGGTGCCGAATGCATTGATCTCAAAATCTTCACGTGGATTAACGACAGAAGTGGTTACTGCTACCTGCCCAGCAAGATGAACAATTACATCCCTATCACGAACTGCGTTGTAAATTGATTCCTGATCTCGAATATCAGCTTCAATGAGGTTGAAAGAGCCTTCCTTGATTGATTCCAACCAGGACAAATTTAACCTGGAACCTGGTCTAGAAAGATTATCATAAATTGTGACTTGCTCCCCTCGTCTTATCAATCGGGCAACATAATTGGAACCAATGAAACCGGCACCGCCCGTAATTAAATATTTTCTAGTCATGCATCTCTCCACTTTTCTGTTCATCTTTTAATTGATCTTTAAATTGGACAAGTAGTGAAAATAGATTTCTAAGTGAATATCCATCCCGGCTTAATGCATATATACCAAGAATGCCAATCAGAATAAATTGGGATATATGTATGATCAACGCAAATGCAAGCGCTAATGATTCATCGATATCAAACAATTTCAATCCGGCCACAATCGATGATTCATAAATGCCCAATCCTGCAGGAGCAGACGGTAAAGCGATCCCCAATGCTAAAGTTGTGTTGGCGAATGCACCCCACCACCATTCAGATGTACCTGTGAGAATAAACAAAAATAACGAAAATTGCACAAAACTCACCAACCACGAAGCCAGGACCCCGAAAAATCCTGCTGCGAATTGTTTTGGGTTTCTGAGTGTTTTGAAACCTTCTAGTAATGAAAGAAAAAAAGGAATAATCATTTTGTTGAATAGATTCGATTTCTTGCCGATTCTGCTTAATAAATTTTCAAATGGTTTTGAATTTCGAATGACAAAAAACAAAAAAATTAATCCAATGACCATTATTCCTAAAATTAACCAGGCAGTGGTTTTAATCCAGGTCATACCTACAACATAGGGCAACATGATCAGTAAGAAAAAAGCCAGAATGATCAGGTCAAACACCCGTTCAATAAATATCGAGGAAAGGATATGTCCTGGATTTACTTTTAAGGATGCCCCCATGAATACTGCCCGGCTTATTTCACCTAACCGGAACGGAAAGATGTTGTTGATGAAATATCCCAAACATAATTTCATAAAAGTATTCTTGTAGGTTGGACGAAATGCAAGCAGTGCTCGCCAGCCTAATGTTCTCACTAGCAAAAAAAACAATGTAAATAGAGCAGCCAATAAATAATATGAAAATGGAGTGTTTTTTAAAAGTTCAATTGCGTGATCCACTGGAACAAATTTGAACAGTGCAAAAATGGCAATGAAACTCAACAAAAAGCCTGGAACCCAACGCCAAATAATATTAAAGTTAAATGATGGTTTTTGGCTTTCTAATTTCAATCACCCTCCAAACGCAATACAGCCATGAATGCATCTTGAGGAATTTCTACATTCCCCACCATCTTCATGCGCCGTTTCCCGCGTTTTTGTTTCTCCAACAATTTCTTCTTTCGGGTGATGTCTCCACCGTAACATTTCGCTAAAACGTCTTTCCTTAATGCCTTTACATTCGCTCGGGAAATGATTCTACCTGCAGCGGATGCCTGAATGGCTACATCAAATAATTGTCTGGGGATCAATTCTTTTAATTTTGTTACCAGAGCTTGCCCTTTATGGTAAGCATCTTCCTTATGGACAATGGCTGCCAATGCATCAACAGGCTCTCCACCCACCAAAACCTCAAGTTTTACCAAGTTTTCAGGTCGATATTCAGCAATGGAATAATCCATCGATGCATATCCTCTGGTTTTGGATTTTAGATCGTCAAAAAAATTGATAATCAACTCTGATAATGGAATTTCAAAAGACAGTTGAACTCTGTTTGCTGCTGGATATTCCTGATCTTTGTAAATTCCCCTACGCTTTCGCACAATATCCATCACCGTTCCATAATAATCCGTTGGGGTGATAATTTGTAAATTCATCCATGGTTCTAATATTTCGGATATATCGCCTTCATCTGGTAGCATTGCCGGGGAATCGATAAAGATTTTTTGTCCATCTTTCATGACAACCTGGTATTCAACAGACGGAGCAGTTACGACGATATCTAAATCATATTCTCGTTCTAATCGCTCCTGAATGATCTCCATGTGGAAAAGTCCGAGAAAACCACAACGGAATCCAAAATTTAATGCCTGAGAAGTTTCAGGAACAAATTCAAGTGCAGCATCATTGAGTTGTAGTTTTTCGATTGAATCTCGTAAATCCGGGTAATCCTCGCCATCCACCGGATAGATACCAGCAAATACCATTGGTTTCGGGTGTCGGTACCCTGGCAAAGGAGTTGATGCGGGATTTTTGGCTAAAGTGATCGTATCGCCAACACGGCACTCAGAAACGGTTTTCAAACCGGTAGCGATATATCCAACCTCACCATCGGATAATTCTGAGACAGTTCGCATATCAGGAGCAAATACACCAATTTCAACCGGTCTTAAATCAAGCCCATTTGACATGATCCGAATAATATCGGTATTTGTCATTTTCCCTTCCATAATGCGTATATAAGCAACGACACCTTTATAGGAATCATAATGCGAATCAAAAATCAGCGCTTTCATCGGAGCTTCGGCATCACCAACCGGCGCAGGAACATTTTTTACAATACTTTCCAACACTGATTCCACATTTATCCCGGATTTTGCAGAAATCTTGATGATTTCATCCGGATCCGTACCTAATAAATTAGAAATTTCCTGAACGATCTCTTCGGGTCTGGCAGATGGCAAATCAATCTTATTTACCACAGGGACAATCGTCAAATCTGATTCGAGTGCCAGATACAAATTAGCCAACGTCTGCGCTTCAATTCCTTGTGACGCGTCCACCACCAATAAGGCGCCTTCGCAAGCCAATAATGCTCGACTTACTTCATAGTTGAAATCGACATGTCCTGGTGTATCTATTAGGTTTAATTCATAAATTTTCTGATCTTTGGCTTGATATTTCATTCGCACAGCAGAGGATTTGATGGTGACACCTTTTTCACGTTCCAAATCCATACTATCCAAAACCTGCTCTTTCATATCCCGATCTGAGATGGTATTGGTTAATTGGAGCATGCGATCTGCAAGTGTGGATTTGCCGTGATCTACATGAGCGATGATACAAAAATTTCGAATAAATTCATTTTCCATAGGCGAAAGAAGTATACCGCAAATTGAATTATTCCTGAAAATTAGGTCTATTGTATATCCAAAATTATTGAATTAACAACTTCTTCAATTTTTTCTTTGTTATCTTCCGCACCAACTGATAAATGAGCTAAAAATTCAATATTTCCTTTAGGACCTTTTAGCGGTGAGATGATCAGTCCTTCTAACTTATATCCAATCATGGTTGCAAACTCAATCGTTTCGAGGAGGATTTTTCGGTGAATATCTGGATCTCTGATCACTCCAGCCCCTTTGGCAGCATCTTTTCTGCCTGCTTCGAATTGAGGTTTGATGAGCATAACAATTTTGCTTTCTGTATGCAGCCAATTTTTGATAACGGGTAGTAAAACCTTCAAAGAAATAAAAGAGGCATCGACTGTGACAAAATCAATAGCATCTGGTAGTGATACAACATTTCTAGCATTCGTGCGTTCCATGACCACAACGCGTGGGTCATTGCGCAAGTTCCAATGTAAAATTCCAAAACCTACATCAATGGCGTAGACTTTTTTTGCCCCATTCTGTAACAAACAATCTGTAAATCCTCCGGTTGAGGAACCAACGTCCGCACAAATTTTATCTACTAAATTCACTAACCCAAAACTTTTGAGGCCTCCTTCTAATTTCTCACCACCTCTTGAGACAAATTTAGGACCTTTAATGATTTCTACTTTTGCCTTTTCATCGATTTGTTGGGATGGTTTTAAGACCTTTTCACCATTAACTATGATCTCTCCAGCCATGACCAATCTTTGGGCCAAACTGCGTGATTCAACCATTTTATGTTCATATAAATATAAATCCACACGTATTTTTGCCATTCATAGGATTTTACCCTACCTTTATCAAGTATCAGGAAAAGATCGACAAAATAATCTGAAATTTTTTATAGATATGATAATATTGATACATGCTCAAATCGATCCTTAAAGAAATGCGCTTACATCAATGGATCAAGAATACATTTGTACTCATTCCATTGGTTTTTGATCGCCAATTATTTTCGATTGAGCCATTGTCAACAACAATCATTGGTTTTTTCCTGTTCTGTTTTGTTTCATCCAGTGTCTATTTGATTAACGATATTATGGATGTTGAAGCCGACCGAAAACATCCAAAAAAGAAATTTCGGCCAATTGCTTCTGGTGCTTTACCCATTCCGATCGCAATTATTGCTGCTATCATTCTTGTTTCGATATCAATCGTCGCTGGATATTTTCTTTCCCAGTCTTTCTTACTCATCCTGCTCATTTACTTCCTGATCAATTTAGCCTATTCATTAAGACTTAAGCACACACCTTTATTGGATGTAATGATTATTGCCACTGGTTTCGTGCTACGCGTTGCAGCTGGTGTTTCCATTATTCAGGTGGAAAGATTTTCTCCCTGGTTATATGTTGTCACCACCGTACTGGCACTGTTCTTTGGTTTAGGAAAAAGACGAGGTGAATTGGCAACCATCCAACAGAATAATAATGAGCAGCGAAGGGTACTTGATGGTTATACAATACCGCTATTGGATCAACTAATTACCATAATTTCTGCAACTACTATTATTTCCTATAGTCTTTATACATTTTCCGCCCCAAACCTGCCGGATAATCACGCCATGATGTTGACAATCCCATTTGCTATATATGGGATTTTTAGATACCTATATTTAATTCAGGTGAAAAATGAGGGTGGTGCTCCGGATGAGTTAGTCTTATCGGATCGTCCATTACAAGTCACATTCCTTTTCTTTGCTATTTCTGTTGTCATAATTTTTTACTTGTTTTAAAAATGCCTGCAATCATCTCAACTGCCCCGGGGAAAACAATACTCTTTGGAGAACATGCTGTTGTTTATGGTCATCCAGCTATTGCTGTTCCAGTAAATGAGCGTCAGGCAAAAGTGAAAATATTCCCCCAAATAGGATCTCAATCCAGCCAAATTCAATTCATAGCACCTCAGATTCAATTGGAACAAAATTACATTGAAATGGATAAACATCATCCATTCCGTATCGCTTTAGATCAAGTAAAGAATTACTTGGATATATCTCACTATCCTGCTTGCAAAATCCATCTCAGTTCAACCATTCCAATCGCATCAGGTTTAGGATCAAGTGCTGCGATTTCAGTTGCATTACTCAAAGGTTTATTTGATTTTGTCGGTTACCAGGCTTCTGATAGCGTTTTATCAGAATTGGCATTCAAAGTTGAGATCGAGTTTCATGGCACCCCTTCTGGTATCGATAATTCAGTCATTGCATATCAAAAACCTGTTTATTTCCAAAAGGATAAAAATATAGAATTTATTAATCTGGGAGGCGATTTCACAATCATTATTGCAGATAGTGGAATACGTGGGAATACAAAAGTTGCAGTCTCAGGCGTGAGAGAACGCTGGCTGGATAACTCGAACTTATACGAGAAATATTTTCAGAAAATTGGTGATATTTCGTATCAAGCAAAAATTGCCCTCGAAAATGGAGAGCAAGCGCTATTAGGTAATCTCATGAATGCTAACCAGGACCTCTTACAAAAAATCGGAGTTTCTCATCCATCGCTCGAAAATTTAATCGAAATCTCAATGAATCATGGTGGAATAGGTGCAAAACTCTGTGGTGGTGGTTTGGGTGGGAATATAATCATTTTATCGGATGGAGAAAGCACTGAGAAAATATCCAGATTATTATTAGAAAATGGTGCATCCCAGACGATTGTAATGACTTTAAGGAAAGAAAAAATCGAATGAATGATTTAATGATGATCAAATGGGGTGGATCACTGATAACGGAAAAAGACAAACCCTTTACCCCCCGACTCGAGATCATACAGTCTTTAGCAAAACAAATAAAGAAGATAATTGAAATCAAACCAGACTTAAAAATTATCCTGGGACACGGTTCAGGTTCTTTTGGTCACGCAGTGGCTTCAAAATATCAAACCCGAAATGGTGTTAGAACGGAAGAAGATTGGTGTGGTTTCTCCCAGGTCTGGCATGCTGCCAGAAGTCTGAATGTCATTGTCACTCAGGCTTTACATGATCAGGGTCTCCCGGCTGTCACTATTTCCCCTTCATCCTTCATCTCAGCCTCAAATGGAAAAGGCATTGAATTTTTTCAGTTTCCTTTAGCAAGAGCCATATCAACAAACATTTTACCGGTTATACATGGAGATGTAATTTTCGATCATTTGTTAGGGGGCACGATATTATCCACAGAAGATATTTTCCTATTTTTATCGGATTATTACCAGCCAAAAAAGATCTTGCTGGCTGGTATTGAAGATTATATATGGGCAGATTTTCCGGAAAACCAAATCCCAATCAAATCCATTACCACCAGAAATTTTGATGAAATAAAAGAGGTAATTGGGAAGTCTTCCAGTGTCGATGTAACCGGCGGAATGATTGAAAAGGTAAAATTAATGATTGACCTTGTTAAGAAGTATCCCGGCACCAAAATCAGTATTTTTTCTGGAATATCATCAGAAAGTTTAATCCAGGAAGTACTCGGTGAACCAACAGGAACATTAATAGAAATGGAGTAAAAAATGACGATTAATTCTCTTGATATATTGGAAAGAAATGAAGAAAAATATTTAGCACCTTACGGATCAAAAAGCAAAGATTCAAAAGGCCGGCTTTATCCAGATAGTGAACCGGCTTACAGAACACAATTCCAAAGAGACCGCGATCGGATCATTCACACTTCTGCATTTCGGAGGCTTGAATATAAAACCCAGGTTTTCATAAATTATGAGGGGGATCATTACCGAACAAGATTGACTCATACATTAGAAGTAACCCAGATAGGTCGTTCTATCGCTCGTGCGTTAGGTGCAAATGAAGACTTGATCGAAGCAATTTGCCTGGCGCATGACCTTGGCCATCCACCATTTGGACACTCCGGCGAAACCACCCTAAATCGCCTGCTGATCGATCAAGGCGGATTTGATCATAACAAACAATCTTTTCAAATTGTCACCAAACTTGAAAATCGCTATCCAGATTTCCCTGGTTTAAATCTCTCCTGGGAAGTACTGGAAGGAATTGTGAAACACGAATCTGAATATGATGTTTCAGATGCAAAAGATTTCAATCCTGATTTGCGTGGAAATATTGAGACCCAAATCGCAAATGTGGCGGATGAATTAGCATACACCGCTCATGATCTGGATGATGGGTTAAGGTCCAGGATGATTTATCCACAAATGTTATCCGGAATTGAACTATGGGAAATTCTGTGCGCTACAGTAAATTGGTCTGGAGGAGAATTAGACGATTTGACCCGCCATACCATGATACGACAGTTGATAGGTATGGAAATCAATGACGTTTTGAGTCATACTGATTCACTTCTGAAAAATCACTCAATTCGATCAGTGGAAGAAGTACAACGTTTGCCATTCAATATAGTCGGGTTCAGTGAAGAAATGCATAGAAGAAACCGTGAATTAAAAGATTTCTTGTTTAACAATTTGTACCGACATTATCGAGTACAAAGAATGTCGTTTAAAGCTGACCAAATATTGTCTGAATTATTTAAAACCTACATGCAGGAACCGAGCATTTTACCAAAACATATTCAGGAGCGAATGGAAAAAAGCGTACCAGAAAGAGTAGTTTGTGATTACATTGCAGGTATGACTGACCGTTTTGCTGTCGATGAACATCAGAAGCTATTTGATCCAACCTTATTACCATGATAAAATTCACCCTCTTCTTAAATTGAGGAAATTATTAATAGCAAACAAAAGACAGGTGAATTTTAGGATGGTGAATTTATGGCAGAAACTTCATATTTAACTGCAGAAGGTCTCGAAAAACTACGAAAAGAGTTATCACATTTGAAGTCTACAGTGCGGGATGAACTATCCAAGCGGTTGCGTGCTGCCATTCAAATGGGAGATTTATCTGAAAATGCTGATTATATTCAGGCAAAGGAAGAACAAGGCTTTTTGGAAGGAAGAATTCAGGAATTGGAAAATCTCCTCAGCAACGTTAAGGTTATCGAAGAGAAAGATCGTCGAGATGGAAAAGTTGACATCGGTTCTATCGTTACTGTTCAGGAAGCAAATTACCCTGAAGAAACCTACTATCTCGTCGGACCTAAAGAAGCAGATCCACCAAATGGCAGAATCTCTTATCAATCCCCAATTGGTAAATCTTTACTTAATCATCAATTAGGTGATGAGGTGAATATTGAAACCCCTGGTGGAAAATTAAAGTTAAAGATTACGAAAATAGAGTAATTGAAAAAAACCGGAGAAAATTTCTCCGGTTTTTATTTACTTTCAAAATTTATTTTGGCCACACTGCTAATTCGAGAGTCAATCGATCGAAGAAGCTGTTTTCAGGTAAAGCTCCCTGCCCGTAATTCATATCAACAACACGAGCTTCAAGTACCAATGTTGCAGTTTCTAAGATTACTTTTTCTCCGGGTTCTAATAAGATCGGTTCACCTTTAGAAGCCAGTCGATTCGCGATCGCAGCATCATCATAGGCGTGTTGGCTCATCAAAACTTTGGTTACAGTTTGAATATCATTTTTATCAAATAACCATACTTCAAATGCTGTGATTTTTTTTGGTTCACCAACACCAATGGTTTCGGATAAGCCCACACCACACTCGCCTAAGAATTCCCCAGTTGGCGAATCAATGCTGAATGAGTCATCAAACAAATCATCTCCGGTAACATAAGTACTCATAAATTGAGTTATCGGTACATCCTGTTCCGGGGATGAAAATTCAGACGGAATTCCTTCATATGTGTCGACTTCAGACTCTGAAACTTCAGGTTTCGATCTTGCTGGAAAGAATTCACTTATATTTCGTTTTCGAATAAAGAAGATATAAGCTAATGCACCACCAATGACCAGAGTAATCAGGCATAAGACCCCAACCAGAACAAAAGGATTGAAGTTTGATGTCTTTTCTTCAGTTTCACCGACGGGTAATACTTCATTTTCGGCTTGCGTAGCTTCTCCGGGTGCTTGAACCTCCGCTGAAGGAACCTCTTCTGCTGGCAATGCAGCCTGTGCCAATCCCAACGCCATCCGGAATTGATCGATTTCTGTAATCGATAATCCACAATCATTAGGCATTAAACCGGCTAATTTTTCTTCACTTTCAGACCCTAATCCTTCCAAACGTTCTTTTGCTTGAAGAGAATCACCGGTTTTCATGAATGAATGAATAACCATGCAGAAATAATCATCCTGCAAATCTGCTCTCAGATAAGAAGGATCTGCATCAGTCCATCTAACCGGCATTAATCCCCAACCCAAAATTGGTAGTCCGATAATTAAACCAATGAGAAATCCGATTCCGGCTGTAATCAATGGTCTCTTTAAGTATTCTTGGATCTTATCCATTTCTCTGCTCCTGGTGATTTGTCATATTATTTGGATTATTACATTTAGATTTTAGAACAAAACCTCTAAATATGCAACAATTCCAACCTATAATCTTTAGTTGCAGATTTTATGCCAATTCTTCTTTTTCTCCACGAAGAATATTCGATTGTAAAAATGTTTCTTCACAATTTAAACATTGGAGGTCCCGTTTATTAGTGACTACCAGGGTACCATTACAATTCGGACATGGTTCCGAAACTGGTTGTTTCCAGGAAGTAAATTGACATTCAGGATAATTTGAACAGCCATAAAAAATTCGTCCTTTTCTTGTTCTACGGATGACAACTTCTCCGGTTGAACAGTCTGGACACATAACTCCAATTTTTTCTAATATTGGCTCTGTATAGCGACAAGTCGGGAAATTACTACAACTAATAAATTTTCCAAATCGACCAAAACGGATAACTAACTCATGACCACATTTTGGACAATCCCTACCAATCTTTTCTAATTCAGTTTTGGTCTCCGGCATCTCTTCTTTTGCGCGGTTTAAGTGGACGGAAAAATCCTTATAAAACTCAGTTATTACACTATTCCATACTTTTTCACCAGACGCGACCTGATCCAAAGAAGTTTCCATCGAGGCAGTAAAACCAGGGTCCACGACTTCATTAAAGTGCGCCACCAGCAAATCATTTACGATCATGCCTGTTTCAGTTGGGATCAAGCGCTTCTTCTCGCGTTCTACATAACCTCTTTCTTGAATGGTTGAAAGTATAGGGGCATATGTTGAAGGTCTTCCTATTCCAAATTCTTCCAATAATTGAACCAAGGATGCTTCTGTAAAACGCGGAGGAGGTGTTGTAAAGTGCTGTTCCGGAATTAATCGCACAAGTTGTTGTTTTTGTCCATCTTCTAAATTCGATGGTAATAACACCCCGGTATCATTTCCATTTTGCTTGTCTTCATCTTTGGCTTCTTCATAAACAACCAAAAAGCCAGAAAACCGCAATGTAGATCCGGACGCTCGAAACTCATACTGGTTCTCTGCACCATCTGCTTGAATCTCTACCGAAACAGTATCATAAATGGCTGCTTCCATTTGTGAAGCAACAAATCGTTTCCAAATGAGTTGATATAGTTTGAATTGATCACCTTTTATAAATTTCTTTACCTCTTCTGGAGATCGAATTACCGAAGTAGGTCTGATTGCTTCGTGTGCTTCCTGCGCTTTAACGGCTCTCGTTTTATGTTGAGGGAGGGTCGCTGGAAGAAATGATTTACCAAATTTGGACATGATATAGCTTCTAGCTTCTTTTTGAGCAATTTCAGAAATATTTGTCGAGTCAGTTCGCATATAGGTAATCAAACCAATGGATCCACCTTCACCTACATCTAACCCTTCATAAAGTTGTTGTGCCAAAGCCATCGTCCGCCTGGCTGTAAATCCCAATCTGCGTGATGCTTCTTGTTGTAATGAGCTGGTGATAAAAGGAGCTGGTGCTTTCCGCTTTCGTTCACCTTTTTTCACTTTTGTGATCCAATAATTAGCCTTTTCTAAATCGCCTAAGAAGCTATGAGTTTTTTCTTTGTTTGGTAACGATGGCTCTTCTCCATTAATACGGAATAATTTAGCTACATAAGTCTTTTTCGATTGATCAGGCTTGAGTTCAGCTTCAATTGTCCAATACTCATCTTGAATGAAATCGTCGATTTCTCTTTCCCGTTCAACAATCAAACGTAACGCAACAGATTGAACACGGCCAGCTGATAACCGGCTACGAACCTTTTGCCACAGTAAAGGACTGAGATTATAGCCTACCAATCGGTCCAGAATTCTACGGGCTTGCTGAGCATTGACTAAATCCATGTTAATAGCTCTAGGATGTCCAAATGCTGCTTCAATGGCTGGTTTAGTTATTTCATGGAAGACAACTCGATTAGTTCTATTTTCATCAATTTCTGCAGCTTCCATCAGATGCCAGGCAATTGCTTCACCTTCTCGATCCGGATCGGTTGCCAGATAAATTTGTTCAGCTGTTTTGGCTAACTGTTTTAATTCTTTTACCACTGGTCTTTTTTCATTTGGTACACGGTATTTCGGTGAAAATTGATTCTCGACATCCACAGATAATTCTGAACGTAATAAATCACGCACATGGCCTACAGAGGCTTTTACAGTGTAATCTTTTCCTAAATATCGCTGAACAGTCTTCGCTTTCGCAGGAGATTCAACAATCACTAATTTTCCGCTCAGTTTTGGTTCTTTTTTCACTGATGGAGGCTGTGTTAAATTTATATGTTCCTCTGTTCTTCCAGTTCTATATAAAGTCGTACCACAAACAGAACAAACTCCTTTCGTAACGGGAGCTCCAATTTTATTGAATGAAGCTTCCGGATTTTTTATCTCACGTTTTGTTCTGCATTTTACACAATAGGCTTCCAAAACAATTCCTCCTACAAATAATCATCCAAACCGTTTTCGGTCAAAAATTTTACAACATTTTTAATTTCTTGTGATTTTTCTCGACCACAAATCAAAATTGTGTTCTCACTCTCAACAATCACCAGGTTTTCAATCCCTAGCGTCACAATCATGTGTTGATCAGAACGAGAATAAACCAAAGTGTTTGATGTGTCAAAACCAATATGACGTGCAGCCATATTAACATTACCATTCTTATCCAATTTCATAACATCAAATAATGATTCCCAGCTGCCGACATCATACCATCCAAGATTGGAACCAGGGATCACAATTACATTTGAAGCATGTTCCATGATTCCATAATCGATCGTCTGAGGAACAATTTTTTCCCAATAATGAGGGAGCATTTCTTTAAAATTACCTTCTACCAAAGTGTTAGAAATTTCCTTAAGAATCATGTTCAATTCTGGCATTTGTAGAATAAATTCTTGTAGAATCGCATCCACGTGCCAGATAAACATACCAGAATTCCAATCAAAGCCACCTGATGAAAACATAAGTTTTGCATTTTGTGTATCTGGCTTTTCTAAAAATTTGTTTACTTTAAATGCCCACCTATCTTCAAAACATTTTACTGGCTCACCTTTGTGTATATAACCATAACCTGTAGCCGCAAAGGTAGGTTGTATGCCTAAGGTGACCAAATAGTTTTCTAGTGCAGCCTGATATCCAGATCTTAATAGATTGTGAAATTCTAAAATATTCTGAATAAAATGGTCAGCTGTTAGAATGACTAAAATTGCTTCAGGATCGATTTGCTTGATGTAGGTTGCTGCATATCCAACGACTGAAGCAGTACCCTTAGGGAAAGGCTCGATCAGGAAATTTTCTATTGGAATCTGCGGGGTTTGAGAAAATAATAAATCAGCTTGCTCTGCAACAGTTACGACAAAGATTCTCTCTGGGGGGAATAATCCTTCAAGACGATTAACTGAAATTTGAAAAAGAGTCTCTTCACCAAATATTTTGACCATCTGTTTGGGTGTTTTTTTTGTTGACAATGGCCAGAGTTGGGTTCCACCACCACCAGCCATGATTACAGCGTAATAATGTTGATAATTTTCCATTATATATATTCCCCTTTTTCTTCTTTAATCACTACGTATTTCATTCCTCCAACTTGTTTGGTTAACCCTTTCAACTCCATCATCGCTAAATAAGAACTAACTTGAGAAATTGGTAGCTCCGACAAATTGGTGATCTCATCAACGTGAAGAGGTTCATTTGATAAAACGCTTAGAATTTTTTCTTCAAATAAGTCAATAGGATATTCTTTTCTAAATGATTTTCTTTCCTGAATGAGTTCTACTTGAATATCCTGTAAAACTTCTCGAATATCTAACAATGGTTTTGCACCTTGTTGGATTAATTTATTTGTCCCTTTACTTTGTACGTTGTATATACTTCCAGGGACCGCATATACATTTCTCCCCTGATTAGCAGCAAATTCTGCGGTAATCAAAGCACCACTGGTTTGACCTGCCTCTATGACGATTGTTACTCTGGATAATCCAGAAATAATTCTATTTCTAGGTGGAAAATTATTTGCTTCAGGAGCAGTACCAGGGGGATAATCGCTGATTACAGCCCCGGAACCAGAGATTTCTTCGGCCAATTTTCTGTGTTCTGCTGGATAAATACGATCTACACCACTCCCCAAAACTGCAATCGTTCTTCCGCCAGATTCCAATGCTGATTTGTGCGCAATACCATCCACCCCTCTCGCCAAACCGCTCACCACAGTTATTTTATGATCTGCCAAAACACGTGAAAATTCTTCGGTAATTTGTTTCCCATAATGGGTAACTTTCCTAGTTCCAACAATTGCGACCGACCATTCATCTTCCAGGGTTAATTCCCCTTTCAGGTACAAAACTGGAGGAGGTTGATCAATTTCTTTTAGATATCTGGGATATTCTATATCATCTTTGATTAAAATTTTAATACCAGCAGATTGTATTCGATTGATATATTGATTAAGATCCAAGTCTTTTCTGATTTGTACAATCCGCTCACAAATCTTTTCTGATAGACCGGTTTCCTTTAATGATGAAATTGGTGCATTCCAGGCAGTTTCAAGATTACCAAAGTAATCTTCCAAGGCTGCCATCCTGACTGCACCAATCCCCTTTATTAAGCTAAATCCAACCCAATAATTTCTTGGACCCATGCTTAATCCTGATTGTAGTATTCCAATGGCTTTAGAACCATAATTTTATTTTCTAAATCAATTTTTTCGATTAAATTGAGTAGAGCCGGGTATAGGATTTCTTTTCCATCTTCACCAAGAATCACATACACATCATTTGCGCCTGTTTCAAGAATTTGAGTTATCTCCCCAATCTTGGCATTGTTGGTGTACATTACAGACAATCCTATCAATTGGTGATGATAATATTCCCCTTTTGGAAGAACTGGAAGATCAATTGCATCTACAAACACAAATTCACTTTTAAATTTTTCTACTTGCTCAATTTTTGTAAACTCGTCGAATTCAAAAATTAGACCTTTGGAATGCTCTTTGATCGATCTTATATGAGCAGGAATATGTTCATCACCAATGAACACTGTCCTACCTTTTTTTAATCGTTCAGGAAAATCCGTTAGTACGTAGAAGGCAATTCCACCATCTAGTCCATGAGGTTTTCCAAGTCTACCAATAGCCAAATAGACAGGCTCGCCATAATTGGGCGAGCCTGTGCCATGCTTATCAGGTTCAGACAACACCCGATGAGTTTTTCTCATCGGGGTTCCACCACATCTAATGATGCTTGTTTTCCTTCACGTGCAGCGGCTACGCGAAGTAAAACACGCATCGAATTAGCGACACGCCCACCTTTTCCAATGACTCTTCCCATATCTTCTTTGGCAACCCGTAACTCAACACGTGTTTTATTACCACGGTCGCAGTTAACTTCAACCTGGGTTGGGTCATCAACTAAAGAACGAGCTATATATTCAATTAATTCTTTCACGGCTTATTCCTTTCTTAAAGCAAGTTTTTGACTACGCTTAATAAGTTCTTACTTAAGCCGGATTTGTCTTTTGGTTGGATGTATGTTTTGCGTAGATCTTTTCAGCTTCTTCTTGTAATACATCCATTGATTCGCCTTTTTTAAACCGCTCAAATCTCTCCATAAGACCAACTGTTTTAAAGATCTGCTGTACAGAATCGCTGGGTTGAGCACCCTTAATCATAAAATCAAATACCCGGTCTTCCTGAATACTAATTGTTAAAGGTTCTGTCCTTGGATTATAGAAACCTAAAATTTCTAAGAATCTGCCGTCTCTTGGACTTTCCTTATCTGCTGCAATAATACGATATGTTGGTTGACCTTTTAATCCTTGTCTTCGCAATCGAATCCTTACCATCGATTTTTTCTCCTGTTTTTATAATTTTTATTTTTGATAATCTGATCTCAATTTGATTCTGAGAGGAAACGTTGAAGGGGACGTTTTTAGAATCACATTTTCAATCAGACTAACCGAATAAACGAGGTAATCCACGCCCTCCGGATTTTTGAAAAGTTTTCATTAATTTCTTTATATCACGATATTGCTTAATTAAGCGATTAACATCCTGTACTTGGGTACCGGAACCTGAAGCAATTCTTCGTCTTCGTGATGCGTTAAGTATATCCGGAAATCTTCTTTCTTGCGATGTCATAGAATTAATGATTGCTTCAGTTTGTTTTAATTGTTTTTCAGCATCTCTTGGGTCTACTGCCCTTGCCATTTGTCCCATATTACCAGGCATCATCTCCAATATTTGAGATATCGAACCCATTTTCTTGATCTGTTTGAGTTGTTGAAGAAAATCGTCCAGAGAGAACTCGCCACTGATCATTTTCTCAGCTTGTTTTTGAGCTTCTTTCTGATCAAAGGCCATTTCTGCTTTTTCAATTAACCCAATCACATCTCCCATTCCAAGGATTCTGGATGCGAGACGGCCTGGATCATATGCTTCCATGGCATCAATGCCTTCTCCAGTACTGAGGAACTTGATGGGAACACCCGTAACACTCCTAATTGATATGGCTGCTCCACCCCTGGCATCACCATCAATTTTTGTAAGTACAAGTCCTGTAATGGAAACTGTATCTCGAAAACCTTCAGCAATATGTAGAGCTTCTTGACCAATCATCGAGTCGACAACCAGCAAAATTTCAACAGTTTTGACTCTCGCTTGAATCGAGCGAAGTTCATCCATTAAATCTTGATCTAATTGGGATCGCCCAGCTGTATCAATGATTACAACTGTAAAACCACCTTTTCGTGCATAATCATAAGCATGAGAACTTACTTCTGGAGGTTTCTTTCCATCTTCGGTGAAAACAGGCACATCGATACGTTCACCTAAGGTTTGCAATTGTTTTATAGCAGCCGGACGATATGGATCTGCTGCTACCATCAAAACACGCTCTCCCTGTGACCTTAGCTTTTTGGCTAATTTTGCAGAAGCAGTTGTCTTACCGGATCCTTGCAAACCAACCATCATGATCACATAAGGTTTTTCTCCAGTGAGGTTGATTTTTGCTGGTTCGCCTAAGGTTTTAATTAATTCGTCATTAACAATTTTTACAACTTGTTGACCTGGATTGAGTGCTTTAGAAACCTCAGCACCGACAGCTCGTTCGCGAACTTGAGTAATAAATTTTTTGGCTACACTGAAATGCACATCAGCTTCTAATAGAGCCAACCGCACTTCCCGCATAACATTATCAACATCACCCTCGGAGAGTTTTCCCCGTCGGCGTAATTCTTTGAATATCCCTTCTAATCTTCCAGTTAAATTCTCAAACATAAAATTTCTTCAATATAAGCAAATACAATTTATAGCGTGCAAGATTTTAGCTTGATCACTAATTTTGGTCAAGGAATTCTATCACAGGTTGTTTTTTATCAGGCTTAAGACAAGTTTTGGATTTGAACAATAATATGATAACCCCGGACGCAACTTTTCACGTTGGTAAGTGTTATCTTGATTGGCAAAATGACTTAATTCATATAATATCAAGTAAATAGAGAAAAATCGGAGAAAATAATGGCAAAGGTAGCTATAGTTACAGACAGCACTGCTTATATTCCAAAAGATTTACAATCTGAATATAAATTCCAGATTGCACCATTGCAGTTAATATGGGGCGAAGAACAATTCCGTGATGGGGTGGACATTCAACCCGTTCAATTTTATGAAAAATTACAACATGCTGAAATAATGCCATCCACATCACAAGCTACTCCTGGAGCTTTTAAAGAAATTTACAAAGAATTATTAAGCCAGGGTTATGATATTTTCTCAATCCATATTTCATCAAAGTTATCGGGGACCATTGATTCTGCTCAACAGGCTAAAGCAATGTTGGAAGTAGATAATATTGAAATATTTGACTCGGAAAATGCAGGTATGGCTTTAGGTTTTCAAGTATTAGCAGTCGCTCGGGCAGCAGCCAATGGCGCTTCTATAAAAGATTGTATAAAAATCGCTCAAAAAGCGAGAGAAAACTCCGGTGTTTTATTTGCTGTAAATACACTCGAATTTTTACATCGCGGAGGTCGAATTGGTGGCGGCCAAGCATTTCTTGGCACAATGCTAAACTTAAAACCAATCCTCGAAGTTCGGGAAGGAAAAATTGAAGCTGCTGGTAAGGTCCGCACCATGAATAAGGCCGTGGATAAAGTAATCGAGATTGCGAAATCGAAAGTTGGTAATCAACTTCCTGTTAGGATTGCAATCCAACATGCAAATGCTTTCCCTGCAGCGCAAATTTTACTTGAAAAAGTTCTTCAATCATTTCCAGAAGGTGATATTGTTGAAGCCTTTATTGCTGATGTGAGTCCGGTAATAGGAACCCACACAGGTCCGGGAGTGGTCGGAATAGCTTATATGGCTGGTATGTAAATGAAGAACGTCCGCAAGGACGTTTTTTATTTTGATAAGTATCCTGGCTTATACTGACAGAGATCACAAGTCTAGGTAAATTTACTCTGATATATATCCTTTTCCGCTAAAATGAATTTGAATTATTTATATTTATTCGAAAGGATGATCTGATGAAAATTTATGAAAACCTTGGATATCAAATTCCAGAAATTTTATTGCCAATTGATGCCATAGACCTTCAAAAATGGGCGGTTATTGCCTGTGATCAATACACATCCCAACCAGAATATTGGAAAGAAGTTGAAAATTTAGTTGGATCTTCCCCTTCTACAATAAAAATGATTCTTCCTGAAGTTTACTTAGATACAACTGAAGAAATAAACAGGATCGAATTAACCAAAGATACCATGGAAAAATATCTCGAAAAAGGAATTTTTCAGACTTTTGAGGGTTTAATCCTAGTAGAAAGAAAAGTCAGCGATAAAACCAGATTTGGATTGATGTTAGCCCTGGATTTGGAAAAATACGATTTTTCGAAAGGGTCACAATCATTAATTCGAGCAACTGAAGGCACCATCATTGAACGACTACCACCACGGATCCGTATACGGGAAGGTGCCAAATTAGAGTTTCCTCATATTTTGGTTTTGATAGATGATCCTGAACAAACTGTAATTGAACCACTTAAGTTGAAAAGACAACAACTTGAAAAATTGTATGATTTTGAATTAATGAAGAATAGTGGACACTTGATAGGCTACGCAATTAACCAGGTAGAAGACCTTAATACTGTTCAAAATGCATTGGAGAAACTCTCAAATCCAGACAAATTTAAAAACCATTACAACGTTGGAGATGATTTTGGAGTCCTTCTTTTTGCAATGGGAGATGGTAATCATTCACTTGCCACAGCAAAATCAATATGGGAAAACGTAAAATCAAAGGTGGGTATGGATCATCCATCCAGATTTGCCTTGGTTGAAATTGAAAATATTCATGATGCTGGCTTGGATTTTGAACCAATCCACCGTGTTCTTTTCAATCTTAATGACGATATTCTGGAAAAGATGAGGAACTTCTGGAAAAGTGACTTTGACCTAAATGAGTACGAAAATCAAGTCGAAATGATCAAAGAAGTTGATAATCAATCTGGAGATTCGCAAAAATTTGGGTTTATCTTTAGCTCATCATTTTTTGTTATTGATATCAAACACCCTTCATCAAATTTACCTGTCGGGACGCTTCAGACTTTTCTCGATGAGTTTATTAAAATAGGAGGAGCAGAAAAAATTGATTACGTTCATGGAAGTGAGATTACCTGTCAATTGGGAATAAAACCAGGTAATTGCAGCTTTTACCTTCCCGCAATGGAAAAAAATCAATTATTTAAGACGGTTATTTTGGATGGTGCTTTGCCCCGAAAGACATTCTCTATGGGAGAAGCATATGAGAAGCGGTTTTATATGGAGGGACGAAGAATTTCGAAATAAGTAAGATAAAGAGGTGCTTTTATGACCAAAGCTCCTCTTCTTTTTTGGGATTAAAATGATGTAGATGGATTATTAACCTCCCTGAAGGAAAAAATATGTTTTCTCCTGAAATGAAAAACTTTACCAACCCTCTTCCACCAAATGAAGTTCATTTTATTGAATTGAGAATTGAGCCTTGGGAAGATAAAATACGATTTAAGGTATTTGCCAAAATTTCAGAATTTGAAGAACCACCTAACCTAAATTTCTACATTACGAACTTGAATGCTGAAGTAATTTCTGAAGTAGCTTTAATCGAGAATGTGGATACCGATATTGTGTTTACAATGCATTTACGAAACGCCAGCCAACAAAAATTTTTGACATTATTGGGTGAAATTTTTTATTCAGAAGAAATAGGCAAAGTTGATTCAAAGACAGTCAATATTATTTTGAATGAATAACAACCACATGAAAAATAAGTATGCAGTTATCTTACTTTTCTTCTTAATTTGGGCATCAGTATTATCAAGCTGTACATTTTTTTCACAAGAAGAAAAAGTGAAATTGAATGTAAACGTAGAAGGGACATCTGCTCCTATAACTGAGCCTTTTCAAAATCAACCATCCCCTACAGTGATTCATAATTCTCCAACACTTCCTCAAAATTATGCGGATCCTTCAATAGGAAAAAATGAATTAGCAGTAATAATTGACACCCCAACCCCCGTTATGACCGAATTTAACTCTCCCCTAGAAGGAATTAAATTACAGGAATTATCAGACATTGTTTCAAACCCTTTCTCCTATACTGGTAATGGGCAGGATGCTGGACATCATGGTACAGATTTCTCATTTTATCAATACAAATCATATGAAAAAATGGAAAATTTACCTGTGCTCTCAATAACTTCAGGGAGAGTTAGCTCTGTACTTAATGATCGCCCGCCTTATGGCAATATGGTAATGGTTGAGACTCCTTTTTCTTCTTTACCTTTTTTTCTTCAAAACCACCTCCTTCTCCTTCTTCCTGAGAATGAAATCCCATTCCATTCAAACTTGAGTTGTCCTGACTATCAACTGGAAGAAGAATCTCAAATTTCTGAACCATTTTCGCTTTATATTCTTTATGCACACTTATATTCACGTCCAGACGTGCAAATAAATTCTCAAGTTCATAGTGGCAACCCTATTGGAAAGGTAGGTAATACCGGATCTTCAGGGAATCCCCATCTGCATCTGGAATTTAGAATTGGTCCATCAGGATACACCTTTGAAGAAATGTCACATTACAACAACACTGCTTCTCAAAATGAAATTTATCATTATTGTTTATGGAGGGTATCCGGGCTCTTTTATCAGGTTGATCCAATGGAGAGTATTGATTTTTATTTACAAAATCGTTAATTGTGAAATTTGACGAACTTAAAATTTAAATGCTACAATCAGGAAAGAAATTTTCAGATTCGTTTCAAGTTGTTGTATATGAATAATAATCACAGAACCGGGACCTCAAAAACCAATTTACTTTGGGTTATATTAGCCATATCGAATCTTGTATTGGTGTTTTATTTCCTTAATAATTACTTTTCGCGTGATATAAATGGTCAGTCCAATCTACTAAAATCAACCTCTCCAACACAGACAATTACCAGTACTCTTGAAACATTGACTGAAGATCCCATTCTTACTGACATCTCTGACAATCTACCGATTAAAAATTTATCTCAATCTGAATTACCGTTATTTGTGGTTTCATTTTTTTTCAATCAAAAATCTCAATTGTATGCATTTCATCCTGAAGGCATTCCGTTTACAAGGTTAATCGACGAACCTTATGAAGAAATACACCCATCCACGAGCCACGACAATAAGAAGATAGCTTATAGCGCAAAGAAGAATGGTTATTGGGATATCTATGTGTTGGATTTAACAGACGGATCTGAGATTAGAGTAACTGACACACCTGAATATGATGGCTCTCCCACCTGGTCATCCGATGGTTTATACCTGGCATATGAATCCTATCATAATGGTAATTTGGATATTTTCATTCAAGATCTTCAGGATCTAAACATCAAGCCGATTCAATTAACAAATGGAAATGAACCGCAATATTCTCCTTCCTGGAGCCCTCAAGGGAGGGAGATAGCTTTTGTTTCCATACAGGATGGAAATGAAGAAATTTGGTTGGCAAAATTGGATGCTGTGGAGAATCGTTTCATCAAAGTTGCTGATCGACCCGAACAAACTGATTTAAATCCACATTGGTCGGAAGATGGAAATAAATTATTGTGGGTGACCGATAATAATGGGTACCCAACAATTAATCAAGCAGATTTTTCCAATGGAAATTCATTAATTTCAAAAATTGGCTTCGGCGATTTTGCACTTTTGACATCAGATTTATTTTCTTTTATTCAAGTGGAAGCAAATCAAAATTTTTTGATTTCAAAGGATCAATCCGGACAAATGGTTTTTCCTCCTATCGAGATCCCTGGCAAAGTAAATGGTTTTACCTTAATTGATCATTATAAAAATAACGACTTCCTGAAGTCTAATTTAGAAAAAAATTCAAAACTTTCTGAAGTTAATAATCGTTTGGAATCAGAAACATCTTCAAATAATAAAATCGAATTGGTTTTACTAGAAAATGTCGTAGCTGAATATCCATATTTATCAAGCAAAGTAAATCAATCATTTAATGAATTGCGGTCTTCAATTGCAATGACAACGGGATGGGATTTTTTAAACCAATTGGACAAGACTTTTATCCCAATTACTGATCCTGCAACCCCTGGCACTGCTGAAGAATGGCTCTATACAGGACGTGCATTCGAATTCAACCCTCTTTCTATTCATGCCGGGTTAACAACTACAATTAAAGAAGAAAGAAGTGGTCAAATATATTGGCGGGTATTTATAAAAGCCCGATATCAGGATGGATCTCAGGGTATACCACTTAGACAAATGCCATTCGATCTTTCTGCTCGCTTTAACAATGATCCTAAGACATATGAATCAGGTGGGATGAAAATCCCTATCCCTGAAGGTTATTGGATTGACCTTACCGAGTTAGCTGCTGGTCATTCCTGGGAACGATTGCCTGCCATTGCTAACTGGCAAAAATATTTTAATTCTGCTCGCTTCAATCAATTTGTCTATTCAAAAGGGGTAGATTGGTATACAGCAATGAAAGAATTGTATCCAATTGAAGCATTTAAATCACCAACTCCAATACCAACCAACCCCTTAACCCCAACGGTAAGCCCAACGATCCGGTATTATCGATCCCCAACAATTTCATCCACCCCGACAGAATCGATCATGCCTACTCGTAGACCAACTTGGACCCCTCAACCATAATTTTTATGAAAAATAAATCTTTATTTTTAGTTTGGCTGGCAACTTTCATCCTGGTGGTGGTGGTTATGTTTTTGGGACGAACTTTCCCTCAAAAAACAACCACAAATCTAAATTCTATGGATTCTCAAGCCAATAGCTCTATTGAAATTTTTCCTCAAGCTAACGATGATGTTATCACTGATAATTCCATCTTAAATGCCACGAATGAGGTATTGGAAACAAACGATGAAGCAATTGCATTGGTATTACCCAACCCAGATGATCCTCCTGTTTCTCTGTGGCGACCACCTTTGTATCCGACTCCATGGGCAATTTCACCCAATGATCATTTTTATTTTTCCAGGCCAATTGCTGCAGATGAAATCAATTGGCCATTAGCAAATTACCGATATGGATATTTCTTTCCTGAAACGGATATTATTCATACTGGTATCGATATCACAGCCAAACGAGGTACTCCCGTCATCGCAGCTGCCCCTGGAACTGTAATTTGGGCAGGTTATGGTTTATATACTGGCTCCTACAATGAAGAAGATCCTTATGGAATGGCAGTAACAATTGAGCACGATTTTGGGTATAAAGATAAGAATTTATTGACTGTTTATGGCCATATGGATCGGATTGATGTTGAAAAGGGTCAAAGAGTGGAGACAGGTACACAATTAGGGATTGTAGGAAATACTGGATTCACAACTGGCCCTCATTTACATTTTGAAGTTCGCTATGAGACCAATAGTTATTTTCGGACCAGGAATCCTGAATTATGGTTATCTCCACCTCAGGGATGGGGAGTTCTGGTAGGACAGATAAAAACAATAGATAATTATTATATTCATCTCAAAGAAGTATATGTCCGCAGTAAAGATACAAACCAATCCTGGATGGTGCTCACCTACGCGACAAATAGTATCAACCGTGATGAGTATTATAAAGAAAACCTTGCCCTCAGTGACTTACCGGCAGGTGAATACACAATATCCTTTACAATTGATGGTATAACATATAAGAAGGATTTAACCATATATCCAGGGGCGATTACGTTCTTTTCGTTTCGAGACAAAATTGGATTTTCTTTCGAAACACCATCAATTCAGGCACCTGAAGATTGGGAAAACATAATACTTTCTGATGAGTTTCTTCCCTGATTAGTTTTAAAACCTTGACAAAATATAGCACTTCAATTGAAAATCAACAATAAGTAATGAATTTTTGAAATAAAGGAGTGATAAATCACTTGGAGGTATCAATGAATAAAAAAATGAAAAGGACCAGTATCTGGATCTTAGTTATGTTATTAATGACATCAATATTGGGAGCTTGCAAACCAACTACCCCTCTAGAACCAACATTGGATCCTGATGTAATCTTTACTCAAGCTGCAGAAACTGTTGCTGCTCAATTAACTCGTACGGCTCTCAGTCTACCTACAGCCACAAACACTGCACTTCCATCACCAACGGTAACACCCACAATTCAACTGCCAACTGCAACCACAGAATCAAATTCAACCAATGCAACGCCTTTAGTAACTTCTCAGACTGGCTCTACACCAAATCCAAACAAAATGGCATTTGTTACCGATGTGACAATTCCTGATGGACAAGTGATCCCACCAGGTGCTAAATTTGTAAAAACCTGGAGACTAAAGAACACAGGAACTACAACCTGGACAGCGAATTACAGAGTTAGATTATGGGCAGGCAATAGCTTTGGAGCACCGACATCATTTTTGCTAGCCCAGGAAGTAAAACCCAATGCTGAAGTTGATATTTCCATTGAGTTCACTGCGCCAAGTCAAACGGGTGAATATATTTCTCATTGGATTCTGTCAGATGATCAGGAAGCCAATTTTGGAAATACATTTTATGTTAATTTTGTCGTAGGTGTCCCGGCATCACCTACTATTACTCTGGCTGCACCAACTGCAACAATTGCCCCAACCGAGGCTGCTACTGCAACCCCTTAATGAATCGATTTTTACATATAGATTTGCAATCCTTAAAAGATGAAATTAAAACCGAAGCGAAAAGCCTCGGTTTTTCTCATATTGGGTTCACAAACCCAGATGGGCCACTTCGGTTTGGATCTTTTTTAGAATGGATTAATAACGGTTATGCAGCTGAGATGAAATATTTGACTCGGCCAGATTCCATCGCCAAGAGAAAAGACCCAAGATTAATTTTACCTGCATGTGAATCAATAATTGTTGTTGCAATACCATATACACCACCAGGTCTTGAAAAACGTGAAATTAGTTTTCCAAAAATCGCAAATTATGCCATTGGAGACGATTACCATATTATTATTCCAAAACTGTTGGAAAAACTAATGAAGTACATCATTTCAAAAGTTTATCCAGTAGAGGTAGAATATAAAGTTTGCACGGATACTGGTCCAATTCTAGAGAAAGATTTAGCCCAAAAAGCTGGTTTAGGGTGGATTGGAAAAAATTCATGCCTGATCATTCCTGAAGCAGGATCGTTTTGCTTTCTTGCAGAGATTCTACTTAATCTTCCTTTTGACCCGGATTCTGTATTTAAAAATGATTTTTGTGGAAATTGTACCCGTTGTATAGACAGTTGCCCAACAAATTGCATTCATCCAAATCGAACAATAGATGCCAATCATTGCATATCGTATTTAACTATTGAAAACCGAAGTACGATACCTGAAAAAATACGAGCAAGATTAAATGGTTGGATTTTTGGTTGTGATATTTGCCAACAGGTTTGTCCATGGAACAAAAAATACGCAAAAGAACCTGATCCAAATTATTTCCAAACAAGCGAATTTATCCAAAATTTTGATTTCATTTCCGAATTAAAAATAGATAAATCAGAATTCAAAAATAAGTATTCAAAATCACCGCTAAACCGTTCAAAGTATGAGGGGTATAAACGAAATTTATTAATTGCCGCTGAAAATAATTTCAACAGTGAAATGATTGAACCCATTCGAAATATTTTGAATAATGATGAAAATCCTGAACTTCGAGAATTAGCTAGCTGGATACTGAAAAAAAAAGATAAACGATGAATCTCACCATATTCATTTCCACCTTATTTTGTGGATTAGAGAAGCGTAAATAAAGCCCTCCGGTTGACCGAAGGGCAATAATTATTTTTAGGGGGTTGGTGTTATTGTGGCTGGTAATGTTGGAATTGGTGTAACCAGGTTAACTCTAACTTCTAAAACCTGACCTGCAAAAATTTGATTGGAATTTTCCAAGTCATTCAATTCCATAATATCTTCAACAGTACTCAGAAATTTATCAGCAATTAGGTCCAAAGAATCACCAAATTGAACAACGTAAGTTAATTTTGTGCCTCTAGGCAAATTAGTAGGCCAGGGCGTGGCTGTGGGTAACTCCTGATTTGGAGCTGGGATTATTATTTTATCACCAGGTTGGATTGGACAGGTTCCGGCATCAAAATTGTTGATTGCCAATAACACCAGCAAATCTACATCGAATTCAGCAGAAATGTCATAACATGTATCGCCATCAACAACTGTGTATTCAATCGGTCCCGATCTGGTAGGAGTAACGGTAACAGTCGGGGTTTCAGTAACTGTGGATGTTATTGTAAAAGTTGCAGTGGGAGGAACTTCTGTTGGTGTAAATGTCGCAGTTGAAGTAGGGGTTGCAGAAGCAAAAAGACTGAATTTTGGTTTTTCTGGTCCTACCAACCACATAACTAATAATACGATTCCAACAATTACAAGGATTAATGCCAATCCCCAAATGATAAAGGGAAGCATTTGTTGTCTTTTCTTATAAGAAGCAATTAATTTTCTTGGATCATCTCTTTTCATTTTTTGTTCCTATATCTTACAAAATCCTCAATTTTTGAATCATTGTATTCTGAATTCTTTTTTTTTGCAATTACCACATGTTATAATCATGTGTACCCATTTATTGCTAAAAGTATAATCTAAATCCAATCGGAGGCTTAAAACATGGAAATTTCTATTACGCAATATAAACGCTGTGATGTTGTAAAAGTTGAAGGCCGTATTGATAGCGCGAGTGCTCCTCAATTACACGAAGAATTTAATAAATTATTAGATGATAACCACTTTCATATTGTTTTCAATATGACAGATGTTAGTTTTATTTCCAGTGCGGGACTTCGTGTATTGATTTCCACACAAAAGAACTGTAAAAGATTTAATCGGGGTGAATTAGTACTCTCAAATGTTCCTGAAAATATCCAAGCAGCATTGGACCTGGCTGGGTTTACAGCATTATTTAAGATTTTTAACAGTGAAGTAGCTGCCGTTGGAAATTTTTAATTTCTTTTTTTACCATGAAAACATTGACTTTTCCTGGTAGTTATACCAGTCTGGTGAAGATTGGTGAATTTGTAACCCAAGCTGCAAAATCAATTGGATTTGAAGGTTTTGAGCTTTATAAAATAGAAACCGCTGTCGATGAAGCTTGTTCGAATATTATTGAACATGCTTATGGGCAGGAAGATATTGGGGATATTGTCGTATCGGTTATAAAAGATCTAGATAAAATTACGATTACATTAACTGATTTTGGAAAACCATTCGATCCCAAATATGTTAAGCAACCCAATCTAGATGCAGATCTTCAAGATCGAGATGACCATGGATTGGGTATATACATGATGAAGCAATGGATGGATGTTGTTATCTTTGAAACTCTTAAAGATAAAAATATCTTAACTTTGGTGAAGCATAAAAAGGATTGACTTTGTTCTCATCAACCAAGTTGGGTTCAATTCCAGAATGGAAAAAATATCTTCAATTGGGTGAACGTCTATTGGAACAACCTTCTGTAGACAAACAGTGTTCATTTATTCAGGAAACAATTAAAGATTTACTGGGTGCAGAAGCTGCCATATGGTTATCTGAGCCTTATTTTCCATTGCCTGGCGATCAGGAAAAACCTATCCTCCCGGATGCAACCGTATCTGATTTGGTAAGAAAAACATTTGATCAACAATTAATTAATTTTGATCAGGGAATTAATATGCCCTATATTGGGACTAATAATTCTTCAAAACCTACTCATATTGCCGTCCCATTAATTAGTCAGGATAACATGCTGGGAATTCTTGAAGTTAAACGAGAAAACAGCCATTATTTTGATCAACATGAAATAAATTTCCTTGAAGGTTTTTCTACACACGCTGCAGTTTCGATGCAGATCATACGACAGGTTACACTGAAGAATTGGCGCATGGAGCAATTATCTCTTGTACGAAAGGTTTCAGAACAAATAGCTAATGTACATAATCTTAAATCTCTGTGTGAAAAAATAACAAATCTGATACAAAAAACTTTCGGTTATTATTTTGTAGCAATTTTTCTTTTAAATGGCAAAACACGATCTTTAGAATTAAAAGCTTCATCCAGCGCTTCAGAACCTGATTTGGCTTTACCACTTTCAGGCATGAGCATTGGAGAAGGCATAATTGGTTTCGTCGCCCGAAATGGAAAAGAACTTATAGCTCCCGATGTGGCAAATGAATCTTTGTATAAACCCTATGCTAATTTACCAAATACAAAAAGTGAAGCTACTTTTCCATTAAAAATTGACAAGAAAACACTTGGCGTTCTTGACATTCAAAGCAATCAATTAGATGCATTTAGCGAAAATGATGTTATTGTACTCAGTGCCCTGGCAAATTCCATAGCCATTGCAGTTCAGGATGCAGAGTTATATGGATCATTATCCCAACGTGCAGAGCAAATTTCTATTATTTTTGAAGTAAGCCAGGCAATCAATTCATTCTTGGATTTGGATGAATTATTAGAAAAAATTATTCAAATTATCATAAAACGGTTTGGATTCAATTATGTCCACATCTTTACAGTCCATGAAGGGAGAAGAAAAATATTTTATCAAGCCGGATCATTACCAGAAAGTAATGAATTGGTTGAAAAAGGATTTTCTTTTGATCTGGATGAGGATGGGATTATTTCCTGGGTAGCACAAAATGGAATCATTGCGATTTCAAATGATATCAGTCAGGATGAAAGATTTGGAAAACAAACCATTCCTGCTCAAGAATATTTTTCAGAATTAGTCGTACCTTTAATCTATGGTGGCGAAATTCTTGGAGTACTGGATATTCAAAGTGAAATAAAAAATGCGATTGATGAGCATGATTTATTCATATTTGAGGCAATTGCTTCAACAATTTCATCAGCACTCCGAAATGCCTTCCTTTTCAGGTCAGAACAATGGCGACATCAGGTTGCAGAATCATTCAGATCCGTTATAAGTATGATTTCTGCCAATACAGCACTGGACACTTTGTTGTGTAACATTCTCGAAAAATTAAATCAGAATTTGCCTTGTGATGCCTCCGCAGTCTGGCTTCTAGATAATCGTATTGACCATCTGGATGAATTAAACCCAAAAACACTTTCACTTGCTGCGACCTGGAATATTACGAAAGAAAAATTATTAGATGCTTTGTCAAAAGATCCAGAAACATGGCAATTGATGGAAATTGCATTAAAAGATACAGAACCAACCATCCGATCAGAAGAACATCCTTATGGTCCCTTAGGCATTGCGCTCGATTTTCCATCTGATTATTCATCCATTGCAGCGCCTTTACGAATTGGTGACCAGATTCTAGGATTATTAACCTTAGCGCATAACACGTCCAGAAGATATGGTGATGAAGCCAAAATCATGAGCATAACTTTCGCAAATTATGCTGCTGTAGCCATAAATAACGCCAGATTGTATGCCGATGCTCAGGAACAAGCATGGATGTCAACAGTGATGTTACAGGTATCCCAAACCTGTCAAAATAGTGAGACAACTGAAGATTTGCTTGAATCCATGGTTCGCCTAACTCCATTATTGGTTGGAGTCAAAAAGTGTGCCTTTTATTTGTGGAATCCATATGAGAATTATTTCTTTCTCAAGTCTGAGTATGGTTTTACATCGCCCCCTAACCCTGTATGGAACAAAGACGTACCGGCTGCTTTTCAAGTTCTGAATTCATATAACCCGATTTATATTCAAGATTTAACAGAGGAATTGCACTTCGAGAATAACGCTGAATCTTCTCAAAATAACACAATCATATTGCTTCCATTACGCGCTAGAGGTGATTTATTAGGTTCATTCCTCGTTTTTCATGAAAATAAAAATCCTACATTAGAAAATAATCTTTCGAACGACACACTTTCAATCCTTCAAGGAATTGTCCAACAGACCGCAGTTTCGCTTGATAATATGCGATTGATTGAAGCCAGACAAGAGGAAGCATATATCACCGCAGTATTGCTACAGGTAGCTCAAGCTGTTGTTACACAACCAAATTTGTCAGATACATTTGACACGATCGTTAATTTGCTCCCCATTCTTATTGGTGTGAATGCTTGTATCATCTATATGCCTGATGATGACGATGATCAAAGTTTCAAAGCAGTTGGTGTCTATTCAGATAACGATGATCATACTTCCATTTTTACATCTCAAGAATTCTGTGAAAAAAATCCCCTTTTAAATTTTGTCTCAAAATTCAACCAGATTTCTTATGCATTCATCACTAATGAAGAATTCGAAACTGAATTCATTAAGGATCTAAAACCCTTACCTTACATTCAAGAAATGAAAATTGATGTTCCGGATCACATGTTAATTGCATTTCCAATCAATCTTAAAGGAGAACTTTTAGGGATTTTATTAACAAAAGAAGATAATCTATCAGCCCAATACTTCGAAAAACGGGTTGAACTATTAAATGGAGTTTCCCAGGAAATATCATTAGCCATTCAAAATTATTTCCTACAAAAAGATATCGTAAAAAGAGAAAAACTCGAACAGGAAATACAACTGGCTAGACAAATTCAAAAAACATTTCTGCCTGATTCTTTACCGGTTCTTCCTGGATGGCAAATTCAGACACGATGGGAAACTGCTTTACAGGTTGGGGGAGATTTCTACGACATTATTTTTCTTCCCAACCATCGTGTTGGATTGGTAATCGCCGATGTAGCCGATAAAGGTTTGGCTGCATCCTTATATATGACAGTTTCAAGAACACTCATCCGCGCTTTTGGTCAGACAATCGCTGATCCAGGTGGAGTACTCAATGCCGTGAATAATTTACTAGTAGGTGATACTCCCAGTGGTATGTTTGTGACAGCAGTATTTGCAATCCTGGATTTAAAAACTGGCAAATTGATCTTTGCTAATGCTGGACATAACCGGCCAATCGTAATTCGATCTCAAAAATCATTAACAGAAGAATTACCTCAAGGCGATATGGCACTCGGTGTCATGGAAGATGTTCAATATAGAAATATGGAATTTTCTATTGAACCTGGAGATTTAATATTATTTTATACGGATGGACTCACAGAAACTTTTTCGTTGGATGATGAGGAATATGGAGTTGCACGATCAATTGAATTCTTAAAACAAAACCATCATCTTAATATTAACGAAATCCTGGATAAACTCGATTTAGAATTACATGATTTTCGGGAAGGTCAATCCCCCAGTGATGATTTAACTTTGATTGGTCTAAAAAGAGAAGCGTTATCTTAATTTTGGTCTGAGAAAAATAATTCGTACCAGATTTTCCAGTTTGGCAAGGACTTGGTTTCAACGGTAGGTTGCAAAACAGGTGTTGGTGTCAATTCTGAAGAAGATAGTGGGACTATTAATACCTCTCCAGGTTTTACCATATACCCCTTTTCTCTGGCATATTCCTCCACAGCAATTTCTGATGTAGCGTATCCAATCTGGGTCTCTATATGGCTATTCGTTATACGTAAAGCAACAACTTCGGTCTGCATTAAATTATTCTGATCACTTAACTTGGATAATTCATTGTATCTGGCACTCAATCCCATTAATAAAAAGAAAATGACAACCAGTGCAATATATATCGTAAATTTACGGAAATCAATCTTCAGATTTTTCATCTTAACTCATTGTGTCTCATTTATAATTTTATCAAAGATACATATTCTATGCCAACTTAAGCACATGAGTAGAAATTATTATTAATTAGCCCTTAAATTAAAAAAAGTGCCGAAGGAGGGATTTGAACCCTCACGAGCGTAAGCTCACTACGCCCTGAACGTAGCGCGTCTGCCAATTCCGCCACTTCGGCTCTTTATGAACGCTTTGTATTTTATCGGAATAATGATTTTTGTCAACCTTTTCTATTGAAACCTACTTCTCATAATAAGTATAATTGTTTGAATTTTAGAAGCCATTGTCCCTTTTCAAAAGAAAAAAAGTCAATTTGCAAGCATTGAAAAAGGAAAAGGAACCTATCTGTACCTTATGACGTCTTGAAAAAGAGGATTTTAATATACACATACGATAATTAACGTTTACAATAAGATAGGTTTGAGTTAAACAAAAATAAATGATTATGAAAAAAAGCGCAATTATTTTATTGAGTCTACTGATTTTCTTGACCGCATGTAATTTACCAGGTTTAAGTAGTTATGTTACATTACCTTCTGGTTCAAAAGTGAAATGGATAAAACAGGATACAAGTGCTTCTCCTACTGCGACACCTTATTTACCAATTATGGAAACAGTACTTACCCCTGACCCAGAAAAAGATAAAACAGAAACCGCCCCTGTTGTACCAACTGAATACGTACCACAAAGACCAGAAGGACAAGTGAATATTTTAGTGTTAGGTTCTGATTATCGTCCCGAATCAGGTTATCGAACAGATGTGTTTATGTTGCTCTCAATCTATCCAAAAGAAGGTACTGCATCCATTCTTTCTTTTCCACGTGATCTCTACGTTTATTTACCTGGAATTGGAAATCAAAGAATTAATGTTGCACAACCATTTGGCGGTTTTGCATTAAGTAAAGCAACACTTGAAGAAAATTTTGGAGTTACAGCTGATTACTACATCATGACAAATTTCCAGGGTTTCAAGGGAATTATTAACAGTCTCGGTGGAATTACTGTAAATGCAGGATCATATCTTTCGGATCATTGTGAATTACCACAGGGTGATGCCTCAAAGAATTGCACAGTTTACGCAGGTCCTAACTATATGAATGGCGAGACCGCACTCTGGTATGTACGATCCCGATACACAACCAGTGATTTTGATCGAACGAGACGGGCACAAGAGGTAATGTTTGCAATTTTTGAAAAATTAATGTCTCTTGATGCCATTTCTCGTGTACCGGAGTTATACAATTTATATCTAAGTTCTGTGGAAACAGATCTGGGTTTAAAAGACATCGTTCCGCTTATGCCTGTCACCAGTCAAATACTTTCTGACCCATCTAGATTACGCCGATTCGCAATTGGTGAAGAACAAGTCTCACCCTATGTACTCCCCGACTCTGGCGCAAATGTTCTAATACCTAATTATGAATTGATCGAAAAGGTAATATTTAATTCCGCTTTTACACCCTGATTGACAGGATTTATTCCAGATATTTCTCGGTCCAATTGACAAAACCACCAAAAACGTGTAAATTCATAATATCTATACGAAATTCGAGGTGATTATGAAAACACAACCCAATTTAGAATCACACATCCAATCATCTACCCCATTAAATCCTGCGATTCAAGCATGGGAAATTTTTCTGCAAGACCAGGATAAATCCCCTTTTACCGTTAAAGCTTTTGTCAATGATTTGCAATTGTTAGCAAGCTTTATTCCACCAGATAAAGCTATCGGATCAATAACAACCAATGATTTGAATCTTTTCTTTAAATGGCTGGAAAATGGTCGTGGAGTCCCCTGTAGCCCCAAAAGTCTATCGCGAAGAATCACATCTATTAAAGCTTTTTTCAGGTGGCTGCATAACAATGGAAGAATTTCCATCAATCCAGCAGAAAAAGTGGTTCAAAAATCCGTCATTAGTCCATTGCCGGAGGTATTAACACCCACAGAAACAAATTTATTATTGGAAATTGCCAATCGTTTTCGCTATGCAGCCAAACCAGATACCCGATATTTTACTTTACTAAAATTATTGTTGGAGACTGGCATAAAAAAAGGTGAATGTCTGATGCTTGGACTAAATCATATTGATTTAAGTTCACCAAATGGCCCATTCATCTTCGTTCGCTACAATAATCCAAACTATCGTTATAAAGAAAGAAAAATATCTGTCTCCCCAGAGTGGGTGGAGGCCTACCAGGAGTATTTATCACAGTTTAATCCTAATGATCAGGTTTTTCCGTGGTCTCCCCGGCGTCTTGAATACATACTGGAAGATTTGAGTAATGAAGCAGGTTTGGAAAAACATCTATCGTTTGATATGTGTCGTTGGACCTGTGCTGTTAACGATTACAACTCAGAGATGGAGAAGGACTCAATCCGCCAGAAGCTCGGAATATCTAAGATTCAGTGGAGAGAGATTGGACAAAAATTAGAACGGTTGTCCCAAAAGTATTCTTAACTGGTTTTTCTTAAAACAGACATCTTAATAATCTTTTTTGAAGACCCAGTAACTCGAAATTCGTTAGCTGGACGATATCCTGGTATCCAAATAATCCTGTCATCTGAATTTGTAACCAGTGGCCATTTTTCTCTTGCAGCCTGCAATACTTTTTCATTAATAAAAATATCGCTGATTTTTAAGCTGCCTTTTTCCATTCCAATTGGTTGAAATCTATCACCTACTTTTTTCCCCCTTAGCATAATAAATTCACTTATTTTTTCCCCATCCAAAAAAACTGTGAATTCATTATTGGTTTTAATTTGATTATTGATAGCTTCATTTATTACTTCAATTTGAAATGACCAATTTTCTGAAATATCAATGCATTCTTTCTTCAATGTTTTTATCTTTATTGGAACTAAAACCTGTGGATACAATAATCCAACCCAATCCTTGGATTTTGAACCAAAGAGGATCTCTTTGTTCGTAAAAATAGCTACCAAATGATCCTGAAGGTCAATTTCCCCTGTCTTGTTTTTGTCCATAAATTTCAAAAGATTTTCAATGTTCTTAAATGACAAATCTCTCAAATCCGGGCGTAACAAATAAGCAACAAATCGAATAATCCTTCTTTGGAATCCACGAGATTGTTTCTTTAATTCAGGTAAATTTAATCGAATAAATTGCCTATCTTGTTGCAAGCAAATTGAATCCCAAATTATTGATAAACGTTCCTGGATTAATTCGTCCTCACCTTGTAAGATATTTGCCATATTCAATAATCTTTGATTTAAACCGCTGTATCGTTCATTCAAAAACGGTAATATTTCATGTCTGATTCTGTTTCTTTCGTATAAATTGGAGAAATTGGTTTCATCAACAACATAATCAAGATTGTTTTTTGAACAGTATTTCTCAATTTCATACCGCCAGAATGATAATAAAGGACGTAGGATTTTGATTTCTGAATCAAATTCAGGAATAATAGCAATTTCCTTCATTCCCGCTAAACCGGATACCCCACTTCCCCGCATCAGATGCATAAAAATTGTTTCTATCTGGTCATCTGCATGGTGACCAACGGCAATATATGGGGCGCAATTATCTCTTGCTACTCGATAAAGAAAACCATATCTTCTTATTCTGGCGGCTTCTTCCAGTGAAAGATGGTTTTCCTTTGCAAATTCCACAACATCCGCTGTTTCAGAAACGAAGTCATACCCTAATTGCTTGGCACGCATCCTGGCAAATTGTTCATCCCGATCAGCATTTTTACGAATTCCATGATTAAAATGAGCAATAATTAATGGATTTTTCAATGTAATAAATAGATTCAGTAGACACACACTATCCATTCCCCCAGAAAAAGCGATTACTACCGGTTGAGTGTTGGTTAATTTTAAATTATTCTCTATAATGTTAAGAAATCTTAAATCCATCTTCTTATTGTATATGAAACATTGACAGTATTTTTCTCGATTTTTTTATTTTAAGCTATATTTATATTAGATTTCTTAATAAATTTAAAAATGAGGCATGAATTATGGCAGAGAAAATCCTTATTATCGATGATGACTCCGAAACCTTACGCTTGATAGGAATGATGCTCCAAAGACAGGGATATCAAACAGTTACTGCTAATAATGGAGATGAAGGGGTAGCTTTAGCAAAACACGAATTGCCCGACCTAATCATTCTTGATATTATGATGCCAGAAGTTAATGGATATACTGTTGCGAAACATTTGCGTGCAGATCCAGCAACTTCCGAAATTCCTATCTTGATGTTCACTGCGAAAAGTCAGGTCGATGACAAAGTCGCTGGATTTGAAGCTGGTGCGGACGATTATTTAACAAAACCAGTCCATCCTGTAGAGCTGGTTGCGCATATTAAAGCCTTATTATCCCGTAGAGCTTCGCATCAGACAGACAAAGTGATTCAGAAAAATAAGGGGTTTACGATCGGTGTATTAGGTGCGAAAGGTGGATTAGGAATTTCATCTACTGTACTCAATCTTGGAATTGCCCTCAGTGAGAAAAGTGATTTAGGTGTGGTATGTGTTGAATTATCTCCTGGAAATGGTATTTGGGGTCTGGAACTCGGATTAGCAGATACCCAGGGTTTGGAGAATATTCTACTAAGCAAACCTGGAGATATAACCATTGAATTAATTGAAAAGAATTTAGTTAATACTTTATTTGGTGTCCGTTTATTGCTTTCATCTTCATTATTCTCTGCTGTTCAAATGCCTGAAAATCTGAAAAAAGTTGGTTTATTGCTAGATGGATTATCTAAACTTTCAAAGGTCACTATTTTGGATCTCGGTGTTCCAAGCCAAGAATATTTGAAAGAATTAATTGATAAATGTGATCAAATTATTGTTGTAACGGAGTCTTTTCCAATTGCAGTTGAAAGAACAAAGAATATTCTCGCAGAATTAACCAACTATGGTTTTGGGAAACATAAATTGGTAAGTGTATTATGTGTCAATCGTGTTCGAGCGGATATTCAATTAACCCAACCGCAAATCCAGGAAAAAATTGGTGTAAAACCCCTGCTTGCAGTCCCTTCCGCCCCTGAACAGGCATATCAGGCAGCCATTCATTTTCAACCATTCATAAAAATACAACCAGAGAGTCTTGTGTCACAACAGTTTTATCGACTGGCAGAGCAATTATTAGTCAATATTAAAAAATAATGTCAGATTTTGAAGATAAAACTTCATTTGCTGCTAAATTAATAAATCAAGCTGACTATATTGTTGTATTAACAGGGGCAGGTATTTCTACACCTTCAGGTATTCCGGATTTTCGTACGCAAAAAACCGGCCTTTGGGAAAAGAATGATCCAATGTTGGTTGCGTCCTTAAGTTCATTCCTAAATCAGCCTATGATTTTCTTTAATTGGTTTAAACCACTTGTCAAAGATATATTTTTTGCCTACCCGAATGCTGCTCATGAATCATTGGGGATATTAGAGAACGAGAACAAACTTAAAGCAATTGTTACTCAGAACATTGATAATTTGCATCAAAAAGCCGGTGCAAAAAATGTTATTGAGGTACATGGATCTATTTCCGAATTAGTTTGCCTAGATTGTAAGATCAAAATTACATTTGATGAACATCTTGTCTATAACTTCATTGATAATTTTGAAATTCCTAAATGTGAACTTTGTCATAAGTATTTAAAACCATCTATTACATTATACGAAGAAATGTTGCCTTTTGAAGCGTGGGAATCTGCAGTCTACCATTTTCAGAAAGCCGATCTGGTACTCGTCATCGGTTCATCACTTGAGACTTATCCAGCTAATCAACTACCTTCAATTTCAGTATCCAATGGTGCAAATTTAATCATTAATACTTTCTCAACCACACCAATGGATAAACATGCAGATTTGTTATTGCCATTTAATGTAATAGAAGTTTGGCCAAAGATTCTTCAAAAATTGAAATAATTTTATTTTGCGTCATTAAGTAAGTAGATCTTGTCTTTGGCTAATTATAGACTTCCTTTTCGACCAAATTGTTTTTCTAATAAGTCGACTGATAAGTGGATCATCGTCGGGCGTCCGTGCGGACAAGTTCTGGGAGCATCACATTGTTCCAGATTTTCAATAAGGGTTCTTTGTTCTTCTTTGGATAAAATCTGACCACCCTTAACGGCAGCTCGCTTACAGATCCTGGCAGCGATAATAAATTCATTCACCCCGCCTAATGGTTTTTCGTCATCTTCAAAATCATCGACTACAACCCTGATCGCATCAATTGGATTAATTCCAATTAATAATGCAGGAATAGCACGTACCTGAAAAGTATTTGGTCCAAACTCATTAACCTCGAATCCTAATTTTTCCAATATTTCTAACTTTTCTTGCAATAAAATTGCTTGTTCCAAAGGCAAATGTACAATCTCCGGTGACAATAATGGTTGTGAAGGAATCTCACCGCTCAATTGGCTCATCATTTTTTCGAAAAGAATACGTTCATGAGCTGCGTGCTGATCAATCAGATAAAGCCCATCTGGCCCTTCAGCAATAATATAAGTTGCTCCTATCTGCCCTATATGACGTAACAATGGCAAATGTTTTGGCTTTTCAAATTCATCTGCAATATTATCCTTATCAATTACACCTTGTGAGGAACGTGAAAATATTGGCTGATCGTCTGTATTGGTCAACATCGTTGCCGGCGACCATTGTGTTTCAAAATCATCGGTAACTTTAGAATCACTTTTCCAAAAAGATTGAGAAATTTCAGGCACTGGTGAATATGCTAACAATGCTCTTCTGGCAGCTCGTTGCACCATACTGAAAACTAGATCAGGTTTTGAAAATCGCACTTCAGCCTTGGTAGGATGAACATTTACATCCACAAAATCAGCGGGAAAATCAAGAAACAATACTGAAATTGGATAGCGTCCCACCATGATCATCGTGTGATAAGCCTTTAATAACGCTGAATTTAAAGCCACGTCCTGGATCCAGCGACCATTTACAAAAAATGTTATTTCTCTTCTATTCGATCTTGTGATTGCAATTGGACTGATATACCCATGAATCTGATATGGATGATCCTCAAATTTCACTTCCAACATTTGTTTCGCGATTTCGACGCCATAGATTTGTGTCAGTATCTCTCGTCTATCACCATTTCCACTCGATTGTAGGAGCAATTGTCTTTCATTGTATAAATGAAATCGAATATTTGGATATGCAAGTGCAAATTTTGTTATAAGAGAACTAATTTTTTGTTTTTCAGTTATATCCGATTTTAGAAATTTTAACCGGGCGGGAACATTGAAAAATAAATTTCGCACAATGACGGACGTTCCATCAGGACCACCAAAATGACTTACATGAAATGCTTTTCCGTCTGTATTTTCAATTTTTCCACCAACTTGCTCTTCTTTTTGTTTTGAAAGTAAAGAGAAATGAGATACTGAGGCAATGGATGCTAAAGCTTCTCCTCGAAATCCAAGGGTTTGGATCTTGAATAAATCACTAGCTCTTTGTAATTTACTGGTAGCGTGGCGAGCAACAGCCAATTCTAACTCTTCAAATGGAATGCCATTCCCATCGTCAGAAACCTCAATCAATTTTTTCCCAGCTTCGCTGAATTCGCACAACTATTTGGTTTGCTCCAGCATCAATCGCATTTTCAACTAATTCCTTCACAACAGATCCAGGTCTTTCTATCACCTCTCCTGCTGCAATTTGTGAAGCAACTTCATCTGTTAATACTGTAATTTTTCCCATAATTTTTTCTCTTTGATCAATTTATTTTACATCTGATAGATGAAAGCGTCCATTTCGAGTAAAATGGGAAAGTATGACGGTTGAATTACTCATTTTTGATTTAGACGATACTTTATACCCGAGTTCCTCCGGTATCTGGTCTTTGATTCGTGAAAGAATTGATTTGTTCATGATCTCGAAATTAGGATATACGCATGAAAACGTTCTTTCAGCTCGCGAAAATTTCTTTCTGGAATTTGGAACAACTTTGAGAGGTTTGGAATCTGTGCATCATATTGATCCAAATGAATATTTAAAGTTTGTACACAATGTCCCAATTCATGAATACTTGTTTCCGAATTCCCAATTGGATACAATGTTGTCCAACATTCAGCAAAGAAAAGCAATTTTTACCAATGGAGATCGGTGGCACTCCAAGCGAGTCACAGATGCATTAATGGTTACAGATCACTTCAATGAAATCATCGATATTCTGGATGTGAGTCCTTACTGTAAACCGATGATTGAATCGTTTCAAATTGCGTTGGAAAAACTAAATATCTCTAATGCTCAAAATATCCTAATACTTGATGATAATATTCGTAATATTCAAATGGCTGAGAAACTTGGCATGCAAACAGTATGGGTGACAGAAAATAATCATTTGCCAAATTATGAAGGTAAACAAATCAGGAAAGCAGAAGATTTGATTAATATTTACCCGGAAATTGCTTCAGGTAAGGTGAATTAGATGGATTTATCTGCATATAAAGAGCTATTCCTAATAATGTTCATTGTATTGGTTTTAGCCACAAATGTGTGGTTATTTACTTCTTTCAAGAAAAATAAATCAGAAGGTTCTTTTCATATCCTCAGAAAATCAGCTGATACTCTTCGTGATCCATTCAAAAAAGAAAATAAGGATTTAGAAGAACTTTCATTACTGGTAAAAAATATTAATAACGAAACGATAAATAAGGAGAATATATGAACTCCAATCCCTGGAAATTTATACTACTGGTAACTGCGTTAATAATAATCATATTTGGTTCTTTTTCAGGAGGATTTCTGGTTGGCCAGGCATTTCCTTTATTAAATCAAAACAATACCACCGCCACAACGACTACACTTAATAATTCAACATTTTCCCCCTCTCCTTCAGAGGAATTAGATACACTTTTCCAACCTTTTTGGGAAACCTGGAATTATGTAAATGATCAATATGTAGATCAACCTGTTGACCAAACAATAATGATGCGCGGTGCTATATCTGGCATGTTGGAATCACTCGGAGACCCCCACACATCCTATATGGATCCAGAAATGTTTCGCCAACAAAATACACCCCTTCAAGGTGAATATGAAGGCATAGGAGCCTGGGTTGATGTAACCGGTGAGTATATAATCATTATCAGTCCAATGCCCAATTCCCCAGCTGAGAAACAAGGGCTAAAACCTGATGATCAGGTAATTGCAGTTGATGGTGAAGATATGACGGGAATAGAAGGCAATTTGGTTCTCCGAAGAATTCTGGGCGAAGCAGGTACGGATGTGACTTTAACAATTTTCCGTTCTTCAACCAATGAAACCTTTGATGTTACGATCACCCGACAAAAAATTAACATACCCAGTGTCACCGGTGAAATGCTGGAAGATGACATTGCTTATATCCAATTAATCAATTTTGGAGAAAAAACCCATCAGGACCTCAGAAATATATTGAAAGATCTTCTAAAACAAAAACCTGTAGGTTTGATCCTTGATATGAGAAATAATGGCGGTGGTTACCTGAATACAGCCATTGATGTTGCATCAGAATTTGTGAGTCAAAGCCCCATCATGTATGAAGAGTTTGGTGATGGTGAACGTATCATCTATAAAGCAAAACCAAATGGGCTTGCAACAGAATTACCATTGGTTGTGTTGATCAATGAAGGAACCGCGTCAGCATCGGAAATCACAGCTGGCGCTATTCAGGATTATGGACGTGGCGTGTTGGTTGGAAAGACAAGCTACGGAAAAGGTTCAGTCCAGAATTGGGTAACACTTCAGAATGATCAGGGAGCAATTCGAGTAACAATTGCACGTTGGCTGACACCTAACGAAAGGCAAATCAATTCTTTAGGTCTCGAACCAGATTATGAAATTGAGATCACTGAAGAAGATATTCAGGCAGAAAGAGATACCCAATTAGAAAAAGCAATAGAATTGCTCTTAAATAACTAGTGGTATGATTATAAAATAAAATCCTCTGTCAGCAGTCGATATTGGTGTTTGACAGTTCTAACTGCGGGCATTATAATCAATCTCCGCTGAAAAAATAACTTGGGAGAGTGTTTAATGGAACAAAATGTAACAGCGGAAACAAACCGCATACCGATTTCCGAAATCAAACAGAAGATGAAATTCACCGGTAAAGTACTAAAAACTACCCTGGCCGGTGCAGCCATCGATATTGGAGCGGAAAAACCGGCTATGCTTCATGTTTCCCAAATGGTCTCATCATCAAATGAACCAATTCTTTCTGTGACTGATGTCTTGAAAGAAGGCGAGGAACTTGATGTTTGGGTAAAACGAGTCCGAGATCAACGAATCGAACTCACAATGATAAAACCGTTGGATTTAGAATGGCGAGAAATCAAGACTGGTTTAGCCGTCAAAGGCAAGGTTGTCCGGTTAGAGACATTTGGCGCTTTTGTAGAAATTGGTGCTGAACGACCCGGATTGATTCACATCAGTGAAATGGCTCATGGATATGTGCGCACACCAGCCGATGTGATGAAAGAAGGCGATGAAATTGAAGCAGAAATTATTGATTTCAATCGAAAAAAGAAACAAATCAAACTTTCAATTAAAGCCTTAACACCAGAACCTGAAAAAGAAGAAAAAGTTGATCAGCAAACTCCTGTATTTTATACAGATGATCAATCAAAAAGAGAAAAACCCGTTCGAAAGAAACGAGAAAAGAAAAATCGAAAGAAAGATTCGACAGAATTTTCTTCATTAGAATTTGATCTGGCAAATGGTCAGGCAGAAGAAGAACCCACTGCCATGGAGTTAGCCATCCGAGCTGCTATGGATAAAGCCAATGCAAAAAAACATGAATCAAAAAAGAAAGTTGCTAAAACTCAATCTGTGCAGGATGATTTATTAGCTCGAACGCTGGATCAAAAAACAAGTTAATTTTTTTCTCTCCCAAGCATCTGATCATTAAAAACCATTCGAAAGAGTGGTTTTTTCATTTATTTCCAATAGATTGAAGGTTTAAATGGTAAAATTTTTTAATAAAATTTGTTTGATAATTTTATTTTTCCATTTTTCCATTATCTAATTTTTGTGCACTTGTATGAGGGAGACTGAATGAATACCAAATATATTTTTTTTACAGGTGGAGTTGTAAGTTCTGTTGGTAAAGGGGTCACAGCTGCTGCGATCGGACGTCTCTTAAAAGAACGTGGAATTAAGGTCGGTGTTCAAAAATTGGATCCATATATTAATGTTGATCCAGGAACGATGAGCCCTTATCAACATGGTGAAGTTTTCGTAACCGATGACGGAGCAGAAACCGATCTTGACCTGGGACATTACGAACGCTTTATTGATATTCGTTTGCGCAAAGAGTGCAACGTTACCACTGGTCAGGTATATGCAGAAGTAATTAGCAAAGAAAGACGCGGTGATTATCTTGGGGGAACAATTCAGGTTATTCCACATATAACCAACGAAATAAAACGCCGCATTTCTTTAGTGGGCAAAACAACTGAAGCTGAAATTGTGTTGGTAGAAGTTGGAGGAACAGTCGGTGATATTAAGTCTCAACCATTTTTAGAAACGATCAGACAATTGCGCAGTGATCTGGGGCGTGAAAATACCATGTTTGTTCATGTCACTTGGTTGCCTACAATAGGTGCGACAGGTGAAATGAAAACCAAACCAACACAACACTCGGTCCGAGAATTACGATCCATTGGAATTTCCCCCGATATGATCATCGCCAGATCAGATTATCCAATACAAGATGATTTATGTGAAAAAATTGCTCTATTTTGTGACGTAAACCGAGAAGCAGTAATTCCAATGGTTACCGCATCCAATTTATATCAGGTCCCATTATTATTAGAAAAAGCGAATGTTGGTGAATTGATCGTTAAACGTCTCGGACTTCAACCCACTCAGGTTCCTGATTGGACCGAATGGGAAGAAATGATTGAAAAATTTTTCAAGATTAGACCAAAATTACGAATTGCACTGGTCGGAAAATATGTTGAATTGCATGATGCATATATGAGTGTTCGCGAAGCTTTAAATCACGCTGCAGTGAATCAGAATTTGGATCTGGATATAGATTGGATTCACTCTTCCGATTTAGAAAAAGGTAAATCAGTTGATTCACTTTCTGAAGCAGATGGCATCATTGTTCCTGGTGGATTTGGCAGTAGAGGGGTTGAAGGAAAAATCGCTGCAGCCCGATTTGCACGTGTACATAAAAAACCATTTCTGGGTCTTTGCCTGGGTATGCAATTAATGGTTGTTGAATTTGGCAGATTTATTTTTAATGATGAATCCGTTAATTCTTTTGAATTCGATCGAACAACTTCACATCCTGTCATTGATTTAATGCCTGATCAACAACATATTACCGATATGGGAGGAACCATGCGGTTAGGATTATATCCATGTCATTTACAACCATATACGCTTGCTCAAGAGGCATACCAGTCAAATTCAGTTGAAGAAAGACATAGACACCGCTTTGAATTTAATAATCGTTATCGGGAAATATTTGAAAAGAATGGTATGGTTTTTTCTGGTTTATCACCCGATGGTAAGCTTGTTGAAATCGCTGAACTAAAAGATCATCCATTTATGCTTGCTACCCAATTTCATCCAGAATTTCTTTCCAGACCTAATCGTCCACACCCATTATTTAATAAATTTATTCAGGCTGCCAGTGTTTATTCCATAACAATATAAGAAAAGTTATTCCAATTCTTCTCCAATAGTGCCCAAAAAAGGTTATACTAAGGGATTGAAAAAGGATTTTACAAAACCAATTGAATGAGAGGTAAAAATGGATACAACTATTGTTTCAATTTATGGTCAGGAAGTACTTGATTCGCGTGGCAACCCAACTGTTGAGGTAGAGGTTGTATTAGCTGATGGAAGCTGGGGCCGTGCAGCAGTCCCATCTGGCGCATCAACTGGTTCACATGAAGCATTAGAACTTCGCGATGGGGATAAAGAAAGATATGGTGGAAAAGGCGTACTCAAGGCGGTCGAAAATGTAAACTCAGAGATCGCTGATACGTTAATCGATTGGGATGCGACTGAACAACGCGCTATCGATATGGCATTATTGGCATTAGACGGTACTGAGAATAAATCCAAATTAGGTGCCAATGCAATTTTGGGAACATCATTAGCAGTTGCGAAAGCAGCCGCAAACTCCATGGGATTGCCGTTATACCGCTATCTGGGTGGTGTGCATGCACACGTATTACCGGTTCCAATGATGAATATCCTGAATGGTGGTGCACATACAGCCTGGCAATCTACTGATGCTCAGGAATTCATGGTTATGCCCTTAGGAGCACCAAATTTTGCTGAAGGCCTACGTTGGGGTGCAGAAATCTATCATGCTTTGAAAAGTGTTCTGAAATCTCGAGGTTATGCCACCCTAGTCGGAGATGAAGGTGGTTATGCACCAGCTCTCAAAGCAAATGTTGAAGCTGTAGAAGTAATTCTAGAAGCAATCGGAAAAGCTGGTTACAAGGCAGGCGAACAAATCGGAATCGCCCTGGATCCTGCTGCATCTGAATTTTATAAATCAGAAACTAAAACATACAATCTACGCAAAGAAGGAAAGAAATTATCTTCTGAGCAAATGGTTGCCTTCTGGAAGAATTGGGTAGATCAATATCCCATCGTTTCAATTGAAGACGGTTTTGCAGAAGATGATTGGGATGGTTGGAAAATGTTTGTAAGTGAAGTAGGTAATAAACTTCAAATTGTTGGCGATGACTTATTAGTCACCAATCCGGCAAGAATTCGCCGGGCAATTAAAGAAAATGCTGCAAATAGTGTATTAATTAAACTCAACCAAATTGGTAGCCTTACAGAAACCCTGGAAGCAATTGAGACAACACATCGTGCTGGGTGGACAGCAGTGACATCCCATCGATCCGGTGAAACAGAAGATTCAACCATTGCTGATTTGGCTGTTGCTTTGAACACCGGTCAAATCAAAACCGGTGCACCTGCCCGATCTGATCGCGTTGCAAAATACAATCAACTTCTCCGTATTGAAGCCGAACTCGGTGAAACAGCTGAATATGCAGGCTGGGATGCATTAAACGTTCGAAAATAAATAAACTGATTTTTACAATCACAAAAAGGCTCTCAGAATGAATTGGGAGCCTTTTTTATTGAACAGACAAGAAAAATTCAATTTCTATTTGAATTATGGTAAATTATTTATAAATGGCTCAACTGCATTCATGAAATCAGTTGGGCACTCTTCCTGCGGTACATGTCCACAATCTGGAATAACCAATAAAGAGGAATTTGGTAACTCAGAAGCTAATTGAATACTCTGATCTGCAGGAATAATCTTGTCATCAGCTCCGGTGATTACCAAAACCGGCATTAATAATTCTGAAATACGAGTATCAATATCATTCTCACCATTTGCTTTAGTAAACTCCCAAAGACCAACATCCCATCGATCGACTGAGAGAGGTTTTTGATAGTTTGTTAAATCTTCTTCACTAATTTTTTCAGGTTCCGACCAGGCAAGTTTAAGAATTTCCAGCCCTCTTTCTCGAATTGTTCGAACCAAAACTGGTCCTAAACGATCCATTTGAGGAAGATTAAGAAGTGGTTTAATCCATTTGGGAGCACCCCCACTGCCATAAACAGCTGGACTGATGAGGATCAGTGCATCTATTCTGTCTGGGTATGCCAAGGCTGTCTGCATCGCGACTGTTCCACCGGCTGAATTCCCAACTAAAATAATTTTCTCAGCTTTTTTTGCATCAATCAACGCCAATAATATCTGAGATTGATATTCCAGTGTATATGGATTTGTATTTACCTCCTTGTAAGGGATTACCCGTTCAGTTAACCCAAACCCAGGTCTATCATATGCCAAAACTGAACCAAAAGATGAAAAAGGTTGCATTAATTTTTGCCAGCTATAAGTACTTGAACCAAATCCATGTAATAAAACAATCAACGTCCCACTATTACTTTGAATTTCCTCATAATGGACATCTACCCCATTAATCTCCATAAATTGACTATCAGGATATACCAATGCTTCCATGGGTTGAATTCCTTCTAATGGCGGTAATGGTATGATGAATGGACCCAACACGATCAAAAGTAAAAGTAAGATGATGAATAAACCAAGCGGATTAATTTTCTTCATGTGTTCCTTTTTTATTGACATTCTAATAAAGAAATCCAAATCATCAAAGCTTTTAGTAAACTAAACATTATGCATATCTTCTACAATTCAGTTAATTAATTGATTTACCGTTGACCAGATCTTGTCAAACATTTCTGTTGTCAATTTTCCAGTTTGCGTATTTTGCCGGCTGGGGTGGTAGGACGAAATGAGATAAGGCATTTCTCCAGGAAATTTATCCACTCTGCCATGAATGAAAGGAAATTGTTGCTTTTTTTGAATCAAATCAGAAAAAATTCTTAAGATGTGGATTTGAGCGATCGCCCCTAAGGCTACCACCACCTTAAGATTTTTCATGTGGGAAATCTCATACTTTAAATAGGGAAGACAATTCTTGATTTCTGATGGAGTTGGTTTGTTTTGCGGAGGAACACACCGACATACGGCAGTGATAAATAGATTTATTAAAGAAAGATCATCATCTACAAATAATGACTCAGGTTGTGATGCAAATCCAGCACGAAACAAAGCCGGATACAAAAAATCACCGGAAGCATCACCCGTGAACATTCTTCCGGTGCGGTTGGAACCATGCGCTCCTGGTGCCAACCCTACAACCAGCACCTGTCCGTTCAAATCACCAAAACCCGGGACTGGTTTACCCCAATAATTCCAATCACGGTAAGCTTTTTTCTTTGTTATTGCAACTTCTTCTCGCCACCTTACAAGACGTTCACATAAACGACATTGTATTAATTCATCATAGTTATACATTTGAGATTATTTCCTCCCATAAAGAAACCTATAATATCAACATTGCATCACCAAATGAATAGAACCTGTATTCATTTACAATTGCTTTTTGATAAAGTTCCAGTATCTTTTCCCTGCCTGCAAAAGCGCTAACCAGCATAATCAAACTCGATTTAGGTAAATGAAAGTTTGTAATCATCGCCTGTACTACTTTAAATTCATAACCAGGCAAGATGAATATGTTAGTTGGCCCGGTATAAACGCCAATCACTTCTCCAACTCGAGCATATTTAGCACCTGTTTCGAGTGTTCTCACACTGGTCGTTCCGACGGCAATGATCCTACCACCATTTTTTGCAGTCTGGTTGATTAATTCTGCAGCATCTTTATTGATTTCGCACCATTCAGTATGGATTTTATGTTTTTCCGGATCATCTTCCGTAACAGGTGCGAAGGTGTCCAATCCAACATGTAAGGTTATTTGGCAAAATTTAACCCCATTTTCTTTTATTCGATCCATTAATTGATTTGTAAAATGAAGCCCGGCAGTAGGTGCAGCAGCTGATCCCGATTCTTTCGCAAAAACAGTCTGATATCTCCCTTGGTCCTTAAGAGGTGTATGTATATAGGGAGGAAGTGGCATCTGACCAATATCTGGCAAATACGGATCAATCGAACCACTAAATTGAATGAGTCTTTCTGATCCTTCCAGATTTTCGATGACTTTAATTTTTATATCAACTTCTGTACTCAATTCCATACCTGCATTAATTCGTTTCCCCCCAACCAGGCATTCCCAAAGGTCATTTTCCCGTTTTTTTAGGAGAAGAATTTCGACCTTTCCTCCACTAGGTTTTCTGGCATATAATCGTGCTGGAATGACCCTGGTTTTATTGATAACCAATAAATCACCAGGTTTTAGAAATTCTTCAATTTCATAAAATTTCCTGTGAAGAAAATTTTCTTCCTTACGATTCCAAACCAATAGTCGAGAATGATCTCGAGGTTCTATTGGTGTTTGGGCAATTCGTTCTTCTGGGAGATGGTAATTAAAATCTTCAGTTTTCAAAATCACCTATCATAACAAGCGTGGTTGTTTGTCATCTTCTGGGTAAACCATTCCCAAATGCTCGTAAGCAATTTTAGTAGCCACCCTTCCCTGACTGGTTCGATCCAGAAAACCTAACTGTAATAGGTAAGGTTCAACTACATCCATGATCGTATCAGGTTCTTCACTGATAGAAGCTGCGATTGTACTTAATCCAACCGGTCCGCCACTATATTTTTCGATGATTGTTCGGATGACACGGCGATCAATTTCATCCAACCCAAGAATATCCACATTGAGTAAATCCAATGCATCAATTGCTGTTTGGTAAGAAACTACACCATTTGATCGCACCTGCGTAAAATCACGCACCCTGCGTAACAATCTTAAAGCAACTCTGGGGGTTCCTCGTGCTCTACGGGCAATCTCTTTAATCCCATCGATTTCATACGGGACTGAGAGCATATTGGATGCCCGTTGAACAATTTTTTCCATCGAAATTTGATCATAATAATCTAATCGATAAACTGCACCAAATCTCGCTCTTAATGGTGCAGTAACCAAAGCTAAGCGGGTTGTTGCACCAATCACTGTAAATCTGGGTAATTTAAGTCGGATCGAGCGTGCACTCGGACCTTTTCCAATAATAATATCCAGAGCAAAGTCTTCCATTCCTGGATAGAGAATTTCTTCAATTGCCCTTCCCAACCGGTGGATCTCATCAATAAAGAGGATGTCTCCTGCACGCAGGTTGGTCAAAATTGCAGCCAGATCTCCGGCTTTTTCGATGGCTGGACCTGATGTAATTCGAATATTTACACCCATTTCATTCGCTAATACATGCGATAAGGTTGTTTTCCCCAGACCAGGTGGCCCATAAAAAAGAACATGGTCAAGGGACTCGTTGCGTTGTTTTGCCGCATCGATTAGAATGGATAAGTTCTCACGAACCTGATCCTGGCCAATAACATCCGCCAGGGAGGTCGGTCGTAATGTTTGATCCAAACGATCATCAGGTTTTGCTTCTGGACTAATCATTCTTTCATCGCTCATGTGTTCGATTATACCTGCAAAATTCTTCCAGAGATGAAAATTTTTTATTCACATTTCAACCATTTTAACAAACGAACAATTAGTTTTTACTTGTCATTCGTGATGCTTTTTCTCATTTCATCTTGTTCTCCATCCACTGATTTGACCAAACCGATTGGATTTGGATTAGCTTCCAAAGCTGATGCAAATGAATGGGCAGATCAACTAGGGGCGCAATGGTATTTTGATTGGTCAACGAGAGAATCACGAAGGTCCTCTCAACTTGAATATTGGCAAACCATTCGGGTCAATCAGAATGGTTATTCTCCATCCAGAGAAAAAATCGAAACAATTGCTAAGAAATTTTCGGGATATACATGGATTATCGGAAATGAACCAGATAATGCTTCTCAGGATAATATTTCTCCTGAGAGGTATGCTCAAATTTATCACGAGTTGTACTTGTTGATTAAATCCAAGGATAGACGTGCCAAAATAGCAATCGCAGGCGTGAGTCAACCCACGCCTGCCAGATTGGCTTATCTCAATGAAGTCCTGGATAGTTACGAAAAAATGTATAACGAAGAATTACCCGTTGATTGGTGGAATATTCATGCGTATGTCTTAAGAGAGGAAAATGATTCTTGGGGTGCAGGTCTGCCGGTTGGTCTTTCTATGGATCATGGTGAACTTTATGAAATTGAGCAGCATGGTGATATCTCTATTTTTAAACAAAACCTGATTCAATTCAGAAAATGGATGAAAGAAAATGGTTATCAAGATTCACCTCTGGTTGTCACTGAGTTTGGGATATTATTATCTGAGGAATTTGGCTATACTCAAGAATTTATTTCAGATTACTTGAAACACACAAGCGAATGGATGTTAACTTATCAGGATGAAGAAATCGGATTCCCTGAGGATAACTATCGTCTGGTTCAAAAATTTGCCTGGTTTAGTTTGAGTGACCCAAATTTTCCTTCAGCCAATCTGGCGGATCTCGTAAGAAAGAAATTGACACTGGTTGGCGAGTCGTTTAACACGCTTACCCAAAAGAAAATTACAGATTGATAAAAATTCCTTTAATAATCATCACATGCTATAATGACCTCGACAAATTCATCAGGAGTTATCCATATGACCAGTTTGATGATTTCAAAACATCCATTATTAGCACATAAGCTTTCGAAATTACGTGATGTAAAAACCGAACCAAAGAAATTCAGGGAGTTGGTACGGGAAATGGCAGGACTGTTGGCATATGAAGCCACAGCCGATTTAAAAATTGAACCAATTGAAGTACAAACACCGCTTGAAATTGCACCTGGCTTTGAGTTGAAGGAAAAAATAGGACTGGTGCCAATTCTGAGGGCAGGTCTCGGGATGGTAGAAGGTATATGGGAACTGATGCCCTCTTCGGAAGTCTGGCACATTGGTATCTACCGTGATGAAAAAACACTGAAACCAGTTGAATATTACAATAAACTTCCCACCGAGCCTACTGTAAGTGTCTGCCTTGTATTGGATCCAATGCTGGCTACGGGGGGATCAGCTGTAGCAACGGTGGATGTACTTAAACGTTGGGGGGTAAACCGTATAAAATTTGTTGGCTTAATAGGAGCTCCCGAAGGAGTTGCACAATTACAAAAACATCATCCGGATGTACCCATTTATTTGGCTGCATTAGATGATCATCTCAACGATGTAGGTTATATCGTACCCGGTCTTGGCGATGCTGGAGATCGGCAATTTGGAACAGGATAATTTGGTTTATTAAATACCAATTCGATTTGGGTATAAAAACCAATCAAACCAAATCAATTGGTTCAATGACAAAAAAACATTGAATTATTTGCTTTTTTTTATTCAAAATTAAGCAATTTATTGGTGCCAGCTATTAATTTCTAACATATCTCAATCCAGCTATTCTCATAATTGCCAGTCTTAATATCATAGACGGAAAAAAAATCAATACATGAACCAACACTGATACCAATAAAACAAATGATATGGATAGTAGCCAATAATTAATGGCGGGATAAATTGAATTCAGCATCCAATCTCCCAGCCCAGAGATGATCACCACCACTAGGGTGATAGAAATTACAAGAATGATGATTTTCCAGGATTGACGATCCGCCTCCGATGGGATCATTGTAGTACTTATTGCAAAAGCCAAAAAAAACCATAAACCAAAATCTGTCATCTGGGGTAAATTCTTAAGAGAAATCACAAATGCGCTTAAATTCGATTCATAATTGATATCAGTGAAAGCAGTAAGTCCCAATTTCTGAGTCCCAATATATGCAACCAAAAACAACCCAATCATAAAAGGTGCAAGCCCAATGAGTGAATCTCTGAAAACATCGCTTTTGGCTGTCTGTACAAAACCTAATCTTATTTTGCCTTGTTTTGTCACCACGGGCAGAAGTGATATCTTTTTCACCGGTACACGTAATAGGATTGCCATTAATAAATGACTTATTTCATGAATAAAAACTCCTGGCAATAATAATAATGAAAATATTCCAATTGCCAGGTTAGGTTTTCGAGTGAGAAATAGTAAAATTATTTGTATCTCCCTTTGCAATAAGCGTTGAGCAAAAATCAAAACCAGTAAGCTTAATGAAAAGAGAATAAAGCCATCAAATTTCAAAAGTTCTCACTTAGCAGCTGCTTTTACAATTTCGATGAAATCGGGTTTTAAAGAAGCTCCACCGACCAATGCGCCATCGATTTCAGGTTGAGAAAAGTAATCAAATGCATTGCTACCATTTACAGAGCCCCCGTATTGCACTCGAATTTTTTGAGAAACACTTTCACCAAAAATATTCTTTAGTGGTGTTCGAATCGCCCTGAAAATGATATCATTGGCAGTCACAGGATCACATGCCAAACCCGTGCCAATTGCCCACACAGGTTCATAGGCAATGACAATTTTTTTGGCATACTCAATTTCGATGTTTTGCAGACCAATCTCCATTTGGCGAGTAACAACTTCCAGTGTCATTCCTTTTTGGTTCTCAAATAGTGTTTCACCTACACACATAATCGGAATAATATCATTCGTCAAGGCAGCAATTACCCGTATGTTTACGGTAGTATCAGTTTCTCCAAAGAAGGATCTCCTTTCGGAATGACCAATAATGGCATATTTAGCAAATTCTCTAACCATTAATGGTGATATTTCACCTGTAAAAGCACCTTGCTTTTCCCAATGAACATTTTGACTCCCAAGCCCGATGGAACTATTTTGTAACATAGATGATACTTTGCTCAATGATGTGAATGGAACACAAAAAACAGTCTCAACAGATGAGATTTTTTCAATATCATTTTTCAAGATCATCACAAGCCCTTCAGCTTCTGCAACAGTTTTATGCATCTTCCAATTTCCAGCAACTATAGGTTTTCGCATTTTATTCCTCTCCAAAATTAACTTATTTAAGTTATTTTACCCCAACACGTTTATTGGAAAGGAATTATTATCACAATAGCTTTATTTCTTTGAATTTCAATTGATTATGAAAGTCACGTAGATGACCATTGACGTTCTATAAAAGAACGATTATGATGAAATTACCAGGTTGACCAGATGATCGCGGCATTAAATGTGTCGAGGAAAGTCCGCACTCCATAGAGCGAGGTGCCGGGTAACCCCCGGAGCGGGAATGCCTATTTAGGTAACCTGCTAGAACGGGCCACAGAAACAAACTGCCTTATTGGCGATGGTGAAATGGTGGTGTAAGAGACCACCGGCGATTGTAGTAATACAACGGCCAGGCAACCCTCATCTGGAGCAAGGCCAAGCAGGAACATAGCCATGTTGCTGGAGACTGCTCGTCTCCTTGTAAGTTCCGGGTAGGCTGCAGGAGTGAGTTGGTAACAATTCACCTAGAGAGATGATCATCCTTTGAATTGCCGTCCGAAGAGGATACCCAATGAAAAGACAGAATGCGGCTTATCGGTTGACCTGGTATTTCTAATAAACTTCCGGCACAAAAGACTGATCGGTTATGGGAGGCCTAACATAGCCTTCTTCCTTTTGCCTGGGTGGTAAATCGATTGGTTCTGGAGTAAGGTCTCGATACGGGATCATACTCAGGAGATGATGAATACAATTTAATCGCGCTCGTTTCTTATCATCGGCATTTACCACATACCACGGAACCTGTTTGATATCTGTGTGCGCAAACATCTGATCTTTTGCTTTCGAGTATTCCTCCCATTTCGATCTGGATTGTAAGTCCATTGGACTCAATTTCCAGCGTTTGGTTGGATCCTTGATGCGATCTTCGAATCTCTTTTCCTGTTCTTCATCACTAACGGAAAACCAATATTTTATGAGAATAATTCCCGAACGCACTAACATTCGTTCAAATTCGGGAACAGATCTTAAGAATTCTTGATATTCTTCTTCAGTGCAAAAACCCATCACTTTCTCAACACCAGCCCTGTTATACCAGGATCGGTCAAATAACACCATCTCTCCCGCAGCAGGTAAATGGGTTACATATCTTTGGAAATACCATTGTGTCTTTTCACGTTCCGTTGGAGCAGGCAACGCAACTACACGCACATTTCTAGGATTGAGGCTTTCTGTGATCCTCTTTATTACTCCACCCTTTCCAGCTGCATCTCTCCCTTCAAAAATGATGACTACTTTTAATCCTTGATCTTTAACCCATTCTTGCAATTTAACTAGTTCAATTTGCAGTTTTCCTAATTCTTTTTCATAAAACTTTGTTGCTAATTTTGGTTTTTTTTCATTGTTGATAATTTCTTCAGGTTCTTTTTCCGAAACCACGTTATTTTTTGATTTTTTATTCTTATCTTTTTTTGACATTTTTCCTCACCTCATATCTACCATCTTTCCTTACCTTTAATTATAGAGATGAGTAAGTAAAATTCAAACTGAATTTTGCCATAAATAACAGCGTTTTGATTTATTGCGAGCTTTTAGAATGCAAACTTCAATTGATGAATAGGGGTTTTGCCATTCATTAGGATATAGTGAGCTACCGATTCTAGAGAAATCCCTAACAATTTCAAATCATCTTCTGATTGAATTACCTTTTGTTTGCGATATCTCGCAATCATTTCAACCCTTTTGGGACCAATCCCTGGGATTCTCAATAGTTCTTCTCTGGATGCACGATTAATCTCTACTGGACTTCCTTTCAAATTGTTTTCTGCCCAGAATTTTTTGGGGTCAAAATTTAGATCCAATAGTCCTTTTTGATCAAAAGTAAAATCTTCAAATGTGAAACCATAATCTCGTAAAAGAAAAGATGCCTGGTAAAGCCGATGACCTCTCATTGGATTTTCAGCCGGAAAATTCTCAAGTGGAGTATTCAAGACCGGTGTAAAAGTCATGTAATAAATTCTCGCCAGATGAAAATTCTTGATTAAATAATCACTCGCTTTGAGAATTTCCACATCATTCTCTCCTGATGGACCAATCACCATTTGTGTGGTCAGTGATGGCCATTTTTGTTTCCAATTTTGCTTTGGGTCATGATTTTTTCTTATGGTTTCCACCCATTTTAACCTCGAAAATAACTCTTCTCCAAAATTTTTGAGTGGCGCTAATTTATTCAGCCGTTGAGGGTTAGGAGCTTCCAGATTGATGGACACTCTATCTGCATATTTCATTAATTGTTTGATCTGATCATACTCTGCTCCAGGCATGATCTTCATATGTAAATAACCATCAAATTTCTTTTTGGTTCTCAATATTTCAGTTGTATCAATGATTTTATCTTGAATTATTACGCCCCCTCCTGCGATACCCGAACTGAGAAATAATCCCTTAGCAATATTCTTTTGATATAAATCAAGAAAGGTATTGGCCATTTCGTCTGGGGTGAAAGTTGCCCTATGAAAATCCCTCCCTGACCTGAAAGAACAATATTTACAATTTCTCTCACAAACAGATGTGATCATTGTTTTTAATAATGGGATCGTCTTTCCACCTGACATCTTTGCATAAGTCAACATTGGGTGTTTTACAAAAGTAGATTTTTCAGGACAATTCATTAAGGATGTTTCTAGGCTTTCCCCTTCCTCAACATCCATATTCTCTGATAATAGACTCAATTTTTGAAACCTGTCCATATCCCAATTATAGAATTAATGTTCTTTAATTACAAGAGAAAATCTTGTGAAGTAAGATAATATGGTGTAATATGAAAAACAGAAAGTTGAGGAGTGTTTCATGCTGTGTGGGATTAAAAGGATTCAAAAGATCATTTCTACCTTAATCTTTATTAGTATATTTTTTATCAACCCACCTATCGATATTTTTGCACAAACGGATGATATAAACAATAATTTGAGTTTCGTGGTTAATTCACAGAAAACCTTTTATGGATTCAATGCAGGTTCCCTTAACAAGGAACTACGCTTTCGTTTCAAGCAGCAAAATCGCCAAAATTTTTTATTTGTTGATTTGTTTGAGAATAATCAGTTTTATACTATCAGCGCTTACAATAGCAAAGGCATCTTCATCTTAATTCAGGATCATCCGGGTAGTCAGCTCCAAAACAGATTATCTCCAACAGAATTTGAAGACCATTTCTCAGAATTATTGTTCGGTGCATCGACAGTCCCAGATTTAATTTCAGAAGAATATTCAATGCATAAATGGATTATTCCAAATTCAAATTTAATTTTTGCTGATAAATTTGGTAAAACTGTCATCATTTACTCAGATAACACCGACTATCAAGTCTATGAAAATGACCTGCCATACCAGGGAATCACTTATCGTTATCCATATGATGAATTTAACAACAATCTCAATAAAGATGGATTGGATTTATTTCACACCCAATTGCTGGATGAAATTAACAAAACGGATGAAAATTTTTCAGAGGAATTTGGGTTGAAAATCCTTACAGAATTTCAACCATTGAACGATACACTTACATCTATTTTAATCTCACCTAACGACAACCAGGTGTATGTTTCCCTGGATAAAAATGCAAATGAAGTTTGGCGATTTGATATTAATGGTGGCACTGTTGAAACTCATACAGGGTTTGATCAGAACCACAAAGCAAATATCCCAAAATTAGGAATTACCTCTTCAGATTTAAAAATTCTAAATTTCAGCAATGAGGACTTAACAAGAGGAATTATTGCAATATCTATTGCAATATTATTAATAATCATTATCTCTATTCTTGTGTATTTACCCAGAAATAAAATAATTCAACAAGCATAAATGAATTTTTTTTAAATGTAAGACCTAATTCTTACCAGGGCAATTCTTTTTATCCTTAAATCTAAATGATCTTCTTTGAGCTTTGAAATTACATCTACTTATCAAGATTATTTTAAATTTTTATTGGTATTCTTCCTTTGGAAGTGAATTGTTATATCGCTTCCTGAATAAAACGCCAACCGCTGAACTAATATGAGCTCCAAATAAAATCACATAACTTGAAAAATAAATCCACAGCATTAATGCAATAATTCTCCCTAAAGACCCATAGATTAATTCGTAACGTACCCATTGACTGGAAATGTACCAGTTCATGACAACAGTAATTAACTCAGTCAGAATGATGGCGAATGACGCCCCCCAAAAAGCTTCAGAAGGTTTCACCAAGGCTTTTGGAATCCATTGATACATAACCCAAAAGATAATAAAACGAAAAACTCTTGGGGTAACATATACCAGAATTTCGTATAGAGTCGTTTGAAAAATTGGTATTTGGAAATATGCGAATAAATTCTTAACGAGTTCAATATTTAATAAGGAATTAAATCCCCATAGTATCAAGATCAAAATAGACATGCCAACAATAATAATAATGCCAATTAATCTTCTCTCTAAAAAATTATGAGATCTTTCATCAGACCAGGCACGATCAACATTCAATGCAAAAATATTAAACATGGTTGTCGCTGACCAAATCAGACCAATGATTGCCAACCATCCAACAGCACCACGCTTTGTCAAAACATTTTCTATATTAGACACGATAATATCAGGACTGATAGGAATCAAATCAATAATAAATTGATATACCTGATCCTGAACAAACTGAGATTTTAATATAAAGCTGGCAAAAGAGATGATTACTAAAATTAGAGGAAACAACGAGAAAAATGTAAAGTAAGCCATGGAAGCTGCCGCTTCAGGTGCTCTTTCCTTTGCAAAAGTCTGACCAGCTAACCTGAATACGTCCAGACTTCCATGTAAATTTTTATTGATTTTTTGATAAACTGGTCTGATATATTTTTTTATTAGTGATTTATCAATCTTTTTCCAGAACATAAATCCATTTTACCGTTAAGGTTTCAAAAACCATAATCTTTATTGGGTCTTTCAATTGAGGATGGATCGATTTGCGGGTTTATAATAATTTCTTGACAGCACTTGAGCACAATAATATAATCTTTTTCACTGATCTTTAATATGCGGGCATAGTTTAGCGGTAAAACGAATGCTTCCCAAGCCTTAATCACGGGTTCGATTCCCGTTGCCCGCTCCTGGAAAAATGACTGATTAGCACAGTCATTTTTCTTTTTAACCAATTTTATTTAACACCATGCTAAAATCATATTATAAAAAAATAATGATTGTTCTGGAAAACCTTATGATTGATAGCAACCCTATTCCTATTACAAATTTCGATCAAGAAAAAGAATTGGTAAGTACAATTTCCTTAAAGGGTCTCTCGGTTCTTGTTGTGGAGGACAATGTTTCCAATTTTGTCTTAATGGCAAGAATGTTAGGATATTTAGGTATTCACTGTGAGTGGAAAACTTCCGGGTACGAAGTTGTTGAATTTGCAGATAGCCTCCCAAAATTAGATCTCATACTGATGGATATTCGCTTACCGTATGAAGATGGTTACAGTGCATTAAAAAAGATTCAAAAATCTGAAAGATTAAAGAATATCCCGGTGGTAGCCATAACAGCTGAAGCTGATCCAGTACAAATTGAAAAAGCCAAAGCAGCTGGATTTAATGGCTTTCTCGGCAAACCATTAAATCTGGATCGGTTTCCGGATCAAATGAAAAAAATTCTTTCAGGTGTTCCGGTTTGGGAGCTTTAGAGAAAAGATAAAATGGTGAAAATTGATAATAAGCGCAATAATCTCTTAGCAAAACTACTAACAATAAAGAACAATTCAGATGACAAACCTCAATCTGGTAATCTGCTAAGTTGGGAATTTATCATTGATTTAGAAGGAATTTACCTCAATATCAGCCCTGAAGTTACTGATTGTCTTGGCATTCCGACTGCAGAATTTCTGGATCAATCTATTTTTAATTTTTCTATCAATCAATCTTCAGGGGAAAATCTATTTTCACAATTTTCTGAACATAATTTCCCCTTAGACCTGGATGTAATCTTTTTATCAAATAATGGAAATTTACTTTTCTGTAATTTAAAATTGACAAAATTTTCTGAAGAATTTCATTCCAAACCAACATATATTGGCATTGTTCAGACACTTGAAGATTTACACGGTTCGATTAAACCAAAATCCGAAGATCAAATGCAAGAATTTAATGCTCTTGAAACGACAACACAAGCCATTGAAGAAGAAATCCAGGAATTATTTGAGGATAAAAAAGTAAATCCAAAAACTGAAGAACAAATTCCAATTTTGAAAATATCTGAAACACTTTTCTCACCAGCCATATTGGATAATCTTCAACGTTATTCAGTCGAAGTTAATCATTTAATTGAACCAATCGATATTTACAAATTGACATACAAAGTTATTAATGAGTTTATTCCGCATCAAAATCTTTCAATGGGTATATCTCAAAAGCAGACCTCTAATATGATTTTTCCTATTCAAAAAGTAGAAAATGAAATTAGTTATTACCCTGAAATTGACGATTATGAGCCAGTCCTAAAATATATAATTCAAACCAATCAGGTAATCATTCAAAATGACCAGATACCTCCTTCTGTAAAAAAAATTATCACCTCACGCTCGAAGATTTTCCCTAACTCGCTGCTAGGTGTCCCCATTAGTGCAGGAAATCATGTTTTGGGCGCGATTCTCTTACATGATAAGAAAGCAATTAATCGGTTTACTGATACTGATCTGCAATATTTATCTGCCATTGGGACAAAAATGGCTACCGCTTTGGAAAATGCTTTTTTGTTTCAGGAAATGCAATACGCATTATCTGTGATTGAAATACGTGAACAATACCAAACACTTATCTCCCAATCTGTAAAAATTCTAGCTAAAACTGGGACTAAGAATTTAAGTGAAGCTTTAGGATTAATGGGAAAAGCCTCGAATGTTGATCGGGTTTTCTTTGCACAATCGAATATTGGCGAAGAAGTTCAAACTTGGTCGATTCAGTCAAAATGGCACTCTGTGGATAACTACAACACATCTCATCTGACCGATCAAATTCTTTTTGAGGATTTTGAAGAGTTTATGCCTTTATTGATTGACAAAGGATTTTTCCAGGTTAGCTTCGAAAATCTTGATAGGCCGATTGATGAATTGTTGAGCAATAGAGGATCCAAATCCATTCTTGCCTTAGCCGTAAACAAGGGTGAGGCAATTCCAGGAGTAATTGTTTTAGAAGATTTACATCAATATCATTATTGGAATGTTGATGAAATTAGATTTCTGGGATTGGTTTCTGAAACCCTATCCAGCGTTGTTGCGTATGAAGAAAGAATAATCCAGTTAAATAACAAATTGTTAGAAACCGAGACAATAAACATCATTAAAGACAATCTTTTTTTTGCATCGAATATAGAAGAAATTCTACTAATAATTATGAAATATATTTTTTCACTGGATATTAATGAAAGTGCTGTATATATTTTTGGGGAACCAGAAGCGACCATGCCGGATCATTATGAGGTGGTAGCAACTTGGTCAAAAGATCCTGATTTTAATCGACCTATTCAAACCCATACATTTGATCGAAATGTAGTGAATACTTTATTCCAGCAAGATTTCCCCACCTATTTCTCAAATATAAAAAAAGCCAACCTTCCCAATCGAACGATTTAATTGTTCTCTCAAATGAATATTTCATCCCTGGGAATTGTTCCACTCAAATCAAATAGCAGAAAAATCGGATCAATAATCTTATGTTCTGATGAGATTCGTGAATTTTCAAAAGAAGAAAAAATTTTGGTTGATTTATTATTGGAAACAATAACCACCTCCATTGAAAAATCCATAATTCATGAACACTCTCATGAAAGGTTTTTTGAAAACGCCTTTTATAAAAATATAAATAAATTAGTCAAAACGCAAAATCCTCGTGACGTAATAGAGTTTTTATCCAAATACATACATGAAAGTTCAGTAGGTGATTGTTTGTTCTGTGTTCTTGAAAAAAAAGAAAATCAGAATTCATTCGAATACTTTGAAATTAATAAAGAATATTCAACGAATGAGATGTCTTCCCTTTATAATGATTGGAAATCGATAAGATTTAACGACTTATTAAACGAGTTGATAAAGTTGAATATTGATCGTTTTGACAATCTTTCGAATTTAAATCTTCAGGACGAAATCCTGGAGCAGATAAATAAATATCAAATTGAAAGTGGATATATTTTTCCGCTTTATTTTAACGACCTGATTACCGGCTATCTCACGATTATCTCTAATAAACCATTCGTCCTAAATTCGGAAAAAATTTCCCATCTAAAATATGCAGCGAATGAACTATCAATTCTTTTAACAAATCAAGCAACATTGAGAGATTTCTCTGATCTGGATAAAAAAATAAATATTGCCGCCAGTATTGTTCATGACACGTCATCTATTCTTAATTTGGATATATTAATTAAAAATATAACAAAACAAATTCAGGAAAAATTCGGTTTTCTATCGGTGACGATTTATGTTTGCAACAATGAAAATAAATTGCTTGACAAATGTTCTGTATCATATGATGGAAACGATGACAACAATCAAAATGCGCCTGGACTAAGAGAAAAATCCTATTTGATCATCTCAGATGTTTTTCAAAATGGGCAAGCAATTATTTTGAAGGATGTTTCGGAACAAAATGAAGATCCTTTCAATTTAGAATCACAATGGACAAAATCCCAGCTTGTTTTGCCATTAAAAATTGGTGATGAAATAATCGGTGTTTTGGATATCCATTCGAAGCAATCCAACGATTTTGAATCGAAAGATTTGCGTTATTTCCAATTATTAGCCGATCAAATTGCCATCGAAATTGAAAATGCTCGATTATATGAAAAATCTCAGAATGTGATTGATGATATATCCGACATAGATAAAATTAAAAGTCAATTTCTGGCAAATATGAGCCATGAATTTCGAACCCCTTTAAATTCAATTATCGGCTTTTCTAAGGTAATTCTAACTGGAATAGATGGCCCTATCAACGAAACACAAAAACAAGATTTAACTGCGATTCACAATGCTGGTCAATATTTATTAAGGTTAGTCAATGATATTTTGGATATTACCAAAATTGAAGCAGGAAATATGAAATTAACAATGGATCGAACCAATATCCCCAACCTAATCCAATCTTTACTTCCTGCGGCTGAAAATCTTGCAAAAGACAAGTTAATAAAATTTGATGTTGTCAATTCTGAGGATTTACCAGAAATAATTGTCGATCGTGAACGCATTACCCAGGTGTTGATAAATATCATTTCCAATGCTGTAAAATTTACTGACTATGGAAAAATAACAATATCAACCTCTCTTGTCAAAGGATTAGGAAAAAATCAAGAAATTATGATCACCATATCTGACACGGGTATGGGAATAAGCCAGCCAGATCAGGCAAAATTATTCAGACCTTTTGAACAAGCAAAATCCACAGAAAATATCAGAGCATTTGGTTCAGGATTAGGATTGGCGCTAAGCAAATCTTTGATCGAATTGCATCGCGGGAGAATTGGTTTATTGAAGAGTTCTCCGGGTAAGGGTTCAACATTTTTTATTGCTTTACCGGTAAATTAATTGCTTCCCATAAAATAAAAAATTCATGATTTTTTCATGAATTTTTAGGGGTGCCTGGACGGTTTCGAACCCTCAACCTCTTCATCCACAGTGAAGCGCTCTGCCGTTGAGCTACAGGCACCATAGTGACCAGAATTTTATCACACAGCTAATTCATATGCAAGCTGATTTTTTATGTATACAACTAGATTTTCGATGAGCACATTTTCCTGTTGGCGAGTTTTGAGGTTCTTTACTGTAACCTGTTTGTTATTTTTTTCTTCCGGCCCAAGCACCAAAACAATAGGCACACCAATACGATCTGCATATTTGAATTGTTTTTGTAGTTTTTGATTCTCATTGACAAGAATTGTCGGAATCTCAGCATTTCTCAAAATATTTGCAATTTCCAGCGAGTTCTGAATATAAAGTTTCGTCGAAAACAGTAACCAATACTTTTGCAGAGGTATCATCAAATTCAGGAAGGCATTGGTATTTTTCCAGCACCAATCTAAGCATTACATCTCCCATGGCAAATCCTACACCAGGCAATAATTCTCCGCCGACATCACCCACCAGGTTTCCGTAATGACCACCGCCAAGAATTGCGCGACCTTCTTTGTCCATATCTCTGGCTTCAAACACAACACCTGTGTAATAGTCCAGACCACGAATTATTTGCGGGTCAAATGTTACATACTCTCCAAGATCCATGCGTTCAACAATTTCCATAATCAATGCCAAATCTTCAGATTCCTTCCAAAGATTCTTATCATTTAGGGCAACTTTTAATCCTTCAAATTGGGTTTGTGTCAGTCCTAGTGAAAGTGCAAATTCCTGCCATTGCTGGAATGATAATTTATCTTTTCGATCAATCAGACGAAAGACTGCCATTTTCAATTCAGCTTGGATTCCCAACTTTTTGAGGACCAAATCCATCAATTCCCGGCTGTTGATAAAAATCTTGACCTGGTTAGGATCTAAACCAACCTTCTTGAAAAAGGTCGCACAAACTGCTATCAGTTCAGCATCACTCTCTGTAGCATCCGATCCAAGCATATCCACATTCCATTGAAAAAATTCACGGGTTCTCCCTTTTTGAGGTCTCTCATAACGCCAAAAAGGACCGAATGACCACCACCTTTGTGGAAAGACTAGCTGTTTTTGTTTTTGGGCAATCATTCTTGCTAAAGAGGGTGTTAATTCCGGGCGTAATGTGATGAGATCACCTCCACGATCTGGAAATACAAATGCTTGTTCCTTTACCAATTCTTCCCCCGATTTTGCTGCGTATAAATCAATTCTTTCTAAAAATGGCCCATCATATTCAACATATCCAAATAATTGAGATACTTCCCGCATTTTTCCATAAATCCAGTTTCGAATGGCCATATCCTCTGGATAAAAATCACGTGTTCCTTTGACTGGTGAAATTATCTGTGTCATATCCAACCTCTCTTTATTTTCAAGTCCAAATAATATCATAAACCAATTATTACTTCTATTAAATTATCAATAATGATCTTATCTTAATTGTTTCAAGCAGATTATTTTTTGTGATTGTCTCGCCGAGATTAGTATTAATGAAAATTTTCACAAACTAAATTCTAGGGTAAAATAGTCAATAAAGATTAAGTTTTTATTGGAATGAAGGTGAACATGAATTTAGCTGATTTAGTCGAAATTGTTGATGGCAATGTATTAACTGATTTGTTTAACCAAAATGAAGTGATTTTAGGCGGATGTGGTGCCGATTTGATGAGTGATGTTTTAGCCTCAATCGAACCTGGAGCTGTATTACTTACGGGATTATGTAATCCGCAGGTTATTCGAACAGCTCAGATGGCGGATGTAGCTGCAGTGGTATTAGTAAGAGGAAAAATACCTCCGAAAACAACAATTGATTTAGCCAATGATGAAGAAATCCCATTGATAACTTCCCCTTTTGGCATGTTTGAGTTATGTGGCCGTTTATATAAAGCAGGTTTGCCAAGTCTCGAAAAATCAGTATCTGATCAATCAAAATGTGGTTGTGAATAAAGAAAATAAACACAATGACTACCACCCCCCCACAAAGAAAGCGAATAATTTCAGACCAGGAAGCTGAAAATATATCTCGTGTAGAGGAACTGGCTTATGAAATAAAGGTCAATGAGGTTATGACCAGCGATTTGATCAGCTTCTCTCCAGAAATTAAGATGCAGGAAGTTCTGGAAGTATTTCGCCAAAAAAGAATATCTGGGGCACCAATTGTTTCTCCGCTCGGAGATTTAATCGGAATTATATCCATGGAAGATTTGATCCGTTGTCTGGTCGATAAGGATTTAAATTCAACCATTAATAAGTATATGACTACCAAATTGATTACCATTCTTCCCACAGATCCGGTGATCGAAGCTTCTAAAAAATTTGTTTCAACAAATTTTGGCAGACTTCCGGTGATTGACAAGGATCAAAAATTGGTTGGTATGATCACGAAAGGTGATATCAATCGTGGTCTTTTACGAGCGCTCGAAACCGATTACCAGGAAGAGGAAATTCGAAAATATCGTGCAAGTCATCTATTTGAAGATATAGAATCTGATCGCACCAGTCTCATTCTTCGTTACCAAATACAACAGGGAGATTTTGATATTGGAGGTCAGGCTTCTTCCAATATTAAACGGGCATTAATTCGTTTAGGGGCATCCAAACAAATTGCTCGTCGATGTGGAATTGCTATTTATGAAGCTGAGATGAATCTCATCATTCACACAACCGAAGGTGGTGTTTTACGGGTGGAAATCGAACCTCATCAAATTTCTATCGATGCTTATGATTACGGTCCTGGCATTAAAGATGTTGATTTGGCGATGAAACCAGGATATTCTACCGCAACAGATGCAGTACGGGAAATGGGGTTTGGCGCAGGCATGGGTCTGGTCAATATTTCGCGTTGTGTGGATCAAATGAAACTTGAATCTGTCTGGGGAAAAGGTTCGCGTTTGAAAATGCGGTTATTCCTGGATTCGGATCATAAAAATAATGAATCGGAAAATCAAAAATCATGAGTAATTTAGCAACAATAATTGATAAATTAGCATTAAAAGTATTAACGGAAGAAAAAGATTTTTCACAAATCTTGGTTAAGAATGGATACACTTCTGATCTGTTAAGTTGTGTGATGGCAGGGGCACCCAACCAATCGGTATGGGTAACAATACAGGCCCACAATAATATTGTCGCAGTGGCTGCCTTACTGGAACTGAGTGCCATTATTATCACAGAAGGAGCCATGCCAGACCCGGCTACAATTAATAAAGCAAATGAAGAAAGTATTACTCTATTACAAACAGAATTAAATTCTTTCCAAACAGTAGGAAAGTTATGGGATTTAGGTATTAGATAAAGTAAATTGAGAATATTTTGAAAAAATATCGAGCTGATTTACACGTGCACACGGTATTATCTCCCTGTGCAGAAATAGAAATGTTGCCACCTTTGATCGTATCAGAAGCCAAAATTCGAGGAATTGATCTGATAGCAATAACCGATCATAACGCTTCTGCAAATATTGTTGCAGTTCAAAAAGCAGCTCTTGGTTCAGGAATAACCGTTCTTCCTGGCATGGAATTACAAACTAAAGAAGAAGTACATGTTCTTTGCCTGTTTGATACAATTGATCAAATAATGGAATTTCAGAAACTCGTAGATCAGAAATTACCGTCCATTAAAAATCGTCCTGATTTTTTTGGTGAACAATTAATCGTTGATGAGAAAGGTGATTTCATCCGGAAAGAAGAACGCCTCTTAATTACTTCTTCCACTCTCAGTTTAATTGAAGCGTATAATTATGTGAATGATCTTGGTGGAATTTTTATACCGGCTCATATAAATCGCAAAGCAAATGGATTACTAGAAATTCTTGGTTTCGTACCTGATGACATTCCCATAATTGCCTTGGAGATATCCAGACATATATCTCCACCGCAAGCAAAAGAAAAATTTCCCCAAATTAATTCATACGAAATAATCCAAAATGGGGATGTCCACCGATTATCAGAATTTATTGGCACAACGGTTTTTGAAATAGAAAATCCTTCAATTGGTGAAATAAAACTTGCATTAAAAAAAGAAGCAAATCGATCCTATTTTGTTAATTCCAAAATTTAGAAAAGGAAGACATTTTTTTAAAAACTGATAGTGAAATTTGTAACAAATCAAGCGCTTTTTCCGTGGGATTTATGACTTTCAGCAATGACGAAGAATCCTCCCATTAGGTAAACTTGATTAAGGATAAGCAAACAAATTTAATCCTACATTAATTATGGAGCAATTCATGGCGAAATACTTAAAAAACATTCCAGCGAACGACCCCTTGATTATTCCTGAACAAAGAGCCATCATCGATCAAATAATTGAGGACCACAGGGAAAAACCTGGAGCAGCAATGGTAGTTCTGGGAGAAGTACAAAACAAAATTGGATGGGTGTCAGAAGCAACTCAGGCGTACCTGGCGGATAAATTAGAGATTCCTGTCTCAACAATTCATGGTGTGGTGACATTCTATTCTTTTTTTACAACCAATCCAAAAGGAAAACACACAATTAAATTCTGTATGGGTACTGCCTGTTATGTGGGGGGTGTACCACAATTAATGGAAAAGGCAAAACAAATTCTGGGAATTGAGATGGGAGAAACGACTCCCGATGGATTAATCACGTTGGAAATCTGTCGTTGTGTAGGCGCCTGCAGTCAGGCTCCTGTCATCGTTGTTGATGAGGAAGTCTTGGGCAGGGTCAAACCGAATAAACTTCCTCAGGCAATTAAACAGTTACAAAATTAGATTTTGGATTATTAAATGAAAGAATTATCGTTACATCTACTGGACATTGCAGAAAATAGCATAAATGCGAATGCATCTCATGTAACGATTTCTATAGAAGAAAACACATTTGAAGATCGATTAACAATGTCTGTCAAAGACAATGGTCATGGAATGACACCAGAAATGGCACAGAAAATTATTGACCCTTTTACGACCAGTCGCACAACTCGTAAAGTTGGTTTGGGAATACCATTGTTAAAGGCAGCTGCAGAAATGTGTAATGGCTTTCTAACGATTACCTCTCAACCGGGTGAAGGGACAGAATTGGTTGTCCAATTTCAACGCAGTCATATTGATCGTATGCCTTTAGGGGATGTAGCAGGAACCTTTCTTCACCTGGTAGTCGGTTCACCTGAAACACATTGGACATTCAAGTATAAAGTCGATGATGAAAACTTTGAATTTGATGATCAAATCATTAAAGCGGAGCTGGATGGAATTCCTCTCTCCGAACCAATGGTTCTGTCATTTATCAGAAATGAAATAAAAAATGGAATAAATAATATTTCAATTTATGAATATTAAATCTCAACTTAAACAGGAGTAATATCATGCCCACAATTAAAAGTATTGATGATCTTAAAAGAATTCGCGAAGAAGCATTAAAAAAACAGGAATTGAAAAGTACATCCGGCCAAAAACAAATAATCGTCGGAATGGGAACATGTGGAATTGCGGCAGGTGCCCGAGATACAATGAAAGCAATTTTGGAAAAAATTGAAAAAGACAATCTGAGTGGTATCATCGTCACTCAAACCGGATGTATTGGCGTTTGTGAAATGGAACCTATTGTTCAGGTTCAAATTGGTGATGCTCCAAAAGTCACCTATGGAAAAGTATCCAAAGATATCGCTGCCCGAATTGTTGATGAACATGTTTTAACAGGAAATATTGTAAAAGAACACATGGTCAATATTTAAGCTTTAAAGCTTAATCAAGAAAAGCAGGTTATATGATGAAATACTTTCGCACTCACGTCTTAGTATGCGTAGATCCAGAATGTTTATCGAAAGGTGCGCATGACATCGTAGACGCTCTCAATGATGAACTGGTAGCCACAGGATTAATTGATGAAGTTCAGGTACTGGAAACATCCAGAATTGGTGCCTGTTCACAAGGTCCTGAAATGATGGTTTACCCAGAAGGTGTTCACTATGCTGGAATGACTGTTGACGATGTACCCTATATTGTGGAAGAACATTTTCTTAAAGGCCGTGTTGCGCAGAAATTTATCCTTCCAATCAAATCGATCAAAGACGAAGAACTGACTGCTCCAACGGCCAAGGAAGTTCGGGTAGTTCTTCGAAATTGTGGAGTCATCGATCCAGAAAATATCGAAGATTATATAGCTCAGAATGGCTACATGGCCCTGGCAAAAGTCATGTCGGAAATGACCGCTGATGACGTCATCGATGAGATTAAAAAATCTGGATTGCGGGGTCGAGGTGGCGCTGGGTTTCCCACATATCTAAAATGGACATTCACAAAGCAGGAAAAAAGTGACATACGTTTTGTGATTTGTAATGCTGACGAAGGTGATCCCGGCGCATTCATGAACCGTCGTGTTCTGGAATCAGATCCCCATTCCGTCATCGAGGGAATGATTATTGCTGCGTATGCAATTGGTGCCAGTCAAGGATATATCTATTGTCGAGCAGAATATCCAATTGCGGTAAAAACCCTTAATATTGCCATTCAACAGGCGAAAGATCTTGGGCTCTTAGGCGAAAATATCATGGGCACAGACTTTTCCTTTGATCTGGAAGTAAGAATGGGTGCTGGTGCATTTGTGTGTGGCGAAGAAACTGCCTTAATGAATTCAATCGAGGGTAAACGAGGTGAACCCCGACCAAGACCACCATTCCCATCTGTTAAAGGGTTATGGGATAAACCATCGAACATTAATAATGTCGAGACTTATGCCAATGTCCCACAAATCATCTTAAATGGTGCAGATTGGTTTGCAGGAATGGGAACAGAAAAAAGTAAAGGTACCAAGACTTTCGCAATGGCAGGTGATATCAATCACACAGGTCTGATTGAAGTCCCAATGGGAATTACACTTCGAGAGATCATTTTTGATATAGGAAACGGTATTCGGGATAATAAAGAATTTAAAGCTATTCAAACTGGTGGACCCATGGGCGGGTGTTTACCAAAAGAGTATCTCGATCTTCCTGTTGATTATGAATCACTTGTACAAGCCGGATCTATGATGGGATCCGGTGGAATGATCGTCATGGATGAAGACACATGTATGGTAGACATCGCCCGGTTTTTTATGGAGTTTACACAGGAAGAGAGTTGCGGAAAATGTACCCCATGCCGGGTCGGTACAAAGCGCATTCTCGATATTCTCGAGAGAATATGTGCAGGACATGGTCGTCAGGGAGATATTGAACAACTAGAAATGCTTTGTTCAGAGATTAAACAAGATTCCCTTTGTGGTCTGGGTCAAGGCGCACCGAATCCAGTAGAAAGCACGTTAAAACATTTTCGAGATGAGTATGAAATCCATATTCTTGAAAAACGTTGTCCTGCCAAAGTTTGTAAGGCTTTAATTCGTTATCAAATCATCGAAAATACCTGCACGGGTTGTACAGTTTGTGCCAGAAATTGTCCGGTAAATGCAATTTCAGGAGAACGTCGTCAGCCACACATCATTGATCCAGATACCTGTATTCGTTGTGGAATTTGTGTACAGGTATGTAATTTTAATGCAATTGAAATTGTTTAGTTAATTTACACAGAATAGGGACAACTTTTTCTTTCACATTTCATCACAATTCAAGGAGTAATACATGACAAGTAAAAATGGAAAAGATCGCATAATTATCGAAGCCGTCGATTCTGCGATCGATCATTTTGGAGAAAGTCGCGAAGAACTGATTCCAATATTAAATCACGTGAATCGGAAACTCGGTTATCTTCCTTCAGAAGCACTGGAGGAAATCAGCAACCGTTTAAAATCATCTCGATCTCAGTTGTTTTCGGTCGCCAGTTTCTATCAAATGTTATCTACGAAGCCCAGAGGAAAACATGTGATTCAGTTTTGCGAAAGCGCACCATGTCACGTGGTTGGTGGTCGCGAAGTTTGGCAAGCTTTGAAAGAAGCAGTAAACCTGGAAGAAGATGAGACCTCTCCGGATGGGAAATGGTCACTTATAACAACCAGCTGTTTAGGGCTTTGTGGAGTAGGTCCGGTGATTGTTATCGATGATGATGCTTATGGCAATGTCACACCGGAACAAATTAATGATATTTTAGCCAAATACAGCGACTAGGAGATTATCAATGAAATCCGTACGATCAATGGTTTTAGTCTCAAGCGATCCAATCAGCATGGAACGCGGTGCTGAACAAGTCTATGCAAACCTGAAAACTGAAATTGAAACATTAGGTTTATCTGATGAAATATCACTCACAATGATTGGTGATGTTGGCAGGCATGATGCCTTACCATTTGTAATAATTTATCCTGAAGCCACCATTTATGGTCCTGTTAAGCCCGAAAATGCACAACACCTGGTAGAAGAACATTTATACAAGGGTCGTGTTGTTCCTGAATTACAGGCTTCTCATAAAGAACTAACCGGGAAAATTGCCTGGGTTAACGCCAGAAAAGGTACCTTACCAGCAGAACAGCGAATTGTCCTCCAACGAGTAGGAATAATTGATCCTGAAAATATCGAAGAATACATCATCAATGATGGGTATCAAGCATTAGGAAAAGTACTTTCCGAAATGAGTCCGAGAGATGTTATTGAAGAAGTAAAAGCTTCCGGACTTCGTGGACGAGGTGGTGCAGGTTTTCCAACCGGATTGAAATGGGGATTTGTATCCGGCACACCGGCCAAGAAGAAATATGTGATTTGTAATGGTGACGAATCCGAACCTGGTACATTTAAAGATCGTCTAATTCTGGAAGGTGATCCCCACAGCATTATTGAAGCAATGTCAATTGCTGCATATGCAGTTGGGGCAAATGAAGGTTTTATTTATATTCGTGGTGAGTATTTACTTGCTCAGGAACGGCTTAAGAAAGCCATTAAGCAGGCATATGAATACGGAATTTTGGGTGAAGAAATCTTCGGATCCAAATTCAATTTTGATATTCATGTGCATAGTGGCGCTGGAGCTTATATATGCGGTGAGGAAACCGCTTTAATTGAATCGATTGAAGGAAAAAGAGGGGAACCTAGAGCTCGTCCCCCATATCCAACCACCCATGGTTTGTGGGGGAAACCAACCTTGGTAAACAACGTTGAGACACTGGCTAATATTCCTGCAATTCTCCGTAATGGTGGAAAATGGTATCGTAGTTTTGGAACACCTTCCAGCCCAGGAACAAAGGTTTACACAATTTTAGGGAATGTCAATGTGACAGGATTGATTGAAGTACCTATGGGAATCACATTACGAGAAGTGATCGCCATTTATGCCAAAGGTATGAAAAAAGACGTTAGCTTTAAAGTCGCTCAAACAGGGGGTTCCAGTGGTTCAATCATTCCGGCCAGCTTACAGGATACCCCAATGGATTTCGACTCGTTCCAAAATGCAGGTGTTTCTTTAGGGTCAGGAGCATTGTTGATTTGTGATGAAAATACCTGTGTATTAGATCTGGCAAAAGTACTGCAAAATTTCTTTAGAAAAGAGAGCTGTGGTAAATGTAATCCGTGTCGAATCGGAAATGAAAGAGCTTATCAAATTTTAGAGAATATTTCACAGGGAACTGGTACGATGCAGGATTTGGATGATCTGGCCATGATCAGCAACAATCTGTATGAGCTTTCAAATTGCGGTTTAGGTCAGACGGCTGGCTCTCCGATACGAGATATATTGAACCATTATCGTGCTGAAGTAGAAGCCCATATTAGATTAAAAGTTTGTCCATCCGGCGTATGTCCGATGAGTGGCAAAAGATTATAAGTAATGAATTTTTATAATTGAACGAAGGAGAAACGCTATGTATCAACTCAAAATCGACGATAAGGAAATTGAAGTGCCGGAAGGAACAACTGTATTAAAAGCTGCAGGTATGGCTGGAATCGAAATTCCAACTTTATGTGATCATCCAGCGCTTGAACCTTATGGTGGCTGTCGTCTTTGCCTGGTAGAAATCGAAGGCGCACGCACATTACAACCAGCCTGTACACTTCCAGTTTCTGACAAAATGGTGATCAGGACGCAGACAGAAAAAGTCAAAAATGCAAGGAAATTTATCCTTTCAATGATCTTCAGTGAAAGAAACCACTTCTGCCCTTATTGCCAGGTGAGTGGAAGTGATTGTGAATTACAGAATGCAGCCTATGGAGAAGGAATGACACATTGGCCAATTCAACCAAATTGGCAACCTTATCCTGTGGATGCCTCACATCCGTACTTCGTTTTAGAACATAATCGTTGTATTCTTTGCCGCCGATGTGTGCGCGCTTGCGCAGAATTGGTTGGCAATTTCACTCTTGGAATGGAAGAACGTGGAGCCAATACCTTATTGGTCGCCGACTTAGGTGTGCCATTAGGTTCAAGCTCCTGCATCTCATGTGGCGTTTGTGTTCAAATCTGCCCAACCGGTGCGTTAATCGATCGCTGGAGTGCTTATCGTGGTCAGGAAAAAGATGTGTCCTCCACAAAGACGATTTGTCTTGGTTGTTCCATTGGTTGTGGAATTGAGGTTCTACATCGTGATAATAACCTGATCAAAATCAACGGCGATTGGGATGCCGGAATCAATGGTGGCGTACTTTGTGATGTAGGGCGCTTCTTCCCAATGGACGAAAAACGTAATCGAGTAGTCACCCCCATGGTTCGAAAAGATGGCGCATTAAAAGCTGCCACATGGGATGAAGCATTATCCGTTGTGATGGAGAATTTCAAACCATTCATCAATAAAAAAGAAAACGGAATAGCCGCGATTGCCTCTACCAGATTGCCTGCTGATGTACTCTATTATTACAAACAAATCTTTGAAGAAATTTTAGGCAGTGATATGGTCACCAGCACCGAAGAAGGACGCTACACTAAAGTTTTATCTGAATTTGCGGAAGATAAAGGTCCCTATGAATCCAAATTTTCAGAAATTCACAAAGCAGACACAATCATGACAATTGGTCTGGATCTGACAAAGGATCATCAAGTAGCGGGCTTTTTCATCAAAAGGTTGATTCCTCAGGGAACAAAAGTTATTCCAGTCAGTTATGAATCAAGTGGTATGGATGCCTTTACACCACATTCAATGATTATCGAAAGAAATGAAGATCTTGCTTTCGTTCAAGCGTTGGATGCAGCAATCACTGGTACAGATTGTAGTAAATTTGCTGAAAAATCAGGCATCTCTTCTCAGGAAATTATTGAAATTGCTAACTTATTAGATAATTCCCAAAATCTTGTAATTGTTTACGGAACCGACTTTGATGCCAAACAAAAAATAGAAACTGTGCAATCATTACTAAAACTTGCTAAGAAGCTTAACGCAAAACTAATCAGTCCTAAGGGTAAAGCAAACAGCCTGGTCGCAGAGCAATTAAAATTAAACAAACCGTTTAATGTTAATAGTCATAAAGCTGCTTATGTTGCTCTCGGTGACGAAGATCCCTCCCAAGCAGTCATTAAGAAACTGGAGAATATTCCATTCCTGGTGGTTCAAGCCAGTTATCAATCTGCGCTAACCGCAAAAGCAGATGTTGTATTACCCGTGACCACATGGTTGGAACAGAGTGGGTATTACATCACCTGTGATGGTCAGGTACAATTAGCGAATAAATCTTTGCAAGCTCCTGTTGATGTAAAATCGAATAAAGAAGTAGTGCTGGCAATTGCCGACCGACTAAAAATTATTGTTAATCCAGTATGGGATAAAGCAGTCAAATTAGAAAATTCCGTCGTAGAAATTGAATAATATCTACTGGTAGAAATGAGGTAAATAATAATGACTAAACCAAAAGTTGCAACCGATTGGATGGCAGGATGTGCTGGATGTCACATGTCATTGCTGGATATTGATGAGAGGATACTTCAAGTTTTAGAGCTGATTGACTTACGAGCTTCTCCCATTACAGACTTGAAAGAAGCAGACGAATCAGGCGTTGTTGTTGGTGTACTCGAAGGTGGTATCAATAACACAGCTAATGAACATCAGGCCAAGTTAATGCGCTCTCGTTGTAAAATTCTAGTTGCATTAGGCGATTGTGCAGTGTTTGGTGGTGTTCCTGCCATGCGGAACTTCTTCACAATTGAAGAATCCTTAAGGAGAGCTTACATTGAGACAGAAAGCACTGTTGATGGTTTTATCCCAACAGATCCTGAGTTAGCTGTACCCACTCGCGTTCGAGCAGTATCCGAAGTCGTCCCTGTGGATATTTATGTACCAGGCTGTCCCCCCAGCGCAGATGTGATTTTCTATGTATTATCAGAATTAGCCCAGGGTAGAATTCCAGAAATTAAAGATGAAAATCTGGACTGGCATTAGGAGATAAAAATAATGGTAGCACAAAAAATAACAATCGAACCTGTAACCCGTATCGAAGGGCATGCAAAAATAACCATTCATATGAAGGATGATAACCAGTCAGTCGATCATGCCTATTTGCATGTAAACGAATTTCGAGGATTTGAAAAATTCTGTGAAGGCAGAATGGTTTTTGAGATGCCGTTGATTACCCCTAGAATTTGTGGAATCTGTCCCGTCAGTCATCATTTAGCGGCAGCCAAAGCTGGTGATGCTGTTTTAGGCGCTCCTCCACCTCGACCTGCCTCCCTACTACGCGAATTAATGCACATGGGCCAGATTATCCAATCCCATGGCATGCATTTCTTTGAGTTAGCTGGTCCTGATCTTCTACTGGGTTTCGACTCAGATCCGGCAACTCGTAATGTCGTTGGACTGGTCCAAAATGCTCCGGATATCACGGTCAAAGCCGTCCAATTACGAAAATATGGCCAGGAAATTATCCGAATCCTGGGTGGTCGTCGTGTTCATCCAACTTTTGCAGTGCCTGGTGGTGTCAATAAAGCCTTAGGGGCAGCCGATCGAGATTTGATTCTTGCAGGATTGGATCAGGCTATTGAGACAACTCAATTAGGAATTTCCATCATGAAAGACTGGGCAGCAAAAAACATGGAAGATATCCAGAAATTTGCTGTTTTTCCAACTGGCTATTTTGGCTTGATAACGGAAGAGAATGGTCTTGAACTTTATGATGGAAATTTGCGCTTGGTTGGTCGTGATGGTAATCAATTGGAACGTTTCCCAGCTTCGGATTACTTAAATTTCATTGGTGAACATGTTGAAAATTGGTCATATTTGAAATTCCCCTTTTATAAAAAATTGGGATGGCCGGATGGTGTTTATCGAGTCGGACCATTAGGACGATTGAACATTATCGACAAAATCGACACACCTCTTGCCAATGAAGAATTCAAAATTTACAAGCAAATCAATGCTGGAAAACCTGTTGAAAACACACTGTATTACCATTATTCCAGATTGATAGAGACTTTATTTGCTGCTGAACGCGTTAAAATTCTGTTAGATGATCCCGATATCCTCTCCAATGATATTCTGAACACCCGCCACAATTTCCAGGGTGAAGGTGTCGGAGTAATCGAAGCTCCCCGGGGAACTTTGTTGCATCATTATTGGGCAAATGAAAACGGTCAGATTCAGAAATTAAACTTGATTGTGTCAACAGGTCATAATAACTACGCCATGAGCAAAGCAGTTGATATGGTTGCCAAGACATATGTAAAAGGGCCAGAAATTCATGAAGGTTTACTGAATCGGGTTGAAGCGGCTGTACGCGCACACGACCCATGTTTGTCATGTTCCACTCACGCAGTCGGACAGATGCCCATGATCGTCGATCTTGTCGATTCTGCTGGGAAGACAATTCAAACTTTACAGCGCGAATAAGTTATGCGTGAAAATAAAGATCATCCTTTAAAGCGTGTTGATCCTGAACACGCTTTAAAGGATATTCCCAAAACATTGCTCATCGGATATGGGAATCCGGATCGTGAAGATGATGGCGTCGCCTGGCACATATTACGCGGGGTAGCTGATTTTTTCGGTTTAACCATACCGGATATCCTGGATGAAGATTTGATCAAGGTCAATGAAAAATTACATTTCCTTTTCGATTTACAATTGATTCCTGAAATGACTTATGACATGGCTCAATATTCCAGATTATGTTTTGTGGATGCGCACACAGGTGCCCTTGAAAATGATCTGAATATCCAGACATTGGATCGGAAATTTCAAAACTCGCCACTCACCCATCATATGACTCCACAAACAATTCTTGCAATTCTTGATCAAACATTCAACCATAAGCCAGAAGCAATCCTGGTTTCTGTAAGTGGATTATCAATTTGGTTTTGAAAATTTTCTTTCTCCCAAAACAAAAATCCTGGCTGCGCAAGCAATTGAGAAAATTTCCCAGTGGATCATCCACTGATTATTTTTTAATAACAATTTCTAATTAAAAATGATAGAACCTCCAGAACAGAAAGGTAGGTTTCGTCATTGTAAATCTGATTAACAATATTAATTTCTGGTGAAAAAATATGTTATATTATATATTCTATAGAATTTCTCCTATTTATCCAATAAGTTTTTTTACACCAAAATTCAATAATGTGAGCTATTGATCCAAACACAATTGAACCCTGATTTTTTTATTAATAAATCTGTAATGAAAAGGAATAAGTTATGCAAGATCAGTCAACAGAACAGACATATGGATTAAGTACCCCTTCTATGCACCAATTACTGAATGAATATCCACTTAATCAGGAAACATCCCGTGAAACTATCGATAATATTTTAAATTCATTTAAGGATTTACCTGGTGGTTTAATGGTTATCCTCAATGAAATCCAAAGCCAAATTGGATATATTTCCCAACCGATTCAGGAATACGTATCGCTGGTATTAAATATTCCCGTAAGCACAATTACCGGTGTTGTAAGTTTCTATTCATTTTTCACAACCAAGCCAAGAGGTGATCACACCATTAAGTTCTGTATGGGAACCGCCTGTTATGTCGGAGGAACTCCCCAGCTCATGCGAAAAGCAGAACAAATACTGGATATTCAAACTGGAGACACAACCCCCGACAACCGCATAACCATGGAGGTTTGCCGATGTGTGGGCTCCTGCAGCCAGGCTCCGGTTGTTGTGGTTGATGAACAATTGTATGGACGTATTCGACCCAGCAAAATTCCTCCCTTGATCCGCGACATTATAAAAACATACGAAGATTCTTAAGGAGAATGTTTCAGATGACAAAAATTACCAGTCTAGATCAACTTATAAATCTTCAGGAACAGATTATTGATAAAAAACGTGATGATATTACCTCCCATCCTGGAAAGGGCTGGGGGGCTGAAAAATTTGCTCCACAGGCACTTAAAGAAGATCAGGAATTAGATGCTCCCCGTGGAAAAGAAATCCGCGTCGTTCTTCGAAACTGTACGCTGATAGACCCAGAAAGTTTGGATGACTATATTTCAGAAGATGGTTACCAGGCTTTAGCGATGGTATTGGAACAAAATACCCCTGAACAGGTCATTGAAACAATCGCAAAATCTGGTTTGCGAGGTCGAGGTGGAGCTGGTTTTCCGACAGCAAAAAAATGGGAATTAACCAGAAATAATCCGGAATCTCAAAAATTCATCATTTGTAATGCTGATGAAGGTGACCCGGGTGCTTTTATGAATCGCCGAGTTCTGGAAGGAGACCCACATTCAGTTTTAGAAGGAATGGCAATTGCTGCCTATGCAATTGGTGCACAGCAAGGATATGTATATTGCCGGGCTGAATACCCGATTGCTGTGCGAACACTTATTCAGGCCATCCAGCAGGCTCAGGATTATGGCATCCTGGGAAACAATATTTTTGGGAGCGGTTTTTCATTCAACATCGAATTGAGGATGGGAGCAGGAGCTTTTGTTTGTGGTGAGGAAACAGCTTTAATCGCTTCCATTGAAGGAAAACGTGGTGAACCACGTCCCCGACCTCCTTTCCCGGCTGTTTCTGGGCTTTGGGGAAAACCAACCAGTATCAATAATGTGGAAACATTTGCGAATATTCCTCAAATCATTCTCACAGGTCCAGAATGGTTTGCCAGTATGGGTACTGAAAAAAGTAAAGGCACAAAAACATTTGCTCTGGCAGGTGATGTAAACCACACCGGTTTGATCGAAGTTCCATTGGGTATCACTTTAAGAGAAATTGTTTATGATGTTGGAGAAGGGATTAAGAAAAATAAAGGATTGAAAGCCATACAAACCGGTGGACCTATGGGTGGATGCATACCCGCCAGTATGATCGATTTACCGGTAGACTATGAATCCTTAACAGCTGCGGGTTCCATGATGGGGTCTGGCGGTATGATTGTCATGGATGAAGATACTTGCATGGTTGATATTGCTCGATTTTTCATGGAATTCAACCAGGAAGAAAGTTGTGGTAAGTGTACACCTTGCCGTGTCGGAACATACAGTATGCTGCAGATTCTAAATCGCATCTGTCAGGGAGAGGGCGTCGAAGGCGACATTGAAGAACTGGAACGATTAAGTAAAGTTACCAGAGTTCATAGTCTTTGTGGTCTTGGACAGGGAGCGCCAAATCCAGTTATCAGCACGATCAAACATTTTCGCACTGAATATGAAGCCCACATTTATGAAAAACGTTGTCCGGCGAAAGTATGTCGCGCCTTAATTCGCTACGAAATCATTAAGGATAATTGCACTGGTTGTACATTTTGTGCAAAAAATTGCCCGGTCGGAGCCATCATCGGTGAACGCAGAAAACCACATGAGATCGATCAGGAAATCTGTATTCAATGTGGAATTTGTTTTCAGACCTGCAATTTCAATGCGATCGAAATATTACCTGGAAAAGCCCAATTGGTAGGAGAGCAATCATGATTCCAATCACAATCAATGGTATACAATACGATGTTCCTGAAGGGAAAACTCTCTTACGCGTTGCGCAAGACCTGGGGATTACTATTCCAAGTCTTTGTGATCATCCTGATCTCACACCTCATGGGGGGTGTCGCTTATGCGATGTAGAAGTTAAAGGCCTTCGCAATCCTATTGCAGCTTGCACACTTCCGGTTTCAGCAAATATGGAAGTCATGACGGAAACTAATGAATTGAAAGATGCCAGAAAAACAATTCTAGAACTGATGTTGGTAAACTACCATGGGCCTTTGTTAGTTGAGAATGGCAAACCAAATTATTTCCTCAAATGGTGTCAACAATATCAAGTTGATGTTCAAAAGAAGATGCGAAAAGAACCGAAATATATTGTGGATAGTGATCCGAACCCATTTGTTCGGGTGGACCTCAATGAATGTATTTTATGTACCCGCTGTATTCGGGCATGCGCAGAAATTCAAGGACGTTTTGTTTGGGGATTGGCGAACCGAGGTATTGAAAACCAAATCATCGCAGGGTCAGGTGTCCCCTTATTACAGGCCAGATGTGAGTCTTGCGGTGCCTGTGTAGATTATTGCCCCACTGGTGCTCTCAGTCATAAACCTTCATTTGGAGAGTTGAATTCAGAAAAGAAAGTACAGACCACCTGTTCATATTGTGGCGTAGGATGCAATTTTGATTTGAATGTTAAAAACGATCAGGTCATAAAAATTACCCCCAATCCAGATGCGCCTGTAAATGGAAAGCATTTATGTGTAAAAGGCAGATACGGGTATAAATTTATCAATCACCCTGATCGTCTCAAACAGCCTTTGGTCAGACAATATCTATTGCATGAAGGTCAGAAAAATCCACAGGACATCGACCCATGGGTTGAAGTCGATTGGGAAACTGCATTAACCATTGTTGCTAAAAAACTCATCCAAATAAAACAGGAATCAGGACCTGATTCCATTGGATTATTGACCTCTGCCAAATGTACCAATGAAGAAAATTACTTGATGAACAAACTATCCAGACAGGTCATCGGGACTCACAATATCGATCATTGTGCCAGACTCTGTCATTCCTCCACTGTCGCTGGTCTTGCGATGAGTTTCGGCTCTGGTGCAATGTCCAATACAGTACAGGATATTGTCGACCATGCAGAATCGATTTTGATCATTGGCTCGAATACAACAGAACAACACCCGGTAATTGGTTCAAAAATCCGGCAGGCAATCATTAAAAGAAAAGTTAAATTAATCGTTGCAGATCCAAGGAAAATTGACATCGCTGAGTTTTCCAGCATTTATCTACGTCATAAAGCCGGAACAGATGTTGCGCTGATTAATGGCTTGATGCATATTATCCTTGAAAATAATTGGCAGGATCAAAAATTCATTGATGAACGTTGTGAAAATTTCGAGGAGTTCAAAGCAACTTTAGGTGGATACACACCCGAAATTGTCTCATCGATCACAGGAATTTCTGTAACTGATTTAATTAAAACCGCTGAAATGATGGCAACTCAAAAACCCATGGCAGTTTTCTGGGCAATGGGAATCACCCAACACTCAACCGGCGTTCTGAATGTTCTTACGTTAGCAAACCTCCAGATGCTTCTGGGAAATATGGGTGTTCCTGGCGGTGGGGTCAATCCTTTACGTGGGCAGAATAATGTTCAAGGTGCCTGTGATATGGGTGGCCTTCCCAATGTGTTTCCTGGATATCAAAGCGTTACCAACCAGGCGTTCATAGACAAATTCAATCTTGCCTGGCAGACCAAACCCTCGACTGGTGAGTTAGAAAATAAGCTTTCCACAAAACCCGGTTTGACCTCAACAGAAATGATACCCATGGCTGGAGACGGCAAAATTCGGGCACTTTACATCATGGGTGAAAATCCAGTGGTAACCGACCCGGATGCAAATCATACACTTAAATGCCTCCAGGCATGTGAATTTATTGTTTTACAGGAAATATTCCCATCTGATACTTCTGAACTTGCAGATGTACTTCTTCCAGGAGTATCTTTTGCGGAAAAAGACGGCACGTTTACCAATACTGAACGTCGTGTGCAATTGGTCAGACAGGCGATTTTGCCTAAAGGATCTGCAAAACCAGATTGGGAAATTTTATCCAATTTGGCTAAGAAGATTCTGAATGAAGAACAACGAGAAGTAACCGGACCCTTTGCAGCCTGGGATTACAATAACACATCTGAAATCATGGATGAAATTGGAGCATTAACACCCAGTTATGCTGGTATCAACTATGACCGATTAAATAATAGTGAATCTTTGCATTGGCCAGTAAAAGACTCACAGCACACCGGGACACCCATCCTGCATATTGGATCGTTCACCCGTGGAAAGGGAAAATTCCATCCGACGGAGCATATTGATCCAAAAGAAATGCCAGATGATGAATTTCCAATTTTGCTCACCACTGGTCGGGTCCTGTACCATTGGCATGCCGGTGAGATGACACGTCGTTCTTCAGATTTATTGGAAGTGTATCCTGGAGCCTATATAGAAATTCATCCTGAAGATGCAATCAAATATGGCATCCGGCAGAACCAAAAAATTACTTTGAATTCTCGTCGAGGTACTACCCGGGGAAAGGCATTAATCACTGATCGCGTTTCTCCGGGATTGGTTTTCGCAAATTTCCATTTCCCAGGTGAACAGAATACCAATAATTTAACTATTGCAGCTTTAGATCCGGTCGCTAAAATTCCAGAATATAAAGTTTGCGCTGTTAAATTGAGTATTGAATAATTTACGCTTCTTATGACAACCTGCCAGGACTTATCTGGCAGGTTGTTTTTTTATTACTGTCTCACCCACTGGAAGCGTGTTTTTACCGTATTATGAGAATTCTTTGCTCGATGTGACAATATACGGTTCGATCGAGGAGGTTTAACACTTATGTATCCAACCTTTCAATGATAAAACAAATAGACAGATTGAAGTCACACTCTCACAGGTAAAGTTATGATTGACAAAGCAGAGATCCGCCCAACATTACAGAGTATTCCATGGTTAATGGATTTATCTCAGGAACAACTAAGGAAATTAGAAAAGATATCTGGTTTTCGGTTTTTAGAAGAAGGGGAAATTTTATATAGAGAAGGCGAAAACGATAACTTACTCTATATCGTGTCAGAAGGTTCATTGGGAATAGAAATCTACGTGCCTGGACATGGCCAGGTACGCTTATATAATGCGGATCCACTGGATATTGTGGGTTGGGATAGTATGACCCCTGTTGCCAGACATCGAATCACAACCATCACCGCATTAAAAAAGAGCAATTTGATTTATTTTGATGGTTCTGCATTAAATGAGTTATGCGATATCGATCAGGAACTCGGTTATGTCATCATGCGCAGATTATCAAACGTAATTGCTACACGCATGCTGGCAATGCGATTAAAACTCATTGACCTTTTTATGCAGAAATAACCTAAAGATCATATAAACCTGAGAAATTAATTTTATTGCGTTTATAATAATGAAATGCATGAATTAGCTGTTACTGAAAGTATTTTACAAATCGCAGAAAAACATGCGCTTCAAGCGAATGCAAAAAAAGTAACGGATATTTTTTTGGTAATTGGCAACTTATCTAGCATTGTTGATGATAGTGTGACCTTTTATTGGGAAATGATCTCCAAAGGCACAGTTTGCGAAGATTCTGTTATCCACTTTAACCGATTACCAGCCAAAATGTATTGTCTGGCTTGTGATCATACGTTTGAAATACCGGGAGAATTAATTCCCTGCCCTAACTGCGGATCTTATCAGCTCAAAATTCAATCCGGGGAAGAGTTCTTTCTTGAGAGCATAGAAATTGAAAGGTAATCAAATGGCTACAGAAAAAGTACAGGTAGTAGAAAAAATACTTGATGCAAATGATCAGGTTGCATCCCAAACTCAAAACTTATTAACCGAAGCTGGTGTTTTTTCCATTAATATCATGGCATCCCCAGGAGCTGGTAAAACAAGCGTAATTCTTAAAACAATAGAAAAATTATCCGGAAAATTGCGAATTGGCGTGATCGAAGGCGATACTGCCCCGGTGACAATCGATGCGGATAAAGTGATGGCTATGGGCATGCCTGCCGTGCAAATTAACACCGGAGGTCAATGCCACCTGGATGCTGTTATGATCGATCGCGCCTTAAAGCACATTGACTACAAAGACCTCGATTTGATTATTGTGGAAAATGTTGGCAATTTGATTTGCCCGGCAGCATTTAAAATCGGTACGCATGCGAATGTCGTCATCTCCAGCATTCCTGAAGGCGACGACAAACCTTACAAATACACAAATATTTATCGTGGTATCGATGTGTTGTTGATCAATAAAATTGACCTACTTCCTTATCTCGATTTTCGAATGGATTATTTCCAGCAGGGTGTCGAAATACTCAATCCGGGATTAACCACTTTTAAAGTTTCCTGCAAAACGGAAGAGGGTTTTGACCAATGGATTCTTTGGTTAACGAAGCAAGTGGATGAATTCAAAAACCGGATCCATGCTTGAAATAAAAACATATAAAAATTCAAATTAAAGGGATTGTTCAGGGTGTTGGTTTTCGTCCCTTCGTTTACTCATTGGCTTTACAAAATGATCTCACAGGTTGGGTTCGGAATTCTTCCAGTGGGGTAGAAATAGAAATTAGTGGTACCTCATCAAACCTGGAAAACTTTATCGAAATATTAAGAAATTCACCACCTCCTCTCAGTCGAATCGATACGTTTCGTGTTGAGGAGACAATTAAAAAAGAATTCAAAGAGTTTACCATAATTGAAAGCAACACAATGGAAGGAGAATTTCTGCCAATTTCACCAGACTACAGCATTTGCCCTGATTGTTTGCGTGAATTATTCAATCCACAGGATCGTCGATACAGATACCCTTTTATAAATTGCACCAATTGTGGCCCACGTTTTACTATCATTAAAGATATTCCTTATGATCGCCCCAAAACCACAATGGCATCCTTCGAGATGTGTGACCAATGCTACGAAGAGTATAAAAACCCACTGGATCGAAGATACCATGCACAGCCCATCGCCTGCAAGGTTTGTGGACCTCAGGTAAGCCTGATCATTGAAAACCAAATAATCGCCGATGGAGATGAGGCGATTCAAATTTCTCGTAAGATGGTTGCTGAAGGTAATATTCTGGCAATTAAAGGATTAGGCGGCTATCATCTGGCTTGTGATGCAACAAATTTAGAAGCCGTGGAAAAGTTGAGATCCCGCAAAAAACGCAGTGATAAACCTTTTGCTTTAATGGCATTCTCCATTGAGGAGATTTCAGATTACTGTCCTGTCTCAAAATCAGAACAAATTCAGTTGAAATCCAAAGAAAGACCGATCGTTTTATTGCAATTAAATTCGATGAATGATCTTTCACCTTTGGTAGCTCCATCACAAAATCATCTTGGTTTTATGTTGCCGTACACACCATTGCATTATCTTTTATTGGAACCAGCTGAAGATAATCCACCGATATGGGTGATGACAAGTGGAAATATCAGTGACGAACCGATCGCATATAATGATACCGAAGCTTTTTCACGATTGGGGAAAATTGCAGATGCCTTTCTCATACATAATCGTGAAATTCATATGCGTGTGGATGATTCTGTCACCAGAATAATTTCGGGTAAAAATTACCCCATTCGCAGATCGCGCGGGTATGCTCCTAATCCCGTCATTTCACCGCTTAACCTACCTCAAATACTGGCGACCGGAGCAGAATTAAAAAACACATTTTGTCTTACCAGAGATAATTATGCTTTTATCAGTCATCACATCGGTGATATGGAAAATTACGAAACCTTGCAATCATTTGAAGAAGCAATCACTCATTATCAAAAATTATTTAGAATAAATCCTGAATTGATTGCCAGTGATATGCATCCTGACTATCTGTCAACCCGTTTTGCAGCTCAATTGGCACAAAAAATGAATATACAGAATATTCAAATTCAGCATCACCATGCGCATCTGGCTGCCTGTTTAGCTGATAATCAATATGATAAAGATGACCCCGTAATCGGTCTGTGTTACGATGGTACCGGGTATGGAACGGATGGTGCCATCTGGGGTGGTGAAGTATTGATTGGCAATTATGCCCAGTATCAACGGAAATTTCATTTGAAGTATGTACCCCTTCCTGGTGGAGATATCTCCGTTCGAATTCCTGCCAGAATGGCATTATCTCATCTATGGACATATCAAATTGATTGGGATTATTCGCTGCCTGGCGTCGCCGCGCTTTGCATGGAAGACAAAACTGTTTTGGATGTTCAGCTTTCCAGGCAAATTAACACACCCAAAACCTCCAGTATGGGACGATTATTTGATGCAGTTGCCTCATTAATCGGAGTAAGGCACAAAGTTAGTTACGAAGGTCAGGCCGCCATTGAGATGGAAGCGCTGGTAAACCCGGACGAAACGGGCTATTATCCGGTTATTTTAGAAAATGGGTTAATCGATCCTAAACCATTATTTGAAGCCATCATCGTTGATTTACATGAAAATACCCCCATCCAAACATTATCAGCCCGATTTCATAATAGCATTGTTCGGTTATCTATTGAAGCATGTAAGATAATCCGAAGAGAAAACAAAATAAACACAGTTGCATTAAGCGGAGGAGTTTGGCAAAACAAGGTGTTGTTGGAAAATACGATAAAAAAGCTAAAAAATGATCAATTTGATGTTATGATTCATCAAGCGATACCCACCAATGATGGTGGTATATCATTAGGACAGGCTTTAATTGCATCCAAATATATAAAAAACTCATAATCCTGGGAGAAAAATATGTGCCTCGGTATACCTGGAAAAATTATAGAAATAGAAGATTCAATTGGAATGAAAATGGCAAAAATTGATTTTGGTGGTGTGATTCGCTCAGCTTGTATCGAAGCAATTCCCGAAGCAAAAATTGGAGATTACACCATTATCCACGCTGGATTTGCTCTAAATGTGTTAAGCGAAGAAGAAGCCATGGATACATTAAATTTGCTTCAGGAAATCGCAGACTTAAACGAAGAATTAAATATCGATGAACAAAGCTCCTGATTTTTCAAAATCCTTCAGAGATTCGCATCTTGTTCAAGGGGTTGTGGATGAGATAAAGAGGATCACTACCCAAAATTGGATACTGATGGAAATTTGTGGTGGGCAAACTCATGCCATTATGCAATATGGTTTGGACCAATTATTACCCTCCCAAATTGAATTGGTTCATGGACCCGGATGTCCGGTTTGTGTAACTCCCCTGGATCAGATTGATCGTGCCCATGCGATTGCAAGCCGTCCAGAGGTTATTTTCTGTTCATTTGGGGACATGTTACGTGTTCCAGGGTCAGAAGTAGACCTTTTTACTTTAAAAGCCCGTGGTGCCCAAATTCGGGTTGTGTACTCTCCTTTAGATGCGGTAAAAATTGCTCAGGAAAATCCAGATAAGCAAGTTGTCTTTTTCGCGATTGGTTTTGAAACCACAGTACCAGCAAATGCCTCCTGTGTATTGCAAGCTAAAGCCATGGGTGTCAAAAATCTTTCGATTCTGGTTTCACAGGTCGCCGTTCCACCCGCCATGCACGCCATATTGAGCTCACCAAAAAATCGAGTACAGGCATTTCTGGCTGCGGGACATGTATGTGCGGTAATGGGATATTGGGAATATCAACCCATTGCTAACCAATACAAAATTCCAATCGTTGTCACAGGATTTGAACCATTAGATTTATTACAGGGAATTCTGTTATCCGTGCGACAATTAGAGAATAAGCAGCATTTTGTTGAAAACGCCTATACCAGAGCAGTGACCGAAAAAGGAAATTCAGTCGCGCAAAAAATTATTCAACAGGTTTTTGAACCTTGTGATCGAAATTGGCGCGGAATTGGGCGCATTCCTCAAAGTGGACTATGTTTGCGAGAGGAATTTGCTTTTTTTGATGCAGAGAAACGCTTCCAGGTGGAACACATTCAAACGCGGGAACATGAAGTTTGTATCGCCGGTGAGATTTTACAGGGATTGAAAAAACCTTTCGACTGTCCAGCTTTTGGAACACAATGCTCCCCAAACAATCCACTTGGTGCTCCCATGGTGAGTTCTGAAGGTGCATGTAATGCCTATTTCCGATTTTCAAAGTCATCAATTACGTAACAAGGAACTTTTCATGGATGATCAAATGCCAGCCTTTGAGGGTCCAGTATGCCCTCTTCCACTAAAAAACGAAACAACCATCGTTTTAGGACATGGTAGTGGTGGTCTCATGACCCACAATTTGATTAAAGAGGTATTCCAGGCGCATTTCAAGAACTCTTTTATCAATGCTGGTAATGACTTCGCCAATACGCCTATTCCTGAAAATTACCAGAACGGGAAACTTTCCATCAGCACGGATGGTCATATCATTTCACCGATTTTTTATCCCGGCGGTGATATTGGTAGATTGGCAATTTGCGGCACTGTAAATGACATCAGTATGTCAGGATCAATTCCACTTTATATCACTGCCAGTTTCATTCTCGAAGAAGGCTTACAAATCGCAGATTTGAAAAAAATAGTTTTATCCATGCAAAAGGCTGCTGAAGAAGCCGGAGTTGAAATTGTCGCTGGAGATACAAAAGTCGTGGAAAAAGGCAAAGGTGATGGCATTTTCATTTCCACGACAGGGATAGGTTGGCTTCCGGAGCACATCCAAATTCGCGGTGATTTGGCCCAACCAGGTGATGTTATTCTCATATCGGGAACCATTGGTGATCATGGAATCGCCATACTTTCAGCCAGAGGAGATCTTGGATTTGAAACAAATCTTCAATCAGATGTTGCTCCACTTAATCATTTAATACAATCACTGATCAAAGAAATACCAGAAATTCATGTGCTTCGTGATCCAACCCGTGGTGGATTAGCAACAACACTCAACGAAATAGCCAGGCAGAGTAATGTCGGCATGATGATTTATGATGAACTGGTTCCAGTCAATTCGATTGTGCAAAGCGCATGTGAAATGTTGGGGTTTGACCCCTTATACGTAGCCAATGAGGGGAAGGTGGTTGTGATTCTTCCAGAAGAATACAAAGAGAAAGCGCTGGAAATCATGAAGCAGAATCCATATGGAACAAATGCAGCCTTCATTGGGGAGGTAGTGGACAATCATTACGGGCATGTTGTATTAAAAACAAGTTTTGGAACAACTCGCATGCTCGAAATGATGTCTGGAGAAATGCTGCCACGAATATGTTAAAATATTAGAAAGAGACTGAATTTGCTTATCTTGACAGGGAAACTTTCTCTTTTATACTTACAAAAAAAAATAACACAATGGAGAAAAATGAAAATCGATTATCGTGAAACAACAAATGATCTTTTGAAGAGAATTGACATTCACTCACAATACGGGTCGAAAAACATAGATGAATGGATGTTGGATATTATTAAACTCGAAGAAGGTATGAAAATACTGGATGTTGGTTGTGGTGCTGGCAAGCAATGCTTTTCATACCATCAGTTCCTGGATGGAGAAGCTGACATTACCGGTGGTGATGTTAATCTTGAATTGCTCTCTCAGGCAGAACTTGAAAATGAAAAGCGTGGCACTGGAATGGAATTTCTTGAACTTGATTTCAACAAAAAGTTCCCAATGGAAGATAATCAATACGACTTCGAATCCTGTTGCTTTGCTATCTATTATGCAGAAGACATCCCTTTCACCATTCGAGAAATGCATCGTGTTTTGAAACCAGGTGGTAGATTATTTTCCAGTGGCCCGATGCCTGAAAATAAACAATTTTTCTACGAAATTATTCGCGAAGCAACTGGAAAGGTAATCCCGCCTATGCCTGGCAGCTCTCGATATTCAACTCAAATCCTTGACGCAATGAAATCAACATTCAGCAAGGTTGATGTCCACATTTTTGAGAATCCGCTGGTTTTTGACAGTGTCGAACCATTCCTTGCATATACACGCGCCTCTTTGTCAGAAGATCGCAAATTATGGAGTAGTTTCTTTGAAACAAAAGATGATTTTGAAAAGATTATGAACGCAATCACCTCGACTTCAGAAAAGAGACTGAAACAGGACGGCAAATTAGTCATGACAAAGGTTGTTGGTGGCTTCATCGCAACCAAATAATAATATGAATCAAAATCTCATTTTGTACGGTAAACGTGTTTGTTTCATCGGTGCACATCCAGATGATATTGAATTGGGTTGTGGTGCATTAATATCAAATATTGGAAATCGGGCAGATATTCTTTGTGTGACCCTGTCTGACAATAAAAAAAATCCTGAATTACAAAATTTGGTAGCCGAACATAAAGCCAGTATGGCAGTCCTTGGGGTGACTGGCAATCAAGATATCGTTAAAGACTTTGAAACCCGCCGTTTTCCTCAGGTTCGTCAGGAAATTCTTGAAACCATGCTTGATATAAAGCGGACTTTTAAACCAGAAATAGTTTTTGTGCATACAAAAAATGACATTCACCAGGATCATGCTACCGTCACAGATGAAGCTCTACGCGCCTTCCGTGGAACAACTGTGCTTGGCTTTGACGTGCTTCGTAGTAGCTATGGTTTTTTTCCTCATTTTCTATTTGAGGTTTCCGAAAAGGATGTTGAGAAAAAAATCGCCGCATTAGCTGAATATAAAACCTATACCAGTCGCTATTACTTTGACTCTCAAATTACCCGGGCAACGATGATTAGACATGGAGCACTTGCAGAACGACCTTTTGCAGAAGGATTTGATCTGCTCCGGGTTGTTGCGCAATTTGGTGAAGATTAATCAATAAAGAAAGAAAAAATAAAAAAGGACATTCACAGGCCATTACCCGAAATGTCCTTTTTGATTTTTAAATCAGCAAATTAATTGACAGGAACCCCAATTTCAATCTGATTACCAACTATTCGCGTGGGAAAATATCTTGTTGGTTCAAAAGCCGGCAAAGTTAATGCTTGCCCATTGCGTACATCAAATTTGGCACCATGTCTGGGGCAAATGATTTCAAATCCTTCTAATTCCCCTTCCCCCAAAGGTCCATCATCATGGGTACAACGATCTTCGATTGCATAAACATCGCCGGCGATATTGAAAATCACCACTGCCATGTCATCCACATCGATAAAAATCCGCTCACCTGGAATGAGATCATCCACAGAGATCACTGGATAATACTCGTAATTGATATCTTCCTGCACCATCATCAGATCTCCAATAATTCTTCTTCGATATTCCCTATCCCATACAATCCTGCTTTAAGTACCTTTAACGAAAGCAAAGCGCATTTCAACCGAACTGGTCCTAATTCTATCCCTAAAAGTTCCAGAATAGTCTCTTTGTTCATATTTTTCACTTCGTCCAGTGGTTTGCCGATAATGGTTTCCATCAACAAATCAGCACTTGCCTGTGATATGGCACATCCATGACCGCTAAAAACTGCTTCCGTAATAATCTGATTTTCATCTACACGCAAATCAACGCGAATATGATCTCCGCATAATGGGTTTTCATCTTCATAAGTGAAATCGTTTGGGTCTAATGTGCCCTTATAAGCTGGATTTTTGTAGTGTTCAACAATTAATTCCCGATAAAAGTCATCCATGGATCGTCCTATTCACGCAAACATTTCATTGACATGTTGTAATCCAATAACAAGTAGATCAACGTCTTCATAGTCATTGTAAAGATAAAAACTTGCCCGGCTTGTCGCTGGAAGTCCAAATTTATCATGCAATGGCATCGCACAATGATGACCAGCACGTACAGCGATTCCATAATGATCCAGAACTTGGGCGACATCATGTGGGTGGACAAAACCCAATTCGAAGGAAATCACGCCACCTCTTTCCGTTATGTTCGGACAGAAGATCTTTAAGTTCTCAACATCCTGTAATTTTTGTAAAGCATATTGTGTTATTTTCTTTTCGTGTTCAGCAATGTTTTCCATTCCAATAGAAGATAAATAATCTACTGCTTTTCCAAATCCTATTGCCTCTGCAATCGCGGGTGTCCCAGCTTCAAATTTATGTGGTAAGTCATTGGCTTTGAAAGAACGTAAATGAACTTTCTTAATCATGTCGCCACCTCCTAAAAATGGAGGCATTTCATCCAATAATTTCTCTTTACCGTAAAGAACCCCGATCCCTGTTGGTCCAACCATTTTATGTGCGGAAAAGACATAAAAATCTGCATTCAAATCTGTAACATCGACAGAAAAATGAGGTACTGACTGAGCGCCATCTACCAGAACCAATGCTCCGGCATCATGAGCTTTTTGAATCATTTCCTTTGCCGGGTTGATCGTACCTAACACATTGGACATATGTGTAAAAGCAACCAATTTTGGATTTTTCTCCAGCAATCGGTCGTAAGTGGTCAAATCTAATTCACCATTATTCGTAACAGCGATAAAATCCAATTCCAAATTCTTTTCTTCAGCCAGCATTTGCCAGGGAACCAGATTCGAATGGTGTTCCATTTCAGTTAAAATGATCAAGTCACCAGATTGAAGGAACTTTCTTCCCCAGGTTTGGGCTACCAGATTGATTGATTCAGTTGCGTTACGCGTAAAAATGATCTCTTTTGAACTACGTGCATGAATAAATCTGGCAATCTTTTGCCTTGCCATTTCATACATTGATGTGGCTTCCTCTGCTAAGTGATGGATCCCTCGATGAATATTTGCATTGCTCATTTCATAATATTGTTTCATCGAATCAATCACAATGCTTGGCTTTTGAGCCGTTGCAGTCGAATCCAGATAAACCAGTTTGGTACCGGGTCTTACTTCTCGGTTTAAAATGGGAAAATCAGTCTTTATTTTTTTGATATCCAAGTTCATTCAAGACCTTTCTTGATTTTCTTATTCTTCGCTGAGAACTGGTCTTTTCCTGGGTTTTCGTATCTGACCGGAGGTCTGCGGAAACCAGAGGATGTGGTCAGGGACCATCCAACCATCTGTGAGATATACATTCGATCGAAATTGAACAGCTACCATTTTTGGATCAGTTTGCACTACAATCCCTCGCAACCATCCACGTACACGTTCACCCTTTCGGTCGTGATCACATAAAACTTCAACAATATCACCTACTTCAAATGCGTACTCCGGATCAGGTGGCCGCATAAAAGGAGCTGTCATTTTATCCTCCAAATCTTTGATTAACCAGTTAATTCTAACATATAGTGGTATCTCATCCTTTGATTCTCTACCAGTAATTTGATGAGATTATTTTGTTTGATCAACCTAAATAAGATCCCATTTTATCTGCTATTGCTTTTTGGAATCTGTTTTTCACACCTTCAAAAGGTATCCGTTGCATAATAGGATCAAAAAATCCTTCAACAATTAATCTTTCTGCATCTGGACGGGCAATTCCTCGAGACATCAAATAAAAGACCTGATCAGCATCGATCTTTCCTACTGTCGCACCATGTGTGCAACGCACATCATTGGCGAGAATTTCAAGACCTGGGATCGAATTCTGCTCGAGCTTGTTTGCTGAGTAGTAAGTTACGATTAGCCTGATATCCATCCGTCTTGTCAGCACCAGGTGCGACATAAATCATTCCTTGCCACACGGATCGACTTTCATCGACTAATGCCCCTTTGAACAAAAGGTCGCTGGTTGTATTGGCTGCCAGATGATTCTGTTGCGAATCATAATCCAGATGTTGATTCTGATCGGTAAAATAAAAACCAGACATTTTTCCGACTGCCCCTTTGGCAATCAGGTCTAATTCAGCAAAATTTTTGGTTAAATGTCCACCGATAGCACCAAAAATCCAATCCAGTTGACCATCTCGATCAACCTGAACTCGTTCATGCGTAAAATTCCAGACATGCCTGCCCAATGATTGCAATTCAACAAACCGGAAATTTGCCTGAGGACCTACGTAAATCTCAATGTTATTGGTGATCAGGCTTTGCCCTTTTTCTTCGGTTTCAGATGCAAACTCCTGAACATAAGTCGCCGATGCGCCGGTCTTCCAGATACACAACAATGTGTGAAATTTGAGCTGCATCAATTCCTGCTCCCCAAATCAGGCTATGTAATGGTGTATCAATTACCACATTCTTTGGTACATACAGAAAAACACCATTTTGTGCGAATGCACCTGTCAAGGCCGAAAACTTACCTTCTTCGGGTTTGACGATTGTACCAATTGCTTTTGCCAACAAGTCAGCATAATCTCGTTCAGCCGTTAACAAATCGCAAAAAATGACACCATTTTTCTGAAGATTTTCATCCAGGCGATGAATATATTCATTTCCGTAAAGAATGATTTGCCCACCATGATCACCATCAGCAACAGGTTCTAATAAATTTTCAGGTATGTCATTAACGTTAGCTTTTATGTTTTCATTCGATAATTTAAACTGTCCTAATCGTAATCCTCGAATATCTGTTCGTCGCCAGGCTTCTTCTCGTGTCGTTGGAATACCAGTATCCTGGTAAATTTTCCAGGCTTTTTCACGATATGCATCGATTGTTTGATTTCCTGATAAGCGAACATGGTCTTTTGAAAAATCAAAATCTGATGTTTCAGTTCTTTTCCTTGAAGTAGATATAACAACAGGTTTCTTTATTGTCATAATAATTATGGATCCTTCCTTATCCTGTTTACCCTACAGAACCTTCCATTTGTAATTGGATCAGGCGGTTCATTTCAACAGCATATTCCATTGGCAATTCTTTTACCAATGGTTCAATAAACCCTGAAACGACCATAGTGGTTGCTTCCTCTTCACTTAATCCCCGGCTCATCAGGTAAAAAAGTTGTTCTTCCCCAACTTTGGAAACAGAGGCTTCATGTCCAATTAATCACATCCTCTTCATCAATTTCAATATAAGGATAAGTATCTGATCTGCTTTGAGGATTTAGAAGTAATGCATCACAAACCACATTGGAGCGTGAATTGTATGCGCCTTTGTGAACCTTTAATAATCCACGATAAGAAGATCTACCGGTGCCTCTACTGATTGATTTGGAAGTAATTTTACTGCTTGTGTTAGGCGCAAGATGGATCATTTTTCCACCGGCATCCTGATGTTGTCCATCCGATGCAAATGCCATTGATAGAATTTCACCGTGTGCACCTGGTCCCATCAAATAACAGGATGGATATTTCATGGTTACTTTAGAACCGAGATTGCAATCAACCCATTCCATTGTTCCACCCTCGTCCACTATTGCTCTCTGTGTTACTAGGTTGTAGACATTGGTAGACCAGTTCTGAATGGTAGTGTAACGAACACGCGCATTCTTCTTTACAACAATTTCAATGACACCACTGTGAAAGGAATTTGATGTGTATAGTCGGTGCGGTACAGCCTTCGACATAATGAACCTGAGCGCCTTCATCTGCAATAATCAATGATCGCTCAAATTGACCAATATTGGCAACATTCAAACGGAAATAAGCCTGTAAGGGTAAATCAACTTTTACACCTTTTGGGACGTAAACAAAAGAACCACCTGACCAAACTGCGCTGTTCAAGGCAGCAAATTTATTATCTTCAATTGGAATAACCGTTCCAAAATATTCTCTAAAAAGATCTGGATGTTGTCGTAAACCTTCTTCAATACTCAGGAAAATTACACCTTGTTTTTCAAGATGCTCCTGAATACTGTGATAAACCATTTCGGATTCATATTGGGCTCCTACCCCAGCCAGAAATTTTTGTTCTGCTTCCGGGATGCCTAATTTATTGAAAGTATTTTTGATATTTTCCGGAACATCATCCCATGATTTGCTTTCCATTTCAGATGGTTTTACATAGTAAATAATATTATCCAGATCCAAATTGCGAGATATCAGCACCCCAATTTGGCATTGGGCGTTGCATGTAATGTTTCAAGGCTTTTAATCGAAAATCCAGCATCCATTCCGGCTCTTCTTTCATGACGGAAATCTGTCGGACGACATCTTCATTCAAACCTTTTTCTGTCTTAAAAACGGATATGTCAGGATCGCTAAAACCGTATTGATATTCACCTAATCTGCTCAAGGAATTTATCCTGAACTTTTTCACTCATAATATACCTCCTAATTCAATTCTTTTTAGCTTTGAATCGGACTTTTTAATTACCATTCACTTTTTCGCGAATCCAATCATATCCATGTTCTTCGAGATGAAGTGCCAGATCACTCTCGCCAGATTCAACAATTCGTCCATCCATCATGACATGCACATAATCCGGCTTGATATAATTTAAGAATTCGTTGATAATGGGTAATAACCAGAACACCCAAGTCAGGACCTCGCAATGTATTAACGCCATCAGAAACAACTTTCAATGCATCAATATCCAAACCCTGAATCAGTTTCATCCAAAATTGCAATTTCCGGTTTTAACATCGCCATCTGCAAAATTTCAGCACGTTTTTTTTCTCCACCGGAAAATCCATCATTTAAATAACGACCTGCAAAAGATTGATCCATTTTCAAGCAGTTCCATTTTTTGTTTGACTTCTTTACGAAATTCCAACAAGGAATACCTTTATCATCAGGATTTACCGCTCGTCTTCGTGCATTTACAGCTGAGCGAATGAAATTTGCAACTGTTACACCTGGAATAGCAACTGGATATTGAAAAGCTAAGAAAAATCCCTAGAATTGATCGTTCATTAGGCTTCCAAGATCCAGAATATTAACACCGTTAAAGAACACTTCACCATCAGTAACTTCATACGATGGATGACCCATCAATGTATATGCAAGAGTTGATTTTCCAGTACCATTTGGGCCCATAATTGCATGTACTTCGCCTTTTGGTAAAGTGAAATTTAGACCTTTTAATATTTCTTTTCCATCAATGCTGACATGTAAGTTTTGTATGTCTAATTCAGACATGAACCTGTAAACTCCTTATTAGAATTGTATTTCGGTGATTATTTCATCTCCGAATTTTCCAAAATTATATCACGCCAGTTTAATTAGGTCAATATTTATTATAATAATCATAAATATTGACAAATTCATTTTATTTATGATATACTGCCGTGAATAAAAACAAATTCATGGTATCAAAAAATGAAAAGCACCAGAGAAAAAATTTTACAATTTTTATTAAAAAATCCGAAATCAACCATTAGCGAACTAGCAGATGCTGTGACAATCAACACAATTTCTGTCAGACACCACATCAATAACTTACTCGCTGATGATTTGATTCTAGCTGAAGAAGAAAGACACGGCGTTGGACGGCCCAGATTGGTCTATTCTCTTTCAGATGAAGGTCTCGAAAGGTTTCCATCCCGATATTATCGGTTAACCAACAGAATATTAGATAGATTCAAAGAAACCTTATCTCCAGAAGCCTTGAATAATATTTTTTCAGGAATAGCCAAAGATATAGCTTCTTCGCATCGTAATACATTAAAAAATCTTCCCATGGAAGATCGCTTGGAATTTATTCAGGACCTCTTAAACGAAGAAGGATTTAATGTCGAGTGGGAAAAGAAAAACGATCATTATTTGATCCACGAAATAAGTTGTCCTTATTTTCATGTTGTTCAATCTCATCCTGAGGTATGCACACTCGATCAATCAATTATCACTGAAATGTTGGACATCCCAGCCAGTAAGATGCAATGCATCTTACAAGGAAACCAACGCTGCAGTTTTATTATCCCAATGGAAAATAAATCGGAGACTTTATCATGAGTGAAACACCTGGTTCAAATCGCCCAATCTGGCTATCTGAAACAACCCATCCAGAATTAAGTGAAAAATTAAAAAAAGGCTTGGAAGAAATCGTAGATCCTGAAATTGGATTCAACATTATTCAATTGGGATTGGTTCGCAATGTAACCATTGATGAAAACAGGGCAATTGTGAATATGATCCTAACAACGCCATTTTGCCCTTATGGACCAGCCATGCTTGAATCAACGCGGAAAAAAGCTGAAGAAGTATTAGAACGGGAAACCTCCATCGATTTTGGGATGGATCCCTGGGATTTTTCAATGGTTGAAGAAGGTTTGATGGATGACTGGGGTCTATATTAACCCGGATTTAGATCAAAGCTTCTATTTGAGTCTTATCCGTCAAGAAAATATCTGTTAACGCCAGAGCATGCTTAATACGACCTTTAAATTGAATTTTTCCCTGCATATATGCTCGTAGTGGATCTAATTCACCAAGAAAGATTTTCAATATATCATCAGCAGTAGCAATCAGTGAAAAATCTGGATTATCTACCTGCCCTTCTTCAACACGACAGGTCTGATTAATAATATGAATCCCCCATTCACCACCCTCTGAACCAGTGGCAATAATTTGAATGCTTGCTCTGGTATTTTTAGCATTTTCTGAAATAAATACTTTCGGAAGTACATTAATTAATTTTTTTACAGTTATGTCTACCATTAATTTCTCCATTTTTTAACTTCGCCAATCATACCATAGCATTTTATACTTCAGAATCAATCTTTTTTACAATAAAGTAATAATTATTGTCTTCTTCAATTAAATTTATTGTGAAATTTTTCTTGTCAATCCAATTTAATACCACCTCAGGTTCTAAAAAATGACTACGCATAAATAACAACTTTTCCATCACAGCTATTAATTTGACCGGAAATTTTCTTATGTCTGGTTCTTCTAGTATGAATATGCCACCGGGTTTTAGCGCACTTAGAATGGATAAAATCGCTTTTTGATGATTTTCAACATGGTGTAATGTGTCAACCATAATAATTGCGTCAAAGTAATTCATTTTCAGACCTAAATTTTCTACTTTTCCACATATACCAAAAATTTTTGCATTCTTGTTTTTTGATTCCCTTATCATTGGTAATGAAACATCATAGATCACTATTCTTTCAAAGCAAGTTTCCATTGCGTCAGCAATTCTACCCGTGCCTCCACCAACATCTAAAAGCAACGAAGAAGACTCCAATTCACAAATAATATTTCTCCATGAAATATCCTGCCTGGGTTTTATTATGCGATCGTAAATTTTGGCGACTAAACGAAAATCATCTCTCATCTTTACCTCATTCCTCATATCAAATTATAAATGATGAAAATTTTCCCTATTGACTTTTTAGATATTTTGTTCTATTATATATATTAGAATTTATTTTCTAATAAGGAGAATGTCATGATCAACACAAATTCTTTTACATCTAATTTAAAATCTAATTTAAGCTATTGGTTCGCCAATAATCGTCTATCCATCACAACCTTTATTTTATTAATCGGTTTGATCGCTTTCGAAATGTTTAATTACAGTACAACCGATTTTGCATTAAAGGATTTACTGGGGGATCTCAAGTTCGCGGGGTTTTATTGGTCAACGATTTTAGCTATTGCTTTCTGCCTAATTGATTTCGCCGGCATTGCCCGATTGTTCATGCCGGGAAATAAAATATCAGATATCAAAGAAGATTGGTTTTTATTTGGTGCATGGTTTTTAGCTGCAACAATGAACGCAATCCTGACTTGGTGGGGTGTATCCATGTCAATTGTTAATCACTCCATTATGAGTTCAAGAATTATTGATTCAGAAACCATTCATCTCGTGGTTCCAATATTTGTTTCCATCATGGTATGGGTAACAAGAATCTTATTGATTGGAAGTCTGACTCTCTCGGACCAAAAAACCAGCTCAAAAAGCCATACAAGAGTCACCCGACCTGCGACTCATACTTCAGCTTCACCCCGCTATAATTCTTCAGCTTCTACGTTAACTGCCCGAAGTGCATCTTCACAATCCAAATCTCCGGTGCAACCATATCAAAAACAATCGCGATTCTCCAATAGACCAGATCCTGAATATGTATCAGATCCAACCAGTTCAATTCAACAACCTGCTTTTCAGGGAAGAAACCAAACCAATACACCAGTTAGAAGATTTTAGATTTCCAATAAATCGACACAAGCAGAAAATGCCTCATTTATTGTGGGAAAAATGATGGCATTTTCTTTCATTAATGCTTCTATTTTATTCTTATTAGTTGCAACACCATAGACAAACATGTTTATTGTTAGTCCATCATTGGTTAATCTCTTAGCTACGGTTTCCAGAGATTGAATACCAATAACTGAATCCTCAAATATACAAACATTAATCGGAGCTATAAACCGGGATAAATGATCCACTATTTCTGCATGCAAATCATTGTAAAAATAGTCATATGATAACCTTAGCGCGTCAATAATCTCGACACCACTTGATAAAAGAATCGCAGTCATTGCATGTACGGGAGAAGGTTTTACAAAATGGTCTCCACAACCATTTTTCTCTATCCCTAAAAATTCTAATGCTCCAAAACCAACACACGGGATCTGTTCCAGCTTCATACATTTCAATGCCAATTCCGCTTCTGGAAAGTTTAGTTGAGATTTTTCAGATTTGACCCCATTGGGGAAACTAGATGGCCTGGCTGTGATAATGGATGGAAAAATACTTTTTTCCGAACCTAAACGCAAAATTTCATTCCTGATTTCATCAAGTAGCATTGGATAATCGTACTTTACCAAATATGGCTCAGATTCAAGAATCCAATTTAACCCCGTTATTTCTTGAAACAATTCACTTCCTAAGGTTAAATTTTGAAAATATTGTAATATTTCGGATTTCCAAATATTTCTGGACTCTTCTAACCATGCCTTTTTTATCCAGGAAATTTTGCTCCTCACATTATTGAAAACTTGAAAGGTATCTTTTTCAAAATTAAGGTTGAGTAAAGAATCACATGCGGAATATCCATTCTGAAGAAAATCCTTCAGGACTAAAACAGATGAGATTATATTTTTTTGATCAGGTTGAAATTCGCATTTTTGGTAAAAATTATGACAATCCTGAATATTATTAAAGGTGATATCTGTTTGGTTCTCGACTAATGAAAGCTCAACAACGATTAATAAATACAAAGGGATAATATCCCATTCTGAAGTAATACCAATCGACTCAAAAGTCGTTATGATTTCTTCATTGATTGAAATCTTTGAAAAACCAAGTTTATTTAGAAAATAACTGGTTGTGTCAAAAACTGCTTTACGATATCCAGATGGATTTATTAAAACTCCATCAATATCAAATAACAGAAAATTGGTTCCCAAATTACTCCTCAATTGAAAGAAAATATAAAATCAGAGACCCAAATTTTAGGAGTTCAGTACAAACCTCAAATCAATCCAACTTGTTTGCCAATCCTGCTGAAGATTTCCAAAACCGTATCCAGCTGTTCATCCGTATGGGTAGCCATATAACTGGTTCGTAATAATTGACGGCCAGGTGACACTGCAGGGCTGATAACAGGATTTACAAACACGCCAGCTTCAAATAATAATTTCCAGGTCAGAAATGTCTTTTCATCAGATCCAATCAGGATAGGTATCACAGGTGTTTCAGAATTTCCTATATCAAATCCTAATTCTTTGAACCCTCTGCGCATCCGTTCACCAATTTGATTGACCCGCTCAATTCTTTCAGGCTCTTCACGCATAACTTGTAAGGAAGCTAAAGCTGCAGCGGCATTTCCTGGGGGGATACTGGCTGAGAAAATGAGTGATCTGGCGAAATGTTTTATGTAATGCACCACATCTGCATCTCCTGCAATAAATCCACCGAGGGATGCGAACGATTTGCTGAATGTAGACATAATCAAATCCACGTCTTTTGTGACGCCAAAGTGATGTGAAGTTCCATGCCCTCCACCGGTAACACCCATTCCATGTGCATCATCCACCATCAATCTTGCTCCATACTTCTTCGCCAATGGAATAATTTCCGGAAGTGGAGCTAAATCACCTTCCATGCTGAACAAACCATCAATAATAATGATCTTTCCTGAATCTTCTGGTAAAGATTTTAAAACGCGTTCAAGGTGATTCATATCATTGTGGCGATATCGTTCTATTTTTCCAAAACTTAAACGGGCACCATCTACAATGGAAGCATGATCATCCTTATCCAGAACAACAATATCTTTGCTTCCCACAATTGCTGAAACCGTACCCAAATTTGCCTGCATTCCAGTGCTGAAAACAAGGGCTGCTTCTTTACCAACCCATTCAGCCAATTCATGTTCTAATTGTTCATGGAATTCTAGCGTACCATTTAGGAACCTGGAACCAGTACAACTGGTACCAAAATGCTCAGTTGCCTTACATGCAGCTTCCTTGACCTTGGGATGTGTCGTCAGTCCTAAATAATTATTGGACCCACACATTATTAATTTGTGGCCTTTGTAGTCCACAACAGTTCCTTCGTTTTCTGTTAATGGAATAAAATAAGGGTAGAAGCCTCGTTTTATCGCTTCTTTTGCAGTTGTGTAGGCAAAGCATTTATCAAAAATATCCATAATTTCCTCATACGAATGATTTGGGTTTTAAAATTGAGATTTACATTATACCTGATTAGAAAATTGTTTGTTTACATGAATTTTTCAGTCTAAAGGAGAGTGCGATGAAAGAATATTACGGTGGTATTGAAGCAGGAGGAACAAAATTCGTCTGTGTAATTGCTAATAATCCCGACGATATTCTTGAGGAAAGCCGGTTTTCTACTACCAATCCACAGGAAACGATTGAGAATACTATCCTTTTCTTTAAAAATGCAATTCAAAAACACAACATAAAAATTAAAGCTCTTGGAATTGGGTGTTTTGGCCCTATTGATCTGGATACTAACAGCCCCACTTTCGGTTTTATTACAACAACCCCAAAATCCGGATGGCGAAATGTAAATCTATTACAACCAATCAAAAGTGCTTTGAATATTCCGATTGCATTCGATACAGATGTTAATGTGGCAGCCATTGGGGAAGGGAAATGGGGAGCTGCGCAAAGCCTGGATGATTTTTTGTATTTCACCATAGGAACAGGAATTGGGGGAGGAGCAATCATAAATAATAAGCCTCTGCATGGGCTCATTCATCCGGAAATGGGTCATATTCGACTAAACCAGGATATAACAAAGGATGCTTACTCCGGCAAGTGTCCTTATCACCATAATTGTTTTGAAGGTCTTGCCTGTGGCCCGGCCATAAAAGAACGCTGGGGAACCTCTGCCGAAAACCTGGATGACAATCATCCCGCCTGGCTTTTGGAAGCTAATTACATTGCCCAGGCGATGAGCACTTATATTTGCTCCTTTTCTCCGAAAAAAATTATCCTTGGAGGGGGAGTCATGCAAAAGAAACAATTATTTCCAATGATTCATGAACAGACACAACTGTATCTGAATGGTTATGTTCAATCAGAGATGATCTTCGACCGAATAGATGAGTATATCGTACCACCCGGACTGGGAAATCAGTCCGGTATGTTAGGTGCGATTGCGTTAGCGCAAAGTATTTAATTTATTATAAAGTTTTCTTAATTCCAGAGGTCTTTGATATTTGATTTTTAAACTCAATTCGGATTATTCTTCGATCGCGATTCACTAAAGCCTCGTAATCACCTAACGCTTGAGCATACATCAATTTTCCAAAAGGTAATCCCATGCCTGGTATATCAACATCCAGGTCAGGCGCGTCGACGATTTGAATAAACAAACCACTGTCAGGACCACCTTTATGCAATTGACCTGTTGAGTGCAAGAATCTTGGTCCAAATCCTAATGTGGTAGCATTTTGGCTCCGTAATAAAACTGATTGACGAAATGCCTGTAAATCTCTTTCAATTTCCTAAATCCTCGGTAAATAAGCATTTATGGCAATATAATCACCATCTTTGCGAAGCTGTAAAAATGTGTCAATAATTTCACTCAAATACTTACCACTGAGATCGATATCAGTTTGATTAGTAAAAATAGTGGCGTTTTCAAAATTCAAAACTGGATCTCCAGAATTGAACTCTCGCATTGATAAAAATTCATCGATTTTTAGTTTTGTTCGGTTCTTATTATCCTGCACATCCGGTTGGTTAAACGCATTTACACCCAGAACCGCACAAGCCACAGCTGTAGCGAACTCCCAACGGAAAAATTCGGATCCCAATTCATAAGGTTCATTTATTTCATAAGAAATTACCGGATGACCTGCATTAACGATTTCATTAATTTTCTGTTCAAAAATTCCATCACTTTTCAGGTAAAGAAAAATCCGGTCTTGTGAGTAAAAGTCAATATTGACAAAAGGCTCAATGTCAATAGGAACGATTCCTTTTCCTTGTTTGCCACTTGATTCAGCAATTAATTGTTCCAACCACGATCCAAAAGATCTATAAGGTTCTTCAGCAATGATAGTTAATTTGTCAATTCCTTTTTGAGCTGCTTCAGCAAGAATTACACCTAAAACAAGACCGGGATTTCTTCCGGCAGCTACTCCAGGCCGACAAGTATAGGTAAATTCTTTGGTTTTTTGTAAAAAAGTTTCAATTTCAATACCTATTAGAGCAGCAGGTACCAGACCAAAGGCTGTTAATGCCGAAAATCTTCCACCTACACTTGGATCAGCATAGAAAATTTTTCTGAAATTGAGTTCTTTTGCCTGGCGCGATAATTCAGTTCCAGGATCGGTGATGGCGATAAAATATTTGCCAGCTTCCTTACCAGCAAAAATTTTCATCTGATCATAGAAATATCTTAGGAATGCTTGTACTTCTGTTGTTCCACCAGATTTGCTTGAAACGATGAAAATCGTTTTTCCATGAGGATTGTTTTCTTCAGCAAGTTTTATTTGACGCGGATCAGTTGAATCTAAAATGGATAAATTCAATCCTTCTGAATGTCCTCTAAAAGTCAAACTCATTACTTCTGCTGCTAATGATGAACCACCCATTCCTAAAAGGAGAACATGCGTAAAACCATCCTGAATAATTTCATCGCGAAATTTATTAATTTCATCAATTAAGTCCACCGAAATAAATGGAGCATCCAGCCATCCCAGTCGATTTGGGATTTCATTCGATTCTGAGGGGTTTACATCCCATACGGAAGCATCTCTTTCATAAATTCTTGTAATGATTTGCTTTTTATCTAAATCATCAATCGTGTTTTTTATTAAATTAATTAGACCTGGCAATTTATTCTGGATGGTTCTTTTTCGATTATTGATCGTGTCAAGTAAAGATACAAATGCTTGTTTCAAATGCTTTTACACCCTCATTTTCCAAAGCCTGGGTTACCTCATCAATATCAATGCCAAGATTACCCAGAGAAGAAAACAATTCCCTTGCATGCTCGAGATTTTTCCTGATTTTTATTTCTGCTTTTCCATGATCTCTGAATGCATCCAATGTCTGAGGCGGCATGGTATTAACTGTATTTTCACCGATCAATTCTTCAACATAAATTACATCATAATATGCAGGATTCTTAGTTGATGTAGATGCCCATAATGGTCGTTGAATTTTTGCACCTTTTTGTTTCAACTGATCAAATCGATCTGAAGAAAAAACTTTTTCAAACAATTCATAAGCCAGCCTGGAATTAGCAACGGCGGCCTTCCCTCTTAATTCTAGAAATTGATTTTCGTTTATCTTGGCGTCTTTAATAAATGATTCCAATATTGAATCAATTTTTGTATCGACCCTTGAGACAAAAAAGGAAGCCACAGATGCAATATCATTAATGGGAAGATTATTTTTTACGCGATCTTCCAGACCTGAAAGATAGGCTTCAATTACTTCCTCATATCTTGAAACGGAAAAAATTAAAGTAATATTAATATTAATTCCGGCAGCAATGGCTTGTCGAATTGCTGGCAAACCCTCTTTAGTTGCAGGAATTTTTATCATTAAATTTTTACGATTTACCCGATCCCACAATTCTTTTGCCTGGGTAAACGTTCTTTCAAAGTCATAAGCTAATTTAGGGTTTACTTCCAGACTGATGAATCCATCACCACCATTAGTCTCTTGATATAAAGGTAGAAAAAGATCAGCTGTTGCCTGAATATCCTCAATTGCAAGTTGGAAAAATATTTTTTCGGGATCCCAATCAGACCAAGCCATCGGTTGAATTGCTAAATCATAATCAGTTGAATTAGCAATCGCTTTTTGAAAAATTGAGGGATTGGAAGTCACCCCACGAATTTCACCCGCAGCAATCATTCTTTCCATTTCTCCATTTTTTAACAACTTTCTCTCAATGTTGTCATACCAAATCGATTGACCTAACTGATGCAGCTTATCTATTTCATTCATACCGATCTCACTTTCTATAAATGACCGAATTCTTCTAGTTTTTTTACTTTTTCCATTCGTCGGACAAATCTTTCACTGTGATCCTCTTTGGCTGATAAAAAAGCTTTTGTGAGTTCATCAGCAATAGCAGAACCGATCACACGCGCTCCCATACAAAGAACATTCATATGATCATGTTCAACTCCTTGATGGGCTGAATAATGATCATGGCATAAACCTGCGACAATTCCTTTCATTTTGTTAGCCGCAACACTTGCACCTACACCAGAACCACAAATGATTATTCCACGTTCTGCCACCCCGCGTTGGACTGCGTCACTGACTTTATAAACGTAATCAGGAAAATCAACACTTATATCGCCGTTATCAGTTCCAAAATCTACAACTTCATGACCAAGCGACGTAATAGCTTCGATCACTGTGAATTTTAGAGGGAAACCACCATGATCACATCCCACAGCTATGCGCATATTATCTCCTTATCCACATATTTCTAAAGCATTTTTTACAATATTTTCAACCGAAAATCCAAGGTGGGGATAAATCTCTTCAAATTTTCCAAACTCACCAAAGCGATTCAACCCTATTATCTTACCGGAGTCACCGACCCATCGCTCCCACCCAAAGCCAGAACCTGCCTCAACGGATATCCTATTTCTTACATCCGGTGGAAGTACATTCTCTTTGTAGGATTGATCCTGCTGCTCAAATAAATACCAACTTGGCATGGATACAACTCGGACATTCATGCCTTTCTCTACCAAAACATCCGCTACTTTCACCACTAATGCGATTTCAGACCCGGATGCGATTAGGATCAGTTCTGGTTTTTCTGATCCATAATCTTTTAAAACGTAAGCCCCTTTTGATAAACCTTCAGCTGAATTGAAATACTGCCGATCCAAAGTAGGCAGGTTTTGTCTTGATAAAGCCATTAGGATTGGTTTGTCATTGATCTCTATTGCGACTTTCCAGGCAACCGCTACCTCATTAGCATCTGCAGGTCTGAGATCGACTAGACCGGGCATCGCTCGCAAAGAAGCAAGATGTTCTACCGGTTGATGGGTCGGGCCATCTTCTCCCACACCAATTGAATCATGCGTGAAAATCCACTTGACCGGGATGTGCGACAACGCCGATATTCGAATAGATGGTCTTACATAATCTGTAAAAACAAGAAATGAAGCACCATATGGTATATAACCTTTATGCAAAGCGATTCCATTTAAAATCGCTCCCATTGCATGTTCTCGCACGCCGTAGTGCAAGTATCTTCCACCAGGATTGTCAGATTGAAAATCTGATTCTCCGTTAATCCATGTATTATTAGAAGGTGTCAGATCTGCAGAACCACCTATTAATTCAGGCAATTTGTTTGCCAACGCGTTTATCACTTTCCCGGAAGCTACCCTGGACCCCATTCCTTTAGGGTCTGTATTGAACACTGGAATATCTTCCTGCCAATGTTCTGGTAATAATCCTGCCATTCTTCGAAGAAATTCACCCGTTTTTGTTGGATTTATTTTTTGGTATTCTTCTAAAATTTCATTCCAATTTGATTCCAGTTCTTCTCCAAAATCAAGGGCTGTGCGATAGAATTGCAGAACCTCATCCGGAACGAAAAATTTTGGTTCCACAGGCCAACCCGCATTTTCCTTTGCTAACTTTAACTCTGACTCTCCTGGTGGTTTTCCATGAGCTTCTGCTGTGTTTTCCATAGTAGGTAGACCATAACCAATTTTTGTTCGGCAAATTATTAAAGAGGGACGATTATCATTTTTCGCTTGGATTACTGCTTGATCAATTTCTTCAACATTATTTCCATCATCCACAAGAAGAACATGCCAACCATAAGCTTTGAATCGCATCGCTCTGTCTTCTGTAAATGCCAAATCAGTTGATCCATCGATTGAGATGCGGTTGTCATCATAAAGATAAATTAATTTTCCTAATTTTAGGTGTCCGGCAAGAGAAGCTGCTTCTGATGCTACGCCTTCCATCAAATCACCATCTGTTACAATCGCATAAACATAATGGTCAACAAGTTTTTCAAGACCAGGTAAATTGTATTTTGCAGCTAAATGAGCCTCAGCAATCCCAAATCCAACGCCATTCGCAAACCCTTGACCCAATGGCCCCGTAGTAGTCTCCACGCCAGGAGTCACCCCTACTTCAGGATGTCCGGGTGTTATGCTACCCAGTTGGCGGAACTCTTTCAATTGCTCTAAAGGCAAATCATATCCAGTGAGATATAGAAGTGAATACAAAAGCATAGATCCATGACCACCAGACAAAATAAATCTGTCACGATTTACCCAATTTTGATTCTTAGGATTATGTCTCAAGTGTTTTGTCCAAATCGTATATGCCATCGTCGCTGTTCCCATGGGTAATCCAGGATGACCGGAATTTGCGGTTTGCACACCGTCTGCTGAAAGAAAACGAATTGTTTTTATCGCCTTTTGCTCAAGTTCTTTGTTAATTTTCATACTGAATTCCTTAAAATTTATATTTTTTTCCCTGACTTTATTATAACCTCAGTCCCTTATGACAAATTTTTTTTAGAAATATGTGAGTTGGATAATCAGCATTGCAAAAAAACTCCAGTAAAACGTACAATTTGACATCTACGGATATCAGATTATTATTTAGGAAATGAAACTAATTTTTATCAAAGATAATTTATTCTCTCTTACATTGATTCTCTTATCATCAATATGGGTGTTTTTTACGATCTCAACCAATCAGGGAAACACAGGAGAGATTTACTCAGCCCCTCAAACAGGCTTTATTGCTCCAGACTTTGTTTTGAGAGATTTGGAAGGTAATGAATATCAACTGTCCAATTTAAAAGGCAACATGATTATCATCAATGTATGGGCAAGTTGGTGTAAACCATGTCAATTTGAAATGCCAGCAATGCAAGAAATCTTCGATAAATATAAAGACAAGGGATTGATATTATTGGCAGTAAACAATACCTATCAAGATAATTTATCTGATGTTATTAATTTTGTCAGTGAAAATAGACTGACTTTTCCAATTCTTTTGGATACAGAAGGCATTGTTTCAAACAAATATCAGGTTCAGGCTTTGCCTTCTACTTTCTTCATCGATAAAACCGGAAAAATATCCGAGATTGTTATCGGTGGACCGATGTCAGAGACGTTAATTGAGTCAAAAATAAAGGAATTAGAAAAATAATGTTTCCGATTTTAAATATTGGTCCATTAGCTATTCAAACCCCTGGTTTATTGATCATCTTAGGCATTTATATCTCAATTTTAGTGGTCGAAAAACAATCAAAAAAATTCGCATTGAATCCGAATGATGTTTCAAATTTAATTTTTTTATATCTGATATCAACAATCATCATTGGCAGATTATCGTATGTATTTCAATTTCCATCCATTTTCTTTGAAAATCCTTTATCGATACTTTCTATAAGTCCTACTCTTTTTGACTTCACATCTGGATTAATTCTTTCTCTTCTGGTTGCATTGATTTTTATTCAAAAGAAAAAATTTCACCTTCAACGAATTCTTGATTCCATTTCCTTCCCTTTATTAATCTTTCTACTCTTTTTATTTTTGGCTTTATTTACCTCAGGCAATTTATACGGAAAGCCATCTTCAACAGTATGGTCAATCCCCCTTTGGGGAGCCAGTCGTCATCCACTCCCAATTTATTACACCATAGGATTAATACCAATTATTGCTTTCAATGCTTATTTATCCAAAAAGAAATTAATCCCTGGACAATTATTCTATAAATCATTTTTTTATCTCGCACTTTTGGTGGTTTTTCTGGACTTTTTTAATGGTAATCCAAACAACTCCATATCAAATGTAAATTTAATTCAAATAATTGCCTGGCTGGTGATGGTTGTGTTAATTATTTTCATTGCAAAACCTAAAGTTGCAAAAGATGAAGATACAAATTTCAACCTCAATGCTTAGTTTTTTCTTTTAATTAACAAATCAGTTAATTCTAAAAGTGATTGAAAAGCTTTTTGATCACTAACCTTTATTTCTTCGAGTGATTGTAAAGCAATATCCGTATATTTTTTAGCTTCATTTTCGGTGAATTCCTTTGCACCATTGTTTTCTAGGATTAAGAGCAACTTATTAAAATTATCCTGAATCGCTCCTTCGGATTGGTAAATCTGTGAAAAGTCTTCATCTTTGTTGAGAGCAAATAAAATCGGTAATGTTTTTTTTCCGGTCATTAGGTCTGAAGAAGTAGATTTGCCAGTCTTTTCCTCTTCTCCCCAGATCCCTAACCAATCGTCCCAGGCTTGAAAAGCTAAACCTAATGCATTACCATAATTTTTTAATGCATTTCGATTATTCTCAGATGTTAATGCGGTGATTGCGCCAATTTCTGTTGAAGCCGATAATAACGCTGCAGTCTTTCCACCAATCATAAGCAAATATTGATCAAGAGAAACTCTCGTTTCTTTTTCAAAAGAAATATCAAGGTTTTGTCCACCGGTTAAAATTAAACAGGTCTCATTCAACATTTGAAGGGCATCGAATCCAATTTGTTTATTAATTTCATTTCCCACTTTCAGCATATTCATCTGGGCTAAGGAGAACATCGCATCACCGGTATTAATCGCCTGAGGGATGCCATAAATTTTCCATAATGTCTCCCTGCCTCTTCTCAGGTCGGATTGATCTTCGATGTCATCATGTATTAGTGAGAAATTATGAATAAGTTCGATTGAAATTGCTGCAGGAAGGGCCTTTTTCCAATCTCCGCCACAAACTGCGTTACAAAGTAAAAGAATAAGGGGTCGTATCTGTTTTCCCTGGGATTTTTGAGAAATGGCATTTTCCAACCATCCAAAGTGGTAATTCATCATTTCTATTAAACCTGGAAATGAACCAGGAATATCATTTAGAATTGTTGATTTAAGTGCTTTTTCTAATTCTGGAAACATTATTTGAGAATATTCTTTTAGAGTCATAAGTCTTCACCAATTTTATAAATTTTGTCGGAAGAAAATGAAATCAAATCTTTTGAGCCAGTAACAAACATACTGGTGCGAATAATTCTCTCAAATATATTAATAGTTTCTACCAGGTTATCCAGAGACGTATGTGCAGCTTTTAAGAATACGCCTGCCATCCCGGCTAAATTTGCACCCAAAGCCAAAGATTTGGCAACATCCATACCCGTTTTGAGCCCACCACTGGCAAATATTGGAATTTCAGGAAATGAACTTCTAATCTTTGTAAGTGCATCGGCAGTTGGAATACCCCAATCAAGAAATGCTTCAGCTACCTTAATCCCAACTGGATCTTCCAATCGGAATCGTTCCACTTGGGACCAGGAAGTTCCACCGGCACCTGAAACATCAATGGCAGCTACTCCAACACTAATAAGCTGTTTGACGAGCACATCTGATACTCCCCAACCCACTTCCTTAACCACAATAGGCACAGATAAATTGTGACAAATGATTTCAATTTTCTTTAAAAGTCCAGAAAAATTGGTATCTCCCTCAGGCTGAACTGCCTCCTGAAGAGGATTTAGATGCAAAATTAAACTATCCGCATTGATCATTTCCACGGCACGTTTACATTCATCGATTCCATAGCCATAATTCAATTGAACAGCTCCCAAATTTGCAAACAACAATATATTTGGTGCAAATTTTCGAACATCAAATGTGTCAATCAATAAGGGGTTTTCAATGGCTGCCCTTTGAGAACCTACTCCCATTGCCAGACCAAATTTTTCTGCTGCTTGTGCAAGTATTTGATTTATTTGAAAAGCTTCAGGAGTTCCTCCAGTCATGGAAGAAATTAAAATCGGTATTGCAACCTCCTTTTTAAATAATTTTTGGGATAAATCAATTTCTTTTAAATTAATTTCAGGGAGTGCATTGTGTATAAATCGATACTTTTCCAGTCCATTACTCAGAGTGGATCGTACATCTTCCTCTAAATTAATCCTGATATGGTCATTTTTTCTTGATTTAATTAATTCTTCAGCCATAACTATTCCTGATTTTCAGTGTTTTGATTTTAGTATAGCAGAGCAATCTTCACCGCCTATATAATTAAAATTAACAAATATGAGCACTTGACAATATTATAAGTAAAGATACAATTTTGAAATATATTACTGTAGCATGTACAGGAGGATTGAATGAGTGAAGTTTTTAATCAAGTCAAAGCAATTATTGTGGATGTACTGAAAGTAGATGAGAGCGAAGTATCCATGGAAACTCGATTTATTGAGGATTTGAAAGCCGATTCAATGGATCAATTTTTTCTCATTGATGGTTTTAGCGAAAAATTCGATTTAGAAATCCCGGATGATAGTGCCAGACAAATTAAAACGGTAGGCGATGCTGTTACGTATATTGAGGCAAATTTAAAATAGAAGAACGAAAGCACCTAACGGTGCTTTTTTTATCGATTTAGCAAAATCGCGATTTCTTCAGGATGTCTTGCAATTTGAACGCCTACTTCCTGTAAGGCCTTTATTTTTTCTTCAGCAGTACCTGCTCCACTTTCAATAATGGCACCTGCATGCCCCATTCTTTTTCCAGGAGGAGCTGATTGACCTGCAATGAAAGCAACCACCGGTTTAGTCATATACCTTGAAATATAATCGGCAGCTTTTTGTTCATCCGTCCCGCCAATTTCTCCGATTAACACAATCTGATCTGTTAATGGATCCAGTTCGAACATTTCTAGCAAATCAATATAACTTAACCCACTGATGGGGTCTCCACCGATTCCTACACAGGTACTGGTACCAATCCCTAACAACATCATGGCATATAAAACTTCATAGGTTAGAGTTCCAGACCGAGATATAACACCTACATTTCCAGGCATTGTGATGTTTCCAGGGATTATTCCGACTTTCGCCTCAGAAGGGGTAATTAACCCAGGACAATTTGGACCGATTAATTTACTTCCTTTTTGATCCAGGTATTTACGAACCCGCATCATATCCCGAACGGGTATTCCTTCTGTAATACAGACGATTAACTCAATACCAGCATCAGCTGCTTCCAGCATAGCATCACCCGCGAGATGAGCTGGCACAAAGATGACCGATACATTTGCTCCAGTTGCTTCTTTAGCAACTTTAACCGAATCAAATACCGGTACTTTTCCTTCAAAAACCCACTCCCCACCTTTTCCTGGTGTAACGCCGGCTACGACATTGTTTGCATATTGGTACATTTGCCAGGCATGAAAATTTCCTTCATTTCCTGTTATACCCTGAACCAGAATCCGACTGTCCTTATTTACAAGAATACTCATGATGCACCGCCCGTTGAAAGACGAACTGAGATATTAGCTGCTTCCACTAATGTATTAGCTGTCTGGACATTTTCGTTGGCAAGTAATTCGCGCCCTTTTTCAGCATTTGTTCCAACCAATCGGACAACAACCGGAATTTTTGTTTTCACATCCGCCAATGCTGTTAATAATCCTTTGGCAACTTCGTCACAACGGGTAATGCCACCAAAAATGTTGATCAAGATTACCTTAACATTTTGATCTGAAAGGATGATCCTTAACGCTGCCGCAACTTTTGTTGCGCCGGCACCACCACCTATATCCAGAAAATTGGATGGCTTGCCCCCAAATTGACTGATGATATCCATCGTCGCCATGGCAAGTCCAGCACCATTAACCATACAACCAATATCACCATCTAGTTTTATGTAAGATAATCCATATTTTTGGGCTTCAATTTCAGCTGGAGCTTCCACATCCAAATCTCGTAATTCCATCATTTCTGGATGCCGAAATAAAGCATTGTCATCAATGATAATTTTCGCATCTAACGCAATTAATCGTTTGTCTTTTGTAATAACCAGAGGATTAATTTCTGCTAAGGTGGCATCTATTTCAAGGTACGCCCTGTATAACCCACGTAGGATTTTAATAAATTGCTTCCAGTACTCATGTTTGAGATCAATACCCAGAGCAATATCCCGTATTTGAAAATCCTGTAAACCTAATAGTGGATCAATAGACAACTTGAAAATTTTTTCCGGTGAGATTTGGGCAACTTCTTCGATATCAATTCCCCCAGACGAAGAAGCAATCACAACTGGTTGTCTACAGGTCCGGTCATTGGTAATCCCCAGATAAATTTCTTGATCAATATCAACAATTTCATCAACCAATATCTTTCTGACTGGTAAACCCTTAATTTCCATCCCCAAAATTTCTGTTGCTAATTCTTTCGCCTGTTTCGGATCTTTGGCAAGTTTGATGCCTCCAGCTTTTCCTCTACCTCCAACGAGCACCTGAGATTTTAATTACAACTCTCCCACCTAATTCTTCTGCAATCTGTTTTGCCTCTGAGGCAATGTTGGCGACTCTTCCTTTAGGGATTGGGACATCAAAACGTTCAAATATTTTTTTTGATTGGTACTCGTGAAGTTTCATTAATGCTCCCCAGAACGAAATCAAAAATGATTTTGAAAAAAATTTTACAAAGCAATAAAGTAGAAAGAACCGGGAAATTCCCGGTTCTTATTAATAATTATCCTTTTAGAAATTCTTCCAATGCTTCTTTACTGATTCTATAGGCAGAGCCGATTTTCCTTGCTTTCAAATCACCTGCCGTTATCGCTGCTAAAACATCTTCTTCCGATACTTTCAAGGCGGATGCTGCCTCTGAAGGTGTCATAACATCTGGTAATCCACCCTGTGATGTCGTAGTTTGTCCACCAGCACCAGTCGATGATCCTGTCATTCCTTGTAAAGATTGTGAGATCACTCCCCCTAATCCAACACCAGCTCCAATACCTGCAGTTAATCCTGCGCCACCGCTTTCATTGCGAGCAGCATCTCTCAAAGCATCGGCTGCCTGCAACTGAGTGTATGTTTGCATATCCAGCATACCCATCGCACGTAATTCTTCTGCTGATTTGTCGCTTGGTTTTAAGTTGGAAATATAGAAAGATTTTAATAACAAACCGATTGCAGCAAAATCATCCTGCGCTTTTGCTCTGACAGCAGCACCAATTTCTTCTGTTAAACCAATTAATTCTGCAACGCTTTTTCCTGCTGCAGTTTCACCTAATAAATCCTGTAATTTAGAAAGTAACATGGAGCGTAATCGGCCTTCGATATCGGCCATTCGATATACACCATTAGCTCCAACAATCTGTGTAACAAATTGTTGTGGGTCTTTTACCTGGAAGCTATAATTTCCAAAACCTTGCATCAATGCCACCCCTAGCCCCATGCCTGGGTTTCTAACCAGGATTGGTTGTGGTGTCCCCCACTTTCTGTCCGCAAATTCTCGCATGGAAACGAAGTAAACTTCAGCAGTAAAAGGAGTTCGATCATTAAAAGCTTTTCCGATGAGGTCAATTATTTTTGGGATATTCGCAGTAATGATGGTATGACGTCCAGGTCCAAATTCATCTAAGGCTTTACCATCTCGATAAAATATCACTCGTTGAGATTCCCTTACAATCACCTGGGAACCGATTCGTAAATCAGCGACACCAGTTTCCGGAAAACGGCGAACTAATTCGTCCTTCATTTCACTTGCATATTCAACTACATCAAAAATTCTAGCCATAGTAAATCTCCATTTTGTTTACGAGAAATTAATTATTTTCAACAGAATCAATCCCACCCATTAAAACTTCCGACCGCTGATTAAACACATCAATCGTCTGTTGTGCAAGACTGGTCAGATGGCGGATCGCAGCTGGTAAGCCGTCAGTTCCAATCGATGATTCAACATTATCAATTGCTCTTCCGACCACATCCACTTCTTCCAATAATGCCAAATCAAATTCGTATACTTTCGATAATTCTTCCTCGTTGACTTTCGTAGCATTGAAGAAAGGTGAATATCCATAGGATGCATGACGAATGCGATCGATAAATTGTCGTATTTTTATTGCAGCACGTTCCATATCATCGATAAATTCCAAACCTCCAGAACTTATCAAATCAGTTTGAATACTAGATATACGTTGCCACAATTCTTCAAAACGATCAGCAACAGCCTCACGTAGAATTTTATCTGCAGCTCTTCGATTTTCTCTTTCAACATATCCACTGAAGCCAGGAATTTTACTGAACAATTTTCTAAAAATATCTTGATCATCAGTTATTCGATTAAACAAGTCGCTCATCATACCTCCTGAATTATAATAAATACTTACCAATTATTATAGCTTAAACAAAAAAACTTATTTATTATTTGATTATGTTATTCTTTCTTGGTGGCAAGGATAATAATTGTTAAGTATCTGTAATTTTGACAACTTGATTTAATAATCATTTAAGTTATAATTTTCATTAGTTATTTTTATCCGATTTTACTTGAAAGGAGGAAATCACATGTTATTTGCACCGAAAGAAAAAGGTCAGGGCCTTGTCGAATACGCTTTAATTCTTGTTTTGGTAGCTGTTGTTGTTATTGTAATTCTTGCTTTGCTTGGCCCAGCAATTGGACAAATCTTCAGCAATATTGTTTCCCAAATTTAATGATTGTACAACAAAAAAATAAAAGGTCCTGTCCGGGACCTTTTATTTTTTTTAATTAGATTTAAATATCGTCTTTTTAAATATTTATATATATTTCCTTTTAACCAAAATTTGTGATTTTTTACCTTAAATAATAATCGCAGATTCAAGTGGTAAGTGCAACTTTGAAGGTCAAAAAGGTGGCAAGATGAAGCAAAATAGTCTCCAAGACCTACGACAGTCAATGGAACACAATAAGATTCTATTAACTTGCCTCACATCAATGCCACCAGATTTCAGGATATCGAAAGACAAATAGAATGAGCTCAATCAGACACGAATGACTATCACTATATTTATGAGGATAAAGCAGCTCGTGGAAAACTTTAGCAGCATTCACGAGTCCAGGCGGGAAAGAAAAAGAGGTGTGGAAAGCATGACAGGCGAGTAAACCTGTCTAATAGGATCTCGATTGATGAAAAGCCAATGGAAGTAGAAACAAAGGAACGGATGGGAGATTGGGAAATGGATACAGTAGTCAGCCAAGGTAGAAAACAAGCATTATTACCACTAACTGATCGAAAAAGTCGATTGATCCTGACGAAAGAGGATTGTGAATCGAACAGCTATTTCAGTAAAGAATAGTGATATACAATTGTTAGAGACTTTTTGAGAACAAACACCTACCATCACTTGTTATAACGGAAAAGAATTCAGTTTGAATGAAGTAATAGCTCAAAGGCAAAGGACAGATGTTGATTGCTCACCCTTATGCTTCCTGGAAAAGAGGGTCTTGTTGAATATGTGTTAATTCTTGTTTTAGTAGCTGTTGTAATTATTGTTATTCTTGCTATGCTTGGCCTGGTGATTGGAAACATCTTCAGTAATATCGTCTCTCAAAATTAATAATTTCTAAATAATTTAACTATTGTTAGGTGTTTGTAATCTTTAATTATTGAACTATTAGATTAATTGGATATAATTAGAAATAATAAAAAATATGTTTACATTCTAATGAAAGGAGTAAAAATATGTTATTTGCACCGAAAGAAAAAGGTCAGGGCCTTGTTGAATATGCGTTAATTCTTGTTTTAGTAGCTGTTGTTGTTATTGTTATTCTTGCTTTGCTTGGCCCAGCAATCGGAAACATTTTCAGCAATATCGTTTCAGCAATTTAGTTTCTTTGCATAACAAAAAAACAAAAGATCTCAGCTGAGATCTTTTGTTTTTTTTGTGAATTTTTATTATTATAAATTGTTATTTGCATAATCATAATTAAATGGCATAATTATTGCAATCTTTTTTATTATCTTATTCAGTTAATTGGACGGGGAAATTTTTTATAGAACTCGCAGTAGAAATCATTTTCCTATATAAACCAATTGCCGTATAATATATTATCAGGTTGGTTTTCTTTCAAAAAACAAGGAGACATTATTATGGCTAACAGTGGAAGTAAAAGCGGAAGAATTATTATCATTATTGCGTTATTGTTAATTGTATTGGTAGCAGCAGCAGCTGTCGTATTTTTTAGGCTTAGGCCTTTATTACAACCAGCAGAACCTGCCATCGGGGAATCACCACAAATTCAAATTGAAGAAATGGTTGATATTGTAATTACAACTCAAAATGTCAACCGTGGTGAAGTGATAAATGAAAACGTTATTACAATGATTCCTTTTCCAAAAAATGAACTCGTCGCAGGTACATTTTTTACAACCATGGAATCGGTAGTTGGCAAAAAAGCGATTTATCCTTTGGAACCAAGAATTCCACTTACACCAGGCATGATAATTGATGGCACCTATGGCGGATCTGTTGCAGCATTTGATATACCAGTTGATAAAACTGCCATTTCTTTTAAAATCGAAGAAAAACAGTATTTGGTTGCTTACGCGCCACAACCGGGTGATCATGTCATGGTTATTGGCTGCATGGAACTGGTAGATGTGGATCCTGAATACCAAACGATTTTACCCAACTACACCGGTTCGGTTTCTAAGCAAATCCTTACCGCAGAAAGTAGTACTGAATCTCTGACTGTGATCATCACAAGTGGTGGAGAAGGATCTAAACAAGGCAGAACAGAATTAGATCCAACTTTGAATGAGCCAATTTTTGTTGTTCCTTCTGAATCTCAAAGGCCAAGACTGGTCTGCCAGAATATTGTCCAGGATGCGATTATTCTTCGATTGGGTGATTTCCCATTAACTGGAGCCGAAACAACTCCTGCTGCAGATGAAGTTGCACCAGAACCAGTTGAAGGCGAAGTACAAGCCGAACCTGTAATTCCTGAACCGGATATTGTCACACTGGTTGTATCCCCACAGGATGCGGTAGTTCTTGCTTATATGCGGAAAGCGGGTATCGAGCTCACACTCGCCCTTCGTAATCCCAATAATAATCAGACCATACTCACTGACGCTGTCACTCAGCAATATCTGATGGATCAAAAGAATATTCCTCTTCCTGCAAAACTTCCATTTGCCTTAGAACCTCGTGTTGGACTATTTGCACCGGTTACACAACCCTAAATGAAGGTTTTTTATCCAAATTTATTAACCTTCAAGCAAAGAGGATAAAATGGCGAATCCAGAGAAAATTCGGGTAGTTATTGTCGATGATATCACTGAAACACGTGAAAACATTCGAAGAATGCTTCAATTTGACCCGAAAATTGAAATCATTGGAGAAGCCAGAACTGGAACAGAAGCCATTACTCTTGCTTCTCAAAAATCACCTGATGTAATGGTTATGGATATCAATATGCCGGATATGGATGGTCTGGTAGCTACTGAAAATATCCGGCGTAAACACCCTCATATCCAGATCATTATCCTTTCTGTCCAGTATGATTCCGGATATATGCGAAGAGCAATGCTTGCTGGTGCGAGAGACTTTTTATCAAAACCACCATTAATTGATGAGCTAACCAATGCCATTCGTCAAGCTGGAAAATTAGCAATTGAAGAAAAACAAAAAGCGCAATTGGTTGCCGAAAGTGGAGAGACGTCTGCTGCACGAACAGGAAGATTGGGTAAAATAATTGTTGTATATAGCCCAAAAGGTGGTGTAGGTTGTACTACCATTGCCTCAAATCTCGCAGCATCTTTACATAGTGAAAGTTCTCTCGCGGTTATTGTAGATGGAAACCTTTTATTTGGCGATGTAGCTGTCTTTTTTAATGAACAAGGTAGAAATACAATACTTGACTTAGCTCCCCGAGCAGATGAGTTAGATCCTGATATTATCAATGAAGTCCTTATTACACATTCTCTATCTAATATCAGAATTTTAGCCTCTCCCCCCCGACCAGAATTTGTTGATCAAGTCTCCGCAGACCAATTTCAAAAAGTCCTGCGATATTTACAAAGAATCTATGAGTATATTATCGTCGATACAACACCGTATCTTACCGAAGTAGTGCAGTCAGCAATGGACATTGCGAATTTAATTCTTTTGGTAGCCACACAGGATATCCCGTCAATAAAAAGTGTAAACTCTTTCCTAAGTCTTTCTGATCAATCTGGAATCAACAGAAAAAGAATACTCTTTGTACTGAATTGGTTTGATAAGCGAATAGCCATATCTCCAGAAAGAATTAGCGAAAGCTTGAAACAAACCGTTGAAGGTGTTATACCCTACGAAGAAAGAATAGTCACCACCTCTATAAATCGAGGAGTACCTTTCATTATTGAAAACAAAAACACTCTAATATCAAAAAGCATTTATGCTATAGGCGATAAAATAAAGGAAAAAATTTCCGAACAAATTGAAGAAAAAGTTTAAAAATATAACTATAAGGACTTAATATGTCGATATTACGACGAATCCAAAATGAGAATTCGAACAACCCTCCACAAAAGCCGGGTGGATCGGAACCATTGCGAAATCCTGTTCTTCAATCTAGACGTGTATCTGCTCCTTCCCCAACCACAACTAGCGACACTTATCAGGACCTAAAAAATCGGGTTCAGACAAAACTCTTAAGTACACTGGACCCAAGCATGGATGTCAGTCAGACTGCAGAGGTTAAAAAGACAATTCAGGAACTCTTTGAACAGATACTAAACGAAGAAAACATCATTTTATCTAGACCGGAACGGTCTAGAATGTTTGAGCAAATAACCGCGGAAATACTCGGGTTTGGACCATTACAACGACTGCTTGAAGATGAATCAATCACAGAAATCATGGTTAATGGGGCTAAAAATATTTACGTAGAGAGATTTGGAAAGATTCTTAGAGAAGCAATGGCTTTTGAGAATAATGATCATGTGATGAGAATCATCGAAAGAATTGTCTCCCCTCTAGGTCGGCGTATTGACGAATCCAGTCCGTATGTCGATGCACGCTTACCAGATGGTTCACGTGTCAATGCTATTATTCCACCTCTTTCTTTGGTAGGACCGGTATTAACAATACGTAAATTTGCAAAAACACCAATTACTGTTGAAAATCTGATCGACTTTGGTTCTATCACTCCTGAAGCTATTCAATTTTTAGATTCATGTGTCAGGTCCAGAATTAATGTTGTGATTTCAGGTGGAACGGGTTCTGGTAAAACTACTTTGTTAAACATTTTATCTGGATTTATTCCAGCTGATGAAAGAATAATAACCGTTGAAAATGCAGCAGAACTTCAATTACGTCAGGAACATGTAGTAACATTAGAATCCAGACCTGAAAACATTGAAGGAAAAGGTGAAGTAAGTATTCGCCAATTAGTTATCAATACATTGAGAATGAGACCTGATCGCATTATCGTAGGTGAAATTCGTGATGAAGCTGCTTTAGACATGTTGCAAGCCATGAATACTGGTCATGACGGCTCAATGACTACCTTGCATTCAAACAGCCCAAGGGATACATTAGCACGTCTTGAAACAATGACACTGATGGCTGGTATGGATTTACCTGTACGAGCAATTCGCGAACAGGTTGCTTCCGCTATTGATCTTGTTGTTCATCAATCCCGAATGCGTGATGGAACCAGAAAAGTTACTCACATTACTGAGGTGTCTGGCATGGAAGGAGAAATTATCACAATGACTGATATTTTCACCTTTGAACAAGCTGGTTATGAAAATGGAAAAGTTGTTGGTCGATTGAGACCTACAGGGCTTCGCCCAAAATTTATTGATAAGATTGAACAATCAGGAATTCATCTTTCTCCATCAATTTTTGGTATTGGTGAAAGACGTAGATAAGTTTTTTTGAAAGCAGGTATCAATGGATATCGCCCAATTACTAAACCAAATCAATCCAGTCTTAATTTTATCCGTCGTTGGTAGTTTTGCATTTGTACTATTAATAATTGGAATAGTTGTCTCCATTTCCGCAGATCGTCGTGTTGCGGAAATGAAAAGATTAGGCAAATACATTGAAGATGAGGATTTGTTATCAGAAAAAGAACGTGCTCAACCTTTAGTTAATTGGATCAATAACAGAGTAGAACGATCATCGCTTGGTGATAAAATCTCAAACAATCTTTCTAGAGCAGATCTTAAGTTCAAACCTGGTGAATTTATCGCTTTATTAATAATTAGTTCGTTTTTGGTAGGCTTTATACTCTGGTTTATCGGTGGGAAAAACTTAATTATTGCGATTGTTGGTGCTGCTATTGGTTTGTACTTGCCAAACATGTATGTAAAATCTCAACAGAAAAAACGATTAATTAAATTTGATCAACAATTACCTGATATGTTGAATCTTATGGTAAATGGCTTGAGAGCAGGTTTTTCTACCATGCAAGCAATGGAAGCAGTTTCGAAAGAATTACCACCCCCGATTTGTGATGAGTTTCGTAGAGTTATCCAAGAAATGCAACTTGGTATCAACATGGAAAAATCACTGGATAATTTATTAGTTAGAATACCAAGTGACGATCTGGATTTAACAATCACTGCAATTAATGTTCAACGTGAAGTTGGTGGCAATCTAGCTGAAATCTTGGATTCAATCTCTTATACAATTCGTGAACGAGTAAGGATAAAAGGTGAAATCAGGGTTCTGACCACTCAGGTTATGTACTCAGGTCGTTTCTTAGCTCTGTTACCAATATTTGTAGTTGGAATATTATATTTACTGAATAGGGAATATATAATGGAATTTTTCCAACCTGAAAGTGGTATTTGTGGAATCATAGCTTTAGTTGCAGCAGGATTATTGATTATTGCTGGATATGTTGTAATGAATAAATTGGGTGATATTGAGGTATAAGAAAATCTTGGAGGTTGGATTATGGAGATATTAATTATTCTCATCGTCTCGGTTTTAGTTATTGCAGCTATTCTCACTGTGGTAGGTTTACAACGTCCTGGATTTGATGAAAACAGAATCTTGAACGAGAGATTGAATGAATTAAGCATAGATGAAGGCCCTGTAGAATTGAGAAAATTGGAACTCTCCCTCCCCTTTCAAGAGAGAGTAATATATCCGATAGCAAGAAAGTTAGGGGAGATTGCTACAAGATTTACTCCTCAAAACGCCATGCAATCCATTGAGAGGAAATTAGAATTAGCAGGCGTCTCCTCAAATGTCGATCCTACCATCATTCTTGCAACTCAGTTTATTGGTTTGGTTTTCTTTGGTGGTATCATTTTATTTGTCCTATCAATTGGATCAACAGGTTGGCCATTAGGAAGAAAATTATTGTTATCATTACTATTTGGTCTTATAGGTTTTTATTTTCCCAGCATGATTTTATCCTCAAGAATTTCAAGACGACAAAAAGAAATTCGTAAAGCTATGCCTGATGCATTAGATCTATTAACAATTTGTGTTGAAGCAGGTTTAGGGTTTGATGCAGCCATGCATAAGGTCAGCGAAAAATGGGAAAGCCAGTTGTCTATGGCATTTGCGAGAGTAATTCAGGAAATTCAGTTAGGAAAAATTCGAAGAGAAGCATTAAGGGATATGTCAAACCGTATAGGATTACCAGAGATGACAAGTTTTGTCGCTGCGGTGATTCAAAGTGAACAATTAGGTGTGTCTTTATCTAAGGTTCTTCGAATCCAGGCAGATCAAATGCGAATTCGTAGAAGACAACTTGCAGAAGAAGAAGCTCATAAAGCCCCAATCAAGATGCTTGTCCCAATGGGATTATTAATATTCCCATCGCTAATGATTGTATTATTAACACCGGCTGCCATTAGATTAATGCAATCTGCGCTCGGTGGCATGTTCCAGTAATATATAAGGAGTCCAATGTATTTCTGGGTGGAAAACCCATCTTTTCGCATACCTCTTTATAGATCAATATGGAAAATTTTGGACTTTTTATTTCCTCCCCAATGTGCTGGGTGTGGGGTAATTGGCGAAAGGTTTTGTTCAATATGTTCTCAGCAGGTCCAGTTATTGGAAGGAAATATTTGTGAAAAATGTGGAGAACCAATCACTAATTATCAACATAACATTCAGGATTGTTATGATCATCTGAGAAACTTGAAAATGATAAGGTCGTTTTCCTTCTATCAACCCCCACTTTCATTAGCAATACAAAAATTGAAATACAATCACGATATTGGTATAGCAGAAGTACTGGCTAATTATCTTGTAGAATTGTACAATAAAAATAAAGTGGATATTGATATGGTAATACCAGTACCATTAAGTCAAAAAAGGTTACATGATCGTGGTTACAATCAATCCTTTTTGCTTGCATTACCATTTTCTATTTTAATCAATAAACCAATAAATAAGCAGTCGCTGCGTCGGTTTATAGACACCAGTTCACAAGTTGGTCTTGATCGACACGAGCGTTTAATAAATGTATCCAAAGCCTTTATCGCAGATTCCGATGAGGTAAGTGGAAAAAACATTCTTTTAATTGATGATGTTTCAACTACTGGATCAACATTGGAAGCTTGTGCATCAGCGTTGAAAATCGCTGGGGCAAAGGATATAGTTGGTTTAACACTAGCTCGTGCTGTTCATACACAGAATGGTTTTAGTGATCAACTTAGCGATGCCGTAACTGCACAAAAATATTAATCCAGGAGGAATAAAATGGCAACCAAGATCGATATCTTTACTAAAAATCTTAAAATGAATGAAAGATTGGATGAGTATGTGAACAAAAAAATCACAAAACTTTATCGATATTTGAATGATATTGATGAAACCAGAGTTGATCTTTCTTATATTAAATCTGCCAGAAATGCTTCCGATCGTCAGGTAGCGCAAATAACAATTCGCGGTAAGGGATTTATTCTACGTACTGAAGAACGAGCGGATGATATTTTTGCTGCGATTGACGAGTCAGTGGAAAAAATGCAACGACAAATCGCGCGCTTAAAAGGCAAACGACAACGCGGTCGTGGAGATGGTATGCCACTTTCGGAATTGGCGTCAGAACTTCCAGAATATGAAGAAAAAGAAGAATTTCCCGAAATTACCCGCAGGAAAACATTCTCCTTGATCCCTATGGATGAATTAGAAGCAATTGAACAAATGAAAATGTTAGGGCATGAAGATTTCTTCGTATTCTTTAACATGAATACTGAAAGTATTAACATTCTATATCACCGAAGGGATGGTGGATACGGAATAATCGAGCCTAAATTAGGATAATTTTCAAGAAACTGGGGCTGCAAGTGCAGCCCCAGTTTCTTGTATACATATAAAATATTTTAAATAATTTTTCCTTGAATTTGTAGGTTCTTTTATTTTATTCAACTTGTCAAATGGACAATAAAATAATCCAACCTTGTCACCCATTAGCGCCTGGACTATAATCTAGCTAATAATTTTAGATTTAGAAGGTGTTTTTATGATCGACGTCAATGAACTTCGCAAAGGTGTAACTTTTGAATTAGATGGAAATCTGTACAAAGTGTTGGATTATGGTCACAATAAATCTGGTCGTGGATCTGCTACCATCAGAATCAAAGCCAGAAATATGATTACTGGTTCAACAATCGAAAAGACATTCAATTCTGGGCAACAAGTCCAGGATGTGCGTCTTGACTACCATAACGCTCAATACCTATACAATGATGGTGAATTTTATTATTTTATGGATAACGATACATTTGACCAATATCCATTACAATCTGAAATTCTTACTGATTCAACAGATTTTCTCAAAGAAAATATGGAAGTGAAGATCACTTTTTATAATGGAAAAGCAATAGATATTGAATTACCCATCTCAGTAGACCTGGAAGTAACTTACGCTGAAATTGCTGTTAAAGGCGATACCGCAACCGGTCAAACCAAAAAAGTCGAGGTAGAAACAGGCGCTACAGTGTATACCCCTTACTTCATAGCAACCGGGGATGTGATAAGAATCGACACAAGAACTGGTGAATACATCACCCGTGTAACTCAGTAAATATGCGAACTCCTTACGGTCAGGAATGTCACTATTTTTTTGGTGATTATTTCCGCGGACGAAACTTTGAAGAATGTCGTTTAATCACCGATGCAACTTCTAAGCAGAATTGGTCTACAAAAATTTGCAAGTCTTGCCCTGTCCCGAATATCTTACAGGCAAATGCCTGTCAACATATGCAATTAACTGGTGTCATTAAGAAAGACTTTGGTTTTATCAAACGCATGAACGTTTCTGCTTATTGTGTAAAAAGTAAAACAAAAGTTAAGGAACCACATGTAGGTTGCGGACAATGCCATCCATTACCTGATATTTTTCTTGAGGGAAAGTAATTGATTATTTTATTTGACCTGGACGATACACTCCTTGCGAATCCAATGGAGACATTTATACCTGCCTACCTTCATCGCCTTGGGCAATACTTATCTGATTATTATTCGCCTAATGATCTTCCAGCTGCCATATTAAATGGGACTGAGAAAATGGTCAATAATGTCAATCCATCCAGAACCCTGGAAGAATGTTTTGATGATTATTTTTATCCTTTAATTAGCACAGAGAAAGAAATTCTGGAAAACAAAATTATTGATTTTTACGAAAGAGAATTTCCAAAATTAGCACCATTAACAAACGAGATTCCCCATGCAGCATCAATTATAAATAAAATTTCTAAACAAAATATCAAAATAATTATCGCCACCAACCCTCTTTTCCCAAAAATCGCCATTAACCACCGCATAAAATGGGCAAATTTAGGAATTGAATTGAAGGACTACGAATATATAACAAATTTTGAGGAACTCCATTTTACAAAACCGAGACCAGAATTTCTTGCTGAAATCCTGGGAAAAATTGGCTGGCCAAATGAACCGGTAGTGATGATTGGTAATGAATGGGAAATGGATATTTTACCTGCAGAGGTTTTAGGAATTCCGACCTTTTTCATAGGAACTCCCCCACTGCAGGATGAAATTATTTTAAATCCTCTGAGTGCTTCCGGAAGATTGGAAAATGTGCCAAATTGGATCAATCACTTAAATTCAAATAATTATAAATTTGAGTTGAACAATTCAAAAGCAGCAATAATCGCGATTTTACAGGCTACTGCTGCTAATATGGATTCTTTTTTGAGAATGCATATCTCTCGATCTCTTTTCTCAAAAAGACCAAAAGTAGACGAATGGGCATTAATTGAAATTGTCTCGCATATGGCTGATGTCGACCAAGAAGTAAATATTCCTCGTATAAAACTGATAACAAAAGAAGACAATCCCTTTATCGAAGCCGCATTAACAGACCAATGGGCAGATGAAAGAAAATATATCTTAAACCACCCAAAGAATGAGCTTACCCGTTTCATTGCAAATAGAACATCTTTGGTTGAAGTAATCCAAAACCTAACCAATCAACAATGGAATAAATTAATAAATCACGCGATTTTTGGTCCTACTCCAACCTCAGAATTAGTAAAATTCATTGCACAACATGATCGTATTCACATTAATCAAATGGTAAGGACATTGGAAATCATACAGTAGTGAAATTCGATTAAGTTGTTCACTCGAAAACCTTTGACAAAGCAGACAAAAAAACAAAAATAAATTAACTTTTAATGAAATATCTTGAGTTTTATTAGAAATTCATAAGATGTAGCAAAAAACGTTATCAAAAATTAGCCAATACATAGGTAGATTGGTATAATTTTCTAAAAGTAAAAAGACTTTCCTTGTTGGGAGGCATAGTGAATTCAAGAAATCAATCGTATGTAATCTACTTGCTGCTATTTATTGCCATTATTGTTATGGCATTCTATAGTTTCAGTCAACGAAGTAGTGCAGAAACTTTAACCATTAATCAGATTGCAGCAGATATTCGAGCTGGAAAAATTTCTGAGGTTGAAGAAAGCGAAAATCGTCTAAGAGTTAAATATCTGGAAGATGCTCGTGAAGGTTTGTCAACCAAAGAATCAACAGCAACTTTGGTGGAACAATTATTAAATCTTGGGGTAACCCAGGAGGATTTGAATCCTGAAAAAATCCGTATCATCATCAAAGCCCCTAGCGCATGGGTTGGTGTACTGACCGCATTAGGATATATTCTGCCCTTCTTAATTTTAGGAGGCGCATTCTTCTTTATATTCCGTCAGGCACAGGGTAGTAATAATGCAGCCATGTCCTTTGGAAAATCAAAAGCCAGAATGTTCACTGGTGATCATCCGACTGTAACTTTCGTAGATGTAGCTGGGGTGGAAGAGGCTAAAGAAGAATTGAAAGAGGTGGTCGAATTTTTACGCGAACCTCAAAAATTTATTTCTTTAGGCGCACGTATACCAAAAGGCGTATTGTTGGTAGGTCCTCCTGGTACAGGTAAAACCTTACTGGCAAAAGCCGTATCAGGTGAAGCAGGCGTTCCTTTCTTTTCGATCTCAGGTTCTGAGTTTGTTGAAATGTTCGTTGGTGTAGGTGCAAGTCGCGTTCGCGATTTGTTTGATCAGGCGAAACGACATTCACCCTGTATCGTCTTTGTAGATGAAATTGATGCAGTTGGACGCCAACGTGGTGCTGGTTTAGGCGGAAGTCACGACGAACGTGAACAGACATTAAATCAGATGCTGGTGGAAATGGACGGCTTTGATACAGACACGAATATTATTATCATGGCTGCTACCAACCGCCCTGATATTCTCGATCCAGCCTTGCTACGACCTGGTCGTTTCGATCGCCGTGTTGTTCTTGATAGACCCGATGTACGTGGACGCGAGGCCATTCTAAAAGTACACGTCAGAGGGAAACCACTGGAAGATAATATCGATTTAAGTGTAATCGCTCGTTCAACCCCAGGATTTGTAGGTGCAGATCTGGAAAACCTGGTTAATGAAGCTGCCATTTTGGCTGCCAGACGTAATAAGACGTTAATTGGACAAAGTGAATTTGAAGAATCCATTGAACGAGTAATTGCCGGTCCTGAGAGAAAGAGCCGCCTGATCAGTCAAGAAGAAAAACGAATTGTTGCGTACCATGAAGCTGGCCACGCCGTTGTCATGCATGTTTTGCCAAATGGTGATCCAGTTCAAAAAGTGTCGATCATTTCTCGTGGTATGGCAGCTGGATATACACTCGCATTACCTCAAGAAGATCGTTTATTAATGGCAAAGAAGAAAATGTTTGCTGACATGGTAGGACTTCTTGGTGGTAGAGCAGCTGAAGAACTGGTTTTTGATGATATTACATCCGGAGCATCCAATGATATTGAGCGGGTCAGCAAATTAGCCAGGACAATGGTTATGCGCATGGGCATGAGTGAAGATCTGGGACCAATGGTTTATGGTCAAAAAGAAGAATTAATTTTCTTGGGCCGCGAAATTTCAGAACAACGTGACTATTCAGAAAATGTTGCCGAAAAAATTGATAAGGAAGTTCGATCCATTGTAAATGATGCTTATCGAGAAGCGAAACAAATTCTAACAGATTACCGTGAAAAATTGGACGCTGTTGCCACAAAATTGTTAGAAGTTGAAACATTATCAAAAGAAGAATTTGAAAAAATCTTCCCATCCCCAACTACTAAGAAGAGTGGTGTGCCTGAATTACTAAAAGCATAAATCAAAGAAAGCACTGGCTTGAACTGCACCCCAAAAGTTGGACAATAAATCCAACCGAGGAGGTGCATTTTTTTATTCCGGTTTTTTCCATCCCGCTTCTGATTTTACATATTCAACTACTTTTTTGTAATCTAATTTATCACCATTGAACCACATAATATTTGCATCATCGGCCTTAAACCAATTTGCCTGACGACGGACGTACGTTCGTGAATTTCTTTTCATTAAAATTATCGCTTCATCAAGTGTGTTTTTACCTTGGATATATCCTGCTATTTCTCGATATCCAATGGCAGACATTGAAGGCAAATCCGATGTATAACCCAAATCGATTAACCCTTTTAACCTCTTCAATTAACCCATTTTCTATCATTTTTTTAATTCGATCATCAATTCGAGATATAAAACAGCTCGATCCCAACGAATCCCAATGATCTTCTGCGTGTAAATAGATGCTTCTTTTTTGCGTTGTTCTGAAAAACGGTGTCCGGTTTTCAGGATTACTTCAATTGCTCGCACTGTCCTACGCAAATTTCTATAATCGATGATTTTCGCTGCTTCGGGGTCAACTTTTTGAAGAAATTCAAATAACTTTAATTTTCCAAATTTTTCTGCATAATTTTCAAGAAGTTCTCTTAATTGCTGATCTGATTTTAATTCAGGCATATCCCAATTATGTAAAATAGAATGTATGTATTGTCCAGTTCCACCTACGACAATTGGAATTTTAGACGCTTGATGCAAGTTTTCGATAATCTCAGTTAATCTTTGTTTAAAAACAGCGATACTGATTGTCTCGTCTGGATCTGCGATATCAATCATATGATGCTTGATATTTGACATTTCATTCGCATCAGGTTTTGCAGTTCCAATATTCATCATTCGATAGAAATATCTTGAGTCTGCTGATATGATCTCCGTATTCAAAATTGTAGCCAATTGAATGGAAAGGTCTGTCTTTCCAGAAGCAGTTGGTCCGACAATGAAAATTACAGGTTTTAGTAAATTATGCTTCCACATTTTTAAACCACTTAAGTTGGTATTTCTGGGTATATGGATTTCTTATGATCGCGATTGTATCTATTCGCCAGTTAAGATTATTTGACGAAATATTGTCCAAATATTCATTGGCTACCATTTCAATTTTTTCGATTTTTTTTAAACTAACAGCTTCTTCAGGATAACCAAATTTTATTGAAGACCTTGTTTTTACTTCAAAAAATATTAAATCATCATTTTCAAACCCAATAATATCGATCTCTCCAGATTGGGTTCGATAATTTTTTTCAACAATTCGAATCCCTCTTTCTTTGAGATAATTTTGTGCTGTTTCTTCACCCCAACGGGCTAATTGTTGTTTGTCCATAATTGAATTAAAAATTCTATCATGATTGCAGGGATACCAATTTAAATTCGTGCTAAACTTGACTATAACTGGTTTAATGCTAGCAGAATTATTATATTGGATGTCATATTTGGAGGGATTTTGCCGTCTGCCGAAATAATTACTATCGGAACTGAACTTTTATTAGGGGAAATTCAGGATACAAACACGCGATATATTGCCCGTTTCTTACGCAATGAAGGCATAGATCTTTATCGAACATCCATGATTGGTGACAATGAAAACAGAATTACATCTTCCGTAATGGAATCATTATCACGTTCAGATATAGTCATAACAACAGGTGGGTCTGGGACCAACTGTTGATGATCCAACCAGAAATGCAATTGCAAGAGCAATTGGCACAGAATTAGAATTTCGACCCGAACTCTGGGAACAAATCAAACAACGTTTTGAACGTTTTGGCAGAATTCCAACAGAAAATAACAAGAAACAGGCTTACATTCCTATGGGTGCAACTGCAATTGAAAATGCAGTGGGAACTGCACCAGCTTTTTACTGTCGCATTGATAATGGATTAATCATTTCACTGCCTGGCGTACCAAAAGAATTGGAATACTTATTAGAAAACCAGGTGAAAGGTATTCTCCGTACTTTGTTTAATAATAAATATGTAATCCAAACCTATGTAATTCACACATCAGGTATTGGGGAATCCGTCATTGATGAAAAAATCGCTGATTTAGAGACTCTTTCCAATCCAACAGTTGGGATCGTAGCCTACCCTGGTCAAACAGATATCAGAATTACAGCTAAAGCCTTAAATAAAAATAAAGCAGCAAAAATGATTTCAAACATAATGGATATAATCACACAAAGATTGGGTGGTTTCATTTTTGGATTTAATGAGGACACGTTGGATGAAGTCATTGCAAAGTTGTTGCTCAATTTAAATTTAAAAGTTTATTTGGTTGAAAAAGGTACTGATCAATTAATTACTCAATTATTACAAAAATATAATATTCTGATATCGGATTCGGAAAAATTTAACCTTGAAAATACAAATGGTTATTGAAAAAAACCTGGAATCCCTCTACAAACAGATTGATCCGAATATTCTCTTAATTGCGGAACTCTCAAAAACAAATGAGAAAAGTGCCACGCTCTCAATAAACTATATACACCTCAACCAAAGAATAAATAAATCCTTTAAATTTGGTGGACACGACAATCTTGCTTTAACCTGGGCGGCGAATACGACAATGCACTTTCTTAGGTCTCAACTTACACAAACCTGATCGGAGGAATGAATGGAAAAAGTATCACTGATTATAAGAAACGCGTATATCCTGACAATCGATGAAGAATTCAACCAATATAGTCCTGGAGCGGTGGCAATTGAAAATGATGTAATTAAAGCAGTTGGACTTGAATCAGAGATCCTAAAATCATATTCAGCTGATGAAATAATTGATGCAAACAACAAAATTTTAATGCCAGGATTAATCAATGCACACACACATGTTCCAATGACTCTTCTGCGTGGATTAGCAGATGATTTACGCCTGGATGTATGGTTATTAGGATATATGATGCCTGTTGAAAGAGAATACGTCACGCCGGAATTTGTTCAATTGGGAACAAAATTAGCCTGTGCAGAAATGATCCGTTCTGGCATCACATGTTTTGCTGATATGTATTATTTTGAGGATGATGTAGCTGAAGCAACTGCTGAAGTTGGTTTACGCGCGGTTTGTTCAGAAAGTATTCTCAAATTTCCAACTCCGGATGCTCAATCTTATGAAGAATCTATCGCTTACTCCATAAAATTCATTGAGAAATGGAAAAACCATCCACTCATCGTACCTGCAATTGCTCCGCATGCTCCTTACACTTGTACGCCAGAAATCATTGAAAAATCAAAAGATATCGCCATAAAATATGATATCCCATTGCATATCCATCTGGCTGAAACCCAAAGCGAAGTTGAGAATGTAGTCGTTGAACATGGGATGCCAGTCATTCCTTATATGGACCATTTGAAATTGTTTGAGGCTAAAGTTATCGCTGCTCATTGTGTCCATATTGATCCAGGTGAGATACGACTGCTAAAAGCAAAAAATGCAGGTGTAGCCCATAATCCTTCCTCAAATTTAAAATTAGCGTCTGGCATATCCCCTGTCAAACAAATGATGGACATCGGTATAAATGTAGGAATTGGAACGGATGGTCCAGCTTCAAATAATGATCTTGATATGTTTGAGGAAATTCGTTTAACAACTTTCCTTGCGAAAGGATCTTCTGGAGATCCCACTGCTCTCCCTGCTAAAACGACCATTGCTATGGCTACACGGATTGGTGCTAAAGCTTTGCACATGGAAGATATTACCGGTTCTATAACGCCAGGAAAGCGTGCTGACCTCATACTGATAGACATAAACAAAATTCACAATTCTCCATGGTTCAGGCATCTTCAGGATAGTCTTTACAGTCAGGTTGTTTATGCTGCGAAAGCCAATGATGTCTCAGATCTGATGGTAAATGGTAAATGGCTGATGAAAGACCATCAACTATTAACCGTCGAAGAAGAATCTTTGATGAAACAGGGTCAGGATTATGCCCAAAAAATTGATACTTTCCTATTCCAACGTGAATCTTCTATTCTCTCAAAACTTGTTGCCATTGGTGGAACAATGGAGGGAGAATCCTTTGAAGTTCAAATCAAGGTTTGTATTGATGATCCTGCAGAAATAACAAATTCGATACTGAATAGTGGGTTGAGCATTCAACGAAAACGGCACTACCACGAATATGACACTTATTTCTTTTTTGATGATCCTAAACAGGGTCGCTTAAGATATAGAGAAGACCATTTCATATCAGAAAAGAATGAGGTAATCAATGTTCGTTCTCGGCTCACGTTGATTGGAGAAAGTAGTGAAAAATATTTACCTCAAGAAGTGATGTTATCCAGATCAAGGTTTTATGCGCCGGCTACCCAAAGTTTGAGATTTTATAAAGAATATTTTAATCCTGCAAGCACAATTGAGGTGGAGAAAGACAGGAAACGATTTCTGGTAAGCTATAAAGATACTGAAATCTTTATAAATGTCGACACATTCATTGTTCCAAATTTAGGTGCATATTTGGAAATCAAAAGTAGAACCTGGTCTAGGTTAGATGCAGAAATTAAATCCAAATTAGTTATTGAACTGATTGAGTTATTAGGTTTACAGAATAAACCAACAATTTCTCAAGACTATATCGAATTAGTTTAGGTCTGAATGGATTTTCCGGGAGAGTAATGTGAAAAAAAGTCGTCCAATAAATATTTTATTTATCGCATCAGAGGCAGCTCCATTAATCAAAGTGGGAGGATTAGGCGATGTAGCTGGCTCATTGCCAAAAGCATTAAAAAATTTACTCCCTAATCAATTATCTGGAAATGAATTGGATATTCGTCTGGTAATTCCATTCCATTCAATGATTAATCAAAAACTAGAAAATATTCAATTAGTTTCCTCTTTTCTGGTCAAACATAGTCATGGAAATATTCCTGCAAGAGTATTTCTAACCAGTGTTGAAGGCGTGCCAGTTTATTTAATCGAAGGTGGTTCCATTCTTTCCGATCAAAATGTCTATTCTTCAAATCCTGAATATGATGCCAAAAAATACATTTTCTTTTCGATCGCAGCACTGGAAATGGTGAAGAATATAAATTGGCATGTAGATATTGTTCATGCCAACGATTGGCATACTGCCATCACCTGCTATGACTTAAAATTAAGGAAAGTTACCGACCCATTCTTTCGAAACACAAAGTCCGTTTTGTCAATGCACAATATGCCCTATATGGGTGCTGGATCTGAAAGAATTTTAAATGAATTTGGATTACCGAATTGTCCCTGTACGGACCTGCCTGAATGGGCACGTTCCATTCCGCTTCCTATTGGAATGTATGCTGCTGATTTTTTATTGACCGTTTCGCCAAATTATGCGAACGAAATACTCACACCAGATTACGGATGTGGATTACAGGATTTCTTGAACAAAAGAAAAGATTCTCTCTCAGGGATTCTTAACGGGTTAGATGAATCAAAATGGGATCCAATTACAGATAACACTTTACACTTCAATTACGACTCAACCCAATTAGATGTTCGATTAAAAAATAAATTAGCCCTGCAGACAGAATTTGGTCTCGAAAAAAACGATAAAATTCCACTTTTTATCATGGTAACAAGAATGGACCAACAAAAAGGAGTTGATTTAGCGATCAGTGCATTAAGGTTGATTGCTGATTCATCCTGGCAGGCAATCCTCCTGGGAACAGGTGATCCTGTCATTGAATCTGCCTGCCGAAGTTTGGAAGTTGAAATGCCAACAAAAGTCAGATCTGTCATACGATTTGATTTAAATTTATCAAAACGTATGTACGCTGGTGGAGATATTATTTTGATTCCATCCAGATATGAACCCTGTGGGCTGACCCAAATGATCGCTATGCGTTATGGATGTGTTCCCCTTGCCAGATCGACTGGGGGACTAAAAGACACAATCATTGATGAGGAAAATTCGAAACAAAATAATGGATATTTATTCTCAGAGCCAATTCCTGAAATAATGGCTCAGGCACTAATAAGAGCAATTTCAGATTATGAAAATCGACCAAAATGGAAAATAATTCAATCTAATGGACTACACTCCGATTTTTCCTGGGAAAAATCAGCCATTGAATATGCGCACATTTATATGGATCTGATAAAAGGAGAAAAATGAAAATTAGAGCTGTGATTTTGGCAGGTGGAGAAGGTACCAGGTTAAAAGTTCTAACTTCAAAACGAACAAAACCAGCAGTTTTTTTCGCAGGCAAATACCGAATTATTGATTTTACATTATCAAATTGTGTTAACTCCCAAATTAACGATATTATGGTTCTTGCTCAGTATCGTCCTCAATCATTGATAGAACATATTGGATCAGGTGCTCCATGGGATTTGAATCGAGATATTTCAGGTGGTATTCGAATCCTAACCCCCTACAAAGCTCAGGCATCAGATTGGTTTATCGGCACAGCGGATGCAGTTCAGCAGAATTTTACCTTTATTAAACGTGGGGATCCTGATCATATTTTGGTATTATCTGGTGACCATATTTATGCAATGGATTACAGAAAATTGATCGACTTTCATTTAACCAATGATTCAGATCTAACCATTTGTACTATCACGGTTCCTTTTGAAGAAGCGTCACGTTATGGAATCATGCACTATGATGAAAATTTTCGAGTGCTTGAATTCCTTGAGAAACCTGAAAACCCACCTGCAAATACAATAAATATGGGTATTTATTTATTCAAACAGGATGTTCTCAATCAGGAATTATGGAACGATCATTTTCGGTCTGATTCATTTCATGATTTCGGAAAAGATATTATTCCAAACATGATTAATAATAATGCCCGGGTTTTTGCTTATCCGTATAGTGGTTACTGGGTCGATGTAGGTACAATGGAAGCTTATTGGCAAGCAAATATGGATCTGTTATCAAACGAAACTGCCTTCCAGTTATATAACCCCAAATGGATTATCCATACCAGAACCGAAGAACGCCCTCCTGCTTTAATTAAAAAAGGTGCAATTGTAGAAAACAGTATGATCTCCGATGGATGTGTAATTGAATCAGGTGCGATCGTTCGAAATTGTGTTTTTTCTCCAGGTGTCCATATTATGGAAGATGTCGAAATCAATCAATCGATTTTATTCACAGATTGCCTGGTCGGGAAAAATTCAATAATAAACTGTAGTGTTCTTGATAAACGGGTCAAAGTCGGAGAAAATTGTTTGATTGGTGAACATAATTCAGATTTCCAAATTACTGTAATTGGAAAGGATTCAATCATTCCTGCTGGTTGGACAGTCCAATCTAATGCAATTATTGGTCCGGATGTAATCCCGGATGACTATAATACAAATCTGGTAAAATCGGGTGAATTTATTCAAACAAGGAGATTACCATATGAAATCTAACAGAATGTCAGGTATATTATTACACCCCAGTAGCTTACCAGGTTCCGATGGTATTGGCGATATTGGCCCCGAAGCCTATGAATGGGTGAATTTCCTTGTTCAATCAGGATGCAATTTATGGCAATTGCTTCCTCTAGGACCAACTGGTTATGGCGATTCTCCTTACCAATGTTTTTCAGCATTTGCTGGAAATCCTTATTTAATCAGCTCAACATTGTTAATGGATGTAGGATTACTTTTATTAGAAGATTTACAAGATCGACCTGATTTTTCTGCAGAATTAGTTGATTTTGGACCGGTTATTCAGTGGAAATTGAAACTACTGGATCGTGCTTATAAAACATTCAAACAAAAACAACCTGACGAATTAACCAAACAGTTTCAACAATTTATTAACCAGGAACAGGATTGGTTAATGGATTTTGCTTTATTTATGGCAATTAAAGAAGTGAATGAAGGATTAAGTTGGGATCATTGGGAAGATGGTTTACGAAAAAGAGATAAAAAATCACTTGAGAAGTTTCAAGCTAAAAACAAACCATTAATTGAATCTCATATGTTCAAACAATTTTTGTTTTTCACACAATGGACTGATTTGAAAAAATATGCAAATGATCATGGAATTGAAATAATTGGTGATATTCCAATTTTTATATCGTTTGATTCCTCAGATGCCTGGTCTAATCCCGATTTATTTTATTTTGACGAAGATTTAAAACCAACGGTTGTAGCTGGAGTTCCACCAGATTATTTTTCAGCTACCGGACAATTATGGGGAAATCCACTATATCGCTGGGATGTTCATAAAGAAAATCGATACAAATGGTGGATAAAAAGAATCAAAGCCACACTAAAATTGTTTGATTTTATTCGGCTAGATCATTTTCGTGGTTTTGTAAATTATTGGGAAGTGCCAGCTGGTAATAAAACAGCAGAGATTGGAAAATGGCTACCAGGGCCAGGGGCTGATTTCTTTGAAGTTGTGCAAAATGAACTGGGTGTATTGCCAATCATTGCTGAGGATTTAGGAGAGATCTCCAAAGATGTATATATACTACGAGATCAATTCGATCTTCCTGGTATGAAAATCTGTCAATTCGCTTTCTCTAACGATCCTGACGATCCATTTTTACCTCATAACTATCCTATCAATTGCGTTGCTTATACCGGTACACATGATAATGACACCGTATTAGGGTGGTATCTCTCTGCACCGAAAAAAGAACAGGACTTCTGTAGAAGATACTTAGCCAGATCTGGCGAAAACATCTCATGGGATTTGATTAGGGTTGTTTGGTCATCAGTAGCAAAAATAACAATCGCTCCGTTGCAAGACTTTCTTAGCTTGGGCAATGAAGCAAGAATGAATTATCCAGGAAGAGCTAGCGGAAATTGGAGTTGGAGAGTACTCCCCCATCAGATAAATTCTGAATTGGCACAAAGAATCAATGAGATTAATTTTCTTTTCAGTCGTCTAAAGTAGTGGGATTTGGAGAAATTCAGAAAGATCTGGAAGTTTATCAGATCTTTTTTGATTTAAGAAATGAAACAAGAAAGATCCCAATCAGAATCAAAAAACCACCAAAGTATTCTAAATTTTTTGGAGTTTCTTGCAAAAATATGAAAGCAAGCAGAATCGTACCAATCGGCTCTCCAATTAAAGCAATCGAAACGAATGCCGCTGGTAGATGACCTAAGGCCCAATTGAAAATGGAATGACCTAATAACTGGGGAATTAGTCCTAATAGAAGCATCCATAGATAAGCTTGATTTGAATATCCCACCAGCGACTCACCTGAGATTAACACAAATAATAATAAGAAAATTGCAGAAAATAGATATACAAAAAAAATGTATTTGATGAGGGGTAACGTTGATCGAACTTTTCTTCCTACCATCATATAACCCGCTGCCATCCATGCACCTAATAAAGCTAAAAAATTCCCTAACAATGCATTCCTATCAAAACTAATGCCAACACTTTCACACCGAATGAGATCCGTAAAAGAAAAGGAACATTGATTACTGAGCGCGACCAGGCTGCTTCCAACTAAAGCTAAGATGAGACCAATCCAAATAGTAGCGTTATTTTTTTCTTTCAATAAAATGGGTGAAAAGAGAGCAACCCAAAGAGGAGTTGTGGTGACAAGAACCACTGAACTCGCAATACTTGTGAACTCCAACGAGGTAATCCAGGCAGCAAAATGGATAGAAAGAAATAATCCGGATAATATCAAGAAACCTAATTCTCCTTTGGTAATATAAAATAATTTCTTTTTATATTGAAGAAAAGCGATTGGGGTTATTAATATGGCAGCAGTTAAGAGACGAACAGCTGCAATGACAATGGAAGGAGCGCCACTTTGTGCAAATCGAATAAAAATTGATGCTGTGGATACTGTAAGAATTCCAAAGAATAGTCCGATGAGGGGATAAAGTTTCTCTTTACTCATAATTTAATTGGCTACTTTGCTTGACAAAAAAATGTTGCTTGATAAAATCAATTTGAAGTTGATTTGCCAAATTTTATCATCTTTATCAAAATGAAGTTACCTTTCTCGTCTCATACAACTTTTTCAAATTTTAGTGTTTTTAGGAGGAAAAAATGACTCATGTAATTACAAGTTTATGTCTGCGTGATGGTGGTTGCGCAACAGTTTGTCCGGTAGAATGTATCGTTCCTGGCAAACCAGAAGATCAATATCCATTGTATTACATTGATCCGGATACCTGCATTGATTGTGGTGCATGTGTTCCTGAGTGCCCGTGGGAAGCGATCTTCCCAGAAGATGAAGTTCCAGCACCATACGTAGCCAAAGGTGGAGAGAAACTCTCCATGCCTGTTGGTACACCTGGATTTACAGAAGTATATGATGGGACCAACCATGACGGTGAAGATGTTCATCTGGAAGGTACCAAAACTTTGAAAGCTGGAGAAGAAGTTGATTTAACGCCTGATACTGAAGTAAATGCCAAATACTTTACTGACGGACCAGGTTATAGCACTGCTGGATAATTTAAAAATATTGGTTATGATAGAGGAAGTCGATTGACTTCCTCTTTTTATTTAATACTTTTAGAAAAGGAAATTCCTATGCAAAAATATCGTATAGAAAAGGACTCATTAGGTCCATTAGAAGTTCCAGAAACTGCCTATTTTGGTGTACAAACTCAACGAGCAGTTTTGAACTTTCCCATATCGGGTATGAAACCATATCCGGCTTTCATCTGGTCAATGGCCGCCATTAAAACCTCAGCAGCAAAAGTCCATAAAGATCTGGGACTATTACAAGCAGATTATGCCGATGCGATAATCCAGTCGGGAACGGAAGTAATGAGAGGCTCATGGAATGAACAATTTGTTGTTGATCCTTTCCAGGCAGGTGCAGGAACCAGCCATAACATGAATACAAATGAAGTGATGGCGAACAGAGCTACTGAAATCCTGGGAGGAAAATTGGGAGAATATCGTGTAAATCCGAATGATCATGTCAACATGGGACAATCAACCAACGATACGATTCCAACTGCTATAAGGCTAGGTTGTTTGTGGAGGTTAGATGAATTATTATTGACGATTAATCAATTAGTAGAAGCTTTAAGAATAAAAGCGGATGAATTTGATCCTATTGTCAAATCAGGGAGAACCCATTTGCAGGATGCAGTACCTGTACGACTTGGCCAGGAATTTAACGCGTATGCACGGGCTGTAGAACGGGATGCAGATAGAATTCGAAGGTCTTCGGAAGGACTTCGTAGGCTGGGCATTGGAGGAACGGCAACGGGTTCAGGTTTAAATGCACATAAAGAGTATCATACCCGGATGATTCAGGAACTCAAACGAATAACCGGATTGGAGTTGTATACATCCGATGACTTATTTGAATCAATGCAATCCATGGCTGATATGGTTGATTTTTCATCATCACTTCGAATTTTAGCAGTGACATTAACAAGAATCGCCAATGATTTCCGTTTATTATCTTCTGGCCCAGCAACAGGACTGGATGAAATTCGATTGCCACCTGTTCAACCAGGTTCCAGTATTATGCCAGGCAAGGTAAATCCTGTTCTGGCTGAGATGCTCAATATGGCAATGTATCATATACTAGGGAAACGACACCACAGTCAGCCTGGCAGCGCAAGCGGGGCAACTCGAGTTGAATGTAATGATGCCTATCATCGCTCATAATTTATTTGAAATGATGCATGTAATGATTGGAAGTATTGATGCATTTACCAATAAATGTGTCATCGGAATTACAGCAAATGTCGAAAAAGCCGAGAGTTGGTTAGAAAAGAACTCAATTTTAGTAACTGCACTTAACCCATTAATTGGATATCAGGTAGGAGCAGAATTGGTCAAAGAATCAATTAAACGAAACATGACAATCCGCGAACTCGCCCTTGAAAAAGTTAAAAATGGTTTGTTGATTAATAAGAATACACAACAACTTCTTCAGGAGTCTGACATCCTGAATGTTTTTAGCGATCTTAGAATATTCACTGAAGGAGGAATATTATCCTGATAGCTCTGAATGTTCTTTTGCATACATAGCAGCCCCTACAATGCCAGCTTGATTTAATAGCAAAGCTGGTATTGTTTTTGTCTGGACTGCAAAATATTTAGCATACTTTTCAAACTTTTTGCTGATTCCTCCGCCAAGAACAAATAGATCAGGCGAAAACAAGGCCTCTAATGTAACAAGAATTTCATTAAACCGTTCTCCCCATTTTTTCCATGATAAGTCTTTTTCCTGACGGACAGCATCAGAAGCTCGATCTTCTGCGTCTTTTCCTCTAATTTTCATATGTCCAAATTCCGTATTGGGTACGAGAACACCGTCGGTGAAAATGGCAGAACCTATACCAGTTCCAATGGTTAAGAGAATCACCACACCCTTGAGATATTCCTGTCCGACCCCAAACTTCATTTCTGCAATTCCTGCAGCATCGGCATCATTCAAACTATAAAAATAATTTCCGGTTTCTTGAGAAAAAAGAACATTTATATTTTGCCCAATCCAATTTTTAGAAATATTTGCCGCAGATAGAACGATTCCGTGTTGAACAATAGCTGGGAACCCAACACCTACTGGACCAGAATAATGAAAATATTGACAGATTTGATGAACGGTTTTTGCCACATCTGATGGTTCAGCACCTTCAGGTGTATCAATCCGATACCTATCTGTCAACAATTTACCTGATACTGTATCAACCATCGCCCCTTTTATTCCAGAACCACCAATATCAAGACCTAAAATTTCCATTTTCTCTCCTTAAGGACAACCATTTCCTAAGTGTTCTTCATAAGTTTCGGCAAAATTATGATACCCTGAGCCATCACATTTCGCTCGAAAATAATAATAAGGTGTTTCAGAGGCAAATGCAACGGCATTAATAGCACTCAAACCCGGATTACAAATCGCGTGAGGAGGCAAGCCATTATACAAGTAGGTATTGAAGGGGGAATCGAATTGAAGGTCAATTATAGACAATGGATTGGTCCACCAGGTTGCCTGATTAATGTTATAACCCACACCATATTGGACTGTAGGATCACTATCAAATTTCATACCGATTAAATATCTATTCAGAAATACTGATGCAATCATAGGCATCTCCTGAGAAATAACAGCTTCTCTTTCAACCATAGAAGCAATGATTATCGCCTGATTTAATGTTAATCCTTTTTCCTTGATAGCAGAAAGATATTCATCGCTTAAATTCTCTAAAAATGCATTCAAAAATAATTGTATAAAATCAATGGTTGTAATAGTTCTATCCACCAGGTATTCACCAGGAAATAGGTAACCTTCCAGGGATGTAACACCCTGTAACCCAGAGGGTAACCATTCCGGTGAAGGATTTCTAACGAGGCGTAAAAATTCTTCTGGGTTTATATCCAATCCCGAATCTGGTAAAATGCCACTGATTTCTTCCACACGCCAACCCGGCAGGATGATAAAACGTACTTTATCAGGAATTGGATTTATTATTTTTTCAGCAATTTGAATCCCATTCATCTCGGGTTTGATGAGGAAATACCCTGATTGCACTTTGCGATCATAACCCTTGTAAATCAAAAAATTATTAAAGATTTCCATATCCTTTATGAGTTCATTCATCTTCAATCGATAAGCAATTTGACCAACCGTTTCACCAGGAAGAATCTCAAAAAAATAATCTTCACTTTGGTTATTTTGGTCATCCAACAAATTCCCCCCAGAAAAATAAAGTCTGATGGAATACACGATGTTCTTATATAAACTCAAGGATGGATCCGGATCTCCATAGACTGATTTCACATCATGTGAAACAACAGTATATAACCAGACCACTCCCACCAATGACCCGAAAATACTAATAATAAACAGGGTTACTATGCAACTTTGAAGTCGATTCTTCTTTCTTTTAGCCATCAGGGCTCCAGTGATTGATCGGAATGATTGACATTCTTTGAGAGTGAATCAAGATATGATTGTAAAATGATTGTTGCCGCCAGATCATCCATATGCGTAATTTGTTTCTTTTTCTTAACACCCATTTCTTTACGAGCTTTTCTGGCCAATTGTGTGCTTTCATGTTCATCCCATAAAATGACAGGAATATCCGTGATTTGCCTGATTGCATCCGCCAGTCGCGCTGATTTTCTCCCGGAGGGATTTGGTTCACCATTCGAATAGAAGGCCTGACCAATTATGATTAATTTTACAGAATTTTCAAGAGCAAATTTAACGATCTGCTCTGCATCCTTAGTCCTCTGAACATGTTTGATAACAGTAAAAGGGTTCGCTATGGTTGCTGTAAAATCACTAATTGCTACCCCAATTCTTTCTGCGCCAGGATCGATTGCCATAATTTTCTTTAATTCATTTTCCATCAATCACCATATTAATTCGAAACGGAAGAAATGGCAAATATTTCCAAAATGAAGGTGAAATAACAATGACTGGTTCAGTTCTCAATTTAATTTCATTTTTGATAATTGATTTTGCGGAATCGACCTTTAACCCGAGGATATTCTGAATGATAAAGTTTTCATCAATATTTGGAGATATTTCTCGAGTCGCTTTGACTTCCCATTGGAGTCCATTTTCATCCAAAACAACAGAATCATCAATAATCTCAATATCCATATCGCCTTGATTTGAATGAAATTGATTATTTAGATCCGCGTTCATTACCAACTCAATTGATTTTTCAATGTCTTCTTCGGTAAAAACCCAACCTGAAACTTTTGCTCGAATTTTCAAAACATATCTCTCAGCTGGATCACCAACCTCAGGGATTCGTTCTTCAGCAATAATTTCATCAATTTTTATTGTGCTATCGGAAATTAATATTGCTTGCGGATTTGTTGCTCTGATACCCTCCAATGATTTCATCTCCAACCGTTGTAACAATTTGATTTTCAAATTTTCATAATCATTTTCTGTCGGTGAAAATGTTTTTATATCAACACCACCATAGATTGCATCGTTATTTACGACAACGATATTTCCACCCAGATCACTTTCTATCGTCGAAATACTCCCAACTGGCAAATTTCCGATCGTTCCCCCTGACAAACTGAGGATAGGCACATTAATTTGTGATTCAATTCCTGGTTTTAATCTCGCTTCCTGTATAGTTTCAAAACGAATTAATGGATCACCACTGGTTCGAACGATTGTTCCCTTAGGAATTAAAACCTCTTTATCGGATAAATTTCTGAAAGTCACCTCACCTGATGCTTTTTTATCAGGAATTCGAATAATACCAGTACTATTACCTTCAAGTTGATCTTCAATTTCAATTTCAACGATGTTTAACGGAATTGCTCCTGTCATATTGATTTCTTTAATTGAAGGATCCGATCGTAAATTCATTTGGACTGTTTGTTTCTCAAGCTTAGGGGATAGGGTAATATGCGCAGAAGGAATGAATATCAATATGATTAATAAAGTTGAAAGCAATCCAACAACAAATATAATCCACCGGACAAGTGTAGATAATTCCTTATTTTGGTTTTGACTTTTTCTATCAAAATTTATTTGGTTCCAATTTCGGTCAGAATTTTTCGATGTTATTGATCGATTTCTAATTTTTGGTTTTCTCCATGGTTTCTTCTGTGCCTCTGGAATACTCGAAAATATGGAAACTCCCAGTCCTTTTAATTGATTAATGATCACAGGTTCATCTGTAACAACCGAAATTTGGGCACCCAATCGCTCAGCAGATCTCAAAATCAGAATAATTTCCATTGGATCTAATTTTATTTTTCCCTTATTCGGCCAAACCAATAATATCCGCTGGGTTTTACTCCAGGCAATCCTCTCTCTAATGGAAATTACATTGTCAAATGGATCAAGTTGTATAATCGCTGTTTTCATAATTATGGTTGATTATAAGGTATCACAATGACTTCAAGAAACAAGATCATTCACCAATTCTGGCTCTTTGGGTCTTATACATAAAGGGTCTCAGGAGAAATTGTAGACTATAATTAACATAAGGCTCGTAACCTTGGAGTTTTCTATGTTAAAACAAATTACTTTTTTCTTTTCACTATTAATCCTTGCAAGTATAGCTGGTTGCAATCTACCGAATTCGCCTGAGATCAGTCCGGAAGTTATTGCGTCTCAAGTGGCAAATTTCCTGACAACAACACCAGATGTAGATATAACAATAGAAATTCCTTCAGAGGTTCCAACCATTACCATCCAAATCACTCCAGAAACAATTTTACCTACAGAAACCACAACCCCAACACAAGAACCTTCTCTTACGCCAACAATTCTCGCTCAGGGTATTCCAACCGGTTCACCCAATTGGATAGATACATTTAACGATGGGACACGTTTTGGTTTGAATTCTGAAGGATACGATGATGGTCAAACAAAAATTAATGTTTCTGATGGCTCATTAACGATGACCAGCATTTCAGCGATTGGCTGGAGAGGATGGCGTCTTACCAGTCAGAAACCAGCAAATTATTATTTACAGGCAAGTTTTCAAACGAATGAATGTTCGGGGAGTGATCAATACGGCTTAGTTGTCCAATCTCCTGATTTCGCGAGTGGGTATGGTTATTATTTCGGTTTAACCTGTGATGGTAGATATGCATTTCAAAAGTGGGAGGATAGTGGATTATCAAATTTACAGGGTTGGATCGATGACCAAAACATAGTTTCTGGTTCTAATCAGAATAACAAGATTGGAATTCTTAAATCCGGGAATCAATATAATCTTTACATCAATAATATTTTCATTGTAACAATCGACGATGAAAAATTTTCAAATTCCGGCTATTTCGGTCCTTACATTGCAGGTGTAAATACACCAAATTTTTCATTCCAACTGGATGAAATCGCTTATTGGAATCTTCAATAATATGATGGGTTGTTAATGTATCCTTCGTTTTCTACTGGCAAAAGTGTAAACCGACAACAAGTTGTTGAATACGCAAAGAAAAAATTAAAAAGTGATCCTGTGTATCTTGACACCGAAACCACAGGGCTTGAAAGCAACGATGAGATCATTGAAATTGCCATAGTCAATTCATCCGGTAAAGTGATATTTGAATCCTTTGTAAGACCTCAAAAAGCCATTCCAGCTTCCGCTACCGCAATTAACAATATAACGAATGCAATGGTCGCAAATTCCCCCTCCTGGGCAGAAATTTGGCCTTCAATTCGAAACCTTCTGCTAGGTCATCCGATTGGAATGTATAATGCGGAATTTGATATCCGGATGATCCTCCAATCTTTAGAAATTAATAAAATTCCAAACATCACCAAACTGAGTGCTTTTGATATTATGAAAGTTTATTCCGATTACATGCGCTCAGACCGAAGATTTCGTTTGGAACAAGCCGGAAGAAATCTGGGTATTGTTATTCCTAATTCTCATCGCGCAGCAGATGACACACTCTTAACACGTGCAATTTTTCATTCGATTGCAGGAGTCCCATATTAGAAATTAAATTGAAAAAACTTGATGCTAAATATTAAATTCAATCGATTACAGTGGTTTGTACATATAGGTTCTTTAATCCCTTTCTTTGTATTGGTTTGGGATGCTTTTACTAACAACTTAACTGTCAATCCAATACAGGAAATCACACAAAGAACAGGCCGGACGGCCATAATCTGGTTGGTTTTATCACTTGCTTGTACGCCGCTAAATGTAATTTTTGGACTGCGTCCGTTTAATCAAGTCCGTCGGCCACTCGGATTATATTCTGCTTTTTATGCAACATTGCACTTCATTACTTTTTTAATTCTGGATTACGGACTCAATTTAAATCTAATATGGCAAACGATTATTGAGAAACCATATATACTTTTAGGCGTGATGGGTTTCCTGATTCTAACCTTGTTATCAATTACTTCCACAAAAAAATCGATGCAAAAGTTAGGTAAAAAATGGAATCAACTTCATCGCCTTGTTTATTTAGCCGCAATTATTCTTTTGTTGCATTTCTTTATGGCCTTAAAATTCATAAACGCACTCGCTATTACTATTGCTATCATCCTGGCTAACCTTCTTCTCATTCGAATACCAATTATTCGAAAGTTTTTCATCAAAAGACAACCTGCCTGGTCAAAGCCTGTAAACAATTTTCTTACCGGAAGAAAAAAGAAAACAATCAATTCAAAAATAGACAATCCAGCTTGAAAATAAATTACCAATATAGATTTGATGTGGTTTAGCTTTCGGAAATGTTATAGAATCACAGTATATCTTTATTGTAATCCGCAGGAAATCGAGATTTCTAAATGCTATTTTCAGATAATCAGGAAAAAATTGCCAAACAAGCACTTGAAGGGAGTGTTTTCCTCTCTGGGTTTGCAGGGAGTGGAAAGACGACCACAGGAAAGATTTATCTGAAATATCTTTTGGAAAGGGATATTCCCGGCAATAAGATTCTTGTTTTGGTGCCACAAAAATCATTAGGAATTACCTATTCAGAATTTTTAGAGAGTTTAGAAATTTTTAACGGGAACTTACCTGTTATTCAGACCACCAGTGGAATTAGCCAGAAAATAATTCGTTTGTTTTGGCCAATCATTGCACCTCAATTTAAATTTAATAATCCCAAACACTACCCCACCTTTTTAAACATTGAATCCGCACAATATTTCATGGCAAAGGTAGCTGAACCTTTTTTTGAAAAAAATTTTTTTTCATCCGTTAAATCAGAAAAGCCTAGAATACTCTCTCAAATTCTTGACAACTTGAATAAATCAGCGGTTGTTGGTTTTCCACATGATGAAATTGCAATGAGATTAAAATCTGCGTGGAGTAAGGAAAGTAATCACTTAATTGCTTACGATGAAGCTCAGGAATGCGCAAACGCATTCAGAGACTACTGTCTGGAATTCAATCTCATTGACTTCTCCCTTCAACATGAAATTTTCAATAAGGTTATTCATGAATCATTCTTAATTCAACAATATTTATTTTCTAGTTACGAATATTTGCTATATGACAATTGCGAAGAAGATACACCAGCAGCCCATGACCTCATCCTGAAATGGTTATCTGGGTTTAAAAGCGCGCTGGTAATCCAGGATGAAAATGCAGGCTTTCGGTCCTTTTTGGGAGCAGATCCCGTCAGCGCTGCCCGATTGTCAGCGAACTGTCAGAAAACCATAGAAGTCAGAGATTTTTTCATTCCAGACCCCCCTATCCAGGAAATTATTTCCATTTATGCAAAAGCATTATCACATCAGCCAATCGGTGGAATTTCACAACCTGGATTTGAGAGATTATCATTTCACCATCATAAGTTTTATCCGGATATGATTGACCATGTCGTGCTACAAGTTGATGATTTCATCAAGGAGGGAATCGACCCCGGGAAAATAGCGATTTTGGCACCATTTGTTAGTAATGCTCTTCGCTTCCAAATCCAACAAAGAATGAATGAAAAAAATATCAAATTGGTTACGCATCGCCCTTCTCGAAGTTTACGAGAAGAATCAATTACGCATGGCTTGATTTCCTGGGCAAAACTGGCTTACCCGGAGTGGGGTCTATCACCTTCTATTTATCAATTCCGAACAGCAATTACACAGGCAATCGGGAATATGGATCCCATTCGTGCCGATCTATTGTCGCGTATTGTTTTATCCAAGAACAATACATTTGCATTGCGTCCCATAGATGATGTCCGTCCTGAAATGTTGGAAAGAATCACGATCCAGGCAGTATTTCAATATCAGAAAATTTATTCCTGGTTATTGAATTATCAGAATGAGAAATCTGAAGTGGATGTTTTTCTGGCTAGTTTCTTTGGAGAAATTTTATCCCAACCCGGATTTGGTTTCCATGAAAATTATGAAGGTGCAGAAATTACAGGCCGATTGATTGAATCCATGCAAAATTTTAGAAAGAATACTTATTCACATTTTCTAAAAACAGGCGAAAATTGGGCTATGGATTACATCACCATGTTGGAAAATGGTCTCATATCTGCTTTGTATTTACAAAACTGGGACTTGCCTCCACAGGATGCAGTATATTTGGCACCAGCCCATACTTTTTTAATGCAAAACAGACCCGTCGAAACGCAAATATGGTTGGATATAGGCAATATGGGCTGGTGGCAAAGGTTGATGCAACCACTTACCCAACCCTATGTTTTATCCAGAAATTGGATAGATGGAATGAAATGGACAGATATCCATGAGTATGAAAACAATCAGAAAAATTTGGAGAAATTGATCAGTGGATTATTACGTCGCTGTTCTGGCAATCTCATTCTTCATACATCCGGATACAACGAAAATGGTGATGAACAAACAGGTCCCCTCCTGAAAGCCACGCAAAGGATCCTGAGGACATATCATCGCCAGATTGGGCATCTAAATGTTTAGACCACGGCCAAAACAACTGGAGATTCTAAAATATTCAAGTGGGAAAATGGGAATTTCTGCGGTCCCCGGAAGTGGTAAAACACAGACATTATCTTATCTGGCTGCCAATTTATTATTTGAAGGCAAAATAGAGGATGACCAGGAAATTCTTGTTGTTACTTTGGTGAATGCAGCTGTCAATAATTTTTCCACTCGCATCTCAGGGTTTATGGAATCATTCGGATTACTTCCCGGGGTGGGATATCGCGTCAGAACATTACATGGTTTGGCACATGATATCGTCAGAGAACGACCTGATCTTGTTGGTTTAGGAAACGAATTTGAAATTATTGATGAACGTGAAACAAACCAAATCCTGGATACTTCCGTCGAAAGCTGGTTAAAACGAAATCCAAATTTTATTGATCGTTGGGGAAAACCAGATTATTCAAACAACTTAAGCCGGAATCAGAAATCAGATTGGCAATCTGCTATTTCATCTGTCTGTACAAATTTCATTCGGACAGCAAAAGATCTTCAATTATCACCCCATGAAATCTATACAAAATTATCTGACCTTAAAATTGATGACTCTCTGCTAAGCCTGGGTGCAGATATTTATGAAGATTACCAAAGAGCATTGAATTATCGATCCGCAGTTGATTTTGACGATTTAATTCGTCTGGCACTTATGTCTTTACAAATTGATCCCGATTATTTAAATCGTTTGAGATATCAATGGCCTTACATCCTGGAAGATGAAGCTCAGGATAGCAGTCGCTTACAGGAAGTGATTTTACAAACGCTTGTTGGAGAACATGGTAATTGGGTTCGTGTGGGTGATCCAAACCAGGCAATATTTGAATCATTCACCACTGCAAGTCCTGAATATTTAAAAAATTTCCTTGCCCATCCTGAGGTAAGCTCCAGAACATTGCCAAATTCAGGGCGATCTACACAATCCATCATTGATCTTGCCAATGAATTAATTCGTTGGACTAATCAAAATCACCCCAATCCTGCATTAGGAAATTCATTGACAAAGCCATTCATTGAACCCACTCCTAAATATGACCCTCAACCCAACCCGGAGGACCATCCAGAGAAAATTGTTCTATTTGAGAAGCCACAATCATCCGATCAGGAAATTAAGAGTGTGATTGTATCTTTGGGCAGGTGGTTACCAGAAAATCCTGATAACACCGTCGCTGTTCTTGTGCCACGAAATTTCAGAGGTGGAAAACTCGTCGAAGCCCTCCAGAAAGAAAAAATCCCTTATATTGAAATTTTACAAACCAGCCAATCAACCAGAAATACGGCTGCGGTTCTGGCTTCCATTCTGAATTTTCTAGAAAGCCCAAATCAGACCACTCGACTTATAAAAATATTTGATTTCCTGTCTCGAATCAAATTTGCATTGTCCATACAAACCAGGGAAGAAATCGTCAAGCTTTTTCGAACATGCAATTATCTGGAAGAATTCTTGTTCCCTGTCCCCGATCATGATTGGATTCAGCATTTAATTCAACTAGAAAAATCACCTGAAAATGAAATAATTCAGATTTTGCTTGAACTAAGAACCCAATTATCAAGATGGTTAAAAGCTGCCGATTTACCAATACACCAGATAATTATCACCATCAGTCAGGAAATATTTGAAAGACCAGCCGATTTAGCCCTTGCACACAAATTAGCGCTCATTCTGGAACAATACGCAAAAAATCATCCTGATTGGTTGTTGCCTCAGTTTGCTGAAGAATTAACATTAATATCCGAAAATCGTAGAAAACTGCAAGGATTTTCCGACGAGGAATCCGGCTTTAATCCCGAAATGCATAAAGGCAAAGTCGTCGTCACTACCTACCATAAAGCCAAAGGGCTTGAGTGGGATCGGGTTTATTTGATGTCAGTAAACGACTACGATTTTCCTTCGGCATCGATAGGTGATCACTTTATATCAGAAAAACATATCTACAAAGATGAAATAAACCTGGAAGCAGAAATAAATCAAAAACTTAAGGCCTTAGCAGAAAGCGATCTTGAAAACCTATACCTGGAATATGGACTCGCAACAGAACAAGCCAGAATTGAGTATGCAGCAGAAAGAATTCGCCTGTTTTTCGTTGGAATTACCAGGGCAAAAAAGGAATTGATCATCACCTGGAATACAGGTGACACACATCATAAAAACAAGAAAAAAGCAAATCCTTCCATACCATTCTTAGCTTTATCAGCTTTTTGGGAGAAACAAAATGAAATTTGATTATTCTCAGAATAAGCTTCATGATTACCTGGAATGTCCACGCAGATTTGAATTAAAGTATCTTTTACAAAGAATTTGGCCAGCAGTACATTCAGAACCGGTACTGGAATTGGAAGAGCAAATCAATAATGGAAAAATCTTTCACCTTATGGCTCAACAATATTTCAGTGGCATTCATCCGGATGTCATCCTATTACAGGATGAAAATGTAAAAATCTCCAACTGGTGGAAAGCATTTCTCAATTTCGCAGAACCATACAATAACTTACCTCATCAATCTGAGGTAATGATTTCTTCAAAAGTAAATAATAAAACCATGGTTGGAGTATTTGATTTATTGGTTTACTCCCCTGGACAGAAATTTACCATCATTGATTGGAAAACAAATCACATCAGAACTTCCAGGAAAAATTTGGAACAACACATACAAACCCGCCTTTATCCGTTGTTATTAATTTTTGGTGGGAAACAATGGAACAATAACAAGGAAATTCAACCCGATCAAATTGAGATGATTTATTGGTTTGCCAATTATCCAGACGAACCCCAATCATTTTTTTACTCCGAACAACAATTCCAAATAGATCTAAATTTTATTCAGGATTTGATTAACCAAATTGAATCAACGATTTTAGGAGAATTTCCATTAACCGCTCATCAAAAACGATGTAATTTTTGTAATTACCGCTCTCTTTGTGGTCGTGGATCAAAACCTGGCGCAGCTGATGAAGTTGATCTTGTTGATTTAGAATATCTATACGAAGAAATTGAAGAGATTGACATGAAACAAATTGGAGATATTGCTTTTTAATCATGGCAACATATCAATGGGTAGAAAAGAAAAAAAGCTCAATTCCGAAAGAAATTCAGGAAAAATTCCCCAATCCTTGGGTCCAACAGATATTAGTTCGCAATAATATCGTCAATCTTGAAGCTGCACAACGGTTTATCAACCCCTCTCTTTATATTCCTACTCCTTCATCAGAATTACCTGATCTTGATTTTGCTGCCCACCGATTAATGGAAGCCATCGCAAACCAGGAATTAATTGGAATTTGGGGTGATTTTGATGTGGATGGTCAGACAGCTACCACTGTATTGTATGAAGGTTTGTTAAATCTCGGAGCAAATGTTATTTATTACATTCCCGTTCGATCAAAAGAATCTCACGGGATTAAGTTAAGTTCTTTAAAGGAATTTCTCAAAAACGGAATTTCTATCCTTTTGACGTGTGATACTGGAATCAGCGAACACGAATCGATAGAATATGCCAACCAACAAGGTGTCGATGTTCTGATTACAGATCACCATAGCCTGCCGGAAATTCTTCCCAACGCCATGGCAAAAGTTAATCCACAGCGATTACCAGAAGCACATCCGTTACGAACCCTATCCGGTGTAGGTGTAGCGTACAAACTCATAGAATGGTTGTACAAATTATCAGACAAAAACGATGATTGCCTTGCTTTGATAGATTTGGTTGCCTTGGGCACAGTTGCTGATGTGGCAATTCTGACCGGAGAAAATCGTTACCTCGTCCAAATGGGTTTACAACTTTTACAGAACCCGGCGAGAATTGGCTTACAGGAGATTTACAAAAACCGTAAACTCCAGAACGCTCAGATTACTGAAACTCATATTGGCTTTTATCTGGCGCCACTGTTGAATGCCCTCGGACGCTTATCAGATGCCAATCCGATTGTTGAATTCCTGACAACCAACGATCTGCAAAAAGCGAAAGTATTTGCCGCACAATTAGAAAATATTAACGAACGACGAAAATTAATTACTGAGCAAATTACCGAAGCAATTCTCTCTAAATTCGAACAGAATAAAGAACTACAGAATAAACCGGCAATCATCATGCACCATCGCGATTGGGAAGCAGGTGTTCTCGGTATTGTTGCCAATCGCCTGGTTGAAATTTACCAGAAACCCACAATTTTGTTAACCGGGAATGCTGATACTGGCTATTTCGGCTCTGCTCGTTCTATCGAGAATTTAAATATTATTGAGGCAATACAGGATAATGCAATCTTCCTAAAACACTTTGGAGGACATGCAATGGCGGCTGGGCTCTCCCTGGAACCGGAAAAATTATCATCTTTCCAGGATGGTTTTTACAAAACAGTCCTGAATGAAGTAGGAGACACTATTCTTCAAAAAGAGTTAAAAATTGATGGATTCATTAATTTTAATTTGATAACATTGGAATTTGTTCGAGAATTAGAAAATTTAGCTCCTTTTGGTCCTGGTAACCCTGCCCCATTATTTGCCAGCAAAGACGTGATTATAGAAAAAGTCCGGAAAATGGGTCGAAAATCAGAACATTTAAAAATTACAGCTGCAGATACGCTCGACAATATTCAGGAATTTATTTGGTGGCGCGCAAATCAGGAGGATTTCCATGACGAAAAAGTTGACATTGCCTACCATTTACATAGTTCAAATTATCAGGGAAGACTGGACGTTCAGGTCGAAATATTAGCCATTCAACCCAGTTTTGCAACACTGGCTGAAATTCAAACTAACAATCAAACGCTTGAAGTGATTGATTATCGAATAGATCCTCCTGTAAATCGTGAATGGCTCGAAAAATATGATGATATCCTCTGGTATCAGGAAGGTCTGAAACAGGATTTTTTATCAACTTCCAATCGTCTCAATTTGCACCCAGCCGACACATTAATCGTTTTTACTATTCCGCCGAACTTAACAGAATTACAGAAAGTTTATGTAACTGTTCGACCAAAGCAACTGGTTCTTTTTGGAAATGAACCGCTTGAAAAATCAGTAAACCTGATGATAAAAACAATAGCTGGAATGTTAAACCATGTAATCAAGAATAGAAACGGTCTTTTTCGTCCATTTGACATTGCAGCTGCAATCGGACAGCGAAAATCAACAGTCGAGACAGTCTGCAGATTCTTACATTCAAGCGGTCAAATAACTTTACTGGAACATCCTGATACACAATGGTTTATAAAATCAGGAGGGGAAAAAGATACAGTCAAAGCAGGATTATATAAACAAAATATTGAATTTTTACATAGAGAAACACTTGCATTTTATAAATGGTTTAGAGAAGTAGATCTGGAAAAATTGAAAAAATCTTTACATGATTTCTAATTAACTTTTGACCCGTATTGCCATTTTTACCCCTCCCTGTTTATATAAAAATATGATAGACTTGTGTTCAATATGGGCGGCAACGTTGTTGTCACCTTTCCGCTTCTGGCTCATGATTGAATGAGATACAGCAGCAAACCCGAGGAAAGGAGGAAGTTTTAAATGCGAAATTATGAGTTAATGGTTTTACTTCAACCAGATCTGGATGAAACAGCTTTTGGTGATGTTACATCAAAAATTACTGGTTGGGTAACTGATAATGGCGGAACAGTTGAAAAGACTGTTGATTGGGGAAATCGCCGAATGGCTTATCAAATACGAAAGCAACGCGAGAGTCATTATGTGCTTTTCCATATCGCCGTCGATCCATCAGCTACCAAAGAATTAGAGCGCAATATCCGGTTTTTAGAACCAGTGATGCGTCACATGCTTTCAGTTGCTGAGTAGCATTTGTTGTATGGATGTAGTGAGTGCTGGGTGATCGAATCCAGTCGGAGTTGTTGATGAGTAGAGGTTTGAATAAAGTCATGCTAATTGGATATCTGGGACGCGATCCTGAGATGCGGGTAACCCCCTCAGGACGGGCTGTAACAACATTTGTTATTGCCTGCAATCGATCCTGGAATTCTTCTGATGGTGAACGCCATCTTGAAACCGAATGGTTTAACGTCGTGACCTGGGGAAATCTCGCTGAAATTTGTAAACAATATCTGTTCAAGGGTTTACAGGTTTACATCGAAGGAAGGCTCCAATCCAGACGCTGGGAGGATACAGAAGGTTGTAAACATACCAGTGTGGAAATTGTTGCCTCTGAGATGATGATCCTGGGAGACCGAAAAGAAATCAATGCTCAAACTCCTCCATCTACGCTTGAAATAAATGATAATTATTCCGAATAGGAGATAACGAAATGACAAACGAGAATAGTCAATTTCGAAGGGGGCCTGGAAATCGCCGTGGTTTTACCCCCCGTCCAAAAATTTGCCAGTTCTGCTCTGACAAAGAAGCAAAAATTAATTACAAGGATGTAGATTTATTGCGTCGTTATGTAATGGAAGATGGGAAAATCCGACCACGCCGACAAACAGGCACTTGTGCCAAGCATCAAAGAGAGATCGCAGCTGCTGTGAAAAAAGCTCGCTTTGTGGCACTACTACCTTTCGTCGCATCTATGGAAGATTAATTGTATCCTTTCAATAATGAGCGGGGAGTGTGTTTTTGATGGGTTTTCATACATCAAAAACACCCACTATCGCTTATTTATTGAAATGAATTCGATTAATTATTCAATAAAAAATATGAAAGGGCATGGCGTGGTTCTACCTCCTATGCCCTTTTTAAAAATCGAGGTTTAAAACATGGCACGTTCTCCAGAGAAAAAAATTGTGTCCAAAAAACATAAAGCACGATTACAACAAGAGCAACAACAACGCAAGATGCTTATCATCGCCTCCATAATTGTTGGTGCGATTGTCCTGATTGTGCTTGCCTATGGAATTTTGGACCAAACGATCCTAAAAAATCAGAAACCTGTAGCAAAAGTTGGGGATACAGATATCCGTTCTGAAGAATTCATAAAAATGGTAAAGCTTGAACGTCAACAAATGAATGGTCAGGCTTATCAATATGAAACCTACAAACAATTTTTTGGTTTTGATGAACAGAATACCGCTTACTTTGACAGCCTGATCCAACAAATACAGGCGCAAATGGCTGTACCTGAAACCGTAGGTGCAACCGTTTTAACGAACATGATTAATTCAAAAGTGATCGGATTTTATGCAAAAGAAAATGGAATTGATGTCACTGAACAAGAAATTCAGGAAGCAATTCAAAGGGATTTTGGATATTTTCCCAATGGTACGCCAACGCCTGAAAATACCCCAATTCCCTATGCTACATCAACCCTCAGTCCAACCCAATATGCTTTAGTTACCGCAACCCCCACATTAGCACCAACTGAGGAAATTGCTGAAACTGAAACAGTAGATGAAACAGCAACCGAAGAAGCAGTGGTTGAAACTGAAGTAGTGACGGAAGAAGTACAAGATGATTCTGCCGCAACAGCAACCGTAGTACCTTCACCAACTGCTTACACTGAAGATTTATTTCAAGAAAATTACAAATCATTCGTGGAAAATTTTGGTAATATCGGTCTGAGTGAGAAAGATGTTTTGGAACTCTATCGGGTTCAATTAATCAATCAGAAAGTGTTTGAACTAATCACAGCCGATATTCCTACCGAAGAAGAACAACTTTGGGCACGTCACATTTTGGTGCCAACAGTAGAAGAAGCAGAAGCTGTTCTTGATCGTTTAAACAACGGCGAAGACTGGTCAGTCATTGCTGCAGAAGTCTCAACTGACACCAGCAATAAGGATAAAGGTGGTGATTTAGGTTGGTTTGGAAAGAATGCAATGGTAACTGAATTCGAAACCGCTGCCTTCGAACTGGAAATTGGTGAAATCAGTGAACCAGTCCAGACTACTTTTGGTTTCCACGTTATTCAACTTTTAGGTAAAGAAGTTCGGCCAATTGAAAGCAGTCAATTAGACCAGAATAAACAAACATTCTTCAATGAATGGCTCACCAAAGAGAAAGAAAAATACACCATTGAACAATACGATGATGTTTGGACAAATATTGTACCGGACACTCCCGCCTTTGGTGATTATTTGCAGAACTAAAATATCCTAAATGAAAAATAAAATAAATCGGGCGAAATTCACCCGATTTTTTTATTTAACTAAATCGTCGCTCACTTCATCCAATCTCAATGAAATCATCTGACTGGATAAATCTCTTCCCATAGTTATTCCATAAATTACATCAGCAGCCTGAACAGTATTTCTGTTGTGTGTGATGACAATAAATTGAATCGATTTTCCTAATTCACTTAATAAATCGCAGAATCTGCCTACATTCGCTTCATCTAAAGCCGCATCCACTTCATCTAACACACAGAACGGAGGTGGAGACACACGCAGTAAAGAAAAGATTAAAGCAACCGCAGTGAGGCTTCTTTCTCCACCGGAAAGTAATGATAGTCCTTGTTCACGTCTGCCGGGCAACCTGGCTTCTATCTCAATTCCGGTATTATTAAAATTCTCTTCGTCTGTGAGGTACAGTTTTGCAGATCCGCCACCAAATAATCTGGAAAATAAATCCTTAAATTCCAATGCTACCGCATCAAAAGTTTTCCTGAATTCGCGCTGCATCAATTCATCCAACTCTGCAATTACTTGTCGAAGATCCTGATCAGCCTTTTCGAGATCTTCAACTTGCTCAGATAAAAACTCAAATCGTTCTTTGACCGAGCGATACTCTTCCTCTGCTTCAGGATTAATCGGGCCAATTCTTCGCATTTGTGCTCTTTGACGATTTATATTCTCTTCTAGATTAGGCTCAATCTCAGTTACAATGGGTAATTGTTCAACAAGACCATCAAATGGTAAAGGATTCGGTCCAGTGATAGCAGAAGAATATTCAAAAGAAACCAAACCAAAATCTTCTTCTATGTGTCGGCGCAGGTTTTCCAGAACATCTTTATTTCGTGAATAATCCAACTGTCCCTAAGTCATATATCTTTCACCAATGGTAACAGTTTGTTGCGCATTGCTCATTTCTTCCTGTAATTTATCAAAGGTTTTTTCAAGATCTTTTAATTCGTTTTCTGTTGGTAAAATTTGCTGACGGATTTTTTCAATTCCATCTTTCAGTTCAGCTTCTTTGGCTTTATTTGTGGCTCGCTCATCATCAATGACGAGCAATGCGTTTTTCAAATCTTCTAACCTGCGAAGGATTGATTTAAATCTCTGCTGATTCTGATCAATGTTTGTTCTGTTTTCCAGTAATCTTTTTTGTGCTTCATTGGTAGCCCGTTCGACAACAGCCAGATTTGTTCTCCAATGACCAACATTGGATTGAAATTCATCAATGGGTATTTCATTCAATTTCCCTCGCAGAACATCGCTTTCTTTTCTAAGGGTTTCAATTATTTTGACAGTTTCCTGCAACAAATTCTTCGTTGTCGCTTCTGATTCAAGGCTATTAGCGAGTTGTTGTTCTAACGATCTTATTTGGTTATCTATCCATTGTTTTCTTTGACTTAACTTTTCAAAGTCCAGATTTCGTTGGTTCACAAGTTTCTGGCTTTGTTGCAATTCCTGATAACCTTTTTGTTCTTCCTGTGTGATCTTATTGTGATCCTGATTAATAATATCTAATTCGTGCTCAAGATCAACAATTTCTATTTCCAGTATTGTAAATTTTTCCTGAGTTTCTTCGATTTCCTTTTTCAATTCTTGTTTCTGTCTTGGTCGTGCAATAATCGATGACCTGGTTTCTTTTCCTGCAAAAACAATTCCATTTCCCTGAAAAACTTCACCATTAAGAGTAACAAGCCTCATATGGGAAGGCAGTGCTCTTACTGCCTTCGTGGCATTATCATGAGTATCTACTATGATTGTATTTCCCAATAAACTTTGAACAACTGGTTGATAATGCGTATCAAATTTTATAAGATCACTTGCTCGCCCTACCATACCATTCAAAGAAGGCAATTTCTGTTCTTTATCATTTTTAAGCCATTGTAATGGCAACAGAATAGCACGACCTTGATCACCTTTTGATAAAAATTGAATGGCAAACGAAGGGTCAGACTTTTCAAGCAAAACAATTGAATCTAGAAACTCACCCAAAGCCGCAGCAATAGCAGTCTCCAACTCACTCGGGACATTAAGAACCTCACTGAGTGGTTGGTATTGTCCAGCAAATTTTCCAGATCTATGCGCATTCATCAGGTTTTTCGCTCCCTGATTGAATCCACTTAAAGTCTTCTCCGCTTGGATGATTGCATCATATTGAGCATTCAGCTTTATTACTTCTGACTGTAACTTATTGAGAATATTTCTTTTTTCCTGGAGTTTTTTATCAATATTTTGTTTTTTGGTTAAATAGACAAGCGCATTTTTCTTGAAGTTATCAATTGAATTCTCGACGTCATCCAAATCCTTTTTAGATTTTTCAAGGTCTTTTTCTTTTTCTTTAAATTCTTTTTGAATTTCCTGTTCTTCCAGTCGTAATTTTTCCAGTGAGAGTTTCAGGTTATTTATTCTTTCGGTCAACTCATTTAATTTTGCTTTGGCTTCGACTGATTTTGTTTCATTTTCAACCAGGGCTCGTCTGTTCCTTTGAAGCTCATTTTCCACTTGTCCCCTGATCTTAAGCCTTTCATTTACGGCTTTTTGAGCTTCATCCAGGTTTGTTTTAGCTTCATCAACCTCCTGGGTTAACTTTTGATATTCTGCTTCTAAATTTTCAAGATAAGATTCTTTTGATTTGATCTCTTCTTCTAATCGCACCAAATCATAATTTTGATTGTATTCCTGGTCATTCAATGACCGTTGGCGTTCCTCTAGGACAGCCAAATCCCTGATGATTTTTTCCAGCTCCAGATGTTCATTTGAAGACTGTGAATGAAGTTCATTTAACATACTACGTTTCGAAGAAATTTGGTTTCGAATTTCGGAAAACTGTTGTTCAATTTGTTCGTAATTGTTTTTAACATTATTTAAATGAATTTCTCGCTCCTGAAGTACCAGTCTGGATTGAGACAAATCTTTTTGAGCATTATTCCAATGATATCCATACCAGATTCTTAATAAAACTTGAAGATCAGCTTGCAATGTTTTGTATTCCAAAAACCTTCTTGTTTGTCGATCCAAACTTCGCAATCTGGGTTCTAACTCACTCAGGATATCAGTAACTCTTTCTAAATTATGGCGAGTTTGGTCGAGACGATTTAATGAATCTTCTCTTCTTGATCGATAAAGACCGATACCTGCAGCTTCCTCAAAGAATTTTCTTCTTTCATCCGGTCGAATGGATAACGCAAAATCAACCAATCCTTGACCAATTAAAGTGTAGGTACGTTCTGCCAAACCAGATTGACCTAGTAATTCCTGAATATCTCTTAACCTGATTCTTTGCCCATTCAATAAATATTCATTCTGTCCATCTCGATATGCCCGTCTGGTAACAGATACTTCAGAAAAATCTATAGGGAGCCATCCATCTTCATTATTGAATGTAATCGTGGATGAAGCCATTCCAGCTCTGGAGCGTCCTTCACTTCCAGCAAAAATCATATCTTCAGTTCTTCGTCCACGTAACAACCGGTAAGATTGCTCTCCTAAAACCCAACGTATTGCATCAGCAATATTTGATTTTCCCGATCCATTTGGGCCTACGATTGCAGTAATCTTTCCTGGAAATTCGAAATTCGTTTTCGTGGCAAAAGTTTTATAACCTTGTAGTTCTAATGACTTTAAGCGTGAAATCATCTATGAAGGGCTCCAAATAAATTATTCATCAATTTTTCTCTGTTTTTGTACCAGGCCTAAGCGGATTAATGCCTGCTGTGCTGCTACTTTTGCAGCAGCTTGTTTACTCGGTCCTTCACCGCTTCCAAATGGTTCTCCGTTTAACAAAACTTCCACCTGAAATACTTTCGAATGGTCCGGACCAAATGAATTCCTTGTAACATATAAAGGTGCGAAATATCCCTGTGATTGTGCCCATTCTTGAAATAAGCTTTTAGGATCTTCATTTTTGTTATTTAGTAAAATATCTTCCGAAGCCTCCATCAGTAAAGTTTCCAGGAAATCATTGACAGCGGGTATTCCCCCATCCAGATATAGCGCACCGACGACAGCCTCAAAAGTATCGCATAACAAGGCAGGACGGGTTCTACCACCAGCCTGTGCTTCTCCACGTCCTAACCTCATAGCTCTTCCAAGATCAATTTGTTCAGCGAACACTGCCAATTGTTCAGTATGTACCAGAGCAGATCTCATTCTGGTAAGGTCACCTTCTGGCATTTCAGGAAAGTGATGATATAACCATGATCCAACTACAAAATCCAGGACTGCATCGCCAAGAAATTCTAAGCGTTCATTGTCTTCTAATGCTTCTGGGTGTTCATTCAAAAAAGAGCGATGTGTTAATGCTCTGCTGAGCAACAACCAATCTGTTATTCGTAACCCCAGTCTTTTTGCTAATTCTTGAGGGCTCTCCAACTTAGGAGTGTGATTATCACCTTTCATACTTCCTCCTAAGAACTTGCGATGCGAAAGCCACCTCACTTTTTGAAATCAAGTAGCTTACGCACCAAAAGTTCATCTTCAATTTATCTATAATTATATTGCTCATTGAAGTTTGTATCAATGGTGCAATAATTTAATCCCCTTTTCCTGGTATGTAATCTCCTTCAATCCAGGTTTCACCATCTGGACTAATTTCTTTTTTCCAAATCGGAACAATTTCTTTCACTCGATCAATACCATACTTGGCAGCGTCAAATACCCCGGTATGACGATGGGCAGCCGAACAAAGAACCACCACAGTTGGCGTTCCTGCATCCATGTAACCAATTCGCTGGATAATGACAATTTTTTGAACAGTTGACCATTTTTCCCGAATTTCTTCTGCAACCTGAACCATTTTTGCTTCCGCCATAGGAATATAGGCTTCATACTCCAATCCACTGGTTAATGGATGATTAGAATTATTGGTTTCTCCGCGGATGACACCTGTAAACATCACAACAGCACCGGTATTATTTTGAATAGATTTAGAAATTAATGCATTAAAATCAAATTCATTCGTGGAGACTGCAATCATTACATCATCGTCCATTTGACCTCCACTGACGGGGGGAAAGCAAGCAATTTCGGCGTTTTCAGGAATTAAATCAGAATCAAATGCAAAATTTTGATTGATGGAAACCAGCATAATGGATAAAAAGTCTTCCAGTTGTGGATATTTCTCAACCAGGCGGTTCTTTAGATCCTGGATGGTTGATCCTTTTTCAACATCAAATTTAATCTGAGAAGCACCAATGATTTCCTTCAATTTGGCAAAAAATAATATTTTAAGTTGAATAAATTCGTGATCGGATTGATTATTATTATTCATTAATAACATCTCCACTCGTTCCACCTTTTTTTTCAACAAGACGAATATTTTCAATTCTTGCCGATTTTTCTACTGCTTTTATCATGTCATAGATCGTCAATCCAGCAACGGATACCGCTGTCAGAGCTTCCATTTCAACGCCTGTCTTCCCATCCGTGATGACAGTAGCTTCAATCTGAACACCAGGTAATTCTTCATCAATGTGAAGTGCGAGATCGATTTTATTAATGATAAGTGGGTGGCACAAAGGTATAAGATCGGATGTTTTTTTTGCAGCCTGGATACCAGCAATTTTAGCAACCGTCAAAACATCACCTTTTTTTAGCAAGCCTTTCTTAATCATCTCAACAGTGGTTGGTAAAAGCACCACCTGCCCTTTAGCTCTCGCTTTACGATGGCTTACTGGTTTATCTCCAACATCAACCATACTTGCATTTCCATTTGAATCTATGTGAGTTAGTGTATTTTTTTTCATTTTAGTATTTTATCGTTTGCTTTCAGTGTTTGAATATTTTATAAGTAATCAAATCTAGATGCTTCTGCTATAATTGCTCACGTGACGCAACAGATAGGTAATTATTATAACCAAGATTATCGAGTTGATACGGATCTTTATCAAGGTCCTCTTGATATATTATTAGCTTTAATTGAAAGCGCTGAATTGGATATTACCAAATTGGCGTTGGCGAAAGTCACAGACCAATATTTGGAATATCTAAAGAAAATACAAATTGAAAATCCATCAGAAGTTTCCTCTTTTCTGGTAATTGCATCCAGATTATTACAGATAAAATCTCAGGCTTTACTACCAAAACAATCTTTTGTAATCTTTGGTGAAGAGGAAGAGGATCCCGGAGAAGCATTAGCTCAACAGCTTATCGTTTATAAAAGGTTCAAAGAAATTTCCAAATGGCTTTTAGAACGTGAAGAAGAAGGACTACGTACTTATTTAAGAATAGCTTCTCCTCCAAAAATAAATTTTCAGCCAAAATTAGACCTTACCGGCATAACTTTAGAGGATCTGGTGCAAGTCGCCCGAGAAATTTTTATCAACGGTATGCCGCTTCAGAAATTGGATACCGTTATCAATTTCCCTCGAATTACGATTAAAGAGCGCATAACAACCATATTGGATCATCTACGAAAATTCCGAAAAACCACATTCATGAGTTTGTTAACTCAAAAGAATTCTCGTGTTGAGCTGGTTGTAACATTTCTGGCTTTATTGGAACTGGTAAAAAGACATATTATTGAGGCCAATCAAAACGAGCTTTTTGGGGAAATTGATTTAAATTCCGAAAAGCTCGTTGATGAAAACTTGGAACTTGATATTGAGTTTACTGAGTATTAAAAATTATTCTTGTTCTTGCTGGAACAAACCTTCAACCATTTCGTATGGAAGACGATTACTGAGCCATACTACCATTAAACTGATATCATCATCGCTTAGTGAATAGTCCGGGTATGTTTCTCTGAAAGAATCGATCAGGACCTCAAATGAGTCTTCTTTAGGCCAATCAAGCATAAATCCAGGTAACAAACTCCTATCTGCCTCTATTGGTAATAATTTCCAGGATCTATCTTCAAGATAGCGAAATATCGTCTTTTTCGTCTCAGAATTGATTTCTGACCAGGCACCCAGGATCTGAGCTACAAATTCATGAGATTTTTTATATGTATCGATACAGCCGTTTATTTTTAAGGGTAATGGCGCTACTGAGCTATTCCTAAATCCTTGAACCCGCACATGATTTTTAATGAGTGAATTTATTTTTCGTTGTCGTTCCTCCGATAGCTTATTGAAATTCCCCAGAACTGATTGGATTACCAACTGTCGATAATCGTCTAGCATGTATTCATTTATTGCATGAAACGGTAAGAATCTAGCTTTTTTATCCATCTTCTTTATTTAAATACCTTCCTCGAAATGTTGTAGAAAGTGTAATTTTACTTGATTAATAACCATTTTTTATCCATTTCAATTTTTCATCTTTAGTTCGAATTGTTTTGAACTTGCAGAAAAGCAGATGTGAACTTAGAATCAGTTTCTATGAGTGAAAACGAAGTCACCCCAATTCGCAGACAATACTTAAACATTAAGAAAAATTATCCTGATGCAATCGTTTTTTTTAGATTGGGTGATTTTTATGAAACTTTTGATAATGATGCCGAAATTACATCCAGAGAACTGGATATTGTACTGACATCCAGAAACGTAGCCAAAGGAATTCGTATACCGATGGCAGGTATTCCCTATCATGCTGTCGATAATTATCTATCCAGATTAATAAACAAGGGTTATCACGTAGCCATTGCGGAACAATTAAGTGAACCAGATGGACGTGGAATTGTAGATCGCGATGTGGTTCGAGTTGTTACACCCGGTACTGTAATTGAACCAAATCTGCTAAAAAAGGATCAAAATAACTATCTTGCCAGCGCAATTATTGATGAAAATCGCGTTGGTATTGCCTTTGTAGATATTACAACCGGAGAATTTAAAGCGACAGAATTGGTTTCTTCCGAGCCATTGAATGAATTAAGATCTGAATTACTACGTCTTAATCCGGCTGAAACATTATTGCCAGAATCAATAAAAATTCAGAATGAACTGCCCGGACACATCACTCATTATCCGAATTGGCATTATGAACCAATTCGTTGTGAGGAAAAACTTAAAACCCATTTTAAGGTAAGTACTCTGGACGCATTTGGAATAAAGGGGCTAACACTTGCTTTGCAAGCGTCAGGATCAATCATCGATTATCTGAATGATACCCAACCGTCGGCCTTAAAAATTTTGAGCAATATATCCAACTACTCAACCACAACTTTTATGACACTGGATGCTGCAACGCGTAGAAATTTGGAATTAACGGAAACGCTTCGGAAAAACGAAGTAAAGGGTTCGTTATTGCACATACTGGATTACGCGATCACCGCTATGGGTAAACGCCTATTACGACAATGGGTCTCACAGCCATTATTAGATATTGAAGAAATTAAACTCAGACAGGAAAGCGTTGGTTTTCTGAAAAACAATGGATTACAACGAGCTGAATTATTTGTTCAACTGAAAAAAATTAATGATATAGAAAGGTTGACCAGTCGAGTCATTTCCGGGAATGCAATCCCACGTGACTTGATAGCCATTCGTTCTACACTCCAGAATCTACCAGAGTTGTTACAAATATTGTCCGCAATGGATTCTCCTGCACTGAAAAAAATCACCGAAAAAATCCATATTTGTAACAAGGAACATGATCTCCTGGAATTATCCATTGACGAAAATCCGCCTGCTACGCTACAGACCACCGGGGTTATTCGGCCAGGTTATTCATCCGAATTGGATCAAATCATCGAGGCATCCCAACATGCTCGAGATTGGATCAACAATCTTGAAAGCATCGAAAGAGAAAGAACAGGCATAAAAACGCTTAAAGTTGGTTATAACAAAGTCTTTGGTTATTATATTGAGGTCACCAGAGCGAATAGTTCATCTGTACCCACAGAATATATCAGAAAACAAACTCTGGTCAATGCGGAACGTTTCATTACACCCGATTTAAAAGAATATGAAACACTTGTGCTTAATGCAGAAGATCGAATAAAAGAAATAGAGCAAAGATTATTTAAACAAGTATGTGAACAATTAAGCTCATCAAGTAGAAGATTATTAGAGACTTCGGCGGGGATAGCAGAAATCGATGTACTGGCTTCTTTCGCCGAAGCAGCCTCATTGGGCAACTATTGCCAACCAGAATTGCAGGATACTCAAATCCTTCACATTTTGGATGGTCGTCATCCCGTGGTTGAAAAATCATTAGAGGGCAAACGTTTTGTTCCCAACGATTCTGTATTTGAAGAAGGTGAACTGATCCGCATCATAACCGGTCCCAATATGAGTGGCAAAAGCACTTTCCTTCGTCAGGTAGCATTAATTGTTCTGATGGCTCAAATTGGCAGCTTTGTTCCTGCCAGTGAAGCCATAATTGGAATTTCAGACCGAATTTTTACCAGAATCGGGGCTCAGGATGAAATTCATGCCGGGCAATCCACCTTCATGGTTGAGATGATTGAAACAGCAAATATTTTAAATCATGCAACCCCGAAGAGCCTTTTAATCCTGGATGAAATCGGACGTGGAACTTCTACCTATGATGGTTTATCGATTGCCTGGGCAGTCATCGAACATATCCACAACCATCCAGGCATTCGTGCAAGAACCTTATTTGCCACCCATTATCATGAATTGACTCAGTTAAGTGATTTATTGCCAGGGGTTAGAAATTATAATGTTGCTGTTTCAGAAGCAGACAACAATGTTGTGTTTTTACACAAAATAATACCCGGTGGAGCTGATCGATCGTATGGAATCCATGTTGGTCAACTGGCTGGATTACCAAAACCTGTCATTCAAAGATCAGCTGAGATACTCCGTCAATTGGAAATAAGCTCTGGTAAAGCCATCACAATACAACCCGACCTTCCCCAACAATTAACACTCTTCCCTGAAAATAACCCAATGATCAGTGCTCTTAAAGAATTGGATATCAATTCAATCTCTCCAATTGAAGCGTTGAATAAACTATATGAGTGGAAGAAAAAATTTACTGGATGATTGCCGGATTAAGTATCCTGAACCATAATACGACTACGTTCGAAAAACCTGCTAAAAACATCTTCACCATTTAATTTTTTATTATAAGAAGAAATTGTTCTCAATAGTGGTAACAATTCTGGTAAATAATTTTTACCACTAACCTGCTGGGTCCAATAAATCGCTTGCGCAGCGTATGCAATCACGTTTTGAGGTTCAATTCGATCAAAATCTTCAAAAAACCATCCACAAGACGTGTACATTCTCTGGCGTTCATACTGAGCAGATAATAAATTATCTAACTTCAACTCATCAACACCGTCAAAACCAGAACCAATCACCTGGTGAAAAAACGTTTCTTTTGACAATCTATCTAAAATCACATCAATAAACCGGTGACGTAATTCCCAAATATCATCAGTGTATTTCGATAATTCAGTTTGATACACCTCATTGACAATTTCACTTACCTTATCAATGAAAATTCGTAAGGAATTCTTCCATTCACTATGAGGAGTACAATCACATCCAGTGGACCATCTGTTCACACCATGGTGACAACTCCAGGATGTTTTATCCTTAATTTTTATATAATCTGTCGGAGGATTTTCTTTTAACCACAATCCAGGAAAAATATGAGAAATATTTTTAGTTGACAAAGAGCCATTCATGAGATGTGCTAAAAATTTGTCCCTGAAAGGTTGATGATGTCCATATAATTCACCATCGGATGCTAACAATAAGTATTTAGGTTTCTTTGGATTACCATTGTGGATCAGGTTTGGCATAACAAAATTATTTGCAAAAATGTCTGCATTGATGGTTGTCATCGGATTGAAACTAATTTGTGTGCTTAACTCCTGATGGTAAAAGAATACAGCAATTCGCTTCTGGTCAGATAGTTTTACCCAATATGGTTGTGTAATATCCAGGTTTTCTACATCCGCCTGCCATGGCGCAAGGATTGTAAATTCAATACCACATTCAACCAGGATCTCAAGTGTTTCCATATCCACTGCTGTTTCCGGTAACCAGGCTCCAGCTGGTTGGTGGCCAAATCGATGTTTATAGTCTTCTATTCCCCAACGGATTTGGGTAATTTTATCTTCCGAATTGGCTAAGGGCAATATTGTATGATGATAAGGTTGTGCAAGTGCGTTTCCAACTCCGTATTTTTCAAAATTTTCGTGTTCCTGATTAATAATTCTCGTGTAAATTTCAGGATATTTTTTCTCCATCCAATTTAAAAGCGTTGGCCCAAAATTGAAACTGATTTTTTTGAAATTTCCTAACTCTGTATTGGGTAAATAACAGTGACTGAAGATTAATTCATTCCAATTTTTGTATGGAAACGCTCCCCGTTCTTCTGGTATTTCGCCTGTTATTGGATCTTCACGAGAAGGTTGATAAAAATGGCCATGAACACAAAAACCTAAATCACTCATATTTTTTCCTTGTTATATCAAGATGCTAGAAAATCTAAAGATTGGGTAAACCTGGCAGGTAGGATGCCAAATTGTCTGGGCAAAGTGTCCAGTGCTGTTGTTCGATCCTCTGCCAGACTGTCTAACCAATACAATGAAATTGGGAATTTAGGGATTATTTGATCGATATAAACGACAAACATTCTAAGGTATGCAGGAGAAATATTGATAATGTACCGTCGAATGTTTATTTTGTTCATAATGATTTCAATAATTTCTCGGAAAGTAAACACTTCTCCCCCACCGAGTTCAATAATTTTATTTCTTAATTCAGAATTATTTATGGAAAGGTTAAGGCAAGCAACCAGATCATCCACGCTTAATGGTTGTAATGCGCTATCACCTTTTCCGGGCACAAGAATAAAGCCGGGTGATAATCGTAATAACTTCGCAAATGCTTCAACAAATTGATCACCTTTTCCAAAAATGTGTGAGGTCCGAAAAATTGTATAAGGCACATCACTATTGATGATTTCTTTCTCTGCTAAAGCTTTGGCTTTTAATACAGGAAATGCAGAATTCTGATCTGCACCAAGATGACTCAGATAGATTAATTGGGATATTTTACTTTTCCTCGCTGCCTGCAAAAGAGTCCTGGTTCCATTTACATCGACTTCCATCAGGTCTGATCGCGATGATAATCTTTCAGATCCAGCTAAATGAAAAACAACATCAATACCTTTTAATGCTGCCCTTAATCCCCTCTCATCGTTCAAACTACAAACTACAGCTTCTACTGGGATACCTTTGGGAAGATCTGGGTTTTTCTGCGATGGTTTTAGTAAAGTGCGGACTTCAAAACCATTTTCAATTAATAATTTAACCAAATTTCTTCCAATAAATCCGGTTCCGCCAGCGACTAAGATCATAGGTTTAAATTATATCAGAGCTTGACCTTGATAAAGGCTTTTCGTATACACAAACTGTACTACGTTTAATTTAATATTTTGGCATAAGACTTGCTACATAAAGCTCAAATCCAATATTAGTAATGAGGATTATATGGAAAAAGCACAGGATATGTCAGTCAATAATCAGTTTGGAATTCACTATTTTTTGGATACACTTCATTACAGGCAGGATGATTTAAAAATCTGGTTGCCAGTATTAAAAGATTTACGCATCGGATGGATTGTTCTCAAATCAGAAAAAAATCGTGCGATTCCGGAAGATTTCTTAAAATCATTACTCAAGGAAGGCATAACTCCTATCATTGAGTTCAATTTACCGTTACGGTCAAATTTTGGTACACGAGATTTGAAGTTATTACTGCAGGTTTATGCGAAGTGGGGTGTTAAGTATTGTGTCTTTTTTGATCGTCCCAACCAGAAAGATGCATGGTTTGAAAATTATTGGGCACAAAATGATCTGGTTGATAGATTTTTAGATCAATATATCCCCTTAGCAAAATTCGCATTAGAGGAAGGTTTACTTCCTGTTTTTCCTCCTCTCGAGCCCGGTGGAAATTATTGGGACACTGCGTTTTTACGATCCTCTATTAAAAGTCTGATCAGGCGAGAACAAAATCAAATTCTCGAAAATCTTGTTCTTTCGGCCTATGCTTTTACCCACCACCATGATCTGAATTGGGGAAAAGGAGGACCTGAAATTTGGCCACAATCAAAACCATACATCACCCCACCGGGATCACAGGATCAAAAAGGTTTCAGGATTTTTGATTGGTATTCGGCAATCAGCAATGCTTTATTGCAGAAAGAAGTTCCGATTATTTTATTTGCCGCAGGATCAGCTAACAATCCTGATCAAATAACAACAACGAATGACGAAATTAAGAAAAATTGGTTTACTCAAAAATTAATTTCTTTATTAATACATACGCAACAAAGCATTGATGTAGAAAATGAAGTTTCAATAGATCCGGTCCCTCCAACCGTACTTGCATGTAATTTCTGGTTATTAGCGTCCGAAAAAGGTCAACCAGAAGCACAACACGCCTGGTACGTGGGAAAAAATCATCAAAACCCTTACATCAAAGAGATGATCGAGACACTTAAACAAGAACAAAAACAAGTTCAAACTGCCTTTGAAAAACAAAATAAATCTCGCCGATCAGATCCAAAACAATGTTTAATCAAGCATTATGTATTATTGCCAGAACAAGAATATGGAATTTCGAATTGGGATTTTGATCAGATTAAGCCACTGATTAATAAATCCAGAGTGACGGTTGGTTTCTCCATCGATGAGGCCATTCTTTCCAGAAAAGTAACGCTTTTATCTGACCCAGATTACTATACGAACGAAACCATAAGAATTCTTAAAAAATTCGGTTGCGAAATTGAGCAACTCCAAAAAGATGGCACGAGTATTGCAACATAAAAACTCAAGAGGTGACCCATGAACAATGTTTATTCAAAACCCATTTCTAGAAATTCTGAATTTTCAGCCATGAAACCTGTATTGAAAGTGGTCGGTATGGGTGGTGGCGGATCGAATGCGATTAATCGCATGATCGAATTAGGATTGAAAGGTGTTGACTTTATCGCAGTGAACACAGATGCCCAGGCATTGCAATCTAGTCTGGCGCCCACGAAAATCCAGATTGGACCATTGATTACGCGTGGCCTGGGTGCTGGAGGAAATCCACAAGTTGGGTTTGAAGCTGCAAAAGAAAGCATTGAAGATTTATCCTATGCGTTACAGGGAGCAGACATGGTTTTCCTGACTGCTGGTATGGGCGGTGGCACTGGAACAGGTTCAATTGCCATTGCAGCACAGGCTGCCAGAAATGTTGGGGCTGTGACAGTAGCAATTGTCACTATGCCTTTTAGTTTTGAAATGGGTAGAAGACAAAGAAATGCTCAGGAAGGTTTGTCAAGGTTGCGTCAACATGTTGATACCTTGATCACCATCCCGAATGATCGCTTATTAAAAATAGCACCTCGGAATTTACCACTGGATATGGCATTCAGATTAGCCGACGATGTTCTCAGACAGGGTATTCAAGGAATATCGGAATTAATTAACCAGACAGGATATATCAACGTTGATTTTTCTCATATTCGTCAAATAATGAAGGCTGGTGGTGGATCATTGTTATCCATCGGAATTGGAAAAGGCAAAGATAAAGCCAAACAAGCAATCCACAATGCACTCAACCATCCATTGCTTGAGGCAGTCAACATTCAAAATGCGAGTGGGATCATCGCCAATTTCACGGCAGGAGAAGATCTATCATTCTTTGAAGTTACAGAAGCTTTAACGCATTTAGGGGAACAAACCAACACGAATGCGGACATTATTCCTGGACTGATCATGGACTCTAAATTAAAGGATCGTTGTGAAGTGATCCTTGTTATTACCGGTCTCGGAGCTACCCCTCTTGAAACAAGTATGAATCAGGTAACCAAACCGGAACAACAAGAGCAATTCTCAATGCGTTCTTCACAGAAAGTTGTTCAAAATCAATACAGAGAACCAGCCGAAGCATTGGTTTCCGATGAAAACCTTGATATTCCAGCGTTCTTAAGACGCCGTAGATTTCAATAAAAGAGGATCCGTTGGACGAAATTTATCAAAAGGTTTATCAGAAATTTCCTGAAGTTGCTGGGAAAAAACCAGTTCGTCACAGCCAGCCAGATGGAAAAACTTTGTTGGTATTCAAAGGCGAAGGCAAATCTTCAACCGGAGTAAAGATCCCACGTGTTGTCAGAGTCCTGATTGATCAAAATGGCAAAATCCTGAAAATGACCACGTCCAGATAATTGGTGGAGAAACGATGAAAGAAATAATACTGACGACAGAATTACTTTTTTGGGATACATTAATTCCCATCATGAAACAATCTAAGCTGATCCAATGGATCATACGGGTTGCCTATCCATTTGTTGAAGGGCTAAAATTTAGCCAGATTGTCAAAACATTGACCATTACATGTGTTAGCGGTTTTCTATTAGGGTGGTTAGCCTTTTATACATATTTTTTGACCCAATAATAATAAATTAATCAGTCACTCAATTCCCACTTATTTTTTCAAGTGGGATTTTTTTGATTTCAGGTAACCTCAGAATTCTTTCCATGCTAAAATTATTTAATACATGAATAATTGCCCAGACCAACCATGCAAAAATTTCTAAGACTTCTCATCATCATTTTTTTGTTCATGATGTGCCTGTTAATCGGTGCAAAATTAGCTAATCTTTCCCTGTCTGGTGATGAAAACATAGTAACCAATAATCAAAATCAGGAGCAAAACCAAATACGCTTATTGGTTTTTGTTATGGATGAATTAAACAAAAAAAATCCTGAATTAAATTCAGTCTGGTCGGTCATTATCTATGATCAGGATTCTAGCGGATTGATGTTTATCCCTTTGTCAGATTTAAGTGCAGACGGGTTTAAGGATATCAAACGATCATTTGTTTTAACAGCCGAAAAAAATCCTCATGAGAAAACCATAAAGTTCTTCAATACAAAATTCAAGACCAAATGGGATGCCCACATCATTCTAGATCGTTATGCCATCGAATATTTACTTAAATGGATAACTCAGGATTCCCTGGATGTTAATTCTATGGTGGAAGTATCCAAGCCAGTTTTAATTCAGAATATGTGTGCATCCTTCATATCCAGAGAATTAAGTCCTCTCGATACATTAGAGTGGACCTTAATTAGTCCTGACCATTTTAAGACTAATTTGACATTTGATAGAACCGTTGATTTATGGCAAAAATTAACCGAATCCAATGATATTCTTTGTGAAATAATTACCGATTAGATATTTTTTTATCAAAAATAAACATTTTAATTCACTCTTTTTCCAAAGCTCTGCATGTTATAATTTGATCACCTGAATTACAGGTAAATTTATTTTTTTATGGAGTGTCATGGATACCGAAAACAAACCATTTGTGGTTGAAGATAATGTTGTAGTAACGATGAATTATTCACTTAGCATTGACGGTGAGGTTGTTGATTCGTCTGAAGGTGAAGATAATGACCCGATTATTTTCTTACAGGGTGCTGGGCAAATCATTTCTGGCTTAGAAAAATCCATTTATGGATTGAAAGTAGGTGACAAAAAATCTGTTACCGTTGATCCCAAAGATGGTTATGGTGATATTGATCCAGAATCAATCGTAGAAGTACCAAAAGACGAGTTCCCAAAGGATTTTCCCCTTGAATTAGGTGTTGAGATTACTGTAAACGCTGATGATGAGGATGATGAAGGCGACGAAGAAATGGAAGCAACCATTATTGCCGTCAATGATACGACAGTCACGCTTGATTTTAACCATCCCCTTGCTGGAAAGACTTTAAATTTTGATGTTCATATAATTGATATCCGTGAAGCAACATCAGAAGAAATAGAACATGGTCACGTACATGGCGATGATTCCGAATTCTATTTCGAAGATGAAGATTTCGACGAATTAGACGAAGAAGACGAAACGAACCACCACCACTAAAACTGAGAACACCCTCCGAGGAGGGTGTTTTACAACAATACGAGAAATATACCTTCAACTGAAGTTGCAGGATCCCCCTTGTAGTGAAAGCCAATTATGAAAAATAAAACAAAAAAATTCAAATTTCTTCCACTAATTGTTTTATTCACATTTGTTCTTGTTGGTTGTTCACACACTGATAACCTAGAAACTCAGGTGGTTGAAACACCAATTCCAGTGATCAATACACCTTCTCCTGATATGAATAACTCCATTGAGGAAACCAAAAATGATATCCCAACCCTGACACCGGAACCTGACGAAACTGAATACGAACCAGCATTACCTGAATATTCGCTTTTGGTTAAATTTGATTATTCTACTCAGTCGGCCAGTGTAAATGAAACCATAAAATATGTTAATCGTTCAAATCATGTTTTAAGTGATATCCGTTTAGCCACTGACACTTTGCGCTACCCTGGATCATTTTCCCTCGAAAACGTATTCGTCAACTCGAATGAAGAAGAATTGGTCCAGGGGAAATACTATTTTACGCTCCTGCTCAATGAAGGACTCGCGCCTGGTGAGCAAATAGAAATTCAAATAAATTATTTTCTTTCAATTCCACCCTTACCACCACCAGCGGATGATCTCAAACCAGGCATTTATGGTTATTCCACAGTTCAAACCAACCTGGTTGATTGGTATCCTTTCATTCCGCCATTGTCTGTAGATGGTGAATGGTTACTTCACGATCCCTGGTTCTATGGAGAATATCTGGTATATGATCTGGCAAACTTCTATGTAGAAATTGAACTCGTCAATCCGCCAACAAATACTACCATCGCTGCTTCATCAATCCCAATTTCACAGGTGGATAATCTTTATAAGTATTCATCATCCAGGGCAAGAAATTTTGTCTGGTCATTAAGTCCATCCTATGTGATTGAGACAAAAGAATTGAATGGCATCACAATTTCCACATATACGTTTCCTTTTCACCAACAAGCTGGGGCGCATGTTCTGCAAGAGGCATCAAAAGCAGTAGAACTCTACTCAAGAATATTTTCTCCATATCCAAGAGAAAATCTGACAATTGTGGAAGCAGATTTCCTGGATGGAATGGAATATGATGGTCTTTTTTTTCTTAGCCGCGGTTTTTATAATCTTTTTGATAACACCCCACAAAATTACCTGACTGCCATTGCAGTTCACGAAACAGCCCATCAGTGGTGGTACGCATCAATTGCGAATGATCAGGCGCTCGAACCCTGGTTGGATGAAGCATTGTGTACATACAGCGAACTATTATTTTACGAAGAATTTTATCCTGAGCTTGTTGATTGGTGGTGGGAATACCGAGTTAATTATTATCAACCCCAGGGTTACATCAATAAATCTATTTATGAATATCAGGGTTTTGTCCCATACAGAAATGCCACTTATCTTCAAGGTGCAAAATTCCTACAATCTTTACGGGATAAACTTGGAGACGAGATTTTTTTTGATTTTTTGAAAGATTATGCTACCAGTCAAAGGGATAAAATTTCCTCTCAAAGGATATTTTTTGAATTACTACAAAATTATTCTGAAATAGATTTCTATAATTCATCCGATTATTTCAGCAAATAAAAAATGCAGAAAATAATTATGGATTTCTTTTTTGTGTAGTTGATATATAATAAATTTGTATCTTGTGTTGACATAAAAAATTTAATTGGGAGGTCTGATGGCTAAAATAATTAATATTGAAGGTATTGGTCCAAAGTATGCAGAATTACTTGCAAAAGAAGGGATCATAACAGTAGAAGGTTTACTAAAAGTTGCAGCAAAATCGAAAGATAGAAAGAAATTGTCAGAGTTATTGCAAATATCTGACAAACTAATTTTAGAATGGGTAAATCTAGCAGATCTTTTCCGTATCAAAGGAATTGGAGAAGAATATTCAGATTTACTTGAAGAAGCCGGTGTTGATACAGTACCAGAACTGGCACAACGGAAACCAGAAAATCTGCTCCAAAAATTAATCGAAGTGAATGCAGAAAAAAAATTAGTTCGTCGGTTGCCTGTTTTATCACAGGTAGAAGACTGGGTAAAGCAAGCAAAAGATTTACCAAGAGTAGTTGAATATTAGTGACAGTGCAAACCGTGACTCCAAAAGTCACGGTTTCAATTTAAAGGTTAAAATGAATAACCAAAAAAAATCTAAATTATTCTTATGGCTTGGAATATTAATTGGTGTTTCCAGCACAATATACTTGATCCTTTACCAATTATCAAAAAATAATAAAAACAAGGTTCCCTCCATTATTGATAAATACATTAAAATTTCTTCGGATGAAAAACCAACCGAGCAGACGGAAGTTGAAACAAAGAAAACCCATTTGGATTTCACGAAGGATAATCTTAAAGAAATCAAAGGCATCGGACCAGCTATCGAATCACTGCTAAATGAAAATAATATTTATACATTTTCAGATTTGGGTTCCACATCCGTCGAAGATTTGAAAATCATTCTGGAAAAGAAGAATTTGAGACTGGCTGATCCTGAATCCTGGCCTGCTCAAGCTCAAAAAGCCTCTAAAAAGTAAAAATAATAATTATTCAAAATAATCTAATAACATAGTATCAGAAAACTTAAACCTTAAAATATTTCCAAATATATTGACTTGTCTATACAAACTCTCTATAATGAAAGTGCAGGGAGCTCTGAGAAATTGAATTAGCCCCTTTACCTTAAAAACTAAATCATAAGTTTGTAGTACCGTGAGAGAAATTCTCCGAAAAGGTGAAACAAACGATTTAGGAAAAGTTTCTAAGTGATAGGACGTAAGTCTTTCAGGTATTTGGAGAAAGCAGTTAACTTAGAAAAGGGCAAAGAACAGCTAAAATTAGGTTACTTAGAGCCCCTGTTTCAATTTAATTGAGTTGTTGGCAGATTTCTGTAAAATTTCAGCCTTGATAATACCTACATAAGGTAAATTTCTAAATCGTTCATTGTAGTCCAAACCGTAACCAACAATAAATTTATCCGGAAGATCAAATCCTTTGTATTGGATAGGCAATTCGATTAATCGACGAGTTGGTTTATTAAATAGTGTGCACACCTTAAGACTGGTTGGATGGCGTTCAAGTAAATTTCTTAATAAGTAATTGAGCGTCAATCCAGTATCAATAACATCTTCTATAAATAACACATGTCTATCTTCAATCGGGATATCCAGATCTTTCACCAATCTGACTACACCTCGCGTCCTCGCATCACTACTATAATTACTGATCGCCAGGAAATCAACATCACAATCAATTTCTATTTTTCTTAATAAATCAGCCATAAAAATAAATACCCCCTTGAGTACCCCAACAAAAACTGGATATTTATCCTTATAATCTTCATTGATTAAACTGGCCAACTCAAAAATCCGATTATTTATTTGTTCTTCAGTGTACAAAATTTGGCTGATTGCATTGTTAATTTTTATTTCTGATCTATTCACTCCTCACCTCGTTGTGCTTCAGTACCATGAAAATTTTGAGCTTCATCGTATAAACCATACTTTATTAACAAATCCCGTATATCACGCCTTTTCATTAATTTAATTTTTACTTCTGGATAAAGTTCATTCATCAATCTTATTTTCTTGTTCTTAATGGTTGCTAATTGCGGCCGGAGTGTTGTTAATTCAATAAAGAGTTTTTGATCAGGTAAATAAAAATCTGGTGAAAAAGCTAATTTTACTTTTCCTTTTTCATTCCATTCTAATTCAAACGTTTTTGGTTCATATTCCCAAACAACGCCATAAAAATCAAGAATACGAGCAAACATTTCTTCTGACGCGTGAGAGAATCTAACCAATTTCTTTTCTTCATTTTCAGACATAAAAATCCTATAATTTGATAATCCAATTCGCGATAGAATCCAAATCAAGATGGTCAGTATTAATTGTTAAATCATACAAAGATGGATCGTTCCAATCTTCCTGGTATATTTTTTTGATGAAATTCTGGCGATATTGATCACACTTTTCAATTTGTGCTTTGGCAGCTTTTTCATTAACATTTTTCGATAATTGAATATTTTTAATCCTTGTATCCATCCCAGCGATAATTCGTAGATGCAAACAGTTTGTAAATCCCTTTAGGATTAATTGACTTGCCCGTCCAACAATAACCACATTGCCTTTATCTGCGATATCTACCACTACTTGACTGATAGCATCCCTGAATTTTAAGCAAGTCTCATCATCTGGACAAATGCCCAACAAACCCAATTCGTCAATGACGGCTAATGCCATATCGGGAGAACCGATTTTTATGGCAGCTTGATTAATTAATTCGCGCCAAACTAACTGGTATCCACTAAGGTTTGCGAGCTTGATGGCCAGCTTACTCCCCCCACTCCCATATTGTCTCGAAATGGTATAAATGGAAAACATTCGTCCTCCTTTTCTTCCGATGATTTAATTATAGCAACAATAATTTATCGATGGAAAACGTATTATTCTTTATTTGTTAAATGATATAGTTAAGTTAACAAATGAATATTCTAATCTCAAGATCGTCAAAACTTAATAGTAATCATCTATCAATCCAAAAATGGAGAGTGTTATGGCAGGGAAAATTGGAATTCTAACAGCAGGGAATGATGTACCAGGGCTAAATTCAGCAATTCGTGCAATTGGTAAATCTGCTCAAAGTATTTATAAAATGGAGATAATTGGTTTTCTTGATGGCTTCAAAGGATTGATTGAAAATAACCATATCTCATTAAAAGGTTCTGAGTTTTCAGGAATTCTGACAACAGGTGGAACGATCCTGGGTACCAGCCAGGAACTACCAGCCCAATCATTTGAGAATTCGGAATCACTTGAAAAAGCAATAACTACTTATAAACATCACAAATTAGATGCACTTGTTTGTTTAGGTGGAGCAGAAATGCAGGTCGGAACTCTGTCATTATCTCAGGCCGGATTGAACGTCATTGGGATTCCCAAATCGATTGATAATGATGTCTTTGGAACTGATTATTCAATTGGTTTTGATACCGCCCTTTCCGTTGCCACCGAAGCAATTGATCGTCTTCACAGCACAGCTCATAGTCACCATCGAATTATCGTTGTTGAAATTTTAGGCAAACAAACGGGTTGGTTGACATTGGGTGCTGGAATGGCAGGTGGAGCGGATGTTATTCTACTTCCAGAAATTCCCTATAGTCTCAATAAAATTTCTCAGGCAATCCTTGAAAGAAATAAAGCAGGAAAACGCTTCAGTATCATTGCTGTTTCCGATGGAGCATTGACCCAGGAAAGTGTAGAGTTTTTCAAAAGAAATCGAGAATTCAACATGCGACTTCGAAATGGAGAGGAAAGAAAAGAAATCGAAGATAGACTAGATGCAATAGAAAATGATTATGCTGACAATACCAATCTTCTTTCACATTTCCTACACCAAAAAACAGGTCTCGAAACAAGAATAACCATCTTAGGATTTCTCTTACGAGGCGGTGTTCCATCTTCTGTAGATCGGATGCGCGCTGCACAATTAGGTACAAGTTGTGTGAGAATGATTCACCAGGGTAAATTTGGGGTTTTATTAGGAATAAATAATTACCAGATTGAAGCCGTTCCTTTAATTGATGTCGCTGGAAAACATAAACCAATACCGCTTGATCACGAATGGCTTCAAGCAGCACGAGATGTCGGAACTTGCTTCGGAGATTGATCTAAACACTGATAAAATTACTCTCTTATGTTTATACCTACAACCAGAGAAGAAGGCCATAAATTAGGATGGCACAATTTCGACATCATCCTTGTGTCCGGGGATAGTTATATTGATAGTCCCTACATGGGTATTGCTGTTATTGGGCACATCCTGATGGATGCCGGGTATAAAGTAGGCATCATCGCCCAACCTGATATTTCCAATAGTGATGATATAACCCGACTTGGTGAACCAAATCTTTTTTGGGGTGTTTCCGCTGGAAGTATTGATTCCATGGTGTCTAATTACACAGCATCTTTGAAGAAACGAAAAAGTGACGATTATACGCCTGGTGGTCTGAATAATAGAAGACCTGATCGAGCAACCATCGTATACACTAACTTGATTAGAAAATTTTTCAAGCAGACCAGACCGATCGTATTGGGTGGTATGGAAGCAAGTCTTCGGCGAATTGCACATTATGACTACTGGAGCAATAAGATCAGGCGATCTATTCTTTTTGATGCAAAAGCGGATTATTTGCTGTATGGCATGGCAGATAGATCCATTATCGAATTGGCTGATGCATTACTTCGTGGAGATGATCCAAAATCAATACGAGGCTTGTGTTACATCAATAAAGAACCAATTCAGGATTATTATCCATTAGCTTCCTACGAAGAAGTTAGTTCAAATAAAATCGCATATATTGACAGTTTTGAAACGTTCTATAAAAACAATGATCCAATAATTGCAAAGGGTCTTATTCAGGCGCACGGTGACCGCTACCTTGTTCAAAATCCGCCTGCCTTCTCGTTAAATCAGGAGGAGTTGGATAAGGTTTATGCTTTACCCTATGAGAGAGCACAACATCCATATTATGAAAAAAACGGGAAAGTGAAAGCATTAGAGACGATCCGATTCTCGATCAGCACCCATCGAGGTTGTTATGGGGAATGTAATTTCTGTGCAATTGCAGTGCATGAAGGTCGGACAATTCAATGGCGCAGTAAAAGTTCCATCCTGAACGAAGTGGATGCATTATCAAAAATTCCTGAATTCAAAGGAATTATCCAGGACCTGGGTGGACCAACCGCAAATATGTATGGCTATGAATGCAAAAAGAAAACGACAAGAGGAGTTTGTCAGGATAGAAAATGCATTTCCCCTGAAGTCTGTACAGCCTTACGTCCTAACCACCATACCCAAATCGATTTATTGCAATCTATTCGTGAACATCCACAGGTTCGCAAAGTCTTTGTTGCTTCCGGCTTACGTTATGACCTAATAATTGATGATAAGCAATTTGGTAATAAATATCTTGAAGAAATTTTAGCCTACCATGTTTCCGGCCAATTAAAGGTTGCACCTGAACATACGGAAAATAGAATCTTAAATTTAATGGGAAAACCTGGCTCAGAAAAACTGCTTGAGTTCAAGAATCGTGTTGATAAAATCAATAAAAAATTAGATAAAAATCAATTCCTAACCTACTATTTCATCGCTGCTTATCCTGGCTGTTCTGATAGGGACATGCAACAACTGCGGAATTTCACCTCCGAAAAACTAAAAGTAAATCCCGAACAAGTTCAAATTTTTACGCCTACCCCATCGACATATGCCAGTGTAATGTATTACACTGAAATGAATCCATTTACAAAAGAACCAATTTTTGTAGAAAAATCAATTTCAAAAAAAAATAGACAAAAAGAGATCCTGGTAAAGAAACATAATGTATAAAATATTTCTGGTAGTTCCCCCCGGTATTGAACAAATTGCAAAAAATGAAATAGGGCATTTATTTCCAAATCTGCGTCCACCTTCAAATAAAAATGATTTGGAATATGAATGCGATTTGCAAACGATCTACAAACTCAATTTATTATTGAAGATTCCGAACCGCATACTCGTTCGATTTGGTGAATTTGAAGCAACGAGTTTTCAAGATCTATTCACAAAATCAGTCCGACTACCCTGGAAACAATTTTTGAAAAAAGATGTCAGTGTAAAAATTCGCACGACCTGTCACAAATCAAAGCTTTATCATAGCGATGCGGTCACTCAGCGCGTCCATCAAGCAATCGAATCAAACCTATCAAGAAAAGTCAAGTTGACCAAAGGTGAGTCAGAAGAGACTTATGGGAAACAACAATTGATCATCGTTAGGTTACTTCACGACCAGGTAACCATTAGTCTTGATTCCAGTGGTAATCCTTTATACATGCGTGGATATCGTGAAGTTGTCTCAAAAGCGCCACTCCGAGAAAATTTAGCCGCCAGCATAATACTGGCTTCAGATTGGACTTCCGAATTACCATTGATTGATCCATTTTGTGGATCTGGAACAATACCAATTGAAGCTGCGCTGATCGCCAAAAATCATCCGCCAGGATTATATAGAGATTTTGCTTTTGAAAATTGGCCGGAATTTAATCAATCATCCTGGCAGAATATGAGAAGAGAATACATTCAAAATTCCACGAATATCACTACCAGAATTAAGGGAAGCGATCGAAATATCGGATCAATTGAAATCTCAAGGAAAAACGCGGAAAAGGCTGGCGTTAACCAAATAATCGAGTGGGGAAATATTTCCATATCTGAAATACAACCCTACGATCAACCCGGTTGGATCATCACTAACCCTCCGTACGGTTTGCGGATTTCTTCAAACAAAGACATACGAAATCTTTACGCTCAATTTGGAAATGTATTGCGAGAAAAATTTCAGGGTTGGAACGTGATTTTTTTATGTAATAGTGTTAACCTTGCAAACCAGACAAAATTAAAACCAAAAAGCCTGCTTTCGTTTTCCAATGGTGGCATCAATGTGCAGGCTTTCTTTGCGAAAGTAGAATAAATTTATTTCCTTACAGGTACTTCAACATCAATTTTCAGAGCTTCATCCTGGACATATATGGCTTTAATCAATGCATTTTCACCTGATTGTGCTACTTGATCACGCATTAAACCGGATAATTTTTCGTTAATATTCTTAACAAAATCACTAGCTAAATCTAACCCTGGGATATTAACCCAAGTGATTTCAACTTTTGGTTGATCGTTTTCAACAGAAAAAGTTAATTCAATCTCACCATTTACTCTGGTGGAATTCGGTAGTCCATAAAAACCGATTAGTTTGACTTTGTCAGGTTCAATGAATTGTATATCCTGAACCTCAACCATTAACTCTGTATCTGATATTGTTCCGGCTACTCCTTGAGCGTTGTTGATGATTTGCATCAAATTATCTCGTTTCAAGGTGATTGTCAATTTAATATTTCCATCCTGAAATCCAAGATTACAGGCAAGCGTCGTAATCAGGAGAACAGCGATAAGCATGAAAAATGCGTATTTGTGTTTTATCATTTTTTTCCTTTCTGTCTACTCTTGATTTGAATTGTTTAAATCATTTATTAGAGTATTTTACCTTATATAAAAGGGCTAAAAATCCTTTGTCACATCTTAAATAAAAAGAACCAGGATATTTTCCTGATTCTTTAGTTGCTTATAAAGAAAGAATTATGGTAATGTTCCAACCACATCAAATGTCCGTAATATTTCATCCAATGCAGCAAGATCTGCATCAGATAAAATCTGGACCATTACAGTGGCTAAAAATGAAGTTTCATTGGTGATAGGTCTGGCTGCTAGAACAATGATAGTGCTGCCTGTGCTTCCACAATTCGTAAACACATCATATGATCCAAGGAAACCACTATCCTCATAAGGATATCTTCCGTCGAGGGAGCAATCACCGATGAAACTTTCACGATAAACATCCAATAGTTGGATGTAACCAGCTAACCTGGCAACGTCATCTGATACACCAAAGAAAACACCTGGTTCATCGTATGTGTTATAAAAAGCATCGATGTTTGCTGCAGCAACAATACTGGACCCAATGACATCATTTCCATCATACCAGGGTTCACCGCTCACCTCACCCCATGCTGTCGGGATGGAAACTTGAATAGCGCCGTAGTCATCTGTTACGGTAACAAATTCAGAATAAGATCCACCTTGATCAACAACATCATTTTCAAATTCTTGAGCAAAAGAGAATTGAGTCTCAAGTTTATTGCCATTTAATTGGCCTGATAAGTATTCTTGTGTCCCAAATCGTAGCACTTCAATTGCAATTGTATCTTGAGGATTTCGTGACCTGAGAATATCACAATAATCACCCATGGTACCATCCAGACCTAAAACCAGACCTTCCATCGTGGTTAAGATATCACCACCCTGTAAACCAGATTTATCTGCCGGGGAGCCGGATTTCACCGATGAGACCCAAACACCACTGATGGATCCATCCTCAGAAACAACTGCCTGACCATTGATTCCAATCGACTCATAATCTTCGCCCAGTCGCATTTTTTCAATGACAGGGATCGCATTTTGAGCGCTGATGGCAAAGTTTTGATCAAAAGTATCATTACCTGCATAATTCACACCTACAACCTTACCATCCGGTGTAATCAATGGGCCACCTGAATTGCCACCACGGATACGAGCATCATGTTCAATTACAGCATCGATAGAAGCCCAGGAAGATTCACCGTTAGCCTGTGCCTTTGAGACAATACCTTTGGTAAGTGTGTATTCTGGATCACCCAGCGGAAAACCAGCAGCATACACTTCCATACCCGGATTAATTTCACCCTCATAGTATCCTAGATAGGGATAGCCATCACCATCAATATCAATAACTGCCAGATCCCAGCATTCTGATACACCGAGAACCTTTGCATTCCTTGGTTGTGTTTCACCAGCAACCCAGACTTTTAAGAGAGCAGCCCCAGTAACAACATGGTTGTTTGTCACAGCAATTCCACTGGGATCGATGATAAAACCGGTACCTCTTCCAGCGGCATTATAAACACTACCTAATTGTGGATCCACAAAACTTCCCTGTGCTTCAATTTGAACGGTAGCGTTCTTAACATTTTCGAGTGAATTAACCATACCAGATTGGGATGGCAATGACACTTCAGGAGTAGCAACCTGAATCACTTCCTGTGAAGGCACCTGGGTAGGTTCTCCATCTCCACCAATTGAGAAGCCACAAGATAAAGTTAAGGCAGAGATAACGAACATTACGAATAAAATTTGAAATTTCTTCATTCTTCCTCCATGGAAAATTAATTTAAAAAAACCGGTCGATCAGCGAATAAATTCTTTAGGATTGCGTTATAAAAATAATTGGCTGACTTTCCGGAATTTGGATAATTATCATTATATTCAAATCGGTAGAAATTGATGAATTTGTATAATGTTCATAATTTTTACCCATTTTATAAAAGTAGATTTTATTAATTTTTCAATCATTCTTTAAATTCATCGTGATAAACTTAATTCAAACGAATAAGGGATAAAATCAGTGAAAAATCTTTCCTCCACATCTATTGCTCACCCCAATATTGCATTAATCAAATACTGGGGAAATAAAAATAAAATTCTACGTATCCCGGTTAATGGGTCAATTTCATTCAACCTTGAGAATCTATTCACCAAAACACAGGTTTCATTCGACCCTGAACTGACTTCGGATATTCTTGTTATCAATGGACATAACACGATTGGTTCGGGCTTAGACAGGGTGGTTTCGTTTCTGAATATCGTACGTAAACTAGCTGGAAAACAAATATTCGCTCAGGTAAAAAGCGAAAATAATTTCCCCATAGGTACAGGGATTGCATCATCCGCCTCTGCCTTCGCTGCATTAAGTCTTGCTGCCAGTAACGCCATCGGACTTAATTTATCCGAAAAAGAATTATCCTGCCTGGCACGTCGTGGCTCGGGATCAGCCAGTCGATCTATTCCAGACGGATTCGTGGAATGGCTTCCAGGAGAAAAGGATACAGACTCCTACGCGGTCAGTATTGCACCTGCTAACCATTGGGATTTGGTTGACCTGGTGGCTGTGGTTACCCATGAACACAAAAAGGTTGGATCAACAACAGGGCACGAGTTAGCAGATACCAGCCCTTTACAAAACGCCCGTGTCGAAGATACAAATCGTAGACTGGATATTGTTCGTAATGCAATTAAATACCGTGATTTTCAAGCCATGGCAGAAATGATCGAATTGGATAGTAATATGATGCATGCAGTAATGATGACATCCAGACCGGCTTTAATGTACTGGGAAAGTACCTCGATTTCCATCATGAAAAACGTTCTAAAATGGCGAGCAAATGGTGTACCCGTATGTTTTACAATGGATGCAGGTCCGAACGTGCATGTAATTACCACAAGGGATTATTCGGAAGATATCTATCAGAGACTGGCTTCCATGAAAGGGATAAAACAAATATTTACAGCAACTGTAGGTGGAAAAGCTAGATTGATTGATAATTAAAAATTTCTAAGAGTTCTACGTTCAAATGGATACCAGATAAAAACCAATTATAATTGGGCGTAGATATTTGTATTTTGGTTGATAACAGGTGATTAAATGATGATTATTGAGTTTATTTTGATTTTTGGTGTCTTACTCTTCATTCACGAGTTTGGACATTTTATTTTTGCAAAGTTATTTAAGATCAATGTTGAAGAATTTGGTTTTGGTTTCCCTCCCAGATTACTCAAAATCGGTCAATTTCGAGAAACTGAAATAACTTTGAACTGGATTCCATTTGGCGCTTTTGTGCGCCTGAGTGGTGAAAACGATCCTGAAGTAAAAGGTGGTTTTGGGGATTCCTCCATTCTTGCCCGTTTCATGACACTCATTGGTGGACCATTATTCAATTTAGTTCTTGGTGTGGTACTCTTCGCTATTATTTTTATGCAGGTCGGAATTCCGGACCTCAAATCAGTAGAGGTATATGGTGTCAGTGAAGGCTCTCCAGCGGAAATTGCTGGAATATCTGCTGGTGAACTGATCGTAGAGGTCAATGGGGTTGCCATAACCGGTACTGAACAACTTTCTGACCAGGTTGAGTTGAACCGGGGAAAACCGATTACGATCAAACTTCTCACTCCTGAGGGAGAAGAACGTATCGTTACTGCTACTCCGCGTGTGGAACCCCCACCAGGTGAAGGATACTTAGGCGTAACGCTGATAAATCCATACAAAGAAGCGAGCGTTGTTGAGGCATTACCGTACGCGTTTCGAGCAACAGGCGGATATGCTGTTCAATTATTAGCGCTACCTGGTCAGTTGATCAGAGGAACTATATCCGCAGAAGAAGCCAGACCAGTAGGTCCTGTAGGTATTTACAGTATCTACTCACAGGCAAGAGAACGAGATGAAACGAATGCAGAGTCTTCCAATCCGGAAGATAGGCTGAATACGTTATTGATATTAGCGATCATTTCCGTTGCCTTGGGTTTCACGAACTTACTCCCCATCCCAGCACTGGATGGTGGTAGATTAATACTGTTATTACCTGAAATTTTCTTACGCAAGAAGGTGCCAGCCAGAGTTGAAAATATTATCAATATGGTTGGTTTTGCAGCATTGCTTGCTTTGATGGTCATTATAACGACCATGGATATTATCAATCCCATTGTTATGCCTTAGGATATTTGGAAAATGACTACGAAGAACATTAATTTTAACCAGGTAATCGATTCCTTATTGGATGACAATGCGCAATTCCCAGTTGCTTATATGATGAGTTTATCCGATATCTCGCCAGCCAACCTGGAAATTTTAAAGCGATCTTGGGTACAGATATCACCTGCACGAAAAGCAGTTTTAATGGAAAATATTGAAATTATCCATGAGACGGAGATTACCTCAAATTTCGAAGATATCGCTGAATTAGCTTTAGATGATGTTAACTCAGCTGTGCGGGTCAGTGGTTTGCGATTATTTTGGGATTATGAGAATGCTCCCCTGGTAAAGAAATTCATTGATCTGATGGAAAATGATCCTGATGTGGGTGTCCGAACGCAGGCAGCCAGTACTTTAGGGAAATATATGTATCTCGCCGAGATCGAGACGATTGATACCAGATATCAGCAAATGATTGATGATGCATTAATTTTAGTATTGCGCTCAAATGAAAGTGAATTAGTACGTCAGAAAGCCTTAGAAGCTTTTGGATACTCCAGTAATCCAGCAGTAAAAGAATTTATCCATAATGCATACAATTCTGGTGATTATAATTGGATATCCAGTTCACTCGAAGCAATGGGAAGATCTGCTGATGAAAATTATGCATCGTTGGTTTTACCCATGTTAGCCCACCCCGATCTACGAATTCAACGCGAAGCTGTGTTTGCTGCAGGAGAATTAGAATTATCATCAGCACGCAAGCTACTATTAAGAATGGCTTTAGAACTGGAACAGGATGAAGATTTATGGGTTCAGGTAGTGTCTGCCTTATCAAAAATTGGGGGCGAAGGAGTATTTGAAGTCTTCGAAAAACTATTAGAAGATGCATCAACTGATGAAGAAGAAGATTTTTTGAATGAGGCGATTGAAACCCTTAATCTCACTAATGATATGTCTTTAGGTTTTGAGCTGATGGGTTATAAAGAACCTGTTGAAGATGCCCTACGTGAGATCAATCTCGAGGATGAAGAGTTTGACATTGATGATTATGGAAAATCCTGGATTGATGAATTGGAAGAGAATTTAGAAGCCAGAATTGGTGATGAATTTGATGAAGATGACGACGAAGATGAAGATGAAGATGATGAATATTAATCCCATTTTCTGTGTTTGATGGATCATCAGGTAATGTCAGAGGTTGTAGGAGTTCATGTTTTGATTGAAGGTCGGGTACAGGGGGTAGGATTTCGATTCTTCACAAAAGAACAAGCCCAAAAATTAGGATTAACCGGATGGGTAAGAAATAAATTTGATGGTAATGTCGAAGCTTACGCGGAAGGTTTGAAAGATGATCTGGAGATCTGGCTGGTTCACCTTCAGCGAGGTCCTGGGTCAGCATTTGTAACCAATATCAAAAAAGATTGGTCTTCAGCGCAAGGAAAATTCAGGAAATTCCAGGTAGTTTCTAGCCTGTAACCATCACATTAAACTTGTTTTTCTCCAGAAAGAATGGCTGCTTTCCTCCAGGGAGGAATGTTGGCTTCCTCTGCCCAGATATTACGTAATTCATAGATTTGATCCCGGATGCCGGCTGCTTTTTCAAATTCCAGGTTTTTGGCAGCGTCTCGCATTTGTTGTTCTAGATGTGAAATCGTGCGTTCGATTTCTTTCACATTCATTTTACGATCACGTTCCCCTGCTTTGTATTCCGCTCGAGATTCAGCCATCATCATAGATGGGGCAACTCGTTCTGTGAGATCATGAATAGCTTTCATGATACTGACCGGTTCAATTCCATGTTCGACATTGTATTTATGTTGTTTCTCACGCCGGCGATTTGTTTCTTTGATTGCTTTGTCCATCGAATCAGTGATTCGATCAGCGTACATGATCACTTTTCCGTTCACATGTCTGGCTGCACGTCCAACCGTTTGGATTAACGCTGTTGACGAACGTAAAAATCCTTCTTTATCCGCATCTAGAATCGCTACTAAGGACACTTCAGGCAAATCCAGGCCTTCACGTAAAAGATTGATCCCGACCAACACGTCGAATATACCTTTTCGCAAATCCCTTAAAATTCCTACACGATCCAATGTTTCAACTTCAGAATGCAAATAATGTACCTTAATACCGATCTCCAATAGATAATCAGCGAGGTCTTCAGACATTCGTTTGGTCAGTGTGGTTACCAATACTCGTTGACCAACCTCAACTCGTTTCCTTATCTCAACCAGGAGATCATCAATTTGACCTTTTGTTGGACGAACTTCAATTTCTGGATCAATCAACCCGGTGGGTCTGATGATTTGTTCCGTAATCTGTTGGGCATGTTCCATTTCATAACTGGCCGGTGTGGCAGAAGTATAGATGGTGTACCCCATATGCTCTTCGAATTCTTCAAATTTCAATGGACGATTATCCATTGCAGAGGGTAATCGAAATCCAAAATCTACTAAAGTTTGCTTTCTGGATTGATCTCCCCGATACATTCCTCTGATTTGAGGAACTGTCATATGGGATTCATCCAGAAATAACAGATATTCGCTGGGAAGATAATCGATTAATGTCCAGGGGGCAGACCCTTTTGGTCGCTGATCAAGATGTCGGGAATAATTTTCAACACCAGAACAGTACCCTGCTTCTCGCAGCATCTCCAAATCATATCGGGTTCGTTGTTCGATACGTTGGGCTTCCAGATACATTTCATTTTTTTTGAAGTACGCAATCCGCTCCTCCATTTCATCCTCAATGTCCTGGATTGATTTTTTCATCCTCTGTTCATCGGTGATGTAATGTTTTGCTGGAAAAATTTTAATGGATTCCGGCTCCTGAACAATTTCACCTGTTAATGGATCAACACGACTGATCCGTTCCACTTCATCCCCAAAAAATGAAACCCTGTATGCATACTTATCTTCATAAGCAGGAAATATTTCGATAGTGTCGCCTCTGACACGAAATACACCGGAATGCAAATCCAGATCATTTCTGGAATATTGGCTTTCGATCAGGTGGCGTAAAAGTGCGTTTCTTCGATACAGTCCCCCCAGATTGATTTCAATGACGCTTTTTCCATATGCCTCCGGATTTCCAAGACCATAGATACAGGAAACAGAGGCAACAATGATGACATCTTTGCGAGACATTAATTCTGTCGTAGCTGCTAACCGTAAGCGATCAATTTCCTCATTTATGTCTGTTTCTTTTTCAATATATAAATCGGTTCTGGGAACATAGGCTTCAGGTTGGTAATAATCGTAATACGAAACAAAATATTCAACCGCATTATTGGGAAAAAACTCTTTGAATTCTGCATATAATTGGGCTGCTAAAGTTTTATTATGAGCCATGATCAAGGCTGGCATCTGTAAACGTTGAATGATATTCGCCATCGCAAAGGTTTTCCCCGTCCCTGTTGCGCCTAATAGGACCTGATGACGTAATCCTTTTTGAACGCCGCTTACCAGTGCTTCAATCGCCTCGGGTTGATCCCCCATGGGTTTAAATGGTGCTTTTAATTCAAAATTCATACAATCCTCATTAATAGAACATTTTGTCTATTTCTATTATAAACCATTTTTTATTGATATACAGGTGGATTAAAACTTTATTGGATTGACACCAAAACAGAGGAGAATTCGCTCAATTCAGACAAAATATCCAGCAGGAAGTCCTGCCAGTTCTCACCATATTTCCGATATGCAAACCAATAGCTGTTCTTTCCACTACGAACAAAATTCCCAGGCAAAAGCAATTCCTTTAATACCAATTTCTCATTCTGCGTGGGAAACCGTAGCACAATCTGATCCAATTCCATCCCAACGGAAGCCAATCCAGCTTTTTCGGACAATATTTTTACTTTAATCTGGAATATTAAATTCTTTACTTCTTCAGGCATGGTGCCAAATCGGTCTTCGAATTCGTTATTCAGAGCATCTAATGCTTCCAGAGTTTCAATCTCTGCAATGCGACGATATAAACTCAACCGCATTCGTTGGTCGGTTATGTAATCGATTGGCAACCCAATCGTCATCGGTAAGTCAACTGCGACAGGCATCCGGATTTGTTTAATTTGTTGTAAATCAGAATCAGGAATCTCATTGTCAATGGTTTTTATTTTCTTTACTGCTTGCGCCAGCAATCTGGTATAAAGATGGAAACCCACCGAAGCAATTGCTCCATGTTGCCTGGTTCCTAATAATTCACCTGCCCCACGCATCTCAAGATCTCGCATCGCAATTGAATATCCTGATCCTAATTGGGTGTATTCAGCAATTGTTTCCAATCTTTCCTGCCCATCAATGGTGGGTTGCTTTTTTCGATGACGGAAGAAGTATGCATAGGCGCGTTGTGCACCACGTCCTACGCGTCCTCTTAATTGATATAGTTGAGCCAAACCAAATGTATCTCCCCTGTCCACGATCAGTGTATTTGCGTTCGGAATATCCAATCCAGATTCAATTATGGAAGTACACAAAAGTACATCGATATCGCCATTTGTAAATGTCTGCATTACCCGGGACAATTCACCTTCATTCATTTGACCATGCGCAATACCAACCCTGGCTTCAGGAACCAGATTATTAAGATGTGACTTCATGGCATTGATGGTTTGAACACGATTGTGCACGAAGAACACCTGTCCACCTCGTTCCAGCTCTCTCAAAATTGCCTGGCGAACCATGGATTGGGAGTAAGGACCAATATGAGTAACAACCGGCTGTCTTTCTGCTGGGGGCGTATTGATGATGGATATATCCCGAACACCGGTCAATGCCATATATAAAGTTCTGGGAATGGGAGTGGCTGTTAAGGTAAGAACATCCAATTCGGTTCGTAATCGTTTAAAGAACTCCTTATGAGAAACGCCAAAACGCTGTTCCTCATCGATAATCACCAATCCAATGTCCTTAAATGCGATATCCTTTGATAAAAGACGGTGCGTTCCAATCACGATATCAATTTCACCAAATGCCATTTTGAGGACAATTTCATCCTGTTCTTTATGGGTACGGAAACGGGATAACATTTCAACATTCACTGGAAACGGAGCTAATCGCTCTCTGAACGTATCATAATGTTGTTGTGCCAGCACGGTTGTTGGGACCAGAATAGCGACCTGTTTACCATCCATAACCGCTTTGAAAGCAGCCCGTAAAGCAACTTCTGTTTTTCCATATCCAACATCACCACATAAGAGACGATCCATTGGCCGCTCCGATTCCATATCTTGCTTAACTTCAATAATGGCTTTCTTCTGGTCTTCTGTCTCAATATACGGAAATGAAGCTTCTAATTCCTGTTGCCAGACCGTATCACTGCTGAATTTTGTTCCAACAGCTACCCTACGCCGGGCGTATAATTCCAATAATTCACCAGCAATTTCCTGAACAGCTTCTCTTACACGGGATTTGGTGGTTACCCATTCCTGCGTTCCCAATCTAGTGGGCGATGGAGCTGAACCATCTGGTCCTATATATCGACCCAATCGATCTGCCTGGTGAATCGGGACAAAGAGTTGATCTCCACCAGCATATTCGACACACAGAAATTCGCGTTGCATTCCTTCTAGAAAGCGTTGAACAAGCCCAACAAATTTTCCGATACCAAAGTCTACATGCACGACCCAATCGCCAATTTGCAGATCGGAATAATCAGTCTCTGGTGAATGAACAATGGGCCTTGGTCTCTTTCTGGGTTGAGGTCGATCCCATCCAAAAATTTCGCTATCAGTGATGAGTAAATATTTTTCCTCCCCATTAAGATCATTTAGAATCCAACCTTCTGAGAGACTACCTTCCAAAAAAATTGGTTTTATACCCTGGCAGTGCTGTTCGCTCCATAAACTCTTAATTCTATTCAATTGCCTCGAAACGATCATAGTATGAATGCCGGAAGAACATTTCTGATCGAGATATTCCAGAAAAGTCTTTATTCTGCCACCAAATCTCTCCCCGGGTAGTAAACACATTTTCAAACAATGGAACTTCTTCAGTCAAAGCAAAACCAAAATCAATCCATTTTTGTGATGTTAAAATATCTTCCATTTCCGACCAGGATAGGTATGGAAGTGGAAAATCATTTGAAATAATCCCCTCTTTAATCGAGTCCATCCGGAAACGCACTGCTTGCTCTTCAACTTCATTTGCAATCGTACGAATTAATTCTCTATCATCAAAGACAACCAGCGATTTCTTTGGTAGGTAATCGAATAAGGAAGCAGCGAAAGGATATAACAAAGGCAAAGAAAATTCATTAATATTTTGTGTGTCAAACCCCAATTGTTCTGCTTTTGATAAAAGTACCTCACTGGCTGGTGAAACGGTAAATTCATTAATCATTCGCAAAGTGCGCTGGGTGGCTGGATCAAATTGCCGTATTGCCTCGATCTCATTCCCAAAAAAATCCAACCTGACCGGGTATTGATCTGAAACGGACCAGATATCGAGTAATCCACCCCGTCTCGAGAAAAAGCCAGGCTCAATGACAATCTCACTGGATTGGTAACCATTACCAACCCACTCTTTAATCAATTCATCCTGTTTGATTAATTGTCCTGCTTTGATTGTTCGAATAGATTTAAGAAAATCGCGGCGTGGAATGGTACGTGTCATTAAACCACGCACAGTGGTAATAATTACTTTGGGCGTGATGGTAGATTTCGAACCTGGCAAATGATAATTTGTCAGATAAGTTAAGGTTTGCAATCGATCCCGTCGGGTTAGTGATCCCCAGGCAGCCTTTTCATAAAATGTAGGAGATGGTTCAGGGAATAAGATGATATCATCAGCGTTCATCCAGAATCCAAGTTCATCTGCAAAAGCAATCGCCTGGTCCATGCGCTCAACAATTACGAGAATTGGTCTATCAATCGAGGTTTTTAAAGAAGCTAATAATGGTAACCGTACAGAACGAATTAATCCCAAAGCTGGCAGGTACGATTCATGTTCAATCAGATCAACCAATTCTTTAAAATGAGGATGTTGCTTAATGGGGTCTAACATAAATCACCTGTCGATATTGTTTTCACCATTAAATTTATTCATAGCGACTTCGATACCAGAATCTAAAATGCTTTCGATAGCTTTGGTCACTGTGTCGAATAAAAATGGCAAATCTTTTTCTTCTTGTTTTGGAAAATTTTGCAGCACATAATCTGCTGCATCCATTCTGCCAGGTGGACGCCCAATACCAATCCTGACTCGGTTAAATTGCTGTGAACCCAGATTTTGGATGATTGAAGCGACACCTTTTTGCCCTCCAGCTCCTCCACCAGGACGTAATCGGATAGAAAGGGACGGCAGATCCAAATCATCGTGAATGACAATCAGATTTTCGGGATTAATTTTGAAAAATTGCATAAGGCTGGCAACAGCTGATCCAGAGAAATTCATGAAAGTTTGCGGTTTGACCAGGATAATTTTCTTATTATCCTTTTTTCCTTCCATAATAATGGCTTTGGATTTGACTTTTTTATTTTCAATACCAAATTCCTGGGCAATTTTATCAATCGCCATAAACCCCACATTATGTCTATTCTTGTGATAATCCTTACCCGGGTTACCTAAGCCTACAATCATGAAACCGCCCATCTGTTCTTCATCAGATTTTAGGGATTGTTGTTTGTTTTTCCGGAAGAAATCAAATAATTTATGGTCTACCATCATCAACCCATTTTCCTGCTGCGAATAAGGATGAATAGCGCAATAACAAATAATAACAATACGCCCAGGATCCCACCTTGAATAGCCGTTGTGATGAACTGAGATTGTGATATTACCATCTCATTGGGTGGCATAGCCGTAGGAGAAGATCTCATCGTTGGGGTAGTTTCAATTGTAACAATCTGGTTTTCAATATTTTCAGTTGATACAATCTCTGGATTTTCAGTTTTAATGGGATTAAAGGGTGTGTAATTCCTAACATTCAGGTTACTAATTATTTTTTCCTGCTCTCTTCCATTCTCATATACTGCCAGAACCCTGATCTGATACACACCATCTGCTATTGTCGAAGTGTCCCAGGTCGCAATAATGTCATCCACAACCGGCGTGGATGTTTGACCAATGACAAACCAGCTTTGTGATTGTGAATCCTGATAGCGAAAACTAATTTCAGCGGTTTGCAATCCAGTGCCGGCCACCGTTCCAATGATTTGTATTGCGCCTTGCAGATACTCTCCATCTACAGGAGACTGAATCCTGACCAGATCCAACTGAGGAATGTGACGAAAACCAGACATTGACCAAAGAAAGTACCAGGAATATGTTGGAAATAATTTGCATAACATTTTATTTTAACATGAAGAAAATAAAGCAGCAAACATCAGTCGTTTGAAAAAAGTTAATCCCCAAATAAGTTGCTTCACTTCTACTTCCCCCTTTCTTTAGCTTCGTGTATAATCTATTGTATGAGTGATAATGAATTTGAAACAAAACCGGTTGAATCAGTAACACCAGCTGTCGAAGCAAAAGAATCTGCGAATAAAGGAAAACTGATTGGCATCATAATCGCCGTTGTGGTCCTACTGGCTTTAGTCATTTTTTCTCTGGTCAGTTTGTTCAGAGCAGACCTGGCAACAACTTCAAAAGTCAGAGACATTTTCATCATCATTATGGCACTTGAATCATTACTTTTAGGTGTCGCTTTAATCATTTTAATAATTCAGATTGCTGTTTTGATTAATGTCTTGAAAGAATGAAATCAAACCGATTCTGGACACGACGAACGAAACAATCAATCATTTACGTGGAACAACAACTTTCTTAAGCAACAATCTTGTTGAACCAGTAATCAAGATGAATGAATATTCCGCGGGTTTGAAAAGATTCGTTGATATACTAAAACCATCAGGTAAGTCAGGAAAATCAAAATAATTTGTTAAGCAGAAAAGAAAAGGAGAAAACAAATGTCAAGTCGAGATGAATTTGGAGCATTCTTAATCGGATTTTTAGTGGGAGGTCTTACGGGTGCAGTCGCATCATTACTCCTCGCCCCTCAATCTGGTGAAGAAACACGTACCGTTATCAAAGAACGGGCTATTGAATTAAAAGATAAAGCCAGCGAAACTGCAGAAGATGTTTATTCTAAGGCAGAGGTTGCTGCGAATGATGCAGTCAAACGAGCCGAAGAACTACTTAAAGAAGCAAAATCCAAAGCTGCTGAAGTCAAGGAAAAAGGCGTACATCTTGTCGAAGAACAGAAAACAAAATTAAGTAAGAAAATCACCGCAGAAACCTCAACAGACGCACCTGCGGAAGTTGAACTGTAGACTCCTTTTGGAATATGAAAACGGTTATCCAGAAAAACGGATAACCGTTTTTCTTATCCCAATCTTGCCAGAACTGCTGCAACTGATCCTAATAGATCCCCGGCAATCACCGATGCAGGATGGCCAATTCTTTCTGCTGCTTCAATACCAGCCTGCGCATGAATCCATACTCCGGCAGTAGCTGCTTCAAATGGTTTTTTCCCTTGTGCAAGCAGCCCGGTAATTAATCCAGCCAAAACATCTCCTGAACCTGCGCGCGCCAAAGCTGGATGCGCCACTGGAATAATTGTCAACCTGCCATCCGGTGCTGCGACGATGGTCAAGGCACCTTTTAGAACAACGACATGCCCCCATTTTTGGGAGTATTCCAATGCGACCATCATGCGATTCGCCTGGATATCCTTTAAATCGAGGTCTGTCATAACAGCCATTTCGCCTGGATGTGGAGTCAGAACAGAATTTTCTGGTAAGATTTTCTGCCAGTTACTAATTTTTGTGAGTAATTTCAATCCATCGGCGTCCACTACGATGGGAGGTAAAAAGCTTGTTACTTCAGCTTCATCTTCCGCATCCATCATTACAAAACCAATCCCACTTTTTTTCTTTTGGCTGGAAGATTTTCCTTTTAATAAGCGCTCTAAGAATTCTTTGGTGGTATCTTCCAACCCCCATCCAGGGCCTAATAAAAGCGCTGTCACCTTATCAAGATTCTTTTGGACAAGCGCAGCACTGTCTGCCTGAATAACACCCATATCATGTGGCAGTAATAACCAGGTTGCCTCAGAAAAATTACCTGCCAACGCAGAATAAATCGGACCAGGAACTGCCATTTTCACCAATCCAGCCCCAATCCGATAAGCCGCCATACCTGCCAAATAAGCTGCACCCGTATAATTGATCGATCCGGCTATAATCATGGCTGTACCAAAAGTACCTTTATGCGCCTGTAATGGACGCGCTGGTAATAATTTTCGAACACATTCAGCAGTAGCAACTTCTCTTTTTACTTTCTGTTCTGATACCAGATTATCCGGAAGATCGAGATCCACAATCTCCAATTGGCCCAGATATTGATAAGCAGGGAAGGATAACATCCCAATCTTCACTGCTTGCATACAAACAGTAAGATCTGCAAACAGACATTCATCAGCTGTTTCCCCGGTATCACAATTAATTCCCGAAGGGCAATCAACAGCGACAACTTTGAAATTACCACTGGATTGTTTGACCAATTGTAAGATGGATTGATAAGGTTCGCGAAGTGGAAGTTGAAACCCTGTCCCCAATAGGCCATCGATAACGATCTGACTCTCCAGCAGCCATTTTTTGAGGGTGTCATTTGATTTTTTTACTGTGGAATCAATAATTTTTCCATCAAGACCAGCAACTCTTTTTATTAAGGTGTCATCTCTTTCTTTTGACAAAAATGCTCTTACTTCCCACCCTTGTTTAGCCAAATAATCAAGGGCGACCAAAGCATCACCACCATTATTTCCATTACCAACCAAAGCGGTAACAACTGGATTTTGAATCGAACCATAATAAATTTGAATAAAATCAGCAACTCCCTTGCCAGCCCGTTCCATCATCTCATCGTAAGAGACCCCTTTTTGATTTGCTTCTTCTTCAATCGATCGCATTTCGGCAACAGTTACCAGTTTCATAAGCCCTCCATCTATATTATACGCATATGGATTCTAAATACCTAAATCATTTGCTTACGGTATAATTTTGTGATGCGTAAAATTCTTTATATCGCTGTGTTTTTCTCAGGGATGGTAACGCTCGCAGCAGAAATGGCTACCGGGCGATTGCTCGGAAATTATTTTGGAACCAGTAATCTCATCTGGGCTTCTATTATCGGCTTGATCTTAATTTATCTTACGGTTGGTTATTTCGTTGGTGGCAAATGGGCGGATCGTTCGCCTACATTTGAGACATTTTTTTCGATATTAGCCTGGGGAGCTTTCGCAACATGTCTGGTCCCATTCGCTGCCAGACCAGTCCTAAAAATTGCCGCCAATGCATTTGACCAGTTATGGATTGGGAATCTTATCGGATCCTTTGTCGTGGTGATGATCTTGTTTATCATCCCAATTACCCTCTTAGGGACAGCATCACCGTTTGCTATTCGATTAGCTATCCATGATTCAAGGCAGGCAGGCACTGTTTCAGGAAAAATATATGCAGTCTCTACCCTAGGATCATTTGTTGGCACTTTTATCCCTGACATCTTGTTAATTCCATTAATTGGAACCTATCGAACCTTTCTGGTGATCGGTTCAATCCTGCTCGTGTTTGCGCTGATTTCTCTCATATTTGTTGTTAACTGGAAAAAGGCACTTTCACTCATTTGGATGCCGATTATTGTCATTATGCTGGGACTATTTGGCGCACCAGGTACCGACAAGAATACAGAAGGGTTGATTTTTGAAACCGAATCTTCCTATAACTACATTCAGGTGCTGGAAGTTAATGGATTTCGCTTATTGAGATTAAATGAGGGACAAGGGGTTCATTCGATTTACCATCCCGATCAATTAAATTATTTTGGACCCTGGGAACAAGTTTTGGTTGCTCCATTTTTCAATAATCCTCCTATTGAAATCGATGATGTGGACTCAATCGCGATTGTTGGCCTGGCTGCTGGGACAACCGCCAGACAGGCGTCTGAAGTTTATCCGGGTATATTGATTGATGGGTTTGAGATCGACCCAAAAATCGTTGAGATTGGAAATGAATTTTTTGGAATGGATATTCCTGATTTAACCGTTTATGTTCAGGATGGTCGTTGGGGATTGAGTAACAGTAAAAATAAGTATGACATCATCAGTGTAGACGCCTATCGGCCCCCGTATATCCCCTGGCATTTTACTACCAAAGAGTTTTTCAGCGAAGTTTATGAGCATCTGGAACCCGACGGAGTGATGGTTATTAATATTGGAAGAGGATTGGACGACCGCCGATTAATAAACGCACTCGGTTCGACAATTTTGGAAGTTTTCCCCACCATTCACGTTATGGATTTGCCAGATTCCTTCAATTCGATATTATTTGCCACAAAAACCCCTACGGAACCATCCAACCTGGAAGTGAATTTTCAACAATTGAATATCCAGGAAACGCATCCCTTACTATTAGAAACACTCAAAATCACATTAGAAAACCTGCAAGTTCCCCCAACCAAATCGATTGTCTTTACAGATGACAAAGCTCCGATAGAGTGGGTAACGAATGCGATGATCATTGATTTCTTTCTACATGGAGAGGTGGAGACATTACAATGAAATTGATTACGAAACTACTTTCCTTATTTATAACAATTACTTTTCCTTTTGTCCTGATTATGTTTTCAATTCGGGTACTTTTTACGCCTTTATTTCTGGTTGTGGAATACAACATGCCGGGTTTTCCATCCGACCCATATGGTTTTTCAAAAGAAGAGCGGCTAAAATGGGGATCCCTCTCCATCCAATACCTATTTAACAATGAAGATCAAGAATTTCTGGAGAACCTTCGATTTGAGGATGGTACCTCCATTTACAATGAACGTGAAATCAGCCACATGGTCGATGTTAAGATCCTTCTCCAACAAACACTGCGCCTGTTTTATGTCTTCCTGTTTGTATATTTTGTTATCGTGATCTGGGCAAAAATTAAAAATCAGCTTTTTTGGGTCTGGGGTGCTGCCAGTAAAGGAGGCTGGTTAACGCTGGGCTTGATTGGTGCAATATTGGCAGCAGTTGTGATTAGTTTCGATGCTTTATTTACTGCATTTCATAAGGTATTTTTTGTGGGTGACACCTGGTTGTTTTATTTTTCCGACACGTTAATTCGACTGTTCCCCATGCGTTTATGGCAGGACGCCTTCATTTTTATGGGTATAATTACGGTTGTAGTAGCATTGTTTTTTGCTATTTATGGCAATAAAAAGAAATTTCAAAAAATTTAATTTATATAAACCAATGCGGTTTAATCTCCAAAATGATGAGAGGTAGAAAATGTATAAACTTGTATTAATTCGCCATGGCGAAAGTGATTGGAACAAATTAAACCTTTTTACAGGGTGGACGGATGTTGACCTGACTGAAAAAGGAATTGAAGAAGCCAAGAACGGTGGAAAGCTATTAAAATCAGAAGGATTTACTTTTGATATCGCTTACACTTCAGTATTAAAACGGGCCATTCGAACTTTATGGATCGTTTTGGATGAAATGGATCTGATGTGGATCCCGGTCATCAGAGATTGGCGCTTGAATGAACGCCATTACGGGGCTTTGCAGGGTCTCAACAAAGCAGAAACTGCTGCAAAATATGGGGAAGATCAGGTAAAAATTTGGCGCAGAAGTTATGATACTCAACCCCCTGCCCTTGAAGTCATTGATGAACGTTTCCCCGGTCATGATCCTCGTTATGCAAATTTAACAACCAGCGAATTACCGGTCACGGAATGCTTGAAAGATACAGTTGCTCGCTTCTTGCCATTATGGAATGATGAAATTGCACCATTGGTAAAAGAAGGTAAAAAGGTTGTGATTGTTGCGCATGGAAATAGTTTGCGTGCATTGGTTAAACATCTGGATAATGTTTCGGAAGAAGAAATCATATCTTTGAATATCCCCACCGGTGTACCACTGGTTTATGAGTTAGATGAAAATTTGAAACCGATTAAACATTACTATTTGGGTGATCCAGAAGCTATCAAAAAAGCAATGGATGCAGTAGCAAATCAGGGCAAAGCGAAATAAGAAACTGAAAAATCTAAATTATAGTGCTTATCTTGTGTGTTGTTTTCAAGATAAGCATTTTTTATAAAGGAGATCATATGAGCAGGAATACTATTCAAGCGACAGATTTATATCGCATGCAGTTGATTTAGGATGCATGCATCTCACCGGATGGAAAATTGGTGGTCAGTGCAGTTCAACGTGTCAGAGAGAAAGATCAGAAAAAGTTTTCCAATTTATACATACACGAAATTGCAACAAATAAAGAAATGGTATTTACAACCGGCGACCAGAATGATTCCAGTCCCAAATGGTCACCGGATGGAAAAACCATCGCATTTTTGTCAAACCGTGACAATGAAAAGCAACCTCAAATTTACTTGATCTCCACCAATGGAGGCGAAGCACAGAAATTAACAGATCTGGATGGCGAATTTCTGAGCTTTTCTTGGTCACCTGATGGTAAAAAATTTATTTGTGAGTTCCGTAAGAAGGATCCCGATACCCTCGAGAGAGAGAAAGATGAAGCCAAAAACAAGCTGGGAATTGTTTCCAGACAGATAACCCGCGTTTTCTATCGGTTAGATGGATATGGATGGTACCCTCAAGATCGTCGACATTTGTGGGAAATCAATCCAAAAACTGGTAAAGCGAAACAACTAACCAATCATCCTGTTTATGATGATTATTCACCTTTCTGGTCACCTGATAGCAAAGATACTGGGTTATTTTTCAAATCAGATGCCAGACCCTGATTTACAACCTGACCGAATCGACCTATTCGTAATGAATCTAGCATCAGGTGATACGCGTAAACTTGAAACCCCTGATTGGTCCCAAAGATAATGGCGCATTCTCACCGGATGGGAAATGGATTAGTTATATTGCTCAAATTGGTGAAGGTGAGGGTTGGAGAAATCAAAATATCTGGTTGATTCCAGCAGATGGAAGTCAACCAGCCAGAAACTTGACTGAGAAGTATGACCTTCACGTTAATGGAAGTACGCTAAATGATAATGGACCCGCGCCTTTCGTTTCCCCTTTCTGGTCCACAGATGGAAAGTGGATCTATTTCCAGATCACGAAACATGGAAACACCTTGTTGATGAAAATTAACATCGAAACAGATGAATTATTACCCGTCATTGATGTAATCGGTGTCGTTGGGAAGCCAATGTTTGATAAATCACAAAAAAATCTGATGGTTCTGCTCGGCCAACCAAATGTACTTCCCCAAATATTTCATTCGTTCCATGGATCACACTGCGGACTTAAAGCAATTAAGTAAATTCAATGAAGATTGGTTCAAAAAATTGGATCTGGGTCAATTGGAAGAAGTCTGGTATAAAGGTGCAGACAATAATGACTTACAAGGCTGGATTTTGAAACCGCCTGATTTTGACCCTGATAAAAAATACCCTTCCATTATGGAAATCCACGGCGGTCCAATCGCACAATATGGTAATTTTTTCATGCATGAATTTTATTTCCTGGCAGCGAAAGGATACGTAGTCTACTTCACCAATCCAAGAGGAGGAACCGGATATGGCGAGGAACATACAAAAACCATTCATGGTGGCAAATGGGGTACCAAAGATTATGAAGATTTAATGTGCTGGGCTGATTATGTAGAAAAGTTACCTTATATTGACCCTGATAAAATGGGCGTCACTGGTGGTAGCTACGGTGGCTATATGACTCTCTGGATCATTGGCCATACCCAGCGCTTCAAAGCTGGTGTGGCACAAAGAGTTGTCAGTAACTTAATTAGCATGTGGGGATCCAGTGATTTTAATTGGGCTTTCCAGGAAATATTTGGAAATCAACCGCCTTATGAAAATATCGAAATCCTTTGGGAAAATTCCCCTCTGAAACATATCGGTTCAGCAAAAACACCCACCTTGATTATCCACAGTGAACAGGATTTCCGTTGTCCGTTGGAACAGGGGCAACAAGCTTTTGTAGCATTGAAAAAATTAGGGGTCGAAACAAAATTTGTGATCTTCCCGGATGAGCCCCATGGATTATCCAGAGGTGGTCGAACAGACCGCCGGATCGTCCGCCTTAAAGAAATTTCAGGCTGGTTTGATAAATTCTTAAAATAATCTTCAAAAAAATCGAGGAACCAAAAATTCCTCGATTTTTTCCTTTTTTCGAAATATTTATAAATGCAATTTATAATCAAATTATGATATCAAGAAATAAAACTCGAATACTCGCCAGCCTGCTGATCAGCATCGTGTTTATCATCAATATTCAGGCAGGTATCGATTTTTATTTCAATCCTGAAAAATACGTTTCTGCCTTTGAATTATCTGGTATTCCTGGAGAAATTTCCGTTGCCGGAGTGGGATTATTATTCATCATGTGGAATATTCCCTATGCCTTTGCATTATGGAATCCAATTAAGAATAGAATTTCCTTACTGCAGGCAACAATCATGCAGGCATTCGGTGTGATCGGCGAAACCGTCCTGTTCTTCCGATTTTCGGCTCAGGATTTTCCATACCTGGCGAGTTCCATCAAACGATTTATATTATTTGATGGCGCAGGCTTGATTATCTTATTAATGGCTGGTTTTTTAATTTTCCTTAACAAAAAAGAACAGCGTGGGATTGATTCCCACGCTGTCTGATCACTTTTTTCCTTGTTTTAGCGTACGGCTGGGGGATTTTCTCGATCAGCAGACGGATCAAAAATGTGGAAGTTATCCATATTGATCGCCAGTTTAACCTCATCTCCCATGTGGAAGCGGGTACGAGGATCTACACGACCTACAAAATTATGCTCACCGGCAATCAGGTACAAATAAATTTCATTACCCATTAACTCGGTGAAATCAACCTTTGCTGGAATTTCCGCCGCTGACACATCTGGTGGTACAAACAGTGGGTTGTGAACATCTTCTGGACGAATACCAAATATTACTTCTTTGTCCACTAGATGCATGAATGTACCGGCTTTCGCTTCAGGTACTTTGACAGCAAATGCACCCGTATCCACCATCAAATTGTTTCCATCTTTGCGAAGTTTTGCAGAGAAGAAATTCATGGCTGGTGAACCAATGAATCCGGCCACAAAAAGGTTAGCTGGATAATCATATAGCATTTGTGGTGTGTCAAGTTGTTGTAAGAGACCTTTATTCATGACCGCAATACGAGTTGCCATGGTCATGGCTTCGGTCTGATCGTGTGTTACGTAAATGAAAGTAGTCTGCAAATTCTGATGAAGCTTACTGATTTGAGCACGTGTCTGAACGCGTAATTTTGCATCCAGGTTTGACAGAGGTTCGTCAAATAAGAAAACTTTTGGTTCACGTACAATAGCACGCCCAACTGCCACACGTTGTCGCTGACCACCAGAGAGTTCTCTTGGTTTTCTTTTTAGAAGTGCTTCGATACCTAAGATATCAGCTGCTTCCTCCACACGACGTTTAATTTCTTCTTTAGGTGTTTTTCGTAATTTCAAACCAAATGCCATATTGTCATAGACAGTCATATGAGGATACAAAGCATAGGATTGGAACACCATTGCAATGTCACGATCTTTTGGAGGTACATCATTGACGACGGTTTCGCCAATCTTCACTTTTCCTTCAGATATTTCCTCAAGACCTGCCAGACAACGTAAAGCAGTTGTCTTTCCACACCCCGAAGGACCGACCAGAACAAGGAATTCCTTGTCCTCGATTGCGATATTCAAGTCATTTAATGCCGTGAAATCGCCAAAACGTTTGAAAACATGATCATAAGTTACACTTGCCATTAATTTCTTCTCCTTTCTGGAACGAGTATAGTGACAATATTATAAATGTTTGGAAAATTAAATGCAATCAAATTATATGTAATCAATTTCACAAATTTATTACCAAATCTCAAAATTTTTAAAAGAATCTGGATTAATTAATTTGGAAATTGACTTAGCGCATGAATGACCAGATCGATATCATCTGCATTGACCACCGGAGACATGTGACCAATGCGAAAAGTTTTATCCTTAAGGTCTCCCAGTCCACCGGAAATAATAATTTTATGCTTTTTAGCTAGATATTTAACGATCTGGCTTGTAGGAACCCCCTCTGGTCCATACGCAGCTGTTAATACCGGATTTAACAAATGGTCAGGTGTCATCGGAAGCATACCAATGGAAGTCAATCCATGACGAAGTTGAATCGCCAGATTTCGATATCTCCTGTATCGATTCTCAATTCCTTCATCCATCAATTGTTTCAATGCTACATTTAACGCAGCGATGTTATTCACTGGCATGGTCACCGGAGTGGGATGCCAATCAGCCCATTCGGTTGCATATTTTTTCCAGGTCCGTAAATCGGTAAACCATCCATGGTTTTTAGGGGGTAAAGCATTAATTGATTTCCAGGCACGTTGACTGACAGCAATTGGGGAGAGTCCTGGAGGGGCACCCAGGCATTTATTAATGGATGTCGCAACCAGATCCAAGCCCCATTCATCAAATTGCAATGGCACTCCACCGACCGAAGACACTGCATCCACAATCATCAACAAGTCATTCTCTCGTGCGATACTGGCAATCTCCTGAATAGGATTGATAATGGTGGTGGATGTTTCGAGATGAACCGCCATAATTGCTTTGGCATCTGGATGATCCTGTATCGCCTGGTGAAAATCAGACGGATCCAGGACATCACCCAATTTTGCCATCAAAGGAACCACTACCAATCCATTTCCTTCTGCAATCCAGATCAATCGATCCCCAAAGAACCCATTACTTCCAACAATGATCTTATCTCCAGTGGCAAGGCTACTGCCTACACAGGCATCAATACCTGCCGTTCCTGATCCCACAAATAAGAACATATCCTGATTCGTTTTAAAAACAATCTTCAGCATATCCAGGGTCTCTCGATAGAAATTAATGAAGCTATCACCATAATGCGGAACAACAGGTTGCGAAATCGCTTGCAATACTTCGGGAGAAACACTTACAGGTCCAGGGATCATCAATTTAAACTCAAAGTCAGACATCGATTTACTCCACCTTATTTAATTGTGATTTATATTGAATCCTATATCAGTTTAGCATACCCACTTACGAACGGATACTTAGGAATGGCATATCCCTATACGATGAATGTAAAGCATTAAGCGAAAGGAGTAATAAACCATGATTTTCTTCATGCTACCCAGAAAATAATTTTCCAAGTAACATAAAAATGATTATAATAGAACAAATTTACTGTAAAGGATTTGCTTAATGATTAACCGCCATCATGTTGCTTTAATGCAATTATCATCACTTGGACTATTATCGTCTCCAGCAACCGAACCATTAAAATCTGATGTTCTCCAAACCATACGTCGAATGGGAATCCTGCAAATCGATACCATCAGTGTAGTCAATCGCAGTCCATATCTTGTTCTCTGGTCTCGCATTGGCAATTATGATCCTGTGTGGTTGGAAAAAACCCATGAGGAAGGTGCATTATTTGAGTACTGGGCACATGCCAATTGTTTTATTCCGATGGAAGATTATCCCATTTTTCGTCGCAAGATGTTGGAACGTGCAACTCATTGGTGGCAAGTTTCTGATTGGGTAAACGATCATCAAGATATGATCGAATTTGTAAAAGAAACCATTAAAGAAAAGGGACCACAAAAATCATCTGATTTCCCAAAACGATCGGGCGTTAATAATGGATGGTGGGATTGGAAGGATGAAAAAATCGCTTTAGATATGCTCTGGACCAAAGGTGATCTGATGATCCCTTTTCGTAAGAATTTTCAACGTTTTTATGATTTGCGCGAGAATATAATCGGTTTTAATGATGATAAAGACATACCAGATCTAACAAAAGTGAATGAGATTCTGGTCGAAAAAACGATTCAAATTTTAGGCGCCACCAGATCAAAATGGATTGCTGATTATTATCGGTTGAAAAAGAAAGATGTACAGAAATCAATCCAGACTTTGATTGATCATAAAATTATCTTTTTAATCGATTCTGATGATTTTCCTGAAGGTGTTTTGGTCCACAAAAATAACCTGCCATTGATGAATCAGGCGATGAATGGGAAATTGAAAGCTGAATATACATCCATTTTGTCTCCATTTGACCCATTGATTTGGGATCGTACGCGCACGAAGGAATTGTTTGATTTTGATTTTACTTTGGAATGCTATCTTCCTGCTTCTAAAAGGAAATATGGCTATTTTTCTTTGCCAATTCTTCATGATGGTCAATTAATTGGCAGAATGGATTCCAAAGCACATCGAAAAGAAAAAACATTAGAAATAAAAAACCTTCATTTTGAAGCCTGGTTTAATCCTGATGACCATTTTCTGGATGAATTTAAGCAGACACTTTCCAGCTTTGCGAATTGGCACCAAACTCCAAATATCCTTTTTTCTGGGAATATCAAAGAAAAGTATAAAAATATCGAAAATCTATTTTAAAAAAAAGACATCCAAAACAAAATTAAAAGCCTGATATTGGAATAACCAACATCAGGCTTTCTAATAAGGAGAATTTTTATATTTTGGTCAGTTATTTTTCCTTTGAAAATTGCTTTAAGAATCTATTGATATTATTCTTTATAGAATATCTTTTTAGACGCCATGTTCCAATGATACCGTAAGGCAAAAACATAACGATCAAGACAAACAGAATACCGAAAACCAGTGGCCAACGGGCACCAAACCAGGTGTAAAAGAACTGACTGATTATCTGCATGATGCCTGCACCAATGATCGGGCCGACCAGAGTACCCATACCACCCAAAATGGTCATGATCAATGCATTAATGGTTGTAACTGCGGAAGTCATCGTTGGGGTAGCACTCATATTCCAGATTGCATACAGTGCACCTGCCAGACCTGCAAAAATGGATGCTGACAGAAAAGCGATCGTTCGATAAACCACAGGGTTGTAGCCAATCATGCGCATACGCTCTTCATTTTCACGATTGGCAACAATAACACGCCCGGTGGGAGAATTTACCATGCGTTTCATCACTAAATAACACAATAAAAGAAAGCCGAGGGATATGAAATAAACAGTCAGGCGGTTTTGGGTGGGGTTTAACCAAACCGGTAAAGGCACACCATGTAATCCTTCATCTGCGCCTGTCCACTTATGAAAATCGGTAGCTTTGCTGAGAATGTGTATCGCTGATCCAAGTGCCAGCGTCAACATGGCAAAATATGCACCCTTCAAACGAATGGAAGTTGCGCTGAAAAGTAGACCGATCAGGACTGAAACCAGTATCACCACTAGGAAAATGATCAATAGAACGGTAACTTCGGTAATATTAATACTCCCAATGGTAATGCGGTAATTACTAAAAATATTTGGAGCCCAGTGTTTCAGTAAGAGCGCAACAGCATAAGCTCCACCCCCAAAAGACGCAGCATGACCAAAGGAGAGGATGCCTCCATATCCAATTAAAAGATCATAACTCATCGCAAATACAGCCATGATAAAGAAGGTGATCAACTGCCCTTGCCAGAACTTGGTGATGCCTTCATTCAGTCCCGTTCCGGTAATAATGTTCAAAACGAATGGAAAGGCGACCATAATCGCAATGAAAATCAGGAATACAGTTTCATTCTTAAAGAAGACTTTAAAGCCAGACCTAGGTCGAATTATTTTTTCGGTCATCCTTCTCACTCCTTCTTTCCAAATAAGCCTTGAGGGCGGACCAGCAAGACAATGATCATGATGATGACGGTTGACGCTTCTGCCAGGGCTGGTGATAGGGATAATTTAAGCGCGAAATAATCACCAAATGCGCGTGCCATTCCCAGAATTAATGCCCCTACAAATGCACCTACATAACTGCCCATACCTCCGATGACAACAGTGATAAAACCTTGCATCAGATATTGATCACCCATCTGTGGTTGGATGGGAAGGAAAGGACCAGCACCAATTCCTCCAAGCGCAGCCATCGCAACACCCATCGCAAAAACGATGGTAAAAACCTTCTTAACATTAATGCCAAGTGCTTCTACCATTTGCGGATCCTGAACACCTGCCCGAATGATCATACCTAAACGTGTTTTTGTCATCAGTAGTACAAGGAATATGAACATAACAATTCCAAGAAAGATGACAAAAAGGCGATAAGTTGGAAAGGTGACACCAGAGATATCAATGGTTGAATATCCGTTGCGTAGCCAATCCAAAAGATTGGCAGCTTTTCCAGGTTGGGCAAATAAAGGTGGGCGAGACATCTGGTATGCAAGGGGATCCCAAAGTAATTGCACCAATTCACGAATGACATAACTGAGACCCAGTGTCAACAATACGATAAAGAATGCGCGCACGTAAAGCGGACGAATGAGAGTCATCTCAGTAACAGCACCAAATAGAAAGCCAGAAGCGACTGCCAATAGGATAGCTATGAGAAAACGCCAGTTACCGTTCATCAGGAGTAAAGCTTCAGGAGCAGATTCACGAATTAAAGTGGCGACAATCGTAAGGATCAATAATACCAACGGGATCACGAGCTTTGGTAGCGACTTTTCTTTTGGCGCGAATTCTGTTTTATCGCCAGGTTTTGAGACTGCAAATGCTACCAATAGACCACTGATCAGCATCAGAAATGGTCGATACCAGTAAACCGAAAGTGGTTCCTGAGAACTGATTTCAGATAAAGGGTTACCAACCGTGGTGGTTGTCATTGCAACCATGGCGGTTTTTGCCAATCCAAGGATGTCTAAACCCAGAAAACCGATAACGGCAGCGATAAGTGCCAGAATATAGGCAATCTTTGGCAGTGCATTCTGCCATTTTTCTGAGATCTGCCAGCGAATCAAATAAGGTTTCATGGCGGATGTGAGCATAACGCCACATGCAAAAGCCAGAATTGCAGGGAGCAAACCAAATATGAAAGTGGGGTTTGTATAAAGTTGCCACCCCATATAAGCACCAAGCATAAACATGGATCCATGCGCAAAATTAAGTACATCCATTAAGCCGAAGATAAGCGTAAGGCCAGCCGCCACTAAGAAGAAAAGCGAACCCAGTGTCAGTCCCGAAAGTGTCGTGCGAATGAAGGGTTCCTTGCCAGCATACAGGTAAAGAGCGACAATCACCCCGATCACTACGACAACGGATATGGCAAGTGTCAATATTTTTCTAGTCTTGGGATTCATGGTTCATCTCCAATTCTTTACGTGTTTTGATGCTTGCTCCCAGATAATGATGAATCAAGTCTGGATCATTTGCCAGATCCGCCATCAAACCTGACTGAACGCTTCTTCCATCATCGATAATGGTGTAATTCATTGCCAATTGACTTGCCATGATGAAATTTTGTTCGACCAGAAGGATGGTGGTTTTTTCACTGAGCACTCGTATGGCTTCCATCATTTGCTGGATTAGAATCGGTGCCAATCCTTCACTGGGCTCATCAATCAAAAGGAGTTTGTTGTCGGGCACCAGGGCTCGAGCAACGGCCAACATCTGCTGTTGACCTCCTGAAAGGTGATTGCCCGGAAGCTTATAAAGACGTTTCAAATCTGGGAAAAGGTTAAAAATAAAGTCAGCACTTCGGTCAAAATCACCCTTTTTACGTTCTGCCAATTTTAAATTTTCCAGAACTGAAAGCGCACGAAAAATAGCGCGATGTTCGGGAACATACCCAATGCCCAAATTGGCAATATTGAATGCTCTTTTCCCCTGAATCTCCATGCCATCAAAGATGATCTTACCTTCCCGTGGTGGGGTGAGACCAAGAATTGATTTCAAGGTTGTGGTTTTACCTGCGCCATTGCGTCCCAGCATGACTGTGATCGAACCTTTTGCCACACTTAATGAAACACTCTCAAGAATGTGAAACTGACCGATATACGTATGAATTTGATCCACCACAAGCAGGTCTTGTTGAACATTTTGTTCACTCATGTTAACTCTCCATATAGGTCACCTAAATATGCAGATTGCACCTGTTTATTCGATGCAATCTCATGCGGCGATCCTTCTGCCAGGATCCTGCCTTGATTCATGACTGTGACTACATCAGAAATGGACATAACCATATCCATGCGGTGTTCAACCAGGATAGCAGTGCGATCTTTTTGATGTACTACCTTATTGATAATTTTGATCAGTTCTGGTACCTGCTCGGAGGACATGCCAGCTGTAGGTTCATCAAAGAGCAGAAGTTCCGGATCACAAGCCAACATGATGCCAAGTTCCAGTTTACGTTTTTCCCCATGGGGTAAATCTCTGGCCAGAAACTGTTCCCTGCCACTCAGCCCAATCATATCAATGACCTCTTCAGATTTTTCAATATATTGATGAAAGTTATCTGCCAGTTTGAAAAGTTTGAAATTGTCTTTTCCCATTGCCTGGGCAGCCAGCCGAATGTTTTCGAGGACTGTCAGGTTGGGGAATATATTGGTGATTTGGTATGATCGTCCGATGCCTAAATGAGCTCGCTTCTGGGGGGAAACACGGGTGATGTCATTGCCTTTGTAAATAACACGTCCATTGGTAGGAGGCATCACACCACTCAATAAATTAAATAAGGTGGTTTTTCCTGCACCATTGGGTCCAATGATGGCATGCATCGTCTGCTTTTGTATTTTTATGCTAACATCATCTACTGCCACCAATCCACCAAATACTTTGGACAGATTTACCGCTTCAAGAATAATTTCATTGGACATAAAAGTTAACCTTTTTATTTTCTGAATCTGTTTGAAATGTCAAATAATATCAATTAATAATTTCGGGTACCGCTAAAACAAGAAATTTTAACTTTCTTACCTTTCATTTAAATAGAAAACCTGATCAAGCAGGATTATATCTATTTAATTAAACCTTAATGAGGAGGGAAAAAAATCCCTCCTCAATCATGTAACATTTATTTATTCTACAGGAATAACAGGCAGGTCGCCACAACGAGCTGCGTAATCACCTGCCAGAGTGCAAGGCACACCCAGTTCATCAAACTTTGACACATAAATTGTCTCAAAGAACTCATATTCATTGATACCATCACCGTTCAGATCCGGATTCAGGTTCACCAATCTGAGGATATTCATGGGTTGTTCACATACATGGTCTTCAGGTCGAATGTGATAGGTTCCTTTGGGACCTTCAAATGTTAGTCCTTCAAGAGCTGCAATCATCGCATCGCCTGAAGTGTCACCACCAGTTGCTTCGAGTGCTTTCCCTAAAGCAATTGCCGACGCCATACCACCAGCTGTGAATAGATCTGGATACGCATTAATAGCGCCATCTGCCTCATCTTTGTATTTGGCAAAGTGGTTTTCGACAAGCCAATCGTTGACTTCATTTTCAGGAACCGTGTAATGGTAAACATTCAAACCAATCGAGTTCAACGTACTTTCACCAAAAACTGCACCAAAGGAAACATTATCACCAAAGCCTGTTCCAACCGTCATATCCTCAAGAGCTCCCATATCAGCCAGCCCCTGGAATAAGGTGACGTACCCTGTCCCTGCCCAGGTAAGGAAGAGGTTTTCTGCACCAGAATCCATCGCTTGTTGGATGTAGGGGGTGAAATCAGTGGTTTCGAATGGTGCATAAATATCAGCAACTAATTCCCCACCAAATTTTTCAACGGAATACTTGAGTGCTGCGCCAGAACCCTGTCCAAACGCATTATCTACACCAATATGCGCAAATGTAGGTCCAACATTTTCAATCAAGTATTTGGCAATAATAAGCGTGTCATCAAAACTGGTACGAGAAGTTCGGAATACGTAGGGATTGAAATAAGCACCGGTGGTGAAGTATGATGCAGCCGGGTCAACCATCAGAATGATCTCATTTTCTAGGGCTACATTCGTCAAAGCAATTGCGCTGGCTGACGAAACAGGACCCTGAAGCAATTCAACACCATCTTTTTCAATTAGCTCAAGAGCAAGGGCAACTGCTTTTTCTGGGTTACCTTCATCATCTTTTACGATCACTTCAATCGGTCGATTTGCGATAATGTAACGGCCCTGGTCATCGGTTTTTCCACCAGACATATATTGAAGACCCATTTCAAAACCACGTTGTTGTTGCAAACCGTAAAGAGCCATCGATCCGGACATCATGCCTATTTGGCCAATCTTGAGGACAGGTCCCAATTCAGGTTCTGCAACTTCTTCTACTTCTTCCACCTCTTCAACAGGTGCAGCAGTGGGTTCCACTGGCGCAGCTGGTTTTTCAGTGGGTACAACAACAGGTTCAGGTGTTGGTGTAACTTGTGACACACAGGCACTGAGAACCATTGACAAGATCATTACGATACTTAATAAACCTAGCAACTTTTTCATCTTTTTTCTCCTTATTGATCATTTTTATTTATTTTGATTTGGTTAAGTAATAACAAAAGTTCTTTTTTTGATTACCTCCTTATCTGTAAATAATTCAAATAAATGTCATGAAGGTTCTTGAATTAAGACTGTTTCACCGGTCAGAACATCTTTACCAAATTGGTCATAACAATCTAATTTCATTGTTACCAGACGTTTTTCAGGTGACCAATTAAGTACTTCTACCTTCACAGTAACGGTGTCTCCTAATAAAACTGGTTTAAGAAATTCCACTTGTTGTCTGAGAATTGTAAATTTTTTACCAGGCAAGTGGTTTCTAAGAACACCGTTCACTAAACCAACAATTAATGCGGATTGAGCTAATCTTTTTCCTGATTTGCTTTCATCAGCGATTATGGCATTCACATGCATAGGATGAAAATCAGCCACCAAACCTGAAAAAAGGTTGATGTCAGACTCACTGATTGTTTTTGAAAAATGAGATTTTTCTCCAACAGTTAATGTGTATTCGGTGTCGATTTCATTCGTTATCAGCATTTTTGTATACGAATCCCATTACTAAACTATTAAATTCTTTTGGTTTTTCCAGGCATAAAGCATGACCTGAACCTGGAACCACATAAAATTCAGAACCAGATATCAATTCAGCAATTATTTCCGAATAAGATCTGGTTTTCAAAATATCTTTTTCACCTACGACAACCAATGTTGGAACCTGAATGGTCGCTAACATTTCAGTTATATTCAGGTGATAAAAACTATCCATTAATCGAATAAATGCATCAAAATCGAGTTGGCGGTATTTCTCTTCCAGAATGGGCAGAATTTTCTGATTTTTTATAATCCATTCCTCAGAAAAATTGAGTGGTGTGGTAACTTTTAATAATAATGCCGCATTTTTTTGTTCTGCCGCTGATACCCATGTATCTCCAAATGATCTCAATAAAGGATCAATTTGTGATACACCATCAAAAACCATCAATGTTTTTGTTTTATGCGGATACTTCAAAGCAAACACCATGCTGATCTCAGATCCATACGAAATACCCGCAATATGAGCTCGATTAATATTTAGCGCAGATAATAATTCTGATAAATCATCAGCATGTTGCTCCATAGAATATTGCTCTTGAGGATGATCTGATTGCCACATTCCACGACAGTCATAAACCAAAACTTGAAAATGCTTGGATAATTCTGAGATCTGAAAATTCCAGCTTGCTGTACTCATCAAGATGCCATTTGAAAGTACAAGGGTCTCATTTTCAGGTTTCCCATGTAATTCATAATAAAGTTTGATGTTGTTTACATTGCAATAAGGCATGTATATTCCTATCAAGCCTCAAAGGCTAATATGACACTTTCACCACGTTCAATGAATTTTGCTTTTACCGGAGTACCAATCCTTATCTTTTCTGGTTGAGATAAATCAAAACCATAAATTTCAGCACTCATCATTGGACCTTCGGACATTTTGACAATACCGACACAATTTGGATTGTCTCTTCCGAAACCTGCTGCTATCATTTTGGAGGTTGGAACATAAACAACCGAATAGGCCTGAAGCGTCCCTTCACCTGCCAATTCAACACTTTCTAAATTTTGAGATTTGCAATGATCGCAAATGACTCTGGGTGGTAAGTGAATTCTTCCGCAATCACTACATTGAGTGCCTAAAATTTTCTTCTGTTTAATTTCTTCGAAAAAGCTGTTAATTGTTGAATCTACACTCATGTTATCTCCGTTTAAAAATATTTACGACACAGGTTTGCCCGGTACCACCCACGTTATGAGTCAAACCCAAATCTGGATTACCTGCCAATTGGCGATCTCCAGCTTGACCGCGGAGTTGCTTCCATACTTCAACCACCTGTCCCGCCCCAGAAGCACCAACTGGGTGACCTTTGGATTTCAAACCACCTGAAGTATTGATGGGTTTTGAACCCGTACGAGCAGTCTGCCCTTCCTCTGCAGCTTTACCGCCTTTTCCTTCTTCGAAAAACCCTAAGTCTTCAGTAGCAATGATTTCAGCAATGGTAAAACAATCATGAACTTCTGCCAACTTAATGTCGCTCGCAGAAACCCCAGCCATTTCATACGCTTTATTCGCTGCTAGTTTTGCTGAGGGAATGGATGTTAATGACGATCTTGCATGCAAAGGACCATCGCTGGCTGCCCCTGATCCAATCACGAAAATGGGATTATCTGTGAATTGATATGCCAGTTCTTCACTGACCAGCAACAATGCAGCCCCACCATCTGAAACTGGTGAACAATCATATAATCTCATCGGCCATGCTATCATGGGATTTGCCCTGTTATCATTGAGAAATTCCATTTCATTTTCCCATTGAGGAACGGGTTTCCCTTTTTTGATCGCACTTTCTTTCTTAATTTCCATGATATCGGTAATTTTTTGTCCAAACTGAGCTTTGGGATTCATTGAACCATTGCAGTGATTTTTCATGGTTACTTTCATAAAAGTCTCAGGTGTTGCACCATAAGCATGCATGTATGCTGTCGCCATGGATGCATAAAAACCTGGGAAGGTAAAACCAGCAGATACTTCATATGGAATATCAGCGGCCGTTGCTAATGTATCTGTCACCTCACTGATCGGTAAATCTGTCATTTTTTCTATTCCACCCACCAGCACGATATCATACAGACCAGAAGCAATGGCGATCATCCCCTCTCGAAAAGCAACGCTGGAACTCGCGCAGGCACCTTCCAAACGAACTGCTGGTATTGGGGAAAGACCGATCCAGTTAGCTATGATAGGAGCTAGGTGAGCTTGTCCTTCAAACAAATCACTACTATAGTTGCCAAGGTAAAACGCTTCAATGTCTTTTGGATCAAAGCCTTTATCGATTGTCGTCAAAAGATCTTTGTAAGCATCAACAAATATATCCCTTGAGGTAAAGCCAGGAAAGCAACCAAACTTGCTCATCCCTGCACCTACAACTGCAACACCACGACCTAATTTATTATTTCCCATGCATTTCACCTCTAAATATCATTTTGCTTCTTGTAAAAATTTATGAAAACTTTTATTAAATTCCTCTAGCTTTTCAATATGAGGACTATGCGCAGTATCCTTGATCACTGCTTCTTCATATTTTCCACCATTCTTTTGATATTTCTCAAAAACAGCTCTTGTTTGTGAGATCATTGGTTGCGGTGGGAAAACCTCTTCTCCTGGATATCCCGGCACAAAACCCAATTTTCCTAATGTGGGAATATCAAACATTGACATATCACTGACGATTTGATCTTTATCTCCACGAATCCATAGGATGGGTGGTTTCTTTTTAGCTGCAATGAGATCGGGAACATCAATGATCATATATTTTCCAGATCCCCCATTTAGTGGTCCCCATTTTCCTGGTCCAACAAATGGCCAATTGGTCGAAGGTACAGAATCTCCAGGGTATTTATCACTCCCAATTTTCTCTTGCAAGCTTGCAGTTAATAAATCCTCCTCATTTTCTGCTCTAAATGGAGGGACATAATAAAAAGTATTGATAATATTTCTTGGTGAGTTGGGATCTGCAGAACTACGATCACCTTCCTGAATACGACGAATAAACTCTGGATTCACCAATCCACCACCACAACCGGCAAAATCATCATAAATTGGAATTCCTTCTTCCCCTTTGGTGCCACCAAATCCAAAAGGTGATACCGGTGCAACAAAAGTAATAGATTTGATTTTTTCCGGGTGATCAATCAACATTCTATAAATGGGAGCAGCGCCTAATGACCATCCTACAAAATGTGCTTTTTCAATTGCTAACACATCCATCAATGCCAGGATATCCTCACTCCAATCTTTAAGCCCTCGAGTTGCGTCTGTGAGTTTGTCTTCGGTCCATCCATAACCTCTCAGATCAGGGGCAACACCTCTGAAACCCTCTGGTAAAGAGAGCATGAGTTCTTGCCAATATAAGGCTGCCGCGAAATTGCCATGGAGAAAAATAACTGCTTCATCATCCTGTTTTCCGGAAAACAAAACATGCATCATCAATCGATCTGTTTTTAGCATTTCTGATTGAATACCTTCTTTTGTCTTGAGCATATCTATCATCATTTCTCCTTTCGTTCTGCTTATAAATTTGGAACAATACCTAATTTTTTTACTTCAGCAGCTATTGATTCACGCATATCCGGATGAGCAATATTGATCAAAGCTGTTGCACGTTCAAAAAGATTGCGTCCCCGAAGTTCTGCAATACCGTATTCGGTAACGATTGTATCTACACATTGACTGGGAACAGTCACCTCAGCTCCTGGACTGAGCGTAGGAACGATGGTGGATATTTCACCATCTTTCGCAGTGGATCTCAGGGCGATAATCCCCCGCCCCCCAGATGATAATTGTGCGCCACGATGTGTGTCTAACTGACCACCCGTACCGCTAAAATGCTTATATCCGATAGATTGTGAACAAACTTGACCAAAAACATCTACCTGCAAGGCGGTGTTCACACTGATCATTTTGTAGTTTTGACCAATCACATACGGATTATTGGTGATTTTTCCTTGCAGAAATTCAACACCAATATTGTTATCAATAAAATCATAAAGTTTTCGAGTACCTAACGCAAAGGCTCCAATCATTTTTCCTTTATAAATAGATTTTTTTCGATTGGTCACAGCACCAGCTTCATACAGATCTACCATACCATCATTGAACATCTCGGTGTGAATGCCAAGATCCTTGTGATTTTTCAGGAAGTGAGTGATTGCATTAGGTATTCCACCAATACCTAATTGAAGGGTTGCCCCATCCTCAATCAACTCTGCTATATACTCACCTATTTTTTGTTCTGTTTCACTGGGTAAAGTAGCCGGTAATTCAAAGAGGGAAACATGGTTTTCAACAACAAAATCAACTTCTGAGAGATGTATTTGTGTATCACCCAGTGTCCAGGGTAAATTTTCATTGATTTCCAAAATAACTAAATCTGCAGCCTGAATTAATTCTTTCTCAACAACCAGACTCAATGAAAGAGACATATAACCACGGTCATCTGGAGGTGTTGCTGTTCCCCAAAAAACATTTAATTTTCCACCGGTTGCATATAATTTATCAGATGCAGCCCGATGCAGATTATTGGGTATGTAACTCATGCGGCCTTGTGAGTGAACCTTGCGATCATAAGCACCATAGAACCAATTCTCAACAAAGAAATGTTTTTCCATTTCTGGATTTATTGCGTAATCATATGCCCGCATCGGTAAGCAAACCCAGGTATGCACATCCTCCAGGCGATCTTTTTGTTTGGCGAGTTCTGTTAATAATCCACAGGGTTCGCTGGCTGCGATGGCAAGGCCAATTCTATCTCCTGATTGAATTTTCGAAACCGCGTCCGATAATGAAACTAATTTACCCTGATAGTTGTATTTTGAACTCATAATCTCCCTCTAAGGCATGATAAATGCTGCAGCTGCCTGGTTATATCCCACTCCAGAACCCACAAATGTCACCAGATCACCAGATTTTACCTTTCCTAACTTTCTGGCATCATCAAACGCCATCGGTAAACAGGCCGATCCGGTATAACCCCATTTGTCCATAACCCAATGCGCCTTATCCATTGATAGACCCAAATTGTTCATTACCAGTTCAATACTGGTGTATCGGACCTGGGTGAAAATTGCCATATCAATATCAGCAATTTCAAAATTGCTATTTTTTGCGAGTTCATGCATTCTGGCAGGCCATCCTTCGTTGTTCACTTCTGCCGGGAAGGGAGTAATTAATTTCACTTTGGTTCTGCCTGCTGCCAGACTATCAGCCGTCACTGGCTCATAAGTTCCACCTGAGTAAATTCCCCAGTGTGCGTGATATGAGCCATCCGCAAAAAGGGATGAGCCTAAATATCCTGGTTTCGAATCCACACCTAAAATCGCTGCACCAGCTCCATCACTGTAGAAAAATGACATAACATCACTTTCCCAATCGGATAAAACTCGCATCATGTAGGATCCAATCACCATGATGTATTTCATGTGAGAATTGGTTGCCAACATTCCTGCTGCCTGAATTAAGCCGGTTGGAAATGAAGCACAGGCACAACCAATATCAAATGTTCCGGCGTTAACGGCTCCTAATTTATGCTGAACAACAACAGATGTAGCTGGTGTGATGTAATCCGGACTATCGGTACCTAATAAGACCATATCCAGGTCCTCAGGTTTTAACCCGGCTTCATCTAATGCATCTTTGGCTGCAGCAACTGCCATATCCGAAGTCACCCAACCTTCAGGAGCGTGTCGTCGCAATTTTATATTACTGGAAGCTTCAAATTTATCAACAACGTCGCCTAATTTCGGATTGATTTTATTGAGTTGTTCTTTAAACATGGCATTGGTATGTTCAAATTCAGGAACGTATCTGCCGGTTGCGATAATTGTTGCAGAACGAGTCATTTTTCCTCCTGGATTTTCTACTAGGTTCCCAGAACAATTCCACCATCTACACTGATGGTAGTTCCATGTACAAAACTGGCTTCATCAGAAGCTAACCACAAGAATGCGTTGGCAATATCTTCTGGTTCGCCCAGACGACCTATGGGTGTATGGTCCTGCATGTTTGCCAACACCTTTTCGGGCATTTTCTTAACCATTTCAGTGAGGATAAAACCTGGTGCAACCGCATTCACACGAATTTTGTATTTTCCCAATTCTCTCGCCCATACTTTTGTCATACCAATGACACCCGCTTTTGTGGCAACATAATTGGTTTGACCAAAATTTCCATATAACCCAACGACAGATGACGCATTAATGATGACTCCACCACCCTGCTCAATCATTGCCGGTACAACTGCCTGAGTACAATTAAATACACCTTTCAAATTCACATCAACAACAAAATCCCAGGCTTCCTGAGACATTTGCCCGACAACCTGTCCTTCTTTGTATTTCACCAATAATGAATCGCGCGTAACGCCAGCATTGTTGATCAATACATCAATTCGACCATATTTTTGCAGGGTTGCATCGATCCAGCTCTGAACTGCATCTCGATCTACCACATTAACAACAGCGAAACTCGCATCTGGACCCAGGAGCAGTAATAATTCATCTCCGGCTTCCTGGCTGACATCACAAAATACAACTTTTGCCCCTTCTTGAGCAAACCTTATAGCTGCAGCTTTCCCAATTCCAGCAGCTCCTCCAGTGATCAGACACACCTTTTCTTTTAATCGCATTTTAAATCCTCCTAAAAAGTGAAATCAACACAAAATGCTGTTGAGGATTACTCCAACAGCTCCAAAATTTATTGAAAAGGAAAAAATTGATTTAGATTTATCATCTTTGAATTCTGAGATGACAATAAAATACCATTAATCAATAACAAACGAGTTACAAATGAGTTACAAATCGCCCCCAATATACTTTTTACTGTATGAGTTATTGATTCCTATGTAAACTCTTATATAGCTTTTCAGTTGTTTCAGAATGATTTACCCCCAATTCTTCAGATAACACTTTGATCATTCGTTGATATACCATTTTTAATTGCGCTTGATTTTCTTTCCCAGCATAAGCTAACATCAGGTTTCGATAGGCTGGTTCCCAGGTGAGATCAATTTTTAGCAAATCTTCATTGACCTGGATCGTCTGATCAAAATCGCCTTTTTCCAATAATAAGGTTGAAAGTTTTTCAATTACGAAAATAATTGTCTTTTTTAATTGTTCTCTTTTATCGTTAGCCCACTCATCATATAAGTTGTCCGGCAGGAACTCACCTTTATACATTAAAAATGCTTCCTCGAGTGATTCAAAATCGTCTCTTTCTGCCAGATCCTCAAAGAGAACAACATCCCACCAAATTTTTGCTTGAAGATTGATGTGATAGAGATAATCATCCCTGACAATGAAAAATGGATTAGCGCCTTTAGGTCGATTTGGCTCGAGCGTTTTATTAAGTGCATTTAAAGCGACTTTAAAATCCCTGATCGCAGCGTCTTGAGGAAGATCCGGCCATAACCGATCCATAATTTGATCGCGATGTAAATATTCTTGATTTTGAATCAATAATAGTTGGAATAGCTTACGCGCTTTATCCCGTTGCCATTCAAATGACCGAATACGATTTTCACCTCTCCAAACATCAAAGACACCAAGGGAATGCACAAAAATACGATACCCTGGATGGTAATCACTGGGTTCTAAATTCATTTGCTTTAATACAATTTCAATAAATGTTCGTTCTATGTTTTTCTGATAAGCATTAATGAAGATTGGAATAATGATTTGTTCATCTTTTAAACCCAGATAAGTTGGCTTTGTAAATAAATAAGTGTAATTCCCTGCTTTGATCAATGGAATTAATTGGCGTAATATTTTTAATGCTTCTTCCGATTCACCATCGTACCAGACCACAATCATTTTCCACATTAATGCTGCTGCTAAACCAAATAAATCTGAAACTTGTTTAAATCCTTCGATAGCCTGGTTGAATAAGCCTTCAGCCTCCTTCATTTGATCTGTGTAATAATAACTGGCTCCAAGCGTAATAAGCACCAGATTGTAAAGCCATTTATCACCAGCTTGTTCCGAGATTTCCATCGCTTCCTGTGCATATTTTGTTGCCTCAAGGATGTTTCCTTGAAAACCATAGCTTCTACTCAATGCCCAAAGCGGTTCAACTTGAACCCTGGTTACTTTAAATATTCTTACTTTTGCGATTGCCATTTCATAACATTCAATTGCTTTGGTCAATAAATTTTGTTGGTGATAAACAATTCCCTGTATTTCATATGCATGCCCTAATCGTATATAGCCAACAGCTTCAACGAATGAAGAATTCAATTGTTGACCGATTTTAATCCCATCTTTTGCATTTTCTTTTGCTGCTTCCCAATCCCCTTGAAATATACATATTAATGACAACAACAAAGATGTCTCACGGTGAAACCGCTGAGGACGCAATTTTTCATCAATTTTTTCTAAATTAATTTGTTCTTCTAATAGTGACCGGCCCTCATCCAGACGTCCCGTTCTGAGCATGGAGCGTGCTTCCAAATAAGAAACTCCCGGATCATCTTCATCACGTAATAAGCTGGCCTCATGATGAAGAGCTTGCGCTTGTTCAGGGTGGCCAAGATTTAATTTATTTTCGGCCAATTGATCCAATAAGGCGGCTGTCTCAAGTTTAAATTCTTGTGGTTCCAGAATTTTCAGCGCTTCTTCCAATAAAGCTTCAGCTTTTATGGGTCTGATGGTATCTAAATAAATTTGTGATTGCCCCCGTAAAGCTTTACTGATTCCAATTTTGTTTTCATTCTGCTGAAAAATCTTTTGAGCGCTTTGAAAATGAATTAAAGAACCTTCAAAATCTGATTTTAATCGTTTCAATTCGCCCAATATCAATTGCACATCTGCGGATGTATCTACCATCATTCCTGGAAGTCGTCCAATCCATGTTCTCAGGGTATCCAGTCGACCAAAATTAATTAAGTTAGGTGCGATCTTAATGATGTAATTCCTGGCAATATCAAATAGCTCTGCCTCTAACAAGTGAAAAATTGCTGATTCAATTCTTTCTTTTGCCAGGTAGAAATCCGCACATTTTTTGTTCAAAATGAAGAATTTTTCAGAATTTTGTTTCAATTGAGTTTTTAGAAAATCATGGAAAAGGTTTTGAAATTGATATGTCTTATTACCGATACTGGTAATGAATAAACCGCGTTCCTGGAGAGCATGAATATAATGCTCACTGTATCTCATCCCCGATTAACATATTACATATATCCAGTTCAATAATATTGAGCACGGATGCCGTCAATAAAAATTGTTGGAAATCAAGCGGTAATTGGGCTAATACTTCACTTAACAAATATTCAAATAATGCTTCCAAGGTGATCGGCCGTTGGGTAAAAACCTGTTCAATTGTGATGTTTCCCCTTTGGAGGCTCTGCCAAATGATCTGAAGGGCTATTGCCCACCCTTCTGTTTCTTTTAATACTAAATCGGCTTGTTGATCAGATAAAGTTGTTTGGAATTTTTCATGAAACAATGAGACGATTTCATTTTTTGTAAAAGCTAATTCTGAACGGCTGATGACCTTTAGTTGACCTTTTACACGCCATCGATTCATTGCTTTGTAGTTTGGAATCCGGCGTGATGAAATGATCAAATGAAAAGTTGGTGGGCTGTTATCGACCAGAGATGTGATGATTTGTTCAATTTCTGGTTGTTCTGATACATGGTGAAAATCATCCAGAATTAAATATGTATCCTCATACAGGTTTTGTGATAGATCATTCATAAAAATTGTTAATAATTCTGGAAAAATATACCTTTGATCACTTTCCATGAGATCCAAAACATGTTCACCTATCCTTCTATCGCTTTTTCCAAATGTGCTGAACAATTTTGCCAAAAAGAGGAATGGATCACTGTCAGATTCCTGAATACTATACCAGTAATAACTTTTTATGGATTCAGTGAGTGTTACAAGTTCGGTACTTTTTCCATACCCGGTACCTGCTTGAAGAATTAATAATGGATAGGAAATGTTATCCAATATCATCTGAGTAACACGTGGACGTGATAAAACCCCCTGCTGGTTCCGAGGGGGTGTAAGGTGACTGTAAATCACATAATCTCGAATTTGCATTTTTTAATTATAGCGAAGGAATAGAATATGAGAAAATTCTCTAAATTTGAGTTAGTTTAACTCATTTAGTTTCAACCAGTGAATTATGGAATTTATATTTTCTAAAAAAGTCAGGCGATTTATTAACAATAATCTCATTTCCTCGAAAAGAAATGATCAACTTCCCATGAGTCTTCCAGAAAAACATTGGCTCTAAATATTGCGGCCAATCCTCAGGTGCTCGAATATCCATTTCTAACCAGAAGGCTGCCATCAGAACAAGTACAGTATCATGCGTGATGAAGAAATTCAATCCTTGCGATTCATGATCTGGGAACATCTTTTCTGCAATTTGACTAATCCTTAATGGCCAATCACCTGACTCCAGGTAATCACCCATCATGTCATATTCACCATTTTCGTTCGGGTGTGAAAGAACAGGTACGGGAAGAATTACTCTTCCATTTCCAGCACCTTTCGCCAGGTATCTGCCTGTTTCTACACATCGATTAATGGGGGATGTTAATATCTTTCCAATTGTATATTTTTTTTGAAGCCAGGCCCCAAAAGAAGAAGCTAAATCTTCTCCTTCGGGAGTTAATTGCGCTGTAAAAACCTCAGCGTCACTTGTAATGGGGAAGCGAATTGAGTGGCGCATCAGTACATTGATGGTTTGATCTGTCGGTATATTCTCAAATGCTTCCAATAAATATTCAGGTAAACTCATATCAATCCTTGTATAATCATACCGGGTAACTTTCATGCTGCCCAGCTGATTTTTTAGTCCAACCAGCCAATTTTACCAAAAAAACAGGTGAAAAATGAAAAATCTTGAAAACAGATCACCTATCTTCCAAAATCGTGTAAATGAATATCTATTAATTACACTGATCAGTTTCGCAGCTTCTGTCTCATTAACCCGATTGTTTTTAGAAATTACAGGCTACCCACAACTGGGAGGAGGCGAATTACACATCGCTCATGTTCTTTGGGGTGGTTTATTATTATTCATCGGTAGTTTATTACCTTTAATTTTTTCAAATCGTTGGGCGTTGGATTTGAGTGCTTTGTCATCCGGGGTTGGAATTGGATTGTTTATAGATGAAGTAGGAAAATTTATTACCCAAAGCAATGATTATTTTTATCCATCCGCCGCCCCGATCATTTATGCCTTCTTTTTATTAACGGCTTTACTGTACGTACGCGTCAGACACCAAAGAGAAAAAAATGCCAGAATTTTCATGTATCATACCTTTCAGGAATTAGAAGAATTATTGGATAATGATCTCTCCATTAAGGAACACCGCCAGATTATGAAAAATCTGGAAAAAATAAAAATGTTCAATCAGAATGATCAAATTACGAGGTTAGCAGAGGTTTTAGGAGAATATTTAGAAGAGCGTGAATCATATCTAGTTCCACATAAACCTCGATTTTGGGAAAAATGGTATCTTCGATTAAGAGTTTTTGAAGCAAAATGGTTTAATAAGAAGCGTATGCGTATGATCCTGGTCAGTGTTTTATTAGCCTGGGGTGTGTACGCGATTTTTGAACCCTGGGCAATTTTGCGTATTTTTAATAATCCTGATGCATTGAGCAACATCATAGAGAATCTGATTTCCAATAATCTGGTCAGGAATCAAAGCGGATTGAATTGGTTTCAGGCGAAGATTGGCCTTGAAGGAACGCTTGGATTCTTCAGTATATTGTCAGGAATTTTTATATTTCTTCGTAAAGATCATTTAGGAGTGAATATAGGCATTGCTACCATGTTAATTATGATGGGCATTGTTAATCTAATCCTATTTTATTTTGATCAATTTTCTACCATTGTTAATGCTTCCATCCAGTTTTTAATTTTTATTTCACTGGTACGATATCGAGCAAGATTTTTGGTAAAAGATGAAATTCAAACTGAACCTGTCAAAAAACCTTAATAGTAAAACGGATTATTCGTATCATCTCCATAAAATGGAGGAAGCGGAGGTTTGAAAGATCACGTTTATTATTTTTTTTGATATAATAATGCGCCACTAAAAATTTGATTTCTTACTGGTCAAATAGCCAGGAAAATCTTGAACACATGGGTTGAATTTTTTACATCCTTTGCCGGGTGTATTTCAGGAAAATAATTGGTACAGTTGATGGGTCAGAAGTAGATCACTTTTCTGATCGTTTAGGGTGCTTTTTACCCAGACAGTGAAAATGAAGTAAAAATTTTTTGGAGAATATTGTGAGCAATACAGCATCCTATTTAGATTATGACTTAAAAAATGTTATTACCAAAAGCAAGATTAAAGGCTTATGGCGTTTAATGCATGGTTACCATTGGAAATATATCGGAGCTGTGTTCAGTCTGGGAATTTCTGCCAGCGCTAAAACTTCTACCTATTTGTTATTGAGCTTCTTCATTGATAATTTCTTTGTCACGAACCAAAGACCTGTAAGTCTTCCAATGATTGCTGCTGGTTTTGTTTTGTTAGCTGGTATAGAAGGTGGTTTTTCATTTTTGAGTGGTCGTCTGGCTGCTGAGACTGCAGAAGGGTCAACACGCAGACTTCGAAATTACATTTACGACCACATTCAACACCTCACATTCACATACCATGACAAAATGCAAACCGGGGAACTGATCCAGAGATCCACTTCAGATGTAGATGCCTTAAGGAAATTCTTTGCCGATCAAGCCATCGGGATTGGCAGAATTATTATTTTGTTTGGTGTGAACTTCGGCATGATTATGACCATTAATGTCCAACTGGCATTTATTTCCATAATTGTCATACCAATTATTGTGCTGACCTCAATATTATTTTTCAAACAGGTTTCTAAGAAATATGAAGCCTACCAGGAACAGGATGCGATTGTTTCTACCAATTTGCAAGAAAATTTATCAGGCGTTCGTGTTGTCAAAGCATTTGCAAGACAACCCTATGAAATGGATAAATTTGAAAAAGAAAATTGGAAAAAATACATTCTTGGTAAACGCCTATTATTAATGCACTCGTTATTCTGGCCTATCTCTGATATTGTCTGTGGTGCCCAAATGATTACAGGTTTCTATATGGGGGCAGTTTTCGCCATCAATGGGACAATATCTGTCGGTTCCTATCTGGCGTATGCAGGCATGTTAATCTGGATCATATGGCCCATGAGAAATCTCGGTCGGTTGATTGTTCAGTTATCCACCGGTATGGTTTCCTTCGGACGTGTATTGGAAATAATCAAGCAGAATCGCGAACCACTTGATACAGGTTCAGCCATAATTCCTCAAAAGCTGAATGGTGACATCGTGTTCAACAATGTAGGTTTCAAATATGAAGAAGGAGAACCTGTCCTGGAAGACATCAACATCCACGTAAAACCTGGTCAGGTCATCGCATTACTCGGATCAACCGGATCTGGAAAAACTTCATTGGTGAATTTATTGCCCCGATTTTATGAATACACCTCCGGTCAACTATTATTGGATAGCGTGGCATTAAATGAATATCCTCGCAGATACTTGCGCAGTCAAATCGGTATCGTGGAACAGGAACCTTTCCTTTTCTCACGCAGCATTCGGGAAAATATAACCTATGGTGTTGGAAAAAAAGTTGATCAACTCGAGATTGAATTGGCTGCTAAGAACGCCGCAGTTCATGATGTGATTACCAGCTTTCCTCAAGGATATGCAACTCTCGTTGGAGAAAAAGGTGTAACACTTTCCGGTGGGCAGAAACAAAGAGTGGCCATAGCTCGTACGTTGTTGAAAAACCCAAGGATTTTGATTTTTGATGATTCAACTTCATCGGTAGATACCGAAACAGAATCAGAAATTCGAATTGCATTGAAAAATCTTATGGCAGATCGTACCACCTTCATCATTGCCCACCGTATTCAGAGCATCATGGACGCCGATCAAATTCTGGTCCTAGATAAAGGAAAAATAGTTCAAACTGGTACGCATCAGGAACTCATGCAAGTGGATGGCATGTACAGACAGATTTACGACATTCAGACGCGAATTGAACAGGAACTTGAGAAGGAGATAGCCAATGTCTGAAGAATATTTAGAAGAAGAGGATTTTCAAACAAAGTTTACAGGAAAAACCTTCCTGAGAATTCTAGGACTGACAAAACCCCATTGGAAATGGGTAGTTGGGTTCTTAATTGCCATCGCCTCCGTTTCCGGTTTAGATTCATTTTTCACCTACTTAAGCAAGCGCATTATTGATGAAGGAATTGTTGCCGGGAATAAGGATGCGCTCGTCGGAATTCTTACCATTTATGGAGTCTTGCTGGTGGTTCAGGCTATCTTTGTGTTCTGCTTCATCTACCTAGCCGGCGTCTTAGGTGAAAGAATCAGATACGATTTGCGTAAATCTTTATTCAACCACCTGCAGAAATTATCACTTTCTTACTACAGCCGCACACCGGTAGGATGGATCATGTCCAGAGTCACATCAGACACTGAACGCGTTGCTGATCTGGTCACCTGGGGTCTTCTGGATATGACCTGGGGATTCATGAATATTGTCACAGCCATGATTTTTATGTTAATCATCAGCTGGAAACTGGCTATTCTTGTATTCATTGCACTTCCCATACTCCTGTACGTGTCCATACAATTCAGGAAAAGGATTCTGACTCAGTTTCGAAACGTTAGAAAATTAAATTCAAAAATCACTGGCGCATATAACGAAAATATCACCGGCGTCCGTGTCATCAAAGCCCTGGGGCGTGAAGCAGGTAATTTGGAGGAATTCGGACATTTATCTCGCGATATGTATAACGCTTCTTATCGGGCTGCCTGGCTTTCTGCTTTGTTCTTACCCACTGTTCAAATCATTGCTTCTTTTGCATTGGGTGGAATCGTCTGGTATGGCGGTTTGCAGGCCGACTATGGGATTATCACCATCGGTGGTATTCAGGCCTTTGTATCCTATGTCACCTTCATGATGTGGCCTATTCAGGATTTAGCTCGCGTCTTTGCAGAAATGCAACATGCCATGGCTTCAGGAGAACGGATATTTTCTTTACTGGATGCAGTTCCCGGTGTCAAAGATAAACCTGAAGCGTATGATCCCGGTACGATTTTTGGAGAGATTGAATTTGACCACGTTCTATTTGCTTACGAAGATAACAAACCAGTATTAAAAGATTTTTCTTTAGAAGTTAAACCCGGTGAAACAATTGCGCTGGTGGGTCCAACCGGTGGTGGTAAGACCACAATTGTGAATCTGCTTTGCCGTATGTATGAACCCACTAAAGGAAAAATCAAATTTAACGGTAAAGATTACACCGACTTTTCATTGCATGCTATCCAATCACGCATTGGTATGGTGCTCCAAACCCCGCATTTATTTTCCGGAACAATTCGTGAAAACCTGCGCTACGGTCGACTGGATGCAACCGATGAAGAAATTGAACGAGCAGCCCAATTAGCTGGTGCGCATGAATTTATTATCAAACTGGAAAAAGGGTATGATGAACCTGTCGGCGAAGGTGGCAACCTGTTGTCTGTTGGGCAAAAACAACTGGTCAGTCTGGCCAGAGCCGTGTTAGCCAATCCCGAATTATTCATCATGGATGAAGCTACCAGCTCCGTGGATACGCTAACGGAAGCGCTGATCCAACAGGGCATGGAAACTTTAATGAAAAACTCAACCAGTTTCATCATTGCGCATCGCTTATCGACCATCAAGAAAGCCAACCGCATTCTTGTAATCGAGGATGGTCAGATCGCCGAAATTGGATCGCATGCCGAGCTCCTTAGAAAAGGCGGAAAATACTACCGCCTCTACACCAAACAGTTCCGCAATCAAATGGAACAGGTCTATGATCCCTTTAAAGAATTAGGTGGCGCGAGCGGTTTGCCATTGGCAGTGGAATAACCCTGATTCTGGGAATCAAAAAAACATAATTAATCCATTGAATAAAAGAAATTCAATGGATTAATTGCAATCCCAATGCAGAAGATTCAATTTGGCAGCATAATTAAGTCAAATTATTTTTTATGATCGATAAATATCTAGCAGGCTGGTATGGACGCACCTTCTTTTCTTCTTCTTCGCCCACGTTTTGATCTATCTCCTGAAATGGTAGCGGCTTTTGTTAAACAATTTCAGGAAACTCCTAACGGGGCTTTTATTGATTATTCTCTCCCATTTCCAAAATGGCAATTCCTTTCATATCTCTGCGAAACCAGGGACCTCATTCTACACGGTTCGCAAAATTTGGAAATAGAACAGGTAGAGCCAAAACAGGCGAATGATACAAGAGCTTATAGCAATCAATTTGCCATTTATGCTACGACGGACGGCATCTGGGTGATGTATTTTGCTATCGTTGACCGTAAAAAGTACCCAAAAATGACACTCTTCAATTCATGTTTACAAGCCCGAATCTCCCCTGACGAATTGAGTGAACCCATGTATTTCTTTTCGATCTCCCACTCTGTGCTGATTCAAAAACCCTGGTGCACAGGCGCTATCTATATTTTGCCAAGACAATCATTTACACAAGAATCTGCTCAGCAGGTGCAGGGAACTGAAATCATATTTCCACACTGGATCAGTTCGCAACCAGTACAGCCAATTGCTAAATTACTCGTCACACCAGGTGACTTTCCTTTTCTAGACCAAATCCACGGCCATAATGATGCAAAACTAATCCAGTTATCCTCCACGAATCCAAATGGCTTTCCATGGCCGGAAGCGTTGGAATCATAATTATTTGGATGGTAGATGGAATTCGCCATCGCCCACTGCTATCGTTCTCACTGGAAAGCTAATAATCTTTGGACGCCTTTTCTTTCGTGGTTTTGGTACCTGACTTTATCCCCAACGCTCTGATCCTTTCGATGATGCGCAAATGGTGGCCAGCCTGGAAGTGCATCCAGGCACGCCACTATTTGCGCTGTTGGTTAGTGATACCGCAGTACAAAAGCGCCAAAACGGCTTCTGCATGGATTAGCACCTCCCGTAGGTCAGGGCTCCCAAGCTTCAGGTCGTTTTCACGCGCCAAAAAAAGTGAACATTGCATCATCGTTCTATTTGTTCGTGATTCTCAGTGGACATGGTGTCCAGGAGAAAAACATTCCTGGACACCATGTCCACGTCGAGGGTAAATAATAAAAATCAATTTTCCAAGTATTCTTCTCCCACACCGGGCAATGCTGGACACCCGTCCTTCGTTCCTCACGACGGTTGTCCAGCACTTAATTTGCATTATTTTTTTTCTCCACCTTCGGTCGGTGCTGGATAGATCCAGCACCTCGTCTTGCTCCTATCCTAGTTCAATATCAATTATGTTATACTTATATTACCTACCTCAATTTCCAGTAATTGAGCTATTAGGAACGAGATATAAATACTCGTAGAGAGTTTTTTCCTTTTGTAGATGATAATAACCCATCCCATAAGTTGTACCAATCTTTTTAATAGTCCAACCGGTTGAAATTGAGTAGGCTGAACTTGGTTATAAGTTCACCCAAAAAATCACTTAACCCGAAGGAGCAAATAATGAAAAAGTGTATGTATATTACTGTACTCGCGCTCGTGGTCATCACGACAGGCTGCAGTACGATGTCAGGAGAGCTCGACCCTGCCGCGGACTCCGAATGGCCGTGGGAGATAGTCACCCCGGAGAGTCAGGGCATACGGTCGGATGACTTGACGCGAATGGTCAAACACATCGAAGAGAACAATCTGGCAATTCACAGCATCATCATTTATAAGGATGGGACAATCCCGTTCGAAATGTACTTCGACCCGTACAACAAGAACTTTTCACACAACTTGAAATCCACCAGCAAGGGCGTGATCTCCGCGCTGATCGGGATAGCGGTGCGCGAAGGGCTCATCGAGAGCCTCGATGAGAGCGTTATCTCTTACTTCCCCGAGTACAAATTGAGTGATCCTAAGATATCGGAGCTCACCATACGAGATCTGCTTACCATGTCGTCCGGTTTGAAGTGGAATGAAAACGATCTTAACAGCATGTACACATTCTTTGTCAGCAAACGAATTGTTCCGAGAGTTTTGAAGCTTTCCGTTGTTACCGAGCCCGGATCAATGTTCAACTACAACACTGGGTTAACACATCTCTTGTCAGCTATCATCTCGAGGGCCTCGGGAATGAGCACGCTGGAGTTCGCCGAGGAATATCTATTCAGACCGCTCGACATACACAACGTTCAATGGGAGCAGGATAGACACGGGGTTTATATCGGAGGATCAGAACTGTTCATGACGCCTCGGGCCATGACTAAGTTCGGCGTAATGTACCTGCAGAATGGGATGTATTCGGGTCGACAAGTTGTTCCCGCAGAGTGGGTACGAGAATCAACCACAACGCAGATTGAAGGATCTTTCCACGGTGCAGAGGTACAGTATGGTTACCTATGGTGGCTCGATGTCGGGAATCAGCTCTTTACCTATCTCGATGATGAGGATTCATTCCTCGCGATGGGAGTCCATGGGCAAAGGATTTTCATTCATCCAGATCTCAACACGGTAATTGTGATCACTGCGGATCAGGAGGATGAGTCTCAGTGCGATATCCTTATTCGGGACTTCATTCTGCCGTCCCTATAGAATACCAGGTCTAACGCTGATAGAGCTTTGTAGGTTGCCCTGGCCCCATCGCTCCTATCCCATCCATTCCTATTCAAAATCGAATCCCTTCCCATCCGATCACCAAAACTGTAGGGGCGTAAGCAGGCGGTAATTAACACCTATTTTGGCAAGATACATCGCTCCGGCTGCTTCGCCCATTCCTGTTGAGAATTCTTCTCTTAGGACAGGGAAAATCACCCAGCACCTCCCGTCAAAACTATATTTTCCGCCGGCTCGTTTCCTGACCTTATCCCCAGCCGCAGAGAAAGCGCGCCAAAACAACAGCAGATCGCCTTATTGCCCGGGCCGCGAAAAGAGCGCGGACCAGGCAAACAGCGCCTGCAGGTTGTTATCGCGCGCGAATCCCTGTCGTTCTGTTCCCTTCCATCGTTTTGGTTCGCAGAGAATTTTCTGGAAAACATTTCGAATAACTTGTCCGCGAGCTAGTTGTTCCATCCGAGTGCCGCCGCGCACTAGAAAGCCAGGAATCGACCCTGGCGGACAGGCGTCTTGTTGGGCGGGAAAGAGCTCCCCGTTTTTTTTGCCGTGTTCTTTGTGTTTAATTTCCTATTCTTTTATTCAGGTTTCCTCTGCAAAACGGATGTGGGGAGCTCTTCCCCGCTGCCCGAATGTTTCCAGAAAATAGAAAAAATCTTTTTATGATTTGATTCCATGCTAATTTTTCCATTCCACTTATTCAATCCCCATCCACACCAGATAGCATCCTTCTCCCGGATCTCCACACCACTACCATGGCGGATATTATAAGAGCCAACTTGGGGTTAAGCTCTATCTCATTCCCATACAGCGCCGGCAGCTCGCGTCCGTTGTTTTCCCCCCTGGCGCGTGCCATCCCCCCTTTCAAAAGCACGTTCCGGAAGGTTGATATTGTATAATATATAATATTGGATTGCAGTATCATGTTTGAGATAACCAAGTTTACTTGCAGTTTGGCATACTTCATTAAGTTGGCTATACGGCATAATTGCAACGTATCATTATTCCGTGTAATTATTTGTTGGGTGGCCTCTCAGTAATCCAAAAAGAGTGAGATGATATCAACGTCGAGACTCCTGTTGCTTTCAAGAGCTTTTTCTACAGATAGTATTAGAAACGGCTTCATTTCTTCTTTGCCATCTCTTCCTTCAAGAATGAGGGCAGCTATTGTTCCAACCGCATCACCAGAGTGGAAGGCAAAGCAAAAAAGTGCAGTTGCGGCCTTTGAGTACTTCTCCATGATCGGCTTCAAACAAATCGATTTCGTTGATGTTGAGTTTCAAGATCCTCAAATCCTGGCTAATTATGATTTGATTTACTTTAGCGGTGGTAACCCTTGCTATCTTTTATGGCACTTACGGCGCACAGGGAGTCACCTAATCCTCAAGCGACTCCATGAGCAGGGTACCTATATGGTCGGAAGTAGTGCTGGAGCCATGATATGGGGAAAAGATATTCGGATTATCTTATCCTTCGACACTGAAATGGACCCAAGAGAGCTGACCGATTTTTCAGGATTGGATTGCATCCCTTATGTCGTTTTACCTCACGCAGACTATATTCGCCAACAATACAGTAATTATGATAAGTCAAAAAGACAAATAAACAAGGCGTTAGAAGTAAATGTTTTGGAAATAGAGAATGAGAAGGGTGCCCTCTTTATAGATGGTGTTCTTAATTGGTTATAGGCCACCCAACACCAGCTCCACCTGACCGCCTTCGGCGTGGGGATGGGATTCAGCGGTATTTTCGAGTATTTTTCTGGCTTCGAGTTTTATCTGCTCCCGAAGCGAATCCCAGCCCGCCCACACGCCGGTAACGCAAACCGTTAGATTCGATCTCATTCCCGAACAGCGCCGGCAGCTCGCGTCCGCCGTAGGTGTCGAGCCGATAGGCGATGAGTTTCCGAAGGACCCCCTGGCGCGTGCCATCCCCCCTTTCAAAAGCGCGCTCCGGCTGACCGCTCCGTTGCCTCCGCGCGATAAAGAGTTTATTGATTAGTGATTAAATAACTTGCTCATAAATAATAGCTTTCCAAAAAATTGATCTTGTAGAATAAAAAAGATTGGATTCCAGTATTATGTTTGAGATAACCAAGTGTATTTGCAATATTACATGCTTCTTTTAGTTGACTACACTGCATAATTGCAGCCTATCATTATTATTGTTCCGTATAATTAATAGTTAGGCAGCCTTTACTAACCTTAATGATGAACAAAATTATGTCAACATATCGAAATGAAAAATATGGTTTTGAGATTGACCTTCCGAGTGGTTGGGGCACTACTTCTGGTTTTTCCCGCATACCTGTTATTCTTTCTAATGTTATTAAACGAGCTAATATTCTCGAAGAATTTTCATTTGGTAAAAATGAATTCCTAAATATTGTGGTAGAACGAATGCAACCCGAAATTCCTCCTGATATTAATGAATTAGTATTCAAGTTAAACGCCCTGGATATGAAATATAACGATCTGAAATTTGGCAGAATAACAGTTGGTGGACGAGAACACGCGTGGGTATACTACGTTATGAATAGAAAAGGGTGGCTGAAAAAATACATGATTGTTCTAAATGGTTATGGTTACGCCCTTACTGCTAGCTGCCCTATAGAGCATAGGAGTCCTACAATAGAAGAAACATGGGATAATATCGCAACATCATTGCGACTGCTCAAGCCCATAGATAGTTCGCTTATTACACTCAATAACTCGCCGCAAGTGAAGCATTCTATCGAAATGCTACGGCAAGAACTAAAACGGCAACTTGAAGCACGACAAAAATAAACACTTCTTGCAATCGGCCGCCTAACGAAGCGTGCACTTAGCTTGTGGGGTCTGAGCGGTTTACAATCATTTATCTTGCTTCGGATTTTTTCTATCTCATATATTGCCCACGCCCACCATACTTAGGTAACACAAATCGTTAACCTTGTTCTCCTTCCCGAACAGCGTCGGCATCTTCGCGTCCGCCGCAGGTGTCGAGCCGCTAGGTGAAGACTGTTTCCGCAGAACCCCCTGGCGCGTGCCATACCCCCCTTTCAAAAGCGCGCTTCGGCTGACCACTCCGTTTGGTTCGCGCGTAATAAGGAATTTTTTGAACACTGAGTAGAATTCCTTACTCATAAATTTATATCATACCCAAAATTTGTTCTTGTATAATTAATAAGATTTGATTTCTATATTTTGATTGAGTAAACCAAGTCTAACGGCACAATAACTCGCTTCTTTTAATTGGCCATACTGCATAATTTCAGCGTATCATTATATTTTGGCAGCCTAAACCATCCCTTTTCTTCTCTTGGAGAATCTATTATGAATCAAAACAACTCTGTAGAACAACATTCCCTTGGCCAATCGGTATTCTTACATCTTTTGCCTGGCTTCCTTATTGGTGGATGCTATTTTGCCTTGTTTCCAATCCTCCGTCAGTGGGGATACCCATCGATGATGGCTCTTATGTGTGCTATGGTCGTGGTCCTAGTGCCTGTTGAGTTGGGCTATTTGCTGTATGAAGGTAGAAAGAAAAATGGCCGCTTCTCTTTGCAGGGTGTGATATTATATCGCACGCCAATACCGATCTGGCAGTATTTTCTTTGGGTTCCGGTGTTGCTTGTGTTGGTGGGCATTATCTTTACTACGATGAGACCCGTCGACGCCTTATTCCAGCAGCAGTTTTTTGCCTGGGTTCCCGTACTTGAGAGTGGATTACAAGAGGGGTATACAAAGGGAGCTCTTATCGGAACCTACGTGATGGTCGCGATTTTTGGGGTTGTGGTTGGGCCGATAGTGGAAGAATTGTATTTTCGGGGCTATTTGTTACCTCGGATGGGGTATGCGGGGAAGTGGGCTCCACTTTTACATAGTTTTTTGTTTGGGCTTTATCATGTTTGGACTCCGTGGATGTTCCTGACACGGACACTGGGGATGTTTCCCTTGGCGTTTGCAGTGCAGCGGCGCAATCTGAATCTCGCTATCATTGTCCATATCTTGGTGAATTCGCTGGATGTCATTACCGCTGTTAGCTTTATTATCGGAATGGCTAGTATAGCCTAAGGCTGCCCAATACTGGCTCCAATCGGACAGGAGTTGCGGAGTTCAGCTCAGACGTGATTTGCTGGAATGTACCATAAATAGCAGGGTATCTCGTCTGCTCCGCTGCTGCTGTTGAGCCAATCTTTTAGCTTCGATCTCCTTCCCGAACAGCGTCGGCATCTTCGCGTCCGCCGCAGGTGTCGAGCCAATTCCTCGGAATGTCGAGCGATTTCATCGCGAAGACAAGGCGAAGATTATTTCCGAAGGACCCCCTGGCGCGTGCCATCCCCCCCTTTCAAAAGCGCGTTCCGGCTTACCAAAACTCTGTCTCCGCGCGCACTTAAGAGTATATTGATTATTTAGGAGATCACTTTCGATTAAATAATCACTTATCGAAAATGGTTTTCTTGTACAATAAATATGAGTTGATTGCAATATTATGATTAAGAATTCCATGCCTAATTGCAGCATATCACGCTTCTTTTAGGAGGCTCAACTGCAAAATTGCAAAGTATAATTTTTCCTTTTAATAAATAGTTAGGTCGTTTTCATGTAGTATGAATACCAAATTACGAATACTGGTAAGCTAGCTCAAAGTAGATCCATAAAGACAAAACAAATTGAACATCAAGGATAAGTGAAAATGGGAACCTTCAAAGAAGTTATTAAGGATAAAGGAACACCGATCCATTTGCCTGATACAAAAAGAATCTGGATTGCTTGCTTTGTTTTAGGGACCGTGTTTTGGGTCATCGGGTTGATTATATGGGCACAGAAGGGGATTGATGAATCTGTTCTTTTCTATTACAACCCAATGAGGGTCGCGATGGATCCAATTGTCGTCTTATCGAAATGGTTATCATCCAATGGCATGGCTGCAATCACTATTATCTTAGTGGTTTATCTAATCATTTCTAAAAAGGTCAAATCGTTAAATGCACCGGTGATAGTGTATTTCTATACAATATGCTCTTTTGGATTGAGTGGGATCGTAGGTGATCTGTTGAAAGAGGTTTTTGCGCGTCCAAGACCAGCAGCCACATTCGGTAGTGAAATCCTAGCAATGAGCCAGGCAGTAACTTCTGCAATTCCATCTGGCCATGCCACTAAAAGCATTGCTTTAGCCTTGCCATTCATTTTGCTGGTAAGTCATTCGAAAAATCTTCACAAGGGGATCAAATTTGTTATTGGATTGACAGCTGTCGGTGTTTGTTTCAGTAGAATTGTTCTTGGTGCTCATTATGTAAGTGATGTCCTGGCTGGGATTGGAACGGCTTTGATAGGGTTGCCCCTTTCCATGATGTTTGCCAACATACTTTTACAAAAGATGAAACAGGAACAACTACCAAAGCTATCCTATGTATGGGGACTTCTACTGATTTTCTTGACTTGGGTATTTATAGTTATGTAGGTCGTAAGTAAGTAACGATTTCTCGGAACTGGCACTTTGTAATAGAACCGCATTCATCAGCCTACCACATCGTCCACAGGATGGGGTTCCACCACGCGGGTATGGTGCGCGATTTTCAAGAAATAGCGCGATAATATTGAGTAGGTGAGCAGACCCACCCCACCAGGGACGCAAACCGTTAACCTCTTTCTCATTCCCAGACAGCCCCGGCAGCTTCGCGTCCGCCGCAGGTGTCGAGCCGATAGGCGATGAGTTTTCCGCAGGACCCCCTGGCGCGTGCCATACCTCCCTTTTAAAAAAGCGTGTTACTTGTTACCCCCGGACACTTACTCTTACCACAGCTCCGTTCCTGACCTGATCCCATCGACTTTTCCCATCCCGTTCGGGGATAACATCACACACCGCAACTAAACTTACTTTTGGTTCTTTGGTAATGTTCACCAGATGGGAAGAACCCATAGTCCCAACTGCAATGACAACAATTCTTACTTATTCCATATCATTCTGCTGTAATATGTATCAGCCTGAATTAATTAAGCCCCATAGAAACTAAATTGCGATAACTGATCGCAAGGCTATCGAACGGATCACGTTCGTAACAATTATCTTGTTCAACCAGGTACCACTCGACTCCACTCTCAGCGGCAGCTCTCAGGATTACAGGCCAATTCAGATTCCCCTCTCCAATTTCAGCCATACGTTGCTCCCTTTCGGGACCAACCGTCATATCTTTTAAGTGCAGCAGGGGTTGTCGACCCGCACACCGTCTGACCCATTCCGTAGGATCGCCCCCACCAGCTTGAATCCAATATACATCCAATTCCGCTTTCAACAGTTTTGGATCAGCCAAATCATACAAACTGGCCAACCATGTTTTCTCGCCAAAACGAGCCAATTCATGATTATGGTTATGGTAAGAAAAGTCAATTCCCTCTTTGCCCAGCGCTTCTGCCACTGGCTGTAATTCGTCCAGGAATCGGTTAAGTCCTGCTAAAGAATAATATTCATCCGGAAGCCCACCAATGGCTGCATGGGTGCATCCCCACAATTTATGGGTGGCGATGACCTCGTCCAAATTTTCCAAGAAACTGCTCCAAGGCATGTGGGTGGCGGCAACAATCAAACCAGTTTTCTTAATCAACTCTGAAACATGTTCAGGGTCCACTGATCCAAATCCAGAAATTTGTACAGCCTTGTACCCAATCTCAGAAACTTTTTGCAGTGTAGCCTCAATTTCAGCTAACGTTTTGGTAAATTCACGAACGGTATACAATTGAGCGCCAAGGACAGGTTTCATGGATTTCTCCTTTATCCATTTTTGATGATTTTTTATTTGTATTTCAAATCAAAATGATCTTGCAGCTTTTTATCTTTTAAAACAGGGAAATTGATTATCGCATAATTCATTGGGAAAAGGAAATTCAACCAATCCTTATAAAAAATTCCGATTCTTTTTCGAATAAAGGAGGAAAAGTTACCATTCATTATGATTTCTGCTTTCGCTTAGGGAAAAACATTTCCGCGGCCATTCGCCTTTGCAGGCGCACCGCCGGCCGCGGCTGCCGCGCTTTCTTGCATCTTTTTCTATACCTTTGCCGGCACCTTTGAAAAAACATTTCCAGATCCGACTCCCTTTCCAGCACCGTTCCGCACTTCACCTTCCTTCTTTCCGTCCTTTGCGGATGGGCCGACCTCCACCACCGTTCCTGCATACCTCAGCGCTAACAAACCTCATTGAGCCGAGACCAAACAATCACTCAAATAAACTATAAGAAATGATGAAATCTTTTTAGTGGAAATCTGATTATTACTCCAATTTCTTGGCTTCTTCATTGAGTGCGATATCTTCAGCCGTGGCAGGGACAAAATCCAGCCCATGCGGCATGGATTTACCCTCAAGGTCAACATGGATGAAAGTGATAAAACCTCGCACCGCAAGTTTGCCCAATACTTTTACCTCAATCAGGCTGACAATCTTGGTTTCTCCTGTAAGTACTACACGGCTGGTGAAAACCGGTAACTGCCCTTTGCGGATTGGATGACTGAAAGTCATGCCATGTATTTTTAAACAGACGATATTCTCAGGCTTTGTCATTGAAGCAGCGGCGATAAATCCGCTTTCAACAAACCATTCTGCCGTCCGACCAGCATATAAAGTACCATGATGATTAAGGTCTTCACCTTTTACTAAATGAACACTGGTATAAGTTGGAAAGTCCATCTGATCCTCTCTGTTGCACAATTGATTTATTGTAGTCTCATAATTATTCACAGTAAATTGTGCTTATCTTCATACAATCTTTTATTCCTAAATTGTACGACTGTTATTTTTAAGTATCAATAACAAACCAGGATTGTAATTGTTGTAGCTTACCTGATTTAATGTAGAGTGTTTTCTATCACGGAAAAGAATATTTGGTTTTTTCTCATTAATTATTCATTTACCATATCTCACAAAATATTTTTCTCGAATCTCACTGACTGCGTCCACGTCTTCTCACCCGCATGTAAGTCAAACCGTTTGAGTCGATTTCATTCCCATCTAGATCGTTAGGACTGCGGCAACCGCTGGTGT
>CAVQSU010000028.1:0-134221 GCA_963715915.1 uncultured Chloroflexia bacterium | reverse complement strand
GAGTCGCAAGGTGATTAGTTTTTCAAACCCCCTGGCTCGAGCCATACCCCCCTTTTCAAAAGCACGCTTCGGCTGACTACTCAGTTACAATCACTCAAATAAACTCCATTTCCAATTCGAAAAATTATCTACGATTTCCAACATTTTTTTCTCACCACTTTAAAACAAAAAGGTTGAAACTCTCATTTCAACCTCATTTTGTGGCGAGAGTGGGACTTGAACCCACGACCCACGGCTTATGAGTCCGTTGCTCTGCCAACTGAGCTACCTCGCCTGAACGACTGCAAGTTTACTATAAAGGCTTTGCACTGTCAAATAATTCGAAGGCAAATTGAGATATCTCTTCACCAACTTTCTTTAACATTTGAAAATTTGCCTGTTTAAAATCCCAATTCCTTCTTCTTCAACGACACAAATCTTCCCTCTCCCCTGCCAATCACAATATGATCCAGGACTTCAATATCAAGGAGCTTGCCTGCCTGTACCGCTGCTCTGGTCAGATTGATATCCTCCGGGCTGGGAGAAGGATCACCGCTGGGATGATTGTGGATCATGATAATCGCTGCGGCATTTAATCGGATAGCTTCTTTGAATAATTCTCCGATTCGCACCGTCGAAGAATTTAATGATCCGGTATAGAGGTTGACCATCTTTTGGAATCGATTGCGAGTATCCAAAAGTATCACGCGCAATTGTTCCTGATCCAAACACAGCCATTTCGTATTGTACAAATTGAGCAACCTCTTCCGGGCTATGGAAAGAGACGCTCTGGTCTTCTAACACTCTTTGTTTTGCCAGACGGTTGCCAATTTCAATAGCTGCCTTAATTTGGGCTGCTTTTGCTTGTCCCAAACCATGCTCCTGACAAACTTCTTCATAGCTCGCCCGATGTAAACCGCTTAATCCCCCAAAATTCTTCAACAAGCGTTGTCCTACCATCACAGCGCTTTCTCCCTGCACCCCTACCCGTAAAATAATTGCCAGTAATTCAGCTTCACTCAAGGCAGCGGGACCATACTCGGCCAATCTTTCACGCGGTCTTTCATTCTGGTCGAGATCCTGAATCCGGTAAATGCGATTGTTCATTGAAAACCTCTTTGTTCATTTAATTTGTCGGACTGAATTAATGTACGATCTCAATAAATCGGGGCAATCGGGTGTTTTTGGCGTGCAGCAGCACGCCAAAAACACCCTAGCCACTAATTATTGAAAGGATACGAATTAATGTACCGAAAAAATGAAATAAAATCAAGCGCGGTGACCTGCGAAAAATCTCTTCCATGCTATAATTTCAGGATGGAGAATTTATGAATTTCGATTTATCCTCTATGAATAGTTATGTCTTAATAGCGACTGCTTTTGCTGCTGCTTTTATAGCCACTTTATGGGTTAGTCTGATCATCTGGACGATTCGTGATGTTCGCAGACGTTCTAAAGATCCGATGGCGCGCATTTTAGCTGTTCTTATTGTAGCGCTGTTATTCTTGCCTGGAATGCTGATTTACGCCATTCTCAGACCTGCAAGAACGCTCGATGAAGAATTCCAGCAGTCTCTGGAAGAAGAAGCTCTATTGCAGACAATTGAGGATATCCCTTTGTGCCCGGGTTGCTCCAGAAAAGTGCAGCATGATTGGATCGTTTGCCCGAATTGCCAGACGAAATTAAAGAAAAAATGCCATCATTGTAAAGCACTGATGGAATTACCCTGGAATATCTGCCCTTATTGTGCAACAACTGTCCCTGGCATGCGGAAAGAAACTACGCCCATTGAGGATTTGCTTCCTCCCATATCCCCCACACTGTTCGATGACCTGGAAGGTCAAGAGCAATCCACTGAGGTTTCATAAAAGTGATTAATTATTTAAAGCCAATAGAACCTGTTGATTATTTGGTCGTTGGACACATCACACAGGATGTCGTTCCTGATGGATTTGTACCAGGAGGAACCGCTTCTTATTCTTCATTAACTGCGCATGCTTTTGGATTGCGAGTTGGCATTTTAACTTCCTACGCCCAGGATGTTATTTTGCCTGATTTAAGAGACATTCAGGTTGTCAGTACGATCAGTGAAAATTCCACTGTTTTTGAAAATAAGTACACGAAAGAAGGCAGACATCAACGCATCCTGAGCCGAGCAGAAATTTTACATCCTAACCAGGTTCCACAAACCTGGGCTTCACCAAAAATCGTACACCTGGGCCCGATTGCAGACGAAGTTGATCCTTCATTTGTTAAGGCTTTCCCAAATTCATTCGTTGGAGTCACACCTCAGGGATGGTATCGCACATGGGATGAAAATGGAAAAATCAGTTTTAAAAATTATATTGAAGCCAAACATTACCTTCAATATGTTGATGCAGTCGTGCTGAGTATCGAGGATCTTCAATTCGATGAGGGGATCATTGCAGACCTGGTTTATGGAATTCGCGTGCTAGTGATCACCGAAGGGTCGTGTGGCGCCAGAGTTTATTGGAATGGTGATGTACGCAATTTTCGCGCACCAGAAAAAGGTGAAGTAGATGCGACGGGAGCTGGTGACATTTTTGCTGCTTCTTTCTTTATTCGATTGGCTCAGACAAAAGATCCCTGGACATCAGCTCGATTTGCAACTTATATTGCTGCTAATTCTGTGACTCGTAAAGCAATGGACAGCCCTCCAACGGATGCAGAAGTTCAGGAAAATTTAATCGAGATTATTTAACACGATCAGGAAAATATGGCAAGAATATTCTCATTAGTTAATCAAAAAGGTGGAGTAGGCAAAACCACCACAGCGATCAATCTTGGGGCATACCTGGGATATTTTGGGCAGAGAGTTTTACTGGTTGATTTAGATCCGCAGGCGAATGCAACTTCATCACTCGGGATCGATAAACATACCGTCAAACATGGTACATATGAAGTCATAATTGGATCTCAGCCAATCGCCCCTAACATTTTGCATAATCCTCGTTTAAAAATATCATTGTTACCTTCTTCTCCATCTTTAGCTGGGGCGGAGATTGAACTGATTGATCTGGATAATCGTGAGTATTTATTAAAGCGAGCACTCACAAATATTTCAGATCGATACGACTATATTCTGATCGATTGTCCCCCATCATTGTCATTGTTGACAGTTAATGGGCTGATAGCAGCTGAATCAGGGGTCATAATTCCGGTGCAATGTGAATATCTTGCGTTGGAAGGCCTGGGGCAACTAACTCAGACCATCCGAAAAGTTCAGGAATCTTTATATCCAGCCTTACAAATTAAAGGTGTTGTTTTAACAATGTATGATGGTCGGACGCGCCTGGCTCTGGATGTTGTCAGTGAAGTGCAACGTTATTTTTCAGATCAGGTTTACCAGACGATTATTCCCCGCAGTGTCCGCTTAGCAGAAGCGCCTTCATATGGCACACCTATTTCTGCATTTGCTCCTGAATCAACAGCGGCGAAAGCCTATGCTGCATTAGCGAAGGAAATTCTAGCGCAAGACGGTATAATAATTCCAGTAATCGAGGAATGAGGTTCTAAATGGCAAAAAAACCAGGGTTAGGTAGAGGATTAGATGCATTAATACCAGGTTCTAGACACACAATATCGGATGAAGAACATCAAACATCTGAATTACCCATCGAAAAAATTTTACCCAATCCCCATCAACCACGCACCATGATGGATGATGAAGAACTTCAAGAACTGGCTCAATCCATCCGGGAACATGGCATTATTCAACCGCTATTGGTAATTCCCAAAAACGATCGGGAGGAATACGTATTAATTGCCGGGGAACGCCGGTTACGCGCAGCGAAATTGGCTGGTTTACAAAAAGTACCTGTCATTTTCAGACAGGCCAGTGAACAGGAACACCTTGAACTGGCATTGATAGAGAATGTCCAGAGAGAAAATTTATCCCCGCTTGAAACTGCGGATGCTTATCAACAATTAATCAGTGAATTCAATTTATCACATGAGGAAATAGCAAAACGGGTCGGAAAAAGCAGAGTCTCAGTTACTAACACAATTCGATTATTGAAGTTACCAGAAAAAGTAAAACTTGCGTTGGTAAAGAACATTATCTCAGAAGGTCATGCCAGGGCAATTTTAGCCTTAGCAACACCTCAAGCTCAATCTGCCGTTTTGGACATTGTGATTAAGAATAATTACTCCGTTCGACAAACCGAAGAATTGGTTAAAAAATATAGCGGTGATCGCGAAACGAAATCTCCCCCAAAAGTCAAAGATCCTGAAATTAAAGCGTTGGAAGAACGCGTTCAAGACAAATTGGGTTCGCGTGTAAATTTGGACCATCGGGGGGATAAAGGGAAAATCATCATTCATTATTATTCAAATGAGGAACTTAACTCGTTAATAGACCGTTTCATGGAGGATTAATATTTTATGTTAATTCTCCAGAATGCAAAAATTCTAGAAACAAATCTATTTACTCAAACTGAAGCATTAGCCATCCAGGGTGAAAAAATTATAGCAGTAGGCAAAAATGAGGATGTTCTGTCCTTGGCAGATAGAAATTCTACGATCCTGGATTTGCGCGGAAAAACCATTTTACCCGGTATTACTGATGCACACATTCACTTCCAGCAAACTGGAAGAAACCTTACCATCGTGAATTGCGAAACTGAAGATATTCAGGAATGTTATAAGCGCCTACGAGCCAAAGCGTCAAAGACACCTCCAGGAAATTGGATTATGGGGCATGGTTGGAATCAGAATCAATGGTCAGGTGGATTTGGAGATCTCAATATTCTGCATGATGTTTCTGAGGAACACCCTATTTACATTACAGCGAAATCCTTACATGGTGCCTGGGTGAACAAGCGTGCATTAGCAATGGCAGGGATTACACGTGAAACGCCGGATCCTTTAGACGGTGTCATAGGCAGAGATTCTGATGGTCATCCAAACGGACTTTTGTTTGAATTTGCCATGCGCTTGATGGACGATTTTATACCTGTCTTTACCGGGCAAACCCTGGTGGACAACCTTAATAATACCCAGAAAGAATTATGGAAGGTGGGCATCACCGCTATTCATGATTTTGACGGGGCAGAATGTTTTTCTGCATTACAACAATTAGATGAGCAAAGAGAATTACGCTTACGGATCCTAAAGAGTATTCCCATACAAAATTTGGAAGCCGTTATTCAAACCGGATTGAGAACCGGTTTTGGATCCGAATTCATTCGTGTTGGCCCTATTAAGCTATTTGCAGACGGCGCACTCGGTACGCAAACTGCTGCAATGCTAGAGCCTTATACCAATGATCCAGATAATTCAGGAATGTTGATGCTATCCCAAGCCGAAATTGTCCATTATGGGAAAATGGCGATTGAAAACGGTCTCTCTCTGGCAATTCATGCGATTGGAGATCTGTCCAACCGAATTGTCATCAACGCTTATTCTGAAATCATACAACTTGAAAACCATTTTCTCACACCAGCTTTGAACCACCGTATAGAACATGTTCAGGTTCTAGCGGAGGAAGATATCATCAGATTGGCTCCAAATAAAATTGTTGCTTCAATGCAACCAATTCATTTGGTATCTGATATGGATATGGCAGACAATTTGTGGGGTGAAAGATCTCGTTTTGCGTATGCTTTCAATAGCCTGATTCAAAGTGGTACGAGGTTGATATTTGGGTCTGATGCTCCAGTTGAAATCTTTCAATCCATTTTTAGGGATTTCTGCAGCCCTAACGAGATCCAAATTTGATCAGCCTGAGGATAAAAGCTGGTACCCGCAAGAAAAAATTTCATTGCAGCAAGCCCTGGCAGCCTATACCATCAACCCATCTATCGTTTCACATTGGGATGACAAGATTGGCAATATTTCCGCTGGAAAATTCGCAGATTTGATTGTTTTACCAGCCAATCCATTTGAAATTGAACCCGGTGAAATAAAAGATTTATTGCCTGTTGCAACCATGGTGGCAGGTCAATGGGTCTGGAAGAAGGAGGAATTATAATGGCTGCCAGAAAGAAACCCGTTTCTCCTGAAATTTTAGTGCCAAGAATTGGTGAATACTTAGTTCAAAAGAAAATAATTACCCTACCCGAACTTAATAAAGCCTTGTTTATTCAGCTGGAAAAGGCAAAACAGGATGAAGAAATGCCTCTAGGAAAAATCCTGGTGGAGATGGAGTTAATAGACCAGGAGACTCTGGACGAAGCAATCACAGAACAACTCATTCGATTTCGAGATGCGCTTGAACAAAGCAACCGGCAACTGGAACTTCGTGTTCAGCAAAGAACAGCCGAATTGCAAGATGCTCTAAACAAAATTAATGAATTAAACCAACTTAAAAACAACTTTATTTCTAATATCTCGCATGAATTAAGAACCCCCCTCACTCACATAAAAGGATACCTGGATTTGATGATTTCGAATGACCTGGGTCCAATATCTGATGATCAAAATCAGGTATTGGAAATCATGGGTAAAGCAACAAATCGACTGGAACGATTAATTGAAGATCTGATTATGTTTACATTTGCTGAACATGAGCAGGTATTAATCTCCCCCATTGAATTTGATCTGGTGGCGGTGACACAGGAAATAATCTCTAATTTTCAAACCACGAATTCGCAAAATCAATTCAAGTTGGATGTAATCCCTGAAACAGAATCCGCTCTTGTTTTTGCAGATCAAAAAAAGATAGCATGGGTGATAAATCAATTAATCGATAATGCGATTAAATTTTCAAAAAAAGAAGCAAAGGTTGAAATTTCCTTATCGTTGACTCAGGAAGCTGTTATCTTAAAAGTGAAAGATAATGGGATCGGTATCCAAAAGGAGCGAATTCACGAGATTTTTGAGCCCTTCCATCAATTAGATAGCTCGTCTACCAGAAAAGCTGGTGGAGTTGGCCTGGGACTTGCACTTGCAAAGAAGATAATTGAATCACATGGTGCTACACTTAATGTAGATTCTAACTTTGATATTGGCAGTACTTTTGAATTTTCATTAAATAGATTGATAAAATAAAAATGATTGAGCCTTTATTACCAATAAAAACAGAAACCCTCTATTCTTTAAGTAAGATATGTTGGGAATCTTTATATTGGAAACAAGCTCTGGATGTGGTTTGCAGTGAAATACGACCATATTTTATCTTTGATAACCTGGCTGTCTATCTATATAATGAATCCCATTCAGACTTGGAGATTGCTTACGCAAGAGCTACAGGGCGTGGAAAAAATAAAGAGGCGGATGTAGCCTGGGGTGAAAGTATCATTTCAGAGGTTATTAAGAATAACCGCACAATCCTATCAGAACCTTCTGAAGAAGAATCTGACCGATTGAAGCGACCTCATATTCTTGCAATACCCCTGCAATCCAAAAAAGCAGAATTGGGTGTAGTTGTTATCATCCGCTTTGGGACACCAATCTTTACCAGAGATCATATTCATTTTGCTGAGTTTATGTCTTCCCAAATTTCATCTATGATCCTCCGGCAAGAACGTGAGTCAATGATCGAGCAGCTCGAAGAACATATACAAACATTGCAAATACAGGATGATTTTATATCTACACTGTCGCATGAATTGAAAAATCCAATTGGTTTTATAAAAGGCTACACAACCACATTACTCCGCCAGGACACAAGTTGGAGTATTGAAAATCAAAATGAATTTCTTGAGATTATTGATCAGGAAACGGATCGATTGAAAGAATTAATTGATAATCTATTGGATTCATCACGGTTGCAATCAGGTAAAACAACATTGAATATCCAATTATTGCGAATTGATGCCCTCCTGAATGATGTAATTTCTCATGCCAGAATTCACCATCCAGAACTTCAGATAAATCTTGATATTCGTCAGGAATTGCCAACGCTTCACGGAGATCCCAGACGATTGAAACAGGTTTTCGATAATTTGGTATCAAATGCAGCAAAATATGCTCCAGGTAAACCCTTGCTTTTTAGAATCTACAAAGAACCTCAAGGCATAACCATTGATATAAAAGACACCGGTCCTGGTATCCCGAAGAAAGAATTGGAAAAGGTATTTGAACGATTTTATCGATCCGAGGCACATCACCAGGACACACGCGGGTCTGGCTTAGGATTATTTATATGCAAGAAAATTATTGAAGCACATAAAGGTCAAATCAACGCAACTTCTATTCCTGGCAAAGGAACAACGATCCATGTGTTTCTCCCATTTATCGAAAATTAGCATGATTTTCACCTGGAGGTTATGATGGCAAAAGGTACAAAAATTTTAGTAGTAGATGATGAGAAACTTTATCGGCATCTGCTTGAGATTAATTTAGGTACGGAAGGTTATGAAGTAATTACGGCGACAAATGGAGAAGAGTGCCTTGATCTGGTGTCGAAGAAACATCCTGACCTTGTCATTCTTGATGTGATGATGCCAAGATTGGATGGATTTTCAACCCTCGAACGAATTCGCCAATTCAGTGAAGTTCCAGTTATCATGCTGACGGGAAAAAATGAAGAAAAAGATCGAGTAAAAGGGCTCAATTCTGGTGCGGATGATTATGTAGCAAAACCATTTTCTGCCACTGAGTTGATTGCCCGGGTTCGATCCGTCCTACGTAGATCACTTTCCACGGAAACATCCAAAGCGACCCGTTTTTTTGAACACGGCGATCTAAAAATTGACCTGGCTCGTGCAGAAATCTGGCGGGACGAATCCCCAATTTTCTTATCTGCAACAGAATATAAATTATTAATTCAATTCGCTCATAATGTTGGAAAAGTGTTATCGGCAGAAGAATTACTTTCTGCAATATGGGGGCCACAATATCGCCAGGATAAAGAAATTCTCTGGGTAAGTATAGCAAGATTGAGACAAAAAATCGAAAAAGATCCTCATAATCCCAATCACATAATTACAAGATCAGGTCTTGGATATCTGATGCCCCCTTTGGATGCAAATACATAATTAAAGAGGAAAAAATGTTATCTCAATATGAAGAAAAAGGTAAAATATTTACCACCAAAATAACAAAAGACCAAAGAGAAGTACTTATTCAAACAGCCACTCAAAAAATTAAGGGGGTTTTTCACGTTCAAATGGATTTGCGTTTTTTGGATGAATTAAATCAAAGTAATCATTTTTTAGCGATAACAAATGTTGAAATCCTGGATGTCAATGAAAAAATAATTTACAAATCTAATTTTCTTGCCATTAATACAGATCAGATTATATGGATTTTGCCTTCAGATGAAATAATAGAGAATTAAAGGTGATTTGTAAATGAACCCAAATGATTTCATGAAATTAAAACAACATATTCTGACAATGATCGCCAGAGAGCTTGAAAATAAAAGACCTCCTTATCGTGAAAGAGACGAATTTGTAAGAAATGCACTTGATATTGCCTATCAATCACTAAAAATTAAATTGCCGCCAACAATACAAAATCAGTTATTTAAAGAAGTATTGGATGATATTTTAGGTTTTGGTCCCCTTCAATCCTTGTTAGAAGATAATACCATCAGTGAGGTGATGGTCAATGGACCAAATTCTGTTTACATTGAACAAAATGGAAAATTAATCAAGACTGGAATTACTTTTAAGGACGATGATGAAGTTTTGAGGATAATTGAAAAAATAATCATGCCACTAGGTCGAAGAATCGATTCAGATACTCCAACGGTGGATGCTCGACTCCCGGATGGCTCTCGTGTAAATGCAGTCATACCACCAGTTGCAATTGATGGTCCAACGATTACCATTCGAAAATTTGAGAAAGGGAGACTATCTATTGATCAATTGATTGAATTCGGTTCAATAACCAGAAACATGGCAAAATTTCTGGAAGCTTGTGTCATCTCCCGATTAAATGTGATGATTTCGGGTGGAACTGGTGCTGGAAAAACAACACTACTAAATGTATTATCACGGTTCATACCATCTTCGGAACGTATTGTAACCATTGAAGATGCTGCTGAATTGCAATTACAACAAGACCATATTGTCCGTATGGAAACGAAACCTCCCAACATTGAAGGCAGATATCAAGTTACAATTCGTGACCTGGTTAGAAACTCATTGCGTATGCGACCTGACCGAATTGTTGTTGGCGAAGTAAGAGGTGGGGAAGCATTGGATATGTTACAAGCCATGAATACGGGTCATGATGGTTCATTAACTACCATACACGCAAACTCCCCGCGTGATGCGCTTTCCAGACTGGAGACATTATGCTTAATGGCAGGTATGGATTTACCAGTTTCCGTTATTCGGGAGCAAGTAGCCAGCGCTGTTGACTTAATAGTACAACAATCCAGATTGACTGACGGTAGTCGAATAGTTACATCAATTACCGAGGTCGCTGGAATGGAAGGTCAAACAATCGTGATGACTGATATCTTCAAATATGAAAAAACTGGTATCACTCCCCAAGGAAAAGTGATTGGCGAGCTAAAGCCAACAGGAATTCGCCCTTTCTTTACACAACGCCTTGAACAAAATGGGTTTAGGCTCGGTCCTGAAGTCTTTGGAGCCAGCGCTGCACAAATTTTATCTTCCGGACGGCAACGACGTTAAATTCCTGCTATAATTTTTTATAGAATTACGTCTGGTCGAAGCATAAGGATACCATTATGAAAAATAATAAACTTTACGTACAAATTCGAAGTAAAAAATTAGGGATTTTATTAATGGATGCTCGTCTTTCAAAAAAATCCTCGGTCAATGATATTTCAAAACAAACCGGCATCAATGAAGAACGATTAAATCAATTTGAAAATGGTAGTGTATCCCCCAGCTTACCTGAATTAGAAATACTGGCATACACATATAATTTGCCAATGGATCATTTTTGGGGAAAACATATTTTAAAATCAGATTTAACTGATGAATTAGAAGAAAAATTTCAGACTTTACTGAAGATCAGAAACAAAATCATTGGTGCGAATATTAAATCAAAGCGTCAGGACCAACAGATAACAAGTGAGGATCTTGCTGAGAAATGCGAGATTGACCATGATCAACTATCCATGTTTGAAAATGGTGAAGCGGAAATTCCGGTTCCTATACTTGAGATTATTGCCAAATGCTTAAATTGCCAAATCGAAGATTTCTTTGATAACCAGGGAAAAATTGGTACCTGGCGCAAAGAAAATGCGGAAATTAATAGTTTGAAAGAATTACCACAGGAATTTAGAGAGTTTATTACCAAACCAATCAATGCGCCCTATCTGGATCTGGCGATGAAATTAAGTGAATTAGATGTCAAAAAATTACGTCTGGTTGCAGAAGGATTATTAGAAATAACTTTATAATCGCTATGAATAATAATGATGATATATCCAGAGCGAATGACCTCTTTAAACAAAAAAAATATGTAGAAGCTGCCAGTTTATTTGAAACAATTGCTGGAACATTGCATAGTCTAAACGAAGTAGTAAAATCCACTGAGATGAAGAATAATGCCAGCGTTGCCTACCTGATGGCTGGTGAGTTTCAAAAATCTTATGATTTGTCAAAAGACACTCACTTAGTTTTTGAAGCAACTAATGATTGGAAAAATTATGGTCTGGCTTTGGGCAATCAGGCTTCTGCATTGGAAAATCTGGGCAAAAAAGACCAAGCATTAGAATATTATCAAATTGCCGCTGATAAATTAAACTTAGCTGGTGAGAAAGAATCCAGAGCATATGTGCTAAAAAGAATTTCAACCCTTCAGATTCAAAAGGGAGACCAATTGGACGCCCTGGGTAGTATGACTGCAGCGTTACAAAATCTACCGGAACTTTCCAGAAGAGAAAAAATCCTAAAAAAATTAACCGACCTGGTCATGAAAATTGGCGCACGATAAGATTTATTTTTTACAATGTATTCTTCATTAGAAATTCGCCCAGCGATTGAAAGTGATCAAACAAAGCTAGATTTTTTTTTAAGATACGAATTTTTTATTCATCAACATCTGGATTGGCAGCCAGTTCTTGATTGGTTGGGTTTTCAACCATTCTATCTTGCCATTCATGAAGGTGAAATCATTGCGTGTTTGGCTGCACCCAGTGACGTAAATGAAGTCGCCTGGGTGCGATTATTTGCCTGTTCATCATTATATTCACGAAAAGAAATCTGGAATCTTCTTATTGAAAGCATTATCACATCATATCAGGGAAAAATTTCAACAATTGCTGCACTCGGTATTCATCAATGGTTTGTTGATTTGTTATTAAAACAATCATTTATGATTCATCAAAATATAATTGTGTTTGAATGGTTTAAGAATATTGTTTCTCAACCAAATTCCTTACCAGGTTTGGTCATCAGACCTGTTGAATTTATAGAATTGAATGAAGTTGCAATTCTGGATGCCCGTTGCTTTACGCCATTATGGCAATTAACAGAACATTCTATGAAAAGGGCTTATCAACAAGCTGGTTATACAACCGTGGCAGTATATCAGGGAAAAATCATAGGATATCAAATGAGTACGGAATCATATTCTTCAGCGCATTTAGCCCGTCTGGCTGTTGATCCAGATTTTCAAGGGAATAATATTGGAAAAGTTTTACTTTTTGATTTATTTACACATTATTCAAACTCAGGAATAAATAAAATAACTGTGAACACACAGGATGATAATTTTTCATCAAAGACATTGTATTCTCATACGGGGTTCATCCAAACTGATGAAAAATATCCAGTTTTGATTCGAAGAATTTAGCGGAATTATCCTAACTTTAGCTTTTGGGTTGACTTTATCTTATTTGAGCTTAAAATTCTCATTACTTATGGAGGATTATTAATGGGCAAAAGACAGGAAATCAGGATCAAGAGAATAAAAAAAGCACAAGGTCAACGGCGCATAGTAATATTCAGTGTGATTGCTGTATCACTGCTCATGTCAGCATTTATAATCTATCAATCACAGAAACCCGTTGGGGAAATAAAAACGATTGAAGAGAAGACGCGTCCACAAACAGATGGACTGACCATGGGCAACCCTGATGCAGCTATCGTTGTGGAAGAATTTTCAGATTTTCAGTGTGTTGCCTGTTATCGTTTCTGGCTAAATTTTGAAGAAGACTTTATAAATCGCTATGTGTCAACGGGTAATGTTTTATTCAGGTACGTACCTTTCAGTTTCATCGGAAATGAATTACTTCAAGCAGCTGAAGCTGCTTATTGTGCAGAGGAAGAAGGGAGATTCTGGGATTATCACGATACATTGTTTCTGAACTGGAATGGTGAAAATACCGGTAACTTCAGTGATAAACGTCTTGTAGCTTTTGCTGGTTCGTTAGGATTGGATGAAAACAGTTTTAAATCCTGTTTGAATAGTAACCGTTATGATAGTGAAGTTCAAGAAGGTTTGCGTTATGGTAAATCACTTGGTGTCTCAGCGACCCCCACATTTTCTGTGAATGGGAAGCTGGTTTATGGAGACACCTTATTCGCAACAATAGACGAATTATTAGGAAAGTAGAAAATCTAATAAATCAAGTCGGAAAAAACTACGATCTGATTATTTAATTAATATATTCCAAATAAATTAAAAATCCAGATAACCAGTGGTAAAACGATAAAACCGGGCAAGAAATTAGCAACTCTGATCTTTTTCACTTCCAACAAACTGCTTACAGCAATACCCATCAACATGATTCCCCCAATAGCGCTGAATTCAGCCAATACCTGGTCAGACATGATGAATTGAAGTTGGGTTGCCAATAATGAAATGCCACCCTGGTAAACGAGAATTACAAGACTGGAAAATAGAACCCCAATTCCCAGGCTGGATGCAAAAGCAATCGCGGCAAAACCATCCATAATCGCTTTAATTACCAGCGTATTATAATCGCCGGTGAGACCATCCTGGATGGAACCCAGTATGGCCATCGGTCCGATCGAAAAAAGTAATGACGCCGTCAGGAATCCGCGTATGAATTTTGCACTTTCGATTCCTTTGTTCCGGTTAAACCTTCTTTCGAGAAAAACACCCAGATGGGATAAAGCATCCTCAATTCGCCACCATTCCCCTAACAAAACACCAATCAACATGCTGACTAAAACAACCAATGCGTTTCCTGTTTGCATGAATAATCGAATTCCATAAGCAAATGTGAATAATCCTAAAGCCATCATAACGGTGTAACGGATTTTTTCAGGCAATCGATTTCCTAACAATAAACCAAAAAAACCCCCAAGCAGAATTGTAGCAACATTGATAATCGTTCCGGTAAGATGCATCACTTCACCAAAGTTTGGTCACCTTTACCTGCAATAAAATTTTCATATAATTCCAAAATAAATAACAATGAGGATAATCGATTAAGAAATCGTAATAACTCCTGATTATCAATAAAGCCAAGATCCAGAAGCTCTGCTAATCGTCTCTCAGCTCTACGGACAATAGTCCTCGATATTGCTAAGAAAGCTCCGCCTTTTGTATCTCCGGGAACTATAAATTCAGAAGGAATGGTTGTCTTCTGACTAATACTTTCAATGGTTGTTTCAATCCAGGTAACACTTTCCTGATTAATCACGCGAAATTTTTCAGCCACTTCTTTTTCTGAAGCCACTTCGCCCATAACAAGATAAAGTTGTTTTTGAACCTTTAATATGATTTCATGGATCTCTACCGAACATACAAAAGCCCGACATAATCCTAAAGCTGCACTAGCTTCATCCAGACTCCCAAGCGTTTCCATGCGAAGATCATATTTTTTTACGCGATCTTTTCCTAACAATCCAGTCGTTCCATCATCACCAGTTTTTGTATAAAAGGTCATTTTTTCTCTCCGGGCTGTACAAATCTCCTGTACAAATACCAATATTTTTTCTGAGGAAAAATTTTCATTAATTCATTTTCCCAAATGAACCCATTATCCATTGTTGCAAACTTGTACTTCTGATCCAGAATTTCAACTTGTTGCAGGTGTTGTTCTCTCCCTAACTCATCCAATTCATCAATCAATAAACCGATCATCAATCTGATCTGAAGTTGATTATTCATTTGAGGCTGAGAGAATTCAAAATCTGAACGCAAATCATGTATAAATTGGTTCCACTGGCGGATTCTTACCAGTAATTCTTCGGTAACTTTTCGTTGCCAGTTAGCCAACCATTTATTTTTTAACGATAAAAATTGATTCAATACTGAATCATTATTTAAATGATCGTAGTTTTGAAGAAGAAAAGAGGAGATCAACAATCGACCTGCGCTGATTCTCATTCTACGTTCTGAAGGGGAGAATTGTTTATTGGAAATGTTAAGTTGCCAATAAATCTCGTTTGAAAAAAGAAATGATTCCCATTCTGAAGTAATTTCTTTTAATATTTCTTGTTCTAATTCAATCTTCCACATCACTCATCACCAGTTGATCTTTCTTGTGATGGTGTTGTTATGGTCTCAAGTTTTGGTCCGACAATATACCAATCCGTTACTGTCTGAAAACGATCACTTGTATCAAACATCGGACCCACTGTAACTCCTTGAATCTGTCTTGATATTGCGAAATTGTATACAGGATAAAAAAGTGGAAGTGCTGGAAGTTCTTCTTCAAAGATAACCTGGAAATTTCGATAGAATAACGATCTGTCGATCAAATTGGTCGTTATCCTGGCCTGTTCCAGATAATCACTGGCAACAAAATTGTCCCATTGAGAATAATTTTGCCCGCCTGTAGCCTGCACCTGGTCCCAAAAAGGATAAGGATCAGGATCTGGTGTCCAGGATAAATCCAGATCAATTAATACGGCCTGGTAAGATCGAGGATTGAGATAAGAATTGATTAATTCAGAATATGTTACCCCGCGAATGTTGACTGAGATATTTAATGCTTCCCAGTTCTGTTGAATCATCTCTGCCAATTGGCGGTGTGTTTCATTATCAGGATAAAGTAGTTCAAATCTAAACTCCAATTCATCTTTTGCACGAATTGTCGAATTCTCTCCACCCAGAACATACCCTGCATCTTTGATTAACTGTGTAGCCATGTTTGGATCAAAATCCACTGATTTAATACCATCATAATATGCCCAGGTACCCGGTAGGATAGGTCCATCCGCGATAATTGCCTGGCTGTCAAAGATTTTATCCACCATTTTTTGACGATTTAAAGCAGATAATAATGCTTTTCTTACATTAACATCCTGGAAGAATGGCACTTCTTGATTCTTAAGGTTCAAGAATATTAGCGTTAATCGAGGTTCCCTTGCAGTATATAAGGCCAGATCAGGATCTATTAATACTTCTCCTAGAATTGAAGAGCCAACTTTGTTAATCCCCAATACCATGCCATCCTGAAAAGCTTTTAATGCCTCTAAAGAATTATCAAAATATCGAAATACCATCTGTTCGATAAGTGGTGGACCTTCAAAATATTCCTGGTTTGCTCGTAGAATTACCCCTTTGATTTGATTGTTCTCAGTAATTAATCCTTCAAAAGCATAAGGGCCACTTCCTACAGGTTGTAAATTAAACCCAGAATCAATCATTTGATCAAAGCTCAGATTACCTAATAAGTGCTCGGGGAGAATTCCGAAAGAAAGATAATCCAGAAAAGGAGCAAAAGGTTCCTCCAGACGAAATTGGATGGTTGTCTCGCTTAATGTTTTAACATCCACTTCAGTCCAAAAAGATCGAATATCATCAGGCACCACACCTTCACCGTCTCTGATCATGTTGATCGTAAATAAAATATCATTGGTGGTTAGTGGTTTGCCGTCGTGCCATTTCACATCTTGACGTAAGGTAATATTATATATAGTCCCATCTTGAGAAATACCATAAGTTTCTACTAATTCTAACTTTGGAATACCTCGTTCTTCAAAAGAAATCATCCGGCTGAATATCAATCGATTTAACTCACGATCAGCTGCATTGTAATAATCCAATACAGGATTTAATCGCTGAAATCTTCCAACCAAAGCCTCCGTATATACCCCCCCCTGTTGCGGTTCAGGAACATCCACAGGAGATGAAGCATCCGGTTTTTCATTGATTAATAAAATTCCAACAACCAGACCGGTCAAGAAAATGATGAGTAATTGCCAACGTAATTTTTTCATAAGGTTAGTTTATAAAGAAAATAGGGCGACCATCTTTTCAGTTTTGAATCGCCCAGGATGGTTCTATGAACTTTTTACAGCTGTAAATGTATATATCTCTTAATTTCGGACTATCACTGCTGCAATTGTTAAAATAAAAAATAAAACACTCAATCCAATGGTAATGTAGAACAAGGTTTTTTCAATCCCACGACGAGCTGTAAAAACACCTGTATCACCACCAGTTAATCCGCCTAAACCCACGCCTTTATTTTGCATAATTACACTGATGATTAGTGCAACTGAAGTTATAATCAAAGCTACATCTATGTAAATAACCACGTTTATCCTCCAATCAAGAATTCAGGATTATCCTGAGAAATAACAGACCAAATTATAACGTTTATAAGGGAAAATAGTCAACCTGTGGAAGAAATCGTTATTAACCTCCATATTCATAGTGTTTATTCTGATGGTAGCTGGACCCATCAACAAATTGCTGAAGCGGGTATTGCATCTGGATTAGATGGTTTGATCATAACTGATCATAATGTCCTGGTTCAAAATCTTGATGGTTATTTTCATAATAACGGCAAGAAGATTCTGGTTATCATTGGGGAGGAAATTCATAATAAAGTCCGGGAACCGCAAAAGAATCATCTCATCACCTTCGGTCAAACCAAAGAATTATGTAATTATGCTGAAAATCCTCAACAGTTAGTCCATCAAGTCAAGAAAAACGGAGGTTTATCATTTCTTGCCCATCCATTTGAAGATCCCCTCCCACAAGTACATGAAACAGCTATTACATGGGAAGATTGGAATGTTGATGGTTATACAGGTATTGAAATCTGGAATCACCTCAGTGAATTAAAAAACGAATCCAAAAGTTGGATTCAGCTTCTGGCTAATGTGTTTTTCCCCAAGAGATATGGGCAAGGACCTCATCCATTATCATTGAAAAAATGGGATGAATTAATATTATCCGGAAAAAAGTTAACAGCTGTTGGTGGTTCTGATGCCCATCGCTTAGCGATGAAAAAAGCGTTTATTACCCGATTTATTTACCCTTATGATTTCCATTTCAAATGTGTTAATAACCATTTGCTTATTCCACACCCACTGACCGGCGATTATCTCATCGATCGAAAAATAATCGTTAATGCATTTCAACAAGGAAATTCATTTATTGGATATGATTTACCATTATCGACAAAAGGATTCTGTTTTTATGCTCAGGGGAAACGAAACACAGCGATTATGGGGGAAGAAATCGAACTGGATTCATCCATTACCTTTCAAATTAAACTTCCTGAGGTATCAGAATGTCGACTAATTTATAATGGAAAAATCATAAAAATATGGAATGATCAGGATATCTGTACTTACATTTCAAAATCGCCTGGGATATACCGGGTTGAATGTTATATTCAATTTTTAGGTAAAAAACGAGGATGGATCTTCAGCAATCCAATCTATGTTCTGGATAAAAGGAATTAATCATGACAAAGAACAATGTCACGCGCTTCCTGCAAACCAGAAAAATTCCCTTTGAGGTTTTTGAAATTCCAGATCAAAAGCGAACTGCTCAGGAGACAGCAAATTTACTGAATGTGCCTGAAGGAAGAGTCTTCAAAACAATCGTTCTACAACCCTTCGCCCCTGGAAAACCAATTCTGGCAATTGTTCCAGCAAATAAAACAGCCGACTTAAAATTAATCGCCAAATACCTGAATGAAAAAAAACTCTCTTTTCCCACTCCGCAGGAAGCTGAGCAAATGACTGGTTTACAGACTGGTGGTATTTCAGCACTGGCATTAATCAATAAAGGTTTCCGAATTTTGCTGGACAGTTCCGCTTTCGAAATGGATTGGATGCATGTGTCAGGAGGTGAACGAGGAATTAATATAAAACTTCAGGTTAAGGATTTTATAATCATTACCAAAGCCAGAATCGCATCCATTAGCCGGCCAATGGATGAAAATGAATAAGATCATCCTTTAACCACAGCTAAAGGAACTAATCTGGCTATTTTCCTTGTTAACCCTGCTCCATTGACTGCTTCGATAACCTTATCAACATCTTTGTATGCGCCTGGTGCTTCTTCTGCTAAACCAGCCATGGATCCAGCTTGTATATAAATCCCCTTATTCTCCAGATCAATTTTTAGTTGGTCTCCTTGAATTGTCTTCTTTGCTTTCTGCCAACTCATCACACGCCCTGCACCATGGCAACTGGAGCCAAATGAACGTTCCATACTTGTCTTGGTGCCAGCCAGTACCCAGGAAGATGTTCCCATACTGCCTGGAACCAGTACAGGTTGTCCTGTTTTGGAAAATTCGTCCGGGATACCATTCGAACCAGGTCCGAATGCTCTCGTTGCCCCTTTTCGATGAACACAAACTTTGCGTAAAACCCCATCCACAAAATGGTCCTCAATCTTTCCAATATTGTGAGCAATATCATACACCTGATAAAGTTGCCAGTTTTTCACCTTTCCAGGCAATACCTGTTCGAATGCTCTTCTCGCCAGATGAGCCAACACCTGTCGATTACAAAACGCATAATTAGCTGCCGCGCGCATGGCCGCCAGGTAATCCTGTCCTTCTGGAGAATTCAAAGGGGCGCACACTAATTCACGATCTGGAATCTTGATCCCATATTTATGGATCGTTTTTTGAAAAGATTGAACTGTATCACTACATACTTGATGTCCAAGACCGCGGGAACCACAATGGATCATGACCGCAATATTTCCTTGTTGTAAACCAAAGATTTCAGCAGTCACGTCGTCAAAAACCTGTTCTATCAGGTCAATTTCAATAAAATGATTACCGCTTCCGAGGGTTCCTAATTGTGGTAACCCCCTTTTCTTAGCTCTTTCACTTAATGAATTGGCCTTTGCCCCCAAAATACAACCATTTTCCTCTGTTCTGCGTAAGTCCTGTTTCGTTGCATATCCCTTTTTCAGAGCCCATTGGGATCCATTTTCACATATATCATCTAACTCTTTCAAATTCAGGTGAATACCACCCTCAGATCCAACTCCGCTCGGACAATGGTGATCCAATGCAATAACCAGTGATTGAATTTGATCCTTTATACTTTCAAATGGTATCTGAGATGCCAGCAAACGGACACCGCAATTGATGTCATAACCGATGCCACCCGGGGAGATGACGCCTGTCGAAAAATCGGTAGCAGCAACGCCGCCAATTGGAAATCCATAACCCTGATGCATATCAGGCATGACAACTACCGAACCAACAACGCCAGGAAGTGTTGTAGCATTGATTGCCTGTTCAACCGATAAATCAGCTAAACTCTGTTCCAACATTTTTCGGGTTGAAAAAATTCTTACAGGCACACGCATATCAGATCGGAAATTCCGGGGGATTTCCCACTCATAATCACTTACCTTAGTAAAATCAGTTAAAGCAACCATATCTCTCCTCTTCCATCATACATCAAAAACAATAACAACCGAATACCCTTTTTGTGAATGATTAATTTTTAGGTTATGGTACGTAACTGCTTTAATTTCCTTTCGGAAGCTTATTATTTCCTGAAGAAACAACTTCCCGGAGATTTTCTCATTTTCTAATAATAACTCGGTTATTTTTACGTTTAATAATTCTTGTTGAATCTTGAAATTAACTTCATTCAATAATGAAACTAACATACTTTCCAAATCTATGTCTTCTATACAAAATTCCTGGTACTTCCCAGGATCATTATCATTCACATTTATTTCAATGACGTTTTTCATCCCTTCAACAGCTAATTTGAAAAGATTCTCAAGAGTGGTTGACCAAACTTTCAATGAAATATCTGCAGTGTGTTCAATTTCTACAAAACCATTCGGCATATCAGGTGTCATTGCCAGTTTTCCCTTTCGCTTTATAATTATAAAATATGAGATCTATCTTAGAAAAAATTGAAAAACAATTACAGACTTTGATTGAGAGCAGTGTTCAAATATTGCCCTGGAATTCTCTCCAGAAATCGGTGGCGATCTCAATCATTCATGAAATGCGTGATATTTTAATTAAAGCAATAGATAATAACGAACCTTTACCCAATATTTATTCTATTTCAGTCCATCCAGAAATCTATACGGATCTCAATTCTGATCAACATTGGATTCAAGAAGTCCAAAAAACGCTAAGCGAAAGTGCTGAAGAATATGACTCATATTTCACTGGAGAAATCAACATCGAATTTTTTGCTGATCCTGAAATCCTAACTTTAAGTGTATATAGGATTAACTCATATTCAGTTGTAAACGAAATTGAGAAAACGGCGGCAATAAAAACAAATTTAAATATTCGCGATAATAAAAATATTAGATCAGATGCCTATCTTTTATTACCCAATAAAGAGATTTTCCCATTAACGGATGCCATTACCCAAATTGGTAGAAAAAATGACAATCATCTGACCATTGATAATCCCACCATAAGCAGGAATCACGCACAAATTCGGAATATTAATGGAAACTTTGTGATTTTTGATTTAAATTCAACTTCCGGCACATTTGTAAATGGCATTAGAATAAAACAAGCATTACTTCGTGCTGGTGATGTGATTTCTATTGCTAATTATCCATTAGTTTACGGAGAAGAGGACGATTCGAATGATTTTGTCCATGGTTCCACAGCAGAAATTCCAAGAATTGTAGATTCAAAATGACAGCTATTATTGTGCTTATCTTAAGAATCATAATCGCCATCCTTTTACTGGGATTTGTTGGTTTATTGTTTTTAACTACCTGGCGTCAATTAAAAACGCAGATTAAGTTGCTTTCTCCTGATTTATCCTCCAATATTCGTATTTCATTTAAAGAGAATCCGGAACAGGAAGCATTTCTGATCAAACAAACGGATGTGCTTCTGGGTCGTGATCCTAATTGTAAGGTTCATATTCCAGATGAGACTATTTCTGCTCAACATGCACGGTTGTATTTAATTGATCAAAATTGGTGGATACATGATCTAAATTCAACTAATGGAACATTCCTGAATGATGAACGTATCGATCAACCATGTATTTTAGCGGACAATGATATGCTACAGCTTGGTAATGTAAAATTGATCATACATACGATAAATTCTCGTCAATAAATTTTTTTTGAAGGAGGTCCAATGTCTCACAAAATTGATCTTGGTGTCATTGGGGGAACAGGTATTTATCAAATGGAAGGTGTTTCTATCATAGAAGATTTGGTGGTAGAGACTCCTTATGGTTCACCCAGTTCACCGATCTTTATTGCTGATGTAAAAGGGAAAAAGATTGCTTTTTTGGCACGACATGGTATCGGACACCGAATCCCGCCTTCGGAAATTAACAATCGGGCAAATATCTTTGCTTTAAAGAAATTAGGGATTAATAGCTTGGTTGCGATTTCTGCCTGTGGATCTTTGCGTGAAGATTTCGCTCCTGGTGATATTGTGATACCAGATCAAATTATCGATTTCACGAAAGATCGTGTGAGAACATTTTATGAAACTGGGTTGGTTACACATGTAAGTACTGCTGATCCTTTCTGTTCTCATCTATCTCAATTATTATATGAATCTGTTGTAGAGACAGGGGCGAAAGTCCACAAAGGTGGTGCTTTAGTTACAATTGAAGGACCAAGATTCTCAACCAAAGCAGAATCTAATTTATTTCGGTCATGGGGAATGTCAATCATTGGAATGACCACTTCACCTGAAATATTTCTCGCGCGCGAAGCTGAAATGTGTTATGCAGCCTTTTGTCATGTAACAGATTACGATGTGTGGCATGTTCATGAAGAATCAGTAACTGTTGAGATGATCTTAAAAGTTCTTAAGAAAAATGGTCTGATCGCCAATGATTCAGTTCTTAACCTAATAGAAAAGCATGAGCCTTATGATTGTGATTGTCACCATGCACTTGCCAGTGCAATAACCACACATCCAGAATATGTGGATTCAAACCAAAAAGAAAAACTCAGCATATTTATTAACAAATATTTACCGTGAATCAAATTAAGAATATTTTCTTTAATGATAGAGATCGTCTTCAATTCAGCCTCTTTTTTCTGGGTGGTTTAATCCTTTTTCTGTATAGTACTGTGCTCACATTTGCACCTGTTATTCGTCTATTGAATTGGCAAAACCCAATCAAGTGGGAACATTGGGTTGGATTCATAGTATGGCTTATCCTTAGTTTCTTGATTCATAAGTCCAGTATCCGTTTCTTGCCAAATCGTGATCCATATATCTTGCCAATTGTATATATGTTGACCGGTATTGGATTACTCACTGTATTCCGTCTTTCGATTTCATTTGGATGGCGTCAATTAATCTGGTTTAGCCTTGGTTCTTTCGTTTTATTTTTTGGATTGAAACTTCCCACGATTATCAATCTGCTGCGACGATACAAATACATCTGGCTCTCCTTGGGTTTGCTGGTTACAGTATTAACATTCTTTTTTGGGATTTACCCGGGTGGGGAAGGCCCTCGGCTCTGGTTGGGATGCTGTGGGATTTACTTCCAGCCCTCTGAACCATTAAAACTATTATTTATCATCTTTCTTTCAGCATTTTTTGCTGATAACTGGGCATTACGAAAGAATTTATCTGTCTTGATCATGCCTTCATTGGTCATTGTGATCGCTGCCATTCTGATCCTTTTTGCCCAACGAGACCTTGGCACAGCAACTATTTTTCTGATTATTTACGCATTTTATCTCTTCATCGTTTCAGGGAAAAAACGCTCTGTATTTTTATTCTTATCATTCATTGTGATTGCAGGATACTTTGGATACCAAAATTTTGGAGTCATACAAATCCGTATTGATGGTTGGTTGAATCCCTGGGTGGATGCCACTGGTGGTTCATATCAGATCATTCAATCCATTCAGGCAATTGCTGCAGGGCATATTTTGGGAACAGGACCAGGATTGGGAAGTCCAGGGATTGTCCCGGTAGCGATTTCAGACTTCATCTTTGCCGCGATCAGTGAAGAATTGGGTTTGTTTGGTAGTCTCTTTATCATCAGTTTATTTGCTTTTCTAACATATAGAGGGTTTTCTATAGCCATCAAGGGTAGAAATCAGTATCAAAGATTATTGGCATCAGGAATCACGATATTTCTATCCATCCAATCCATTCTCATTATTGGGGGAAACACAAGATTTTTACCTTTAACGGGCGTTACACTGCCATTTATGTCCTATGGTGGATCATCGCTGCTGACCGTATTTATAGCCACTCTCATATTACTTTGGATCAGTCAAAATCAATCTTCAAGAGCTGTCATTCAGGACGAAGCTAAACCTTATATTTTGACTTATTCATTGATTGTGTTCAGTTTTATTTTTATTGCTTTGATCACAGCATATTGGGCTACCATTCGTTCGGATGGTTTGCTTGCTAGAACCGACAATTTAAGAAAAATTATTAATGACCGTTATGTCCCCCGTGGTAATTTGCTGGATCGACAAAATAATCCAATTTTGATTACCAGCGCTGATCGTGGATCATTTGAACGATTATTACTGGAGCCTTCCCTTTCCACAACGGTGGGGTATAACCATCCATTTTTAGGCCAGAGTGGTTTAGAAGCCAGCATGGATAACTATCTGCGTGGATTAGCTGGTATCCCAACTTCTGATATCTGGTGGAATGAATTACTCTATGCCCGTCCTCCAGATGGCAGGGATATCAGAACTACCATTGACCTGAACAGACAAAACCAATTAGTAAATACACTCCAAAATTACCGTGGGGCAGCTGTAATTATGAACGCAAAAACAGGTGAAATTTTGGGATTGTGGTCTTCACCCAGTTACGACCCTGCTCAACTGGATGAAGCGTGGGATGAATTGTCAATTGATGAAAATGCCCCCTTGATCAATCGAGTCGCGCAAGGTAAATATGAAATTGGGGAAATCTCCGCTCTCTTTACGTATGCATATTTAATAGAAAATTCTATCGAAATTGAAGCTGATAATTTCTTTGAAACAGGAAATTGTGCAATACCGTTAAGCAATCTGGAAAGAAACAGCCTGAAAATTTCTCTGATGAATGGATGTGATAATGCAAACCTATACCTGAATTCATTAATTGGGTCAGGTAAAGAAAAGGAGATAACTCAGAAATTTGGATGGAATGAAAATTATTCCTTCGAACTTCCATTTGAACCAGTAGCCTTGATGGATCCTGATTCGCAAAAGTCACTGAATTCGACTTTACTATCTCCCCTCCAAGTTGCCAGGTCAGTCTCTGCATTTTCAAATGCAGGTGAAATACCATACCCCAGATTAACATTGGCCGTAAATACACCTCAACAGGACTGGGTGATATTCTCTTCGAAGGAACCAATTCGAATAATTGACACACTATTTGCCAACCAGACAGCCAATTTTTTTAGTCGTAATGATTACCCAGCTTGGGAAATGGTTTCATCAAATGACTCGGACAAGAATCCAATTCATTGGTATATAACAGGTACGATGCCAGACTGGCAGGCTACACCACTGGTTTTTGTTTTAACACTGGAAAATGGGTCTTCACAGGATGCAAAAGAACTTGGACGTCAGATCATGGAACAAATTCTTACCACTGGAAGCAAGTAACCTCCAGAATTCAGAGCTAAGCGAGAACTAGCCAACCTTTACCAGATGATAATTCTTACGACCCTTCCTGAGGATTAAATATTGGTTCTCTATCAGAGCGTCAGTTTTGATCGTTAGATCAACCTCAGTCACACGTTTGTTGTTTAAATTGATTCCGCCTTCTTGAATGGACCTTCTTGCTTCACCCTTCGATTTAGCAAAACCACAGTCAACCAATAAATCAATAATAAATTTTCCATCAAATTCAAAATCGGTTCTGGAAAGTCGTGTAGATTGTACATCAGCAAATATTTCTTCAATATCCGAACCCGATAATCCTTCTAAACTACCCCCAAAAAGAACCTGCGTTGCCTGTTCTGCTCTGCTCAAAGCTGTCTCACCATGAACAATGGTAGTTATTTCTTTGGCAAGCCGCTTTTGAGCTTCTCTCTCTTCTGGACGTTCTGAAAGGGTAAATTCTAATTCATCAATTTCGTCTTTAGATAAAAATGTGAAATACTTCAGATAATTAATGACATCTTTGTCATCTGTATTCAGCCAGAATTGAAAGAACTTATAAGGGGATGTTCTTTCTGGTTTTAACCAGATGGAACCAGATTCTGTTTTACCGAATTTTGTGCCATCTGATTTTGTAATCAAAGGATACACCATTCCATAAACTGAATGACCGGTTATCCGGCGCACTAACTCTCCCCCTGCCGTTATATTTCCCCATTGATCACTTCCACCGGTCTGCAAAATACAATTTTCATGCTGATGTAGATGAAGATAATCGTAAGATTGCAGTAGCATATAGCTGAATTCTGTATAAGAGATGCCCTCTTCACGATCAATTCTCGATTTAACAGAGTCTTTTGCCAGCATGTAATTAATCGTAAAATGCTTTCCAATGTCTCTGAGGAAATCGATCAGGTTTAACTTCATGAGCCAGGAAGCATTATTCAAAACCCTGGCAGGATTCGATTTAACTTTGAAGTCAAGAAAATGGGCTAATTGCTGCTTGATTGACTCAACATTTTCTTCAATGATTTGGTGGCTCAATAATTGTCTTTCTGCCGACTTACCACTCGGGTCACCAATCATACTCGTCCCACCACCTGCTAATGCAATCGGATGATGTCCAAAGCGTTGCAATCGGGCTAATGCCAGTAGCGGAACCATATGACCAACATGCAAACTATCGGCTGTAGCATCAAAACCATTATAAACAGTTACCTTTTTCTCACCTAAAATGCTGTCAATTCCATCGACATAGTCAAAAATCATTCCTCTCCATTTTAGTTCGTCAAAAGCATTAATAATGGTTGTCATTTGATCGATTCCACCTTTCGTGTTAAGTATTCGCAATTCTAACATGAATCAATTGAAGATTAATGATTCAATCGTGAATAATGGATTGCCAGATTTCTTGGCTGACCAATAAAAAAGGAAAAATTGATCTATTACTTGTAGATACTTCGTAATGCACTTTCTAAATCTGGATATTTATATTGAAAGCCATATTCCAGGAGTTTTCCGGGTTTGACTTTTTGACCTTCAAGAACGAGTTCGCTTTTTTCACCTAATACTAATTTTAATCCAAAGGAAGGAACTGGAAACCAGTAAGGTCGATGTAACACTTTGCCAATAATCTTACCGAATTCTTTGTTGGTATATGAGAGGGGTGCAGTAAAATTGATCGCACCGACTATTTTGTCATTTCGCATCACAAAATCAATCGCCCGAATATTATCCTGCAAATGGATCCAGGATACAGATTGTCGTCCACTCCCAAGCGGTCCTCCAACAAACATTTTAAAAGGCAATACCATTAATGGTAACGCACCTGATTTTGCATCCAGCACGATTCCCATCCGAATGATCACACGACGAACACCAGCAGAATCCAATAGCGCTGAGGAGTTTTCCCATTTGTATGCTACATCAGCCTGGAATCCAGATCCATTTGGCGACAATTCATCAAATGTTTCGTCCAGACTGGCACCATAATACCCTACACCGGAGGCCTGAATAAACACATCAGGTTTATTGCCAGAATTAATAATTGCTTTGGACAACGCATTTCCAGCTTGAACTCTTGAATTAATAATCCGTTCTTTTTTTTCCATTGTCCAATAACCTTTACCAATATTGTCACCTGCTAAATTGATGACAGCATTAATATCCTGTAGATAAGGAATTAAAGGCTCAGAAGACCTGGTATCCCATTCAATATATTTTATTGAATCAGAATCTTCAAGTCCATATTTACTTCTTGTTAGAACAAAAACTTGATTACCAGTTTTAATAAGATTTTTTACGAGGGACTTGCCAATCAGTCCAGTACCGCCGGAGATAAGAATTTTCATAAAAATCTTCCTTTTTTATTATATATAATACTATACAGCCTGCGTTTTACCTTATAAATTGTTTGTACAACGATTGCTTTTCTTAACGAATTATTAAAATAATCTTTACATACAGGAAAAAATACTTCAGATCATGTCTGATATAATTTATCCTAAGGTACTATGTCTGATCAAGTTCTTGTTCTCAATGCAAATTTTGAACCAATCAATATCTGTGACTTGAGGCGCGCCTTTGGCTTGATACTCACAGAAAAAGCGACGCTGGTAAGTAATGGCCGTGGTTATTTCTACAGTATCAACCAAAAGTTTCCGATTCCATCCGTTATCCGACTCCAAAGAATGATCCATCGGCCTAGAGCGCAGGTTCATCTTACCCGCAAAGAAATATTCCGGCGAGACCATTACACATGCCAATATTGTGGTCATCATTCCTCAAATCTCACAATTGATCATGTAATCCCAAAACGACTGGGAGGTGAATTTTCCTGGGAGAATCTGGTTACTGCCTGTTCTGTTTGTAATCATAAAAAAGGTGGCAGAACGGTTCAAGATGCAGGCATGAAATTTTTGCGGATTCCCAAACCACCACCAGCAAATGCAATGTATATTTTCGCAAGAAATAACTTCACAGACGAAGAATGGTTACCTTTCTTACAGGGATGGTAATGCCTTTACGGGATCAACCATAAAGCTAACTCAGGTGTTACCCAAACTTCAATCATTGCAGAAAGAATCAGCATAGGTATTACCAGACCTAGCATAACTTTTACCCAATTCGCTATCGATTTAATCCATACTTCTCCAATTGTTTGTTTGTTATCAGGTGTGGCCAGCGTAACACCAATTTGGAAAATTGCAGCTGTAGCTATTACTACCGCTGGAATTTCAATAATTCCATGCGGAAGAATAAAGCCTATAAAGTAAGTACTTACACTCAAACCGGCATTACCTAATAAACCCATGATGTATCCAACAATTCCGATCGATGCGAATAACGGCAGTACACCAAATATCCCCAGAGTAATCACCCCCAGAATGAAAGCCAAAAAAATAACTCGAATATTCTGCCAGAAAATTGCAACAACAGGAGAAAAATTACCAAAAGACCAATTCTGACTTAAGAGCGTCAGTTGAGCTTGCATATTATCCACGCCAAATTGTTCAACCGGAAACGCAAACCTGGTTATTTGTGATTTGCCTACAAAAAAAGCCACCAGAACAAGCAGGCTGAGGATTAAGATGGAATAACGAATTTCTTTGATATATGGAAAAACTTCATATTGATACCAATTCTTGATGTTGGATGCATTCCCAAGAAAATTCATTCGGAATACCTTCCAGCCCCAGCGAAAATTGAGAACATCAATATCTCTACCCAGTAATTCTTCCCTGCTAAAATGAGCCAATCCAATTCTTAATAATAAGATAGCCAGAATTGACAAACCAAAAACAACCCACCACAAGGTTGCATAATTTCCCCAAAACATCACGATACTTTCCCCTTGGATTAACAACGCCATAGGGATAATGATAAAACTCGCCAATAAATTCGCTGCACGAACAGATGTCGCCTGCGTGGAAACAACCACAGCACCGGCAACCATCACAACCGCCTGAATAATCGTAATAGCAACAATTTGAATGATTAAGTGCAGTTCCGGTAATGGAACGTCATTAATAATCAATCCCACACAATACACTAACATACCCACAAAACTGGCAAACAATGGCGGTACAATCGAGGAAATCAACTTCCCGATATAGATTTGCCAATCCAATAATGGGGTATTGAATAAAGGTTCGATACTCCCACGCTCTTTTTCCCCCACGAAACTCTCTAAGGCAATTACCAATGAAACCGAGATGGGAAAGAAGCCTACGATCATCATTGAAAAAGGAACCAGTCGCTCTCCAACAATTGAAGCACCGTACCGGTTGACGAATTGGAGAACCTGCGCCGTTGTGAAATTCATCAAAAATGGAAAGAATATGGTTAATCCAAGGATAGGAAAAATAATGCGCCAATCCCGAAATTGATCACGTACTTCTCGTTTTGTAACCACCAGGGCTAGTTTCAATTGATTAGTCATCATGATTGTTCTTCTTAATCTGGTTAATAGCTCCTAGATAAGTATCTTCTAATTTATTTGGGACTTCTTCAAAAGATAACAAATCGTATTTTTCAGTCAGTAAACGAATCAGAACTGGATTTTGAATGGTCGGTTTCTCCACCTTAAAATAAATAATGTTTTCATTACAGTTTTCAATTTGAATGCCATCCGGTAAATCAAATAATTTTCCATCCATCGAACCAATAAATTTTGCAGCAAAAACAGGTGATCCAACCAATGAATTTTTCACTTCCTGCATGGATTTATTTAAGATAATGCTGCCCTCCTGAATGATAGCAATTTGATCACATAATTCTTCTGCTTCGACCAGATTGTGAGTGCACAGAATAATTGTCCGTTCTTTGTTACTCAAACTTTTTATAGCCGTTCGAACAATCTTTGCACTTTCAGGATCCATTGCAGAGGTCGGTTCATCCAGCAACAAAACCGGAGGCTCATGAATGAGGGCTCGCACTAGCGCTAATTTTTGACGCATTCCTTTTGAATATTCGCCCAGGCGTTTCTTGCGAAATTGATCCATTCCCAATTGTTCTAAAAGGGGATTGATTTTACTCAATATATGGGCTCGTGAATATCCATAAAGTTCACCAAAAAAAATCAGATATTCATCTGCGTTCATTCTGCCATATAAACCATGGTGTTCAGTTAATACACCAACCATCTTACGAACTTCAGAGGGTTGGGTATATACATCAAAACCGGCTACTTTTGCCCAGCCACTACTAGGCCTGAGTATGGATGACAGCATTCGAACAGTTGTAGTTTTTCCAGCGCCATTCGGGCCTAATAACGCAAGAATTTGGCCAGCCTGAACATTTAGGTTTACTTGAAATACTGCCGTAAAATCATCAAAGATTTTGGTCAGTTCCTGTGTTTCTATCAATATTCCTCGCTTAAGAAATAGATTCTTTTTTTCCTAACCAGCTTTCTGAGGAACTACTGGAAATTCTTCTAAACGCTGGTTATCTTTTAATATCGTTCTCTTTAATACGAGAATGATCAATGATGAGATAGCAATGATCGCCATGGTTGTCTGGTTCGCATTGATGCCACCTACATTAGATGGATCCAATCGAATAAATTCTAATAAGAACCTGCCGAATGGATATATAACCAGATAAATCAGGAAAATATCACCTCTGAATAATTTCTCTTTTAACTTACGACCAAGAATTAATAAAACTGCCATATTCATTAGATTCCACAACGATTCATATAAGAACATCGGGTGGTAATATGCTACGTCCATGTATTCTACTAACCTTCGAGATGGTTCAATAAAGATTGCCCAGGGAAGATCGGTTGGAGCGCCATAAAGTTCCTGGTTAATGAAATTTCCCCACCGGCCAACAGCCTGGGCAAGTGCCAGACCAGGAGCGATGATATCCACCCAGGAGGCAAAACTCAATTTCTTTTTCCTGGTATAAAGCCATAATGCCAATGCACCACCCATCACAGCACCTGGAATACCCAATCCACCTGCACGTATATTGATCGCATCCAAAGGGTGTGTGAGGTAATATTGTGTTGTAATTCCCATTGCTACCATGGAGGCTGGAGGTGTAAGAACATGCCAGATACGGGCACCGATAATACCAGCAATAAGTAGCCATGGCATCACATCCCACACTACCTCCGGATTATGACCTCGACGTTTGGCTTCAACTGTTGCAAGCCAGGCTGCCAATACTGCCCCAAACATAATAATGACACCGTAAAAATGAATAAATAATTTACCAATATAAAAACCTTCGGGCATTTTACACCTCTATTTAGTATTATTTTTTAATCCCACAACATCCTGTGCTAGATAAGCCTGTTTACGAACGGACCAAATCCTTTGTAATGCAGTGAAGTTGGCAAGGATTGCCAGAACCCATAAGGCAACCAGCGGAATATTAAAAATTAGACATGGAATCAGAATGATCAAGCGTTCCAACCTGGTCATAATACCCACTTTTGCATCGTAATGCAAAGCTTCTGCGCGAGCTCTATTATAAGAAACCATTATGGAACCTGCTGCTGCGAAGAAAACCAGCATGATAGCCAATGTGTCTTGGTTTTTTGCAAAATGATACATCAAACCAGCAAAGACAATCAGTTCTGAATAACGATCAGTGACTAAATCAACAAAGCCACCGAAGCGTGTTGGCTCGTTTCTAAGTCGTGCCATGGTGCCATCGAGCGCATCAATAGGAGCAAAAACTAATAAAATAATACCGCCCCACATGATTTCACCAAATGCAATAAAAATTGCCGATATAACATGACCAACCAAGCCCAGAATGGTGATCATATTCGGCTTGAGACCAAGGTTATTGAGGAACCCACCAATCGGGTCCAGAATTCCTTTGAATTTTTTTCTCATCAGGTCAGAAAAACTTAATTTTTTCTTTTCAGAATTATCCAAAATCCACCTTCAATCTCAATTTTTTGATCTGCTTATCCTATCGTACGGCTAAAGAACTGTCAAGACACAAGCTTGGAAATCTTTATTCCTCATCCTCGCTGGCATTCTTCATGTCTTCCCAATTGTCATTCGGATCGATCATTACTTCTCGATCCTTCCCTCCACCCTGACTGGGACCGACAACACCCATTTCTTCCAATTGATCTAACAATCTGGCAGCTCTCGGAAATCCGATCCGAAGTCGGCGTTGTAATAACGACGCGGATGCTCTGCGACTTGTTTTTACCAATTCAATTGCCTGTTTCACCAGCTCATCGCCGCCCTCTTCTTCCATTACTTTCATGAGACCTTCCCACGGTGCAGGCTCATCCAACTTGATTTGTTCTGATTGGCGCCAAAAATCTATAATTTGATCAATTTCGTGATCGGTGACAATTACACCCTGAGCTCTTTGTGGCGCACCAACATCTGGAGCCAGAAAAAGCATGTCTCCTTTCCCCATCAAAGATTCCGCCCCATTCATATCCAGAATAACCCGGGAATCGATGGAAGATGCTACTGTGAAAGCAATTCTTGCCGGGAAATTTGCTTTAATCAATCCCGTAACTACATCAACACTAGGTCGTTGTGTAGCAACAATCAGATGCATACCAACCGCACGAGCCATTTGAGCCAATCGAACCAGGCTATGTTCTGTTTGATCTGGCGAGGATAACATCAAATCCGCCAGTTCATCGACAATTATCACAATTCTAGGCAGAGTAGCTTGATTTTTTCTCACCATTTTTGTGTTATAAGCATCCAGATCTCTGGCTCTTGCCTCTTCCAGTAAGCGGTAGCGCTGATCCATTTCTGAAATTGCCCAGCGTAGAACACCTACCATGCGGTCAATAGAAGTTTCTACTTTACCCAGCAAATGAGGAACACCATTAAACCTCACCAATTCGACCATCTTTGGATCTAACATAGCTATACGTAGATTATCCGGGGAATTATTCATCAGCAAACAGGTAGTTATGGCACTAACGCAGACTGATTTTCCTGATCCAGTTGTCCCTGCAATCAGCAAGTGTGGCATCTTAATCAAATCTGCAATGACTGGTTGTCCGGAAACATCCTGTCCTAATGCCAGGCTCAATGGTGAACGGAGTTTTTGAAATCCTTCGGATTCGAGTATGGGTCTTAAACGCACCATTTTTGATTGCATATTTGGTACTTCTATACCAACATATGATCTCCCTGGTACTGGCGCTTCAACTCTTAACCGTTCAGCAGACAACGCTAAGGCAAGATCACGGGCAAGAGAAGAAATTTGAGATACACGTACTTTATGTTTACTGATTGTGCCATCCGGATTTTCTTTTTCTACAAACCCTGGTTCAACTGCAAATTGTGTAACTGTCGGTCCAATCCGATAACCGGCGACCCTGGCAGGAACACCAAATTCATCCAGGGTTTTTTCGATTTGTTCACCCATCACCTGAACCTGAACATTATCCATCACAAAAACCTGTTCGGCCGCTAACAGTTCAAAAGGAGGTAAATCTTCCTGCCGTTGAATGAAAGACGCAGGTGTCATAACCGTCTGGCTTTTCAATTTCTCAAGAATTTTTTCATCTCTTGATAATTTCTGCTCCAAATCAATTTCTGATGAAGTTAAACTGGTAAAGCCTGCTAATTCATCCAATCCTTTCTTTTGAATGTAAGCTTCTGTCCACCCATCCAATTTTTTTATGAGAAATGAGAAAAAACCAGTCCCGAGAGCAATACTAATGATGAAAAGAAGGATGAGTAGAATCGAAAGAATCGTTTCAGGCAAAATTTTGCTGAATAAATTTGCTAAACCCCAACCTATAAATCCTCCATCCATCCCTGATTCCGCTCTTTGTAAATCCATTCCCCCATAGATGGAGAGTAGGGTAATTAAAACGAAAAAACATAATTCAAAGGCTAAGACACGTGATAAGGGAAATTGAACGTCTCCAAAAACTCTTTTTCGAAAACTCCAAAATCCGATAGCTGCAAAAACAATAACAAAGCAATAACTTCCCCAACCAAACCATTGCGTCAGTAAATTGATCCAATTTGATATGAGACTTCCTGCCGTCCATCCAATCAAACCAAAAAATGTTAATACAGCTAATGCAAACATTGAGACACCAAAAATATCCAAACCATATCTACTCAATATGGGTTGAATTTTGCTTAGCAGGTTTTGTTGATGATCGGTTGGATTTTGATCGTTTTCCAGCGAATATTGTTTGTTATTGATGGTCCCTGATTTTTTACTCATCCATCAGACCTAAACCTAAACGTCTTCTTTCTATATCAATATGGAGGATTTTAACCGTTACTACCTGTCCAGTCACAAACATACTGTCAAGATCTTCATGTGTTGAAGCTTGCTGTATAGATGAAATATGAATTAACCCTTCGACACCTTCATCCAGACGGGCAAATACCCCGAAGCGCGTGATAGCTGTCACAGTTGCTGACACGATATCGCCAATCACATACATTTCTGCCAATGATTCCCATGGATTTCTAAAGAGTCGCTTTAGACTTAAAGCAATTCTGGCGCTTTCTTCACTTACCTGCAATACCAGCACTTTTATAGGTTGCCCTAAAGATAGGATCTCACCAGGATGCTGTACCCGACCCCATGACAATTCTGAAACGTGAATCAAGCCCTCAACACCACCAAGATCTACAAATACACCAAAATCCGTGATATTGGTGATAATTCCGTTGACAATGGATCCCGTCTTCAAAGTTTGAAATAGAGCTTTCCGACTTCCTTCACCCGCCAGAGCTGCCCTTTCGGATAAAACAACTCGCTCCTGACTAGGTTCACATTCAATAACTTTTAATTTAATCGTTTTTCCTACATAATTAGCCAGAACTGCGCGTTTTTCTTCTTCATCACATTCATTGGAAGATTCGATCAGATGTGATAATGGCACAAATCCCTGAATACTATCCCCTTGAACTAATAATCCCCCACGATTAAATCCCTGAACAAACAATTCAACAATCTCATCGTGATCAAAAACAGATGTAACTTTTTCCCAATCCACCATCAAAGCACCAGTGGATAGCGATATTCTTGTTTCACTATCCTGGACATCAGGTTCTAAAATTTCTTCGTCCGCCAATATAGATGCCCACCACCCTTCATCCATAGGTGGTAATTCTGGTTCATTCTTGATTTTGCTTTGATACATAAACATCTTCCTCCAGAATAACCAATTTTTCGAGCTCTATACTCAAAAAATCAGAAAAGATTTCTAATTAACCAGTGGTAATGTCTTCGTTACGTGCTTCATTTTCCATTTCAATGATTTTATTGGCAACCGTTTCGATCGCCACCCTTTGTTTTCTATATAAATCTGCCTCTGACATGGATAATTTGATGGCAATTTCCCGAACTTTTCTTCCTTCCAAAAACTTCATCTCTAAAATATTATACAGTATCCATTCTGCTGTAAAGCGTCTTTCGCCCTCAGGTTTTACCTGGTTTATGGCATCTCTTAAAATGGAGCGTAATGCATTCGCTTTATTACCTTCTCCCTCATCAGCAGCTTCCTGAACAACTTGCAGTTCCAGTAATGGATTATCGGTTAATTTCGGCCCTCCCCAAAAATGTGTAAGAGCATCCTTAACCCAGGTTGATAAGTCTCCACTTTGAATAGGATCCTCAACTGAAAAAACACGTTCACGATCATATCGGCCTCTAGATCGTAATTGTTGAATGGAATTAACTCTGGAGCTTAATTTTTCCATGGATTCAAAAATCTGGATTTGCATCTGGCGATCACTTAAGGCTGACGAAGCTCGGTCAATCATCATCGTTAATGCACTTTTTTGTTCATCGTCCAGTTCACTTAAATCAACACCTGCTAATCCTAAGATTCCAATCAATTGTTTTTGCGCTTGATCACCATTCATTCTGGATTTTAAGGGGAATAAAGATGTGTTTTCCCATTGGAAGATTTCGGGAAAATCATCATTTTCAGTAACTATTGTTGATAATTCATCAGAAATCTTTTGATCGTTAAACTGAATTTTTCCATTTGTTAGCACCAATTCAAGTCCATCTTCATTGATCGAAACGATAAATGAACCAGATGACTGTAATCTATCCATCAGTGCTGATAAGATCATCTCCAGAAACTCTAATAGATCATTTCGAGTCAGTAATCTATTTTCCAGAGTCTGTAAAATTTCAATATCTTTTTGATCATTACCATAGAAGAACCATTTCTCTCCCAATGGTGATAATAGTGTGATTAAGTGTTGGAAGATCACGATTGTAGCCACCATGAAAATCGGTATAAAGACTTCAAAATCATAACCAAAAACTGCCCCAGTTCGTCTCACAATCGTTGTTAATCCCAGCGTAATACTTGCTGTTACAGGACCACGCATAATCCATTTCAGTAATCTGGTTTTTACCACCCGATCTGACCAGGCAACTCCAAAAAATGCCACAGCATACGCCATCATGATAATCAAAAAGTAAAAGATTAGATTGCTAACTGTGGCGACAATCCAGAACATTCCATCCAGTCGATCTGCCAGACCAGATCCATACAATAAGAACGGAAATGATCCAATTGCTGGCGCAAGGGCACCTACGACTAAATATCCCATCCTGCGTCGACTGACAGGTGTGACGGTACGAATATATGCCCTGAAAAAATTGATCCACGAAAGAAGCATAATGATCCAATAGTAGATGGTGAATAATTCTGTTATCAAAGTTCTTTCCAGATGAGGGGCAGATACCTGATCCGTTGTAATTGAGCCCACAAGAATATCAAATGGAATGAGAACTAATAGGAAAAAAGAGAATAAATAAGTAATTCGCACCGCCCAGCGCCGTCGCCACCGGCTGGGACGACCTGTCGTTGCAACAAGCGCATCAGAAAAATGTAAATAGGTCGGAGGTAACAAAACAATTCCCAAGCCATTGTAATTTAAGCCAGAACTCCATATTCGTTTCATCAATAGCAATTCCACCTAAGGCTTCAGCAGTGAAAACAATCACCACACAGACCAGTATCATAGCAAAAGATCGGGCTACCCGATCTTTGAGATTGAATGTTAATGCATACAATAACAAAGAAAATGCTGTAATTGCTATCCCCGCTGTAAGGATATCATTTATTGTTCGAACAAGATTAATGAAACCTTCAATCCAATTGACCATTTTTAATTACCAATAATTTGATTATTTTAGATATTTGGAAAAGAAAAGAGCAATGTCTTTATTAGGATAATATGAATCATTATATCCGGAAAACTCAAAACCTAATTTAAAAGCCAGTTTGATGGCCGGATAGCTTTTAGGTGGGATTTCAAGAGTAAGTCTGCGGTTTCCCCGTTGAATTGCCCAGTTTTGGGCTGCTAAAACCATGGCAGTCCCAACTCCTTGCCGTCTGATAGGATTATCTACAACCAGGTCTCTAATGACAGCGGATTGTATTTCTAACACTTCAATTAAACGGATATAACCAACATGTTGACCATTGTGGATTGCAACCATTAATCCAGGTGCCTGTTGCCATTCATTTTCCAATAATTCAACCTGTCTGGGATAAGCCACTTGGGTGGGTCTTGGCAAACGAATTTCCCGAAATGAGATCAGGAATTGACCGTCTTCAATCGAACGATCCATTTGCCAGACATAATTGGACTTACAGGAATGATCCAAAGAAATCAACTCTATAATATCTGCGGATACTGCTTGTCGGATTTCAATTTTAGGCATTTTTACTCTCCATTATTGATTAATTACCCGTACTGAAACGATACAGGCAGGGTATTCAGTGTTATCATTATCCAAAACAACCAGGCGTAATAAATAATCTCCTGGAACAATCTGTGATGTGTTCCACAATCCAATTTGATCTTCAATGACTACTTTATTATCACCTGCAATCGTCTTCCAAAATGTATTTCCGGGTTCTGTATATTCATATTTATAAAAACCAAAATTTGGAATATTTACCGTTCCGATTAATTGCACTACATCCGCAATTTCAGAAGCTGGTTCTGGATATATCCATTCTATTTCGCCAGGTATGCATCCATCCTGGGTGGAAGTTGGAGTCGGAGATGAATTTTCATCATTCTCCACAAGTGCAACGGGTGGATTGGTTGGTGAAGGTGAGGCCAGAATATCAATGGTTGGTGTAGCAAGATTCGTCTGGTCAGGTAATATACTGCTGGAATAAGTCACAAAAAAAAACTCACCCACAAACAGAATAAAAATCAACAATAGAATAGAAAGCGCTGACCGGAATTTTCGTTGAGCAATGTCTCGCTCCATACCAAAAGCTGCCTCACGCCAATTACCAATCGCTTTAAATAATCTTGAAAAGAAAATGAGCGAGATAAGACCGAGAATAACATAGAACCAGATCTCAAACTCAATTAAAAAATCAAGAATTTCAGTCATACCAGACCATAACCACCACGATCATTATAATTCTGAGAGTAATCCCCGAACAATTGTTGTCAGTCTGGGAACCAATACTTTGCCTGCTTCCAAAACTTCATCATGCGTTGTTATCGTGGTTCCGTCCAGGTTTGCTTTATTGCTAATCCCGGATATTCCTAAAACACGAAGACCGCCGTGCCGGGCAATAATAACCTCAGGTACTGTAGACATTCCAACTGCATCAGCACCGATTGCTTTTAAAAACCGCAGATCAGCAGGAGATTCAAATGATGGACCAGATAATGATACATACACACCAGAAAAGGTTTTAATCTTGTTTTTATTCGCAATTTCTTTGGCTTTTTCTAATAGATCCCGATCATATGCCTGGCTCATATCTGGAAACCTGGGCCCAAATTCATCCAGATTTGGACCCCGCAGTGGGTTGTTACCAGTCATAGCAATCATCGCAATGTGATCGGATAAAAACATAACATCCCCTGGAACATATTCCGGATTAATCGCACCCGCCGCATTGGTAACAACTAATATTTCTACCCCCAATCTTTGCATTACTCTGACCGGCAAGGTGACTTCCGCCATGCTATAACCTTCATAAAAATGTGCTCTGCCTTGCATCGTAATAACAGTCTGGCCTTCAAGTTTTCCAATCACCAATTGACCAGAATGTCCGTGGACGGTAGATGTAGGCCAATAAGGAATATTTTTATACGGAATAAAATCAGGGTCTTCTATTGATTTGGCTAAATCTCCCAAACCAGAACCCAGAATCAGACCAACTTTAGGCTGATATTTTGTTAAGTTTCGAATTACCTGAGCTACCTCATCGATTTCAGCGAGAGTAAAATATTCCTTCATAAAATAACCTCCACTATCTGTTGTGAGATTTAAAATGATCAATTTAACATAAAGAATTATTTCGCGTGTAATTTGAAATTAATCCTCTGAATTTATCTAATAAATTATATCAGAATATGAATTGTGGCTCGAACCTGCGAATTAATTGGAGATGATCTTACTGAATATATCAGATACTTCTCCGATATCATCATCAGAAATTCCATAATGGGTTACCAGACGGAAACCTCTGTTTTTTGATGTGCCAATCAAAACACCCAAATTTCTTAATTCTTCGATCACCTGAATATTGGTCCTTGGATCACGATCATCCAGGTCAATAAAAACCATATTTGTCTGGGGTGAATTTTCTCGCACATGAATATTAGGAATATTTCTCAGTTTATCGGCCAGAAGCTGTGCTCTTTGATGATCTTCTTCCAGTCGATCTACCATTGTTTCTAAAGCGACGATACCTGCTGCCGCTAAAATTCCAGCCTGACGCATTCCCCCACCCAATTGTTTTCGAATTCGACGAGCTCGGTGTATGAATTCCTGGGTTCCACATAACACACTTCCAACAGGCGCTCCCAATCCTTTGCTTAGACAAAATGTGACCGAGTCCACACCATCTACCAGCTTCTGAACTGGTATTCCGAGTTTTATGGCAGCGTTAAAAATTCTTGCCCCATCCATATGTACGAATAAACCATAATCCTGTGCTAATCTCACAACATTTTGGATGTATTCAGGTGGTAGAACTACACCACCACAGCGATTATGGGTGTTTTCGAGGGCAATTAACCTTGTAGTTGGAAAATGTACATCCTCAGCTCGAATCGCATTTTTCAAATCTGTTAATTTTATCGTTCCATCTGGTTGATTTGGTACGGTGTGAGCCATAATGCCACCCAGCGCTGATACACCACCGACCTCGTAATAAAAAGTATGCGCCTGATCGCCCATGATGGCTTCTTCGCCTCTTTGGCAGTGGGTTAAGAATGCGATGAGGTTGCCCATTGTGCCAGAAGGTATAAATAACCCGGCTTCTTTCCCCATCCTTTCAGCCGAAAGCCCTTCCAGACGATTTATGGAAGGATCTTCTCCATAAACATCATCGCCCACATCCGCTAAAGCCATTGCATGGCGCATTTCATCCGTTGGTAGGGTTACAGTGTCAGAACGAAGGTCAATCATGGTGTTCTCCAAATATTTAATGATGTCGTAATTTTATTAGCAATCGGTTCATATCTTCTGGTATAGGAGCCTCGAAAATTCGGGGGGATGACTCTCCAGGCAAGATAAATTCGATTTGATAAGCGTGAAGCATTTGTCTGTCAGCATCCAATAATTGCTTTCGATGTCCATAAATTCGATCACCAACGATGGGACAACCTAAAAATGCCAGATGAAGCCTGATCTGATGCGTCCTGCCGGTATGAGGATAGGCTGCGATCAAAGCATGCTGTTCAAATTTTTCGATCACTTTATATTCCGTCACAGATTCTCGACCACGACTGATAGGTACGATAGACATTTGCTTTCGATGTGAATGGATCCCTTCCAATCGGTGCCTCCACTCTACCTGTTGGTGTTGGTGGAAAACCATCAGTCAAAGCATAATAAGTTTTATGCACAATTCTTTTTCGAAACTGATCCTGTAAAAATCGATGCGCTTTATCATTTTTCGCCATGAGGATTAACCCGGACGTATCTTTGTCGAGCCGGTGAACGACTCCTGGCCGGTGTTCCCCGCCAACTCCCTCTAAGTCTGGCATATAATTGAGTGCTGCATGAACCAGGGTTCCGGAAAGGTGGCCTGAAGCAGGATGAACAACCATCCCGGCTGGTTTATTAACAATCATCAAATCAGCGTTTTCAAAAATAATATCCAGTGGAATCCGTTCCGGAATAAGTCCACTTTCTACAATGGGTGGAATGGTTATGGATATTTCGCTACCTTTTTCAAGATTCACACCCCCTTTCAATACTGGTTTTCCATTGATGGAAACCATACCTCCCCGAATAAATGTCTGTAATCTAGATCGTGAGAAATCCGGAAATTGATCAACCAGATATTTATCCAGACGTTGGCTTTCCGATAAATCAAATATTAAATTAAAAACATTGCTCATCACTACTCAAACTTTTTCCATCAAATCAGGATCACGATCAATTTGGGATTCCTGATTTGAACCTTTTATCTTTTTTTCCTCAATCTCAGCGATCCAAACACCTAAGATCAAAACAACCACTCCGATCGTTATACTTGCATCAGCGATATTCCAGACCGGAAAATTTCCAACAGAAATAAAGTCTGTTACATGCCCAATCGTTAATCGATCAATCAGATTCCCTAGTGCGCCACTGAGTTGTAAACTCATCGCCAACCTTAATGACCAATCTGATTTTGGAACCCTGGGGAAATAAAAAATAATTATCAGAGCAACAATAATTGAAACAATAGAAAAAACATCACCAAATCCCTGAAACATCCCAAAGGCAACACCAGTATTGGGTACGTGCACGATTCTTACATAAGGTAACATCCAATCCCATGGTGCCCAGGCTTCCGTCCATAAATCCAGATTTTGACGAACCAGGTATTTTGTATATTGATCCAGACTGATAATGATAGGAGCAACTATTATTAATAATAAATAATTTCGCAATAATTTTTTCAAAAAAGACCTCATTTATCATCAAGAAATTGTTGTCATTCTGCATTTACAATTTCTTCAAAATTATATTTTCGCTCTTGATTTTACCGTACTTTCAAGATTTTCCTGGAAAAAAAGATAAAGTTGGTCATTGTTTGAGTATGGGATTTTCAAATATTCCAAAAATACATCAAGTTCCAACTGCAAATCCGAATGCAATAAATGAGACTTGCAGGATGATGAACAATCACTGGCACCGAATCTTTTTGCTGGAACATCGAAGGCGGAAATTTCCTGAATTTTCTGACACCATACACATTCTTGATTTGTTTGCATTGTGAAAACAGCTACAACAAAAACCATAAAAGGACGCAAATAATCTAAATGCCAGAATTTTTTCTTTTCCATTGAAAGGTGGCGCAGTAATCTTGCCTGTAATCCCCCGCTTCCCCTTGCACTTCCAAAGTAAAAATAATATCCTGAATTAAACAAAAACTTTCCTAGTTTACCAATTGAAATATAAATTGAATTTTTCAAATGAAATATTAAACAGTAACTGCCAATTTCTTGTGGAATTTCCCCAACAACTTTGAAATTTCTCATAATAACAATCAACTTTATTAAGCAAAATCCAGACAACCCTTTAGAACAGGAATTGTCTGGATTTTTTTCTTGGAATTAATTACAGTTTCTCGACGCCCAGTTTAACGGTTTCTCCATCAAATTCACTCACAATCTGCGTCATTTGAGGATCTGGCTCGCCAAATACTAATTCAAGAGTCAATGTTTCATTCTTAATATATTCAGAAAACTCGGTCACAGCTTCGGCCAGTTTGGGGGTAGCTGAAAAAACTAATTTTATTCTGTCAGAAATTTCAAAATCAGCAGTTTTTCGTAAGTCCTGTACTCGTCTTACAAACTCTCTGGCAAGCCCTTCCTTTTCCAATTCCGGTGAAAGATCCGTAACAAGTGCAGCCAGATAAGCTCCTTCTGAAGCAACCGCGTAACCTTCCTTCGCCAGTGATCTTACTTCCACGTCTTCTGGCAGAATCTGATAAGTCTCACCATCCAGATCTATGGATAAAGATTGATTCGCCAGCAGGGTTTTCGCTGCAATTTCAGCATCATAGGCGAGGATTGCTGCACGCAAACCAGGAAATTTTGCACCATATTTTTGGCCTAATTGTTTGGGTAGAGGTTTTACTTCATAAGCAACCGCTTCCGTGGCTGCATCCAATGCTCTAACCATTTTCACGTTCAATTCATCTTCCAGGATGTCAGCATATTTGTCAATCACTTGCCGCTCTTCCACGTTTCCGACTGAAAATGCAGCTTCAGACAAAGGTTGCCTCACCTTGCGATTGGCTTTATTTCTGGCTGCATGCCCAACAGAGGCTAGCTTCATAACCAGATCCATCTCACGATTCAAATTTTCATCTATCAGAGAAGCATCAAATTCTGGCCAATGAGCTAAATGGACTGAAACTTCTGAATTTGTTGACAATCCGACGACTAAATTTTGGAACAGTTCCTCTGCCATAAATGGCATCGTTGGGGCTAATAATTTACTCAATGTCACTAATGCTTCGTATAATGTGGCATAAGCTGCAAATTTATCACCATCGGATTCGCTCTTCCAAAAACGCCTTCGCGATCGTCTCAGGAACCAGTTTGATAGTTGATCCACAAATACTTCAATCGGTCTGGTCGCACCTAAAACATCATAATTTTCTAAAGCATAAGTCACGTCACGAACCAGGGTATGTAATGCACTCAGAACCCAACGATCCAAGGCACTATATTCTGGTTTTACCGTTGGGTCAGGTTTCCATCCATCTAAATTCGCATAAGTAACAAAGAAAGAGTATGTATTCCACAAAGTAAGTGTGAAATTCCTTAACACCTCACCAACCAGATCACTGGAAAAGCGCCGTTCCTGCCCAGGAGGACTGGCAGTATACAGATACCAGCGCATAGCATCTGCTCCATTTTTATCAATTACCTCCCAGGGGCTGGCAACATTTCCTCTGGATTTTGACATTTTGTATCCATCGCCATCAAGAATTAACCCTAAACAAATCACATTCTTGAAGGCTACTTCATCGTGTAACAAAGTACTGATCGCGTGCAAAGAATAGAACCAACCACGGGTTTGGTCCACTGCTTCACATATAAAATCAGCAGGGAATTGTTGCTTGAATTTATCCTCATTTTCAAATGGATAATGCCATTGAGAAACTGGCATAGATCCGGAGTCAAACCAGACATCAATCAACTCGGGTACCCGGTTCATCTTTCCACCGCAGTGCGAGCATGCTAACGCTACCCTGTCCACATGAGGACGATGTAAATCCAATTCGCTCAAATCCTGGCCAGACAATTGCGATAACTCTGCCACCGAACCGACACAAACCTGATGGTCGCAGGATTCACATTGCCAGACTGGTAATGGTGTTCCCCAAAACCGTTCACGACCTAAAGCCCAGTCGACATTATTCTCTAACCAGTTTCCAAATCTACCATTCTTTATATGACCCGGATACCAGTTAATTTCTTCATTCAATTCCACCAGACGGTTCTTAAAAGCGCTGGTGCGGATATACCAGGTTGGACGGGCATAGTACAAAAGCGGTGTTGAGCAACGCCAACAAAATGGATAAGTGTGCACAATTGTCCCAGACCGGAACAATAATCCTCGCTCTTTAAGGTTTTGGGTAATACTTGGGTCGGCTTCTTTTACAAAAACACCTGCCCAGGGAGTAACTTCCTCTATAAAAGTACCATCAGAAGCAACCGTTTGTAAAATGGGTAAATTTTGCTCATTCGAAATATTCATATCATCAGCGCCGAAGGCTGGGGCTATATGGACCAGACCCGAACCATCTTCTGTTGTCACGAAATCACCCAGCACAACTCGATGCGCAGGTTTCTCTAGAGGTAAGAATTTAAATAAGGGTTCGTATTGTTTTCCTTCTAATAGGCTACCTTTAAAGCGTTCTACTATCGAAAACGGTTCTTCCCCTAACACTTTTTCAAGTAAAGCTTCAGCGAGAATTAATTTTTCTTTATGATCATCATGCAAAACCCGTTCGATTTTTACATAATCGACATCCGCTCCAGCTGCAATGGCAACGTTCGCTGGAAGAGTCCAGGGCGTGGTCGTCCAGACCAGGAAGGAAGTATCAGGTTCATCCAACAATTTCATGCGTACGAAGATGGACGGATCTTCGGCATCATCATATCCTTGAGCTACTTCGTGATCTGATAAAGGTGTTCCACAGCGTGGGCAATATGGAACCACTTTAAATCCCTGATAAAGTAAATCTTTTTCCCAGTATTGCTTTAATATCCACCAGACTGACTCAATATAGGAATTCTTGAAGGTAATATAGGCATCTTCCAGATCGACCCAAAAGGCAATCCGGTCTGTCAGTTTTTCCCATTCCTGGATGTAGGTGAAGGCAGATTCGCGACAGAGGGCATTGAATTTATCGATGCCATAATTTTCTATATCCTGTTTATTGGTAAAACCCAGCTGTTTTTCTACTTCAATTTCAACAGGTAAACCATGGGTATCCCAACCTCCACGGCGTGAGACGTAGAATCCCTGCATGGTTTTATACCTTGGAAAAATATCCTTAAATGCTCGTGCCAACACGTGGTGCACACCTGGGCGTCCGTTCGCGGTGGGCGGACCTTCGTAAAAAACATATTCAGGCCTACCTTTTCTTTCTTTCATTGTTTTGTGGAAAACATCTTTTTCTTTCCAATACGCTAAGATGCCTTCTTCCATTTGATTAACATTCAATTTCGGTGAAACTGGTCGAAACATCTTTCCTCCTGCAATAAAAAAATTCTCGTCCTTAATCAAGGACGAGAGATTATCCCGTGGTACCACCCTGTTTCTCACAATATTTCATGAGCACTCAGTTGGATGCATCAACAACCATTGATAAACCCACACCACTGATAACGATTGGTGAAGCCGTCGCACTTACTGCTGCCATAAACAGGTTCAGATTGAAGCTCCGGAAGGATTTTGGGCATTCTCTTCAAGCCTGGCTCACACCAATTCCAGGTTCGCTGTTTGACTAAGAATGCTTACTCGTTTCCATCATTGCTTTTTTTAAGATTGTCCCAAATCATACCAGAATTTCTGGGAAAATTCAATTATGAGCTTATTTTGATATTCTATTTATGATATATCCGGCGCAGGAGGTTTATCCAACCATTTTTGAACATAATGGGTGATGATTACCAACAGGAATAGATACATCCCAACCAATAATATACCTCCGACGATCCATTGTCCAAAAAATGAAAGTAATAAACCAATGATCATTACACCAGTAATAGAAAGCATGAGCCGCTCAAAATAATAATTATTTTTCTTTTGTAATATTGATGAGCGATACATCAGATAAATTCCCGCTGCTAGGAGCAGTGTCCCGGATAACAATGCCAACAAGAAAAATTGATCGCTTTTCAGAATTGGTACATTTATAACCATTACTCCACAGGAAGCAGTTGTCAAACCAGTTCCGCGACTGCTGATGATGTTCACTCGAAATAGCACAAATCTTTTCCAGACTGCATCTTCAGGATAAATATACCAATGCAGCACTTCCGATTCACCTGGAGCCAATTCCAATGATGTTTCATCGGAGGCAACATAAATAACATATCCTAAAGATTTATATCCTCGAACAACTTTTTTAACATCTTTGTCAAAACCATTTTCAATCCCCATGGAAATCACACCGAAATCATTGGTTGTGATCAGTTGTGGGCATAATAAACTGTATTCAGATCTATCCGCATGTGTGGCTGGTTGAAAAAATGAGCCTTCAAGATCAGCCCATACCGACCCGGTCCACAAGAATAGGCCGATTGCCACACCAATTGCAAACAGGACAAATGCAGTTATAAAGAAGAATTTGGCTTTTTTCGTCATAAAAATCTCCAGAATAATATCCGTTGCAGAGTATATCACAAGCAATAAAAATCAATCAGGGGAATTAATACTCCATAGTTCATCGCATTTTTATTATGAAAAACAAAAAATGAAGTGCTTATTGGCACTTCCAGCAAATATTTGACTGAATTTTTTAATCCACAATTTCATAAAATAATGGCAAAGGTTCACATTTTTCGTCATCAATTTTATGGGCTTGAAGCACCTGCTGCTTCGCCAATTCCAATTTTTCCTGAAAATTCGCATAAATGGTGAATAGAGGCTCCCCTGCAATCACATAATCCCCTACTTTATGATGAACAATGATTCCAACCGCATGATCAACAGGATCGCCTTTCTTTAGCTCTTCCCGCACCCAGATCGACTGAAGTTTCACCAATCATGCGCGCATCGATCCAGTGCACATAACCATTTTTATCAGCATTTGTTGTCTCAATAAAACTGGCTTTTGGTAATAGATCTGGCTGATCGATAAACTTGACATCACCACCCTGGGCAACAACCATTTGACGGAATTTTTCCCAGGCATTACCATTTTTGAGCACATCCTCCACCATTTGCCGTGCCTGAATCAAATTTTTGGCTTTCTTACCCAACATAACAAGATAAGCAGCAGCAGAAAGGCAATGTTCAACGAAATCATTTGGTCCCCCACCATGTAAGGTATCAATTGCTTCCAAAAGTTCCAGAGAATTACCAACGGCATTCCCCAGTGGTTGGTTCATGTCTGATAACATGCAAACGGCTTTGCGTCCACTGATTTGTGCTATCGAAACTAACAATCGTGAAAGAGTCCGTGCGTCTTCAAGTGTCGTCATAAAAGCGCCAACACCCACTTTTACATCCAGAACGATGACCTGAGCTCCCCCGGCAATTTTTTTGGACATAACAGAGGAGGCAATCAGTGGCATCGATGGTACCGTGCCAGTTACATCACGCAATGCATACATTTTTCCATCTGCTGGCGCCAAATCTCCACTTTGACCGGATAAAACAATCCCGATCGTTTTTAGTTGCTGGATGAATTCTTCCCGGGTCAAATCAACCCGGTAACCAGGAATGGATTCCATCTTGTCCAATGTGCCACCACTGAATCCTAAGCCACGTCCAGACATCTTTCCAAAAGGTAAGCCACAGGCAGCCACAAGCGGTTCAACCACCAGGGTGGTTTTATCGCCTACACCACCAGTAGAATGTTTATCCAGGCAAATATCAACCACGTCGGATAAATCAAGAATCTCACCGGAATGGGCCATTGCCAGCGTTAAATTTGTGGTTTCCTGATCCGTCATACCATTCAATAGGACTGCCATTGCCCATGCAGCTGCCTGGTAATCGGGAATATCTCCGGAGGTAAATCCATTAATGAAGAATTTTATTTCTTCTTTACTAAGTTCCTGTTTATCTCTTTTTTTGATGATGATGTCGACTGCTTTCATCATTATGCCTTTCTATAAAACCCCATTTAAAAAAGAAAGAACGCCAATAATATTTTTTATCAGCGTTCCTTTATTTTCCTTACTTTTGTTTCTTTAGAACGATTGTTACTTTTCGATTTGGTTCTTCACCGACACTTTCCGTCGTTACAAATTCATGATTTCGCAACTCAATATGGATCACTCGACGCTCATTTGCTGGCATGGGTTCCAGATTCTGTCTTCGACCCGTGTGTACAACCTGCTCAGCCATTCTGCGCGCCAACACTTTTAATTGTCGCTCGCGGCGTTCGCGATAACCCTGCACATCGATCATCAGAGGTACCCATTCCCCATGTTCTTTGGCAACGATCAGACTGCTGATATATTGTAGTGAATTCAAGGTTTCGCTACGGCGGCCGATCAGGATACTTAAATCTCTACCGAGAATTTCCACCTGTACCATTCTCTGGTCGCGTTCATCGATGGGAGCAACGTATTTAGCTTCTACCTTCGCATCGATATGCATTTTTTGTAACAATTCCCAAACGACATCTTCTGCCAATTTTAAGACCGGGTCTATGTCTGTCTCTACGGTGTCTGTAACGACAGGAGAAGGTCTTTCAGCTTTAGGTTTCTCTGTTTTTGGTTTTTCAATTACAGGTCTTTCTGTCCTGGGTTTGGGTTCAGATTTCTTCTCTTCACCATTGCGAATGGAAAGTCTTACACGCGCATGTCGACTTCCTAAACCAAAAAGACCTTTACTGCCTTGATCCAAAACTTCAACATCCAACATTTCTTGTGCTATTCCTAATGTCATTGCACCTTGTTCGATTGCTTCTTCAACAGTAGGAGCTATGAATTCCTGTGTAATTTTTTTGTATTCCATAAGAGATCCAACTTTCTACTTTTTCCGTTTGGTTGCCACTGCCACTGGTTTATTGGGTTTAGCGCCTGGCAGGAGATTTTTCCAGTTTACTTTTCCTAACATAGCATATTGAGCGATACCAAGCAAGTTAGACACTAAGAAGTATAAAGATAATCCCGATGCCAATGTTAATGCCAGATAACCCATGAAGAAAGGCATGTAAATATTCATCATGTTACCCATCATGGCTGTCTGATCCTTGGGATTTGAAGATGGTGGCTGAATTAATTTTGATTGTACATAAGTCGAGATAACCACCAAAATGGCCAGAATTGGAATTCCGAAAGATAGGAATGGCAGGTTCAAGCGTTCTGGTTGTCCTAAATCCATCCATAAAAATTGACTATTTAATGGAATTAGATTTGAGACATCCAGAAAATCTGAATAAACGTGGCGGACCAAATTTAGCACTTCTACGGGAGTTGCTGCTAAAGCAGCAATAATACTCTGGTAAAGAGCGATGATAATCGGAAATTGGATCAAAGTTGGCAAACAAGAAGCAAATGGGTTGATACCTTTTTCTTTGTAATACTTCATCTGCTCCTGGGCTAACTTTTCTTTGTCGCCCTTGTATTTTTCCTGTACTTTTTTCCAATCTTCGTCTTGTTGCATATTCTGCATACCTTGAGCGCCTTTAATTTGCTTAACCATCAAAGGATGAGTGATTAAACGAATTAAAATGGTAAAGAGAATGATCGCAATCCCGAAGTTATTACCAACAATACTATAAATAAATAGTATTACATTTATAAAGGGAGTAATGATTATTGCATCCCACATTTTTTAACCTACCTCTACTTTTCTGGTGTAAATTTCCAGATCTCATTGCCATTAAAATCGTAAGCTTTGATCACTTCTTCCCCCTGAGAAATACCCAAAACCAACAAACCATCCACAATTACTGGGCCAGTATACAATTTTCCAGTTATGGAGCGAGTCCACAAGATGTTTCCATTGAAATCCAAAGCAACCAACTTGCCATTTTCACCTGCAAATACAACACCATCAGGCATAATTGCTGGCGCTCCGGACACCATCTCACCCATTACATAATCCCATATTGCGTTTCCATCAGTAGCAGACACAGCAAATATTTTTCCAGCGGTATCACCATAATAAACAACACCATTGTTATATACTGGTTGGGACCACAAGCCCACTTCGGATTTATTCTTCCAAATGATTGCACCGTTTTTCGCATTAACTGCAACCACTTCATTCGCGAAAGTCGCCACAAAAATAGTATCTGTATCAAAAGATGGGCTATAAACGATTGCACCACCCATGTCAACTTCCCAAATAGATTGGCCACTCTTGATATTAATCGCATATAAAAAATGATCCATGGAAGACAGGTAAACTACATCTTCATTAACAATCGGGGTGGACCAGAGAGCTTGTTTGGCAGTAAATTTCCATTTTAGATTACCATTCAAGTCCAATGCATATAAATTATGATCTGCATTTGGAGCTAAAATCGTATCGCCAACTACCAGTGCACCACCAATATAACGATTAGAAGCACCTTCAAATGTCCAAGTTTCTGTACCGGTTTGAATATTAATCGCCGATAGAGTGTTTTTATAATCACCAACGATTACATTGAGCCATTGATGGCAGGGTTTGCATAATACGTTCTGGCTGCTTCAACTTTATCAGGATATCGCCAATTCAGAGATCCATCTTTTAGTCGCAATGCATAAACTTGATTTGCATAGGCAACATAAACTGAATCCTCATCACCTGAGATACCTGGCCAACCACTGGCATTTAACATTCCACTACAAGCGGACAAGCTTAATGCCAGCATTACAAACATTATGATGATTGATATTTTTTTCTTCATTGAACTCTTTAATTTCAGGGGGTCGTTAAACTCAATAAACCTGATTCAGTCAGGGAACAGGGTCATAACCACCAGGGTTAAATGGATTGCAACGCAACACCCGCCAGATCGCCATCAATAGACCTTTTATTGCTCCATGTTTATAAATGGCTTGATAACCATAATGGGAACAACTGGGGTAAAAACGGCAGGTATTTGCCGGTAATGCTGGAGAAATTAGTTTCTGATATAAACGAATGAAAACCAACAATATCCAGCGTGGAAAATTCCTCAAATTGAATGGTAAGGAATTTAAAGTAGGCTCATTCGGATACTCGTGTAGATAACTCATTCTCTTCCACTTTCGTCCAAAAATAATCCTGCACGCCTTAATAAGCTCAATCTCAGCTGCAACAATATTATTGTAAGCAGCATCCACAATTGGTTTTCTTGCCAGAAACACCAGATCCCAACCAGGCTGAATATTTTCCATCAATCCGCTCAAACTGGCTCGCATCCGGCGTTTCGCACGATTTCTTGTAACAGCATTTCCAACAGCCTTACCAGCAGATACTCCAATTCTGAGTAACCCATCAGGGTTTGGCAATTTGATCAAAACAATTAGAGGATGAGCATAAGACTTTCCTGTTTGCTTTACCCGTTGAAAATCGTTTGATCGCGTTAATCGATAGTTGCGTTTCACTCATTTACCTGTCCGCGCATCATCTGATGACAGGTTTAATCCGAACAAAGAATAAACTTTACCAGCTAATTCTTTTAACATGAGGCAGTGTTACTGCAAGACTACTGCGTCCACGAAGACGACGGCGTTTTAATACATCACGTCCACCTTTGGTTGCCATGCGTGCTCGAAAACCGTGCACTCGAATACGATGTTTTTTCTTAGGTTGGTATGTCCGTTTGGGCATAGATTATTCCTTTCAAAGTAGATTGATCAAAATTTAAAAACCGACAAGCGATTATTATACCGCAACGGAGTATTGCGGTCAAACTTGATCAGCTTTTTTTCATGCTATTCCCAGTTCAATTGTTCAGCCAACCTGGAAGTGAGCTTGAGATATAATTACTGGGTATCAAAGATAAATTTTACCAGAGAAATAGAAAATGGAGGTGAAAAATGTTTACTCCACACATAACGAATAAGGTTGCAATTGTTGGCATTGGAAATGTTGGAGCTACACTTGCATATGCACTCACTCTTTCCGGGTTGGCAACTGAAATTGTACTGATAGATCGCAATACCCACAAAGCTGAAGGAGAAGCCATGGATTTGATGCATGCTGTTCCTTTGGTTCGACCAACCAGAATTTATGCGGGTGATTATAAAGATACGCAAGGGGCGGCAATCACAGTTGTGACAGCAGGAACAGCGCAACGACCGGGTGAGACAAGATTAGATCTTGCTCAAAGAAACACCGATATTTTTAAACAGATCATTCCTGAAATCGTCAAATATAATCCCAATGGATTGATCCTGATTGCCACAAATCCAGTGGATGTTTTAACGTATGTGTCCATTAAAGTATCCGGGTTACCTGCTCAACGCGTTTTTGGATCAGGCACTATTCTGGATACAGCGCGTTTCCGCTATCTGTTGTCCACTCGTTTTGACGTGGATCCCCGCAGTGTTCATGCTTTTATCATCGGTGAACATGGAGATAGCGAAGTGGCTGTCTGGTCTCTGGCAAATATCGCCGGGATGAGTCTGACAGATTATTGCAAAACCAATCTGATGGCCTGCAGTGATGATGATCTCACCGAGATTTTCACTCAAACGCGGGATGCAGCTTATCACATCATTGAGCGCAAAGGAGCTACCTATTACGCGATCGGAACTGGTCTGGAAAGAATCATAGAAGCAGTCTTGCGTGATCAAAGTACGGTTCTTTCGGTTTCGAGTCTGATAGATGACTATTATGGCCTTCAGGATGTCTGTTTCTCATTACCAACTGTTATTGATCGTGGGGGAATTGAAAGGGTGCTGAAGCTTAAATTAGATGATGAAGAAAAAAATGGACTGGCAAAATCTGCAACGATTTTAAAGGATACAATTCACAAATTAGATTTCTAAATAAGATTATGTATCATTTCATAATAGTCGCTTCAAATCCGGTTGGTACAGGATAATCAGTTATCAAGACCAGTGTAAAAAACTGGTCTTTTTATTTACACCTTTGGGAACTAATTCACAGAGTTCTTCGTCTCATGCATGAAGGTCATTTATTAAGGAGTATGAAATGAGAAACATGAAACTATTTATTAAGTATTATTTTGATTGCATTCTTAGCTGCTTGTAGCCCAGGCAGTTCGCCCACTGTCTCACCAGAAGAAATAGATAAAGCCCTGGATGCGATCCGGACGGAAATATCACAAACGTTAGCTGCAGATACAGTTAAAGAATCAACCGCTACAGCTTTACCACCAATACCAACGGTTGAACCCACACAGGAACCGTTGCCATCATCCACACCACTGCCAACTGCAACAGCTGTAATATTGCCAACAGCCATTCCAGCCACACCAACCGCAACAGCGACAGAGCAACCAAAAGCGATGATTACGATTATCGGAGTGGAGAAGAATACCGCAGTAACCGTTCAGGCAGATCTTTTCCCAGCCAATCAAGTTTTCAAAATCCGCGTAGGTCCATTTGATACTTTCTTCAAGGATTATGTAGAAGTTGGAACGATCAATTCTGGTAATGGAGGATCATTCAAATTTACAGTTCTTCTACCCGAAAAGGTGAAAGATGTTGAGCGAATCACAGTCAGACTGGATAGTACCTCTGGTGTTTATGCTTACAATTACTTCAAAAATGTGACCAGCGGGACCATTCCTGCGGTAGCAACACCAGTCACCAGTTCTATTTGTGAAGTTTCCATCTCACCGGCTCTGTCATCAGTATTGAAAGCAGGATATGACTTTGACGCCATCTGGACTGTGAAAAATATCAGCGGAAAAACCTGGGAGAGTGGAACACTTGATTACAAATACATTCGCGGAACAGAACTGCAAAAATATGAAAAAATATATGACTTGAATGTAACCGTAAAATCTGGTGAGAAAGTTGAATTACGAGTGGATATGCTAGCTCCCCTCACAGCCGGTACCTATACCACCAATTGGGCTCTGGTACAGGGAAGCAATGTCATCTGTAATCTGCCGATCACCATCATTGTAAAATAAGAATCAATTACATTTCAGATTAAGACCGTCTGCAATGGCGGTCTTTTTTTCATTTAATTGCTAATTTCTCCATTCAACCCATGTTCTGAAAAAGTAGTTAATTTTCGTTTGAGTGATTTGATTGGCTAAATTGATTGGCGTTTTTGTGGCTATGCGCAAATAATTTCCAGTCAGACCTTTCATCAACCAGCTACCATCCAGCATTTGCTCCCCACTCTCCCATAAGACTTCAGCGGTTTTTCCCAGATAGGCAGATTGATATTGATGCGTCATTTCTGCGAAAAGCGCTCGCATAGCGGCTGAACGTCGTTTCCGGATGGCTTTCGGAATTTGATGATCATAATTCGCTGCTGCAGTGCCTGGTCGAGCGGAGAATGGAAAAATGTGCCCCCCCGCAAAATTCACCTGCCGAACAAATTCCATCGATTCTTCGAATAGTTCATCGGTCTCTCCCGGAAAGCCAACGATCATATCAGTCGTGATCGCCATGTCCGGCACCACAGCTCTGGCATCCTCAACAATGCTGCATGTACTTTTCCGGGGTCGTTTTTCGTGCCATTCGTTTCAAAATATCACCTGAACCCGACTGCAAAGGTAAATGTAAGTGTGGACATAATCTGAGATCCTCCCACAGACTGAAGAAAGATTCCCCTAGATCCCAGGGCTCCAGTGAGGATAATCTCAACCGCTGAACATTGGTTTCCTTTAATATCATCTCAATTAAATCTCTCAGATGTAATCTATCGTTGATATCTTTTCCCCACGAGCCTAGATGAACACCAGTCAGAACGATTTCCTTCACACCGCCATCCAGTGCATTTTTGACATCCACCATTACATCAACCAGAGGCCGACTGACACCTTTACCCCTTGCCACCTTGGTGATGCAAAATGTACAGAAGTTATCACAGCCATCCTGCACTTTCAGAAAAGCCCGTGTTCTCAAGTGGTCTCCTGGTAAAGGTTCTCGTGCCAATGGTTCCAGATCAAATATCAAGGGTGTAATATGTAAAAAATCGGTTACCAGATTGTCTTTGTTCTCATTTAAAACCACGTTCTCTACCCCTGGCAAGTCCAGAGCTGCCTGCGGTTCCAGCGTCGCCCAGCACCCGGTGGCAATAATTTGGCCTGCCCCTTTATGAGCTGCCTGGCGGATTTTTTGTCGCGAAGTCAGAGGCAGCTGCACTGGTCACCGCACAGGTGTTGACAACCACCAGATCTGCTTTGCCAGCATCATCCACGACAGTATGCCCTGCCTTTCTGAATTGAGCAGCCATCATTTCAATTTCACTCTGGTTGAGACGACAACCAATCGTATCAAAATAAACATTCATATCACAAAAAACCTTAAGGTTGAAAAACAGTTAGATTATCAAAGAAAATATCCACACCAGGTTCTTCGAAACTGCCTGCTATCAACCCTACATCACCTTGTGTAAAGCTGTTATCCTGGATGGAAAACTGGTTTTCTCCATTAATGTCCAACTTCAAAAAATTATACTGACAGGTTACTACCAGATAATTTATGGCTTCGCCTTGACGCACGGACGGGGCAAATTCCATCGATTCGCTGTTGATCAACTGGTATACCCCTTCTTCCACTTTAATGATCCCGGCATAGCCATCACTGCTGATCACAAAAGCGTAATAATTCTTTTCATCCTGCATCCGACAGATAACCCCAAAGGTATTATTATCCGGACCATCGATCTTATAGCTTCTACTTCAATCCGAACATCAGCTAAATGAATATCCAGGTTTTGAATAGAAATCCAGATGTGGTTTGTCAACAAAAAAACGCAAACCATCCGCCTGATAAATCACATAAGAGCCATTCTGATTCCAGGTATTCCATCCACTTTCGGCAGATGAAAAAGTATCACTGAATAATACTGTTCCCGACGGAGGAATCTCGGTTGTCTTTGGAAAAACCGTATCCAAAACTGAACAGGCACTAAGGATGACCATAAGCAGCAAAGAAAAAATTGTTCTTATCATTGGAAAGATTTTAACATGAATTTCGGATTGCTCTCATGGGCTCAGGAATTTATTTGCCAATTGAATTAACGCTTCATTTTCTGCATATTCGATGCAGCGTTTCAAAAAATAAGTGGATAGTTGAGTTTTGTTCTGGAAATAAAAGAGTTGGCCTAAATGCAGGTTCACCAATGCTGATTCTGGCGCTTCTTTATAGGCTGAAGTCAAGAAGCGTTCTGCTGATGTGTAATCCTCCAATAACAAGAACAACCATCCCAAGGTATCATATGCTTCCCAATTTTCCCCATCAATTAAGAGAGCCTGCCTGGCAGCCGGTAAACCAATTTCTTGAATTTCAACCTTGTATTCACCACAAAACCTGGCAAGGTTTATCCAATAATGTGAATCACCTGGCGCTATTTTGGTCGTTTTAACAAATGCCTGTAAAGCTTTATCCACATTTCCCGCCAGAATGTATGTATTTCCTAATTCCTGTTGCCAGATAGCCTCATCAGGCTCATCATTGGATAATTCCTGATAAATATCCAGACTACGCTCAAAATCATTCTGTGTCCGCCAATAGGAAGCTAAAAATGCTCTGGTAATGATCGATTTTGGTGAGATGGTCAGCGCTTTATTCAGTGCAGAATAGCCATCTCCACCAGAATTGATCAATGCATTTCCATACAATGCCCAACCTTCCGCATATTCAGGATCCAGACGCGTTGCATAGGCATAAGCAGCACTCGCATAATTCCATTCACCGTTGGACGCCAATAGATTGCCGGATAAGACCATTGCATACACAGGATTCTCTTCCTCAAGGATTGGTTCAATTTCAGGGAGTAGAGATTGAATTTTACGATTGTTTGAGTTGGTTGTGGTTGTTAAGGCTGCTTCAGGGTCAAAAATAATTTCTGAAAAAGCCAGAGGCAGGACCAGATCTTTATTTTCAGGATCGATTTCCTTCCATTTCAATAATGTCTGGTAAGCACCAAACCAATCGTTTTTGGATTGTTGAATTTGTACCAATACCGGTAAATCTTCCGCTCTCAAATCTTTATGATTAATAATCATTTGCCATGTGGCATAAGCATTCTCCAATTGATTGGCATCCCAATAAATCTGCCCTAAGAGAATTGTTTGATCAACCGTCAATCCTGAGATTGAATCAGCCACTTTAAAAGATTCAATAGCGTATTCAAGATCTCCGTTTTGGATTTGCTTTTCCGCCAACCTGATCCATAATTTTGCTTGCCAGGGTTGTTGTCTCAAAATCGAATTTGCAGTCTCAATCCATTCTTCTGTTTGGGCTGCATTCTGGTTTAAATCCAGGCTTCGCCATCGTGATTCGATTATTTTGGAATAGGGAGTTACATCAAGGTATATCGCCATCAAAAAAGGTAAGAATATGACGACAATAGAAGGTAATATTTGTTCCAATTTTCTCATCATATAATCACCAATCCTGTTCAGGCTTTAAACCAGATCAAAAGCAGACTGGCATATTCTGCCAGAGTCTGACGCCAACCCAGTGTTGATAAATACCAGGTATGTGGTTTATACCAGCTATCTTCCACCGGATGTACCAGAACTTTTATTTCAGTATCTTTAAATTCACGGTTGAAAATTATCTGCGTTCTCCGTGTGTGATATGGTGCTGTAATCACCATAATCGATGTAATTTTGCGTTGATTGGCTAATACTTTTACCGCCATTGCTTCTTCGATTGTGGAAGATGATTCACCAGCAGTGACAAACATGGAATCCGCAGGGACCCCAGCATCAATGGCAATACGCATCAGCTTTTCACTATAAGTTCGTCCTTCTCCAATATCTTCCGTGTGTGTTTTTGTGATGACAAAATATTTCCCGTACCCTTTTTCATACCACTTGATGGCTTCTTCCACACGATCCCCCTCATCGCCACTCAAGACAACAATCGCATCCACCGGTTTGATACGATCTCCCACGATCAGATATGCACCTGCGCCAATCAAACCAAACCAGATGAAGCAGAAAATAACCAGAATGACCACCAAGAATATGAGACATCCATGCAAAAATGGTTTTGATTTCTGAGTTGAGTTTGGTACAGCCTTATTCATACTTACGCTCTCTGCTTCACGTTCTCCAATGCCTGTTTCATCCGCTCCAATCCTTCTATCATCATACTGCGTGGGCATCCAAAATTGAAGCGTACAAAGCCTTCACCACCAGGTCCAAATATCTTTCCATCATTGAACGCTACACCGGCATCCTCAAGGAAAAATTCATAAGGACTCTTTTCTATTTCTAAATCGCGGCAATCCAGCCATGCCAGATATGTGCCTTCAATCGGTGTGATTTTAATGGCCGGGATGTTTTCCTGGAGATAATTAACCAGAGCCCGATAATTACCCTCCAGATAAACTAATAATTGTGATAACCATTCATCTCCATGTTGATAAGCTGCCAATGCGGCTGTATAACCTAATAAATTCACCTCCGGGACAATTCCTACACGCGCCTGTTTCAGTTTGTTTCGTAATTCCGGATTTTGAGCAACCGCAAAGGAAAATCCCAAACCAGCGATGTTATAGGTTTTACTGGGGGCCATCAATGTAATCGTCTTTTGAGCAATTTCTGGGCTGAGTGATGCAATTGGTATATGCTGATAACCAGGGATAAATAATATCAGCAGTGAATTTCATCCGAACAAATATAAACATCTTTTTTCAGACAAATTTCAGCCATCGCAGATAATTCAATTTCGGAAAACACTCTTCCAACGGGATTATGTGGATTGCATAGTAATAACACACTGGTATTTGAATCAATCGCGCTTTCAAATTGATCAAAATCAATTTGATATCTTTTTCTTAAATCCATTTGAAGAGGAGCATCTTTCCTGTGTGCTCCAGCATTTTGCGGGGCTGAAAAAAATGGATGATAAACAGGAGGTTGCATCAGCACCTGTTGACCGGGTTGTGTTAGAGCTTTGATAACCAGATTAAACCCATTTACTACACCTGGCAAAAAAACGATATCTTCGAGTGCGATATGCCATTGGTACAAATGGCTCAGCCGTTCTTGGATTGTTTCTTTTAAATCCAGGTTCTCCGATGGATACCCAAAGACGCCATGTTTGACCCTTGCTTCCAATGCATCAATCACCGGTTGTGGAGATCTGAAATCCATATCAGCCACCCAGAATGGCAGGATTTCCTTTCCATAACGATTCCATTTAATACTTTCGGTTTCACGTCGGGGAATAATTTCATCAAAGTTATACTGCATAGACCCTCATATTCTTATTACAAATTTCGTATCCTTATTCAATTTCAACACCAGGATACATATTACGATTATACTTTCAGTAGAAATGCTTGTCGATGAGCCATTATGATCAATGAAAACAAATAAAATCAGATTGTCCTGTAAAATTAGGAAAAAAGACGGATTTAACCAATGAATTTACCTTCGATTAATTTACTCACCTCCCCTGCATGGAAAGACTATGAATTGGTCGACAGTGGGAATGGATCTAAACTGGAACGTTATGGTACTTATTTAATAAAGCGCCCCGAACCAGAAGCGATCTGGTCGCCATCCAAACCAGAAAAAGTTTGGAATCAACTCCATGCCGAATTTCTCCCAACAGCCGAGAAAAATGGCGGACATTGGATTGAACATCGTCCGATGGAAGAACGCTGGAAAATGCAATATAAAAACCTGACATTCTGGGCTCAAAAATCCGCCTCCCGTCATTTAGGCGTGTTTCCCGAACAAGCGGTGCAGTGGGATTGGATTCAACAGCAAGCCAGTATTCCGAATGTGCGCTTGAATGTACTGAATTTATTTGGTTACACCGGTATTGCGAGTCTGGCAGCCGCTAAAGCAGGTGCTTTTGTCACCCATCTGGATGCTTCCCGCAAAGTGAATCAATGGGGGCAGGAAAATCAGGCCCTCTCCGGGATATCCGATCAATCCATTCGCTGGTTGGTAGACGACGCTTTCAAGTTTGTTAAACGTGAAATTCGCCGCAACAGCAAATATGATGGCATCATCCTCGATCCACCAAAATTTGGTCGAGGACCCAAAGGCGAAGTCTGGGAATTTTACAAAATTCTGCCTGATCTTTTGGATAGTTGCCGGCAAATTTTGAGCGATAAACCAATCTTTGTTTTAATTACAGCCTATGCCATCAAAGCTTCTTCTTTGACTCTTTATTATGGCTTGGAAGAGATGATGCGAAAGCATAAAGGCACCACCTCTGTCGGTGAGGTTGTATTAAATGAGAAAAACGGCAAGAATGCTATCTCCATGGCAATTTATGGCCGCTGGACTTCATATACCATAATTAAAGGAAATTCATGATGAGTAAACAAACAAAATTTGCAATTATTGGTGCTGGAGCGATGGGAGAAGCCATTATTGGTGGTTTGTTAAGGCAGAATCTGACATCTCCAGAGAATATTCATGCGTCCGAACCGCGTCTGGAACGCTGCGAAGAATTGAAAGACAAATACGGGATCACAACTTCCGCTCATAATCTTGAGGTTGTGGATAATGCCGATGTTGTGGTCTTGGCAGTCAAACCGCAACGCCTTGAAAAAATCCTTTCTGAATTAGCCGGGCATATACCTGCTAAAGCAGTTGTTGTTACCATTATTGCCGGTGCATCGATTGAGAAAATCTCCAAAGGGCTGGCACATGATGTTGTCGTACGAACCATGCCGAACACACCCGGGCAGATTGGCAAAGGCATCACAGTCTGGTTTGCTCCAGATACGGTTTCCGAAACTCAGCTCGAAAAAGCCCGTATGATGCTGCAAGCTTTAGGCGAAGATGTTCAGGTGGATGAGGAATATTACCTGGATATGGCCACCGCAGTCTCCGGAACCGGCCCCATGTATGTCTATTTATTCATGGAAGCCTTCATGGACGCTGCTGTTCACCTCGGATTTTCACGTTATGTGGCGGAACAATTGGTGATCGAAACCATTCGGGGATCCGTGGATTATTACGAAAGCCAATCTGTGCATGTGGCTGATCTCAGAAACAAAGTCACCTCACCTGGTGGCACCTCAGCAGCTGCGCTTTATTATCTGGAAAAAGCCGGTTTCAGAACAGCCGTTTCCCGCGCCATCTGGGCTGCTTATGAACGCTCACAACAATTGGGTAAGGGAAAATTAGATCAACATCCCGAAAAAAATAATGACAATGGAAAAATTGAATAATTTAAACCGTAAGGAGTTAACAGTGAAGTATCGTAATTTAGGAAATACGGGTGTGAAAGTTTCAGTGGTTGGTATCGGAACCAACCGCTTTGGATCAGATAAAACCCCACAATCAGAAGTTAACCGCATCATCGATCAAGCTTTAGACCTGGGAATCAACCATCTCGATACAGCGGATGCCTATCAAAGTGGAAATTCGGAAATCGTTTTGGGAAATGCGCTCAAAGGCAAATGGGATCGTTTCTTTCTGGCGACTAAATTCTTACTTTCCACCGGAGAGGGCATCAATGATCGCGGCGCTTCTCGGTACCACATCTATAATGCCGTGGATGCCAGTCTGAAACGACTGCAGAGTGACCATATTGACCTATATTATGTCCATCGTTGGGATGCAGACACTCCCATCGAAGAAACTCTTCGCACACTGGATAATCTGATTCAGATGGGAAAAGTCCGCTACATAGGCGCGTCCAATTTCGCAGCCTGGCAACTGGCAAAATCGAATTTACTGGCCGAATTCAAAGGCTGGAGTGCTTTTGCTGCCGTGCAATCTCATTACCATATGTTGGAGAGAGACCTGGAAAAAGAAGTGATTCCTTTCTGCCAATCCGAGAATATGGCATTAATTCCTTACTTTCCCCTGGCAGGTGGCTTTTTAACCGGAAAATATCTGAAAGGCAAACCCGCCCCCGCTGGTTCACGTGGTGAAAGCAGCGAGTATGTTCAGAAATATATGACCGAGAAGAATTTCGCTGTTCTGGAAAAATTATCCATCTTTGCCAAGGATCACTGCCATGAGATGAACGAATTGGCCATCGCCTGGTTACTCGCTCAACCGCAGGTCGCTTCTGTGATCTCTGGTGCTACCAGCCTGGATCATGTCAATCAAAATGCTGAAGCCGCTGAATGGGAATTATCACAAAATGAAATTGATGAGATTGAACAAATCCTGAAGGGAAATTCATAAATTTCTCCCGATTTTTATTTGACAGAATTTCAACCTTCTCCTAAACTAATCCAATGCTTGCCCGCGTTTTTTCTTGTGGCGTCATTGGATTAGAAGGCGTCATCATCGAAGTAGAAGTAGACTCAAGCAACGGACAATCCAAAGTGTTGATTGTAGGTCTACCCGACGCAGCGGTTCAGGAAAGCCGTGAACGCGTTCAGTCGGCGATTAAAAACAGCGGATTCACCTTCCCACGCAAACGTGTCACCATCAATCTCGCACCTGCGGATGTCCGTAAAGAAGGTCCAGCTTACGATTTACCCATAGCGGTCGGTGTTCTAGCTGCCAGCCAGCAAATCAACCCCGTCAAGCTTCAAAAAAGTCTGGTGGTGGGTGAACTTTCTCTGGATGGCACCTTGCGGCATGTACGCGGGGTGCTTCCCATGGCTGCCTTAGCTCGTGAGGAAGGTTTTCAGCGATTGATCGTCCCCAAAATAGATGCTGAAGAAGCTGCTCTGATACCGGATCTGGAAATCATTGCCGTTGAATCTTTACGACAATTAGCCGATTGGTTGCGGGGAGAAATCGAAATTGAGGTTCCCAAACCCTCATTTTCTTTGGATGAATCCATCCTGCAATACCAGACCGATTTCCAGGAGATCAAAGGCCAGGAACATGTCAAACGTGCTCTGGAGGTAGCCGCCGCTGGAGGGCATAACGTGTTGATGGTCGGACCACCTGGATCCGGAAAAACTCTCATGGCAAGGGCTTTACCTTCCATCATGCCTACAATGACCATCGATGAAGCACTGGATGTCACCCGCATATATTCTGTGGCAGACCAACTGCCCTCTGATATTCCAATCATGCGTTCACGTCCTTTTCGCTCTCCCCATCACACCATCAGCCATGCGGGGTTGGTGGGTGGAGGGAACTGGCCACATCCAGGCGAGATATCACTGGCTCACCGTGGCGTTCTCTTCCTGGATGAATTACCGGAGTTTGGTTCCCGGGTACTGGAAGTCATGCGCCAACCCATGGAGGACAAAGTCGTCACCATCAGCCGCGCGCAGGGATCCCTCACTTTCCCCGCCAATTTCCAGCTTATCGGAGCCATGAATCCATGCCCGTGCGGATTTTATGGCGATCCAGTCAAGCCCTGTACCTGCGCCTTAGGGATGGTGCAGAAATACCAGAAAAGAATCTCCGGTCCCATGCTGGATCGATTTGATATTCATGTCGAAGTGCCACGTGTCGAGTATGACAAGTTAACCAATCAACGTCTGGGTGAATCCTCTGCAATCATCCGCGAAAGAGTCGAGATTGCCCGTCAATGTCAGATCACGCGATTTTCTCAAAATGGGGACAACCTTGAAGAAAATCAAAAATCACTCCTGATGACATCTAATGCTGATATGGGCGTGGGAGAAATCCGCAAGTTCTGCAAACTGGATGATTCCGGAGAAACGCTCATGCGTGCTGCCATGCGGCAATTACAGCTCTCCGCCCGAGCCTTTCACCGGGTGCTCAAAATTGCCCGTACCATCTCAGACCTGGCTGGCAGTGAACACATCGCCCCCAACCACCTGGCAGAAGCATTACAGTACCGCCCCAAAATGATGCTGGATACATAATATTTTGTCACTCGAAATTCTATTCGAAATACCGATTGAGTGACAAACTCCTGAGAAGTACCCGACTGATTTTATCGACCGTATATAGTTGCCTGCAAACCGCTAATCAAAGCCTCTTTTTCTATTGTGGTAAGCCTAGCCTCCGGATGCATAATCAAATAGATTGGCATGGGCATCTCACCTTCTTGAATTACTTCGATAATTTCATCTTTTTCCCGGGCACGTGCCCAATCAGAAAAGTTGAGCTTTTCTCGCCCTTCATTTACATCTCTCTGGACAAGCCATGAGACAGGCGCCACATTGCTATACCAAAGCCAGACAGTCTCATTGCTGTGACAATCAAAACAGGCTCGTTGCGCCAATTCCCGGGTTTGCGCGGAATCCCAGTTAGGTTCCTGAACAATAGGAGGATTGGTATGCTGTCGTCCAAAGGGGATTAATTGAATTAATATAAATAAACCAAGCAAACCGAAAATTGAAAAAATTATTACTTTCTTCATTCCTTTTATTCCTTCCTTTTTGAAAATTTTTGAATAGAATACATCTGTCACACAACAAATGCTCAAATTTAAGATACTTATCGAAGCATAAATTGATTAGTAATAATCATATTAACGTTCGTATTTCGTAGTATCCATATATAAACTTCTCACTAAGTAAGGTTTATGAAATTAATCATGAGCACCTCGAATTGTACACCTTCTAGAGAAGAAACAAGCTTTTATTAATAACCTCTATTCTCTTTTCAGAAATAAGTAACCTGATGTATTCAAATGCACTCAAAACCGAACAAGAATAGAAATAATTAATCCATACAAATTGCTTCTTGAATTTCCATCTATTTTTTTTATTTGCAAAAACCAATGGTAACTACGTTTTGTCTCGGCTCAGACCGCTCAGTTTGAACCAATAATTTATAAACTTTTTAATAATTTTCTTAATTTGGATACTTTTCTTGAATTTCTTGAATAATTTTTGGGAAATTTTTCTTTCTAAAAAGACTATTGCAGGACAGACCAAAAATTATCTATTGTCCTCTAATCTGAAATTCTCCACAATATTTCTTACATCGGAATCACATACAGGTCTGGTCACATTTTCATACAATTCCCAGGTTTCCACATGAGTTACGGATTCTCTTGGTGCCAAAATCGTCTTTGGGCCTAACGTCTCCAATTCCAGAAATTGGTCATTACAATAACATTCACTCGAACTGCCCAGATCGTAATAAGTTGCTTGAGCATCAAATGGAGCACGCTTGACAAACAAACAACCATCCAGCCAATAAGCCATCCATCCTCTGGAATTGGGAAAACCAAGCTTAATTGGTGAATCTAATTTAGCATTTAATAGAATATAGTCATTGCCCCACTGGATATTGGGATTATTCACATCCGTATAAGGCCAAAATGCTAACGTTCGATTCGGGAGAAGGCCTGAATCTGTTCTATTTTGCGGTAAAATCGCCACGCCCCCTGTTCGGAACTGCGTAATCGCCCAGGGTGCGCATTCCAGAGGTTTAAGTCCACAATTCTTAAGAACATGTTCCACTGAAATAATTGCTTTATGTGGATCCAGTTTTAATCTAATTGTTTTCTCCAACCCGGAATTCATTTCGATATCTTTCTTGATCCAAATGAAATCACCATCTTTCTTTATCTGTACCGGTTGATCGTCATATTCATAAGTCAGCGGCATACTCTCCGGTGCCATCCATAAACGATGTCCACCATAAAAATGGTATGGTTTTCCGTCCGGCACTTGTGTTGTGAAATCAGGTAATTGTGCTAAAAGATTCTTCTTTCCATGATAATTTAGCGCCAGATTCGCGGACCGATGGATCGCGAAATGATAAGTAGAATCTTTTCATTTTCAAATAAAACACAATCTTGATTTTGAAAGATGATATTATGCATAAAAATTCCTGGAATCGCCATAGGAAATTAATAATCGCCATAACAACATTGAAGGGCTTGAATAATTCTCATTGTCAATTCAATATAAAGATTAATCTAAAGCGCAAATATCAACAAAAGAACAACGAGTTTATTTCCAACAGATTGACTTGATATGTCAACGTAGTTTATTTATTTCTTGAATTGATCAGCAAATTTCTCATTAAATTTTTTTACCTTTGGTTTGATCACCATCTGACAATATCCCGCCCAGGGATTTTTCTCAAAGTAGTTCTGGTGATAATCTTCAGCGGGATAAAAATCTGTTAATACATCAATTTGAGTTACGATTTTACTTCGCCATAAGCTGGATTGGTCAATTTTTTCAACAATTTCATTTACAAGATCTTTCTCTGCTTCATCATTCACCAGGATAATCGACCGATATTGAGTACCTACGTCGGCACCTTGACGGTTCAATGTGGTGGGATCATGTACCTGGAAAAATACATCCAGTAAACCATTCAACGAAATCACTTTCAGGATCATAGGTAATTTCAACAACTTCTGCGTGACCCGTTCTACCGTTACATACTTGCTCATAAGTAGGTGATGGAACACTTCCCCCTGCATAACCAACAACTACATCTTCAACCCCCGTTAGTTTTTTATAAATTGGTTCCAAACACCAAAAACAACCGCCACCTAACACGATTTTCTTATATTTTCCATTCATATTATTTTCCTTTTTTACCAATATTATGTCCGAGTATAAGGAAAAAATTCGAAAATTCAAAGATAAGCATAACCTGTTAAAATGAAAACCGGCTTTCACCGGTTTTTCTACTCTTTTATTTTAAATTTTTATTTATTTATTAACCTTGAAGCGGATATCACCTTTTTCAAAGAAATCGACGATCTGGTGAATGGCTGCCAATCCAGCATTAACATTGGCTTCTTCGGTTTGCGCACCCATTTTCTTCGGTGTAAAGAAAAAGCGTCCAGAAAATTTTTCTTTGATCTCAGCAGAACAACCCGGCTCAACATCAGAAATATATTCAAAATCTGATCGTTCTTCAAAGACTTTCAATAAGTCACTTTCATTTACTACTTCTTTTCTGGCAGTGTTCACTAAGGTTGCTGGACCAGGCATACTCATCAATAATGAGTAGTTGATTGAATTTTTAGTTTCAGCATTCGCAGGGATATGCAAAGAAACATAGTTGCAGTTTTTATACAATTTCTCAACTGTTCCAACCCAATGAACCCCATCAGCTTCAATTTGTTCACGAGTGATATATGGATCAAAGGCAAAGATCTCCATTCCAAAGCCTTTGGCGATGGCGGCTACACATTTTCCAACATTACCATAAGCGTGCAAGCCCAATGATTTGCCTTTGAGCTCAGTTCCAGATTTGCCACTAAACTGTTTTCTTGCCTGATAAATCATCATACCAATCGCAAGTTCCGCAACTGCATTCGAGTTTTGGCCTGGGGTATTCATCGCAACAACATGATGCGTAGTTGCAGCAACAAGGTCGATATTGTCATAACCAGCACCGGCTCGAACGACGATTTTGAGTTGTTTTGCTGCATCCAGTACTTCTGCATCCACGATATCACTGCGAATAATCATTGCATCGGTGTCAGCGACCGCATTAAGCAAATCACTTTTATCAGTATATTTTTCAAGTAAAGAAATTTCATAACCTGCTTTTGTAGCAATTTCTTTAATTTGCCTGACAGCATCTGCAGCAAAGGGTTTTTCGGTAGCTAATAATACTTTCTTCATCACAACCATCCAATCAAATGAAAATAATTAGTGTAATTTTTCAAATTCCTGCATGCAGTTAACCAAAGCCTGCACACTGTCAACGGGCATTGCGTTATACAATGACGCGCGGAAACCACCAACATCGCGATGTCCTTTGATACCAACCATTCCTTTTTCACTGGAGAATGTTTGGAATTCTTTCTCAAGATCTTTATACTCTTCATTCATCACAAAACAAACATTCATTAATGAGCGATCCCTTAAATCTGGAACTGTGGCAACAAAAAGTTTATTCCGGTCAATTTCATCGTACAGCAATTTTGCTTTTTCAATATTAATTTTTTCAATTGCTGCTAATCCACCTAATTCCTTTAACCATTTCAGAGTTTGTAAGGCTGTAAAGATAGCGAATACAGGAGGTGTATTGAACATCGAGCTACTTTTGATATGTGTTCGATAATCGACCATTGTTGGTATTGGTCGGCTAACTTTACCTAATAATTCTTCTTTTACGATGACAAATGTCAATCCGGCAGGGGCCAGGTTCTTTTGAGCACCACCATAGATTAATCCATACTTCGACACATCCATGGGACGACTGAAAATATCTGATGACATATCTGCAACTAATGTGACAGGAGAATCAAAATCTTCTTTGATTTCAGTGCCATAAATCGTGTTGTTGGTTGTGATGTGGAAATAATCAACATCTGTCGGAATACTGTATCCACGTGGTATGTAAGTAAAGTTCTTATCTTCAGAAGAGCTAACGACCACAACCTCACCAAATAATTTCGCTTCTTTGGTTGCCTTTTTTGCCCAGCTACCGGTAACCAAATAAGCTGCTTTTGTTTCAAGAAGGTTGTAAGGTATAGTAAAGAACTGAGTACTGGCACCCCCTCCCAGAAATAAGACCTTATAGCCTTCTGGTATATCAAGCAGTTCTTTAAATAAAGCCATCGCTTCTTCGTTGAAAGCATCAACTTCTTTACTGCGGTGGGAAACTTCCAACAAAGATAAACCGGTTCCGGCGAAATTCATAACAGCTTCGGCTGTTTTTTCTATAGCGATTTGAGGTAAGATGGACGGGCCTGGATTAAAATTATGTTTTTTCATTTTCAATTCCTTTATTTAATATTTGAAATACATTTTCTTGTGCATGTTTATTATATGGAAAAGTGAACTAAGTTACATTTGACAATCATCCATATTTTTAAGTATTTCTCTCTTTAAAACATGAAAAATGACTAATTTAATTATTCAGTCGTGGGTTGTTCCATCGGGCATAATTGTCCCGAATAAAGATTTCGCTCTTAGGATTTTGTAATCGGGAACATTTGATCCTGTCAAATCAGCATCGGTAAGATTTGCATTGGTCAGATCAACACCGCCTAAATTTGCGTCAATTAAGTTTGATCCTGATAAATCCGCTTCCATCATATCAGCTTCAGCTAAATTAGCTTCGCGTAAATCAGCCATGTGCAAATTCGCACCACGAAGTCTCGCTTTTCTTAAGTCTGCGCCAATTAGGTTAGCATTTTCCAAATTACATCCACCCATATTCGCTTCCAAAAAATTTACACCTCTTAAATCCGCTCCACTCAAGTTTGCATTAGTCAAAACGGAGAAGGACAAATTCGCCCCTCTTAGATCTGAACCACTTAAATCAATATAACTTAACCACAACGGTTTTTCCTGATTTAACAACATGTAAATCTCAAAGCGAGAAAATTCAGACATATTTACCTCTTAATGAATGAAATAATTAGATTCTAAATAAAAATATAATTCAATTTTTGATGAGGTTAGAAATTAATATAGACAATTTCTTGTTCAATTGTATTACATTTCCAATGAATTAAATCAGTTGTTTTTTATTAAAAATTTAATGGTCATTCATTATTATTCGATTTTCTAAATTTTCGTTTCTAATTAATCTGTCGAAGCACACCGAAAACCTAAATTTTCATACCAATATTTAGGAACGGATTTATATCGCAAGGATGATCGTATCCACCAAATTCCATTGCTCCAGGGACCACCACGCCAGATATATTGGTACCCATCCTTTGCTTCACGGCCATCATCTGGATCATAAGGATATAGTTTTGGGATAGAACTTGTCCACTCCCAAACGTTTCCAGCCATATCCATAACACCATAAGGGCTGGCACCATTCGGGTAACTACCCACAGGTGCAGTATCGGCAAAACCATCATCAAAAGCTGGATTTGCATGTGCCCTCGTACAATTTACATCACAAAAATTTGCTTTATCCCCAGTTATTGGATCGTTTCCCCATGGATATCTACGTCCATCTGTCCCTCTTGCTGCTTTTTCCCATTCCGCTTCTGTGGGTAATTTTCCACCAGCCCAATCACAAAAAGCGTTTGCCTGCCACCAATCCACCATAATAACTGGATAGTTATCAAATTCCGGATTGCTATAATATTCCTGGCGGGTATTGGAGAAGTTTACCCAGGGTGCAGTACAGGCTCCATCGGCGACACACAAGGCATAGCGGCCATTGGTAACTTCGAATTTATCAATCCAGTACCCATCCAGATAGACTGTATGCATGGGTACCTCTGGATATGCTACGCCATTGTTCAAATCGTGTTGCGCATCAGTATCCTGTGTACCCATGGTAAATTCACCTGCAGGAATAAAAATTTGTTCTGATTGATCTTTTTCATTAATTCTAAAATTGGGATCACCGACCTCGGTTGGAACCACTGTGGGTTCCAATGTAGGAGTTACAGGAACGGCGGTCACGGTTGGCATTATTGTCGGTACGGCAGTTGGTTCAATAATTACTTGTTTTGTTGGTTCACTCGTGCTTGAAGGTTGCTGGTTTTGCTCAGCAGGTATAACAGAATTACTACATGCGCTTAAAATCATTGATAACAGTAGTAAAACAAACATGAAAGATTTTTTTGTATATTTCATTGATACTGCTCCTTAATGAAGGATGGTCATTTTTCAATTCGATATCATCCAGCCTGGCATAAACAAGACAAATTTTACTACCAATTTTGATCATAGTATCCTGATAAAATTTTCATTATGTTATATATAATAAATAGTATTGTTAAATCTACTTTTTCATTCATTTTTCCAAATTTCGTTTGATATTTATGATGACTTTTGACCAAAAAAGGGATATAATGTCTCAATTCAGGGTTTTTATTTCTATTTAACTTGTTGGGTGGTTGTTATTTGATGAAGAATTTCAAAAATTTTATTATTCTGGCATTAATCTTCATCTTCGTATCAATTTTTGCATCATTTAAAGTATCCGCACAGGATGAAACCGAAGCCCCAGAACGAATCAAAATTATTGAAAACACATTTACACAATACACATGGCGGTTGGTGACAAGAACCGGCGTACCTGTTTGTACTGTTGTCATCAATCATGAAGGTTTTCCAACAGGACAGGAAACCTTAGCATCATGTAACGAATCCTGGTTAAATCTCTTTCCAACACCAACTGTTATTGTCACAGGGACTCCAACTCCTCAACCTACCTCCACACCTATAGTTGTGAATCAATTGTGGGAGGATACTTATTGGGTTTTCGTCTCTTCAGAGGAAGTCACCCAGATTACCAAAATTACCATTCCTGACATAATTATCAATATTTACGCCCCTGGAATTTCTGTAAATGCTCCCTATGTAGTTATAAAGGCAATTGAACCGTATTCTGAGTATAAAATAACCAGAATTGCAGGTACGGTCAATGAAGAACCTTTTGAATGTTTGTCAGATCAATGCATTATACCTTTATTACAAGACTCTTATATTCGTTTTTGGGCTGAAAGCAGTTTTGGCGATCAAACCAAATTAATCACATCCGTTGTTAGAATTTTCATCAGTAATAATTTCTACAATGTCCGTATCACTTCCATCGATCAACTATTAGGGTTCACGGATTCCTGTCGAGAAATCTGGCGTGACACAGCTTATGGCGAATCACCTGCCTGGGTGGTTTTTCCCGAGTCTCCTGAAATGTTGGCTACATTCGATAAATTACATTATCTGGCAGGAAAATTAATACTAAGCAGGTTTGTGGATGCTTCTTCCTGTCCTAATGGAGGTTTGTTTGCCAATGGGGCACCTAATGCTTGCGGTTTGGAAGTCGTTGAGGAAGCGATGTTTGCCTGGCAAAATCGATTTGATCCAATTATCTGGGCTTCAGGAAGAGAAGTAGGTATTCCGCCAATTTTTCTTAAAAGTATTATTAAGCAGGAATCCCAATTCTGGCCTGAAAACGCCCGTTACTTGTATGAAGAATACGGGTTTACTCAAATTAACGAGTTAGGTGCTGATGTCGCATTAAGATGGAATGATGACTTGAAAAATCAGATATGTTCTGGTCTGCTCTTCAATTGTGACGAATCATTTGTAAAAATGAATGCCTTTGAACAAGCAATGTTAAGAGGTGGATTAATCCGTTCCATTGATGCGTATTGTCCAGCATGTGAAAATATGATAAATCTCGATATTGCCGAACAATCAATAGGCATAACCGGTCAGGTAATTAAGAGCAATTGTTCCCAAGCAAATTACATTGTAGATGATCTTGAATTAAAAGCAACCGTAACCGATATGTGGAAATTCACAATCCTCTCATACCACGGTGGTTACTATTGTTTAAGGAACAGCCTGGAAATAGTTAAAGAAAAAGGACTGGAACCTACATGGGCTAATGTTTCTGCAAATTTGGTTTGCCCGGATGCTCGAGCTTATGTTGATTCAGTCTGGGAAAATCTAACCAGCTTCCAGCTCTACTATGCACCGCAACCCACTTTATCACCGGACCAATTACAACCAACCGGTCAAAGTGACCTGGTTCAATTTCCACCTAGTGTTACACCTACCTTCACCTCCACACCAAAAACATATTTATCCAGTGGAAAAATTAATGTTTTTCTTTACATTGACAATAATTTGGATTATGTACTGGATGAAAATGAACTGATCGATAACGCCAACATTTTGGTGGAATTTGCGAATGGTTCAACGATAACAGTTCCTGTCCAAAATGGCGAAGCCATTATTGAGTATGAGAACCAATTTAAGGATTCTGATGTTACCATTACAGTCATTGAAATTTATCAATCCACTCTAGTTAGAATTCCTGAAAGCGGCGAATTGTTTACAATTTTGCGAATTTCACCACCTGAATTACCTGGATTATTGCCGTAAGATCAGGAAATAATTATGAATAATAAAAGAAAAAAAGAAACCAAAAGAAAAGAAAACCTACATGCAGATGAAGATTTAGATAAAAATCCTTCATCAAATTCAAATATCAATCAGGATGAAATTGAAAAAGATATTGACTCAAGATTAGATGGTATCAAGAAATTAGCATCTACTTATTACTTAGATAATGAAGAAATACCAAGTGATACTGACTCCTCAAAAGAGGAGGAGCAATCATTTGAAGAAAATTATCTTGAAAGGCTTACGGAGGTTGATGAGGGCAATACTTTCGAAACGATTGTTTCAGCTTCTGACAACATTGATTTAAGACTTGACCAAATTATTGATGACCAAGAGAGTAACAAAAATGAAAATAAATCATCAGACCAGACTTCATTAGCTGCATTGCCTGCCCCACCTCGAATAGCAAAAAAACAACAACAAATTAAAAAACATAAGAATTCACTTTCTATCGAAAATATTGAACGCGATATTGATGAAATAATGGAACAAAGTCAAGGAAATGAGGATTTTGTTAATCGAGTTGCTAACTCACTCAACGAGGAGGTGGCTTCCCTTGATTCCAAAAATGAAACGAATTCAAACAATATTTTTAAAACCTATGAAAAAGATTTGGAAGATTCGGAAATTATTCAGGATATAGAACAAGAAATCGTTAATGCTGAAAAAGCCTCAAACCCTTTTATTTTGGAACCTGATTCTCCAGAAATTGATGATTTCATCACGAATTTGGACAAGATTATCATTCCTGAGAAGGATTTAGAAGGATCCAATAAAAGTGAACCATGGGATAGGGTGTCAGAAAACGAACCAATGCTTTCATCTTCTTCTTGGAAAGACCTACTGGACTCAACTGATGATGATTATGAGAATACGAATCCAGTAGATCCTGACTTTGAAGAGCAAAACTCTTTTGAAAACTTCCTTCAAGAAAAAAATGGATCAGTTCTGAATGAAGATCCAAGACTGCCATTACTTCCGACACATGAAAAAGAAAATCAAAACTCAGATGAAGAACAAGAAATATTTTTAAAACCACCATTTATCGAAAAAGACGATGAAAATGAACAAGATTCCGAATCCGTCGAAAGTTTACGGAAATCTTTTATAGATGAGTTTGATTATGTTGCTTTTGAAGAAGAAATAGAAAAAAAGACTAAGAAAAAATGGCTTCAAAGAAATATTGAGGCATTCAATAGCTGGTTCAATTCTCTTGGAATGCCTGAAAAAATTCTAATCTTACTAAGTTTTCTTATAGGTCTGGCGGTTATCGTTTCGATAATAATGGTTATTACTCAATGGAGCATTAATAATCGTAAAATTGCCAGTCCTCCACCAGCCATCGAAGCAACTGATCAGGATTTAATCTACCCAACTGGTCTCCAATTACCTGGAGGTTGGTTCTTCTTCTTACAACGAGGAGAAATAGAGGACAACAAATGGGAACCACAAAACGCTGAATGGTTAGCAAACACAAAACTACGCAGAGTGATTGCTATACCGTGGTCAAATCAATCTGAGACTGTGGTGAAATCACTAACAACACAAGATGAAATCAGCATCTATATGAACAATAATGACATCATTGTTTATCAGGTTGTGGAAGTTCTCGAATTACCGCGGGAAAATGTACGAATTCTTACGGATACAGAACCATCTCTCGTTGTCATCCTGTTCAGAGAAGACAATGAAGATCGCTGGACGATCATCGCAAAACCAAAACCAGCCGAATAATAAGATTAGCTGCTGAGATCAATCAGCAGCTTTTTTTACATGAAGAATGCAACTTAAAATATCTTATGCAAATGGATGCATTAATGACATTTTACATATATGAGACAACTTCTGAACCCTATATAATCTTAACATCGTGTCCTTTCAATGATTGGTTATCAAGGTGTTCTTAACCGGGTTTGCCTGTCAAAAACACCTGCCTATCCCAATTAATTGAGTGAGTACATAAATAACATCCCATAAAAGAGGCCTCTATGTGTGGTATTTTTGGAATAGTTAGCAAACAGGACAAACTTTTAGGTCCGACCTTGATAGATGCAGGAATACGACTTTCCTATAGAGGATATGATTCTGTTGGTATTGCAACCATTACCGAAAGTGGAATAATCGATTTACGAAAAGATGCTGGAAAAGTATCCACGGTTGCTGAAAAGTTCAATTTCAAAGAAATGATTGGAAAACGTGGGATTCTTCAGCTGCGTTGGGCGACTTTTGGAGAGCCTTCGATGGTTAATTCCCAACCCCATCTTGATTCGGAAGGATTGATGGTTGGAGCACACAATGGCAATGTTGTGAATAACGTAGAATTGCGGGAAGAATTCATCGCTGAAGGAATGATTGTTCGTTCAACCAATGACGGGGAGAGTTGTGTCCATGCAGTCGAACGATTTGTTACACAGGGCTTTTCCATGCTCGATTCAATCAGAAAAGCATATGATGTGCTTAAAGGTGATTATGCTTTTGTCATCGGAAAAGCAAATGATGACAAATTATATGCCTTCAAGAAAGGCTCGGGGTTAGTAGCTGGTATTGGTGATGAGTTCACTGTCGTTTCATCAGATCTGCCGTCCATTCTTACTCTTACCCGAAATGTTGTATTTATGAATGATGGAGAAATTATTGAGCTTACAGATCAAACCTATAAGATTTATTCGGTTTCTACTGGAAATCTAATTGATCGGTCAATTGAGATTGTGGAAGAAACCATGGAAATCGCTCAAAAAGGTGGTTTCGATCACTTCATGCTCAAAGAGATACATGAACAACCAAAAGTCGCTGAAGAATTGCTACATCTCTGGAATGAATCTCCATCCATCGATGTGACAGTAGAAGCATTGAAGAACGCAAGAAATATTTATTTCGTTGGATGTGGAACAAGTTTCAATGCTTGCGTTGCCGGTGCGGTTTACTTCAATCGCTTATGCGCAAAAACAACCATTCCAATCGCCGCCCCACAATTCATTGCCCAATATAACCGTGCTATCGGTCCTGAGGATGTTGGTATTTTTGTCAGCCAAAGTGGTGAAACCAAAGATGTCCTTAATGCAGTGGAAATCGCTCGAAAACAAGGTATGAGAATCTTTTCACTTGTAAACGTTGTCGGATCTACATTGACAAAATTATCTGAAAAGTGGTTACCCCTTGCGTGTGGATATGAAATCAGTGTTCCAGCTACGAAGACTTTCACCAATCAACTCGTCGCTTTTCTTTATCTTGCCTACAAAGTGGCTGCTAAAGACATCAGCGAATTGATCCAACTTCCCGATCACATGCTAAAAACTATCGAGAGAACTGAAGATCAAGTAAAAGGAGTTCTCTCGCATGTTCAGGATTGGAATGATCTTTATTGTCTTGGGTACGGGATAACATACCCGATTGCGTTGGAAGGTGCACTAAAATTAAAAGAAATCACTTACGCTCATTGTGAAGGAATGTTGTCAACAGAATTTAAACATGGACCATTAGCCGCAGTAACAAAAAATTATCCGATAATTTTCTCCACAATACTAGAAGATATTCCATTAATTATTTCGGGCATTAATGAAGTGACTTGTCGAGGAGCCAGAGCTATTGTGGTTGGGCCGAAAGATGGAAGATTAGAATCGAATGCTCATCATACAATCACCATCGCAGAGCCCACGCCTGAATTTGCTTCCATTCTAGCCATCATCCCATTGCAATTACTTTCCTATTACATGAGTGTACACAGAGGATTTGATCCGGATTTCCCACGCAATCTGAGCAAAACATTAACTGTGGATTAGTGAAATAATCTGAATTTCTCGATTGTCGCGTTTTCTTTGTATTTCTATTTTTTCCCACAAACAACTGGTTTTTTGAAACTTAATCGCATTGTTATCCGTATATTATTAAAATAAATAAGGACGGTAAAACCAATGAACGAAAAAAAATTATTGCGATCCAAAAAAGAACGAATGATCGGTGGTGTTTGTGGCGGATTAGGGAATTATTTGAATATTGACCCAACGATCGTACGATTAATTTTCGTGTTGAGTTTCGTCTTGTTATTTCAAAGCACCTTTTGGATTTATCTTTTGTTATTAATTATTGTCCCAGAAGAACAATAAAATCTATTTTAGAATTTTTAGAGGTGGGATTAACAAATCCTCCGCGCTATTCAATCCCTCATGGTCTTACGAGTCTGCCAAACCACCCTGAAGAAATTTTTTATATGTGAAATTGGATGGATATGGCTAGTTTCATTTCCATATATGGTTTTAATGGGAACCCAACCAACAGAATAATTGGCTTTAAGGCAGCTAGCAATAACATCGACCTCAAATTCAAAACCTGATTCTTTACTTTGTAAAACTTTTTCCAATAATCTTCGACTTAATAAACGATATCCGGATTGATTATCCAAAATTTTCACCCCCATCGCCCAGGAGAAAGACCAACCCCCAACTGTATTGGCAATTCTTCTAGAAAATGGCATCTTGCTGAAATCACGATACCCAATGATCAAATCCATTTTTTCCAGGTTGAAAAGGGAAATGAATTTTGTGGATTCCTGAACGTCATGTTGACCATCGGCATCTAATGTAATAACATAATCACAATTCAAATTCAATGCTTCTCGAAACCCTCTTTTCAAAGCTTCACCCTTGCCCTGGTTAGGAACCTGTTTAAATATAAGTGCTCCATTCTTTTGAGCAATCATAGAGGTGTTATCTTTTGATCCGTCATCAACCACGAAGGTCGGTAAAATTTTTGTTGCTTGACTGACAACAAAACCAATATGTTTTTCTTCGTTATATGCAGGGATAATAATGTAACCGGATCTATCCGTCATTCGATCTCAATTCAGAAAATATTTGTTTTATTTTTGAGATTATATCGCACTCACAACCTCTAAATTAAAAATTAGTTCAAAAAAATCCAACCAAATTCCAATTAAATTAGATTTTCTGAAGAAAATAGAAGTTATTCGGCATTTCAACCTTACAAAAATAAAAGAAATGTAATGAGTTTTCAAAAAACACTTGCATTTCGATTCATTTTCCGCTAAAATGTGGATAATTGTGGAGATAAGTGGGAGAAAGTGGAGCGCCGGGATGCCGGCGTTCTGCGATTATAGGAGACTTAGAACTTATGTTCCTTGGTACGTACGAACACACTCTAGATACAAAAGGCAGAATGACGATACCCGTAAAGTATCGTGATTTAGTATCGGGTGGTGCCTTTATCACCAAAGGTTTTGATCAGAATCTCATGGTTCTGACCGAAGACGTATTCCAAAAGCTTTACGATCGTGTTACCAAGATGAACTTTGCAGATCCTACTGCTCGCGAATTGAGGAGATTGATGTTTTCTAATGCTTTTTCGGCAGAAGTTGATAAAGCCGGACGCATTCTAATTCCTCAGATTCTCAGATCCCATGCCTCTCTCGATGGAGACACATTAATTTTAGGAAACGGCAGTTATTTTGAAATCTGGTCTCCCATTCTTTGGCAAGATCATTCAGAAAAGCAGATAAGCAGCGATGCAAATAACGAACGTTATGCCACATTAGACTTATCACTCTGATGAATGAACAAAATACACCCAACCCGCACATACCTGTACTTTACCATGAAATTATAAATGCGCTTGCTCCCCACTCTGGTGGCCTGTATATTGATGGAACTTTAGGTGCTGGTGGTCACGCTTTGGGGATTTTAAATGCTTCTTCTCCAAACGGAAAAATACTTGGATTAGACCTGGATCCCCAGGCGCTGGAAATCGCAAACCAGCGTCTTTCTTTGTTCAAAGACCGGATTTTTATTCGCCAAGGTTCTTATGTCGATATGGCATCCTTTGTTAAAGAGATTGGATGGCTTTTTGTTGATGGAATTATTCTTGATTTAGGTGTATCCTCCATCCAGCTGAATACAAAAGATAGAGGTTTTTCTTTTCTATATGATGCTCCCTTAGATATGAGATTCGGTGACCAGAGAAGCATCAATGCCGCAGATTTGGTTAACTCATTGGCTGAGAACGATTTAGCAACCGTTATCTGGAAATATGGGGAAGAAAAATATTCCAGGAAAATTGCCAGAATCATCTGTCAGAACAGACCCATTCACACAACCTTCGAATTAGCCAATCTGGTCAAAAAAGCTTACGGGAATCAAACCAGTAAGATCCATCCCGCAACGCGGACGTTCCAGGCAATCCGCATCGCTGTTAATCAGGAAATGCAAGCCATTGAATCTGTTATTCCACAGGCTATTCATCTTTTAAAGCCTGGGGGAAAATTGGCTATCATATCCTTTCATTCATTGGAAGATAGGATTGTGAAGACGATTTTTAGAACAGAAAGTAAAGATTGTATATGTCCTTCAGATCAACCCATTTGTACATGTAAACACATCAAATCAATTAAGGAGGTAAATAGAAAACCCATTGAAGCATCACCAGAAGAAATAACCAACAACCCTCGGGCGAGAAGCGCAAAATTAAGAATCGCAGAAAAACTTAATTTGGCATGACTATTGCAAACAAACAGCATTAATATTGGTAGGGACGAATGAACAAAAGATATACACAAGCTCATCAACAGAAACCATGGAGACTCCAGATTCAAAGGTTTGGTCTGGTGTTGCTTCTATTGGTAGTGCTTGTTTTGTCTTTTTTTATGAACCTTAATTTCACTGCCAGAGCAGCCCAGGCGGGTGTTCAGGTCCGATTGTTAGAAGCAGAGAGAGAATCGCTGATTCGCTCAATTTCTGCGAGCAGTACCAAGCTCGCCTTGCTGACTTCAGCCACAACCATGCAAAACCGGGCAAAAGAATTAGGGTTTGTTCCAGCAACCAGAGCAGATATTGAATACTTATACATTCCCAATTACCTCGGTAAACAACCAGATCCTGTAACAATCCCCCGATCTGTAAGTGAGCAGGAAAATTTCCAGATGGTTCCAGCTTTTACCCAATCGATCTGGGATTGGTTATATCAAGGAACCTTTATTATGTTAGACAAAGAGGGTCAATAACATGCGACGAGAAAAGATTCGCTTTTATTTTGTTGGAATTGCAATCATCTTGTTTTCTATTGCCATTATTTTTCGTTTAGTTCAAATCCAAACAGATCCGGTTTTTCAGGAGATCAGTGAAAAGGTAGGGAACCAGGCAACCTATAAACCCAAAGATTTTGAAGCGGTTCGCGGAAATATATACGATCGGTGGGGAAATTTACTGGCTGGTAATAATGAGGTCTATGAAATTGGAGTCAACCTCAATCAAATTACTGAGAGTAATAAAAATGAAATCATAAATTTCTTATCCAGCCTGACTGGATTGAATAGAGATTATGTAAAAACAAGAGTCGAAATTCCCTATCAACCAGAGCCATTGAAAGAAAATTATGCGGTCTTTTCAACAATTTATAGAAATGCTACCGAGAAAATGGTTGAGGAAATATCGCTGGCACAGGATACAAACCGCGCACTTTATCCAATTACATGGAATGGCCGACTTGAAAGAACATATCCAGATAATCGATTAGGAGCGAATGTTCTTGGTTTTTATAGTTCTGAGGGTTTCTTTGGTGTAGAAGGTTTTTACGACAATATCCTATCAACGGTTGAAACATCCACATTTATTTCTATGAATCCATATGACGTGATGGAAATACCTGAAATTCCGCATGGCTCGAGTGTTATATTGACAATTGATCGTGAAATTCAAGCTAGAATGGAAGAAATTCTGGATCGATCCATCAAAGAATCCGGTTCAACGTCAGGTACTGTCATTGTCATGGATCCTGAAACTGGAGAAATTCTGGCTATGGCGACCACTCCCCGCGCCAACCTAAACCAGCCATCAGAACAAATTTTGGCTGAATACCCAACACTTAATGTCGATGGTTATGACATTCAGACGCCATTCAATCGTGCAATCATGCAAACCTATGAGCCCGGTTCTGTATTTAAGATATTTACGCTGGCAGCGGCATTAGACTCTGGTGCAGTAACACCTGAAACGGAGTTTCTCGATACCGGTGTTGTAAATATTGGTGGCATGACAATATACAACTGGGACTACGGTGCCTGGGGCTACCAGGATATGACAGGTTGTATGCAACATTCTTTGAATGTTTGTTTGGTTTGGATGGCTCAACAGACAACAACAAAAACCTTTTATGATTATCTCTCTGCCTTCAATATTGATAGAAAAACAAACATTGATATGGATGGTGAAGCCAGCTATCCATTCCTATCCCCAAGCAACCCCACACCATTTGGATCAGATCCAAATGCGCCTCGCTGGTATGAAGGCATGATCGGACCTCATTCATTCGGTCAGGGCGTCTCCGTTACACCAATCAGGATGATCACATCCATTGCAGCAATAGCAAACGACGGACGCATGATGGCACCTCACATTCAAAAAGCAGTTATTCAGGATGGTAGGATACGATACTATAATCCAAAAATTGTTTCGACACCGATCAAACCCGAAATAGCACAAACGATCTCCGAAATGCTGGCAAATTCATTGGAAAATGAAGCCTCCGATGCATTGGTCGAAGGATATCGTTTGGCTGGAAAAACCGGCACAGCAGAAATTCCCAGCCGACAGGGTTATGTAGCCGGGCAAACAAATGCATCCTTTGCTGGTTGGGGTCCAGTGGATGATCCCAAATTTGTTGTGTATATCTGGCTGGAAAAACCTCAGTCCAGTATTTGGAGTTCCGTCGTTGTAGCGCCAGTTTTCAGTGAGATTGTTGAAAATCTGGTGATTCTGATGGATATTCCACCAGACAAAATTCGAATGGAAATGGCAAGCAGCCAATAAGGAAGAAATGCTAACAGTAGCCGATATTTTTGAAGCATTAACACATACCAGACCAACTGCCCCGCAAATTATTAGCGAGGCAGCCATTGATTCAAGACAGGTTATACCTGCTGCGCTCTTTGTTGCCCTCGAAGGTGAACAACAGGATGGCCACCTTTATGTGAATGATGCTTTTCGTCGGGGAGCACAGGCAGTCCTTATTGAAAAAGTAGTTGAGTCACAATATCCAATCATTGATCTGAGAAACAATGAATTACCTGATGTGTTGCCACCTTCTGATCAACCAGTTATCATTGTTGGTTGGGAATACTCTGAATGCCTTACAAAAAATCGCCGCTTTTTGGCGCAGAAAACTCAATATCCGTGTCATTGGCATAACAGGATCCGTGGGTAAATCCACGACCAAAGAATTAATTGCTGAGGTTCTCAGTCAGAAATTCAGAACCCTAAAAAATGTTGGGAACCTGAATAATGAAATTGGGTTACCTCTCACTATTTTACGAATGACAGAAAGTCATCAACGCGCGGTATTGGAAATGGGCTTTTATGTGCCGGGAGAGATAAAACTCCTTTGTGAAATAGCAGATCCTATTGTTGGAGTCATTACAAATATTGGTGCGGTGCATGCTGAAAGAGCTGGATCATTAGAAGCGATTGCTCAGGGGAAAGCAGAATTGGTTGAATATCTACCATCTACCGGAACAGCCATTATAAATTTCGATGATCCGCTTGTCAGACCTATGGCTGAAAAAACGCAGGCAAATATTCTTTATTATGGTTTGAACCCCCAGGCACATTTATGGGCAGATCAGATTGAAGGATTAGGCTTACAGGGCATTCGATTTTGTCTGCACTACAAAAATGAGAGAATATTTTTACGGGTTCCACTGATTGGTCAACATTCTGTGCATACAGCCTTACGCGCAGCGGCAGTTGGACTGGTAGAAGGATTGACATGGCAGGAAATCGTAAATGGATTACAACAAGGTCATACCCAGTTAAGACTTGCCGCTGTAACGACACCAACCGGTGCGCTCATATTAGATGACACATACAATGCATCACCTGACTCAGTATTAGCAGCCTTAAACCTATTGGACGAATTACAAGGTGAAAAATGTGCAGTTTTAGGTGACATGTTAGAATTAGGCCTTTATGAAGAACAAGGGCATGAAATGGTTGGTGTACGTGCTGCACAGGTGGTTAAAAGATTAATCACCGTTGGTGAACGTGCCAGAATAATTGCACAGGCAGCCAAACGCTCAGGTTTACCCGGAAAATTGATTACAAGTTTTGATACTGTTGAAGAAGCGATTAACGGATTACAAGGAACATTCAACAAGGATCATGTCGTGCTTGTTAAAGGATCTCACGGATTACACATGGAACAAATCGTATATGCCTTGGAGGTAGAAAAATGACCGAAGCTCCTATGGCATTAGCATTAAGTGGTATTAGCTTTTTAATGGCTGTTATTTGGGGACCGCCATTACTAAGGATTTTAAGACATTTTAAAATTGGAAAAATCATCAGGGTTGAAGGTCCAAACTCGCATATCAGTAAAATGGGTACCCCCACCATGGGTGGTGTCATGTTTATTGCTCCCGTCGCATTACTAACCATCCTGCTGAATGCTGCCAGTCTGCTCGGTTTCAACGTATTAGGACGTTCTGTTTTACTTCCTTTAGGCACTTTATTTGTCTATGGTATTTTAGGAATGATAGATGATTGGGAAGGCATCCGTGGTGGCCGTAAAGGAATTGGTATGCGAGCCCGAACCAAATTTTTCCTTCAAGTTATTATTGCAACTTTTATAGGCATCACTCTTAAATACGTTTTGGATGTACCAGAAATGTTTTGGCCAAGCCTTAAAATGGAAATTCCGCTTGGAATTTTTTATATTCCCATTGCCATTGTTGCCATTGTTGGTTTTTCAAATGCTGTAAATTTGACTGACGGATTGGATGGTCTGGCTGGATTGATCTCAGCAACAGCTTTTACCGCCTTTGGCGCGATTGCATTAATTCAAGGTCAATTCTATCTTGGGCGTTTCTGCTTTACGCTTGTTGGTGCAATTTTTGGTTTCTTATGGTTCAATGTTCATCCAGCGCAATTATTCATGGGGGACACAGGATCTCTGGCTTTGGGAGCTACGCTGGGGGTGGTGGCATTAATGACCGGTCAATGGTTATTGCTACCCATTATTGCCATTATTCCATTAAGTGAAACATTGAGCGTTATGTTGCAGGTAGCCTATTTCAAAATGTCTGGAGGGTTGCGTTTATTTAAAATGGCTCCATTACACCATCATTTTGAGTTGAGTGGTTGGAGCGAAACCCAGGTCGTACAACGATTCTGGTTGGTAAGCTTGATTGCTACATTAATTGGAATTGCCTTGGCATTGATATGAAATCAGACTGGATGAATAAACAGATTTTGGTAATTGGGGCTGCCCGGCAGGGACTAGCGCTGGCACGATTCTTAGCCAGTCATGGTGCGATCGTCACATTAAATGATGGGCGATCAGAACAAGACTTGCAAGCCTCCAAAGATCAGTTAAAAGATCTTCCCATCCGCTGGGTTTTAGGTGAACATCCATTGGAATTATTAAACAACACGGATCTGGTTTGTGTATCTGGTGGTGTGCCACTTGATATTCCGCTTATTGTCGCAGCTAAAAATAAAAACATTCCTTTATCGAACGATTCTCAGATTTTCATGGAAAACGTACCCTGCCAGGTCATCGGCATTACCGGTTCAGCTGGTAAAACAACCACAACCACCTTGTTGGGGGATATTGCTCAAAAAGCTTGCAGTCAGGAACGCAAAGTTTGGGTTGGAGGAAATATTGGCAATCCTTTGATCAATCATGTAGAAGAAATGGCTGAAAATGACCTGGTTATTCTTGAACTTTCCAGCTTTCAACTTGAATTGATGACAATTTCACCCAATATTGCAGCCATTACGAATATCACGCCTAACCATCTCGATCGCCACGGCACTTTAGAAGCCTATACCTCGGCCAAAGCAAATATCCTTACGCACCAGAAATCCAATGATTACGCCATTCTTAACCGCAATGACCGCGGATCTTTTGGATTGAAGCAATTGGTCAAGGGGAACCTGGTTAGTTTTGGATTCTCTCCAATCCCTGAAGATCAGAATGGTTCTTACATCCAGAATGAAGCTATCTGGGTTACAAATCAAGGTAAAAGGGAAGAAATCTGTAAACTTGATGAAATCACGCTTCCAGGAAAACACAATATTTCAAATGTCCTGGCTGCCAGTGCAATATCTCAGGTTGCTGGTTTCAACAATGAGGCAATTAGAGCTGCCATCCTCGAATTTAAGGGGGTTCCTCACCGCTTGCAATTCGTTCGCGAGTTGAATGGAATTCGGTGGATTAACGATTCAAAAGCAACGACTCCGGATGGAGCCATAGCAGCGATAGAATCGTTTGCTGATCCTATCGTTCTTCTTTTGGGGGGAAAAGATAAAAATTTACCTTGGGAAAATTTATTACATCTGGTTAACCAGAAAGTAGATCATGTTATTTTGTTTGGTGATGCTGCTCAAAAAATTCGTGGTTACATAAAAGATTTCAGATTTCAAAAGCAGAATTTTACTTTGGATATTTGCAATCATCTTCAGGAAGCTGTTACCACTGCCAGTAATATCGCACAGCCTGGAGACGTTGTTTTATTATCACCAGGCGGTACCAGTTACGATGAATTCAAAGATTTCGAAGAGAGAGGAGAAAAGTTTCAATTATGGGTGCAACAACTCCAATAAGGTCTAAAAGCGCTACTCAACCAAACCAAAAAATCCCCTTCTTGAAGACGATTGATTTTCCATTGGTTTTAATTGTTCTGGCCTTGTATTTAATTGGTCTGGTAGTTCTCTACTCCGCTTCGATGCCGATGGCTTATTACGCGAGTATCCCGACCTCACCCTGGGATTACGTATCAAGGCAAGCACTATTTGGTTTGATTGGTCTAGCCGGAGCATTCTTCATCGCCTGGATTGATTATCGAGTCTGGAAAAAATTCATGCTTCCCGCCCTTTTGATAACCTGGACCGTTCTATTTTTAGTATTGATTGTCGGATCATTTCGACATGGTTCCACCCGAACATTTTTTGATGGCAGTGTCCAGCCTTCAGAATTATCCAAAGTACTGATTATTTTATATCTATCCTTCTGGATTAAAGGCCGGCAGGAAAATCTAAAAAAATTGACATTCTGGGTGATACCGATCGGTTTCATCATTGGTGGCACGGCAGTTTTATTAGCTCTGGAACCGGATTTCAGTGCTGTTTTGACGCTCGTGATGATCAGCAGCGTCATCCTTTTTCTGGCAAATTTGGATTGGAAACAGATCATTTTGATTGGATTGGTTGCTGCTTTATCATTTTTTGTCATCATCCGTGTCACCACCACTGGAAGTACTCGTTGGGGACAATTTATCACTGGTTATAACGATCCCAATCAAGCCTTAACCCAGGTGAAACGGTCGATAGAATCCGTTGTCAATGGTGGTTTCTTTGGGGTTGGTATCGGTCAGGGAACCGTTAAGTTCACCGGTTTAGAGGTAGGCCAATCCGATACCATTTTCACCGTAATAGCTGAAGAAGCCGGATTAATTGGAAGTATCGGTGTGTTGGTTTTATTTCTGCTCCTGTTATGGCGAGGTTTCAAAATTGCTTTGGAAAGTGATGATATGGCAGGCAGGTTGATTGCTGGTGGGATCAGTTCATGGATCGTATTGGAAGCTTTGATTAATATTGCCAGTCTTTTTAACATCGTGCCTATCGGTGGAAACACACTGCCTTTCTTCAGTCTGGGCGGTTCCAGTCTGGTATCTATCCTCACGGGAATTGGATTCGTTTTAAGTGTCGGAAGAGTGAATCAGGTCAAGCAAATTCAGGAAAGGAGTTCGTACAGTGCGGTTGTTGATTTGCGCTGGCGGGACAGGAGGAGGAGTGTACCCCGCACTCGCCGTCCTGCAAGCCATGGAAGGCAGTTATAGTGATATCCTCTGGGTTGGCGGAGAAGGCGGTATGGAAAAAAATTTAGTCAAACGCCTCAACCTCCCTTACCAGGAAATTCCAGCAGCTGGTGTGCATGGCGTTGGTTTGCATTCCCTGCCTGGAAATATATATAAGCTCATTAGAGGGGTCATTAAATCTGCCTCAGATTCTTAAGCTATTCCAGCCCGATGTCATTTTTTACACCGGTGGGTATTTAGCTGCGCCCATGGCGGTTGCTGGATTTACGAAACCTTCCGTATTATATGTCCCTGATATCGAGCCTGGATTCGCTTTGAAGTTCATTGCTAAATTTGCACAGACAATTGCTATCACTGTGGAAAACTCTAAACAATATTTTAAGAAATCTAACAGTCTTGTCGTAACCGGTTACCCAATCAGAAATGAGTTAAAACGATATTCAAAAGTTGAAGCCAGAAAAACCTTCAATTTACATGACCGCTTACCCGTTTTGTTGATCTATGGCGGCAGTAAAGGTGCTCATACAATTAATCAAGTCATCATAAAAAACCTGGAGATTTTATTAACCAAAACCCAGATCATCCACGTCACGGGAAATTATGATTGGGATGAAATACAGCAGGTATACTCCGAACTTCCAGCTGCATTATCCGAGAATTATCGGATTTATCCTTATTTACACGAAGAAATGTCTGCTGCTTTTTCAAGTGCTGATTTATGCATATGCAGAGGTGGCGCGTCCACATTGGGTGAATTACCATTTTTCGGTTTACCTGCCATAGTGGTCCCCTACCCTTATGCCTGGCGCTATCAAAAAATCAATGCCCAATATCTTGTTGACCACAAAGCAGCGATCTTGCTTCCGGATGAAGAAATGGACCACAGATTACTAAATGAAATTATTCAATGTTTATCGCAACCACAAATCCTAGATGAAATGAGCTCAGCGATGCATTTATTATCCAAACCTGATTCTGCCCAACAAATTGGGAATCTGATCACTCAACAATTCAACTTATCCAGCCAGAAAGGTGGTCATGCATGATTTCATTAGATGTTATCTTCTGGATGTATGTTTGTTTATTTGCCTTAATTGGCGCGATGCGTGGCTGGGCACGTGAATTGCTGGTTAGTTTCAGCGTGATTCTGGCTTTGTTCGTTCTCTCCGTTTTAGAACGCTTTGTTCCTTTTGTTCGTGATACCCTGATGGTCAACAATCCGGATTCCTTTTTCTGGTTAAGGTCCATTCTGTTGATGTCCTTGGTTTTCTTTGGATATCAGACCCCCAAATTTCCCAAAATTGCCAGTTCGGGTCGCTTCATCCGGGAAAAATTCCAGGATGTTTTATTAGGTCTCTTCTTGGGGGCGGTCAATGGGTATTTAGTCTTTGGTAGTTTATGGTTTTTTCTGGATGATGCCGGATATCCTTTCTCTTTCATTATTCAACCTGATGTAAATTCTGAAATCGGTATCGCTGCCCAGGAATTACTTGCATTTATGCCGCCTGTATTATTGGGCGCTCCCATGATTTATTTTGCCGTGGCGATCGCATTTGTGTTTGTGCTGGTGGTTTTCCTATGAAAAAGCACATGTTCTTTATTGGGATTGGCGGAACCGGTCTTTCGGCGATCGCCCGATTATTGCAGGAAAAAGGGCACACGGTAAGTGGTTCTGACCTTCAAATCTCGGATTTAGCCAGAGATTTAATGTCCAATGGGATTACAGTTTTCCAGGGACATTCGGCTGATCACGTAAAGGGTGTCGATCTGGTCATCCGCTCATCAGCGATTCCAGATAGCAACCCCGAAGTCCAGGCTGCGTATGCTGCCCATATCCCGGTGTATAAACGTTCCGATATCCTGGCTGAGTTGATGCAAGACCAAAAAGGGATTGCCGTCGCTGGTACCCATGGTAAAACAACCACGACTGCCATGATTGCAAATTTGTTACAAAAACTGGATTTAGATCCCAGTTATGTTATTGGAAGTGTCTCAAAAGACCTGGGTAATAATGCTCATTATGGATCAGGTGATTATTTTGTGATCGAAGCGGATGAGTACGACCGTATGTTCCTGGGGTTATCCCCCACCATCGCCGTGATCACTAATCTGGAGCATGATCATCCGGATTGTTACCCAACCTTTACGGATTATCTGCAGGCTTTCAAAGCCTTCATAGAAAAAGTTGCTCCTGATGGCAAAGTATTTGTCTATCGAGATGATACTGGAAATCAAAAACTACTCCCATTCATCACCCACCCTGCTTTATTGACTTATGGTGCTTCGTCGGAATGTGATTACCAGGCGAGGGAAATCACTCCAAACCAAATGGGTGGTTACCGCTTTTCAGTTTATCAAAATTCCGCGCAATCTCCCAGCAGATTGATCCCAGTGGATTTAAGTGTTCCTGGCATGCATAATGTGATGAACGCTCTGGTCACTTTAGGAATATCTCACAGCCTGGGGTTGGATCTTCAGTCTGCTGCCAATGCGTTGACCGAATTTAGTGGCACCTCACGACAATTCGATATTCTTGGAGAAGTGGATCAGATCACCATCATAGATGATTATGCGCACCACCCCACTGAAATTCAGGCTACTCTTCAGGCTGCCAGGAGTCGCTATCCTGGTAGAAAAATTTGGGCGATCTGGCAACCGCATACTTTCTCCCGCACAAAAATTTTATTTGACGAATTCAAAAATTCTTTCAGCCAGGCTGACCATGTGATCGTCAGTCAAATCTATGCGTCCCGCGAAAAAGATGATGGCTTCTCTTCATCCCAGGTTGTGGATGCCATGCAACATACAGACGCACGTTATATCGCTTCTCTTGCAGATATAAGCGATTACCTGGTTGAAAATCTTTCATCCGGTGATGTCATGCTGGTTTTTTCTGCCGGTGATGCAACACAGATCAGTAAAGATGTTTTATCCAGGCTTATCCAAAAGGAGAAACACCATGAATTATGAGAATGATATTGACACCGAAGTTCAGAAAGTTGAATTATTCACCTTTCTACCCACCATCATCCTTCCAGCCGAGAAGGGTAGTGTTGATCGTAAACCCAAGTTGAATGATAAAAACCGATCAACCATTCAGAACAAAAAAGAAGTCGTTCACAAATTAATCAAATATTTTAATAACGCGTAAAGGTTTCATTCATGCTGCATTCGCAATCAATTGGTATTCTTGAAAAGAAATTTGGTAACAGGCTCAAACAGCAGGTTGCACTGAAGAATTTTGCGACCGCCAGGGTTGGTGGAGCTGCTTCCTGTTTTATCACTGTGAGGAATGCCACTGAACTCGCTGACGCTGTTCAATTTTGTTGGGACAATAATCTTAAATTTTTCCTTTTGGGATCAGGATCAAACGTTTTATTCAGTGATGAGGGTTTCGACGGGTTGGTAATCCTCAATCATGCTAAGAAAATCGAAATGAAAATCTCAGGTGAGCATCCCACGCTGTGGGTCGAATCTGGCGCAAGTTTGGGATTGGTCGCCCGTAAAGCTGCTTTATCAGGCTTATCTGGATTGGAATGGGCTGCCACCGTCCCCGGTACGGTTGGGGGCGCAGTCTATGGCAACGCCGGCGCACATGGTAGCGATACACACAGCAACTTGCTCCTGGCTGAAATCTTGCAACAAAAGAAGGGGAAATCTATCTGGAAAAAAGAAGATTTCCAATTTAGCTATCGTAGCAGCATCTTAAAACGCAAACAGGAAAGTGGGATTGTCCTATCTGCAACGCTTGACTGCCAGTATGACGACCCACAAAAGATCAAAGAGAGGATGAATGCTTTTAGTGAACACCGACGCAAAACACAACCTCCCGGAGCCAGCATGGGTTCCATGTTTAAGAACCCACCTGGAGATTACGCCGGTAGATTGATTGAAGCAGCCGGTTTGAAAGGTTATACCATCGGTGGTGTAAAAGTCAGTGAAGTACATGCCAATTTTTTTGTCAACTCAGACCAGGCAACCGCCAGCGAAATTTATAATCTGGTGCAACATGTACAAAAAACCGTCAAAAAAGAATTCAACGTGGAACTGGAGTTAGAGGTAGAAATGATTGGTTTCAATCCAACAGCAAACAACAATCAGGCGAACGATGGGAAGGCTTCGATATGAACCAATTAACCGTAGCGATTTTATTTGGTGGTCGATCGGGAGAGCATGAAATATCATTGCTCTCTGCTCGATCTATTCTGGAAAAAATTGATCGTCAAAAATTTAAGGTTGTTGAAATTGGTATCACCCACGATGGTGTCTGGTTGGTTGGTCTGGATGTGTTGACAGCCTTTGAAAATAAAGATCTGACCGGTTTAAAACCTGCTACGCTTATTGCCGAACCTGGTGGGCACGTCCTTTATGCCCGTGAAAATACCGCTGCAGGTATCCTTCTGACACCAATTGAAAAATTGGATGTAATTTTCCCGGTCACACATGGTCCTTTCGGTGAAGATGGGACCATTCAGGGATTATTAGAGATGACCGAAATCGCCTTTGTTGGTGCTGGTGTGTTGGGTTCGTCTGTAGGTATGGACAAAGCTGTCTTCAAACAGGTAATGCGCGCGCATCAGATTCCTGTTGTGGATGATATGATTTTCACCCGGAAAGAAATTGAAGCTGACATGGACGGGGTTGTTGAAAAAATTGAAACAATGAAGCAATACCCCTATTTCACCAAACCCGTTAATATGGGTTCCTCTGTAGGGATCAACAAATGCAAAAATCGCCAACAGCTCATCGCAGGCTTACTGGATGCCGCCCAATATGACCGCAGAATTCTGGTGGAGGTTGGACTGGAAAAACCACTTGAAATTGAGATCTCTGTGCTTGGGAACGAATTTCCGCAAGTATCTGTTCCTGGAGAGATCGTCCCGGGGGATGAATTCTATAGCTATGATGACAAATACATCAACGGCATCTCCCAATTAATCATACCGGCCGAAATCCCGGCAGAGATGACGAAACATATCCAGGAGACAGCCATCAAAGCTTATCAATTAATCGATTGTGCTGGCATGGCCAGAGTCGATTTTATGGTGGATGAGAAAGAAAATCAGATCTACCTGAATGAAATCAATACCATTCCTGGTTTTACAAAAATCAGCATGTACACCAAACTTTGGGAAGCATGTGGAATATCTTTTACCGAATTAATCGATCGTTTGATTGAATTAGCCCTTGAACGTCACAAAGAAAATTCCCGGTCCATACATCAATACCGGAGGAGAAGCTTATGAGAAATGCAACCAGTATCCCCAGAGCCACCCTGGTGCGAGAGAGACAAAAACAACAAACAGAAGAAAAAATCAAACGCACCACCAGAGCAGTTCAACAACCCGTTCAAAAAGTGACCACGCCCATGGTCAGTCGTCGTGGGGTCTATGCAGCTGCTTATCCGGCAACTCCAAAACAAACCAAAAGCCGCCAATATAATTATGCCATTGGCGCTACCGGGGCTGAAGTACGATTACCGGCTATTTCATCCATCAATATCGGTTGGCGTTTTCTCTCATTCTTCCTGGGAATTTTTTGTCTGGCAGGAATTTATTTATTATTTAATGCTGCAGAATTTCGCGTCAATCAAATCCAGACCAGTGGATTGCTGCGCCTGACAGCCGCCGACCTGGACGCTGTTATGAAAATACAGGATGAATCAATCATCTGGATGGATGCCAATCAAGCTAAACAGGATTTGACAATTGCTTTCCCCGAGTTGAAGGATGTTCAGATTTCGGTAGAATTTCCGAACCTGGTAAAAATTTCCGCTTTTGAGCGCCAACCAGTGCTCTTATGGCAAACGGAAAAGCAAGCTTATTGGATGGATCAGGAAGGTGTTTTGATCCCACCGCGTGGTGATGCCGGCGATCTACTGACCATTCAAGCCTCTTCTCCTCCCCCATTGGTAGCATCTCCACAGGATATGAGCCAGTCCACCCTGGACCAAACGCCAGAAGCCAGCAAAACGGCTCAATTATCCGCAGCTCAATTACAGGGTTGGGGAGAAACTGTCAACCCGGTCATGATTGATGCCGCCTATCAGTTGATGGCCTTTCTACCTCCCAATTCTCAAATCCTATATAATCAAACACATGGTTTGGGATGGAAAGCCGAACAGGGATGGGATGTATATGTTGGGTTGACTTTAAATGATATTAATTATAAATTAAATGCTTATCAAGCACTTGTTGAGAAATTTTCCAGAGAAGGAACAAATCCCAGCATGGTTAGCATAGAATTTGCAACCAGACCTTATTATCGGGAGTAAATCGTATATGGAAGAACCAATTGTTGTCGGAATTGATATAGGTACCACCAAAGTATGCACGTTGATCGGCCGCATTGAAGGCGATCATGGTATTCGCATCCTTGGTGTGGGGATTGAACCCTCCACAGGCATCAAGAAAGGCACCATCATTGATTTGTCGGCAGCTACCCAATCGGTTGCCCGTTCAGTGGAGAAAGCACAACGTTCCTGTGGTCTGGAAGTCTCCGAAGCCTTTGTCAGTCTGGCTGGTTCACAAATCACTTCCGTCAATAATCGCGGCGTTGCAGCTGTTACGGGTGGTGTTATTGATATCAATGACATGCACCGGGCATTAGAAGCTGCACAGGCTGTAAATATCCCGCATAACCGCGAAATTTTGCATGTTATCCAACGCGGCTTTATTGTCGACGGGCAGGACGGTATTCGTTCCCCCATCGGGATGCATGGCTATCGCCTGGAAGTGGAAGCACACATCATCACCGCTGCTGAGTCAACTGTGGAGAATATCCGCCAGGCTGTCGAAGGTGCCGGGATCCAGGTGAGTCAATTCATCCTCAATCCGCTGGCATCAGCCGAGGTAGTGCTCTCCGAAACCGAGCGCAATATGGGTGTCATCGTTTGTGATATAGGTGGCGGTACCACAGATTTAGCCATTTATATCGACGGTGATGTCTGGCACACCATGGTACTGGCGGTGGGTGGCAATCACATCACCTCCGATATTGCCCATGGACTGCGCTTACCCATGGATGAAGCTGAGAAAGTTAAGAAACAATATGGTCACGCCATTAAAGCCGAAGTAGGGGAAGACGAATCCTTCCGCGTACGCAGTTTTGGCGACGACCAGGCAACACAAATTCCCAGACGCGATCTATCGCATATCATTGAAGCTCGTGCCGAAGAAATCTTCGAACTGATCTTAAAGGAGATCAAACGCTCTGGATATGATGGTTTATTACCGGCTGGTATGGTATTAACTGGCGGAAGCAGTCTTTTGCCAGGTATCCGTCCGCTGGCTAGTAAGGTGTTAGGTTTACCAGTTCGTCTGGCTAGACCTGAAAACCTGGTGGGGTTGGTGGATCAATTACATTCACCGGCATATGCCACCAGTGTCGGGTTACTCTATTTTGCTCTGGCGATGAACGAATTGGCAATGCCTGCGCGTGGTGGTGGTCGATTTGTATCGAAAGGAAGTGGTCCGGATTGGTTAGGAAAGATTGTGGAATTCCTTAAAAAGATTTCCCCATAATTTCTAGATCATCTGACCATGACCGCAAACTGTTTTCGGGAGGAAGGATAATGGAATTTCAATCAGAATCATTTGCAAGAATAAAAGTTGTTGGTGTTGGCGGCGGTGGCTGCAATGCAGTAAACCGCATGATCCTGGAAGGCATGTCAGGAGTTGAGTTTATTGCCGTCAATACCGATGCACAGGCGTTACTGCTTTCAAAAGCAGAAACAAGGGTGCGCATTGGTGATAAAACTACCCGAGGTTTAGGTTCGGGTGGTAATCCAGAAATTGGTCAGAAAGCTGCTGAAGAATCTGCAGAAGATCTGTACGAAGTATTACGTGGATCAGACATGGTCTTCGTAACCGCCGGTTTAGGTGGTGGTACCGGTACAGGTGCTGCAGCAATCGTGGCTCAAATTGCTAAAGAAGTTGGCGCTTTGACCATTGGCGTTGTTACACGACCATTCACATTTGAAGGTGCTCGACGAACAAAATCAGCCGAAGGCGGAATTACCCGCTTGAAAGAGCATGCAGACACCTTGATCGTCATACCGAATGACCGCTTATTGCAGATCGTTGACAAACGAGCAAGTCTGCAAGATGCTTTTCGTATCGCTGACGACGTCTTACATCAAGGCATTCAAGGTATTTCTGAATTAATTACAGTTCCAGGAATGATTAATCTTGATTTTGCTGATGTTCGTGCGATTATGAGTGAGGGTGGCGCAGCATTGATGGCGGTCGGTCGAGCCTCTGGTGAAGATCGTGCCCGTATTGCAGCAGAAGCAGCCATCTCCAGTCAGCTTCTTGACATCACAATCGATGGAGCCCGCGGTATCCTCTTCAATGTGACCGGTGGTCCCGATCTGACTCTCTTTGAGGTCAATCAGGCTGCTGCCATCATTAAAGAAACCGCACATCCGGATGTCAACCTCATCTTTGGTGCTGTCATCGATGAAAACATGGGCGATGAAGTACGCATTACGGTCATTGCCACAGGTTTTGACCGTGCGGGTGTTCGCCAGAACTCGGCTTTCGATGCGAAACCAGTGAGCAAGAGTGATGAAGTCAAACCTCATTCCTCAAACTCACCTCATCGACAGGAAAGAGTTGCAGCGGCGCCCACTGAATTCCAATCTAGTATGATCAATACGGACGACCTCGATATTCCCGCTTTCTTACGCAATCGCTCACAACGCTAAGCGGAAAAATCCTCCCAGGTTCTTACTGCTTTTGCCTTCAAAGCAGAAGAATTTTCGAAGGGGGCTGTGTCGCAGGAATTCGCTCCACAACATCGTTCAAAATTTGATCCATTGGTCCTTCCACTTACTCCACACACACCGCGTTACAAAACTCCCCACAATTTTTGAAACGCAACAAAAAACACCGGAACGCGCACGGTGTTTTTTATTTCAATAAATCGGGGCAAGCAGGTGTTTTGAGACCTTTCTTCCCCGAATTTTTTAACATGACAAATATTCGCATTAAAAGCATTATGGTCAACGATACCTACTTGTGGGGATTATTCCGTATACTCCGCCTGATACCCCCAAATGTGCACCGCATATATGGGGCAAATTTTTGTTTATTCATCCATTAATTATTATAGAATTTTTTTTCTAATATCAATAAAATTTTAAGCAAAACGTTTCTTAATTTGCTTGCAGACACAATTTTCTTGTGCTAGAATAAAACCCATACATATAAGCCTTTATTATTTTTATACCCCCATATATAGGGGTTTTGTTAATTTGGATTTATTTTTTTCGACATCATAATAGCTTGTAAATCCATTTTGAGGGAGTTTTCTTGAACTGTCCGTATTGCCATAGTGATAAATCGAGGGTTATAGACACGACTCATGACGCCAGAGGTGGTGTACGCCGTCGTCGCGAATGTGGAAGCTGTCAACAACGCTTCAGCACATACGAACGCCCTATTCTGGCAACCCCACTGATTATTAAAAGGGATAGTACGCGTGAAGAATTCGACCGCGAAAAATTACACCGCGGCATTCGCATTGCCTGTGTCAAAAGACCCGTCACCGCTGGTCAAATTGACAATCTGGTATCCGAAATTGAAATCGCTCTTCAAAAATTAGGGCGCGCAGAAGTCTCGTCGCGTGTGGTTGGTGATATGGCATTTAATGGTTTAAAAGAACTCGACCTGATTGCCTACATCCGTTATGCCATCGTTTACCTGCGTCTGGATGATTTGAACGCTATCAGAACTGAAATCGATCGATTGTTAGAATCGTAATTTATTGGAGGTAGATAATGACTGTTGTATCAAATTTTAATCAAAAGGTCAGTAAATCCGGATTGTTGCCAACACCCCCACTCCCGGAAGGACTACCCACGATTGAACTTTCAGAAAACTCGAGGCAAATTCTGGTCAAGCGATACCTCCGACGTGGCCATAATGGTGAACCGGTCGAAAGCATTGAAGAAATGTTCTGGCGGGTTGCCTATCACGTTGCAAAAGTTGAAGAAAATTGGAACGGCGATCCCATCGAACGCGCCAAAGAATTCTATCGCATGCTGATCGACAAACGCTTCTTCCCCAATTCCCCCACCTTCACCGGTGCTGGCACACCGCTGGGACAATTAGCTGCCTGTTTTGTATTACCGATCGATGATGATATGGGACGCTCCTCCGCGGGCATTTTCCAGACCCTGCGCGACGCTGCCCTCATTCAACAGACCGGCGGCGGGAATGGATTTGGCTTTTCGCGTTTACGCCCCAAGAATTCCCTCGTCAAATCCTCAGCCGGTAATGCCACGGGACCGGTTGGTTTCCTACGCGTCTATGATCACGCCTTTGGGGAAGTTGCCCAGGGTGGTACCCGTCGCGGTGCGAATATGGCTGTTTTGCGTGTTGATCACCCGGATATTGAAGATTTCATCGCCTGCAAGACCAATGAAAATGCCATCACAAACTTCAATATTTCCGTTGGAATCACCGACGCCTTCATGCACGCGGTTGAAAACGACGACGACTGGGAACTGCGCTTCCCGGATATCAACCATCCTGACCATAAACATTTCAAAGGCACCATAGATCAAATCGAAGCTGATGGATATCCCATCCTCACCCACCGCACAGTCAGAGCGCGAGATCTGTTCTCCCAAATTGTAAAACAGGCGCATCATAACGGCGAACCAGGCATGCTCTTTCTGGACGCCGCTAATCGTTCCAATCCAGTACCACAATTATATGAGCTGGAGGCAACCAATCCCTGCGGTGAACAATGGCTTGGACCATACGAAAATTGTTGTTTGGGATCCATCAACCTCTCACGCCATATAAACGAGGATGGCGTCATCGATTGGGAACAACTGCGCCAGGATGTAGAGCTCTCCACTATATTCCTGGATGACGTGGTCGAAGCGAATGCCTATGTGCCAGCAGTCCCACAGTTGCGCGAAGCCGCCTTGCGTGCCCGTCGCATCGGACTGGGCATCATGGGGCTGGCGGACATGATGTATTACGCCGGCATCCGCTATGGTTCCCCCGAGGGGCAGGACTTTGGTGCCCAGATCATGGAGTTCGTGCGTTACCACGCCATGCAAACCAGCATTGAATTGGCCAAATCGCGTGGATCATTCCCGGCGATCACCGGCTCAATTTACGACCCCGAAAATATCACCTGGGTACCACCTGTCAGTATTCTGGATTTCCGCAACGACTATGGCCGTCCCGACCTGGATTGGGATGCGATCGTCGCGCAAATTCAGGCGCACGGCATTCGCAACGCCGCCCAGACCACCGTTGCCCCCACCGGCACCATCTCGACCGTCGCCGGCTGTGAAGGCTACGGTTGTGAACCTGTCTTTGCCCTGGCTTACATTCGCCACGTCAACGATAACGGCAAGGATCTCCAGCTAACCTATGCCAGCCCGGCTTTCGAAAACGCTCTGATGCGCCTGGGTATGAACCAGGAAAAACGCCAGGAAGTCTTTGAGCAGGTCATGCAGAAAGGCAGTTGCCAATCACTGGACGATATCCCCACCTTTGTGCGGAACGCTTTCGTGGTTTCCTCCGATATCACTGCCGAGGAGCATGTGCGCATGCAGGCAGCCCTGCAGGTCTATGTGGATAACTCGCTCTCCAAGACCATCAACTTCCCACCCAACGCCACCGAAGAGGACGTTGCCACTGCTTACCAGCTGGCCTGGGAATTGGGCTGCAAGGGCATTACCGTCTATGTCACCGGCTCACGCGAGACCGTGGTGCTCGAGACGCACGCCACCGCCAAAGAAAAGGTAAAGGATACCACCCCCGCACCGGCAACAGTACCTGCAGCCACCGAACAATCGATTTTATGGTCAGAGAGCAAAAAACCACGCCCACGCTTCCTGAATGGCTTCACCTATCAGATCGGCACCCCGCTGGGCAAAGCCTTTGTGACCATCAACGAAAATGGCGATTATCAGCCTTTCGAAGTCTTTATCAATTCCGCCAAAGCCGGCTCAGATACCGCTGCGGTTTCTGAAGCGATTGCCCGTCTGATCTCCTACATCCTGCGTCTGATCTCCCCCATCGAACCCAGCAAACGCCTGCGTGATGTCATCAGCCAGTTGAACGGCATCGGTGGTGGACGTCCGCTTGGCTTCGGTCCCAACCGTGTGCGCTCGCTACCCGATGGTCTGGCACAGATCATGACCGATTACGTCCATGGTCGTGAAGAACGCCTCTCCGGCTTGCCCGAAGGAGAAAAACCTAAAAACGGCCAGAAACCCTGGGTGGAAGTCCCCGCAACCCAACACATGATGCAAATCGGCGACCTCTGCCCTGAGTGCGGCGAAGCAGCCTTTGTCAACGAAGAAGGCTGCCGCAAATGCTACGCCTGCGGCTACTCGGAGTGTTAGCAAAACTCTCATAAACGTACAGGCGGGTTGACAACCCGCCTTTTTTTGTTTAATCCCAGAGAATCACACCAAAGAGCAGCTAAGCTGTAATTTTTAGTCAACAATTTTTAGGACTAGTCACAGGTCACTTTCAGTGTTCAGCCATCATCCATCAGCTACCATCAACTCCCTCAATCCCCGAATTACAAACCCTTCCGTGAACTGCGGCTCCCCTGCCAGTTGCAAACCGGGCATCCTTTCCAGCAAAATCCGGAAGACTGTCTGCAGTTCCAGCCTGGCCAGTGGTGCCCCCACACAATAATGCGTGCCCAGGCCAAACGTCAACAGTGGATTATCCTTGCGGGTCAGGTCCAGCTCATTCGGGTTGGTGAATCGGGCTTCATCGCGATTGCCGGAGATATACATCAACGCCACCTCCTGCCCACGCTTAAGCTCATACCCGTTGAATTCCATATCCTCCAGCGCATATCGCTCAAACATCGGTAAGGGTGTATCATAACGCAGCAGCTCATTCACTCCGGTCTTCAGCAGCGTATCCGCTTGCCCTGCCCCAACGGAATCCTTCAACTGCGCCAACGCTGCCTCATCACGTAACAATGCCAGCAGTCCCAGCGAGGAACCATTCACCGTGGCTTCGTGCCCAGCATTGAGCAAAAAGATACTGGTCGCAGCCAGTTCGGTATCCGTCAAGCGGCTGCCATCCACCTCCGCGGTCGAAAGCAGGCTGATCAGGTCGTCCTGTGGTTGCGCGCGCCGTTCAACAGCCAGTTCCAGTACCGTCTCCATAAACGCATCAGCTGCCTGGTTGGCGTTCTCCACGTCCTCGTCTGTGTAGTTCATCTCATACATGCGCACAATCGCCGATGACCAGGGTCGCAGGTGAGGACGGATCGGTTCCGGGATGCCCAGTAAATCAGCGATCATCGCCACCGGCAACGGCTCTGCGATTTCGCTCACGAAATTAAAGGGTTCATGCTGTGGGACGGCGTCGATCAGCGTATGTGTGGTAGCCTCCAGCTTCTCCCGCAGGCTTTCCACCTGGCGCGGTGTGAACACCTTTGAAACCAACCCACGCATACGCGCATGCGCAGTCCCTTCCATATCCATAAAAACGTTATCCTGAAATCGTCGGAAAGGTGCCAGTCTGGGATCTGGTGGTGGCCAGCCCAATTCCTCACGGCTGTAGCGGTGAAGCATCCCACGACCGAAGCGTTTATCGCGCAACAAATCGCTGATATCCGCATGCAGGTTGAAAAAAATGCGGTCATATCCCGGATCATAGAAAACCGGCAGCTCGCGCCGCAATTGAGCCAATTCAGCATACGGATCAGCAATAAAATCAGGCTCATTCAAAGCTATGGAATGTACTGGTATTTCTTTCATTTTCCCTCTCCCTATCTTTTAAAATAATCCTCTCAACAAATCAAAACTCTTCTCTTTCCAAAAAAAGACCGATTGAGTTAACGTAATAAACTTTTTCTTTTATAACGCTCTCTTGTAGTATTAGTCATTCGTTTATATCATGACCCTCGGTCATTCGGTTCCATCGTTGACGGCCATATCACCCTGTGGGTTCGTTCTAAATTCGTTGACAGTCCTTCTTGACGCCAGCCTTCCATCAACCATCTTTATTCATATTCTACTGAAAATTCGTCTATTTGGTTCACGATGTAGCAGGTCGGCGATCACTTCCATGACTAACAAATCTGAAAGATGCAAAACCAACACCAAAAAATGCGTTACAATCGTGAAACATGATCAAACATTTGCTATCCTTCTCCCTCCTCTCCGTTGATCTCTGATCTCCTGTACCCTCTTCACCGCTCCTGCAATGACTCAAACCAGCGAAGCGGCGACTGAGACCGCTGTGTATTTCTCTGCCACACCCACTCTCACCACCACCAAAACAGCACGTCTCTCCCCCACCAGTACCCCCACCCTGACCTCCACCGCCACCATTACCAGCACCCCTACCATCACGGATACTGCCACTATTACCCTGACGCCCACAATCACACCTACGCCCACTTTCGACTTCCCGGATGTGAAAGTCCATACCCAGGCGCACTGTCGCTACGGACCTTCCTCTGCATATCTACACGCAGCCGATTTGTATCCCGGCGATACCGGCACGGTGCGTGGTCGCTTCCCCTACTCCAAATGGCTGCATATCAAATTCGACAAGCTCAATTACTGGTGCTGGGTTTCGAATTCGGTCATCGATGTGGTGGGTAACCTCGACACCGTGCGCTACATCATCCCCGATCTGCAATCGGTCGGCTCCAATATGTACGGTCCCCCGCAGAATGTGCGTGCCAGGCGGGATGGCGATCAGGTCACCATCTCCTGGGATCAGGTCAGCATGACCGAAGATGACGACCGCGGTTATTTCATCGAAGCCTGGGTCTGCCAGAACGGTGCCTACCTGTGGTGGACTTTTTCCTATCCGAACCAATACACCACCAGCTACACGGTCACCGACCAGACTGGATGTGCCAATCCTTCCTCCGGTGAGCTCTACACCGTCGAAAAGCACGGTTACTCCTTACCGGTCAAAATCCCCTGGCCGTAGAAATCAATCGATCCGAGCAAACAAACATTTCAAATACTCCCCTTCCGGGAAATTGACGGGGTGATCCAGTGCGTGCCCACTGCGCTCGATCTCGTGGATTTTTCTTCCCATACGCTGCACGGCTGCATGAATGACATCAAAAAAATCGGTGGATGAAACCCGGCTCGAACAGGATGCCTGCACCAGTACCCCACCTGGGTTCAAAACTCCCAGCCCCAACCTTGTCAACTTTTGATAAGTTGCAAGCGCCCGATCAATCTGGCTCTGATTTTGGGCGAACATCGGTGGGTCCAGAATTACCATGTCAAATTTCTGCTGGTTGCTGGCTGCCATTTGAAGATACGCGAAGGCATCTGCCACCACCGTCTCATGCTGGCAGGCTTTTATCCCGGGTATATCCAGATTGTAGTCAAAGTTGCGCCTGGCCGATTCCAACGCCAGCGCGTTCAGATCCACACTGGTGACAGCTTTTGCCTTCCCCCGTGCAGCATACAGCGAGAATCCACCATTGTAGGAAAACACATTCAGCACGCCTTTACCGGCAGCCAACAGCTCTACTCTTGCCCGGTTTTCGCGCTGATCCAGATAAAAGCCGGTCTTGTGCCCGTGAATGGGATCCGCTTCAAAGGTCAAGCCATTTTCTCGGAACAACACCTGCTCTGCTACTGGCTCTCCTTCCATGACAGTGCCATTTCTGATCCCAAATTCCAATTCGACCTGCTCAGCAATATTCCTGCTCAAGCGGATTACCAGCGAGCGATAGCTGAACAATTCCTGCAAACACTCCGTAATCCAGCGCAGGTAAGGCACCCAGGCAGCGCTGTAGATCTTGATCACAAAAACTGCTGCATAGCGATCAATCACCAACCCGGGCAAGCCATCATTCTCCCCGAACACCAGGCGATATCCGTCGGTATGCTGCGTATGTAGCACTTCTCTCAACGTATAAGCAGCTTGAATTTTTCTCGCAAACCATTCCTGATCAATCTCAGCCGGTTTGGAGAATTGCAGGATCCGAATTCGGATCACCGAATCGGGGTCATACAATCCCAACGCCAGAAACTTCCGTTTCGAATCAAAGATCACCGCCAGATCACCCGCTGCACCTGCATGACTCTGGAAGGTAATCGACTGATCAAAAATCCACGGGTGACACTTACGGATCATCGTCTCAGCGCTATTCGTGACACGCACAGCAATATTCCGTTTGGGTTGGGATGATGGGTTAATCGGCAATGTTGGTTTCATATCTTCCATTATTGAAGAGATTCGCAAAAATATCAAATGAATTCGTATTCTACAGTGATTCTAATCTCGTAAAATATGTCCTATAATAAAATATATCCAAATCTCAGGAGGAATGTATGCGTTACGCAATATCAGGTACAGTTTTACAAAGTCTCGAAGTGCAACTCGATCCCGGCGAATCGATGTTTACCGAATCAGGCGGTATGGCCTGGATGAGCGATGGAATCGATATGGAAACCAACACCAAAGGTGGTCTCATGTCCGGTCTTGGCAGAGCACTCTCCGGTGAATCCTTATTCATGACCACCTATACCAGCCGTGTTCAGAACGGCATGATCACCTTCACGCCCGAAGCGCCAGGAAAAGTGCTGCCAATCCAGCTTGCCCCAAACCAAATTTTGATCACCCAAAAAGATGCTTTCATGTGTGCACAGAGTTCCGTGAAACTTGAAATGCATTTCCGCAAAAAATTAGGCGCTGGCTTATTCGGTGGTGAAGGCTTTATTTTACAAAAGTTAACCGGCCCTGGCATGGCCTTCCTGGAGATCCCCGGTGAAGTTAAAGAATACAATCTGGCACCCGGCCAGGTGATGAAAATCGATCCTGGTCATATTGCTGCCTTTGATCCCACCGTTAGCTACGACATCACCATGATGAAAGGTCTCAAGAATATCGTCTTCTCTGGTGAAGGCTTGTTTCTCGCGCTTGTAACCGGACCAGGAAGATTATGGTTGCAAACCATGCCGATTGCCAACCTGGCTGAAAAAATAAAGAAATATATACCAACCAAAAGTAGCTAAATTTTTCAAGAATTCCTGATCAAATCATTCGAAAAAGCTCTATTAACCTTTGTAGAGCTTTTTCACCATTTGATGTACTCTGGTATTTTTTGGAAATCTAGATTTTTTCCTGTAAAATCAAATTTGAAATTCTGGTCAAAGGATATACATATGTCAAAACATCTTGTCTTGGTTGCTGGAAATATCGGATCTGGGAAAACATCGCTGACTGAAAGGATCGGGTCGCGTTTACGCTGGCGCACTGCTTACGAATCTGTTTCCGATAACCCCTATCTGCCCGATTTTTATGCCGATATGGCGAAGTGGTCTTTCCACTTGCAAGTTTTTTTCCTTGGTCATCGTGCCGAACAACACCTGGAGATGGCAAACGATCCACGCTCATCGATCATTGACCGCAGCATTTACGAAGATGCCTTCATTTTTGCGCGAGCCTTGCACGATATGGGCAACATCTCCGAGCGTGATTATCGCACCTACCGCAAGATCTTCGACTTAATCATCCAAAATTTACCAGCACCTGCGTTACTGGTTTATCTGAATGCCCCGGTACCAGTGTTGATGGAACGCATCCGTGCTCGTGGTCGTAATATCGAAACTGGCATCAGTGAGGATTACCTCAAACGCCTCGAGAACTATTATGAAGAGTGGGTTCAATCCTTTGATTTTTGCCCGGTATTAACCATCCGCACAGATGACCTGGACTTCGTGCACAAACCCCGCCACCTGGAGCTGGTAGTTAATCGCATTCAGGACAAATTGACAGGTAAAGAAGAAATGGTCTTCACCGAATGAAACACAACACGGAACTCACAAACCTGACAATTCCAGGCAGAAAGAAACCCTATGTCATGGCACATCGTGGCAACAATGTCCTTTGCCCGGAAAATACAATGGCATCCTTCAAACAATCCTTTCTGGATGGGGCTGACATTCTAGAAACAGATCTCCAGCTGAGCAAAGACAACCAATTCATCTGCATCCATGATGGCAGCATCGACCGCACCACCGACGGAACCGGTCTGGTATCAGACTACACTGCTGAGGAGCTGAAAAACTTTTCCGCCTTTTATGGCAAAGAAGAATTCAAATCCGAATGCGTTCCTTTACTGACTGAATTGGCCGCCATCCTGCCAGCGGATGTTGCCCTGGCACTCGAACTCAAATCCGATCGCTTCCTGGAAGATGAAACCTGCCAGCGACTAATCGATCTCCTGACATTATCCGGGATTCGCGATCGCACTTTTGTGATCTCCTTCTCCAAAGCCCGTGTGCAATGTCTTCACAATCTCGCCCCGGATATCCCAGCCGGACTGATCACCATGTCCGGTTACACTCCCGATCCTGAGATGCAGATCATCGGTCCCTTCTGGCCATTGGTCTTCCTTAATCCATTTTATATCCGGCAGGTACGCAAGAATAAACAAATCGTCTGTCCCCTCGATCCCACGCCGGATAAACGTTTATGGATCTACGAGAAAATGAAGGTGGATGCAGTCCTGACCGATAATCCACAGAAAACCTGCCAGTTGATCCGGAAATATGATTAATAACCAGAACGGGGTGATCCGAAATTTCCAAAACTTGGCAGACCTGGAATTCGCTGCCTCCTTGACAAAGACAGAAGGCTGGCATAGCGAGACCTTGCTGGAACTTCAAGCCTATTTCGAATATGATCCGCAGGGTTGTTTCATCTACGAGAAGGATAGCAGACCGATTGGGATGTGTATTGCCACAGCCTATCAGCAATCCGGTTTTATTGGAGAGTTGATCGTAGTAAAAGAATTCCGCGGCCAGGGCATCGGTCGTGCCTTGATGCTACCAGCCATCCAATTTTTGCAAAATAAGCAAATCCAGACCATTTTTCTGGATGGCGTTCAAAAAGCAGTTCCCCTGTATGAAGAACTTGGTTTCGTGTTAATTTGCCGTTCACTGCGCTTCTTTGGGCAGATCCCGGCAGAAGAATCTCCTGATGTCCGGCCCATGAATACGGACGACTTGCAGGAAGTTATCCATCTGGATAAGCAAACCTTTGGAGATGACCGTGGCTTTTTTCTGCGAAAAAGATGGCAGAATTATCCTGATCTGGCTTTCGTATGGAAGCAAAACCACCAGATTACAGGTTATCTGTTCGGGCGGGTTGGTGTGGGAGGTTGGGTTACGGCAGGTCCCTGGGTAAACCTGAATGATCAATCAGCCGATATATCGTTATTGTCTCATTTTCAGTCAAAGATTGGCAATCAACCCTTCAGCATCGGGATCCTTGAAAACAGAAAATCAACTATTCCACACATTGTGATGGCTGGATTGCAACCGAGATCCGATCCTCCTACCCGCATGATCCTAGGAAAAGGAAACAATCTGGGCGACAACAATCTTTGTTGTGCAATCGGTTCACCGGCAAAAGGCTAACCTTGAAACCACACGAGAACTGCTGATTAGCTCCAATCGCGTAAGAAGAACCGTATGTCACGTGGCGAAAGTGTCACCATCTGATCATCTATAACAAAGGTTTTCTCATTCCTGGTGAAATTAAAGGCAATGCGATGGTTTCCACGTTGAATCACAACCACACCTTCCGGTAGATCCATAATCCCTTCATAATTCAAGGATTTCAAGAAGTGCTTTAAGATAGGTTTTAATTGTTCATGGGTGGGGTAAAAACCTAAATAATAAACATTTCCGGCCCCAAAATCATGATCCGTAATGGCAGCACAACCTGACATTGGGCCACCTAAATAGCGAGAGAGGATATTCACGATTTCATTGTCATCCGGTTGGATTGATTCAGTCCAGATGCCCACATCACCATATAATCCGGGTATTTCTGAACGAATGGCAAATTGTACTTCATTGGGTAACGACTGCCAGTCTTTGATAATCCCGCCTACCAATGATCGTAATAATCCTGGTAAAGGTTCGTTGACCATAATGTTTGATTCATTTTTACTACCGGATCGGGGACCTAATAACAAGGAACCACCCCTGGCTACATATGCTTCCAAACGGGAAATGATATCCGGATCACCAATAAACATCAAAGGTGCAATGACCAGGCGATATTTACTTAAATCAGCATCACACGGTACCAGATCAGCACTGATACCCAATTCAACCAGCGCACGATAGTAAGAAAATATTGTACGTAAATAATCATAATCTTTTCGATGTGGTTGGATTTTTATTGCCCATAAGTCATCAAAACGGGTCAAGATAGCCACCGGTGAACTAAGCGGTTCATCCCGCAATTGTTGCATAACCGGGGATTCAGGCAATAAATTTGCAATCTCCTTATAACCCATATCTACCGAACCATCATGTTTTAACAAGCCTGATTGATAATTTTCCTGTGCAAAGCGGCTAGCGCGCCATCGGAAATACACAACCGTCTCTGCACCATTCGCAACCGCATGCCACGTCCACAAACGAACAGTTCCAGGGCGGATACCTGGGTTGATCTCTCCCCAATTCGTCTGCCCTATCTGTTGCTGCATCACCCAGAATGGTTTAGATTTTCCCCCACGGATCCAGGCATGGAAGAAACCAGTAATATAAGGATCACCAACATCATAAGAAAATTCCGGTATAGAATCCCAGGGTGCGTATAACCGTTTGGTAAACATTTCAGCCTGACCTGTGGGAGATGAATTCCACGATAAAAAGTCAAGATCCTTTCCTAATTGATGGGTATCCACTTCAAAGGAACCAAAATCTGGATTATGCGTAATGAATTGGTTTTCCGTATTCTCTCGAAGGATGTCAACCTGGATTTTCTGATACTTTACAAATGAATCAGAAGAAAAGCGTTGATAATCCAGTACCTGTGAAGGATTGGGGGTGGCGACGGTTAAATTCGGTGGATAAATCTCACTCCAATGCGTGTAAACCTGACTCCAAAAAATGGTTCCCCAGGATTTATTCAGGTTACTTAAAGTCTGGTATCGATTTACCAGCCATTCTCGGAATTGGCTTACACATCGATCACAATAACAACGAACGGAATGATGAGCACCAAATTCATTATCCACCTGCCAGCCAATCACCGCCGGGTGTTTTCCATAGCGATATGCCAATTGCTTGACTATCTTTCTGGTATAGTCATGGAAGGTTAAATTGTTAGGGCAATAATGACGTCTGGAGCCAAAATTTTTACTGATGCCATTTTCTGCTACTGGTAAAATATCAGGGTGTTCATAGATCATCCATGATGGTGGTGCTGAAGTTGGCGTACTAAGCACCACCTGAATTCCTTCATTGGATAAAATATCCAGAATCCGATCCATCCAATCCCACTCATACAACCCCTGGGAGGGTTCCATTTTAAACCAGGCGAATTCACCAATTCTGACAATTCGTAACCCCAACTCACGCATCGCTTGAACGTCATTCTGCCAGATTGCTTCATCATTTTGTTCAGGATAATAACATACACCTAATCTCATATCATTACGCCTTTATTTTGTTGATAATGAATCGTTTAAATAATAATCGAATATACATACAGACTTAAAAATAAAAAGGTGATTTTCAGAGTTTAAGAAAAAGTGTAACTATTCAACAAATTATCATTGATATAATCTCTATGAAATCCTTTTGATTTCATTATATAACAATAAAAAATTGGTTTTCTTTCCAGGCACTTAACAAAATATCTTTGGGAGAAACCCCCTTTTTTATCCGATTTCGAACAGCCTGATTTTCATCCAACTTATTTTGCAACCTTTTACCTATCATTTGCGTATATTATGATGAAGCAAAAAATGGAGTATTTGTGAATAACATCGAGCCTGATATTCTGAGACTTTCAATGAAAGGCGATGAAACTGCTTTCAACCAGATCGTTGAGAGTTTTCAAAAGCCAGTATTTAACTTATGTTACAGAATGTTGGGCAACACGGAAGCAGCGGAAGATGCAGCACAGGAAACATTTTGGAGGGCTTTTCAATCGATCAATAAATACAATCCTGATCGATCATTTGCCACATGGTTACTCTCCATCGCTGCACACTATTGTATCGATCAGCATCGCAAACGTAAGCTCCCGGTTTTGGATATTGATGATTTTTTAGCTGAAACAGCACCGGATCATAATACACCCAATCCAGAAGCTGTGACATTACAAAAAGAACACCAGACACAAATTCAGGAATTATTAAATGAATTGCCAGAACTAGATCGCGCTTCCATTGTTTTGAGATATTGGCATGAATGCTCCGAAGAAGAAATTAGTCAGGTACTTAACATCACAATTAACGCCGTAAAAAGCAGATTACACCGAGCAAGGAAGAAATTAGCCGTAGCCTGGCAATCTCAAAACCAGACTTCTTCCCAAGTAGAAAGGATGAAAAATGGATCACCAGCCTTTTGAAGATTGGATATTTGAACAAAAAGAAAGAACGAAAGAGGAAAGCATTAAATTGAACCAGCATTTAATTGACTGCGATCAATGCACTGAGTTGCAATCAGCCTGGGGAAAGGTTGAAACGTTGATGTTTCGTACTCCTATGGTCGCACCCGCGCCCGGGTTTACACAACGGTTTGCCGCCAGAATGGAAATCAATAAAGAAGTGTTACAGAGAAAACAAGCCATCAAAACTTTGATTGGTGTTGGATTGGTATTGATTATTATTACCCTCATTTTAGGAGCCATATTTTTTCTATCTTACACAACCGGGGAGCTCATCGTAGGTGCTGTATCAACATTTACAGGCTTTATCCAGGCATTTATCAATTTACGCGCTATGGTATTTCAATTCTTCCAAAATCTTCCTCCCATCGCCATAATATTTGGATGGATTATTCTGATCGTTTGGGGAATCATCCTTACTCCTCTTTGGGGGTTTACAGTCTGGAAAGTATCAAAACAAGGAGTTTTAATAAAATGAAAAATTCAAAAATGTTATTCTCAATTTTCATGTTGTTGGTGCTCGTATTCTTTCAGGTAAGCAGTGTTTCTGCAAACACATTGGTTGATCCACCTCCAACCATCAATGAAGATAAGGTAGTCCTGGGTCAATCCTTTACTTTGAAGGAAAACCAAACCCTGAATGGTGATCTGGCAGTGATTGGTGGAACCGCAACATTAAAAACCAGTTCTCGGGTCAATGGTGACATCGCCATTATCGGAGGCGTCCTGGAAATTGATGGTATCGTTACAGGAAGTATTCAAGCCATTGGTGGAACTGTAACGCTCACCCAGAACGCAGTGATTGAAGGATCCTTTTACAATTTTGGTTCAAACCTGCAACAGATGGATGGAGCACGAATAGAAGGTACTCAGATCTCCAATTTACCATTTGAATTTAATTTTGGAAAAATTGAGGTACCAAATACAACCAATATTCCGCTGGAAGCCGCCAGGAAAACCACCAGCTTTATCACAACAATCTTATGGGCAATTCTGCAGATTATTGCCATGGGTGGTTTGGCGATGCTGGTGCTATTAATTGCGCCTAAATCCACAGAACGGATTTCTACAGCCATAGGAAAACAACCTTTCACCCATTGGGGCATTGGATTGTTGACTGCTTTTGCCTTCCCCGCTGTAATCCTGGTATGTTTGATCACGATCATCTTTATTCCATTGGGTCTGATTGGCATCATGGCGTTGATGGTCGCTCTCACCTATGGTTGGATTGCATTAGGGTATGAAATTGGTAAACGGCTCTTCGGATCAAAGTCCGGTTTATCTCCAGCATTAATAGCCGGATTGGGCACCATCATTCTTTCGGTAGTAGGTAGAGTGATTGGAGCAATTCCCTGCATCGGCTGGTTATTGGTAAGCACATTAAGCATGTTTGGATTAGGTGCCATTATTCTAACCCGGGTTGGTACACGTGATTATCCTGAAGTAATTCCCCAATCTGCGCCGCGCACTTCATCTACACAGGCAATGATTGACGAGGTCCCTTTAATCACAGAACCCAACGATGGTGATGATTTTAGTGATAATGAAGAAAAATAAATCAAATAAATTGAGGTTTGAAATGAAATTTAAAATATTGATTGTAATATTTATACTGTTGTTTACTTCTTTGGCTTGTTCTTTCAATGTGAACTTACCCAAAGTAACCACTTCTGATGAGACCACATTCACGATTAATGAATCTGTTCCTCAAGATCAAGAAAGTTCTGAACTGGAAATCGGGATGGGTGCTGGAAGATTGAATATCAGCGGTGGTTCAGATAATTGGGTAACCGGTGAAGTTAGATATAATGTTTCTATCTGGGATCCTGAAGTTCAACGAACGAATTATGGTATTCGCATTATCCAGGAAACCAATAAACAAATCGGAATCCCCGATGAAAAGGTAGTCAATGAATGGAATATTCAATTAGGTGATCATCCGACCGATCTGGAAATCAATGCAGGGGCTTATCAGGGAAATTTGGATCTGAGTGGCATACCACTTACCAAATTAAGGATTAGCGACGGCGCCAGCCAGGGTAATATTCGCTTTGACACGTTGAATCCCGTTGAAATGACATCTTTCCACTATTCAACGGGTGCCTCACAGATCGAGATCATCGGATTAGCGAATGCCAATACGGATAGTATGATCTTTGAAGCCGGTCCTGGTTCCTACACACTCGATTTTTCTGGTGATTTACAGCGGGACATCGATATTGAAATCAACTTTGGTTTAGGTGACGTAAAAATCATCATTCCCAAAGGAGTTTCAGCCTATGTTATGGTTGATGGTGGCTTGAACAATGTGGAATTGAAAGGCACCTGGAATGTGTCTGGCAATGAATACAATTTGTTCGGAACCGGTCCTCAATTGTCTTTTGATGTGAAAATGGGCATCGGAAACCTACAATTGATCAGCCAACCATAATTTTTCATGATTCATATATGCATCCTGTCCATTCTTGTTCAGGATGCTTTTTTTAAAGTTTTTTCCCCGTCAATTCACTGGTTTTGGATCACCATTATTATCTGGTGAAATATCAAAATAATATTTCTTTTCCAGGATTCTTTGATAGACAACCGGCAGAATATAATAGCGGAAAGGTCTACCCTGCCGAATACGTCTGCGGATTTGATGAGAAGCAATCTCGAGTAATGGGGCTTCGATGAAATAGATTTTCGCGGTTATACCAGTTACCTGGCTTTCGAGCAAACTCATATCAATCTGATCTCCTGGGCGACGCATAACCCCCAATCCATTTACTTCGGCTAACAAATCAGCTGCTCGATGCCAGTTTGGGTAATCATGCAATGAATCGCCCCCAATCAAATAAAATACTTCTGCGCCGGGATACTCTTGTTTAATGAGTTTTACTGTGTCTAAAGTATAGTGTGGACCAGGACGATCAAGGTCTACACGGCACATTTCAAAGGTGGGATCATTCATTAAGGATAACTGCACCAATTCAAAACGAATCTCAATAGGGGTCAAGTGCTGATCCCGTTTGTGAGGAGGATCAGGTGTCAGGACCCATAAAAGACGATCCAATTTCATTTGCGAAGTAGCTTCTGCAGCTAAAATGAGGTGGCCTAAATGGGGAGGATCAAAGGTTCCTCCAAAAATCCCGACACGCATTCCTAATCCTGCCATTCCAGTTCATAATCTTCAACGAACACGCTTTGCCCTTCTTCAATTCCCATGTCTCTTAGGGCTGCTTCAACACCTAGGGTTTCCAACAATTTCTGGAAGCGGCGCAGTGAGCCTTCATGTTCCCAATAGGTCATCTTTGCTGCCCGTTGGATCGCTTTTCCAATGACCCTGAAACCACCTTCTTCCACTTCAATATGGAATTCATTCGGGTCTTCTTCCGGACGATAGATAGGCATCTTCTCAGTAACTTCAGGTTCAGGGGCTTTTTGAACCAGTTCAAGAACTTTCCAAAGAACAGGTTGTAAGTCCTGGTGAATTAATGCAGATATAGCCATTGGCTGGTAACCTTTTATTTCAAGCGCATTCTTTACCTCTGGCCATTTTTCCTGGACTTCAGGGACATCCATTTTATTAAATATCACCAATTGAGATTTTTGTTTTAGTGTCGGGTCGAATAAAGCCATTTCAGAATTGATTTGCGAGAAATCGGCAATTGGATCCTCTGAGAGACCATCCAACATATGGATCAATACTCTTGTCCGTTGTATGTGTCTTAAAAAGGCATCTCCTAATCCAGCCCCTAAGTGGGCTCCCTCAATCAATCCAGGAATATCAGCAAGTACCAGTGAGTTTTCCATATCGAGGTTGACCACACCCAGGTTTGGTTCAAGGGTCGTAAATGGATAATCAGCAATTTTTGGTTTGGCATTTGTTACTGCCGCCAGGAAACTGGATTTTCCAGCATTGGGAACACCAACAATGCCAACATCCGCTATCAATTTCAATTCCAGGCGTAAGTTTTTTTCTTCACCGGGTTCACCTTTTTCGCCAACACGGGGTACTTGATGTCTGGCGCTTACGAAGTGAACATTACCTCTTCCACCACGACCACCCTTACAAATTAATAATTCCTGATCACGTTCAACCAGGTCTCCTAATAACTCACCTGTGTCATCATCATATACCAGTGTTCCAGGGGGTACGTCAATAAACAATGTATTAGCCGAGCGACCAGTCATTTTTTGTTTCGCACCATTTCCCCCAGGTGAAGCCAAAAACTTCTGATTGAATTGGAAGGAATGAAGTGTATTCATGGTATGTTTGACGCGTAATACCACGTCTCCGCCACGACCTCCATCTCCACCATCAGGTCCACCTCTCGGCACATATTTTTCACGGCGAAAATGCACAGCACCATCACCACCTTTTCCGGAGGCTACAAATATTTTGGCTTCATCAATAAACATAACGGCCTTTCAAACTCAGGGATCGGATTTTCTCCGATCCCTGTTTTTCAGTTTTTCTATTTTCCAAATTTTGCTTTGAGAATGTCAGTTAAAGTTGGCTGACCAATCTCCTGCAATTCATAACGAACTCGTTGTAGTGGTTTGTTTACCTTGATTACACGATTGAGGTCAATTGGTGTACCAGAAACAACCAGATCAACATCAGCGTTATTGATCGTATCTTCCAGATCTTTCATTTGTTCGGCTCCATAGCCCATGGCTGGAAGAATTGTCCCGGTTTCGGGATATTTATTGTACGTATCAACGATGGTTCGGACTGCAAATGGACGTGGATCCACAATCTCTTTAGCACCGAATCTTCGCGCGGCCACATAAGCTGCACCGTATTTCATACCACCATGTGTCAGTGTTGGGCCATCCTCCACAACCAGAACTCGTTTTCCGCGGATTGCTTCCGGATCTTCCACAAATAAGGGCGAAGCACCTTCGATAACCAGTGCATCAGGGTTCAAGCGATGGATATTTTCACGCACTTTGATCACATTTTCAGGATCAGCGGTGTCTACTTTATTGATGACAAATACATCCGCATGGATGGTGTTGGTTTCCCCAGGATAGAAACTGGTTTCATGACCAGGGCGATGGGGATCAACCACAACAATCGCCAGATCTTCTTTGTAAAAAGAGAAGTCGTTGTTTCCGCCATCCCATAATACAATGTCAACTTCCTGTTCTGCCTGTCGCAGAATGGCTTCATAATCGACACCTGCATAAACAATGACACCATTATCAAGATGGGGTTCATACTCCTCACGTTCTTCGATGGTGCATTCATTTTTATCAAGGTCACTATAATCAGCAAACCGTTGAACTTTTTGTTTGACTAGATCGCCATAAGGCATTGGGTGACGAATGGCAGCGATACGATAACCCATATCTCGCAATATAAGAGAAACACGGCGAGTTGTCTGGCTTTTTCCTGAACCAGTCCGAACTGCAGTCACAGAAATGACTGGTTTTGAAGACTTTAATTGGGTATTCTTCATCCCCATAATTCTAAAATCGGCACCGGCTTCATTTACCAAAGCTGCTTTGTGCATCACATATTCATGCTCAACATCGCTATAGGCAAATACTACCTGATCAACATTAAGTTTTATGATTAATTCACGCAGTTCAGATTCTGGATAGATCGGAATTCCTTCCGGATACAATGATCCTGCCAAAAGTGCAGGATATCGTCGTCCTTCGATATTAGGGATTTGGGTTGCAGTGAAAGCCACAACCAGATAATCACTATTATCTCGGAAGTACACATTAAAGTTGTGAAAGTCGCGCCCAGCTGCGCCCATAATAAGGGTTCGAATGGTCATTTGTTTTTATTTCTCCTTTTTGATTTGAATTTTTTTAACCATCGGTTCACATCGCTTCTGGGGCTGTGATGCCCAGCAAAGTCAGATTATTTTTCAAAACCTGACGGGTTGCCATAACTAAATTAAGACGTGTGCTTCTGATTGGTTCTCCTTCTGAGAGAACCGGGCAATGGGTATAGAAATTATTAAACGTTTTCGCCATTTCATAGGCAAAATTGGCAATTTGTATTGTCCGATACTCATTTGCGGACCGCTCAACTTCTCTGGAAAATCTTGAGAGCAGATCAATAAGCTGGATCTCCTGTGGGGATAATTCATAAGAAATTTCAGGTGGGTTAATGACAATGTTCCCAGCTTTCTTAAGAATACTACCACAACGCACATATGCATATTGAATATAGGGTGCTGCCTGGCCATTAAAATCAAGCGCAGATTCCCAATCAAAAGTGACGACTTTGGTATTTTCTCTGGCTTGCATGGGATACTTAATCGCTCCGATACCCACTGCTTTGGCTGTTGCCCATTTTTGATCTTCGCTCAGGTCAGGATTTTTCTGCTGCACAACTTCATATGCTCGTTTCGTGGCTTCACTGATTAAATCCTCCAATAAAACCACTGTTCCTTCCCGAGAAGCCATCACCACATTGCCTGGAAGACTGACCAATTCGTAGGGAACATGTTCACATTGTTTCGCCCAGGTGTATCCTGCAATATCCATGGTTTTGAAAACCTGGGTAAAATGTAATGATTGGCGCACATCTACAATGTATAAGGACTTCTTCAAATCTGGATAATCGCTAAATTTTTGTTTTACGAGCGCCAGATCCTCGGTAGCGTATAATGCAGTTCCATCGGATCTGAGAACGACAAGCACGCGATATTGTTCCTTTTTTAACCCCAAAACATCGTCTATCTTGACAATAACTGCACCATCAGGTCGTTCATCCGTGGCTATTTTTTTATCAATCAGTTCCTGGACTATTTCCTTGCCAGGTTTTTCCATCTGACTATTGAAGTAGTAAACGTCAAAGTGAATATCCAATGTGTCATAAATTTGATAGAAACCCTGTAAAGACCATTCTCGGGTATCTTGCCATAATTTAACAATTTCAGGGTCTCGTTGATCCCAGCGTTTGTATAGTGCTCTTATTTCTGCTTCCAGATCAGGACTGGTGTCTAATTTTCCATTTGCTTCCGCATAGATTTTTCCCATCCATTGGGTGATATTTGCATCCGGTTTTTCACCTGCATGATATTTTTGATAACACCACAACCACTTAATAACGTGCAGCCCCATATCACCTGGATAATTTGCCCGAACCACGTCATACCCAGCAAAATCCAGAATCCTGGCTAATGTATCACCTAAAATCGCCGAACGCAGATGTCCCACATGAAATGCTTTGTGAGTATTGGGCTGGGAAAACTCGACCATTATTTTCTCGTTTTTTCTCTCTGGGCGGCCAAAATCAGACTTTTTTTCTAATACTTCATCCAGAACCCTACGCGCATATTCTACCTGAGAAAAATAAAGGTTGAGGTAACCATTGACTGGTTCAACTTTCTCAAATCCGGATGGGTTACCGATAAATTCCGCTAACTCGATTGCCAATTCATCTGCTCGTACTGGAACATTGAGTTTGACTTGTTTTTGACGAGCTTCTGCTGCAGCTAATGAAAATAAGGATGTGGATATGCCCCAATGCCCACTGAATGGAATCCAATTCCATTGAATCGAAATCTCAGGCAAGTTATTCTGCCTGGCAAAATTCTTTATGAGTTCTTCTACTTTTTTTTGTTCAAGATCAAACATTTTCACCTGTATCTAAAAGCCTCAAAAATTATAACATTAAGCCCGGATTATGATTTTGTTTTGATCCAAATTTCCATTTGGATGGATGGGTAGACAATAAATTTATGATAATCCTGCTTAAACCAAAAGCGGGAGGTTTTCATCTCCCACTTACGGTGCGTAATGTTAAAAAACTTACTTTTCTTCTGATTGTAAGTTCGCAAGTCGTTTCATCAAACGACTTTTGCGGCGTGCAGCGTTGTTTTTATGAATGACACCTTTTTGTGCAGCCAGATCCAAAGCTTTTACAGCTTCGACCACACTGGCCATCACAACTTCTTTTGACTCCTCTTTCTCGATTACATTTCGAGCTTTGGAAACAAAAGTACGGGCACGTCCTCGGTAAACACGATTTAGTACACGACGTTTTTCATTTTGCTTGTTGCGTTTGATTGCAGATTTAATATTAGCCAACTTATTTCCTCCAATTCACCTGATAAGAAGATTGCTCTTCCTGAGAAGGGAACTGTTTGTCCAAAAAATTTCCTTACGAAGGGCAGCCCGCGAATTATACCAGAATTTTAAAATTTGGGGGGAAATTACTTATCCTGTAATGCTGCTAAACCAGGCAATGTTTTACCCTCAAGCATCTCCAAAGAAGCGCCTCCACCAGTTGAGATGTGGGAAACTTTATCCGATAGGCCGGACTGATTAATAGCAGATACGGAGTCTCCACCACCAATTATGGATACTGCTCCAGATGCTGCAACTGCTTCTGCAACACCAAAAGTTCCTTTGGCAAATTTTGGCATCTCAAATACGCCCATTGGACCATTCCAGACCACTGTTCCAGCTTCAGAAATTACCCTGGCATAATTTTCCACAGTGGCAGGTCCAATATCCAGCACACGCCAACCAGCGGGTACATTTTCCACAACGATAACTTTGCTTTCAGCATCATTATTAAAAGCGTTTCCTAAAACCAGATCAACCGGAAGATGTAATTTATCGCCACCTTTTGCTAACAACTCTTTAGCTGTTTGAACTGCCTCTTCCTCCACCAGGGAGTCAGCCATTTCAAAACCTTGGGCTTTCAAAAATGTATTGGCCATACCCCCACCGATCAAAACAGCATCGGCTTTTTGTAATAAATTGTCGATCACACCTATTTTGTCACTGATCTTTGCACCACCTAGAATGGCTACAAATGGTCTGGCTGGATCAGCAACGGCCTGACCCAAATATCGGATTTCTTTTTCCATCAGGAACCCGGCAACGGCAGGAAGGTAATGAGCCACACCTTCAGTCGAAGCATGCGCACGATGGGCTGATCCAAATGCATCGTTAACATAAATATCTGCTAATTTTGCAAATTTCTTTGCCATTTCAAGATCATTCTTTTTCTCTGCTTTATGAAAACGGGTATTTTCTAAAACCAGAACTTCACCAGGCTTCAAATCGGCTGAAGCAGTTTCTGCTACTTCTCCAATGCAGTCTTCGGCAAATTTCACTTTATATGGAATTAATGTAGCCAGATGCTTTGCAACCGGTTCTAAAGAAAATTGTAGATCTGGTTCATCCTTTGGACGTCCAAGATGCGAAAACAAAATCACAGCTGCCCCATGGTCCAACAGATAATTGATCGTCGGTAATGCAGCAGTTATCCGGGTGTCGTCTTTTATCTTTCCCTCTTTGATCGGGACATTAAAATCAACCCGGACCAACACTTTTTTATCTTTGACATCGATATCAGTAATGTTTTTCTTGTTAAACATAATCTATTCCTGTTCTTGATTAAAAATCATTATAAGTTGATTTAAAATGATGCGTATTCTACCGCCGAAATTTCGCGATAAAAATACGCATCATAGTTATCCCTTTATCAATGATTAAAGTGATTTTGCCATTTTAGCAGCTAAATCTGCAGTCCGACAAGAATAACCCCATTCATTATCGTACCACGTGACAACTTTCACCATAGTACCGCCCATTACCATGGTATTTTCTGCATCGATGATGGATGAACGTGAATCACCTTTGAAATCCATGGAAACCAATGGTTCAGTGCAAAAGCCCAAAATGCCTTTGAGTTGACCATCGGCGGCAGCTTTGAAAGCTGCATTCAATTCTTCAACTGTCACAGGTTTTTCAACTTCGGCCACAAAGTCCACAATGGATACTGTAGGCGTTGGTACGCGTAATGCATAACCATCAAATTTCCCCTTTAAATCAGGAATGACCAATGCGACTGCTTTTGCAGCACCCGTGGTGGTTGGGATAATATTCATTGCAGCAGCACGTGCACGGCGGGGATCGCTATGGGCAACATCCAGAATTCGTTGATCATTGGTATAGGAATGGATGGTTGTCATCATACCTCGTTTGATCACCCAATTGTCATGCACAACTTTTGCAGCGGGTGCGAGACAATTCGTTGTGCAGGACGCATTAGAAACAACATGATGGATAGCTGGGTCATATTTATCATCATTGACGCCTAAAACAATAGTGATATCTTCATTTTTCGCAGGTGCTGTGATAATAACCTTTTTCGCTCCACCCTTAGTGATGTGGACATCCACACCAGGTTTTCCTTTAGCAGGATTACCAATTTTGTCACGGAAAACACCGGTTGCTTCAATCACAATTTCTACACCCAGATCCTTCCAAGGCAAATTGCTGGGGTCTTTTTCAGCAAACACTTTAATTGTCTTGCCATTGATGACCAGATCTGCACCATCTACTGTGACTGTTCCTGGGAAAATCCCATAATTTGAGTCATATTTGAATAGATGAGCATTGGTAGCCGCATCAAATAAATCATTAATAGCAACAACTTCAAGCTTATCTGGATATGTCTCCAAAATTGCTTTTAAAACCTGGCGGCCGATGCGACCAAAACCATTAATACCTACTTTTACAGTCATAATAACCTCCTATTGATTGTTCGGACAAATTTTACCACTGAATTGTAAAAAAGTTCACAAATCTGAACTCATCTCACGTCCAATGGGTCCCGTTCTTTCATTATATAAATCTAAAATTGTTGATGCAAGTTTTGAAGAATCATGTCTCCATGGTGCTTCTGTATCACTCAGATTCGCACTATAAATTGGGTATTCCTTATCAAGCTCATCTTCGATACATACATATTCAATATCGTCTGGTAATCTCCCATTACAATTGTCGTTACAGATAACTACATCAAATATTCCTTTTCCTATTATTTTCTCAATTGCCTTAATATGGTTACCACATGTATAACCTTCAGTTTCTCCAGGTTGTGTAGCAACATTACAAATTAAGAATCTTAATCCCCGGCTGGCTCGAATAGCTTCAGAAATGTCTGGAACCAGTAAATTGGGAATGATACTGGTGTACAATGATCCAGGACCTACGATAATGATATCGGCATTAAGAATCGCTTGTATGGTTGGTGGAAAAGCCAGTGGATTATTAGGTTCCAACCAAACTCTTTTAATTTTTCCACCCTTTCTGGGGATTTCGCTTTCACCCCGAACTTTTACTTCTTTGTTTGTATCCTGTACCTGAACTTGTGCAACCAGACGTACATCATGCAATGTTGAAGGAAACACCTTACCTTGAACCGCCAGAACGCGTCCTGACTCTGCGACCGCTTCTTCAAAACTTCCAGTCAAATCAGTTAGAGCCGTTATCAGAAGATTCCCTAAAGAATGCCCATTTAATCCGGCTTCTTCACCGAATCGGTACTGAAAAAGCTGGGTTGTTAATTCTTCATCATTGGATAATGCAGCCAGACAACTGCGAATATCGCCTGGCGGAAGTATTCCTATTCGCCTACGTAATTCTCCCGATGAACCTCCATCATCAGCTACAGTAACAATTGCAGTTAGATTAGCAGTATATTTCTTCAGTCCACGCAATAAGGAAGATAATCCAGTACCACCTCCTATCACTACAATCTTTTTTCCTTTATCCAATTTATGAAATTGACTGACTGTGTCAACCAGATGTTTCCCAGGGCGTAAAAATGGTTTTAAAAGGGTTCGATTGATGCCCCACACGCCAATAACAATCATTAATAATCCCCCCAGACCGAATATCAGTGCTCGAATGGGGCGTGATAAAAATCGCAATGAAAGGAATGCAACCACAGGAAGATACCAGGTGTCTGGTGTATTGCGATACAAATCCAGAACTACGACTGCAAAACCCAGACCTATCAACATAGAACCCAGAATAATAAGTAATCCCCATCTCTTTACACCAATACCTGGGGTGAACCAGCGGAAGAATCGAATGAGTTGGTAAGTAAATCTCTTTTTGAATGGAAGTTGCTTTAAATTCATTGAAATTATAATAATTCGGTTTATAGCAAGAGTCAACAAATAAATTGTCTTGCTTCAAGTTCGAAATCATGAAAATTTTAATAGAATTTTTTCGATATCAAAAAATTGTGGAAAAATAAACAAGAGCGAGATTCAAATTATCTTTATCCATTTTTCGTGACAAAATGACAATTATTATTACTAATTTAGCTATGCTATAATTCTGCTTGATGGAAATCTATGTCGTTTCAGATGTCGGTGGTACTCAAATTAGGGTTGCATCATATGATGTAGAAACTTTAAATCCAATTAGACAAAAGAAAATACTTACTCAGTCAAAAGACCAATTGCCAGTTGATCGATTAATAAAATTAATCCAGGAAATCAAGGAAGATCATTCGTTAAAAGCAATTGCTGTGGCTGCACCTGGTTTTCTGGATCCAGATTTGGGAATCGTCTATGAAGCACCCAATATTCCTGGTTGGGAAAATTATCCTTTAAGGAAAATTTTGGAAGATGTTTTTAATATTCCAATATTTTTAGGGAATGATGCCAATCTGGCAGCTCTTGGGGAATGGAAATTTGGAGCTGGCATCGGTCATAGTAATCTTTTATATCTGACGATTTCCACCGGTATTGGCAGTGGCGCTATCCTGAATAATAATTTACTACTCGGTCATAAAGGACTGGCAGGTGAGTTTGGACATGTGACTGTGCTTCCTGATGGCCCTATTTGTGGATGTGGAAAACAAGGACACATCGAAGCTATATCCTCCGGTACTGGCATATTAAATTATGTAAATGAACAAATATTTGCTGGAAGAGAAACGATTTTAAGTAATCTTGAGAAAATTACTGGTAAAGATATCAGTCAGGCAGCGCAGAATGGAGACACAATAGCGATTGAAGCCTATAATCGGGCAGGTTATTATTTAGGCATTGCACTGGCTAATTTTCTACACATGCTCAACCCATCCATTGTGATTTTTGGTGGTGGTGTCTCTTCCTCTGGGGAACTTCTTTTTGCACCGATGCGTAAATCTCTTGAAGAAAGATTAATTTCACCCGCATATTTAGATGGATTGACATTCACGATAGCCCAATTAGGAGATGATGTTGGTCTTAAGGGAGCCCTGGCTTTATTAGTAACAAAAATGTCTTCAAATCTCCTGGTTTAAACGAAAATTTTTTCTAAATCTTCAATACCCTATATCTAACATCTACTTGATGTAAAACCAAGCCCATTAAAAAGAATTAAATATGGAGGAAAATTAATGAAACCACTGAATGTGCCTGGACCAAAGGCCAAAGCAATGATCGAACGTGATCTCAAAGTCGTATCACCATCCTATCCGCGAGGATATCCTTTTGTTATGGATCATGGGAAAGGTACTGAAGTCTGGGATGTGGATGGAAATCGTTATCTTGATTTTGCCGCCGGTATTGCTGTTGCTTCTACCGGACATAGCCATCCTGATGTTGTTAAGGCTATTCAAGAACAAGCCGGTAAATTTATTCATATTTCTTCAGATTTCTATCATGAAAAGTGGATTGAGCTTTCTGAAAAATTGGCGGAAATTTCCCCGTATCAGGAAGATACGCGTGTTTTTCTCACCAATTCCGGTACTGAAAGCGTGGAAGGTGCCATTAAGTTAGCCAGGTATCATACAAATCGACCCAATTTTATAGGTTTTTTGGGTGGATTTCATGGCCGAACTATTGGGGCTGTTACATTTACAGCCAGTAAACCGAAATACAAAAGTCGTTTTTTCCCTTTGATGAACGGTGTAACACATGTTCCATTTCCTGATCCATATAGACCCATCTTAAATTTAGAACCTGGTCAGGATTATGGTGAAAGAATAATTGAATATATCCAGGAACAGGTGTTTGAGAAGATATTACCTGCAGATGAAGTTGCGGGGATTCTGGTTGAACCCATTCAAGGAGAAGGTGGTTACATAGTCCCTCCTCCTGGTTTCTTTCCAGCTTTGAGAGCACTATGTGATAAACATGGTATTCTCTTAATCGCTGATGAGGTTCAGGCTGGCATGGGACGCACCGGGAAGTGGTGGTCAATTGAAAACTTTGGGGTAGAACCGGATATTATCACTTCGGCAAAAGGGATTGCATCCGGAATGCCTTTAGGTGCGTTGATTACCAAGAAATCAGTTATGAGCTGGCCTAAAGGCTCACACGGAAACACCTACGGTGGAAACCCTATTGCCTGCGCTGCATCTTTAGCAACGATCAATGCTATTCAAAATGGTTACATGGAAAATGCCCATGTCACTGGTGGTTACGCAATAGAAAAGCTCAAGGAAATGCAAAGCAGACATCCATCCATTGGAGAGGTCCGCGGAATTGGTTTCATGATCGGAATCGAATTCGTAAAGGATCAACCAAGTAAGAAATCAGATGCTGAAATACGCGATTGCGTTGTTGATCTCGCGTTTGAATATGGATTACTTACTTTAGGATGTGGTAAAAGTGTAATCAGAGTTTCACCACCACTTTGTACTACCAAAGAAGAGATTGACGAGGGTCTTCAAATTCTGGATCATGTGATATCACTGGCTGAAAACAGGTAAAATAAATTCATGTTACCTGATTTTAGGGTTCGGCAAAGAGATTATTTATTAGATATTGCCCGGGCTTTGGCAGAAGAGCTAAATCTCGACAAACTTCTTGAAAAGATCCTAAACGTATCTGTCGAGATGTTAGCAGGCCAGGCAGGTTTTATCGCTTTAAAATCTGAAACTCGAGGATGGCATGTCCGTGTCTGGCATGGATTACCCACCCCATTGGTGAAATATATCGAGCCTTACCTAACTCAAATTACGGAAGATGGGGATGAACCAGGTCAATTAGAACTCACACAAATCAATCAAATCATCAACGAATTAGCTCGTTCCGGGAGTTTCGGTTTGCTAAATGGCGTTGGAATTCCTTTAGTCGCACGTGGCCAGGCTGTAGGCGTCATTTATATCTTTAGAAGTTACTCAGGTTCATTTTCAACGAATGATCGCACAATTCTGAGAAGTTTTGCGAATCAGGCAGCCATAGCAGTTCAGAATGCGCAGCTTTACAATCAGGTCAACCACGAACGACAACGCATGTCTGCTTTACTTGATACCGTAGCTGATGGGATTATGATATTATCTCCTACCCTGCATATTGAACGCTACAATCCAGCTTTTCAGCGCATGTTACAAATTCCAATTGAAGAAATTCAAAACAAAGAACATAATCAATTAATTCAATGGATGCAACCTCCCATTGGAATTACATTAGAAGAAGCAGTTGCCGGTGGTTGGCCATTAACAGCCCATGCCCATCTGTATGTTGAAGGGGATTTAAAGATAAGTAATTCTAAGTTGAAGTTACCGGTTGGAATTACGTATGCTCCATTAGTTTCGCCGGATAGCGTATTGTTGAATATCATTGCCACCATCAGGGATATTACGCGTTTTCGCCAGGCAGAAGAATTAAAAAGTACCTTTATTTCAATCATCAGTCATGAATTAAAAACTCCTGTCGCCCTGATCAAGGGGTATGTGAGCACCTTGCGACGAGAAGATGCCCGTTGGGATCGTTCAATTGTGCAAGAGAGCCTATCAGTCATCGAAGAAGAAGCAGATCGATTGGGTTCATTAATTGAAAATATGTTGGATGCATCTCGGTTGCAAGCAGGTGGATTATCAATAAAACGCATCGGATGTATATCTGCCAGAAATCATAAATCGTATGGCAAAACGTCTTCAAACTCAATCCTCATTGCATGAAATTGTCGTTGATATGCCTGAAGATTTTCCCGTCATCCTTGCGGATGAAGCCCGTTTAGAGCACGTCATTTCAAATTTAATTTCAAACGCGATAAAATATTCACCAAAAGGAGAAATCCGAATATCAGGTCAGATCCGCCCTGATGTTGTAATTGTTTGTGTCAGTGATCAAGGACCTGGGATTGCAGTTGAAGATATACCACATGTGTTTGACAGATTTTATCGAGCACCGGATATGGCTCGCAACACACGTGGAGCCGGCCTGGGATTATTTTTAACGCGTATCCATTGTAGAAGCACACGGTGGCCAGATCTGGGTCAACCCCGAATCGGGCAAAGGTGCGCATATCTGTTTCTCCCTTCCACGAACAACCGATCAACTTCCTCAAAAATTGTCAGTGGTATAATTTTTCCCACATAAAATTTTTACAGAGAGGTCCTTTATGCCAAAAACACAAATAAGTTGTCCTCGCTGTCGTACGCCTATGACAGCTGAAATTCAGCAATTATTCGATTTGAATACCGATCCGGAAGCAAAGCAAAAATTACTGAGCGGTTCCGCCAATATGATTCAATGCCAGGCATGCGGTTATCAAGGTCTATATCCCACACCGATTGTGTATCATGATCCTGAAAAAGAAATGTTATTAACCTTCTTTCCACCGGAATTAGGTGTATCCATCAATGAACAGGAAAAAATGGTTGGCCCATTGATTAAACGAGTGGTAAATGATTTGCCAATGGAAAAACGCAAAGCGTATTTATTCCAAGCCCAAAGCATGCTTACTTACCAGACAATGATGGAAAAAATTCTGGAAGCTGATGGAGTAACGAAAGAAATGCTCGATCAACAACAGAAAAAATTACAGCTGATCCAGAGATTGTTATCCACAGCCAGCGCAGATTCAAGGAAAGAGATCATTAAGCAAGAAGAAGCACTCATTGACGAGACTTTTTTTGGTTTATTGAACCGCCTGGTTGAAGCCACGGTGGCTCAGGGAGATAAACAATCTGCACAACAATTAGCACTTTTCCAACAAGAATTATTACAGGAAACAAAAGTTGGCCAGGAAATTCAGGAAAAAATGAAATCTTCCCAAAAAGCCATGGAAGATTTACAGGAAGCTGCAAAAGCAGGCTTGACTAGAGAAAAACTTTTGGAACTGTTTATCGAAGCTCCAGATGAAATTTATATCAACACGCTGATTGGCATGGTACGAACCGGTCTTGATTATGAATTCTTCCAGATCCTTTCACAAAAGATCGATAATACCTCTGATTCTGACACAAAGACTAAATTGACATCATTAAGAGATTTTCTGCTTGAGGTGACCCGCCAGATCGATGCTCAAATTCAGGAAGAGAAAAAGCATGCCAGAGAAACATTACAAAAGATTTTGGCTGAAGTTAATATTGAAGCAGGATTAGAAAAATATGGCAACGAATTAAATGACTTTTTTGTAGAGGCAGTCCAGGAAGGTTTACAGGAGGCACGCAAAGCAGCGGATCTGGATAAAATCGCCAAATTGGGGCAATTGAACAGCATGATTGAAGAAGCCAGTAAACCCCCTGCTGAAATTCAGTTTGTTGAAGAGTTGCTTCAAGCTCCTGACGCTGAATCTATAAAAACTTTATTAAATGAAAAACCTGAAGTAATCAATGATGAATTCTTGCAATTATTGGCTAATCTGATCAATCAGACAGAGCAACAAGGAAATCAACAGGCTCTGGCAACAAAACTTAAAGAAATTCAAAAAGTTGTCACCAAAGCTCTGATGGCTAAAAATTTGAAAAGCTAATGGATGGATCGTTAGAGGCCGATATTTATAAATCGGTCTCTTTTTTTTATTTAGATATTTAACCAACGAGCTGCTATTTTAGGGAGATCTGAAACAGATCCTGTTACTGTTTTACAGTTTGGTAAAGACTCCACAAAAAAGCGACCATATTTTTTACTTTGAACCCTGCGATCTAAAACCACAACAATTCCACGATCGAATTGGGTTCTGATAAGACGTCCAAATCCCTGTCGGAAGGTTAAGATGGCTTCAGGAATCGAATATTCATTGAAAGGGTCATCGAAGGTTTCAGATCGAGCTGCAACAATCGGGTCAGATGGAACTGCAAATGGTAACTTAATGATCACCAATACGGATAATGCATTACCTGGGATGTCAACCCCTTCCCAAAATGCACGGGTTCCTAATAAAACAGCTCGATCCGTTTCGCGGAAGCTTTCCAATAATGTGTTCGCGGAAGCACCTTCTCCCTGTTCATAGACCTGAATATCAGCATCCGCCAACCGCGGTCCAATTACCTGGGAGGTTTTCTTTAATTGCGCATATGATGTGAATAAAGCTAACAATCGCCCACCTGTCGCTTTACTCAACTGAACAAGGGTATGTTCGATCATTCTTTGATAAGCAGATGCCTGGGCTGGTTCCGGAATATCATTTGGCAGATAGAGCATAGCTGAATTCTCATAATCGAAGGGCGAACCGACAATCAATTCATCAGCTTCGTCAGCATTCAGTCGATTTCGTAAATAATCAAATTCTCCATGGGTTGTTAACGTAGCCGATGTTAATATGATGGATGCTTTTTCATGCCAGAGGTATTTTTCCATCAGGCTACCAATATGCAATGGGGCTATTTGTAAAACCATACGAGCCGAATCCGGTTGTTGTTCAATCCAATAAATAAAATCCGGTTCTGGTTGTAATATCATCGCATATAAAAATTGTTCGGCTTCTGCCATGCGTTGGTGATTAAAGCTCAAACTCCCGATCGCTTCTTCAAGATCTTCTGCTGGACTATCAATCGAATCGCTTAAATCCTTTAGAAACTCTTTTACTAATTTAACCAACAATGTTAATGTTTCATTCGCCTGGTCATATTGTATTTCCACTTCTGACCAGGAAGGGACCGTTCGAGTCGCAGGTAGGACTCTTACTTGTTGTGCATATTGACCTATTGGTTGAAAATCCCTTTCTGATTCCAAAAATACTTGTAAAGCATCAAAGAAGGCATTCCAATCATGCTCCAGTCGGAAGGCAAGATCTGTGATCCGCTGACAAATTGAAAATGCACTGGCAAATTCAGAAGGTTTGAGTACATTTTTTAACGAGGTAACCAAACGTCCCAAAACACCGCTGGAAACACTTCCTAATTCCCGTAACATTCTTTGCATATCGTTTTGAGTAATTCGGTAACTGAGGGTATTGGTGCTGGCACCTTCGAGGTGGTGACCTTCATCAATAATCAGATATTCATAAGGAGGTAAAACTCGGCTTCCTGTTACGACATCGGAAAGTAATAATGCATGATTGACTACCAATATATGCGCGGTTTGTGCAGCTTGGCGAACCTGGTAAAACGGACACATTCCACCAGCCTTTGCCATACAAGTTTCAGCATTACAATTTTCATCATCAGCACTCAGCCTTTGCCAGATCTCTCGTTCCATGGGGCTATTGAGGTTCAACCGTGTCCGATCTCCATCACCGTCATAATGCAGCCAAACAAGAATTTTAGCGATTACTCTCATTTCCTCTTTCGTTTCAGGTCCGCGAAAACGAAATGCTTCCAGGCGTCGTGGACAGAGATAATTCGCCCGTCCTTTTATCACGACAGACCTTAGAGGGATGTCTAAAGCAGAACATAGATCAGGAATATCTTTATTAATCAACTGATCCTGGAGGGCAATTGTATTGGTTGAAATAACGACCCGATGATTATTCGTCAAAGACCAGAAAGCAGCAGGAATCAGATAAGCAAACGATTTTCCTGTGCCGGTTCCTGCTTCGACCATAAGGTGATTTTGGTTGCTGAACGCGGAAGCAACGCTTCGCAGCATATCGACTTGTTGCGTTCGATATTCAAAATTTTTAAAATATTTCGAAAATTCTCCACTAGGTTCAAGAATCGAACATAATACGTCTTCATCCAGAGGTTTTATATCCGGATTCGGTTTTAATGGCTGGGCAAGAACATCATTGTCCAAAAATAAACCATTAAACAAATTCTGGTTTCGAACATATTTTGGCTGGATGGGTTGTTTCTTAATTCTTGTTTTTAGTATTTCCTGAAAGAACCAGAATCCATCCCAATCAACTGTCTCTCCCATACGAACAATTTCAGCCAGGAGATCGACAGGTAATTCGATTGCAAGGTCATATAATTCCAGAAAGAGCTGATGGGTCATTTTTGCATCATTGAGTGCCCGGTGTGCACCAAGATTTGGGATATTCAACTGCTGACAAAGCCCAGATAGGTTGTATCTTGAAGCTAATGGCATAACCACTGATGCTAGTTCATATGTATCAACAGCCTGAACGTAACGTAAAATATTCGCCTGGAAAAGAAAACCCAGATCAAATTGGACATTGTGCCCCACAACCGGGCAGTCCCCCACAAAATCTACCAATTCCTGCAAAACAGCTGTCAAAGGTGGCGCTTTTTGCACCATCTGATTATTTATACCTGTCAGTTGGGTTATTTCTGGAGGAATTATTCGATTTGGATTGATTAAGGTAGAAAATTCTGCTTCGATTCTGGATGCAGAAAAACGTACCGCGCCAATTTCAATAATGGCATCTTTGCGTGAATCTAAACCTGTCGTTTCAATATCGAGGGCTACCAGAGGAGGCATTCAGGCATTATACCATCTAAAATTTATTTGAACAAATATTCTAATCTTTATTATGACAACAACATGATTTTTCTCCCAGGAACAATATCTACTATAATCGAGGATATAGATCGGGAGAATTAGATGAGTGAGAGACAGTTAACCACATTGGTTTTTGATTGGGGAAATACCATCATGGTCGATGATCGACAATTTTCTGGAAAAATGATGGAATGGCCAGTAGTTCAGGCAATCGAAGGGGCACATCAAACTCTGAAATTGCTTTCGTCAAAATATCAGCTTGTTTTGGCCAGTAACGCAGAAGATTCTTCTACACTTGATATTTCCAAAGCTTTAGGCCTGATTGATCTGGATTATTTTTTTCATCAAATTTTAACTTGCAAAGAATTATCAGCAAAAAAGCCAGATCCACTTTTTTTTCAGAATTTGGTCAAAAAGATAAACCAGCCCCTTGAAGAAATGGTCATGATTGGCGATGATTACATAAAAGATATTGTGGGAGCCAAACTGGCTGGCTGGAAAGCCATCTGGTTTAATCCATCAGGACTAACCTCCAATGCTCATCTTCCACTTCAGGACATGGAAATAAGAAATCTCAACGAAATTCCGGGCGTGTTGTCTCATCCTTTTTTGCCCGATGTTCAAACCTGTTTAGGCTGGTACATGGAACTAGGTGCAACTCATACATTGTTATCACATGTTCAAAATGTGGCTGCTATCGCTTACCAAATAGGTCTGTGGTTGGAACAATCCGGGATGGTTGTTAGCCCCTTATTAGCACATAGAGGTGGTCTAACGCACGATCTATCAAAATTGCAGGAACAAAACCAAAAAAACCACGCCGTTTTGGCAGCTGAATTTCTCGAATTCGAAAAAGCAATTAAAGTTGTCTGAAATAGCCCGACGTCATTTGATTGGTGATCTGATTTCTGACGAGACAAGACCACAAACCTGGGAAGAAAAAATTGTCAATTACGCCGATAAGCTGTCCGAAGGTAATACGATTGTCTCGATTGATGATAGATTGGAAGCTTTACAAGAAAGATACCCTGATTTCGCATCAAAAATCAAAAAAAACACACCCTTCGTAAAAGCACTTGAAGTAGAAATAATCACTGCTCTGGGATCAACTCCAGGCAAGTTGATAGCAGATTTAAAACAAGCGCTTTTCAATAAAATCTCTCATTCCTCAAAAGGAATGTTGTAGTAATTATAAATCGCTGAAGATAATTGAGCCATTACATAGTTTGCATTATCAAAAATCAACTGCACCGGGTGGTACATAAAAACAACCAGAACATAATTTCCTCCGGTTGTGTAAACGATACCAGCATCACTGATTGCATGGATAAGACCATCTGACTCAGTGATCCAACCATGTTTGTGTGCAACCTGAGTAGCTTCCGGAACACCTGCTTGAATCAGCACACCAATTCTGTTTCTCAAGAGGTAGTCGATCATGCTTCTACATTCATCCTGAGTGATTTGATTGCCAAAGACAGCTTTTAAGGCTCCCCCATCCTGATTAGCACATTGATAGATATCTCCAAGCAACATCCCCATCTCAAATGAGGTGGTCTGGTTATAAATATCGGGATTGGTGTCGATATCATTGCGGCTATTCGCCGGTGTTTGAATGCGCTGTAACAAAGGCGCTCCAGGATAAAAATACCCCGCTAAAAATGTATTTTCAAAACCTAATAATTCTAAATCTTCGGTTACGAGTAAGGGCCCCAGGTTTCCACCTAGCGCGTTTTCCATCAACCTGTCAGCAGGATCATTCTCTGATCTTTCAATCATGAGTTCCATTTGATTGAGAACCTCTGTAGAAATTGGATCTTTACCCCGATTGAAAACAGAAACCATAATGGGGATTTTCATCGTACTGGCAGCTGTGAAAGCTATACCCGGCCGAATGGATTGTCCTTGTTGATATGCGAAATTTATTTCCTGATAGTTCTTCAGATCGAGCAAATAAACTTCAGTCAAGCCATCGAATCCTGTGCTATCCAGAACCTGTTTCAGTAAAACCTCGAGGTTCAGGTATGAAGGTCTGGAAGGATCGATTTGGGTGTAGGTCAAATTTACAATTCGCTGGGTAGGCGATTTCAAAGCATCTTCGATCAATATAGCTGCCCGATCAACATCCAGTTCGGTTCCAGGATTACCAGGTTTGAATTGAGTACTACCTGGAATTGGGATAGCATCCGTGGCAGGTTGATCATACCGAATAGCTACCTCTTCTTTTAAGTAGGATTTCAATCTTTCATCAGAAAGGGAATAACGCAGAGGAATAGGGTCAGGATTGGGAAATCTTCCCCATAAAAAATCCCAATATCCACTCCAAAATGGTTGTGTAATCCTTTGCTGATCAGCTGCGGTCAACATACTTTCCAGATCCAATTCAAAACCGATAGCAGATGGTCTGATGTGAATGACAGCTTCGTTGTATCGAATTTCTACTGCCAGACTGAAGGCTTTTATGAGCCGATCCGCTGCAGTTTGACGATCCAATCCACCAACGGGTACTCCAGCAATCACGGAACCAATTGGTAAACTGCCTCGAATTCGGCTGTAACTGATTAATTGAACGACAACAATTACAACCGTTATAACGATTAAAAAGATGGATATGACTCGGTAATGACGATACCAATATTTCGCATAATTACCAATCGATTCTACCAGATTCTGACCGGTAATTTTATTCACTTAGGAGATACTTAAAAATTATGGTGGATCACTCTCAGGAAATACTGGAAATACTGAGCAACATTCATTTTTTTGACATGTTGAATGAAGAACAATTGCTAACAGTCAGTGAACAATTGGATACTGTTTTCTTCAAACAAAACGAAATTATCTTTGAGGAAGACGCCGAAGCTGATGGTTTTTATATCGTCCTCAGTGGTCGTGTCTCCTTGCAACAGGAAACGGATCATGATCCGATAGAAATTTCCATTTGTCAGAAGGGTGATTATTTTGGTGAGGAAGGCCTGGATTTTGATAAATATCGAGAAGTAAGTGCTCAGGCAATAACAAATGTAATCGCTATCCACATTAACCAGGTACAGGTCGGTGACTTGATGGAGGTTTATCCAGAAATCATTGAGCCGATCCAATTGACGATAAAGAGTTATCAATTATTTCTAAAATATCCATTTACATGGCGCGGCCCACGTGAAGCTGTACATTTTGTTGCCAGAAAAAACAGTTTCTTCCTTTTGTTAAGCCTGGTTCCCCCCATAATTCTTGGGTTTTTTTCCATCTTATTGTTCATCTATTTTTATTTTGTCACTTCAACTGAAAGCACCTGGTTACCAATTATTTTCGGGTCAATAACGATTATCTTTATGGGGTGGTTTTTTTGGAAATTGATTGATTGGTCAAATGATTTTTCCATCATTACCAACCGCAGGGTAGTCTCCTTAGAAAAAGTTGCCTTATTTTATGAAAGCCGGCAGGAAGCCCCTCTGGACGCCATTCTCTCAGTTGAAACCCGAACTTCCCAATGGGGACGCTGGATCGGTTATGGGGATGTGGTCATTCGTACTTACACAGGGGTTATCAACTTAAAAAGAATGTCTAAACCAGACTTAATTGTCAGATTAATAAATGATGAACGGGGAAGAGCTTCCCACCAGAGCAACAAACTTCAAAGAATTTCAAAAGAAGACACACTTCGTAGTCGAATTGGTTATGATCCTCGAACGTCAAGCGATTATGAGGAAGAAATTGACGAGGATGAAGTAGGTCATTCTGAAGTCCCACTCAAAGTCAAATCCAGTGGATTGATGGAGTTTTTGTCAACTTTTTTTGGATTGAGAATGGAAAAAAATGGCGTAATCCTTTATCGAACGCATTGGTTTATTCTACTCAAAAAAGTGCTCTGGCCAGGTCTGGCATTATTATTATTGTTTTTCGTTTTTATATATTCATTACTCGAATTTTATCCTTCTATCAATTTTGATATCATCATATTGGTTCAATTCGGAATCGGTCTAGGTCTTTTTGGTTGGTGGTTGTATCAATACTGGGACTGGCGAAATGATCAGTATATCGTTACAGATCATCAATTAATTGATCTATACAAAAGGCCTTTGGGCCAGGAACAAAGAAGATCAGCTCCAATTAAAAACATTCAAACAGTTGAATTTGAGCGTTTAGGATTGATCAGTCTAATTCTGAATTTCGGTACTGTATTCATT
>CAVQSU010000027.1:0-8495 GCA_963715915.1 uncultured Chloroflexia bacterium | reverse complement strand
GTGGGTAGAACTGCATTGACCCCAAAGCGCTTTGCTGCCCAGGCAAGCGTGCGGGTGCGCCAGTTGGGTGAAAAGACAGGAAATTGTACCCCTTCGTCTAGCAGGCGATCCATCCATTTATTTGCGTGTTTTCGTTCTACAGCTGCCATTCGCCGATAGACTTCTGCAAGGCGTTCATCGTTTTCAACCTGCGCCAGAGCATCGTATAGGTACGCACCATTCAGCTCATCTTCCAGGCTATCCTGCGCCATTTTTAGCATTTTAGAGTCCATGTTTCCCTCACAATGATTTAATTCCCATTAATAATACACTTGTATTGTTTTAAAGTGAAATAGAGATACTTAATTGCTAATTAACGAAAGTCTTATTATTAGAACCCAAAATCGAAATCATGATAAGATAATTTTATTCACATGAGAGAAATGAACAACCTGCGCACCTTATTCACAGAAGATAAGTCTTCGAAGGAGTTATTAGAATCGACTTCGAAGTATATTATCTTTTCAACCACAGCCATTTATTTGGTCTTTCATTTCTTCGTTTCTCTTTTTTATCCACGCATTTTCAGCCCTGGATTATGGGTGTGCTCCATTATTTTTCTGGCTACATTGGTGGGGACTTTGTTCATTTTAAAACATACATTTATCCTGGCACAGGTATTTTGGTTGACCGGTGTAAGTGCGACGATTTTAAGCGCGTTTTTTCTATACAATCGGGTGGAGATTTTGTTTCTGCTTGCCATGTTACCTTTTATGGCCATATCCACCATCGGTTTGACCGGCACAATGATTGTGGAAGTCTTGATTACTGGCATGACGTTGATCTTTCCAGCGGTTGGTTGGTTCCCCGTATTGCCTGAGGGGTATCCCTTCGCGATTATCTTTGTGTGTATTTTCGCTGGCGTTTTCGGGTGGGGGATTTCCAACAATCTAAATTCAGCCATTGAAAACGCATCCTTCCATTATTATGAAGCTCGCAAACGTTTGCAGGAGACCCGCGAGCATCGTGCCGAAATCAGCCGCATGTTGAAAGAACAGAACCAGTTTAATTACCAATTAAAGCAAATGACCCGCATGCTCGAACAGGCACGAGCACGGGCAGAAGAAGCCCGCGCAGATCGCGATCGCTTTGCCATGGCTGTCTCACATGAGCTACGCAGTCCCCTGAATTTCATTCTGGGATTTAGCGATTTGATGGTCAATGCCCCTGAAACCTATGCAGCGCTGGAAGACTGGCCAGCTGGTTTATACGATGACACCCAGGAGATTTTTAAAAGCAGTAAACATCTGCTGGATTTAATCAACGACATCCTGGATATGGGAAAAATGGATGCCCGCCAAATGCCTCTTTTCCGGGAGCGGGTTGATCCCAAAATACTATTAGATGAGATCGAGAACCTGGTGGCCGCTCCTATTATTCAAAAAGGTTTACAATTTGAGATCCACACAGAAGCAATCATGCCACAAATATTCGTGGATCGTACCCGCATCCGGCAGGTATTGCTAAATGTAATTACCAATAGTATGCGTTTTACCAAACAGGGAAAAATATTGGTGGATGCCCACATGAATGGGCAGGATGAAGTCGAGATCACTATCCAAGATAACGGACCGGGGATCGCACCGGAGGACATTGAGCGCATATTTTATGAATTTCGCCAGGCTGGTGAGGAGAATTGGAGTCGTGAAAAGGGTTCCGGGTTGGGATTGGCGATCAGCAAGCGTTTTGTGCAATTACATGGTGGCCGAATTACTATTGAAAGTGAAATACAAAAAGGCACCATTATCCACATTTTCTTACCAGTGATGGAACCCATTACGCCTGTATTGGATACGCGGGCGGATCTGACAGAGGGTGGAGAACAACGGGTAGCGAGTTCATTCGCCAGAGGTCAGGCAGATTTAATCCTGTGTTATTCAGCCGATTTAAGTAAAGCCAAACAAATTGGTATGTTATTGTTTGATTATGAAGTGATTACCACAACCAATACTATCGAACTCAGGCAGATGATCGAGAAATATTATCCCTCTGCCATTATTGTGGATGATGCTTTCGTGAATGATAATCAGATATCCCGTCTGATGGAAAATTTACCTTATCAATTGCCGGTCATCCGCTTCCTATTTTCAGATGTGTTGGAACAATCACTGATTCTACCCGGAGGTGTTTATCGTTATCTGGTAAAACCGGTTGCCCGTGACACCCTGATTCAAACAATTCAATCGATTGGGGAGCATACCAAAGATTTACTGGTCATTGACGATGATCCCAGTATGGTCAGACTCTTCACCCAGGCCATCAAATCGTATACAGGTGTCATTGATTCAATCGAAAACATCAATTTTTATCCGGCTTATTCCGGTAAAGAGGCATTGGATATCATAAATCGGCAACATGTGGATGCGATCTTATTAGACCTGGACCTTCCCGACATTCATGGAACTCAAGTTCTGGCAGAAATTCGCAAAATAGAGGGCCACCAGAAAACTCCGGTCATTATTATCTCCGCCAGTGATTTTGGAGAGGAACAAAAGCCAGCCCATCCCGGATATTTCCAGGTACTTTATAAAAATCCCTTAAAGCCGATTGATCTGAAAGTTATATTCCATTCGGCTTTGGAGGTGTTAAAGCCTGATTTCCGGGAGTAAATCAATTCTGAATTTCTTCAGATTGGCCATTTTCCAGTGTTATTTTAAGAATTTCTAATAATTCTTTTTGGATTATCGGTTTTTTCAGAAAATAATCAGCGCCTAAAGATTTGGCCAGATCAGCTTCGCCCCAGGCAGAACAAACAATGATGGGGATGCGTTTGGTTTTTTCATTTAATCGCAACGATTGTAACACTTCCCATCCATCCAGGTTTGGCATCATGATGTCCAATAGGATTAAAGCTGGTTTCAGTTCAAGTGCGGTGTATAAAACTTTGGTCGCTTTGGAAAGACCAAATACTTTGTAATTTGTTTTGGAAAGATAGCGTTCAAACATTTTTAAGGCTGGTTCCTGGTCATCTACCACCAGGATTAATTTCTTCTCCTGATCGATGAAACGCACAACCAGATGGAATCCTGTTGGTGAACGCTTCCCTTCTAACTGAATATTCAGTTCATGCAACCATTGGTTGATCATATTTTCCTGAGAAGTCAATGAAGCCAAAAATTGATCCATTTCAAACGAATCATCAGGCAGGTGAAACTGAAAGACCACATCATTCTGTTCTTGATCCAGACTTAGATGAAGTTGGCGACAATTTGATTTTTGCACCAGCAGATTAAAAATATGGATGATGATCTGCCTGAGGATGATCCGGTCACTATTAACTGTGAGTGACTCCTGAGAAGGAACAAATACCAACTGAATTGCCTCGCGTTCAAAATTTTTCTGAAATAAACCGATAATGCTTTGAATCACCTGGTTTAGGTTGATGATCTCCCAACTGATGACAAAGCCATTTGTCTCCGTTTCATCAGGGTGGGTGTCTTTTTGGGCGTTGAGCCGGTCCCATAGGATTAAGGCAACTGCCCGAATAGCTTTTTTTTGACTTCTACGGATTTGGCGATCGCCTAATAATAACGTTTTAGCCAGCTCCAGGGAACTGATATTTTCAATAAAACGTTGGGAGAGGATTACATATGAGCGCCACTCCATGGAGAAAAAATCAAAATCCATATCACCTGGCTTTAATGAATTGATACAATCCAATAAAACACTTTTCAGATAATCACTGCGGGAACCCTTAAAATCTGGAGGTGGCTTTATCCCTGCATCAATCAAAGGGTGAGTCTCAAGTGCCGCATAATCAAACATATTGGTTAATGCATCTTTTACCAAATTTTCAAAAATATCAAAATCCATAAATATCTCGTGTCCGCTATTCGTCCGGGATGTGTCCGTTAAAGCCTTGTTAACCAATTCTGGATCATTATAATTAATTTTACCTTGCCTTGTAGGCAATTCCTAATCATTTAACCAATAAAAAAATTCGAAGGAGAGACATATCGAAAAAATACAGAAATTAAAATAGCAAAATGAAATTTTGTGTTGTTGAATCTAATCGAAATTGGTTTTTGAATAAAAAAAATTTAGAAGGAGAAGAAAACATGAAGGCTCGAAAAATTAGTTGGTTAGTCATCTCGTTATTGGTTCTATTCTCAATGGTATTGACGGCTTGCGGTAGTCAGGCAGAAACACCTGTTGTAGAAGAACCTGTCGTAGAACAGCCTATGGAAAAACAACAGGTGGAAGTATTTTCATGGTGGACTGGTGGTGGAGAAGCTGCAGGTCTGGATGCTATGATTGTTGTTTTCAAAGAAAAATATCCTGACATTGAGTTTGTTAATGCTGCCGTTGCTGGTGGCGCTGGTACCAATGCCCGTGCAGTCCTGGCAACCCGTTTGCAGGCTGGTGATGCACCGGATAGCTGGCAAGGTCATGCTGGTCAGGAATTGATCGGTACCTATGTAGCTGCTGGTCAATTAGAACCATTAAATTTCCTGTATGAGGAAAATGGTTGGTTGGATGTTATGCCAGAAACGCTGATTCCCTTGATTTCAGAGGGTGGCAATATCTATTCCGTGCCTGTCAATATTCACCGCGCGAATGTGCTCTGGTACAACCCGATGGTATTGGAAGATAATGGCGTTGCAGTTCCAGGTTCCCTGGATGAATTCTTCGCTGCCATGGATACTTTACAAGCAGCTGGTATGGATGCTCCCCTGGCAATGGGTGAACAATGGACGGTCATGCATTTGATGGAAACCATCCTCTTAGCCTCCATGGGTAGCGATGCCTATAACGGTCTCTGGGATGGCACCACCGATTGGGGTGGAGCAGATGTTACAAAAGCTTTGAATGATTTCGTCAAAGTACTTTCCTACACCAATAGTGATTCTGCCTCCTTAAGCTGGCAAGATGCCTCACAATTGGTTGTGGATGGTGATGCCGCCTTTAATATCATGGGTGACTGGGCTGAAGGTTTCTTTAAAGAATTAGGAAAAGCCCCAATGACCGAGTTCGGTTGGGCTCCTGTTCCCGGTACAGGCGGGACATTCCAATTCCTTTCCGACAGTTTCGTACTACCAACTGGTGCACCCCATCGTGATGCTGCCATTGCCTGGTTAACCATTGCTGGCTCTAAAGAAGGTCAGGACGCTTTCAATCCAGTCAAAGGCTCTATCCCGGCTCGTAGTGATGGAGATAAAGCATTGTATGATGAATACCTGCAATCAGCTATGGCAGACTGGGCGAAAGACGTCGTGGTTGGTTCCTTAACCCATGGTGTTGTGGCAAACGACTCCTGGAAAACTGAAATTGATACTGCATTAGGTCTGTTCCAGATAAGCATGGATGTTGCAGCATTCCAAACAAGTTTAGTGGCTGCATGTGTTGCTTCTGGTCCCTGTAAGTAATAATTATCAATTTCAGGGAGGGGTTATATAACCCCTCCCTGAAATTTAAGTTAAACTCATTTATACCCTCATTGGATTATTTTTGTAACAAAATTATTTTCGACGAAGGAATATATCATGCGGATCAAAAGAGAGACCTTGCTTTCAGTAGCCTTGGTCACTCCATCCATAATCGCTATTGCAGTCTTCGTGTATGGTTTTATTGGATGGACAGCCCGTGTCTCTTTGAGTAAATGGAAAGGACTCTTACCCGATTATACCTGGGTGGGTTTGGAAAACTTTAAAGGCTTGTTTCAAGACCCTCGTTTTCATATCGATATTCGTAACACATTGATTTTTACCGTTATTTTTGTTATAGGTAGTCTGATTATTGGTCTTGGTTTAGCCATTCTTTTAGATCAAAATATTAAAGCAGAAGGATTTTTCAGAAGTTTATATTTATTTCCTATGGCCATCTCATTTATTGTGACTGGTGTGGTCTGGCGCTGGCTAATGAACCCGGCCGCTGGCTCCCGGATGAGTGGATTGAATTTACTTTTTGATAAATTAGGGTTAGATTTCCTGATCAATCAATGGTACACAACGCCAACCTGGGGAATTGCTTTTATAGCCATCCCGGCCATCTGGCAGATGTCCGGATACACCATGGCATTGTATCTGGGGGGTTTGCGTGGTATTCCCATTGAGCTGCGTGAAGCAGCCATGGTGGACGGTGCCAATGAGGTCCAGATTTACCGAAACATTATTTTGCCATTATTGCGACCAATTACTTTGAGTGCCATGATCATTCTAGGCCACATCTCATTAAAAGTGTTTGATCTGATTGTGGCTGTCTCTGGCAAACAATTACCATTGGATGTGCCAGCGATTTACATGTGGCAAGTCACCTTTGATGGATACTTCTTTGGCAGGGGTGCTGCCATCGGAATATTACTGCTCTTGAGTGTGGCAGTGCTCATCATACCTTATCTGATTTACACCCTGAGAAATGAGGCGGAAGTATGAGAGCAAGAACCCGTTCAAACAAATGGCTCATTTATATACCACTTATTTTAGCTGCATTCTTTTACTTGATTCCCATGTATGTTATGTTGGTGACAGGGTTAAAAGGCTTTGATGAAGTTAGTTTAAAGACCATGTGGGATTTACCCAAAGCGATTCGGTTTGATAATTTTATCGAAGCATACGATAAACTGGCTCCCTATCTTTGGAATAGTTTCAATATGGTGTTTCCTGCTGCAATCATTTCGTCCATTCTTGGTTCGCTGAATGGATACGTACTGGCTAAATGGAAATTTAAAGGCTCCGAAATTATCTTCCCGGCAATTTTATTTGGGATGTTTATTCCCTATCAAAGTATATTAATCCCGTTGGTGGAATTCATGCGAAATATCAACATGTATGGGGGATTGCCGGGGCTGGTGCTTGCACATGTGATTTATGGTATACCAATCACAACGTTGACATTCCGCAATTACTATGCGACGATTCCAAAAGAATTAATCGAAGCATCCCGGATTGATGGCTGTGGGTTGTTGTCATCCTACTGGCATATTTTGTTGCCCATCTCAGCACCGGCGTTTGTTGTCGTTATCATCTGGCAGTTTACTTCAGCCTGGAATGACTTCCTGTTTGCGGTGGTGCTGACCAGCCCAACCAATTGGCCGGTAACGGTCGCTCTCAACAACATGGCTGGCAGTCAGATCATTGCCTGGAATGTACAAATGGCAGGCTCTTTCCTGGCAGCTGTACCGACGTTGTTGGTCTACATCTTCCTGGGTAGATATTTCTTGCGTGGTTTGATGGCAGGTGCCTTAAAAGGTTGATATTGTTCATTTTTTTACTCCTGCTTGAAAAATCACGTCTCCAGAAAAATCGGGAGACGTGATTTTCTTAAATCAACTAAAGACAAGAAATCCTATAGGTTCAGTTTCTGTAAAATCGCTAATGGCTCATCATTCTTTGGTTCTTCTTGCACTGATTTACCATAAAATGTGTAAAGTATTTCTCCTTTTTGGTTTACGAGAAACACAGTTGGTGTTCCTACCGCAAAAAACTTTTTAACTTGAAAATATTGAGCAGCTACTTTCAAGCTTTTATCACTCAGGATGTGATAAGGCGTATTATTTTTAAGAATATGTTTGTCAATCATTTTAAGTCCATTGGGAACCATGACCAAAATTTCGGTATTCATATCCACAAATTTTTGATAATCCTGACGCAACTGCGCCATGTGGTTCACACAATGTATTCAAGCAAAGCCAATGTTAAATACCAAGAGAACGAAATGCTCCTGGTAAATATCTGACAATTGATGCAAATTTCCCTGGTGATCCGGCAAAGCAAAATCTGGCGCTTTATCACCGACCGAAAATTGTTTCATTATTCCCTCCACCCCTTAATATTTAACAAAGAACGAATCCATGACCTGTAATAAGTTTATCACATGGGTGCAAGAATAATGACGGACAAGCCAGTTGCTGGAATGTTTGGGTGGAAGGCAATGTGATTTCTGCGTCTTAATTTTGTATCATTTCAATAATTTGAGGCTCGTTTTTTGGCGAGCGTACATGCGCCAAAAAGGACCCAACCTCCTTTAAATGAGATGTTACTTATTTTTGTATTGTGAAGGTGTGGTAGCAGCAGGGGCTAGCTTCTGAACCCTGGTAATGTTCAGAAATAAAGCCATTAGCTGTAATAATGATGACATCGTGACGTTCTTCATCCACTTTTGTTTCGGTTTTCTGATCCCCTTCGCCACTCACCAGAATGTAATATCCCATATAGGAGCGCTTGTAAGTGTTCTCATCAATCTTGTCATACACATTGTCAGCATACGTCAGTTGATCACCCTCAATATCTAAACTGAGTGCCCTGGCACCCCCATCTACCGAGCAGGTGCAACTGAAATTGGTCGCAGATACTGAATATTCTTGTTCTTCACCCATTGAGGTTTTCATTTCTTCTGAGGGGGAATTAGAACTACTGGGTAAGTCCTGTTCAGGCTCAGATTCTGCAGGTTCCGCAGCTGGCTGAGCATTGTTCATACTGGAGTTTGCTTCTTCGTTCAGTTTTTCCAAATTTTGGAAA
>CAVQSU010000026.1:0-39414 GCA_963715915.1 uncultured Chloroflexia bacterium | reverse complement strand
TCCACCATCAAGATCTCCGGTTCCAGATGGGCAGCCACCGCAAACGCCAGACGCACATACATCCCGCTGGAATAGCGCTTGACCGGTGTATCAAGAAATTTTTCAATCTCGGCAAAGTCGACGATTTCATCAAATTTACGCTTGATCTCGCCGGCGTTCATTCCCAGGATAGCGCCATTCAGAAAGATATTCTCACGCCCGGTCAGCTCCGGGTGAAAACCGGTACCGACTTCCAGCAAGAGCCAACCCGCCCATTCAATTCAATGCGTCCGGTGGTGGGTTTGGTAATGCGCGAGAGGATCTTGAGCAGGGTGCTTTTGCCAGCCCCATTGCGCCCGATGATGCCGAGCACCTCACCTTGTTTAACCTCAAAGTTGATATCCTTCAACGCCCAGATGATATTTTCATCTTTTCGGTGATCTCCTTTGCAGCCTGTTCGAGACAGTTGCGAAACCCCATTCACCAGGCTTTCACGCAGGGTTTGGTAACGCGCCTGGTTGGCTACCAATCTTGTATTTTTTACCCAGGTTTTCCACCCGAATTGCAATATCACTCATCAGATCACATCCGCAAAGGTATCTTCAGTTTTCTTGAAATAAATGAAACCAGTCACCAGTAACAAGAAGCACAACCACGACCGAGACATGAAAAAGAAAGGCGGAAATTGCACTGCATTGCCCAATCAGCATCCAGCGGAATCCATCCACCACGCCCACCATCGGATTCAGGCTGTACAGCCACATCCATTTTTCCGGAACCAACGAGGAGGAGTAAGCAATTGGGGTGGCATACATCCAGAACTTGGGTCAGGAAGGGAATAACATAGCGCACATCACGGTATTTGACATTCAGGGTGGTCAACCATAAACCTACCGAGACAGCGGTGATGATGGCGATTAAACAAAAATGGGGATCCACAAACACCCGCCAGGTAAGTGGAATCTGATAGACCAGCATCAGAATCAGGTAAATACCCAGGACAATCAGAAAATCCAGCAAACCAGCAACCACTGAGGAGAAGGGAATGATGATGCGGGGGAAATACACCTTGGTGATCAGGTTCTTTTCATTCACCAGGCTGTTGCTGCTATTGGTTAGCGCAAAAGAGAACAATTGCCAGGGTAACAGGGCAGCAAAGGTGAAGATCGGGTAGGGGATCCCTTCGGAGGGTAACCCGGCCAACCTGCCAAAAATGACGCTGAAGACAATCATCGTCAGAACCGGTTGCAGGACTGCCCAGGCTGCCCCCAACACGGTCTGTTTATAGCGCACCTTGATATCCCGCCAGACCAGAAAGAAGAACAGTTCGCGATAATGCCAAAGATCATCGAAGTTGAAGATCTTCCAGTTGTCTTTTGAGTTGATGATTGTTTTTACATTTTCCATTTTGCAATTTAGTATAAGATTTTAGTAATTATATATAAAGCAAACCCTATATATAATAAAAGTTACATCCAAATCCATTAGATAAGTGTGGTGAGATTATAAACTTTACCTCACCACATTTATCTATTGTTTGATTTTCAAGGCATTTATATAAACGTAATATTACTTGAAGTGAATTATCTTGTAATAAATGGAAGGAACACATTTTGGGCTAATTACCAAAAACATATATCATTGCTTTTGAACCCATTCGATGTGACAATGACAGAGTTCTGTAATATTAAAGAACTGATATTGAAAATAATTTTATTGTTGTCCAAATAGATACATTGCCTGTATCTAATTTGATCCCGTTGAAAATGATATTTTCAAGAGTGGTCGCTGCGATTCAAATATCCCGGATCAGATACCGAAGGATGTGCCGATAACAGTGATCTCATATTCAGAAGAATTATCTTTCACGGATAACATCCGTAATCAAGTTTTCCAGCTGGAAAGAAAGATTCTGGTTGCTAACGGAGCCATTGATGGTAACACTGACTGAACCTTTTTCCGGTCCATGTTCAAAACTCGATGGATCATCGGGGACAACCAAGGTAATCGCATTATCAGCTCCAGGACTGGATATTTCCATCCGGCATACGTTTGCCAGCTACTATTACATGATTCTCATCTGAGCTTCTATTACCACGCCTGGATCTGACCCGAAATTCTCCCCAGAAATAGTCACAGTTGTTCCAGCAGGTCCGTGATTGGGTATCAACACTATAAATCGGATTGTCAGTGACGATAAGTTCAAAATATTCATAGCGATTGAGCGTTATTTGGGTATCCCCTGACATGAATGTAAAGAACCTTTCAACCAGCCAAAATATTCACCAATGGGAGTACCCGTGGTTGTGGATAAAGTCAGGGTGGAAGATTGATTGATGTCAATTGAATTAGCGACAACGATGAATTGATGGCAGGATCAAGATCAACAGATCTCCAGGCCTATTATAGCATCCAGATCTCCTGAAGATCTGGCTGAAGCAATATAATTTGGCTGTCCTCCTGGTCGAATCGCCTGAATCTGAGGATTTATTTCCAAAGAAAAGTTAGGAAATGGATACTGATAAATTACACTGATTTTGTTGGTGTCTTCTTTATCGCCACCAACTGCCCAACCCATCGTGTCTGACGAGAAACCGACACTTGAAATTGGTCTATGGAAAATATTTTTGCCTGATACTGGATATGGATCATTTGCCCAACCCCAACCATTTTCATCATAGTAGAGCCTAAATAGGCAACCTTTTTTCCACTCGTGTAATATCCACCAACCCAGGCAGTTCCGGTACTTTCAATAACATCCACAGAGTAAAACCGGGAAGGATTAGTGCTACCGATAGATTGACAGAAAACCGATTGCCAAACACCTTCGATAAACCGATGTATAACCGCACGTCCTCTGTAATCACCAACAGCAAAGCCATCTAATGTCGGTTCAATGCCCAACATCTTCAATGCAAAATAAATTTGTACCTGTTGGCACCATCACCAGCACCACAAGCGTTTGCTTCCGGGCTTGCATAAGGAGCCCAGACATTTCCACGGACGAAACCTCCATTAATCGCATGAAATAATCACTACCGTATAACTTGCCGGCCAACAGACCATGCATCCCAATCGCTGGCACCATCACTGACAATGTCTGTTCCCCGCAGATTATAATAAATTCCATCCAAGGTATGATTGGCACTCCAATAACCGGCTGCATAATCGTATTCTTGCCACCGCATTTCCATAATTGGCGACTGCCCATCCAAAATCACTATGGATTTGGCATGGGATCCAGGGTTATCAGATCCATATCATTAGTGCGAACATTAAGGAGCCATAGCGGGTAGGTGACCAGCGAAACCCGTCCCAATGTAAGAAAACTGCAGCGCTCCGGCAACTGGCGGATCCCCAGCAGCCCAACCATTATTTTCCGAAGTCATCTTTACTGTCTGCAAATCAATTTTTGGAAGGGGAAACTCTTTTTGATACCAGCGTTGCCAGTGTCTTCCATCCCAATGAATAATGGTAGACCCATATTTATCGGCTGTACCTACTGCCCAGGCATTATTATCCGATATGACAGAAATCTCGTTCAACAGGTTATCAGTCGGGGGTGTCACTGCCAGCCACAGGTCTTCGGAATATTCAAGAATTTGTCCGCCAATACCTTTGGTTAAACTCATACCTACCAGCCAACCTTGCCCACTGGTATGATCAATCGAATAAAAGTCAAAATGATCAGTCCTCAAATCATCAAAAACAGCCCATTGGTTTAGACTCTTGTTATATTTTAAGATCGTTCCATCAAACCCTACTGCCCAACCAATTCCTTCGCTATCGAAAGAAAAATCTACAATCACATTGTTATTTGGTTGGCTGTGTAGTGACCATTTAGTGCCATTATAATGATAAATAAAACCACCTTCTCCTGCTGCCCAACCGTCATTTGGAGAGACAAAATAAACGCCATATAATGGGGTATCACCCACTTCATGGTAAGTCCATGAACTTCCATTCCAATGAATTGCGCTACCTGCTGTACTGGAAGTATTTCCTCCCACTGCCCAAATATCATTTTTTCCCAAAGCAATCAGACTAAAATAATAATTTGTATACGGTAATGACGGATAATTGGCAGTAACATTGGTCCATGATGATGTGTAAATGGGGTGACCATTTGGGTCGAGGAAAGCAGTTTTGGTGATGATGCCGCGGATGAGTGTACCTTCACTTAAAAACAGAATCTTTCTGACCAACTGCCCACGCTGAATAATTACCATCATCTTCCTCAAGAATAATTAACCCGTAAAGAAGTTGATTACTTACAACAATGGAAAGTTTTACCCACACATAATTGTCGTGACATCATCCCATCCAAATTTTAAGATGGTACCTCCTTCCCCAACGGCAAATGCCAGAAGTTGGTGTGATGGCTGAGACACCATATAGTGTAGTGGGAATCGATTCTGTTGTAAGGGCATGATCCCAAACACCGTTACAGTAACCGAGGATCAATCCAGCATCACCGACAATCCAGCCCTTACTCTTTTGGTCAGGTGAGGCGCAATCCACTTCATCAGGGTTTGGCAGCATCGAAACATCCCGCAAGTAACTTTCTGTTGGCCGTAAATTCCGCCAGGCGAGCCAGTTCAACCTCCTCTTTAGTATCATTTAGCTCCTGGGGCTGGTTGGGATCTTCATTAGCCATGGTTTTTTGAGAATTTAAACAAATTTGCGCCAGTGGAAAGATCATTTGCCTGGATAGCCTCCACAGTCTGGTTATCTTTCCCCAGCATACTGAACACGAAAACGAAAATTAAAATGATGCCAAAAATTCGAAAAATTTGGTTGTTAATGCTTTTCATTTGATGTCCCTCCAAAAAAACTAATCGTATATCACCATATTGAATATATTAGCATAAAACATATCAAAATAGAATTAGCCCCCAACACAGTTTGCTTATAGCGCACCTTGATATCACGCCAGACCAGGAAGAAGAATAACTCGCGATAATGCCATAGATCATCGAGGTTGAAGATCTTCCAGTTGTCTTTGGCGTCAACGATTATTTTTACAGTTTCCATGGTTGCATTCGTTGTTTTCAATAAGCCCTTATTGTACCTGCTCTTTCCAGGTTTTCAAAAGCTCTGCTCTTTCCAGCCAGATCGCAGGGACTGGCATTTCCACCATCTGTGGCACGATCTCCAATGCCATGCCACTCAAACGGAATAAGTTCGGGGCGTATTGCAGCGATCCAAAGGTACCTGGCCCATAAACCCCATACTGAGCGTATCGCTCAATTGTCTCATTCCCAATTTTAATGGCTTTCTCCATCTCACCTGTCTGGGCGTAATATTCAGCCCACAGCCAACGTGTTTCCAGGATGTCCGCATTGGAGTAGGTGAAAGCCAGTTCAGCATTTTCTAATGATTGCCTGGCCGATGAGAAATCTCCGTATCTCAACTGGGTGCTGGCCATCAGATTATATGCCCATTTAAAATGCTGGTTCGCACTTAGAATTTTTTGCGCTTCTTCAATGGTGATTTCAGTTTTCGGGGGTTGATCCACCAACCAGGTATCGTACCTTTCTTTACGGAAATTTGTTTCATTCCAAAAATCTGCACCGGTCAAAGCAGAACTGAGCGACAATGCTTTTTCGTACGAATTCTTGGCCTCTTCGGTTTCTCCTGCTTGTTCCAGAATAAAACCTGAATTGAGGGCATATAACCCTGAACCTGGTGCTAATGCGACGGCTTTTTGTGCGGATTGAATTGCCAGATCCTGTTGATCGTTCTCGAAGTATAAAACTGCCAGGTTGGCGTGATTCAAAGCCCAGGCTGGTTCATATTTTATGGTTGCTAAAGTTTCCTGGATGGAGATTTCAAGCATATCCTGATCTCCCTCCTGAGCCAGCACAGCAGCTGTCAGACCCAGTTGCTGATGTGCCAGAGCGTTTCCCGGGATCTCTTTTGACGGCCTCCTGGAATTTGATAAAAGCCTGGTCCCATTGATTCTGATTGGCAAAATCAATCCCCTGGTAATAAGGATGCAATGCCCAGATAGCAACCCAGGCAATTCCTATTATAGTTAGAACACCCCAGGGACGGGGATTTTTTTGGTTGGCTTGTCAGCCATGTCCGGTTTTGCGATCGCAGCTCCAGCCAGAATGGCCAATGGCCAGAGCATAGCCGGTTTGGTATGGTAAGAATCAAAAATATTATGCACGGCACAGGAAACAATGAAAGCAAAAATTACCAGTAAGTAAAGCTTATTTTTTGACTGAGTGAAACAATATCTAAATCTGCGAAAATAAAAATACATAAAAACGGATGCAGCCATCAAGCCCAGAATTCCCATTTCCGCCAGTAAATTGAGATACAAACTATGCCCGTGTTGATGAACATCGTGTTGGCGGTGCTGAATTCGCCTCTAAAATGGAACTGCCATTGGTGAAGGGTCCCTGACCAACAAGAGGATGTTCCAGGAAGGTTGAGATGGTTGGTCCCCACAGGGATCTACGCGAGGTGATAAAGTTTCCATGGGTAGGATGCACTGTCTGTTTGTAGAGGATGATGCCACCCAACGCCATGGCCAAAATAAAAAAGAGAATGACAACACCAAAAACAATTCTATTGGATTTCAATTTTTGGAAGATTGATATTAACTGGGTTTTGAAGGTATGAAAAAATATACAATCCCCAGACGACCAGACCGAAAAACAGTCCCAGCCAACCACCCCGCGAAGAGGTCAGATAAAGTACCACCATTGCCAGGAACATACTGATTGCTAACAAGATCTTGTGAATTTATTTCCGGATTTTATGAAATAAAAGATGCCAATAAAGAAAGTCAGATTCAGGAATGGAGGAATTAAATTAGTTGTTCCCAGCCGGTAGGTAATATCCGGGAACCATTGCCCCGGGTTATTGCTGATCCAGCGCAGGTACCATGACCCGGCTTCGTAGAGACTGAAAATGGTGACGGTTATTCCGAGCAGAAAAAATGCTGTGAAGAAATATTCTACTTTCCAACCACGGTTGACCAGGTCGTAAGTGAGCAGAAAAAGAAAAACCCCAATCAGCATCAGGAACATCTGGCTGAGGGACCGGCGTGGATCGATGGAGAAAAAGACAGAGATGCTGTAAGCAGCCAGCCAAATCAAAATATATGGCTTAAGCGGGGTGGTGGTAGATTGTTTTGCTATCAACCAGATGCCCCCTATGAGCGTCAGGAAAACAGCAAAAAAGACCATTATATTGTATTGGGTGAGTGAATGGGTGAAACCAAATACAAAAATGAAGATGAAGGTGGTCAAAATGACAACCGTCTGCTTCAATAAACCGAGTCCTTTGGGAGAAAATGTGAATTTATGCATAATTTAGACAGTAGCTAGTAGCTTGTAGCATGTAGATACTAAGTTTTTCCTTTGCGACTTTTCTTTTCTTTGTGTCTTAGTGTCCCTTTTTTTCTTAACACCTTCCAAAGGACTCCGGATGCTTCTACCGGAGCAACACTTCAATACCTTTGTTCGTCAACTTGAGAAATTTTTGAAACCTCGTTCCAGGCAAGTATTAATATTACAAACAACATCAATCGGACTGGCACAATGACCCATAGGCTGGCAAAATAATGATGGGACAACAGTACCGGCCACTCAATCAACGAGATGAGAAGTAATCCGAAGCTGAGCAATAAAGATTTGGAAATAGGTAATGTCAGAAAAATCAGGGGAAGTAAATAGAGTACCCATTGTGGGCTCCATCCCGGAGACCAAATCAGAAAGAGTATCCAGGTGATTCCGATCATGGAGATCAGATTTTGTTGTTTGTGGGTAGATATTCTGAATAAAAGCAGCAATCCAATTAGCCCGAAAACGATCAAAGTTAACCAGGTTGGAATCACCGCGGGATTCCCTAAACTAAATGTGGCCATTTCCGGATTAAGTTTCTCTGCGATGGGTAGAAATGCACCAGTGGTCATGTTGTCATCTACCAATGCCCAGATGGTTTGCCAGGAGGAGCGCGTTGGTTGCGATTGCAATGAAGCCAGCGTCATGGTAGGGGAGAGGATAAAAAGTGCAGCCCATACAATAACCGTCAGTCCAATGGCAATCAGCGCGATCTTCAGGAACTTTTTGAAATTTCGAAAACGAAAGATGGCGGGTAATAGCAGGATCGGGAACCACTTGGTGAGGATCCCCAACCCTAACCAGATGCCTGCCTGTGAGTCCTTGCCTTTGAGTACATAGTTGATGGTAGCCAGCATCATCATTACCGGAATCAGGTCAAAATACCACCAACTGTAAGCAGTGAACCCCAGAAAACCAAAGAATACGGAGACTCGCCATAAAGTCTGCTTTTCTTCTGTATACAATAATGATGCAATTTCCCCAACCAACCAGATGCTGATCGTGCCGGCCAGGGTGAGCAATAGATAGAGAATAAAGTCGAACAGGAATGGATTGCCCTGAGAGATCCAATAAATGAGCTCGATTGTCCAGGCATATAGGGGTGGATACTCTGACCAGTATTGGAAATATGGCGAGCCCGGTAATGCCGCATTTTCAAAGTAAATTGGGAAGTCACCAAAACCATGTAATCCATCCGGAAAGAACGCCAGGTAGAGCAGCATCCTGCCCATAAAGAAAATGATAGGCAGTAAATTGATAAATGTTATTTCACTCGATTTTTTCATTCAGAAATTTCTTTGCGTCTTTTCCTTCCCTTTGCTGTTTAGCGTGTTTCTTTTTTCCTTAACAGCTTAACAACTTATCAACTTATGAACTGTTCTTCCCACGCTCCGCCCTTATGACAATTTCTAGCTGATAGCTGATGGCTCATAGCTGATAGTCAAAACTGTTCCAGGTAAATATATGTTTGATTGTTTGATTAGGTGGTAAATTGACACCACTTCTTTATTATATTGATTTTGTTACAAGATTGTTGCCAGAACAATTGGTTCGAATGTTATTGTTGGCTGGCTATCTCATCATCTTCCACACCCGTTGCATTTTTTTTCTTCTCATTAAACCCACGCTCTCTCAGCTGCCGGGTTGATTATTTGATTCTAACTGCATACATGCATGCAAGCAACTTGCAAAAGCCTTACAGGATTTTGATCATGTGGATGTCATTCGGTTCCAAAGTGTACAACTCCGGATGGACATCCTGGGTGGGGATGAAGCCCTGGCTGATGTAAAAGCCCACCGCGGATTTGGATTCGGTGGCAGACACGTACAGGTAAGTATGTCCATCTGCGATAGCCTGTCGCTCCAGCAGACGGGTCAGGTGGGATGCGATGCCTTGCTGGCGGTGATGCTTGTCCACGAAGAGCGCATCCAGTTGCGCCATGTCCTCTGTCAGGTAGGGTCGATAGACAATGATACCCACCATCACCTTGTCCTCAAAGGCTCCCCAGGCTTTGACACCCGGTAGGGGTAGTACACTGGCCCAGTTCTCCTGCCAGGTTTCAGCGGTACGCGGGGGACGATCCCAGACCAGTGGTTGTAGGTGATCAATTCGCCATCCTGCCAGAGGTAGATCAACTCGCCATGCTCCGAGACGTCCACTTCCAGGATGTGCTGGTGAATTTCTTCGATGGTGATTTCGCGATAGGTGATCATAGTGTTGTCCTTATAGACTAAATTGAGTATGAAAAAAGAATGAACTTGCTTCGAAAATTATGTTCCCAGGTTTGCCGTCAACGAATAAAATGAAAAATTAAACGAATAAAATCCTGCGTCGGGATGAAGCCCTGGCGATGTAAAAGCCCACCGCGGATTGTGATTCGGTGGCTGACACGTACAGGTAAGTATGTCCATCTGCGATAGCCTGTCGCTCCAGCAGACGGGTCAGGTGGGATGCGATGCCTTGCTGGCGGTGATGCTTGTCCACGAAGAGCGCATCCAGTTGCGCCATGTCCTCTGTCAGGTAGGGTCGATAGACAATGATACCCACCATCACCTTGTCCTCAAAGGCTCCCCAGGCTTTGACACCCGGTAGGGGTAGTACACTGGCCCAGTTCTCCTGCCAGGTTTCAGCGGTACGCGGGGGACGATCCCAGACCAGTGGTTGGGTGATCAGTTCGCCATCCTGCCAGAGATAGATCAACTCGCCATGCTCCGAGACGTCCACTTCCAGGATGTGCTGGTGAATTTCTTCGATGGTGATTTCGCGATAGGTGATCATAGTGTTGTCCTTAAGTCTCATTTACCTCATAATTCCGCAGACCCTGTAATCGATTCTTATGCGTTCGGGCATTGCGGATGAGGCGGTTGGCTGTCAGCTCTTCCTCCGGAATATCAAGGTCATCTTCGATGGCATCCGGATCAATGGTTGTTTTCAATGACTGAATTTGCTTTTGAAGCTGTTGTTTGCTTTTTTTCTGTAATTGGGCAAAGAATTCTAATTCTTTGCTGATTTTGGATTCCTCAGCTTCAAGCACATCTTCATAGTCGTGTTGTTTTTTGTAGATTTGGTATTCTTGCGAGGTTAATTTTCGTTTCTTTTTCATAGATCACTGTCGTTTATAATGATGATTGATTTCATCAGAGAAGGTGATTTATCCCATACTGCACAATTTTATCAGTGATTATTATTAAGATCACTGTACTTAAAGATTTTTACCCACATTAGAAAAGGAAGATCATGGAATCAGTGGATTTATTATTCAAGACAGAAGAATTCGTTTTCAGTTACCGCTTGGCCGGCATCCTGGTTCGAAATGGGAAAGTGCTACTGCAGCGCACGTTAAATGACCCTGGATATGCCTTCCCGGGTGGTCACGCCACTTTTCCAGAAACCAACACAGAGACATTGGTGCGTGAATTTAAAGAAGAGATTTCAGCCGATATCCTGGTCAAAGATCTCAAATGGGTGGGGGAGATTTTCTTCCCCTGGTTAGGGAAACCTTGCCAGCAGATTTGCCTGTATTACCAGATTGAGCTAAAAGATAAGTCAAAAATACCATTGGATGGCAGTTTCATCGCCCGTGAGTCCTTTGACGGCAGACTCTTTGACCTGGAATTTTCATGGATAACGATTCAATCAAATCGACAATCATTCTGCTCTATCCGCCGATTGCGAAGGAGCTCTTACTTAGCCTGGATGGAGATGTGCAGCATTTTGTTTATAAAGAGTAGTCCCTTCATCTTTTTAATAGTTAACTTCCGGGCTTGAATTTTCCCACCTGATTTACAATTAACCTATCCTATTTTTCTGGTGGTTGATGATGAATGATATAACCCTCTCTATCCTTGTGATTCTGGCTACAGGCCTGTTGGTCATCCTCATTTTTGTTCTGATACGCAGAAATCGCTCTGAGCAAGAGAAGCGGCTGGCGCATAATGGCGTTGGAGACGGGGTTGGCGACTGGAACTTGTCAAAGATAGATTGGTATATGGCCAACGAATTCACCATCGCGATTGGGTGATTGAGTTGCTGACCCAATCCAGTGGAAATCCCGAAGCGGAAGGCTCCAGTAATGTGACGGCTTCCACGGTCTTGAAAGCTCCTGTCACCGGCAGCACCGTATTGGTCGGTCCACGCACCACCCAGATCAACCTGGGCGGTTTGGGAGAGACCATCACCCGGCAATTATTGCAAATGGCATTGGGGGAAGAAGCAGAAGGATTGGAAGAGGTCAAAGCGGGTTCGGAAGAATTTCAGAAACGCTATATGATCTGGGCGAAGGACCCTGAAGTGGTAGTGCGCTTGATCAATCCCTTCTTCGAAGCGACACTTCTGAATTGGGCAAAATATGCACCCATGATCAAACGCACTTCAGATGGGTTGAGCATCGAATTGCGCAATTTCCGACTGAAAAAAACAGAAGAAATCGATACGCTGGCAAAACTGGGCGAATTTCTGTTAGCGATTGACTTTTAAGTCTTTCAGATAATTGGGAACATTTTTCACAAAAAAGAATTAAATTTTTCAATCGAAAAATAGATTCAAAGTAGATAACTTAATTCCCTGGTGGTATTCGTTTACATAGTGCCCTTGTGGTATTCGATGCGTTTTTCGTTGACGGTTAATCCTCAATCATTCTTCGGATGCTCTTCAAAAAACTTCCACATCGTCTGGGTGGCATTGATATCATCACTGGTTTGCCCAACAATCCATTTGGGTAAGGGATCACCACCCGGCCAGGAATGCCCACCACCATCTATGATGTAATAATCGACATCGGCATTCTGGTCGCAATCTGAATAACGAAAGCCACTCACTTCACCTGTTGCCGGTATGATTTCAGGAGTGATGTCACATCCATTCCTCTCAGCCATTTGTTGCACCCAATCCGTGATATTTGGGAAAGGCACATCAAACGATTCGGAAGGTCCACCTTCAAATGGGACAATCGGGTCAGCGGTGCCATGAAAGATGATGGCTGGTACCGGTCGTTCAGTCTGGCAGTTCTCCCAGGCAACCATGTAAGCGCCTGCCACCCCGCCAAAGGCGGCAATGCGATCGGATAATTTGCAAGCCAGCTGGAAAGACATCCCGCCACCATTCGATAATCCATTTGAATAAATCCGTTGCGGATCAATGTTGTATTCATTTTGCAATTGATCAATCAGGTCGGAGATAAATTGAACATCCAGCAAACTTTCGCCCAGACCACTCGTGCGCCAGCGCATGGGGAAGCTTGATCCGCGTGGATAGACGACGATGAAATTCTCCTGGTTTGCCAGTTCGTTCCAATGGCTGAGGTTCATCTGATGCGCCGGCCATTCTGCGAAGCCATGGATGCTGATCACTAATGGTGTTGACAGAGATGGATCATACCCCTCCGGGATATGCAACAAGTACTTACGGGCTTCTCCGGAGGTGATCACCTCGCCATCCTGCTGGTTAATGTTCACAAAGATAATGGCAGCCAAAATCAGAACGATTCCTGCCAGTACAATAAATGTAATAAAGAGAATTTTTAGAATTTTTTTGATAATCAACATAATTTTCCAATTAAATATTTATTGTATTCTTTTAAAAACACCCACTTGCCTCGATTAATTGAGATCATTCTATTGATTGATCTTCTTTCCAGTGAAATAATCGTTCTGCCAGATTCGAGATTTCCGCGCGCATCACCAGTTTATCCAGCCAGTGCTGCGGGATATCTGCCTCCCCGTAGTAAGCTCCTGCCACCTGTCCGCAGACAGCAGCGGTGGTATCGGCATCATCACCAAGGTTGACGGCTCTCAGAATCGCTGCTTCGAAACTGTCCGTCGTCCAGAAACTCCACAGGGCAGCCTCCAGGCTCTGTACCACATAACCAGTGCCCTGAATCTGGCTTTCCGCTTTCTCAAAATAATCCCCGTAGGAGATTTCTTTCAAAGCATCTGACATCAATGGGACTAGATCTCTTTCCACCAGCACTTCATGCTTCTTTTCGCCTTCAAAAGCACGATAAATCACGCCAGCCAGAATCTGGCAAGCTTCCAGGCACTCCAAAGTTGCATGCGTAGTGCGTGAGCTCTTGGCGGAATAATGCAGAATCGCTTCGAGGTCAGGGTAATATAGCATCACCACCGGAGCAAGGCGCATAATCGAACCGTTCCCGGCAGAAAATGGATCGATTCTGCCACTCATGGGATTACCGGTGATATGAAATTCTTCCAGTGCTGTCCGGGTGATATTACCGATATCAAAACATTTGCCAATGCTACTCAAATAGCCTTCTTTATACCAGCGCCAGTAGCGTTCCATCTGGTCCTGCGCATCGAAGCCATTCTTCTCCAGCAAGCTGGTTGCCAGGCACAGAGCCATGGAGGTGTCATCCGTCCAGGCACCAGCGGGGATACCAAAAGGACCACCTCCGGTCATATCTGTCACTGGCTCAAAGGTGTTTCGTGATTTAAATTCCACAGCTGTACCAACCGCATCCCCGACAGCCAGACCTAACAAACAACCACGAAAGCGTTCGATCAGTTCCATGACACCCTCCTTTAGAATTTATACCTTTCTAATTTAAGTATATCTATTCAATCATAGATGTAAAGATAAAAAGAAAAGGCCTCGTTACCAAGGCCTTTTCTTCGAAGATATTTTAAAACACAATTAATAATATTGAATTATGTACTGAATCCTTAATCCGAGACATTAATTAACACCGCTCTGACTATTACACGATAATTATAAGTATCGGAGGAGATGTCATACCCACGACACGTAATCAATGTCAACCATGGATACGTTTCTGACTTAAAGATACTTGTATCATTTGGAGATACTTGCAAGGTTTGCCGAACTGAATAAGTATACGTTTGTCCAAACGCATAAATCCTGATTGTATCTCCCCATTTCAAGCTTCCTAAGGCTGCAAACGGGCCAGGTGTTCCATCAGCATTAGACACATGAGCTGTAATGGCACTGTTACCATTCCAGGTTGGGAATGCGGTTCCTTCCAGGTACCCGGCTTGTTTGCCTAACCAGGTCAGGTCCCATTCACCATCCTGTAACGGGATGCCGATGACATCTGTACTAAGACCAAGTTTAGGAATACTCAAAACTAATCCACCTGTTTGTGCGTATTGATAGTTGAATGGCATTTGGGGTAAGGGTGTTACCACGCCTGGCGCAAATCCTGTGACAGGTAACTCTGGTACGTTTACCAACGCGCTGCTGGCTGCACCGTACACATTAATATCTGAACCAGGAATGTATGTGCGTTCTGTTGATAAAGCTGGATTGTAAGGAGATTCAGGTACTGGTAGGCTATCCGGCAAACTGCTCCATTCCAGGGTTGCAGTGTTGGTTGCACTCTCGCCGGGTCTTAACCGATCGACTTTTGCTTGATAAGTCAATTCTGTCTCTTGTTCGGTCAGTTGGAAGACATCCCAGGTAACCGACAATCTGGGGGCTAAACTATCATCCAGGGAAGTAGGGACTTGTCCATTCAGGAATGTTAATGAACCCGGTATGTAAGTTAATCCTGTTGGAATTAAGTCCTCTAAAACGACGTCATACGCATTTACATTACTGTTTTCTGTATGTCGAATCTTTAGTGTAAATGTAACATCCTCACCAATCATTGCCGTTTCCGGATTTACAGATTTCTCAATCATGAGTTCAGGCTCAACGATCTCTATTTCTTCCGCCTGAAGAGCAAGATTACCACCATTCCAGTTCCATTCTGCAGCATTATCTAATAACAATCCACGGATGTTTTCAGATGAATTCAGCACTTTCACGCGGTAACGGACAATGAGCAGTTGGTCATCTTGTGTTTCATTCGAGATTGTACCAAATGTCAATGTTAATTTTCGGCCCGGGTCAGCAGGGTTGGTTGAATCCTGCGGTTCAGTTTCCACCAGCATGGAAGGCGGCTGGGCGTTGGGGTTGCAAATCTGGTCAAATGGATGATCAGGATCTTCAGTCAATCCATCTGCAACGATTTCACAATCTACAAATGCCAAGCCTCGATCCAATACGTCAGTCAACACCAACTCCTCCAATGTCGATTCAACACCAACTAACAAACCAACCTCATATGTGATCACATCGCCAATACGAACGGTTATATCAGATCCAGGTGCAGGAGCAGGATTATCTTCACCATAGAGGTCACCAATATTAATTTGTTTATAACCCATTCCGACCACGTCTACATCTGTGTCCGAATTATTTTCTTCGTTGGGATCTTCACCATTGGTACCATCATCATTTGCCACAACGGTATTAACAAGACTAACAATATTGGAATCCAGTGGATCATCGACCAGCAGTGTGATCGTAAATGTTCTGCTCATGCCAGCGTCAAGATCAAAAAGTGGCCAGGTGATAACACCTGTATTTTCATCAAATACACCTTCGTTATCAGCATCCACAAATGTTGTTCCGGTTGGGATGGTGTCTTCAACCGTAACACCGGTCGCATCCTGCTCGCCAACGTTACTAACAATAATGGTGTATACCAGCGTTGCTCCGGGAGCAGTCTGGTTAATTCCATTAGTCTTTTGAACAGCAATATCCGGGGCTGCATCTAAAGGAGTGTCCTCATCGTCAGAGTTATTTCCTGGTGTTGGATCATCCCCATTGGCACCATCATCAGCGATTGTGACAGCATTGTTGATCTCAGTCACCCCAGCCGCCAATGGATTGTCTACGACCACCGCAAAGGTCAAAGTACCCGCAGGATCACTGGCAGGAACAGCACCAAGAGTAAATGTACAGGTAGTACCTGCAGCAGCACCATCTGCACAACTCCAACCAGACGAGCTGCCGGTAGTAGTAAAGGTCGTATTGGCTGGTACTGTTTCCGTAACCACCACACCGGTGGCATCCTGATCACCTACATTGTCGTAGGTTAATGTGTAGATAATTGTTTCACCAGGAGCTGTCGAAGCAACAACATCATCCACCTTGCTGATGGTCATATCCGGGGCAGCTCCCACAGGGGTTAACTCATCATCGGAGTTGTTATCCGGTGTTGGATCATCCCCATTGGCACCATCATCAGCGATTGTGACAGCATTGTTAATCTCAGTCACCCCTGTTGGTAATGGATTGTCTACGACCACCGCAAAGGTCAATGTGCCCGCAGGATCACTGGCAGGAACAGCACCAAGAGTAAATGTACAGGTAGTACCTGCAGCAGCACCATCTGCACAACTCCAACCAGACGAGCTGCCAGTCGTTGTGAAAGTAGTATTGGCTGGTACTGTTTCCGTAACCACCACACCGGTGGCATCCTGATCACCTACATTGTCGTAGGTCAGGGTGTAAATAATTGTTGCACCTGGTGCTAGTCGTATCAGCAACATCATCCACCTTGCTGATGGTCATATCCGGGGCAGCTCCCACAGGGGTTAACTCATCATCGGAGTTGTTATCCGGTGTTGGATCATCCCCATTGGCACCATCATCAGCGATTGTGACAGCATTGTTAATCTCAGTCACCCCTGTTGGTAATGGATTGTCTACGACCACCGCAAAGGTCAATGTGCCCGCAGGATCACTGGCAGGAACAGCACCAAGAGTAAAGTGTACAGGTAGTACCTGCAGCAGCACCATCTGCACAACTCCAACCAGCCGAGCTGCCAGTTGTTGTGAAAGTAGTATTGGCTGGTACTGTTTCCGTAACCACCACTCCGGTGGCATCCTGATCACCTACATTGTCGTAGGTTAATGTGTAGATAATTGTTTCACCAGGAGCTGTCGAACCAACAACATCATCCACCTTGCTGATGGTCATATCTGGGGCTGCATCTAAAGGAGTGTTCTCATCGTCAGAGTTATTTCCTGGTGTTGGATCATCCCCATTGGCACCATCATCAGTGATTGTGACAGCATTGTTGATCTCAGTCACCCCAGCCGCCAATGGATTGTCTACGACCACCGCAAAGGTCAAAGTACCCGCAGGATCACTGGCAGGAACAGCATCAAGAGTAAATGTACAGGTAGTACCTGCAGCAGCACCATCTGCACAACTCCAACCAGACGAGCTGCTGGTAGTTGTAAAAGTAGTATTGGCTGGCACTGTTTCCGTAACCACCACACCGGTGGCATCCTGATCACCTACATTGTCGTAGGTCAGGGTGTAAATAATGGTTGCACCTGGTGTAGTTGTATCAGCAACATCATCCACCTTTGTGATGGTCATATCCGGGGCAGAATTTAGCGGTGTTGGATCTGTGCTGGTGTTATTGCCAGGGGTTGGATCTACTCCATTATTGCCATCATCTGCGATGACGGTTGTATTGGATGTCTGAGTCACTCCGGTCGGTAACGGATTATTGACAGTAACAGCGAAGGTGACGTTTCCATTTGCACCTGCAGCTAATGAACCAATATTAAGCGTACATATAGTTCCTGCAGCAGCGCCATCCGCACAACTCCAGCCTGGGCTACTTACAGTTGCATTGAAGGTAGTATAGTCGGGACAGTCTCGGTAATCAAAACTCCGGTTGCCTGGCCATTGCCATCATTCCAATAATTCAAGGTGTAGGAAATGGTGCCACCCGGCACTGCTGTGATACCGCCGTCACTTTTCTCTATTCTCAGATCTGGACCGGTTGTGATTAAATCTACCTTTGGTATTCAAAGAGTATTCACGTTCTTCAGCAGGGCTGCCTGGTAAGGATGAATATTCACCAGTGACTGCGTTGGTCAATGTTTGGTTGAGAGAATTAGAAGAAACCAAAACCTCGTACGTTAAAGTACAGGTATTAGCCAGGGTGAGTTGGTCTACGTTCCAGGATAGAGTGGGAGTACCAGAATCTTCCCACGTCAGGTTCCCAGACGTACATGAACCACCAATCGTAGTTGGGGATGTAGCTTAATCCAGCGGGAATCAGATCGTCTAATGATACATCAAAGGCCGTGCTGGTGCTTTCAATGCTATGGGATAACAAAATCGTATAGGTGACCGTTTGTCCCAAACCAGCTGGGTTTGGCAAAAAGGCTTTACTTACTTCCAAATCTGGTTCAATGATTTCAAAGGTGGATATATCAGATTCACTTTGTGGTATATCATTTCCATCGGTGTAATTCAATTGAACTGAATTTTGTAGTGTATCCCCATTCTGATTTCCAGGGACATCTGCCACAACCACATCGAAACTGATGGACATACTATTATCTGTAATAATGGATGGATCATCCATTGTCCAGGTAATCGTCACTGCAGCACTACCATCATTGGGTGACGAGACAACAGGATCTGGAAAATCGAAACCAGTTTCACTGATGTTTCCAGCATAAATCAAACCGGCTGGCAAAGTATCGATAATGACCCAATCCTCGATGGTGCCTTTTGGACTGGTTACAGTTAGTGTATATCGGACAACCTCACCAATCGTGGCGTTGGTTTTATCAACTGTTTTTTCGATAGATGGCTGTTCAGTTGTGAAATCCTCAGCATCCTCATCAAAATAATCGTTCAGTGGGTCACCAGATGAGCCAGTGCGCTCATTCGTGTCTGAACCATCTAAAGAAGTCCAGCTGACAGAGGCGGAATTTTGTACTGTTTCACCAACCTGTAAACTGGTGGGTAGTACCACATCAAAATTTATAGTCAATGTAGTACCGGAAGGAAATTCTTCGATTGTAAAGTTGACCTGATTTCCTGTAGTCAGATTTTGTAACCCAACCAAATTCGCAGGTGTTTGGGTAAAAGTAACATTGCTAACCGTTGCATAAGCGAGATCACTGATGACCACATCAAAGGCAGTTAAGCCAGAGGTATTGGAAATAACCAATTGATAAGGTACTGTTTCACCTGCTTCAAATGGTGCATTGGTGTTGTTAAAACTCTTTGTGATCGTCAACTCAGGTTCAACAACTGGCATAGGTTTATGGGATCCGAAGGTACAACCGGGTTTGACCCAATTTGATATGAACTGGTATTGACTAAATTTAAGCCAGCCTGGTTGCCAATAACATTTAACACAACTGCTTGGAGGTTGATTACCAGGATATTATTCTCGGTGCCAGGGGTTGCATTTGTTACGACTTCGCCAAATTCGATGACCAGATCCTGACCGTTTGTGCCATTCGTGTCCGCAGCCGGTGAAACAACTGGTGTGCTGTAGGATCCATCAAAACTTGAATCATCAATTGAGAAACTATTAGCTACATAAGCCATACCGGAGGGTATTTGATCAATCACTGTTAAGGACGGGATCGTACCTTCCGGTAAAGTGATCGTTAATGCAAAGCTGGCGATTTCACCAATGGTTAAGTTATTTCCATTGGTGTGTGTGGCACTGGTGCCAGTTAATGTTTTTGTAAAGCTGACATCACCAACTGTTACTGATGCTGGATCGTCATCTGAATAATCATTAGCCGAGCCACCACAGTCCGCGGTATTTCCAGTACGCTCACAATCAGAAACATTGAACGGAGAAGGATCTGAAACGGTTCCGGGCATACTGGTCCAATTAAGATCAGCAACATTTGTGATTACCTGATTAGGAACTACAACCTGATCTAATGTTGCCTGGAAAGTGAAAACGGAGGATTGTCCAGGAGGAAATACATCCCAGCCAGCAGTAAATGTAGTGGTTCCAGCATTATATGCAGGACCTGAGGTGGGTGCTACACCGCTGGTATTAATGAATGAACCAGGTACATATGTCAATCCGGAGGGTAGTACATCTTCCAATTCAACATCATAGGCATCATTGAAGTTTGTTCCAGATTGACTGGTCACTGTTAACGTAAACGTGATTATATCCCCAGCATCGGCTGAGGTAGGAACGACGTCTTTCATCACAGACAAAGTTGGTTCATTGATGGTTACATTAGGTGCACTGGCATTCAGCGTTGTCAAACCTGAATTTACACTAAAGTTTGTTGTTACCTGATTATTGAGTGTGTCGCCACGATCATTGAAGGTAGTGTTTAGTACGATGGCTGTGTATTCCAAAACAATGCTTTGTGGACTATTGAGATCTGTGTTCTGAACATCTCCAAAACCAATACCGATATTTTTGCCATTATTGGTAACGGTTATCGTGTCATTAGCGCAGCTAAATCCATTGGCCAAAGAGGAAATTAATCCTGCTTGGGCGGTGATCGTGGAACAAGACACATATGCCAAACCATCATCCAGCGTATCAGTAAAGGTCAGGTTGTTCAGGAACACATCCCGCGGAATAGTAAAGGTGATGCGATACTTAATCGTTTCACCGATGCGAACATCCTGAGCGGATAACACATTGCCATCCAGATCAATCAATTGCTTGGAGAAAACAATATTTTCGATACGAATATCGGCATCATCATTGGTAGCATAATCATTCACACCACCAGTCCCATCTCTTTCAGTAGAAGTTGCTGCATAGATAGAAATCTGTCCAGGACTTCCATCAAGACTGGTCCAGGTCATATCGACAATATTTTTAATCAATTGGTCAGCAGAAACTGCTGGTGGATCCACTTGTAACAGATTGCCTTGTATGGTTATGGTTATGGTTTGCCCTACCAGTAGATCAAAACTGCTCACATTACTAAGAATCCAACCGCCAGCATCGGAGCCAGTTAATTGGAAATTAAGCGGATCTCCTCCAGTAACGGACGTGATTGTTGGGCTAGTGATTAATGAGCGGTTATCGGTAGTGCTCACTTTTGGCAATGGATCGTTGACCCAAACATCATAGGCATCTGTGGTGGGGGTGCTTGTGTTTCGAATCGTGATGGTATAAATCACAGGATCACCAGGGAGACCGATACTACCACCGCCAATGGTAGCGCTTTTTGATACAGTGGGTGATGGCTCGATAATCGTTACATCATCCGCTGCTTCAGTAGGCTGTTAAGAAGATGTTTCTCCGGAATAAGGTTGTGCTGAATTATTTCTTAATTCCCTTGTTGATTTTCCAACAACATTCAGCACGACCACACGGTAGTCTATTGTGATGGTTTCTGAGGTCGCATTGTTCGTATTATTATTGGTAATGTTTCCCAGATTATAGCGAATAGATTTACGGGCGTTGGCTAAATAGTTGGATTAACAGCTGGGTTTTGTGGAGGAATGGGGCAAGCAGCTTACAAACCCCCCAACTAAATCCGTCTGTAAATCCGGTAGATGCTGTGATACTGAGACATTGAACAAAAGCCAGACCCGCATCTAAAGTATCTCGAATATTAAGTTCTGGAATGGATACCTTCCGGAACGGTAAGTACCAGGCGATAATCAATGGTTTCACCGATCACAACCTGAAGATTGTTATTGTTTGTGTTATTTATACCGGTAGAAATAATTGACTTGGCAAATGTGGCTGGTCGAATAGTGACGGTTGCCGGATCACTGGCCCGATAGTCATTTGCTGCCGCTCCACAAGCCTCTGCATCTCCACTACGTTCACAATCAAGATCATTGTATGGAGAAGGATCTGTGATTGGTCCTGGTAAGCTGGTCCAATCAATATTGGCTGTATTAGTGATAACTTGACCAGGCGTTACTGACACATTGAGGGTAGCGGTGTATGTAAATGTGGCAGAACATCCCAAAGGTAAATGATCAATCACCAGATCAATCAAATCCCCTGAGGAATTATTGTGGGGTTCAGGTTGTTCTCCACACGTGTCACCAGTAAAAGTCGACTGGATTGATAGCCGTCACCGTAAATGGCAAAGTACTCAAGTCATCTCTAATATGTGCTTCAAAGGCATCTGAACCACTTTGACCAGTATGGGAGACGGTGACACTAAATGTGATACTATCACCAGCATCTACCCCTGTGGCAGGATCGGCAGTTTTATTGACCTGTAAGTAAGGTTCAACAATCGATACATTGTCTGCACTGTCCGTAGCACTGCCACCATCCCAGGTAAAAGTCACTGCATTGTTGAGATCGTCGCCGGAGTCATTTCCCAGACTGTTGATGACGATTGCTCGATAAACAATGGTGATTGTGTCATCGACAGAATTGTCACGGTTTGCATTGGTAAGGTTTCCGAGAGTGTAAGTAATTAAACGACCTTGATTTGTAGGAGTACAGTACCGCAAAGGTTACTGCGGGCTAGTACAAGCACTGGCAAAATCCCCGGGCAAATCGGTGCTAATCCCGCTGGAGGGGGTGATGGAATCACAGCCGACGAATGCCAGACCTGGCATCCAGTGTGTCAGTGATGCTAACATTGTTGGTAGTCCCTTCCGGCAATTTGACAGTAACAGTGTACTCAATAATTTCACCAATCGTAACCGAGTTTCCTGCTGTAAAGTCACGATCTGTTGCAGTAAGGGCTTTGTCGACTGTTGGATCAAAAACAGTCGTGTCTGCATCATCTTCTAATCCCTCAGGGATGTGATTGGGTCCACCATCCGTACCGGCAAAGTTGAATAACGTACTGGTGTTGGTATAGGTTTCACCAGGTTCAACGATGGCATCCAATGTGGCTAAATAAGTGATGACCGCAATATTGGTGCCGGTAGAATTATTGACGTCATTGCTATCTTTCCCTCTTTTAAGCGCTGCGTCGCTGCTGCTGGTATCTGTTAATTCAATTCCCTGGTCGAAGAAACCCGTGCCCAGGTCGGTAAACGGTAAATTGGTTCCTGCGCCGTTGGTCACACATAGCGAGCCAGGTACGTACGTCATTCCAGCTGGTAATGAGTCCCTGGCTTTCACATCGAAGGCGTCATAACGCCCGGTGTTTTCCAGGATGACTGCCATCAGGACGTTATCCCCTGCATCCAGATTGCTGACATTGCTGTTGATTGGATTGGTGATTAATCCATCAGTTGTAATAGTGTTACCCAATCTGTCTGCACAGGTTGCTGCATTGCCATCAAAACTCACAGGGCCAACTGTAGCGGGTGAAAAAACGGGCAGGGGGTCGGAGTCATTGGCTCTATCTGTCCAAACAACTCCTTTGGTAATATCTACCACCGGTTGGGTTAATAGGATTTGAACAATGTTATTTTGTGAATTGTCCCCGGAATTGGTAGAACTCTCTCCGACCTGTGCCTGATTGGTGAGAAAGAGTCCATCAGCGAATGGATCATTACTAACAGTTACAGTAAACAAGAGATCAATATTCGAACTGCTTCTGCCAACTCCATCATCATTACCATAAGTCCAGATCACTGAATTTGCAGCTGAATTGGTAGAAAGAGTGGGTGTTATGGAAGCGGTTAAAAGATGATAACTATCATTAGGACCATAACAGGAATACCCTGCAGCAGGTGTTCCACAAACAGAACTGGTAAAAGAAGTAACTTCTGTAGCGTCAAATATTGGTAAGGGTAAGTAATCAGTAATCACCAGATCTTCAAAGTCGCTGGTGGGGAGGGAATATTGAACCCGGTAGGTTACGGTATCCCCAGGAGCGATCCGCACTGGGGAAGTAAAACTGGTACTGTTATTGAGGGCATAGATAGATTTGGTGATGTTCCCGTATGGAATAGAGACGGAGGCTGAGCTACCATCGCTCTCACTTTGGCCAGTTAGCGTGTCTGCATCTGATACGGATAATAGATTACCAGATATGGAAACTGTATTACTCAAAACATCCCCCTGATCAACAGATGCATCAAGCGATGGGTAATTATCAACAAAATTCTCTAAAATGGTTGTTCTGAAAACTATTGTTCCGGTGGTTGCACCATTATTGTAAGTTCCACAATCAGGATCCAAAACCCCAGTGCCTCCTAAAGGAACACAACCACCAATTAATTTTCCATCAAACGAGCGCGTTTGCAACTCCGAAGATACATCAAAACTGAATGTAGTAATACCATTATTGGTTGCTGGGTCGATAACTGTGCACTCAGCACCAACACTTGCTCCTGAATAATTACAAGAAACTGAAAAATTAGCAGTATTTACAGCACTTGAGGTTGATACAAAACCATTTCCATTCACTGATAAAGTTGGTGAAAAAGTGGGGTCAAAGTGCTGCCCATCAGAAATCAGGTCAGTGATGACAATATCATTGAAAGCAAAATAATCACTAACCTGAAAATTGAGGGTGTATTCAAGTGTTTTACCCGGGGCAGGAATACCGCCTCCAACGACTGAAACACCTTTTTGGATAGCAATTGATTTATCCTGCAGGGTGTGCTCACATCCAGGAGGATTTTCGTTAACATTTCCGGTAGAGCCTTCATCACGTGGATCAAGTGGATCCCAATCTCCGATAGCTGTGACTTGATCACAAGAGGTTACATCATCGCCACTCGTCGGATCGATGACATTATTAGCGGGTGAGGCATTATCTTTGTATGGGATATAATACTCAAAAATTATTTCCGCGCTGCCAGTCACAGAGGCAAACGTACAGGATAAGCTTCCTCCTGGAGTAGTAATTGAAGGTAAACTACAAATTGCAGTGGGGCTTGAGCTTACCAGATTGGTGAACTGCATGTTATTTGGCAATAAATCTGTAACCACAAGATTTTCAACTGTTTGGCCCTCAGCGATCGTTGCCGTGATGGTATATTGACGGGGATAATTGGGACCGGTAGCGGTCTCGTCTTCCGGACCGTTATAAGTCTTTTGCAATGTTACCAATTTTGGTGTAGGAATGGGGGTGGAAGAAACAGGTGACCAAGAATAACAGGATCCGTAGATGGGTTATTCAATGCATCTGCACCAAACATAAAACCACTCTGGGCGTAAATAGGCAATCCAACACCCAGATCAGCATAATTACTTAAGTCCACATTAACCTGAATGATCGCATCCGGTTGATCAGAAACATACGATCCAAATGGGAGGGTCATTACAACCATTTCCCATTCAAAAGGTGCGTAAAGCCCAGCTGGTTGAGGAGGGCAGGTGACAGAAAGATTAGTCAGGGGATGTGTAATTGTTTGCGCCAGCTGGGCAGGGAATTACCTGAGAGGTAACTGGTTGGCCCAGAAATGTAGCATTATTAAAGGAAATTCCATCATTTGGTCCAGGTGTACCAGGTGATACTTCATTTAGTCCATCCGCGCCACTCAATGGCAAGAACAAATCGATGTAAGGTCCGTAACCAGGATCACCGGTGTTGTTGAACCTAAGGTCTATCGAAAAATCTTCACCAATAAAAGGGTTAGCTGGAGAATCAATAGTTACACTCGGAGATGGAGCAAACAAAGGTCTGGCTTGAACTTGAGTGAAATTGGATGAAACAATCAAAATTATAATTACTATTGACGCAAACAAATGATATATATTTTTATGGCTCATTGATCCCTCTTATTTAGTTGTTAAAAAAAAAGAAATTTCTTAAGATTTTTTAATGATTCATGTTTTATTTTACTTGAAAAATAAAATTATTGAGCATTATAAGCCTGAATTATTATTGTTCTTAAGTTGAGTAAATCTACTGAAATGTTTAGGAAAATGGTGGAAAACAAAAATTTACCCATCATTCGAATCGATATTATTAGTTATTAATTGGGAGATAGAACCTCTGGTGGAACCGGGGTTAATGGACGATCTCCAAATTGCCAGAAAAGACGTAAAGCACTGCCTCCCCCTAATTGAAAATAATCAATTTGGATTGGATGTCTACCCTTCGTTAATGCAGTATTAACTTCAAAATCGTTCGGTTGATTGGGTTTTAAACCTGCACCTAATTCGACACCATCGATAAGAAGTCTAGCTCCGTCATCAGCTTCAATTTTTAATAAATATTCGCCATCTTCTTCAACTTCTAAACTTCCCGTGAATCGAACACTGAATGCACTTTCATCAATGATGGGGTTTTGGTCGGGCCACGCCAAAAGCAAAAAAGGAGTTAATTGTTGAAAAACTGGACTACCTTCCCAATTTTGATTTCTATAATAAGAACTTAATAATCCATTTCTTTTATTGGTGAAGGTAAAAATGACATTACTTGGAATATTTTCAATTTCATTATCTCCGATTTTCCATGCCAATTGGAAGGACTGATTAATTTCCTTAGGTTTAACCACTTTGAGTTCATAAATACCTCTGCCAAGATATCTTGTACTTGTCCAGGGAATACCATCAACAAATATTTGGACAATGTCCTTTGGAAATATGTCAAGATCTGTTCCAGTTTCTAACCGTAAAAGGCCTTCCCATTCAATTTCTTCAGTTGGATCAAAATCAGATTCCCATTGAATAAGATCCACTTTTTGTTCAGATATTGTTCCTGATGGATCTTTTATCCGTTGTATTACACCTTGGATTTCTGCAACTTGTTCTTTGGGAATCTCAATCTTTAGGTACAAGGGAGCATTGTTGGGCAAATTAACCAGGTTGATTTGAGCCTGAGGATAGATACTCAGGAAATAATTCTTCAATGGATAATAATCATAATCCAGTAACAAAATTACATCCTGGTTTGAAAAAGGTATGGGTAAATTAACTTCAGGTAATAATAATTTGTAAGGTCGATCGTCTAAGGAATTTTTACCAGTAGACCTTTTGACTTCTTCATAAATTAAGAATCTGAGAGGGGAGTATTCAAAAAACCGTGGTGATAAATAAATGGATTTATGATCACGATAAGCTTGAATAACTTCATGTGCGATCCCGTTTTCAATTGGGTTAAATCCACTGATGACATCTATTGAATTTGCTTGTTTTGTAAAATAAGTATTGACTTCCCAGGTGGATGCCCCAATTAGAATGATCATCAAAAAAATGATTGCAAGGTTATTAAGCACAAGTGGTAATTTCGTTGATCCATTTCTAGATTTGATTGCAAGATTGAGAGACCGTGCGGACATATCCAATGTTGTAGCAGCTAGTATTATTACTGCTGGTAATGCTGTAAGGGAACGATAAGATTGGGGAGATTCATGATTTGAACTCAAAAAACTACCAGCAAGCCCTATTATCAACCATGTCATCAATAAAAAACATCTGTAATCTCGCAACTTAATAATGGCGTAAATCAAACCAACAGCAAAGAATAAACCAGTAAGAGGATCAACCATTGGTTCGCCAGGTAAATTATGTTTTCCTTGAAGATCGCCGGTGTGGTGAAAAAATTTTAAAATATCTAAAATATTATCAGCTAAAGGGCGAATACTATTTTGTTCATTAATATCTCGAAGAATACTAATTTCATTTACTCGATTGTTAAATGAAAAAGGATCGGTGATATACGTTACCAGAGAAGGTCCAATTGCAATAAATATTGATAAAAAGAATATTAATAATCCTGCCCAACTACCGCGCAGGGATACTTTCCATCCAGCTGGATCAGTGATAAACCAATAAACAATAAAGAGAAATATGGTGAATAAAGCTAAACGACTGCTTAAGTAGGTATAGGTCATCAAACCACTGATTATTCCGCTGATTGCATAATCGAGAGCACGACGATCCCGTAATCCTCGTATCAGAAAGAATATCGCTAAAACCTGAAAAAGTGGTGGAGCCGTTTCATTCCAACCCCAGCGACTCATGCTTAAATGCCATCTACTAGTAGCCATGAGAAGCATTGCAATTAGACCAGGGATTGGACCAAACAGTAGACGAGTTAGAAAAAATATTGCAGGTATTGTCAAAATGGCTGGGATTAAGGATATTAGTTTCAAACTCAACCAATTTGCACCAAGGAGTTTGATAATACCAGCCATGTAATAGATGTACCCATTTGGAGTACCATACCATCCGGCCCCAAATGGTGTAACCTGGCGACCTTCGATGATATATAAAGCATCCAGAGCAGCATTAGTTTCATCAACATATATGCCAGGAGGAATTTCGTTAAACTGATAAATACGAAGGAAAATCGCTAAAATAAAGATTATGAAAAAAGCAATTACAAAAAATTTCTGAAATTTTTTATTCTCAGGCCAATACCCCCATATAGAAACAACCCGAGGTGATCCATATCCCACTGCTTTTATGAACCAGGCACCAATTAAAATGGCTGCCATGGAGATTACCCACAGTATGACAGTACCACTCCAATTGTTAATATCTGGTAACAATTTGTAAATTATGAAAATAGTTAGTAGCGAGGAAATACCAATTAAAATAAACCCAACATTTTTTCGCTTTAATTTTGCAACTGAACTCAATCTAACATGCATTGTATTGTGATACAAAACAGGTTCAATTTTCTTGAGTAGGAAACCTCCAACCACCATAGCAGTTATTAATAGTAACCAAGGCCATATTTGGTTTTTAATGATTTCTATTCGTAGTGAAAAAACTGAAATTAAACCAATTAATAAAGAAAATCCTAATAGAACAATAATGTTTTTAAATTCTTTTTTTGTGACAGGTTTTAATAAGTTAAATTTCATGTGGTTTTCTGAAATCTAGATAATTTTATAAGAACCATTTTCGCATCTAAATACATTATCGTCAATATTGTCCTAATGACAAAATACCAAATAGCTTACTTGTATACAGAATTACTTAATCAACCAGATCTGGATTATTCCAGACCTGGTTGATGGAGTTTCCCCTTTTCACATGACTTGTGATGATCTTATCCCCCACGCCTGCGTTTTTCTTGGTAAGCGTTATACTGCGATGTTTTGCGGTCTGTTTCATCCAGACCTCGTTTCATACGATTGGAGAGCAAATTGTATTTGTCCAGATTATCCTCTGAGAGAAAAGCCTCATTGGCCATAATCGAACTATTCATCAAGCGATGTGCTTTTTCTCTTTCCCCGGCTCGTTCCAGCTTCAAAGCTTCAGTGGATCGATCAGCCATTTCTACAGAAGCATAGCGTTCCAAAACATCCTGCTTGCGATCTTCCTGCTGCACGCTTTCTGCATCCGAATACTTGAAAACCCAGGTTGCTTTATCCTCAATCACCTTGCCGTTTTCATCTTTTGTCATCACTCGGGCTGAAAAGTCCAGTTCGTTTTTGTCGTTAGCTGGTGGGGTCAGCACTTTCAGGTAAATTTCCTGATTTTGTCCCGAGTAGAAATTGCCGGCGAATATCCGGAATTTTCCATCCTTCTTTTCGTTAGCCCATCCACCCAACAACTCAACATTGACCTGCGCCGGGATTTCCAGCTCAATCTCCACATCAGACGCGGTGATGGTGGCAAGTTCGTTGAACTCTTTCAGGAAGATATCCGGAATCTGCATCGGGCTTTCGATGAAGTAGAAATTGCCTCTACCCTGATTGGACATGGCTTCCAGGAGGTGTTCGTTGAAGCCCAGTCCCATACCAAAGGTAGAGGTGGTAACTCCACGGGTAGCTAATTCACGAGCATGCATGGCTAATTCTTCCAGATCGGTGATACCCACATTGGCCAGCCCATCCGTCAACAAAAGAGTGCGATTAATGGTTGTTTCCTCAGCAGCTTCTGCTACTTCATGACAACCCTGCAACCAGCCACCACTCAAATTGGTGGAACCACCAATGCGAATATCTCGAATCAAGCGCTTCATTTCATTGCGATTCGCACCCGTCATTTTGATACTGGGGGAAAGCAATTGCACCTGATCATCATAGGCAACCAGCGCACAGCGATCATTTTCTTCCAATCGATCAATCACAAACACAGCAGCCTGTTTTGCATACTCCAGTTTTTCACCGGACATGGAACCGCTACGGTCGATCACTAAAGCCAGGTTGAGCGGGGGGCGGGATTTGGTCGTCTCAATGGTGGGTGCCTGAACGATGATTTCCAGTACTCTTTGGGAGGGAACTTCCCGAGCGATTAATGTCTGCTCAGAATTCAAGGATAATTTAAGTGAATTTTTTTCCATTTTTACCTTCTATTGGTTTAAAAATATTTTTTTTGCATATGATATGAGCTGTTGAATCCTGTGGTTGGTGTCCGAGTCAGTCGGGAGACGCAGATGCATTTCAACTCCTGGTGCCAGGATGATGCGTTGCCAATTTTCAACATCATCTGTCGAGATCGGCAATGGTATTTGTAAATCATCTACCTGGTCGAATTGTGGTGGTTTTCTGGATTGAAATGTGTTGGATCGATATTTCGTTTGCGTTTCCATCAGGTTGGATATGTAATTCAAAGCGTCTGACTGTTTGCTTTTTTTGAATTGCGGAATAGCATTATCCTCTTCCTCCAATCTGACTGATTTATTTTTTTCCATCAAACGTTGTTTGACTTCTTCATCACTGAGGGAAAGCATAATCTGTCTGATTTCTTTCAAAGGTAAATATGCTTCTTTCATTTGCAGGATTAATTTTAATCGTCTCAAATGATTCTCATCATAATAGGCATATTTCCCATCGGTTTCTGGCTGGGGGAGCAACCCCTCACTCGTGTAATAACGTATGGTCCTTACGGTGGTGTCTGCTCGTTTGGCCAGTTCGTTAATCAAATAGTGCGCTTTTTCTAACATTCAATCACCTGTTTTCTTGATCCGGATAATTCTATAATAACAGTATTACGTAATAATGTCAACAATGAATTTTGTCATATTTAACATGAAATTTTGATCAATAGGGTATATTTTAAAATATGCCAAAAAGCGTTACCAATGGATTGGAAATTACTTGGACTGAACGTAGTAATATTCCAGGTTTGTGGAACAAGACAAATTTGATTGTTAGGAAATTACATAAACAACCAAAAAAAGATTCATTGTTCATAAGGTGAGTTAATTAAAAAAACAGGAGGTCAAAAATACCTCCTGTATTAAGCTTCACATTTCCTTTAAATTTTTTTCTGGTCAATCAGAAAGCTGATGACATAGATACTGAAAGGAATCACCACACAGGCAGCCTGGATGTACCAGAGCAGATCTTTACCTATAGGGGGTAAACTACCATTGGATGATAATGAAAGCCAGAGAAGTAAAATATATACCATAACGATTGACACCCAAAAAGATCGATATCCAGCACGGTACTTAATGATGACATTTCTTTCATCATGTTCCTCGACCATCAATCTTTTTACAGATACAGCGTCCTGTTTAGCTGCATAGTATTTCACGATGATACCGATCCCAATTCCCAACCAGAGAATTCCCAATCCGGTAATGATGCTGACATTGTAGGGAATATAAGACCAGAATATTTCAAATGCGATTCCAACCAGGCTGAATAGTATACCTAAAACTACAAAAAACCATCCTAACTGTATTTTCTTCTTGACCCAAATTTTTTCGTTACTCATTGCCATTCTCCTCTCCTGAATAGATAAAGATTTCCTCAATTTTTAATTGAAATAACCGGGCTAAGCGGAAAGCCAGGTTGATGGATGGGTTGTATCTGCCATTTTCCAGAGAAATAATGGTTTGTCTGGATACTTCCACCCTGTCCGCCAACTCCTGTTGCGTCCAGCCCATATTGGATCGCAATTCTTCCAACTTATTTTTCATACCAACTCCTTTGTAAAGCTTACTTTACATTATAATGAAAAAAATAAAAATGTCAAGTATGCTTTACATAAAAGAAAAATATATTGGATTGTTTGGTTGATTAAATTATCGAATACCAGTATCAATATCAATATCTAGAGAAAATATTTGATCCTTCTTTATCTCCACGACTACTGGCAAATCTTTACTAAAATCGATCCCAGAATGGTTTATATCAACTAGATATTTGCCAGGGGGTAGCTCAATAGAATAAGAACCGTCAGGTTGAATAGGAACCTTTGTTATTTCTTTTTTTCCATCCTGTGAGAAAATGACAATTTGACGGGTTGCATAAACAGATGCGTCAGGTGTCGGTTCTGGAATACCTTCCTGAAGTACCGGAGTTAATGGTCCAATATTCACGTTACCTTGCAAAATTCCATGTTCCTCTGGAATACAAGCGGTAAGAAAAAATAATACCAAAATTATTAATAGAGAGTAATACTTTATCAAATTTTGAATCCCTTTTGATTTATAAGACTGAAAAGAAAAGTATTTAGTTCCAAAAAAAGAAATCATAAATTTAATCTTGACAAATTTCAATATACACTGTATATATATGGTGTAAATATACAGTGTAAAGGATCTGGTATGTCACCAAGACTAAAGAAAAGAGAATCAACATCTGAGCTTTCTACTAAGATTATGGAAGCTGCCTGGGATCAAATCAAAATGGAGGGAGCTGCAGCCTTAAGTTTGCGCTCGATAGCGAGATCATTATCTATTACTGCACCTGCTATCTATAATTATTATCCTGATCGGGATGCCCTGGTCACAGCAATGATCATTGAGGCATTCGGTTCTTTGGCTGACCATCAGGCAAAAGTTATTGAAGGGCGTGAAGAAACTGACCATGCAGAAAAATTATTGGCATTAGGGTTTGCATATCGCGAATGGGCGTCGAAATTTCCTGAGCGATACCAGCTCATTTTTGGAACTCCCATTGCTGGTTATGTAGCTCCTGCTGATGTAACTATGCCGGTGGCTGCTCGCTCACTTTTACCATTAATGACCTGTTTGCAATCTGCATTTAGAGACAGCCAATTGAGTTTGAATGAGAATATAAAGATTTCAGAAAATCTTTCAATTATGTATTCAAATTGGCGAAAATTCTTACAAAACGATTTTAGTGACCAGACGCTTTACCTTACGATTGTTATTTGGGCAAAAGTGCATGGTTTGGTCTCATTGGAAATATCAAATCAATTACCAATTTTTATCACTGATGTTTCTACGATTTATAAAACTGAAATGGAAGATCTTGTTTCCAGGGTTATCCAAAAGAATTAAAAAAATATATTAATCTAAAAAAATGGAGAAAAAATGCAAGAACAACATGTAATTTTCGGTACTGGTCCACTAGGCCGCTGGACAGCAGATGCATTACGGAAAATGGGAAAAACCGTCAGGATGATCAATCGATCCGGAAAAATGGTAGATCCCCTGGATGAAGTGAAAGTCATAGCAAGTGATGCTTACGATCACACAAGGAATATTGAATTAACCAAAGATGCATACTGTATTTATCAATGTGCTCAACCTCATTATCATGAATGGGAAGAAAAATTTCCTCCCCTTCAAAAAGCGATCATGGATGCAGCCATTGCAAATAAATCTAAATTTATCGTAGGGGATAACCTCTATATGTATGGCCAGTTTTTTGGTGTGTTGACAGAAGATTTCGAAATGAATCCCATATCAAAAAAGGGTCGGGTGAGAGCCATGATGGCTAAGGAAGTTATGGAAGCTTATGAACAAGGGAAAGTGGATGTTGCTATTGGCAGGGCTTCAGATTTCTTTGGACCATACGATACAGCACTCACCGGTTACGCGATTGAACCCGCTGTAAAAGGAAAAACTGTTAACCTCTTAGGTCGGAACGATCAACCTCACTCTTTCACTTATATCAAGGACTTTGGAAATCTGTTAGCTGCGTTAGGGACGAATGAAAAAGCAATCGGACAGGTCTGGTTTGCACCGACAAACCCCGCGATTACGCAAGCAGAGTTTGTTCAAATAATTGAAAATGAGTTAGGCAAACCTGTAAAGTCAATGCTGGGTGGACCAATGATGATGCGATTGCTTGGGTTGTTCAACAAAGAAATCGCCGAAACTGTGGAAATGATGTATGAATGGACAAATCCATTTGTTATTGATAGTAATAAGGCAGAAAAGGCTTTTAATTTGAAACCAACACCTTTTGGACAAGCAATGCATGAAACGGTTGATTATCTAAAATCCTTATTGTAAGAGTTTTCTGTAAAATTCATATTTTTTGAGTACTGGATGGTTTCATTCAGTACTCACCAATTGGTATTAAATTGAATTCTTTAAGAACCACTTTCGATCTTTAATCAAAAGAACAATAGGCAACACAGTAATCAATAGAACCACAAAGTCAATCATACCCAGATCATCTATAATGGTGAGCAATGCAATAAAAAGCAAAAAACCAACTGTCAGAAAAAAAGCAATTTTATTTCTGGAACGAAGCAGAAAAAATAAAATAAATAAAAAGACAGACGATAAAAATGATAACCCCGCCATGACCCAACGATAAATTTCGGAATCGGGCAGTGCAGGGTGCAAACCAGTGGAGACAATCACTGAAAACACGAGCCATATTAACGCACAAATGAAAACGAAAGCCAGAGTAAGGGTAATCGATTTTTTCACATGAAAATCCTTTTCATAACCTAATATGGAAGATTTTTTAGAAATCTATTATCCACTAAAATTTCTCACCCCATATTCTTTTTTGAATCCATTCATCTCCACCGATCGCAATCAATCCGATGCCTATCGTATCTATAAAACCATGTGTGAAAATTACCAACCATAAATTAAAATCACTAAAAATGAAAATCACGCCTAAAATGACACCGACAATTCCGGTACTGAGCATACCACTGGTTCCCTGGTAGCCGTGAGAAAGGCCAAACACGACGGAAGAATAAAGCACATTCACAATCAATGCAATGCATCCAACCCCCAGAAGATTCTTCAGTTCGGTCATCATATATCCTCGATAAATCCCTTCTTCGATGACAGCAACCAGAATCCATACCATCAATATCCACTGTAGAAATACTTTCCAGTTCCCCTTGACAGCATTCACCAGACTATGATCATGTTTGACATTCGTAATTCTCTCAGTTAACGGTTCAATCAGAATCACTGATAGTAGCTGGATGATCAATCCCAATCCGAGTCCCATCAAAATTGTAGTAATCCAATTCTGGGGTGAACCAAATCCTATTTGTGATAATGGATTTACACTAGCCCACAGAAATAATACAATGATGAGAATAGCGCCAATGATACCGATTCCAGGTTGTTTTTTTAATCCAGTGATAATAAGTAATGCAGATACAACCAGAAGGATTGAGATATGAATAGTGGTGCTACTGATGAACATGGTCACATCCTCTCCACGATTTTATTACAAGAGTAACTATAGATATTTTATAGTATTAAGATAAATTTTTCAGTGATATTTCGGAAATTTAATTTTTGGGTAAATGAAGTTTTATCGAAGGGTTTTATTTACAATGAATGGTCACTTCTTCACTGATCTGGTGATAAGCTCCTGCATACCAGGCTTTGATGTATACCATGTATGTTCCACTTAAAAAATATCTGTATTTGAATTCATTTTCAGCGTTGCGCTCTAAAACAGAGTATCCATCCTCGTCCTTAATCACCCAGGTTATTGAACGCAATTCAATATCCCTCCGAACATCACCACGGATCACTCCGCAACCATCATTGTCTACCTTTAACTCAATTGTTACATCTGGAACCTCATTGATGGAATTGGAATTTGAATCAGAGATTTTGAAATATGTTACCAGGCCAATCCCAACAATACAGATGGATATAAAAAAACAGCTAACCAGGACTCCTATCAGGATAAAAATCCAGCGACGATAATTGGATGAATTGGCATTCTTGGTCATAGCTGATACCTGAACTACTACAAGTGTTGATTTAAATTTGCCCCCTATTTGAAAAAAAGGAGTAAAAATGGACTCATTTTAATTTTTTTTATACAGTTCCGTCGTGCGCCTTTTTCAATAAATCAATGTCCAATTTGACCATGCTCAACAACGCTTTCATGACTCTTTTTGATCGTTCTGGATCTGAATCCTGCATCAGCCCCCCAATGATTGTGGGGATAATTTGCCATGAGACCCCAAATTTATCCTTTAGCCAACCACATTGTTCTGCTTCACCACCCTCTAACAGACGATCCCAGTAGTAATCAACCTCTTCCTGGGTTTCACAATTTACCATGAAGGAAATAGCATTCGTAAAATTAAACTCAGACCCGCCATTTAAAGCTAAAAATTCCCGCCCTTCCAACTCAAAAGGAATAGTCATCACAGTGCCAGGTTCTCCATGTCCTTCTTCATTATAAAAAGCCGGATCTAACACTTTGGAATTCTTAAAAATGGCGGTGTAATGTCTGACTGCTTCTTCAGCCTGATTATTAAACCACAAACAGGTGGATATTTTTTGCATATGATCTCCTTTATTTATTGAATGTGAGAAGCTTACACTGAATTATTCAGTCAGGAAAGAAAATTGAACAATGTTTGGCTGTTGCTAAGCTCACAAATTATCCGAGTTGGGTTCAATCACAGCGATTACCATCCCCTTTGCATAGGATTCCAACTCTTCCAGTGATGGAGGTATGGTAAGCCCTTCTGCTCTTAAGATTCTTCCAATCATTTTGGGATGTCTTTCAAGCCTAATTTTTAAGAACGCCACAATTTTTGCTGAATCATCAATGATGGTCGCAATTCCTGTGAATTTTTTGTCTTTTAATTGAACTAGCACCTGGGGGTTTTTGAGAATATTCTTTACCCAATCAGCTCTCTTCCCAAACGATGAACCCAAATAAATTCTTCCATCAATTATTTCATATTGTAAGGGGGTAACCCGCGGTTTCCCTGTTGACCGACCAATGGTAGTTAGCAGCAAAACAAATTTACCTAATAAGCGGCCAAATCCTATCGCATAAAAGAATTGAGGGGGATAGCGAATCAGTTTAATAAGCGGTTTTGAAAGTTGAGTGAAACCCGGCATAGTAAATTCATTTCTTCCACGGCATTGGAATCATGAAAGACGTGGATTTTTTATAGTCCACATAATCTTGCCCAAAGCGAATTTCCAATTCTTTTTCTTCTACTTTTTTGATCCAAAGTATTAACAGCAGCAAGAAGAGGACCACAATTATGATCGAAGAAAGCGAGCCAACGATGATTGCCATACCCAGATACATGCAGATTGCCCCAAACCCCATTGGGTTGCGGCTTTGTTTGAATGGGCCATCGATCAACAATTTTTGGGTAGCCATCATTGGCAAAGGAGTCCCGCTGGCACGTGTCAATTGAGAAATGATCGACCAGAGCGCATAGAATGCACCAACTAAAACCATAATTCCCCCAATAATAAAATTGATAATCCCAAATGATATGGGGGGAGCTCCAATTATTTTATCAACAGCAGGCAATCCTCGAATGAGCAACAAAGGGATTAAGAAGAGGAATAATACACCAGCCAGAAGGGTGGCAAAAAATCTTCGGTTAAAACTATATTCATGTTTCGACCATTTGATGATTCGTTTCATGTTTACTCCTCTTCAAATCCATATTTATTAATGATTGTATATGGAAAACTTAAAGGATGACTGGACCAATGGACACAGTTATTCACGATGGGATAATACTTTCAGGGCTTGTGGGGGTTCTCCGGAATTTATTCTCTGCTTTATCAATAATGCACAATCATCTGCGTGGAGTGTGGATGTATCCACTTCCAGATCGTAAATACCTTTGCCATGCACGATATCATATTGCAGGTGTGCCTGCCCCAAGGTGCGATTTTTCCGAGCCTTCTCGCGTTCTTCCAGAATATCCAATTGGCAACGAACCCCGATCAAATAAGCCGGTAATTCGCTGAAACGTTCGACACAATCCTGCCACCAGATATTCTCTACCAGGACATGATCAATAATCACATTCATTCCGGAAAGGGACAGAACCTCAGCAGTTCGATGCATGCTCATCACTAATTGATGTCCCAAATCTCCAGCCTGATTCCCCAGACCCAGCACATCATCCCACAAAGGACGATCCAGATAGCGGTGTGGAAGCATCCAGATGAATTTATCAATGCCTGCTTCTACATATGGCTCTTCCAGGATATCCTGAAGAGCTCTTAAAATACTGGTTTTTCCAGAGCTGGATGTACCATTAATGATGATGATTTTTCCCTTATTCACTGGTCTCCATGAATACCTAAACCACTAGAAAAATACTGATCAACCCACAAATGATAATAACAACAAACATCCCCAACCATAACCAATTACCTTTCTGGGCAAAGTAACCGGGGCTGACAATGGACGTGTAAAATAACATACCCATGGCTATCAGGAAAACTGGAATCCCCCAGGGTAGATTGAAAAGCAGGCCTACGCCACCGATGATTGAGCAAAAAGCTGTTACCATCTCTGCCGCAATGTGAAAAAGAATCCGTATGGGTTCAGTTTTAAGTTCTACGATTTGTTTACTGATATAGGACATCATCCATTGACCGATCATGCCAACACCGACAATTATCGAATAAATTGCAGCAAATTTCATGGTTACTCCTGATTTGATATTGATTAAATGGGCGGAGGACATCAAAGTAATAAGTTTTATTGGCAGCAGTAAACTTATTGAGTGGATTTTAAATTAACCCAATCAATTAGACACTTATAGGATATTTGTTAAGTAGCTATCAGTAAAAAGTGGTTATCATGGCCTTTCTCTAATTCACAAACCAGCGTTTTCGATCCAAAAAAGGATCAATATTATCAAAACAGCGACAGGCAGGACAACGATCCAATCATTGACTTTCAGGAGTTTTGGCAGGGTGATATCTCCAAAAAAACCCTTCTTCAGAATACCACGATTGAGTTTGGGATAGATCGCTGCGAACAGACCAGCACCAATCCAGATACCAGCCAACCCTCCTACCAGCGCATCCAGATAGCCATTCCCAATCGCACCAGCTATTGTGCCAGGGCAATAACCCAAAAGAGCAAATCCAACCCCAAATAGCAGCCCACCGATGACATTCATTCCCCAGGAGCCAGATTTAGGGTAAAGCTGAACCCAACCCAGGTTTTTCATCAGGTAAATGCCCAGCATACCGGTAACCACAGCAGATAACATGATTTTTAGAACGGTGAAATCTTCCAGAAGGAGTTGCCTGACAATCACGTCATATTTGGTTGCCCCACCTTTTTGGAGCAAAAAACCAAATACCACACCAAATGCCAGACCCCAAATTAGAGGAGATCGAGTTTCATTAGAAATTTTTTTCGGTCTTGTTCTTCCCATCTTTAGCTCCTCTTATCCAAATATTCTGAAAACCAGTAGCGCCGTAATGATGCCACCGATAAAGAAAAAGATAGCAGAAATCCAGCTGGATACAGCCAGCTGCAAAGTACCACTGATCCCATGTCCACTGGTACAGCCATCAGCCCAACGGGCACCAAAACCGAGGAAAATCCCGCCAAAAATAGCTACGAGTACCCGAAAAATAGGTGTTTCTCCAAAACTGGATGACCACACAGCTGGTGTCCAGATCAATTTAAAATCACCGGATAACAAAGCTGAAATCAGGGATCCAAATACGATGCCGAGGACAAACATCCATTGCCAATCGATTTTTAATTTTACCTTTTGGTAATAAGGTTTTGTCTCA
>CAVQSU010000025.1:0-5333 GCA_963715915.1 uncultured Chloroflexia bacterium | reverse complement strand
CTTCCTGGAGTCTTAGTCGTTTTTGGTATTGAATTGGGCTCAGTAGACTATCTGTATAAACCTACTACAACAATTGACGCATCGATAGCAAAGTTATTGAATCCTCCGAAAGTAACAGGCTTCTTTTCCATTAGGATCTCGTACAATAACAAAGTGCCAAGGTTGCGTATTTGTCGCAGAGGGCGAGAGTTTGCCCGTCTCTAACAAAATTATTGATAACTTCCTCGGGCACAGTTTCATTCTTGAACTGTCTGACGCTTCTTCGGCTTAGCATTTGTTCAACAAAATACATTTTCATATCCTAACATTTCCATGGACTATCGTATTTTATTCGTAGAAATTTGGATTACTTGAATAGCAATCTACTCACTAGTATATCCATATTCTATTTGATCGCTCTTTTGAAGGCTTTCAGAGCCATATACATCCCAAAAGCATGCAAAACCAGCGGAAACTAGCAAAACAAAGCCACAGTGGAATATTTGCTACAGTTCCCATTGTAGGGGCTGGGCCTAAAGTGATCTGCCGCAGACCAGTGACAACATAGGTCGTTGGGTTGGCATAGGCGCCAATCCGCATCCAGGTTGGTAAAGTCTCCAGCGGGTAAAGTGAATTGCTCAAAAAAAGCAGTGGCAATTGGAGTAGGAAAATCATCATATGATACCCTTCCGAGCTATCAGTTGATGATGCCACAGCCAGGGCAAATCCTGAGAAGCCAATTCCATAACCAGCTATCAACAGTAATCCACCAAGCCAGCCCAAGGGATTATCGCTCAACTTGGCACCCATAAGCAAACCGACAATCAAAATCACAATCGATTGAATGAGTACTTTCGTCACGATGCTGGTTGCATTGCCCATCAAGATACTCAAACGCGGGATCGGAGCAGCTAAATATTCTTTTACGATCCCGATTAGTCGCTCATTGAGCCAGGTTGATCCCCCTGCGATTGCCGCGCTAACGGCTGTCAGGGCTACTATTCCGGGCACCACAAAAGTCATATAATCATTACCGCCATCGGGCGTCGTTGTTCCCATCAGGCTGCGCATCCCAACCCCAAACAGGATCACCCATAAAATTGGTTGAATTAGCATCCCTACTATTTCCTCGGGATGTACTAACGCTTTCTTCATTTGCTTTTGCCACAACAATATGGTTGCATTCATATTATGTTTCCTTATTTATCTCGTAATTGTCGGCCCGTATATTTCAGAAAAACATCGCCCAGGCTGGGTTTGGATACCGAGATGTCCTCAATCAAAAAACCACTTTTATTGGCTGTTTCAACAATTTCAACCAGGCGGCGGTTGCCGGAATCCACACCAATCTGAATGATTCCGTTAGAAGAGTTGAAGCTCTCCACATAGGGAAGCGTTTTGGCATTTTCACAAAAGACATCCTGTTTTCCATTTCCAATAATTCTAATGTTATCGGCTCCCATTTGATCTATAAGGTCACGTGGAGAACCTTCGACCACAATTTTGCCATGATCCATTACGCCCACTTGATCCGCCAGAGCTTCAGCTTCATCCATATAATGGGTTGTCAACAGCATGGTCATGTTGGTATTACTTTTCAGTGTTCGAATATACTCCCAGATAATGGCTCGGTTTTGTGGGTCCAAACCTTGAGTTGGCTCATCCAGAAACAGAACAGATGGATTGGTGATTAGCCCTCGTGCTAATTCTAATCGGCGTTTCATGCCGCCTGAGTAAGTCTTGGTTCGCCTGTCAGCAGCTTCTTCTAATTCGACCAAGCTAAGGAGCTCTTTAATTTTTGCTAACCGATCAGCTTTTCCAATCCCATATAGGCGAGCGTGAAAATCCAAAGACTCTCTGCCAGTCAGATCAGGGTCTAAAACAATTTCCTGGAATGTAACTCCGATGTGCTGGCGTACTTGGTCGGCTTTCTGAATAACATCTAATCCAACAACTTCTGCACGACCGAATGTAGGTTCAACTAGTGTGGTTAACATGGATATCGTGGTTGTTTTTCCAGCACCGTTTGGGCCTAGAAGCGCATAAATCGAATTTGTTTGGATTGAGAGATCAATATTATCAACCGCAAGCACATCTTTTCCGTATCGTTTCGTTAATCCTTTGGTTAAGATTGCTTTTCCATTTGTACTCATAAAACATCCTTTACGTCTGGAGACCTGTCAGTTCTTCAGCAATTTGCCATAATTTTTCGGTTATACCATTCGCATGATTGGAGATGTCAATCTCTCGTTCTTCAGTTTTGTAGAAATATTTTCCAGTTGTGTTTGTTACTTCATCTGAGGTTGCCAAATAGGCAATTCTCTCTCCACCTTTTTCGGGATTTTCTAAAAACGTGTTCAAGAGTTTTACTACAAACTTGGGATAATCCCGAAATGAATTGGTGGCCAACACTCCAGGGTGAAGTGCATTCACGGTTATCCCCTTTGCCTTCATACGTTTTGCCAATTCGACTGTATACAAAACAGCTGCCATTTTTGAATTTGCGTATGCATCACCTGCTTTATAGCCAGTCTTTAACATTAGATTATCAAAATTTATTGAACCGCTCTTATATAGTTCCGAAACCACATTGACGATGCGCCCATTTCCACTTGCTTGAAGATTGTCCAAGAGAAGCTGAGAAATCATGAAAGTTCCCAAAAAGTTAACAGCAAACGTCATCTCCACCCCATTCGAGGTTTCTTCTCTTTTTACTTTGTATACCCCAGCATTATTGACTAAAACATCAATTTTTGGATATTTTCTCTTGATTTGATCAACTGCTGCTCGGACTGAGGAGGGATCTGATACGTCAACAGTGATCAAGCGTACATTCTCGTTGCCAGTCTGAGCGAAGATATCTTGATGTACCTCTTTTGACTTTTCGCTGTCACGACAAAGCATGAGAATGCAGTGCCCTGATTTTGCCAGATTGAGAGCAGCTTCTTTTCCAATTCCGGAATTTGATCCTGTAATGATAATTGTCTTCATCATTGTTCCTTTCAAATTTTGATTTAGGCTGACTGCAAGCGGCGAATGACCTCGCCCAACCAGTCAATTTCTTTGGCATAGTATTGATGCAAATATTCAATGGCTAAATGGTTTTGTCTCATATCCTCTGGAATATCATCAAGTTGCTGGAATTTGTCTTTGACCATCTGAATTCGATTTACCAATAGTGAAACAGCTTCTTCTGTTGGTAGCATGTACATGAAATCAAAGCCGACTACGCTGGGAAATTCGGGTGCTACGAGAGAGGAAAGATTCTGACGTAGTAGGCGAAAAAATGCTTTTTTTCCATCTTCTGTCACTGAGTAAACTCGGCGCTGTGGGCGATTTCCTTCTTGTTCTTGAACGTGGGTTACCCAGCCGTCTTTTTCCATGTCAATTAGGAGTTTGTAAGCGTTTGATTTTTTGAGCGAAATCGGTGTGCCTAAGTTTTGTTGCAACATTTCATTCAACTGATACGCATGCATGCCGTGGCTAAGGAGTAGTCCAAGTAATAAAAGTTTCTTTTCCATATCGCATCCTTCTTTGAATAGTCATATTTGGAATAGTCAATAATGACTATTCTATCATTCATTATCCCCCTGTCAAGCACAGACTGCGACTCAAATACATTTCTTATAATCAACCTGAAATGGAATAAAAAATCTTTTAGATATCAATTGAAAGCTTTTTTGGGCAAACATAATCTCCATTGTGTTCACTTGATCTGATAATGGGGTGTGAAATCGGCTCTTTTTTGGATTTCTCAAAGAGCTAAATCTGATTCCAGTGAACATATTTCGTCTAGAGGCAGGTGTGTTTACTGTTTTGAACGCATGAAATTTGTTGATCCAATCTGTGATCGAAAGAAGATCAAGCAGATCAAAAACTTGCTGCGGGGCGGAGTCCCAATCGGGATCTGTTGCTGTTTGTTTATGGGATCAATACCGCTTTGCGAATATCAAACCTTTTTAAACTCCGGAGCAATCAATGTATTGGCGAAGATGGGAAACCCCGCAATCGCTTCTGGATCAAGGATCAGAAGAGAGAATAGCGTCACGATATCATTGTCAACCAAAGCTTTCACAAGTCGGTTTTCGGGGATTCTATCACACCCAATGTCTCAGAAAGATCTGGGACTATCACGCCAGAATGCAAAACCACGTTGAGAATATGGATCAAGATGACACAATTCTCCTGGGAAATCAAAATTAGCAGGAATACATACTGATACCAATCAAATCATACCCGGAAGAGTACGGTTTTTCAGTCACGCCCGTTATGGGAGTCTGTTTCCACAATAAGAACCCCGGTTGAGAGGGCTTTTCAATGGTTATGGAACCAACCGGAAGTTTCAGTGACATAGAGTGGTATGGGCACCCTGGAACGGGTCCAGGAAAATATTGTTTCAGACAGTAAATCCGGGGTTGGTAGTCTTCATACAGACGAATTAGCTGTAATTGATCAGGCACGTGAAGCGATCAAAGCACAAAGCCCAATTCCCTGCACTACTTGTGAATATTGCTTACCCTGTCCAAATGAAGTCAATATCCCCAGGAATTTTGAAACTTACAACCAGGCAGCCATGTATGATGATGTTAATGGAAGCCGATATGCCTATAAAAACTTCATCCGCGAAGAACAAAAAGCCAGCCAGTGCATCCAATGCGGTGAATGTTTATCCAAATGCCCACAAGAGATTGAAATACCTTCCTGGCTTGCAGTGGTCGATGAGGTTCTGGATCTCGAGAAGCCCTACTCATACTCTTTAGGAGCTTAAAAATCCGGTTCCCCGGGTTGCCAGTCAGTCCGTTTTGCCCATTCTTCAGCAGCCAGATAGATCAGATCCACAGCCGGGTCTTTGACATCCGGATACATAAAGGGGTTAGCCAGATGCTCGGATAGCATGCGCTTCAGGCGCGCATACGCTTCAGCAGTTTGGGAATGAGCACGTAGATAATCACGAAACAGCAAAGGATAACGTTGGTTAGCGCGTCCACGGACGCGCACATGCGTATGGGTGCGACGCTGATTGGTAGGTGGGTGAAAAAACATTTTTTCCCAATGCTGTGGATGCTCATCCTGACCAGGTGGGACATGATCACCCAGATTTCCTTCAGACAATGAATACCCTAGCTTTTCCATGGCATCGACCACATCCTGGTTCAATGCCACCACCGTAATTTGGATATCAATCACATCTTTGGCAGCCAAACCCGGCACTGCCGTGGATCCGATTTGATCGATGCGTAATGCCAGTTCACCCAGTCCTTCGCGCAGTTGGCTGGCAATGTGGGCAAATTCCTGCGGCCAGCTTTCTTTGTAATCAACAATCTCGTATTTAGGATTTATCATTCGATCCTTCG
>CAVQSU010000024.1:0-248223 GCA_963715915.1 uncultured Chloroflexia bacterium | reverse complement strand
TTAAAAAACCAAAGAATCCAAAAGTTTGATTTTCTGTGATACTTGCTAATTATCATGGATAACTATACAAACCAAGATCGGGAAGTCACACTATGATCGTAAAGATTGTTATTTTTGCATTCATTATATTAGAAACATTTAATGTTCTAGCTTTATATTTCGCACCAGGATCAAAAAGGGCAAATGCGGTTGGTGTGTTTTCTGCCTATGAAAAATCAAAGCAATATCCAGAAATCCATGACTTTGTAAAATATCTTGTTAATTGGGTGGCAGGTACAAAAATAATTTTTCTCTTACTGCTTGGTGTGATTGTTCTGTATGGAAATCTTGAAATTCAAAAATTGAGTTTATTAGCGCTATGTCTTGCCACGCTGTCTTTCTTCTGGCGTTTATTTCCGCTGATTAGAAAGATGGATCGGGAAGACCAAATCAGGCCTAGAAATTACTCAATTATTTTAGGCGTGATGATATTATCATTTATTCTTTTCTTTGGGTTGGCTGCTTTTCTTTGATGGGTCCTCTAACGAAAATCATCATGTATTTTCTCAGGTCACAACTCTCTGGGTGGTCTGAAGGAACCATCACTGAGCAACGTGCCAGGCAGGAGAAATCTGTTCGTTTTTTTCGTCTTCCAAAGCAAATACGAAGTGAGGTAATCAATGACTTCAGCTTCTCCGCCGAATGGATTGATTCTCCGGATTCAGATGATGGCGTGATTCTTTACCTGCATGGAGGTGCTTATGCGCTTGGATCCGTTCATTCCCATCGTGAGTTGATTGCACGACTTGTATTAGCAACGAATTGTAAAGCGCTCGCCATAGATTATCGGCGTGCACCTGAGGATCCCTTTCCTGCAGCTTTGGACGATTCAGTTCAAGCCTACACTTGGTTGCTCTCGAAAGGAGTCGAACCTTCTCAGATTTGTATTGCTGGTGATTCTGCCGGAGGTGGGTTGGCGATTGCCACGCTTATCACGTTGCGTGAACAAGGGAAACCATTACCAGCCGGGGCTATCTGCTTTTCACCCTGGCTTGATTTAACACTCAGCGGGGATTCTGTGTTGAAAAATATGCATCTTGATCCGATCCTAAGTGGCACTATTCTACAAAAATATGTGAATTACTACATTGGTAGCCACAATGCAGATGATCCCTTGATTTCCCCGCTATTCGGTGACTTGCGAGGCCTACCACCGATACACCTTCAGACTGGAAGAAATGAGATTCTATTGGATGATTCTATCCGCTTTTATGAAAAAGCGCAGCAGGCTGGTGTTGATGTAACCCTGAATATTTGGGATGATATGTTCCATGTTTTCCAGCTGTTTTCATTTTTACCTGAAACTCAGGAAAGCATGAAGCAAGTATCTGCATTTGTCTCCAGGGTTATGCGAACCGAATAATTTTGGTAATTTCAACCAGTGAATTTTTGTATAAGATTTGGCAATGGTCTACTTGACTCACATTTTAAACAAAGCTACTATACAATTATGAATATTAATATTAACAAGAAAAAATTGTCACCCGAACAAAACGAAGAATTACTTCAAACATTGAAAACCCGTTTCGAGAAAAACATGCAGCGCCATGCAGGTCTTGAGTGGGTAAAAGTCCAGGAAAAGCTGGAAGCGAGTCTTGAGAAAGTATGGTCCCTGTATGAGATGGAAAGAACTGGTGGTGAACCAGATGTGGTTGCCTTTGATGAGAAGGTCAGTGAGTATATTTTTTATGATTGTTCCCCAGAAACTCCATCTGGACGCAGAAATGTTTGCTACGATCTTGAAGCCCTCTTAGCCCGGAAGAAATTTCCACCAGAAGAAAGTGCTATGCACATGGCAGAGGAAATGGGCATCGAGCTTCTCAGCGAAGAACAATATCGAGCCTTGCAGAAATTGGGCAAATTCGATTTGAAAACTTCAAGCTGGTTAAAAACACCTGTTGAAATTCGAAAACTTGGTGGTGCTATCTTTGGGGATCGCCGCTATAACACTGTCTTCATCTATCACAATGGAGCCGATTCTTATTATGGCGCCAGGGGGTTTCGAGGCGTTTTGAGAGTGTGAATTTGAAGCAGGATTTGGCGAGGTATCTGAAATTTGATCTTTATGATACCTTTCATTTATATTAAAATCATTGTCTCTTCCATCGATTTGAAGTTCTAATGTAATTGATTTAGCTATGAAAGGATTAACTTGCTTAAAGAATAAATCCTTTGAAGCTATCATTGATTATTGATTAATCAAATATATTGATTTTCTTGGTTATCAGCTCTAAACTTATTTATGGAAAACTCAGAATGGAAAATCCTAATAAATCTTTCTATAACCATAATTCAAAATTTTCATTCCTTAATTTTATTCATAAAAAAATAAATAATTATTCAGGGGGACGCCTTTTGTTGCGATTTCTCAAAATCCCTTTGAATTACCTGAAAGAAATCCGTTGGGAAGATGATGAAAAATTTGGAATTTCGCTCGTTCAGCAATTTTGGAATTCTGGTTTTCTAGGAAGAATAGCTTTAATTCTGATAATCATTGCTCTGGCTTTAACAGTATTTTTCATCAACACACCAGAAAAGATCAAAGCAGACAGTACATCTATCATTGGTATGTTTGGCATAGCAGTCGCTTTTTCATTTCTAATTGTATCTGGTACTCATCAGTCGACCTGGTTATATTTAATAATATCAGCATATATTTGTTGGTTTTTACTTCCGATCGGAATTAATTTAGCGGGAACCTGGAAAACAGCTTTGCCAGTTCTTTGGTTATTATTCTTAGGTTTGTTGAATTCTACGATTAAACTTCAAAATCAAATCATTAATTGGGGATTTCTTATACTTTGTTTTGGAGCAGGTCAATTGCTTTATCGTCCTTTTGGTTTAGATCGTGTTGTTCCCGACCAATTAAGTTCTGTTGCACGCATTCTTCTGGGCATGATCATATATATTTGTCTAAGCACAAATGTTATGAAAAGAATATCCATCAAAGCCAATCGATTTCTGGAAAAAAAACTCCTCATTTTTTTTATCAGCCTATTAACATTTGGTATGTATTTATTATTTGCCTGTCTGAATGATTATTATTCCACGATCGAGAATTTGTTGCTAAATTTGAAGGGAGCACTTGGCTTGGTCGATTTGTTTTGGTTTTGGCTGGGTTGGACGGTATTTGTAGGAATCATTGATATAACAGATTTTGGTTTTCGGCAAATTGAAAAGAATTTTTCAACCAAATTCATAAGAATCATTTCACCAATTCTTTGGGGTATAAGTTTGGTTTTTTGCTGGTTATCCACCCGAAACTCACCAATAACAATTTTAATTTTATTAAAAAAAATTGGGTTTCTGGATTGGATATATTCCTGGTCAGATCCTTTTTATTTTACAGTCTATGATTTTCTATGGTTTAATCTTTTAATTTTTGGTATTTATATTGTCTTTCTAATCAAACATAAACTTGATCTGAAAATAGTTAAGTTATTAAATATAATCTGGGCTTCTGCTTTTTTTTGTCTCTTGAGTTATTACCAAAGTATGAATGGGATGGTATCCTTAGATTTGACTTCAATGAAGTCCCTGACCAGGTGGACAAGTTTTTTGTTAATAGGTGGTATTTTTTGGGAATTTGCCAAAAGTGGAGCATCGAACTGGGAATTTAATTCCAAAACGAAAGTTCATGCTTTTTCTGCTGTCTTCTTGTTGCTCCTAAGTATTACTTCAGTAACGCTGGGTGCTAATTTGCCTGATCTCATCAATGAATATACACTGTACTCATTTTTGGGGGTAGTGTACCTCGGATTTCCATTGGCCATTTTGGATTTATATCCACAATTCTTTAATGATGAATTAATAGAAGGAAAATATCTTCTTGCTTTTTTTCTTGTTGGATGTGCATCTGCAATTATTTGCCTGGTAATAAACCCATTCACTGGTTGGCACATTTTTTTAGTTCCATTTATTTGGCGTTTGGCTTTAATAATAGTAGAGAAAAAAATCTTTATGGCTGAAACCAAAATTCAAAATTTTTTGGTTGGTTCTGCAATCTCCCTTGGTTTTATCACATTTTGGTTTTCTCCTGAATATATTCCAATTCCATTCATAACAATCATCAACAATTTGCAGTTAAGTTATCTGATGGTTCCGTTATCAAGACCATTTTTACTTCCACAACAATTTCAAATAACAATAGTTGTTGTGTTGATAGGTTCATTCCATTGTTTGCTTTGGTCACGCACATCAAATAGAATCCATCGGGGAATAACTCTATTTCTTACCTGCATTATTTTACCCATTGCGTTTTTCCTCATCTTGCCAAATTGATTTTTTCTCTTAATTTATGCCAAATTACTTTCTTGAATTTAAATAATTTTATGAAGCGGAAAAAAAAGGTGTTCTTTACTGATTTTTTGTTAATAAAAAAACATTATTTACTTCCATTGAGGTTGAGATGAAAGAATACAAAACAAATCAGATTTTTAAAAATACGTCTCATGAATAATATTCAATGACATCCTTGGTTAAAGTCGGAAAAAAATCAAGCTCGCTTGGAAGTCAGTCCTGACAAAGAATTGTCCCTGTTTGAGATGGAAAGAACCGGTGGAGAACTGGATTTGGTTGGTTTTGATGCAACGACCGGTGAATATGTTTTCTTTGATTGTTCACCTGAAACACCGAGTGGCCGTAGAAATGTTTGCTACGATCATGAATCTCTTTTGGCCAGGAAAAAATTCCCCCCTGAAGACAGCGCGATGCACATAGCAGAAGAAATGGGCATTGAGCTTCTCACTGAAGGACAATATCGAAGTTTGCAGAAACTGGGGAAATTTGATTTGAAAACCTCAAGCTGGTTAAGAACACCTGTTGAAATTCGAAAACTTGGTGGTGCTATCTTTGGGGATCGACGCTATAACACAGTTTTTGTTTATCACAACGGGGCAGATTCTTATTATGGAGCAAGGGGGTTTCGAGGCTTGCTACGTATCTAAATGTTGCTTCTAACTTGAAAAGGTGAGTTTTCAACTTTGTCGATCAGATCTTTCCTTAATAACACAAGAATCAAGCATGACCAAAGGATCAACAAAACGTGCAGAGCGTCATTCTCATTGAACCATACACCATAATTCTGGTAGAGATTTGATCCAATATCGCCCAGTAAAAATACAAAATAGCCAATATTGACGATCAAAAAACTAATCCAAACATAAATGAGTTTACGATTTAAATTGTCTTTGTGCTTTTTATAATGCAGGATATTCAGTACAAACATGAATATGAAATTCACCCCAATAAAAGCCATAAAACCCTCATAGGATATTAAGAATTTCACGGGGAGGACTGCTCCTACAAACATGTAAATGGAATAGGCAATGCTATCGATTAAGGCGAATTTCATTAATCGTTGTCTTCCATTAATCCTTGTGCTTGTATATCCCGTTGCAGCTACCAAAAAATTGATCGCAGTAGGCAGTCAGCAGCATATAAACAAGCTCAAAATTACTTGTAAACAAGCAATGTTCCTGCCCGCGGCATTTTAATTCGAAACCAAAAGCCTGATAACTTGTCCCGGCAACAATTGCACTGACGCCCCACAAAATTAATCCGATTGCCCAGTAATAACGAGACTGCTGGTTGTTTTTCGCTACCAGAAAATAAACCCCGATGGCGATCATGATCAATCCTAATAAGTAAACTAAAATCGTTGAGCTGGGCTGGATTAGGATGATATCTTTACCAGGGATTGAGAAAGTTATATAAGGCATGCCGGATAAGAATTGATCTGGAGTCGTTAATGGTAGCATTAACAGACTCTCTGTATTGCTAAACAAACATACAGACAGGATCATGACCGCCATACCAAAAAAGATTAATAACATATTTGCTAATACTATATATTCCATTTCGATTTGGCAAGCGAAATAGCACCTGAAAACGGGGAAATTTATTTAGAATTATAAATTAAAAAACATCTTACAGATATAAAGAAAGAAGCTGACAGAATGTCAGCTTCTTTCATTTAAAAACTAGGTTTTTTCACCTTTATCAGTATCAATTCTTTACTTAAACAATGCCATTATTTGATTAATGATACCCATCAAAGTTCCGGAAGCATCTTCACCGGCTTCAACCATATAACCACCTTCTGCAAAGTGTTGGTTGAGTACGGCAAGTTCACCAGCGGCATCTTCATTAATCAATGGGGCTTTATGGCATGCACCACAAGCTCTGGTTGCAGGTCCAGTGACAACTGAAGGAATTTCACCAATCTTGCGATCCCAGGTTTCATTGACATCAGCAGCTGAAAGAAGACCAGGAAGTGACATGGACTGATCTGGTGCTTCATAGGTGCCAGGATTATGGCAGGATTCACAATTCGTCACACCATGGGTTGGGTATGGGAAATTGATGTGATGCTCATAATGCATGGCCTCAACTGGATCGGCAAAATTAATATCGCCAAAATCAAACTGTTGGCTTGCATGAATCGCATGAATGTAGGAATCGATGGATCGAGACTGCAGTTCCAGATGTGAACCGCCACTCTTGGTGATGTGGCACATTCGACATACGACCACGCTACCACCACGATCGGGTGAATGGTAGTTGGTAGCAAGCGCATCGTGGCAGCTTTCGCAACCTTCAAGTTTCACAATTTCTGTATAGAATCCATCGTCAAAATCATTGGCTCCAAGGTCAAAAGTTCTGGACGGAGCATCCAAGGCAAAGATCATACCATCTGCATCTTCCAGAGTTGGCATTACAGCAATTTCAACTCTCTTTACAGTGCCGTCAGCAATCATGTCTGCCCATGCCGACAAATCTGCTTCTACTTCCCAACGACCACCGGCTGCAGAAACAGTTGTTCCTCGAGGGAATTCAGAACCAACTTCAAATTCGAGGGTTCGTTGATCTTTATTATCGATTACACCATCACCGTTGTCATCAAAAAGTCTTTCATGAGGACCCACAATGAAGTCTTTTGTATCCCAGCCATACAATCCAACCATTACAGTCGGAACAATGTCTGCTACATCCACAGCTTCCAAATCGGGATCTTCTACAGCACTGAATTTGAAGGTTAACTTATTATCAGCAAAGGATGCTTCATCGATTGTCACTTTGATCACATCAGAATATTTCTGACCAGCAGCTGTGTATACCATCTTGTCATATCCGGTGTGGATCTCGTTGAATGCTGAAGCTGTTCCTTCGGCGGTGTGGCAACTGACACAATCTGCGGTTGCCAGATCAAGAGCATCATGCAGAGGTGAAGGAATGATGGTTTTCAAGGCTAAAGTGGTTGTATCATATAATACTTCTTCGCCTTCCATCTTTTTTACACCGGTCATGGGGTGACAGCTCTTACAGGTTTCAACCGTGAAGTTTGCATCAGATAAAACAGTTTCCAGTTTACCTTCGTGACAGGTGGCACAGGTTGCCATGGATTGAGGATAAGGGAATTCCATGGCATGGGACATATGCACATCATTCATTACTGAAGTGGTGTAAGCATATTGTTCCTTCATTTCATCCGTTAGCACGGTTTCATCTTTCAAAAATGCTGCTGCTAACTCAGGATTATCGACAAGTAATTGCCATTCGAAGTGACCGCCTTCACCATTATCTAAGTGGCAGGCCTTACAGGTGTAGAAATCGGTGCCAGGGTCATTGTTGACCTGGCCATAAATATACCCGTGCTTCAAATAAGGATCAGTGTGGCATTTCACACAACCGGCATCATTCGCAGCAGAAACATAATCCACACCTGCTCCGGTTTCTAACACGGCAGCATAGGGTATTTATTCTGGTACACACGAGCAGGAAGTCTGCCGACATCTTCATTTCTTCCGTAAACAACTACTAAACCATCTACAGATCGGTAATTGGTAGTATACGCTTCACCTTCGCCTTCGAGGACGCTGGTGCATTTTCCAGCTGCATCGCATGTGATCGTACCTTTCAGGGTGAGTCGTTCTAATTCGAATTCAGGACCAAATTCGAAAGCTTCACCTGTCTAAGGAACAAAGTAAATACCTACACCACTGACATCCTTGGTGGTCATTGGAGATCCGTCTTTCAGTGCGGTAAAACTCACAGTGTGTTTGTTAGGTGCTGCGAAAGTATAGGTTAATCCAGTAATGGAAATGACACCATCCTGATACAGTTCATCATAGGATTCCTGATGTTTTGCTCCAGAATCCTTGTGACAGAGTGTACATGTCTCGAGTTTGGTGGTTGATAATGAGACAGGCATGACTGCATCCGCACCAGCAGGACCAGCAGGACCCGCAGGGCCAGCAGGACCGGCAGGGCCGGCAGGACCAGCAGGCCCTTCAGGGCCGACCTGACCTGCGCATGAGGCAATAGCTAAAGCAACAGCCATTACGATCACACATAAAAACAAATGTTTAATTTTCATAATACTCTCCTCTATTCTTTTGGTTGTAATGTCAACAATTTGGGTTAAATAAATAAATCTTCGTAAGTATTAACCTCCTTTCTTTTTTTTCAGCGGATTAAATGGGTGAAAACATTAAAATTAGATGAGAATCTAATTATCAAATTATATATGAAATCATTTTTTGCAAGTAGGAAATATCAAGACATTTAATTCGTTAAAGAAATAGTTGATGTTTGTAAAATGACTTATCACCATTAACCAGTAAACATTCGCAAGTTCAATTTTTTCAAATTGGTTTAGGTTTCATTTTTTTGTTAGAATTATCCGAAGGAATATGTTTTGAAATTCTCCACATCGGATAAATCGATTTCCGGTTGAGGATAACATTCAAAAAAACAGACAAAACAGGTGTAACTGATGCAATCTCGAATTAAGAATTTATTCACAATTATCTTCATCATGCTTGTCATATTTATCGGCTTACAAATTCTGAACCAGATATTAATTTATTCTGGCAATATACTTTTCTCCATACTAAATTATCAATATCATCAGGAATTATTGATTGTTGGTATTTTTCAACAAACATTACAGATTATTACGGCAATTTCATTCGCGAAAATATTGTTACAGAAAACGATGCCGGATGTTGGTTTAAATTTGTGGAATCTAAGAAAGAGTGTTAAGTACTTTGCCATTTTTTCAGCAAGCATTTTATTAATATATTTTGTTTACATAACGATGGCGAGATTATATTTTCCTCAGTTGTGGTTAGATATGAGATTTGCAGCAATACCCTCAAAACAGGAAATTTTTACAAAACTAATTTTTCAAAGTATATTTCCGGGACTGGGTGAAGAATTATTATTTCGGGGATTCTTAGTCTCCCTTTTTATTACTAAATTGAACCCAGATTTGACTAAATTTTCTAATAAATTTTTCATATCAATTCTGTCCGCCTTTTTCTTTGCAATAGCCCATATTTATTTTGATTTAACTTCATTTCAAATCACACACATTGATGGAACCCAACTTCTGCTGGCTCTTTTTTCGGGTACATGTTATTCATTCATGTTTATCAAAACCAAAAGTTTAGTTGGTCCAATTCTTTCACATAACTTTGCGAATGTTGCTTCTACAGTTGTCGGCCTTCTAATCTCAAAAATGTAATTAGCATGCTATTCCAGGAAACTTTTATTGATAAAATATTATTTGATTCGTTACTAAAGAAATACATTTTTTCAAAGTATAATCATCTGAAATCTTTTCTTCTAATCATTAAACTTGATCTGCAAGATTAATACCCCAATTTTAAAGAAACGGTCGAACATATGAAGATCACTATTTTTGCAGCGGGATCCCAAGGGGATATTCAACCTTGTGTCGCATTGGCTAAAGGGCTCCAACAAAATGGATTTCAGATCAACATTGCAGCACCCTCTGATTTTGCGGAATTTATCTCCGAACATGGATTGGAATTTTCTCCCCTGCGAGGTGATATTCGAAAAATCATGGCCAGTGAGACTGGGCGAAAATTTATGGATAAGGGCGGTCGAAATCCTTTTAGATCCATTCAAACCATACGAACATTAATTTCACCGGTAATCCGTGAAATGACTGAAGATCTTTTTTCAACCTGTCAGAAATCAGATGCATTGATAAGCCTCGGAGTTTTCAGCGCTTTTGCCGTTGCCATTTCCGAAGCATTAAAGATTCCGCTGATTCATGTAGAACCCACGCCACTACTTCCAACAGGAAGTTTTCCTGCGCCTTCTTGGCCAATCCAAAAAAACCTGGGAAAAATCCATAATCACTTATCCGGATTACTGATGTTATACGTCGTCTGGTTGTGGTATCGACCATTTGTACGTGATTTACGAAGAAAGCTGAACTTACCTGTATATCATGGATCTGACTTCATCAGAGGTTTAAGAACAAAGCCAATGTTAAGTGCATACAGCAATTACATTATTTCTCATCCAATGGATTGGCCTGATAATATCAATATCACGGGTTATTTTTTTCTTGACTCAGATGAAGATTGGCGACCACCTTCTGAGTTGGTTAATTTCCTGAATAATGGAAAGAAACCTGTATACGTTGGATTTGGGAGCATGGGAGGTCAGGAACCTGAAAAATTGGCAACCATTATTCTAGGCGCTCTTGAAAAAAGTAATCAAAGAGGGGTATTGGTGACAGGTTGGGGAGGGTTAAAAACAAATATGACTTCTACGAATGTTTTTGTTCTGGACAAAGCTCCCCACCGTTGGTTATTTCCAAAGATGGTGGCTATTGTTCACCATGGTGGCGCAGGAACTACAGCAGAAGCATTAAGGGCAGGAGTTCCATCTGTTATTGTGCCATTTATTCTGGATCAGCCATTTTGGGGAGCCCGTGTTAGAGCCTTGGGTGTTGGATCAAATCCTATCCCACATAAAAAATTAACGGTGAATAATTTATCAGATGCGATTGTCAAGGTTACGACCGATCTGGAGATCATCAATCGTTCGAAGATGATCGGTGAGTTGATTCGTTCAGAAAATGGCATTCAAAATGCAGTAAACCAGGTTCAAAAGCTCTTAAATTAAGTCTGGAAACAAGATGGAAGATCAAACCAATAATAAACAAAATCAAGGGTATTCAAAAATTGCCTATCCCAGATCAAGATTGTTGATGGTGGATGGCGGTCGTATGGCTCGCAATAAACATACCATTCACGGATTGGTTGAGTTCGATATCACCCTTGCACGTGATCTCATCCGACAACTCAGAAAACAGACGGGAAAAGCAATATCCTTCAATGAGTACTTTTTAGCCTGCCTTGGTCAGGCTATGGAATTGGATAAAAACATTCAAGCGTATCGAAGCTGGAAAAACGAGCTGATTATTTTTAATGATGTGGATGTCAACATGTTGTTTGAGGTTGAAGTAGATGGACAAAAAATGATCCGCCCACATATTATCAGGGGTGTAAATCATATGACCATTGATGAGATTCATGAAGAAGTGAAAACTTTTCAAACCAATCATCAGGAAAGTCGGGAATCAAAAGCAATAGACCTGTTTGTTCGATTACCAGGATTTCTCAGACGTTTATTATTGTCAATTCTGATGAAAAATCCACAATACGTTAAGAATTTATATGGCACTGTTCTTGTTTCCTCCATAGGGATGTTTGGAACAGGAAGCGGTTGGGGTATTCCTCAACCCAATCACACATTGCAGATTACACTCGGTGGATTAGGAAAAAAACCCTGCGTGGTGAAAAACCAAATCGAGATTCATGAATTTATCAGCGTTACTGTGAGTCTTGACCATGATGTTGTTGACGGGGCTCCCGCAGCACGGTTTATGCAACAACTGAAAAAATTAGTGGAAAATGGTTCCGTTCTGAGACAACTCTCATTGTAAAAAATCACCGAAATGTTACCACCACCGGGTCATGGTCGGATTTGTGTAGCACAGATGTGTCACCGGGCATTTGCAATGGATAATCAGCATTCACATGCAGTATGTCCACACTTGATATTGAGTCCTCGTACAACGCATTTACCAGAATGTGATCGAGCACCTGTGCGATTCCCTGGTAAATGTAAGTATAGCGTTCCTCTGGTGGCAGTCGATCAAATACATGGATCATACCGGATGATCTGAGGGTGTACAATGGGTGGGGAATCGTAATAGGAGTTCAGATCACCCATGACGATCACAAAGGCATCCGGATTTTCCTGCAAAATTTGATTAACCAGCTCCCCATTCCAGGCAGCCTGGGCAATGCGTCGCGGTTCGGTGGCTTGTTCACCACCGCTCATGGAAAGAAAATGATTGTTGAGCAGGTAGATCGTTCTGGTACCAGTTCCCAGATTGATTTGCGCCTCCAGCAATAAGGGTGGGCGTGGGGTTAATTCGTTCGGTGCCGGGAATTGCTGTACATTTTTTATAGAAACATCTCCACGTACCAGGTAACCAACATCGATCCCACGGCTGTCTGTACCTTCTATCAATACAGCCTGGTAATCCAATGCCTGCAAAATTGATTGTTCAGCAAGATCTTCCAGTACGCCTATATTTTCTACTTCCTGAAATCCAATAACAACAGGATAATCAGCCAGGAGAATCGTATTGGCAATTTTCTCCAGCCAGATCCGATACTCCGCAACGGTAGGTAAGGAGGGATCACTGGGATGAGGTTCCAGAAAATCAAAGAGATTTTCAACGTTCCAGGTCATGATCCGAAATTCATTACTTGCTGTTTGCGGTAAAGCATCAATTATGATTGGATTCTTATCAACGCGAGGTGGGGAAATGGGTTCAATCTTGTAATAACCATAATTGTAAGCCAAAGGTCCGTAGATATCTGATAGGGTATCACCTGTTGCCACTGCATAGGACATCGTTGATTGATCAGTATGTGTAACGAATGAACCATCATCCACACGGACCGCCATTCCATTCGGTTTTCCCTGAAATAAATGTGACTCTTCATAGCCTGGCAATACCAACGCCGTTTCCCCATATTTATTGGTGGGAGAGACTGCTTTCACTGGGCCACTAACCTGAACCAACATTCCTTCCAAAGCTTCATAATATTTTGCACTTTCCATATCATCGATTGGTGGATCTAATTACTATAGCCGCCGGCAATACCTGGTTGGTCGCAATGGTTTGCCAATCTTCCAGGAATAGTTGGGTTTCAGTATGTGGTTCGTGAATGGTTCCCTGGACGGTTATAAGATCACCGGGCTTTGATGTTGGGATCTACAATTTGGGAATAGATAAATATTCCGTGAGACGTGAGCGGATCCTGATCTTCTTCTCCCTGCAACCAGAATCCCTCTATCTCTGGAAAGACAGCTGTCACCACGCCACTCGTTTTAACTTTTTGCAGCAGGTATGGAGACCGGAATGTTCTACCTTGTATCGCCCAAACTGGAACAGAATCACCTGGAAAACTGTAGATGGGATTCCCGATTACGGATGAATTCTGATCATTATAGGTTAAGGTGTAGTTCTCCAGGAAAAGATAATCAATCGCGCTGGATATTGTTCCTGAAATGTTGAAGATTCTCTCTGTGCCACCTCCGGTAAGGGAGTCATTCGTCCAGGTTATCTGACCATTCATGAGAATTCCATTATCGGATATTTTATCCACAGTAAAACCATTAGGGATAATCAGAGATACATTCAGGCTATTTAATAATTTCGGGCATGTGGTTGTTAACGATGAGATCAATGGTGAAAATTTGATTAGGGTCATAATTGACGGGCATTTGGGCAGTCATTGAAACGGTTGGTGCCTGAATTTCAACCAGATCAGATTGGACACGAGGATAAATCTGAATTTCATCATCCACCATCTCACCGATACCAGTGACCTGGTAGTACTGACCTGGTTCAATGATTTCAATATTCATTTCCGTCAATTTATCAATATACACACTGATCAATTTGTCATCTTCAACCAGATCCATCTCGTAACTATAGGAGAATTCTTCCACCCGCGATACCTCGCCACTCAAAGTGATGAGCTTTCCAGGAAAATCCGAAGTTTGAGCCAGTAATTCCTTAATGGAAACTTCACGCGAATCCCATGCGAATGGATCCATAGGTTGGCGAACAACACTGACGTCGTCCGGCGAAGGGACGATCTCAATCGCTCCACGATAAGGCTGTGGTATGCCCTTTACCTGCACATAAGCGCCTAACGGTACGTCCACTTTTCCTGCACCACCTGGCACGTATACCTGCACTCCGCCAGTGTTATCTTCGATATAAAATTTTGTTCCTGATGATCCCGCAAAAAATCCACCGGTATACATGGTTGCGGTGCCTTCAACAATTACAACTTCACCATCGAGCAAATTTCGCGCAATACCAATCGGTACCGCTCCACCTTGCACCTGGGTTCGAATGGGTCCACTGAAGACGGGTGTGCTGATGCCTGAAGCATCAACAAAAATACCTGGAACCGTGATGGTGGTGTATTTCCAGGGGGTTTCAAAGGTCACAAGTAAATTCGCAGTAGCATTCGGAGATAAATCTCCGAGCTCAAATTGAAGCAGATTGGTGTCTAACACGGGTTCAATCGACCCATTCTTATAAGTCAGGTCTTTTGGAAATGGAAAATGTAAGAAAGCAGAATTGATGGTCTTCTGAGACGTGTTCGTAATGGCAAGATCATAAACCAGTGTACTGCCTGGTTTCGCATCCGCAGATACGTTTACTTTTAGCTCAAGTTCTTTTTCTGTTTCAGGTGTAGAAATACTGGCGGAGGTCTGTGGTTTGGGAGACTTCGATATGATGAAATCATCGGCATTATTATTGAGATCCTGTCCATTTCCTGACTGTCCACCGGGTAAACGCTCCAGTGAAGATCCATTTGGAAAAGCTGAAGTCACTCGTTGTTTCAACAAAGTCAGCGTCTGTATCTCCCCAGGCAACCTGGTCTATAATTCCCGCACTTTTTGAGCGCAAGGCCAGACTTCCCCGTTGAGGAACAAGTGAATAATCAAAATAAGCATCTACCTCGAATTCCAGTTCCTGATTTTCTCTCAGAAGAAGATAGTGACCGTTGGGAGGGATAAATGCAGATGTCTCCCATGAGTAGATCAATACATCGTCCTGATCTTTTTTTAATTGATACCATAAGGAATAACCCTGTAAATTTACCATTTCCTGGGTGGGATTATAAAGTTCAATGAAGTCCAGATTATTATTTCCTTCCACTCCAGTCAGAATTTCACTGATGACCAGGTGATCAGTTACGGTATTTTGGTCTTGATTAATATCAGAAATTTGTGTTGGTGTGGGAATTTTTTCCTGGGTGCAGCTCGCCTGTAAAATGATAACCATGAAACCGATAGTGACTTTATAAAGTTTATGCATGACCTATCCTTTTTAAGGAAATTCTATAATGGAATGGCGACAAAAGGCACAATCATATCCAGTTCTGATAAACCACCATGACGTCCAGTTAATGGATTTTCTTCATCTGACCACCACAGATAATTTGAATCCCTGGCAAGCAAAGTAATATCACCAATGCGATTGCCAATATCCGGCATGGGTGTCCCAGGACCAAACAAACCTACATCGAGTAATTTTTGTGATTCCATCACTACAAATTTATCTGGCCATGTGGATGCAATGTAATCCTTCAACGTTTTTTCTTTTCCAGGTTTTACATGCAGGTAGGTAAAGCGACTTTCACCCGTCGGTTTGATATGCAGGCAGTCTATGAATTCAGGGTGATTTGTGAGGCTGAAAAGGGGATTTTTGATTGTTGCCACCTGACCGTGATCGGAGGTGAATAGCAGTAAAGTTCCTTTACGTTGTTCTGGTGATAAACGATTAATCAGGTTATCTTCTAAGTTTCGGCTGAAGTTTGCAAAATAAGTCTGGGTCCGTTCATCATCTGGTCCATATTTATGACCAAGGCTATCCAAAGCACTCCAATATGTCCAAATGTATTGCTTCTCGTTTCTCTTTATCTCCATTAATTCTCTTAAATTAACCCAACACTCAGCTTCGTTGGCATAGGGATAAATATTTACACCATTCATGAAAGTTCTCGATAAGCCGGAATTGGCAATGGAGTAATGTTGGAAAGAATATGTGGAAATACCATTTTTCCCTAGATACTCTCCTAATTTCGGTATGTTGAGTTCGGTCTCAGCATTAAACCCGGCCTGATCAAGATTTGCATGACCGTTTTTAAAGCTCATGGGACCTTGGGAAATCATATTTGCAACTACTCCGTACTGTTTAAGCCAAACCTCATACCCGGCAACACCATGTTCACTGGTCGAGTGTCCGGTCCATAGAGTTGTCATGGCAGCGGAAGTTGTACTGGGTGATATTGAGGTAATGGGTGCCACGCTTCCCGATTGAAGTAATTGGTTCCAAATGGGGATTTTTCCACCTTCCAACCAGGATGAAAATCTTGTTAATGCCATGCCATCCATAAGAATGATAATAATGCGTTGGAAATTATCATTATTAAAAGGAAAGACTTCTGGTAGTAAAGGGACGGAATGAATTGGTGCAACTCCAAATGATTGACAAATAGATGCAGGAATATTTAATATGGATTGCCCATTGTATGCAGGTAATATAAATTCAATGGGGAAACCTACACCTGCTAATTTTGTATTTTTAAGATCTTTTTGTATTTTCATATTGATATTCATCAGAGTTTCTTTTTTCCTTAAATCATAATAAATCAATTCGTAAATTAATTCAGAAATTAGTTACTTAATTCAATGATTTTTATAAAAACGTAACAAGTTTCTAGAAATAATTGTCCTGTATAATTATATTTGAAATTCGGTTTCCAAATTTTGTGTAGAATAATTATTGTAAAGGGACGATTTCCTTTCAGATAATATTTCGCGGAGACAACCTAAAAATCCATCTTTTATAAGAAATTAGTCTGAACACATCAAATGGAAAATAAAAACATATTCAAAAAAATATTTAGCGGACGAAAAGGCAGGCAACTACGGGAATATCTGACTGCTTATACTTTCATTGCTCCAGCAACGATTCTGATTTTTATTTTTGGTATCTTTCCGGTTGGATTCGCACTATATGTGAGTCTGCATAAATGGCGTATTAAGCGCGGTAGAATAATTGGTCTGGAAAATTATACAGATGCAATTGGCAACCTGGCGTATGTTATGGTGTTTTTCCTGGGAATTGGTGCATTGGTTGCCATTTATTTCCTGATAAAAAAACTATTGAAAATGGCTCGGGAACATGATGAACGTCCCTGGTTATGCATCATTCCCGGTTTATTGAACGCCTCAATAGCATTTTCATTGCTCAATTGGATTTATAATGCACTGCCAGAAGTATTGGGTATTGCGGATAAATTACGAGGTTTGGAACGGACCCAGGAAGTGTTTATGCGTCTTTTGGGCGAAGCTTTTCGGGCAGATAGTGTTTTACCTGCCTGGCGCATATTTATCTGGGTGTTATTAGCCGGGATTATAATTTCAGGCCTGGTTTTATATTTCTGGCGTAATCCTAGAAACTTTACCTATCAGGCTTATTTTGGATTAATTTTCCTGGCATCTAGGCGTATCGGAATTGGGTTGTTGTACTATACGCAACAACAGATTGCAATGGTTTACGAAGCAGCTGTCATGAATGATACCGATCCAGGTATCTGGCCACAATTCATTACCATCACAAGCGGGGTAATTCTATTAGGTCTTGGTTGGTATGTATGGAAACGGGCTGAGAAACAATTAAGTAATCTCAGTTTTTGGCTTACATGTGTTTGCCACCATGGTATTACTGGTCGGAGGGTGGTTGTTGATCGGAGAAATCCCAACCATCGTGGCTGCAGGTGATAAGGATTTATGGGAAGGTTTGAAAGTTACGGTTTTCTTTGCGGTTGGAACAGTGCCTTTTCAATTGGCTATTTCTTTATTCCTTTCAATTTTACTGTTTCAAAAATTAGTTGGATCTAATATATTCCGTATCATATTTTTTATCCCTTATGTAACACCAGCTATCGCCAGTGCGGCTGTTTTCAAGGCAATGTTTTCAAATCGTCATTCATCACCGGTTAATATGTTTATTCAGGCACTGGGGATTGAACCGCAAATGTGGTTATTTGAACCTAAAGGAATTTTTACCCTACTCGGAAATAGTCTTGGCCTAAATACCCCAGAATGGGCTGCGGGTCCAAGCCTGGCACTGCTCGTAATAATCATCCATTCTGTCTGGACATACGTAGGATATGACACGGTAATCTATATGGCTGGATTAGGAAATATTCCAACCGAACTGGTGGATGCAGCAGAAGTGGATGGAGCGAATAAGTGGCAAATTTTCCGGCATATTACCTTCCCATTATTATCGCCAACCACGTATTTTCTATCTCTCATTGCGATTATTGGAACCTTCAAGGCGTTTAATACCATCTGGATTTTCCGTGATAGCTTAGCGCTGGGGACAACGGATACCTTCAGCGTGACGATTTTTATTGAATTCTTTGAAAAATTACGTTATGGCTATGCTTCGGCGATGGCTTTTGTCTTGTTTGCTATCATTCTGGGATTAACCTTTATCAACAACAAAGTTCAGGGTTCAAGAGTGTTTTATGGTTAATAAAACAACCAAAATTCAGCCGATTTTCAATATCAACACAAAGAAAGATTCTCACTTATATTATTCTGGTAACAGGAGCTTTTCTTTCTCTTGTACCGTTTATCTGGATGATTTCCACCTCGCTTAAAAGTTTAGGAGAAGCTCTAGGGACTTCATTCTTCCCGTCCACGCTTCATTTTGAAAATTATATCGAAGCCTGGGACCGAGCACTTTTCTCGGAATATTTTTTCAACACTATTATTATCACTGCAATCACACTGGTTGGTGAGATCACTTTCAGCATTTTAGCGGCTTATGCATTTGCCAGAATGAAATTTCCGGGGCGAGATTTGATATTCAGCATACTTCTCAGTACCATCATGATCCCTGCCATGGTTTTCATCATCCCGAATTTCCTGACGGTTACCTGGTTGGGGCGAATAGGTCCAATCCCATGGATAAATAACTGGCCAGCATTGACCATACCTTTTATGGGTAGTATTTTTTCGATATTCCTGTTGAAACAATTTTTTGCTCAGGTTCCTGATGAATTATTCGATGCTGCTCAGATGGATGGAGCAGGACATTTTCGATTTTTAGTTCAGGTTGTGCTTCCCTTATCAAAAGCACCTTTAATGGTCATTCTGGTTTTATCCTTTATAGGGACGTGGAACTCGCTGGCCTGGCCAATGTTGGTCACCAATACACCAGATTGGAGACCGATTTCAGTAGGTTTGATGAACTTTGTTAATGAAGCTGGTCAGGAAATCCACCTGACAATGGCTGGTGCTTTTATCACGATCATTCCGATCCTGATCATATATTTCTTCACCCAGAAGCAATTCACGGAGAGCATTGCACGATCAGGTTTGAAAGGATAATAATCTTTATTTTCAAATGGAGGTGAAATCGAACATTTATTTCTCAATCTGTTGGTAAAAACTTTAGTTATGAGGAGATGAAAAAAATGAAGAAACTTAGTATTTTGTTGTCCATGCTAATGGTGTTTGCTTTGGTCTTATCAGCATGTGCTCCAGCGGCCACTGAAGAACCAGCAGCTCCTGAAGAACCTATGGAAGAACCGGTTGCACCTGTTGAAGAACCAGTAGAAGAACCTGTCGAAGAACCTGTCGAAGAGCCAATGGAAGAACCAGTTATGGAACAACCATTAGCAGGGACGGTTGTGCAATTCTGGCATGTCTATTCAGACGCACCCGGTGAAGGGTTACAAACTCTGGTGGATGAATTTAACGCAACCAATGAATATGGTATCACTGTTGAAGCTCTCAATCAGGGTAATTATGGTGACGTAGAAGATAAATTCAATGCTGGTATTCAGTCAGGTGATTTGCCGGATGTGGTGATGGCTTATACCAATGCCCTTGCAGATTGGTATTCTGTCGATTCCATCCTTGATCTGAATCCCTATATCGATGATGCTGATTATGGATTAACTTCAGCACAGTTAGAGGATCTATATCCCCACTTAAAAGCTGCTGGATCCACACCTGATGGTGCCTGGATTGCCTATCCCATGACTCAATCAGCCAATGTGTTGGTTTATAATTTCACCTGGGGTGAGGAACTGGGGTTTGCGAATCCACCAGCGAATTCAGCTGAGTTAAAAGAAGTAGTCTGCGCAGCCGCTGCTGAAAATACCGCACTGGGTGGCGATTTTGCAGGAACCGGTGGTTTGGTTTATTACCCAAGTGCTACCAACTGGCTGCATTTCCTGTATGCATTTGGTGGAAATGAACTGAATGATGCCGGGGATGCTTACGATTTTACATCCCAAGCCGCGATTGATGCTTCCATGTACATCCTTGATCTGAAAGCGGATGGATGTGTCTGGCAAACAGAGAGTTATCCAAATCCGGAACAAGCAATGCGTAAAGCCATCATCACCATGAGTTCAACAGCAGGTGCTCCTTATTATGCTGCAGCTTTTGAGGATGCTGGAAACACGACAGATGTTTGGGGTTGGTTACCGGCTGCAGGCCCAGATGGAACTTTGGCTGTCGACGCTTTCCAACAGATGTTGGGTGTCGTTCCAAGCACAGAAGATGAACAAATGGCTTCCTGGCTGTTTGTGAAATGGTTAACTTCACCTGAGATTCAGGCTCGTTGGGTCCAGATCAGTGGTTATTATGGAACCCAAATTTCAACTGAAGCACTTCTGGAGGATTATGCAGCAGAAAATCCAGTTTGGGCATCCGGTGTTCAATTAGCTGCTATTGGCCCATCTGAACCTCAGACCTTCCCAGCGTGGTCTTCTGTCAGGCGTTCTATCGGTGATGCTGCCGCTGAGCTGTGGAATGCTACCGATCAGGCACAGGTTGAAGCGATTCTGACAACACTCACTCAAACTGCAAACGATCTGGTTGCCGAACTAGATTAACCAAATCTGACCACTATCAAATCTCAACCTCTGGAGAAAATTTCCAGAGGTTGATTTTTTTTATTCCAACAGAATTTTGCTTGATCTTCAACGTGATATTATTTGGTAACGAAATTATTCTTGTTTGGTGCGGGTGGGGTTTGTTCATTATTTGGTAGCACAAATTTCTTCCAGGCAATTGGGACGGTAATGGCACAAGCTATCGCAGTGATCCAGAATGGTGTTTGAGGGTAGAAGAGTTCCCATACCTTAGCCCCAATCCAGGGCATTGGAAGGGAGAGAATACCCAAAGATGTACCAAAGAATCCAAACGCTAATCCGCGCTTATTCTCTGGGACAACTTTCGATATTAGAGAGTTGTATGACGGCATGAGGACACCAACCCCCAATCCATTCAGAACGCGTGCGCCAAGAAATGCTACAGTAGAGTTGGCTGTCACCATGGCGATCATACCCATCGTTATGATGAAGAAACCACCGGTAAGAATCACACGCTCAGATTTTTTATCGGTTAACCATCCTCCTAAAAATGAACCAACAATACTGGCGATACCCCAGGCAGAACCCAGCAGACCGATTTGTTCGACTGTCAGTTTTCCGATATCGGAAAGATAAATCGGGAATAATTCACCAGTAAGACTATAGGATGTATCCCCTATGGCATCGGTAATCCAGATCCAGGTGAGAATGCCACCAGAGAATAAAATTCCAAACATAGCTTTTAGCTGTGTTGTTAATCCTGCCAAAGTCGGTTTTTCTGGAGCACGAGAGGGTTTAAAGCGTTCTGACAATGCCATCCATATTCGAACGATGGTTGCCAGGGCATAAAACACAAAGGCTACCATCATCATGATTCTAAAATTCATGCGGTATGCTAAATATCCAGCCAGCGCAGGACCAATAACAGTCACGACCATATAAATTCCGGTCGTCAAACCAAAGACGCGACCGCGGGTGGCTTCACTGGATTGTTCAGCAATATATGCACTGAAGCTGGGTCCAACAAATGAATTGGAAACAAATTCGAAACATAATCCCAGCATGACCCACTCCCAGGAAGGAGCTGTAAAGAAGAAGACATATCCAAACACTGAAATCGCACTGCCAAATGCAATTGCACGCAAGCGACCGATGGTATCGGAAAACCACCCGCCGAAAATCTGTAACGCAATCGGCACAACAGAAGCAATTGTGAAAACGAGACCAACTTGCCCGACACTGGCACCTAGATCGATCAGATAAAGCGAAAGCATACTGTACGCCATTTGACCGGCAATGTTTGCCAGGATCATAGCCAGTAGAAACCAGCGTAAATTGATGTTGAGAAGAGAGAGTTTAATTGCTTTCATAGAAACCGCATTATGATATTTGATTAATGCTTTGTTTATATATCATTTCGACTGGAACATCTATAGGTATTTGATCAGATTTTACCTGGTCAATAAGCCAGAATAAGAGATTTGAATCTTAATGGCATGGATATTGCATTTTTATACACAATAATTCTAATAAATGAAGCCAGGTATCCATGCTGCGAATTCTGAAATCACTATTTATTGCTCTCATTATTTTTATATTGTTCCTGGAATCGGTTAAAGCCGAAGATTTTACTAACCCACAACTTGTTTATTTACCTCTGGTGTCCAACGAAAAATACATTAATCCGTGGTTAGGCCCGGATGGTGGTTTTGTGGTGAACATGGTTACCAGTCCCGCCAATTCAAAAATCATATACGCCGGAACCTGGGGAAATGGGGTTTTCAAGAGTATGGATGGAGGATTGACATGGGTGAAATCCAGTAATGGATTAGGGGATCTACTCATCAACTCGTTGGCGATCGATCCTCAGAATCCAAAAATCTTGTACGCAGGTACATATAATGATGAAATCTATAAAACTACAAATGCTGGTGAAACCTGGTTCCATTCCAGTCAGGGTATTCAGGATTATTCAGTCGTTTATGCAATCGCCATCGATCCTTATAATCCTGATATCGTATATATTGGTGCCCGGGGAAAAAACGCTGTTGATCCACCTCCCTGGAATGGAATTGTTTATCGCAGTAAAAATGAAGGTATCAATTGGACACCTGTATTGGAAAATATTGGTGGAAATGAACAGCAGGATTGGGCATATGATATCGTGGTGAATCCAAAGAATCATTGTATGGTTTTTGTTGCCATGCATGAGTATGGTGTCTACCGCAGTCTGAATTGTGGGGACAGTTGGGAAAGCATGAATAGAGATGGGTTGACGGATCTATCCGGAAGAGCATTGGTCATTAATCCGAGCACTACGGAAAGCGATGCTGTTTATTATGGGACATGGCATCGCACCGGCGTGTATAAATCGACGAATAATGGAGATAGCTGGACGAACCAATTTCTCTATTCAAAAATCTACAATATGGACCTGGATCCGCAACAATCCAATATTCTATATGCTGCAGATTTTTATGAAGGCATATTGAAAACAACCAATGGGGGCGGTAGCTGGGCGAATATAGGATTGGGTGAAAATTTATTGTATACCGTGATGGTTAACCCATTACAGCATACACAGGTGTTTGTGGGCACAGCCGGGAATGGAATTTTCCGCAGTGATCAGAGTGGTGCTGGTTGGACTCACAGCCAGAAAGGACTGAACAACTCAATGATCACTGGAATTCAGATTCACCCGCTCCAATCAACTCAACTATTTACCAGCACGTCCCGGGGAGGATTCCACGCATCTCAGGATGGTGGTGAAAGCTGGCAACAACTCAATAATGGATTATCTGATCTGGATGCGAGTGGTTTCGTGCTGAATCCGCAAAATCCAAACCAGGTTTATTTATTGACATATAGTGGTGGATTGTTTACCTGTACGTTACCGGATTGTAAATGGAACCAGAAGAATATCGGCTTACCGGAAATGGATCTTTTATCGACTTCCAGTTCCGGATTTTTTCCACAAAACGAATTAGAAAGTGAATTGGTAGTAAATTCTGAGGATTTGATGATTGATGATACGAAATCGGTCAGTTATCAACCATTGAATGACCTGGAAATTTCTGCTATAAACCCGTCCATCGTTTATCTGGCTAGCAGTGTTAATGGTGTGTATAAGAGTACAAATGGAACAGAAAGCTGGTCTCCAGCGGGTTTAGGTGGAAAAAATGTACAGAAATTAGCGCTTCATCCTGCTAATAACGACATTGTTTATGCAACTATGCTTAATAGTGATCTGGTTTATACAACCAGTAATGCGGGTGCTTCATGGAGCAGCAGCCAGGTGCCAGGTGGGGTTGTGTATGACCTGGCTGTAAATAAAGATCAACCAGGCAAATTACTCGCTGCAACAAATAGTGGCGTCTATCAAAGGATTGATGGAGTAGCCTGGCAATTGGTGGGATTAAGTGGCAAAATGATAACTGCTTTAGGGATCCATCCGAACCAACCCAATATAATTGTTGCAGGATGCCCAGGTACGGTGTATTATTCAAAAGACGGTGGTTTGAATTGGTTTGCTGGACCAGATGATTTGACTGAGACCACTATTAAAACTGTCTCTTTTGATCCCAACAAAATGGATATAGCATATTTAGGTACCAATACGCAAGGAATTTATCGTTTATTGCTCCGATAATATTATCAATAAGGATTTAGAATATTTCTGATTCGTATTATTCCCGAGGCTTAATCAGATTTATGGGAACTCTGACCACAATTTATACGTCTATTTGATATCCTCATAATGTGGATTATTATTAGTGAGGACATAATTTTAAACATGTTTATGGTACGTGACCATTTCCAACGGGATCTAATAATTTAATGCGTATTTTCAGATTGCTATTTCCCTTCTTATTGTTACTCGCTGCGAATTTTCTCTCAGCAGCAGGTGACCCCCCGCCACCTTCACAAGTTTCAGAGGAAGTCAAATCAGACCTCTCTGATGCATTTGAAAATAGAATACAAACATCGACCGGATTGAAATCTCTTGCTTTTGATCTTTTTACTCCAGAGATAGATACAGCCTTTGTCGCTCCGGATGGAAAAACAGCAATCATCTGGCTGACTTTGCGAGATGATTTGGGCAGGATTTTGGCAACCGAACCCGGATTGGTGTTGGCAAGGAAAATTGACAATCATTGGAAGGTCCTTTTACCCGGTGACCCTGATTGGGAGGAGACATTTGCTGCTTTACCTAAAGAAATGTTACCGCTGGAACAACGCCCTGCTCCTGAAAATGCTGCAATCGATAACCTGAGTGTGACAACAACACTGACAGGATATTATCTGCCTTATGCTGCAGGAACAAAACAATGGTTGGAAGGATCGATCAGCCATTTCCAATATATCCCGGAATTGGGATACCCATCCTGTTCAGAAGAGTATTGCCGGTATGCTTTTGACTTTACAAACACCAATCACTTCCCTTTGGTTGCTTCAAAAGATGGAACAGTTCTGGATTCACGTGATAGCTGTAGTGATGGGAATCCGTATTGTACGAATTATATTGTCATTAAAGATACCAATAATCAAACCTATCAACTTTATCTTCATCTTTCATATGGCACGATCCCTGATAAATTAACTGATGGAACATTTGTAAAGCGTGGACAGTACATTGGTGACACGGATGATACCGGGTATAGTACCTCTAATCACGTTCATTTTATGGTGGTAGATTCTCTATGGTTCGATTATGGTAGTCAGTATTATTGGGGGTACTCAACAGATATTCGCTTTGCTGATGTGCCAATCAACGGTGGCATCCCGCGCACATGCTATGAAGTGACAAGTTTTCCAATTTACGATGGCGCAAATGATTGTATTGGTGATAAATCCGATCCTCGTGATCCCAACAATGATTGGTTTGTGTCAGGAAACGTCGGTGCTTATCCTCCCACCGGTACTCTCACTCGTCCGGTTGCAAATGCAACGGTTGCAGCTGGAGATAATCCCTCAATTGATGTAACTGCAACAGCCAGCGATGATGTTCGGGTTACCGCTGTACGGATGGTAGCAAAATTAAACAACCAATGGGTTGAGATTGGTCCTAAAGTTGCTCAACAAGTGTCACCCGGCACCTATGATTGGGATGTAAATCTGTGCGAATCCGCACCTGTGAATGGACCTCTAGAAGTTGCATTAAGAGTTTGGGATCATGAAGGCAATGTCGCTTCAGCTTTAAATCCCAGAACCATTCAAGTGGATCATGCCTGTCCACCACCTACCAGCCAGCTCAATCCAGCAGTAAGTTATGATTCAACGGCAACAAAATTAAGCTGGAGTGCAACCAGTAATGGGGCAGGTTTGGGATCTTTTGAGTTGCAGTGGACGACAGTTCCAGGCTCGTGGGACCCAGCCAATTCCATGATCATTCCTGGAAACCTGCGATCTACCTGGTTCGCGGGACAACCCGGAGGGAATTATGCTTTCCGGCTGCGAGCCTTGGACATCAATGGTCTGCCAGAACCCTGGCCAGCTGATGATGCATCTGAAACCAGTGTCATCTTTCCATCCACCTGTGAGGTTGACCTGTACGAAGAAGATGATAACTTAAATGAAGCGAAAACAATTATTCCCGGTGTATCAGAACAAAGAAATCTGTGTGGTGCAGGAGATTCTGATTGGTTTGATGTTCAAATTAGCGAAGCAGGAGATTATATTATTCAGGCATCCTCCATCAACGGCGGTGCGGCGGTCAGGGTCTTGCTCTTTGGAGAAGATGGTGTAACCTTGATGGCAAGTGCTGAAGCACCGGATATCGGGCAGCATGCAAGTATACTTTTGCATATTGACAATACAGGGATTTATAAAATTCAAATTGAACCTTTGGTGGAAAATCTTATGGGTACGGAAGCCGTATATCAAATCCTGGTAGATAATGTAACACTAACATTTCTCCCGTTAGTAGTCAGGTAGTCCTTTAACAAAACAAAGATTATATATGTATTCCCCCTGAATTATTTCTATTATTAATTTATTCCTCTGCTAAATATAACGAATCTACAATTCCGACAATCACAGAATTCACACATCCATCCGGGTTTTCAAGCACCTGCCGGTTTCCCCCTCCCTCGCGGTTAACAAGAACAGTATCACCAACGCCGGCATGAGTACTATCCAGGGCGATGAAATATTCTTCAGGGGTGTCATCAGGAAGAGCTAAAGGCTGAACAATTAGCAACCTCCGCTTTTTAAAATCAGGGTGACTGATGGTGGTTACTACTGTTCCGACAACTTTTGCTAAAATCATATTTTCTCTTTAGGTGTATTTTACCCATCCAGGTTTCATGGTGAAATCTATTTCGCCATCTGGTCGAATTTCATACTCATCCACGATACCTACCAGGGTGAGATCTACCGGTACAAAAGTGATCTCAGCCATTGCCAATGCAGCCTCTCTGGAACGCGCAGTTACACAAATATCACCAGGTCCAGCCTGCACCACATCAACAGCGACAACAAGATCACCTTTTGGCTGAAGGGTCTTATCAAGTGGCTGGACGATCAAAAGTTTTAAACCTTCCAGACCTTCATACTTAACCGTGCAGACAGCGGTACCCATGACTTTTGAGAATTTCATCTGATCACTTAACCCCCGTGTTATGGAGAACACGTTCGATAATTCGATCCAGAAGAGCAGTATCAATCTGGTTACCTAGCTTCTGCTTTACAGCAGACCGGATCCGTTCTCGTAAATAAATTGGATCGGAGGATTGAATTCGGTTCGATGGAGATCCTGTTGAATAGCTATGATAAGTTTTTTGTGAAGTGACCGATGATAAATACGGCCGAACAGGCACACTTGGATCATTACTTCCCTGCTTATGCAATATTAATCCAAGTTCCTTTGCTCTTTCATAAGCAAGAACGGTCAAGAAAATATTATCATTAACATCGAGTTCGTGAACACCTCTATTTACAAGATCCTCAATATCTTTTTCCGTATAAAATTCTTTGGGCATGGATCTCCATCTTTCCTGGTATTACCAAGTGAACGTTCAACAAATCGCTGCGAATAGCTAAACAGTGATAAACCTTGCTCAATTTGAATTACTTCTTATCAGCAGTACGACCACTAAATGAACCTTTGGTGCTTTGAGGCAGAATTAATTCCAAATCCTGGTGTGGTCTTGGGATGACGTGTACAGACGCTAATTCTCCAACACGTTTTGCTGCGGCAGCACCGGCGTCCGTAGCTGCTTTGACAGCACCAACATCACCACGCACCATGACGGTTACATAACCGCCACCAATATATTCGGAACCTATGAGAACAACATTGGCGGCTTTTACCATCGCATCTGCTGCCTCAATTGCGCCGATCAGGCCTTTTGTTTCAACCATTCCTAATGCTATCTGAGCTGTATCAAGAGCCATTTCAATTCCTTTCAAATTTTCACAATAATTTATTTATTGACTTGAGATTACTTTACTATTCCTGATGATAGGTGATGATTCCACCTACCTCCAGATGGTCGATGATTGCCATAATTACTGCATCCACTGGAGTGTCTTTGGTGATGTTTGTTTGCCGGGCACTTGATCCGCTGGCAGTCAGTACCAGGTCTCCAATGCCAGCGTCCAGTGTGTCAATCGCTACGTAAGGTTTTCCAGAGACAGCACCGGTCTCATCTGTTTGACGCACAATCAATAATTTTCGTCCATGTAGTTTTTCGTCTTTAATCGTTGCTACGGTCGTTCCAATCACTTTAGCGATCAGCATAATCACTTCTCCGTTCTAATACCCTTTGCTGGCTGTGGGGGTTTCTTTTTTTGATTCTGTTCCACTTTCAGTCTGGACAATTTTAACACCAGCAGAAGCCCCCAGTCGGGTGGCACCTGCCTTGACCATACTCTCTGCGTCTTCACGTGTTCGCACACCACCCGCTGCTTTCACGCCCATGTCTGGTCCAACCGTGCGTCGCATTAACGCAACATCACGTACTGTCGCTCCACTACTGGCAAACCCCGTGGATGTTTTTACAAAATCGGCTCCAGCTTCCTTTGATAGAAGACTGGCGATCACTTTCTCCTCATCCGTTAACAATGCGACCTCTATGATTACCTTTACGATAGCACCATGGCGATGAGCTGTATCTACAATCCCGCGAATATCTCGTGCAACTAATTCAGTATCTCCTGCTTTAAGGGCACCAATATTGATGACCATATCAATTTCGTTGGCACCGTCTTTAATCACCTGTTCTGTTTCAAATACTTTCACCTCTGGAGGGGTTGCACCTAATGGGAAACCCACCACAGAGCAGACTTTAACATTGGTACCTTTTAATAGATCAGCGCATAATTTAATCCACGCTGGATTGACACACACAGAAGCAAATCCATATTTGCGTGCCTCAAAACAAAGCTGAGCAATTTGATCCGGGGTCGCATCTGGTTTGAGTAAGGTGTGGTCAATTTTCTTCGCCAGGTTTAAATCCTCCGGAATAACACCCACTGTTGATGCAATACGTTCTGCGCCAGCAGAAATGACATGTCCGGCATTATCGAAACAGGTTTTAACCCGCACGCCATCTGCAATTTCTGAAACACAATAAGAACCATCCGGGTAATTCTCAATGACATCCTGTTCTGCCATGGCTAAAAGCACTTCCCGTGTAATAATTTCTACTAACGATTCGACTAACTTTTTATCTGGAATCATTTCACCTTCTTTTTAAATACTGGTTTTCAACCAGATTAATTTTATCAACACGTTTGGCATGGCGACCACCACCGAAATCTGTTGCCAACCAGACCTGAACAATTTGCTTCGCCAGGTTGACTCCAATCAAACCAGCACCCAAAGTTAAAACGTTAGCGTTGTTATGCTCGCGGCTGTTGACAGCGGATGAATAATCATAGCACATGGCAGCTCGCACGCCTGGCACTTTGTTTGCTACCATACATGAACCAATTCCTGCGCCATCGATCACAATCCCACGGCATACCAGACCATCACTGACTTGTTGGGCAACAGCAAGGGCAAAGTCGGGATAATCACAGGCATCCTTAGAAAAGGTACCACAATCGATGATCTCATGCCCGGCTGCGGATAGATCTTTTTTGAGGGTCTCTTTCATATCAAATCCACCATGATCCGATCCAATCGCAATGGATTTTTTTCCAGATCCCGTACAAGGAATGTTTTTATTCTCTGTTTCTGATGATCCCATTGTACGAGCAACAACATTTTTTACAATTGCGTGCAATTCAGAATCGGAAAATTGGCTCAAAGAAATCTCCCTCTTGATTTATTTTAGAAAAAGATTGATAATAATAACTGGTAATGACCACATGACAACTCAATTATAGTATCAATGAGAAAGTAATGTCAAGATTTATTAATCATAATAATGCCATACCGAAATATTTTCAACTGGCTAGCATATTGAAAAGTCAAATTGACGAAGGAGAATGGAAACCACGACAATCAATTCCATCTGAACGTCAATTAGAACTGCAATATAAGGTCAGTCGACCAACAGTTCGTCAGGCAATTGAATACCTGGAAAAGCAGGGTTATTTGTACCGGGAACATGGTCGTGGCACTTTTGTTTCTCCCCAGAAATTGCAGAAAAAGATGCTGGAATTGACCAGTTTTTCGGAAGATTTATTACGTAAGGGCATTCAACCAAATCAAATTATCCGCTCCATTTGTCAAATGGTACCTACTGAAAAAATCCTCAGTCGCCTTGAACTTCCACCAACGACCTGTGTATTACAGATAGAGCGTATTCGCCTGGGTAATGATATCCCGATCGGTCTTCAGACTTCCTTTGTGGTATTAGGGGATGATCAACACATCGATGAAAATGACTTACAACATTATGGATCTCTTTATCGTGTTTTGGAAGAAAAATTAAATATTATTCCGACGGAAGCGGATGAAACGCTGGAAGTAACGCTAGCTACACCAGAAGAAGCAACATTATTACAGATTAAAACCGGAGCACCTTTGTTGTTGAACGAACGACTGACTTACGATCAAAATCGCAAACCGGTTGAGTTTGTGAAAATTCTTTATCGTGGAGATAAGTACCAGTATGTCATCCGATTAACCAGGTAGGTTAATTCGAAACCTCATTATTGCACCGACCTGAGATGGTTTTTGTTGAAGTCGCTGTCTACGTAATTGGATATCTTGGTATTGACGTCAACGAATGAATAAACGAATACCCAAAGAGCATGTTATAAACAAATAAGACTCCATATAAATTTATATCATGCCCTTTGGGTAATTGTTACCATCCTTTCCTCTGAAAAATGTTTCACCCTTTGTAAACAGGTGAGGTTTGTTTTCCTTAATTAGTCTCGTTATAATAAAAAAATGAATGGAGATTTATATCCCTCATACCTACGAAATCTTTCTACAGCTGAATTTTCTACAAGAGTCAATCAGGCATTGGATAAATTAGCAGTGTGTAATATTTGTCCACTCAATTGTGGGGTTAATCGACTTGAGGAAAAGAAAGGTGTATGTCTTACAGGGCGGTATGCCCAGATCAGTAGTTTTGGACCTCATCATGGAGAAGAAAAGCCATTAAGTGGTTGGCAAGGATCCGGAACCATATTCTTTAGCCGCTGTAATTTGCATTGTGTTTTTTGTCAGAATGCTGAAATCAGCCAGGAAGGATTTGGCAAAGCGGTTATTGCTGAAGAATTGGCAGAAATCATGTTAGAACTACAAAGAATGGGTTGCCATAATATCAATCTGGTTTCACCCAGCCATGTTGTTCCACAGATTTTGGAATCTGTTTTCCTTGCATCACAAAGAGGGCTTTATTTACCCATTGTTTATAATTGTGGTGGTTACGATTCAGTCGAAACGCTAAAATTATTGGATGGTGTAATTGATATCTACATGCCGGACATGAAATATTCTGATGAGAAAATCGCAAAAAAATATTCCCGAGTACCCAATTATCCAATGATCAATCAGGCTGCCATTCTGGAAATGTACCGTCAAGTTGGTGATCTTATTATGGATAAAAATGGTATCGCTTTGAAAGGATTATTGGTGCGTCATTTAATTATGCCTGATGGAGTTACTGGGACTGAAAATATCATTCAATTTTTAGCAGAAAAAGTTTCAAGGAACATATATTTGAATCTGATGGATCAATATTGGCCGGCTTATCAGGCAAACAGATATCCTGAAATCAACAGAAGAGTCAGTCAATCTGAGATGAAGAAAGCGATTGACATTGCCAGAAAAATGGATCTCCAACGATTTTCGACTCTTTTATAAAAATATTCAGATTGGAAAAATAAAATGGGAAATTTTAATATTGAACATAAGAAAGTTCTTGATGGAATACTGCTTAACAATCCATTGATAAGACCCGGAAAGATGTTTGGTTATCCAGCATATTATGTCGGCAAGAAATTGTGTATCTGCCTTTATGAGAATGGAGTTGGCGTCAAATTGCCAGAGCATTCAGCATCAAGATTAATACTGGAGGATCCAAATATCATCCCTTTCCAACCATTAGGAAAATCCAGAATGCGAGAATGGATTCAGATCGATTTATTCAATTCGGAAGATTATTTGAAATATCAATCAATTTTTGAAGAAGCGATCCAGTTTTCAATAACATTACAGGCTGATGGGAAATAAAAACCTAGTTTAATTAGAATTTATTAAAACAGTGGAACCATTAAAACTTTCAAATACTTAGGACAATAATTTGATCAAATAAACGAATATGCGTAAAAAAATTTTTATAATCTTGGCAGTAATCATTACCATTTCAATTGTTTTTGTCGTTTTAGCGATGTTTCCTGGCAGTTCAAAAAAAATTACATTTGAGGATTGCGCAAATGCTGGAGGAGAAGCCTGGTTGGTCGATCTCTTTCACCCTGATATATGTCCTGACTGCGTTTCTTATCAAAATTGTTTAGAGGAAAACAGTGATCAAGCGAACCTCTCTGAATTATGTCCTCCAGTTATTGCATGTAGTGAATGTATCAGTAATAATCATCCTTATCCAGATAAATGCCCGGATGGGAAACAAAAAAATGGTGAGATATCAGATGCTGCGATCTGGTTCCAATGTTGTAAGGAAGAAAAATGAATTGGTAGATAAGGTTTGGAAAAAATATTAAAAATCTGATTTATCTCGCCTAAATTTCCCCAATTCAATCAATAAAATTATGACGCTGCCAATGCCAATCATGACGACACCACTAAACATGAGAAATAGGGAGTCAGGCAGGAGTTTTATTATCATTAATAATGGAACGCTCCAGCCAAAAATGATCATTATAGCGGAGACAATCTTTAGAATTATTCTTCTAAGCTTCTTGTTATTCTCAGAATTACTTTTTTGTCTGAATTGGATATTACTGGATACTTGTATTTTTGCCATGGATAATTTTTAATCTCCCTTGGGAAAAGAAATCATCTATATAATAACGGAGATATGACAATAATCCATCAGCCATTTTGCTAGTATTTTTAATGGAAAATTATTTTGTCGTATAACGAGAAAAAACTTTGAAAAAATGATTGCGAATTAACTTATAAGATTCAACAATTGGTTCGCGTAAAAACAATCATGAAATTAGAATTAGGATAAAGGAATAAAGATAAAGCAAAATGACCGAAAATTCTTCCCGATCAAAAATACTTATCATTGGCGCTGGTATTGGTGGATTGACTACTGCAGCAGTACTATCCAAATCTGGTTTCGATGTAACAGTTCTTGAATCTCAAGTTTATCCTGGGGGATGCGCAAGTACGTTCTACCATAAAGGGTATCGGTTTGATGCTGGCGCAACCCTGGCCGCGGGGTTTTACCCAGGTGGTCCGATGGATTTGGTGGGCGAAGCTGCTGGGATAACGGATTGGCCAATCCATTATGATACGCCGGCTATGGTTGTGCATTTACCGAATGGATCGCAGGTTCCCTGCCATAATGAGGAAAGTCGCTGGGAAGATTATTGTGAAGCATTTGGTAAACGTTCTCAGGATTTCTTTCGTTGGCAAGAAGAGACCGCTGAATTACTTTGGCGGTTTGCATTGAGATTGCCTGCCTGGCCAATAAAAACCATACGAGACGTACGATCAGTTATACACTCTCTGGATGGAAGAATTATTACAGCCAGTCCACGATTGGCCAGGGATTTATTCAGGCCGGTTTCTCAACATTTACGGGGTATGCCAGAAAACCTGCAAATGTTTATCGATGGCCAACTATTAATATCTGCTCAGACAACGAGTAAATATGCCAATGCACTGTACTCTGCCTCTGCTCTTGATTTACCAAGACGTGGTGTTGGTCACCTGGCGAAAGGAATTGGGTCTTTGGCAGATACCCTGGTGAAAGCTATCAAAACAAATGGCGGAAAGGTTATTTTTCGACAGGAAGTGACCAAAGTAACTCATCACAAGCAGTGCAGGTTTAATGTTCAAACCAGGAAAAATGAAGAATACGAAGTCGATATAGTAATTGCCAATCTGACTCCATGGAATTTGGCAGAATTGATGCAGGATAATTTACCAAAATCGTTAAACAAAATACCTGCTTTCCCTGAGAAAAATTGGGGAGCTTTCATGTTATATCTGGGGATAGACTCTACAATCATTCCGAAGGATTTTCCATTGCATCATCAAGTGATCCAAAATCTTCCTTTGGGAGAGGGGAACAGTGTATTTATATCGATCAGCCCAGAATGGGATAACAGTCGCGCTCCTGAGGGTCAGCGAGCACTGACAATAAGCACGCATACAAGGCTAGGTGATTGGTGGAAATTATTCGAATCTGACAAACATATGTATCAGGAGAAGAAAGAACTGATGACAGAAAAAGTGATGGGGGCAGTAGAGCAAGTGTTACCCGGTGCAAAAAACGCAGTGAGATTATTGCTGCCCGGTACACCCATAACCTTCAAGCGTTACACAGGTCGTGTACATGGCTGGGTGGGCGGTTTTCCACAAACCAGCTTATTTGAAAGTTTTCACCCGAAAATTACCGATAACTTGTGGTTGGTAGGAGATTTAATTTTTCCCGGTCAATCAACAGCAGCAGTTGCCTTGGGCGGACTAAGGGTTGCGAAAGAAATAATGAAAATGATTCAAAAATCGAGCTTATCGGATTGAATTTTAAGAAAATCCAAAATCGATTTTTTAGTACTGACGATCACTTAATCGAATTTTGATGCTGATCTGCTCCTCAATATCATTTAGAATTTGAAACCAATAATATTTCTACTCGAGGTCGATAATCAATTGTGGAGAAAATTCACCTGATTCTCGGCTAGCCAAACTAATAGCTGATAAGCCAGGTGTTCTCAATCCAATGCTGTAATCACCTTCGCCATTTATATAACTTGTAATATCAAAAATAATCCAGGACCCGGCTGTAACCGACGGAATAGAAGCTAATAGATTGATCATTGTTGGTGCATTTGTGAAATTAATGGAGTCTTCTGTCCAATTGATATCTGATAGCGTTAATGCTTCAAGTCCATTCCCGGAACTGCTATTGGCAAAAATCAGGAGCTGAACACGTGTTATTGATCTGCCATACAATCCCTGAACGGAAAAATTCAAGAAACTGTTTAAGATGGGTGAAGCATCTACTCTTAAGGAAGTAGCAGAGCCATAATTAGATTCCGGGAGACTTTCATTCACATAGGAATCTGCACTGGGATAAAAGGTGAGCGATGATGGCAAATCTGGTGTTATTGCCTGAACCTGTTCACTTAATACGGAGTGGTTTCCTGCCAGATCATATGCATCAATTGAGTATAAATAACTGGTGCCTGGAAGAACATTCGTATCCTGGTAAGTGAGTATTGATCCAGGAATTGTCGCGATAGTAAAGCCATCACGATAGAGCGTATATCCCATTACAGCAACATTATCAGTTGATGCATTCCAACTCATTTCAACTTGCGCACTATTCACAGCTGTTGCGGTTAATCCATTTGGAGTCGTTGGGGATTCCAGGTCTTCTGATGAAACTGTGATCTGGATCGGTAAGGATGGTAGAGAATGATTTCCAGCATCATCAAAAGCGTCCAGTGAATAAAAGTAGGCCTGACCTGGAGATACAGAATAATCACTTAGTGTGAATGTTTGATTGTCAAGAACCGAAAGGAGTGCTCCATCTCTATAAACTGTGTATCCTGCCACAGCGATGTTATCCGAAGATGCATTCCAATTAATCGTGACATGGGTAGGACCATTGTCTTCCACAGACAGGATTTCTGGGGTCGTTGGTGGCTCATTTTCAGGTGTTGTTACTGAAACTGAATTTGATGGGTCTGAATGATTCCCTTCAGCATCGAAAGCATCTACCGAATAGGTATAGCTCGATAAAGGTGTGATATCAGAATCAATGTAAATGAGCATTGAGGCTGGGACAGTAGCAATTGATAGTCCATCCCGGTAAACTGTGTATCCTGCTACTTCAACATTGTCAGTAGAAGGTAACCAGTTTAATTCCACCTGAGACGTATTGGCAACAGATGCGGATAACCCAGTCGGAATGGTTGGAGAATTCTGTGTCAGGTGTAAAGGTAGCGAGATCCAACATGAGATATGGGGAATTAACACCAAATTCACGGCTTGCTAAACTAATAGATGTTGTACCTGGCGTATCCAATCCCAAAGTAAATAAACCTTCACCAATTATGAAATCTGTTACGTCATAAGTCAGCCAGACACCTGAGTTGTTGGATGATGAGGAACCAATTATTCCACCCAAAACAGGTGCATTGTTGTAAGTAATCAATCGTTCATCCCAAGAATTGCCATTTACACTATGTACATTTAGTCCTTTATTTGTTCGGTTGTTAGCATAAACAAATAACTGAGCTTTTGAGATCACTTTACCATGTAAATTGTTTACATTAAATTTGATAAAACTGAGTAACTCCGGCGAAGCATCTGCTCTGAGCGTAGTGGATGAACCATAATTTGAATTTGGACTACCAGAATTGACATAAGAATCTGCATCTGGTGTAATTGTTAAGACATTAGGAATATCCGGAGTCGTGATAATAACCTGTACAGAGACTGAAGAGTAATTTCCAGCGACGTCAAATGCATCAATTGAATAGGAATATTCAGTGTTAGGTGACACAGAAGAATCAGTGTACAACAATGTTGTACCTGAAACTATATCCACGGGTAGACCGTCCCGATAAATTGTGTAGCCAGCTACATCCACATTATCTGATGAGGGATTCCAGGTTAAGTCCACCTGGTATGAATTAATTGCAGTGGCTACTATTCCAGTGGGAATTGAAGGTGCAGCAGTATCAAGCACTGGTGTAAAGAGATCCAGAACAAGATAAGGTGAACTGGAACCACTTTCCCGGCTTGCTAAATTAATACCGGTAGAACTGGTGTTTACCAAACCAAAACTCAAATCTCCAGACCCATTTATGTAGGGAGTGACATCAAATACTGCCCATGATCCGGCATTAACTGAGCGAGTTGAGGTAATAATATTTCCCAACACAGGCGCATTACTATAAATAATATTATTTTCTAACCAGGTACTATTGGAAACTTCCAATACCTGAATATCTTTTCGGACATTGGAATTAGCATACACAAATAACTGGGCTTTTGATATTGATTTAGCCCCCAAATCAGGTATATTGAAGCGTAAATAGGCATGTAAATCTGGTGAAGCATCTGCTCTCAGTGTGGTCGAAGAACCATAATTCACCGTTGGTTTACTTGCATCGACATAAGCATCTGCATCTGGAGTGAGTGTTAATACTTGTGGCAAATCAGGAACTGAGACAATAGCCGGATCGGATTCTGATGAATGGTTTCCAGCCAAATCGAAGGCATTGATTGTGTAAGAGTAATCATTGTTGGGAGATACGGAAGAATTTGTGTATGAATGGGTTGTTCCAGAAACCGTATCGATAGTGACTCCATTCCGAAGAACGGTATATCCAACGACCTCAACATTATCCGTAGATGGATTCCAATGTAGTTCTATTTGGGTAGTACCAACAATGGAAGCAGAAAGTCCTGAAGGAGTTGAAGGTGGTTCATTATCCATCATATTAAGAACGACAGATAAAGAGCGTTCAGAACGATTCCCAGCCTGATCAAACGCATCTACAGAGTAACTGTATGAGAAACCTGGAGAGACAGTTGTATCGATGTAAGAAAGATCTGGACTATTGAGTGTCGCTAAGATGATATCATTACGATAAAGCGTATAGCCAGCCACCCCAATATTATCCGTTGAAGCTGACCAGCTGATATTTGCGGCACCTGTTTCGTTCACAATCGCTGCTAAATTAGTTGGAATAGAAGGAGGTTGATTTTCAGGCGAACTTACCGAAACTGAAGCTGAATCCCCGGAATAATTTCCCGCAAGATCAAAAGCACTAACTTTATAAATATATTCAGTTAACGGTAAGACATTGGCATCATTGAATGTCAGCGTATCTCCAGACACGTCTAGAAGATGTTCTCCATCTCGATAGAGACTGTAACCAGTTACACCTACATTATCAATCGAAGGTGACCAGGATAAATCTATTCTAAGAGGATTTAAATTGGTGGATGCAGCAAGTCCTGATGGTGGGGTAGGTGGCACATTATCTACCCCGTTGTTTTGCAGTTCAATTATGAGGAAAGCTGAATTCATCCCAGATTCACGACTTGCAACAGACATAGCAGAAGAACTTGCAGTATCCAAACCAAAACTAAATATTCCTTCACTGGTAATATATGATGACACATTAAATTCAACCCAGGAATTTGAATTTATTGGTCCAGATGAGGAAATAACCTCAAACATATCAGGAGAGTTGTTGTTTGTGATTGTGTACTCATCCCAATTGTTGTTGGAAACGCTTCGAATTCTAAAGCCAATATTTGATGAACTGTTTGAATAAATTTGAAGACGGGCATTATAAATTGGATATCCTGCCAACCCATTAACGTTGAATCTCAAGTAACTATGGATATTCGGACTAGCATCCATGCGTAACGAGGTTGATCGACCATAATTAGAAGTGGGATTGCTAGCATTTACATAGGTATCTGCTTCAACTGGAATGATTAATGCATCAGGTAATGGAGTGGTGGAAACAATAACAGGATCGCTTTGTCCGGAATAATTACCAGCCAGATCATAAGACTCTACTGTGAAACGAAAAGACATCTCAGGTAATAATTCATTATCCCGAAAAGAAGTAATCCCAGATGCGACATCACCAATGGCGACACCATCACGATAAATGATGTAACCAGCAACACCAACATTGTCAATAGAATTGGTCCAGGACACATCTACCTGGGTAGAATTCACAACATTAACGGAAACATTACCCGGAATCGTGGGAGGTTGTGAATCCTGATTTGCAGTTGAACAAGGAATCACACCGGAATCAATGATTTCTCCGGCTGTGTTGACATAACTAAAATTTGCTCCGGAGGAATTTAAAGCGAGCATCAAAACGCCTAAAGCGCCAGGATTGGCATCACTAAAAAATGCGACTCTATCATCGGATTTTGAAATGGTTTGAACACCATGTCCACTGGCTCCAGCAACAAACTGCGTGATTCCATTTGGATCAGGTTGGCCATTTATACCTAAAGGAGACCAGCGTTGATATGTGTGATCATGACCTGTGAGTGCAATTTCCACATTTGACTGGACCAATAAATTCCAGATATCCATCAATTCTGTTGTTGCTGAAGGTGGACCAATATTAAATAGAGGATGATGAAAATATACAACAGTGCACTTATCACTATTAGCATTAAGATCTGATTGAAGCCATTCATATTGCGCGGAACCTGGAGTAACCGAAACGACTGAACTATTAGAATTCAATGCAATGAAATGCCAACCGCCAGCATCATAACTATAAAATTTGGGTACATTATCCCAATAATCAAAGTAGCCTTGCGCTTCTCCATTTTCGTACTCGTGATTACCAATAACCGGATTGGTTATTGATTTGAATTGCCCAAAAAAAGTTTGGTCATTCCCATACCAGTTGATAAACTCGGTGTATGTGCCTTTGTTATAGACATCGCCTAAATACAAAAACATATCTGGATTAAGGTTTTTTATGAGATTAGTCACATTTGCAGAATTTGTGATGCCACTGGCACCATCTCCACCGGCCGCTACCATAAATGGTTGTCCGTTTGCATGGGCAGGACTAGTGAATATTTGGAAGCTATTTGTATTAACGGGAGTTGTGGAATTCCCATTACTGAAATTAATAGAAACGCTTCCCATCTGGAAAACATACCCATCTCGCATGACAATAACAACAGATAATGTATAGTTTCCATCAATAAATTTGCTTGTTGGGAGAAGGAATGCAATAATCACTTTCAAAATCCGTTAATAAATATTCGTTATTCAAATAGAAAATTACCCTTTGAATACCCGGTGCTGAACCTGTCGTAAAAAATGACGATGTTACATAGATATCTCCTGAAAGAATACTTCCGTTGGCAGGAGAGGCGATACAAAACTCCACACTATAACTTCCCGAAGAAGGTGAATTGATCGCACACCCTTCACCTTCTGCCAAAACTGAGTTATTCATTCCATAAGTTGGAGATAGTAAAATAGAAACAATAATGCATAAAGTAATAATAAATTTATAAATTTTCATAATTTTCCTCTTTCATAAATTTCCACAATTATTGCTGTCATTTTTTTTATTTCTTTCTACGAATGATAATGATCATTGAAACCAGGAATAAAACCGTGATCCCTGCAATGGCTAATTGGCGTGATCCTATAATTATTTCTGGGTATTCCTTTGCAGGTTCGCTTAAATCGAATTCACCAATATCAGGGGGAGGTAACTGGTTTATCTGACTTAATACTTCTAAATAACGATCGTTGTATGTTTCAGAAGGTTCAATGTGGGAGTTTTCGCTAAATTCGTTCCAACTGATAATACCGATGGCATCTGGTGAGGAAGACATCGCTGTATTCATTTGAGTGCGCAAAGTGTTACCGTCTTTTCTTTCCACCACGGTGGTTCCACCAATTAATCGTGCATCAAAACCCGGGGCAGCAGGAGCAATCCATAAGCCACCCGTTTCATGGACCTTTTCACTCATCGTTGTGAGCTTTTCTAAATAACCTGGGAAAGTCTCTGGATTTACGGATGACCAGTAATAAGCATTTCCATCAATATTACTTTGCAGGCCTGAATATCTGTTGATATTTCGTTCAGAAGCGAGAATGTATAACACATTTCTACGCCCAGTCGTTACCTCACTGATTTCTTCTTCACTGAACATCCAGGTTCCTGACCAGATGATTACGGGTTTTGAAAATAACGAAAAAGCAGGTCTCCAGGCAAATTCTTCAATAAAATATGTGATGTCATTCGCAATTCTCTGAAATTGGTAGTGGATCTCTTTCAAAATCAAGACCCTGGTAAATAACAACAAGTTTGAAATCTTCCTGTTCAGCCAATGTAGCTAACATTTCCAGGCGACGGTTTAATAAATCGGTGCTTTTCCATGAGACAATAAACCCATCGATTCCAGCTGCCTTTGCCCAGCGAATATGCTGAAGCATTACTTCCTCATCATCACTGGAATAGCGCCCCAGTAGCGGATAATCGGTTTTTGCTCTGTTCCAGGAACCAGTATCAAACCATATGTAATAATAAGCAAGAATAGGTACCGGGTGAGAAGAATCCTGTGCTTTCACACTGGTTTTAGAAAATGGTTCAACGATAAAAAATAGCAAAATAAAAATTAGAAGAAGTTTGGCGAAAATCAACTTTAAAAACTTATTCATTTCACCCCCTTTGCACGTCGCCTTACAGTGTTAGCGGTCACCGGAGGATCAATTTGGTTCGATTGTTTTATCGTTTTTTTAGAAGGTTGAGCTTTTTTTATATTCTTAGGTTCTGACACCATTAAAGTAACTACCGGTTCACCTGCAATTTCCCGGTCCGCAGTTCCTGGAAAGTGGGAAACCAAATCCTTATATTTAGTCTTTATTGTCTTGATCAATGATCGCCAAATCCAGGGACGACCATATAAAAGTAATCCAATCACAAAAAGAAGGCCTGAGATCCCGAACACAGCGATATCAAAGTAGGTAATAATTTTCATGTTGACATTTTGATCCCGGGAAAGAGCTACCGGAATTCTATTATCGAGACCTTTTGCACCGGAAATATTGAGATAATAAGTACCTCGAGCCAATGAATCGACCGTTACTGAACCTTTTTCATCCAAAGGGAATTCCTCTGTTCTGCCATCTGGATATTCCAACATTAATGATTTTCCAATTGGCCAGCCAAATAGACCATCTTTGGCATTGACCGTTAAGGAATATAGAATTAGTTCAATTGTTAAATTTCCACCTGCAGAGGTATAAAATCGTTGTTGTGATTGATTGACGACGTTTGAACCATCCACGATGACATTAATGACCGAATAATACAATTTTGTTTCTTCAAGTCCAGTTAATCGACGTGCAGTCCGGCTGGCTGGAAACCATCTGGATTCACCGTTTTTCAGAACAAACATATCTCCCTGAAGGCTTCGTATCGTAAATTCAGATATGCGCGATGGATCTACCTTCTGACCATCCAAATCAACAAAATCCATACTGAAAATTTGAAATAAATTCAATCCGACCTGAATGACTTTATTGGTAGGAACGCTAATATCCTGGTAAGGTTGATAAATCTCTTCAGTCCAACGGCCTAATTCGATTCTTTGGTTGGGCTGGTCATATTCATCAGCTAAAACAAATAACCGATATACTCCGTATTCATTTAATGAAATTGTTGCGATACCTTCTTCATTTGTGTAGAATTTGCTCCCGCCCATCATAAAGCCAACATCTGGTATGGGAGGTGTTACCTGAACAACAACTTGGGTTGGTAAGACACTTAAATAAGTACTTGTTGTTGCCTCAAGGTATAAGTTTTCCCGGTTCATATCCGCAGAAATTTTGTAAATACCAGCATCCAGAGATTGTTTAAATTCTCTTGAGAATTTTCCAAATTTATCAGACGGAGTCTGGCCGAGATATTCACCGTTGATTGAAAAGAAAATTTGTTTTTCAGCCAATGGTTTTCCATCTGGATTTACAATTTTTCCGCTCAGGACGAAAGAATCTCCCATTTCAATGGTTTGAGGTTGATCCAGTGTAATGTCGGAGGAAGTTTGCTCCTGCAGGGGAGTTAGCCCTGCAGCGATTACAGACTGCTTAACATACCCCATGAATGCAAATATGATAAAACCAGTAATTAAAAATTTCCTTAGAAAAACTATTTTCATGCGTTTTCCTTATTCGTTAAATCTGATTTCTTTTTCCGAACATTAAGACCCATGAAAACTCCAGCCAGGATAAATGCAGATAATACACCACCATATGTCAGATAAATCACAGAGACGGGATTTTTCTTTTCTTCCTCTGCTGAATTTCTTTCCATACTAATAAAATCTGCCTGTCTGGGTGGTTGAGAGAAATCAAAGGCAGAGGTCAGATCATTGGCATTTGCATCGCGTTCAGCCAATGGTGGAATTCCCCAATTTACCCCAATGAATTTCAGAATGGATGTGAAATCGAGCAATGTACTGTCAATATAACCTTTTTTGGCGTAAGGGCTGACCATAATTGCTGGCACTCTTGGGCCATACCCATCTTTATCAACTTGCGGTGGATTCACATGATCATACCAACCACCCCAATCGTCATACGTGAGCAAAAATGCTGAACTGCTCCACGCACTCGAACGCATAAGTTCCTGGATAATATTTTTTACGAAACGCTCGCCAGCACGTGGGTGTTGAGGTGGGTGTTCACTGGCACCAGATGGTACGATATACGAGATAGCGGGTAAGTTTCCTTCCCGTAAGTCAACAAAATATTCATCTAGATGAACAATATGGCTGGATAATGCTGGGTCATCCAGAAAACGGTCGAAATATAGTAACGGAACCCAAATTACCTGAGAGGCGCGATTTCCTGCCGTTGCCAGTGTTCTGTAATTGATGGAGGGATCATAATTCTGAACATAAAATTTCCAGGAGATTCCTTCTTCTTCCAATTTATCAAAAATTGTAGGCACGTCAGCTAATTTTTCATGTAATTCCAACTCTGTTCCTGGGGGAGGTGCCTGGCCTGTGATCCAAAAAATGTGATTGGTTAAACTACCTTCTTTGGCTGAACTGAAAAAATTATCAAAAAGCACGTAATTATCTGCCAGATTCCAATAATATGGGATATCCCGGTCATCGTAATAACCCATCGCGATGCGACCATCCTGATTGCGACGGTTTAATGCAGCAATGAATCCGTCCATTTTGCCATCATTAACCTGTTCAAGAAAAGTTGCCTGATTATGACTGATATCTGTTATTGTGCTGTCGCCAATATGCCATGGTTCGACATATTCAGTATTTGGATCATCAGGATCAACAGGCATTTTCGTTCCGGGAGGGAACCCATTGGCACCTGGATAGGTCCCGAAATAATTATCGAATGAATGATTCTCCTGCATGATGATAAGAAAATGTTTGATAGGGGTCGACGTTTCGTGATCTTTTGGTTCAGAATCTGCATTAACATTTGCGATCCCAAACGCGTTTAATAAGATTACAAGTGCGATGATAAATGAAATGAATTGTTTCATGGATGTACCTCATAAATAATGATGATCGGTTGAACACTTGTGTTGCCTTGCGCATCTTTTGTGGTGATTGATTCAGTGTGCACAGCTCTACCGTTGTATAACCTCACAAATCCCATTAATTTATCTGAGAAAAATGTCGATCTTGATGCGGAAAATGAATCCCAGACAATGTACTGGAGCTCAGATCTTCGAATTTGAGCGTCCGGATTATAGATGGGGGTATAGGAAGGATTCCGATGTAATGGGTTCGGACTTACAGATAGTCCATAAGCAGGTCTTTGGCCGTAGAATTTGATAATATTCGCCATAGATGGCCCGATTGTCATAAAATTTGAATTGAGGGGGGCATTGGTCTTGACCCAATCACCTGCTTCGCGACCACCGGGAACGCCACCCGTACCAGCCAGAAAACGAGTGGATATTTCAGGTTGGATTCTCTGCCAGCTGGATCCAAACAATAAAATCACGATCAATGAAATTACAATCAATGACAAAATTCGGTAGTGGGAGAAACTTTTGAAAAAGGTGGAGAGATTGAGTTTATTTTGATCTCCTACCAATTGACCCAGCAAACGTCCGGCAAGTATGGCCATTGGAGGAGCGATGGGTAAAAGATATTGAAAACCTTTAACCGGCCAAATTTGAAAGAATACTAATGGAACTAGAATCCAGCAAAGTAAGATTTTTTCTTTCCAGGATCTATGGTGCCATAACAAAAAGAATTCCAAATATTGCTGCAAGAATTACTAAAACACCTATGGATTGGGGAACATTAGTCAAATAAAAAGACCAATCATGATTCGGACGTCGGAAAAGTTGCCAGGCAAGATAATTACGACCGGTTGTTGAACTTCCTGCTAAAGCGATGGATAAAGGGAAAAGGTAAGATAACGACGATCCATAAAAATAAAGAAATGAATATATCCCGTAATCGAACGTTTAATCTCAGGTGCCAGTGCGAGAAAACTATAAATGGCACCCATCAAAATGATGCTTGTTTCCTTGGCTAAAAAAGTAAATCCCATACTGGCACCGGCGAAATAAAGCCAAACAGGTTTTTGTGAATAACTAAAATGCACCAAAAGAAATAGCGAAAGAAGTCGCAAAAAAAACCATTGGTCCATCCAGAAGTACCTGACGTGAAACAAGTACATGGTAGGGCATCAATGCGATGATCAATGCAGCGATTGCGCCTGGTAATTGTCCATAAAGCAATTTTCCTGTTCGATAAGGTTAAGAAAACTGTTCCCATACCGATTACTGCGGCGAAAAGGCGACCAGCAAGATCACTGAATTGAATTTGATAAACCAAAGAAAGCATTACCTGAAATAAAAGTGGGTGAGCGCGAAATATCGGGAAAATATCCTCAATACCGGGACACCTGCAATGGCAGCAGCCTGTCCAGAATACACAGCTTCGTCCGTATTGTAGCCCATCGCATTGATCTGCCAGATGCGTAGAAATACACCAGTAAGAAATGCGACAATTAAGATAATGCGAGCCAAAAGAATCTCGATCAATTCCCGTTATTGCCTTAATGTTAAATTTTTCTTTAATGAATTTACTCTGGACAATCAATTCTGTCATAATTCTCCAATTTCATAGTTTGTCCTTTTTATCAAAAATTCCTGGGTTCCCAGGATTGGTATTTCTCCCTCCAATTAGTATTAATAAAATGGAGGGAGATCTTTTTGAAATCAACGGTGAAAAAATTTTATACGCCGACCATCCTGCGATTATTCACCATGTTTGGAGAAGGCGAATTACATGCACAATCATTCGCTACATTCTCATCAACAAATTGTGGGATCAGACACCACCAATCCATATTTTCTGATTTAATTAATGTTGTCGGTAATGAACCAAATGCTTTTCGGATAATGTCATGTTCTTTTTCGCGCAAATCAGAGCCTTCATTACAGTATAGGAATTCCTTTAAGTTTTCATAAGGGGGAAATCCATACGCATCTTCACAATTACTGAACAGGGTATTGATTGCCTCTGCGGTTTCCATTGGTTGATTTTCGCCTTTGCCACGTTCGATAATAAACATTCCAGCTAATTTTGCGCTTGTCGCCATCTTCGCTTTTGGAATTAATTTTTGAACATAATACTTTGGTGGTGGTATGATAGCCTGAACGATCAGGTTGATTGTTGCTGCTGGAAGTTTTGATTTACTAATGAAGAAGGCAGCTTTCCGACCTTCTCTAGAATGAACTCGACTCTGGAAAGGTAAAATTAATTTCTCAGCAAAATTTAAATGTTTTGCTATTAACCGCACGTAATGTGTGGAAACTAATTGTCATCGGTTTTGGATACGTCATGGCAATACCCTTAGGGGAAACCAGGGTCATATCATCCGAAAGAAAAGCAGCCTGATCACTGTCGCGGCGTTGATGTGAAAGAATTTTCAATAAAGTGGTTGTTTTTCCTGTGTCGGTACGAGCAGTTATCATGTATGCTTTTTCGCCGAATGCGATTGTGGCACAATGTACCAATGCATAGCCTTTTTTGACGAATGTCCAACGCAAGATAGGTTCAACCACATTAGTATACAGAACATGTGGTGAATAGCGTAGTATTGGCGAAGCAGTCACTTCCACATTTTTGCTCCCATCTCTATACCAACTTCAAAACCCAGACGACCAAATATTTCGCGATAATTCATATAATTTCTGCTGTTCACATTGGATGATTTATCCAATGGCGGTTTTCCAAATTTCAAATTTTTATGGTGGGTTCTGTTATCAATTCCGTTACAATAAACGGTTCCAACTCGGGCAATCTGCCTTCTGACACGACCGATACGATATTATGAATATTGTAAGAGTAACTATTCTTCATAAGTGGTACACCTTCCTTTGATCCAGAAATATGTGGATCGGATAATGATCTTGTTTCTTTCCAATGAAATTTTCTGCAAACATAAAACGTAATAATGTAAGAACTGCAAGTGAAACAAGGTTTGAGTAAATATAGAACACGCCAATGATTTCCGTGAATAAATAAATGATAGGCGTACGAAGTGCCAAAGCGAGAATATTCATAAACATGAACATACCCAGTCGATAGACAGTACCTTTGGACCGACGATCAGACTTATAAACCAAAGTCTCTGTGAAAATGAAATTCCAAAGTGAGGAACGCAATTGTTGCGAATATTGCAGAATAAAGATAGTAGACACTCATTTGTTCCGTGAAAACATAGAGTGCCAAAGAGTTGATCAGGATGCCACTCAATCCCACCAGTGCGAAACCGATAAATCGCATCAACCCATTTCCAAATCGCAATGTCCACAGCAGGTTCAAATATTTCCATACCTCTGCTGCAGAAGCTTTACTTTCCCCGGAAAATCTTTCTCCAAATTCAAAAGGTACCTCCGCTTTCCGAAGTGAGGGGTTTCTTACCAAAATATCAAGCAGAATTTTGACCCGTTTGGACGAAGCGTTTCTATATCAATTGCACTAACCTTCAAGAGAAAAAATCCTGTTAGCGGATCACTGACTCCTCGTAATTGCTTTGGAAAGAAAATACGGGCTGTTAATCTAGGCCACGAGAAATTATCGAAATCTCGAAATATGCTTAATCCGGCAACATCATTCTCCTTGGATCGGCGAGTTGCAACAACCATATCAACTTGTTGATCGATGGCGGTTTTGAGTAAAACGGGCACCAGTTCAGGTGGGTGTTGAAGATCACCATCCATGACACATGCAAATTCTAATTGGACTATCTTAAGGCCTGCGATCACAGCTCCACCAAGCCCACCTGTTCTTTGGTGTGGCAAGCGATGAATTAGCTTCACATGGAGAGAAGGAAATTTCTCAACTGCATTTTCGACAACCTGCGGTGTGTTATCAGTCGAATCATCAACAAGTATAACCTCAATCGATCTTTCACCGAATCGCTCCCTTAAACATCTCAGAAGGTTTTCAACATTTCCAGCTTCGTTTCGGGTTGGTACATGATGGATAATTCTTACAGATTTTAAAGAAAAAAACAATTGCTTCGTCTTGCTGGTAAAAATATCTGTTTCCATAGCTTGACCTACTTTTATCGATATGATGAGTGATTGGCATTCTGGATTTGATGTTTATAATCCAAATGCAGATGCTTTAAATAAAAAAAATTGATTTAACTTATTTAGTTTTTGCTATTCATTCCTCCTGTGCAAGCAATAATTATTTGGAATTTTTTTTCATATTTAATTTAGATAATGATAGTAATAATTATCCAATTTGTCAAGTATTAATACACTATTAAAATGTGATTAATGCTGCATTAAAATATTACAAAGTCTTTATTTCTGGATTTTTGCCAGGTGATCATGCATAATTGGATACATAAACAAACCGCTAAATTCAAAAAATTGTGATGGAGGAATAATTATCCTCCAGAAATGATATACTGACTATTATTAAAAATCATTTGAGAGATACAGAAGGATACTATGTTGTACCAAACAATCGTTCGTATACATCTCGATAATATTCGTTACAATATTGATGGAATTCGAAAAGTAATTGGTCCTGAAAGAAAAATATTAATCGCTGTCAAAGCGAATGGATATGGGCATGGTGCTGTGGCTGTTGCTCGCATGGCAGAGAAAATTGGGGTGGATTGGCTGGGAGTAGCAACCGTACCAGAGGGAATTCAATTGCGAGAAGCTGGAATTCGGTTACCCGTTCTTAAATTCAGCCCGGCTTTTCCTGAGGAAATGGAAGCAGCGGTATTGCACAATCTGACATTGACTGTTTGTGAAAAATACAATATTGCCATGTTGGAAAAAGCATGCAAAGCTTTAGGAAAAAGTATTGATGTGCACTTAAAAGTTGATACCGGCATGGGACGTATCGGTGTATCTGTTGACGAAGCAGAAAATCTGGCATTATATATCGAGAGAGAATGTCCGCATTTGCATCTGGATGGTATTTACACTCATTTGCCGGTCAGTGATGATGGAGATCCAACCTATACTGAGGATCAAATTCTAGGACTTAAAGAGATTGTTGATCAGATCAACGAACGGATTGGAAGAAAAGTGAATTTAACTCATTGTTCCAATTCGGGGGCAGTGCTTGGCCATCCATCTGCCTGGTTGGATTTGGTCAGACCAGGAATTATGATCTATGGATTTTATCCCGGCAAGGACACTCCTAAAAGCATTCCCTTAAAGCCTGGGCTTAGCTTTTTGACACGGGTTTCTTTCCTTAAAAAAGTATCTGCAGGAACAAGTATTGGTTATGGACGAACCTGGATTGCGCCCGAAGATACCTGGATTGCAACCATTCCAGTCGGATATGCAGATGGGTTTAATCGCTTATTCTCGAATCGGGGGCGTGTGCTCATTAAAGGGAAATCATATCCGATTGTAGGACGTGTTTGTATGGATCAGAGCATGGTGAATTTGGGGCCAAACACCGACATTCAAGTTGGAGATGAAGTCATTTTGATTGGTAGAAGTGGGGATGAGGAAATCACTTGTGATGAATGGGCAAATAAATTGGGAACAATTACCTACGAGGTAACCTGCCAGATCAACGCCAGGGTAGAACGTGTTTTTGAACCTTTTGGAAAAGGTATCGTGGAGTAAATGTTTTTATATGCGATCAGGGAGTTTTGGTTTGGCATCACCCTTCCAAAACTCCCTTAATTCTATTTTTTCAATCAATTTTCAATGGTTTAATTATTTAATTTCAATATAAATGATGGAGATTATTGAACCGCAAATTCTAAGGTTTGATCTAATGTGCCATTTAGAAATATTTCAACCTTATAATTGCCAGTTGGCCAGAGCCCATCATTCTGGAGATTGAAAGTAAATTCATTTTGTCCATCGGTTGTGAGTTCAACTTCGTCAATCAAAAAACCAGGATCCACTCCTTCAACGTCTACAGCTGTCCAGACAGCTTTCAAAGTGGTATCATCCGGTGCATTGGAAACCTTTACGATACAATAAAAAGTTTGGTCTCCTGAGAATATGCTTGTTGTACCCGAACCATCCTCATTGGCAGTCATATACGCTTCGGTGATATTTGCAGTACTTACACTTGCTTCGCAAGCAAGCATGGTAAACATTACAATGATAACAGTCAATAAAATTTGGATTTTATTCTTTTTCACATTCACCTCTTTTTGATAAATTATATCTATTTAGTCATATAAATTGCAAGAGAAAAAATATCCGGCAATAAGGTAACTCAAAAATGGAAAAGCCAATAATAATACAACTCCATTTTGGGATATTAAGGCGGATAAAAATAGTCCAATGATGATTAAAAAAATTAGATTTGTTTTTTGATTCATCGTATCTACGTTTAATACTGGAACAGCTACAGATCGTATAATTTCACCTATCACTCTGTTCGTCGCTGTTTTTATTCCCCAAAGGTTTGGATCGAGAATGATGCGGTGACTAAAAACGTCATTGGCCAATCCTTTAACGTCATCAGGAAGTACATAATCTCTTCCATGAATAGCTGCCCAGGCACGTGATAATTTGAATAATGCTAAAGATCCTCGAGGGCTGACACCCAACTCCACCTGATTGTGTTGACGTGTTGCCGAGACTAACTTAATAATATACTCCTGTATATCAGGATCGACATGAACATCCTCAATAATTTGACGCATTTCAATTAATTTTTTAGAAGTAATGATTGGTTGTAAAATAACCGCATCCTGATTACGGAGAGCTCGTTGCACCAGAATTTCTTTTTCTTCATCAAGAGTTGGATATCCTACCGAAAGACGGATCAGAAAGCGATCCAATTGTGCTTCAGGCAAGGGGAATGTACCTTCATATTCGATAGGATTTTGGGTGGCAATCACAATGAATGGATTGTCTAACCTTAATTTTTCTCCTTCCAAAGAAACCTGGAACTCCTGCATGGCTTCTAATAATGCGGATTGTGTTTTTGGTGAAGCACGATTAATCTCATCAGCCAATAACAATTGAGTGAATATTGGCCCTTTTCGTAACTTGAAAATGTTCTCACGCGTATCGAATATATAGCCACCTGTAATTTCTCCGGGTAATAAGTCCGGTGTAAATTGGATGCGTTTGAAGTCAATTCCCAGAGTTGTTGCAAAACTATTCGCAATTAACGTTTTTGCCAATCCAGGGTAATCTTCCAGTAGTACGTGTCCATTTTCTGTTAAAAATGCTGCCATCAACTTCATTAACACATTATTTTTACCGATCACAGCTTTATTGACTTCAGAAATTACCAGTTTTGTTATCTCGGCTACATCCTCAACTGTCTGAGGATTTATTTCTACTATTTCCATTTTTTTTCTCCATGATAGTTTCTAGTGAATTCAAATAATCTTGAATGGATACAAATAATTCGTTGGTTCGAATCATATTTTTTTTGATTCAGAAAGAAAAAAGTTTTGTACGACAAAATAATGCAAAAAGTCTTGCACCAAATTTATTTTTGACTGGTACAAGTTGGATTGGTTCACTTTTTGAGGCACCAAATAATATTGAGACTTCTTTTTGTAAAAAGTCTAAATTTGATTGAAGAATAAGGCGATCTCCATCATTATCAATTGCAGAGGAGATGCTTCGTTTCCAGAATTGCATTCGGCCTTCTTTTTGTGGAGGGTCAGAATAAGCAGATGGAAGTCTTATGATTATTTTTTCCCGGGATTATATATACGAAAAAAATAAGAACTAAAAAAATTAAAATTGTCCAATAAAATTTCTGATCGATCGTCTGTAAAATTCTAATCAACCACCATATTATTCTGGTTATTGGGTCAACGACGTACTGAATAACAACCTCTTGAGCGAGAACGAGTATGAGGATTAACAACAAGAGTGCAATGGAAAAATAAATGATTCGGAAAGATGGTCTCATTCAGCAATGCTCCTGTTTTTCAGGCAAGATGATCGAATCTCAACCAAGCTTTCAATAACGATTTTTTCATCTTCGTCAGAGATAAGTTTGTTGCCATATCGCACCTTTTCAAATATTGTAGTAATTTGATGAATGGGTTTGATCGGAATACCTCTATCGCACAGATAATTTTCAAATTCACGGGCGGTTAACGATTTTTCTCTTTCAATTTCATATTCTTCCTTAATTATCTGATTTAGTTGCAAATAATAATTGATTATGATATTTCCCAGGTCTTTTCCATCCCTGATAGCCTGTAAGGCGGAATCAACCTCTTCAATCAAACCATCGTGATGCATAGGTTTTTGATTCGCTCTTAAAAACAAAAAAGCACCGAAAGAAATACATCCAATCAACAGCCCGATACCAACCATCCAAAACAATTCAGATGGGGGTTGTTCAATAGGAACGACCTCATAATCCAATGGTAGCAGTTGTGAACTTCCTTGATCAGGATTTTCACCTGAGATGGAGTTCTCTTGTTTGAAGCGGTTCAAGATATTAAAAATAATGATTAATGTGATTATTCCAAGAATGAATAATCCAAATTTTCTTTTGTTCGTCTTTTTAACCAGACTATATGTGATCAAAATTGATAAGAGTACGAAACTGATCCCAATCCCGATTTCTATAACTATTAGATCCAAGCCTTGTTTCTCAAGCAACATTGTCGATCCAACAGTAGAATTTGATGGAGATTGATTATTTGAGACAGCCCCAGGTATCGGTAATCCAGGTATGAATTTAAGGTTACTAATACTCCCTGCTAATAGTATTATTCCTATTAATGCTATGAATAAATAGACTAGGATAATGTTTCTTTGTTTTAATTTCATTTTTCTTTTTGAAATAATTCTTGCAACCAAAGCAATTTTTTTGGTTTGTTATTTCTCCTCTTTATTCAAAAAACAGACAAGTTAATCCAAGTTGAAAATGATTTCTGATTAGTAATTCATTAACTTGGGATATGTGAGTCGGATGGCGTTATCTAAAAAAATCTAATTTCATTTTATCAATTTATATACGTAAAGAAAGTTAAAAAGTTTTCAAATTTTGGAAAATTCATTCGAAAAACAAATTGTTGGAATATCTACAATTGAAAAAGAAATCATTTTTGTTTTATTCATATCACTAAATCAAACAAATAATTTGACAAACATTGTCCGAATTGCTACAATCATTTTTACAATATGAGGAATGATCAAGGTGAACCATCCGATAAAACCAAACTGAAATTTTCAGAAAAAAAATGATTGTTTTTCTGAATTAATTTTGAAAGGTTTCGGTCAATATTTGAATGGAATATTAGTTTAGTCGGAAAGGATAACTAAAAATGAGCGAAGTTCGAGTTTTGGTCGGCACAAGGAAAGGTGCATTTATTTTTACTTCTGATTTTAATAGAGAAAAATGGGATATTAAAGGGCCACTCTTTGCGGGATTAGAAATTTTTCATATGAAGGGTTCAGCTGTTGATCCGCAACGAATTTATGCCTCACAAGCCAGCGATTGGTTTGGTCAGGTAAATCATCGATCCAATGATGGGGGTTTATCCTGGGAGACGATTGGCAACAAATTTGAGTACGAAGGTGAAATTGGAACTCATCAGGATTTTAGCGGTGAACAGATCCCCTGGAAATTCAGAAGAATATGGGTTTTTGAACCTTCACCTTCAGAGAAAGATACAGTCTTTGCGGGAGCGGAAGATGCAGCATTGTTCAAATCCACCGATGGGGGCATGACCTGGCGGGAGTTAGCAGGATTGCGGGAGATCCACTCAACTATGTGGATGCCTGGTGCAGGTGGGATGGGGTTGCATACAATTTTAATCAATCCTAAAAACCCCGATCAGATTTTTGTAGCTATTTCGGCTGCCGGTGTATTTCGCACAAACGATGGGGGAAATACATGGAGTGGAATTAACCACGGATTAAAATCCGGTTATGAATTACCCAACCCGGAAGCTGAAGTTGGACATTGTGTTCATAGTATTACCATGCACCCTTCCAATCCGAATGTTCTGTTTATGCAAAAGCATTGGGATGTTATGCGCAGTGATAATGCCGGAGATGACTGGTATGAAGTGAGTGATAACTTGCCCAGTGATTTTGGTTTTCCAATTGCCGTACATGCACACGAACCTGAAACGATCTATGTAATACCCATAAAAAGTGATTTGGAACATTATCCTCCGGAGGGAAAACTAAGAGTGTACCGAAGTAGAACCGGTGGTAATGGCTGGGAAGCGTTAACCAAAGGTTTACCTCAAAAAGATTGTTATGTTAATGTTCTGCGGAGTGCAATGACTGTTGACACCCTCGATTCTAGTGGTATTTATTTTGGCACTACAGGTGGTCAGTTATATGTGTCTCCTGATTCTGGTGAAACCTGGCAGACAATTGCTCAGAATTTGCCCGGGGTGTTATCTGTTGAGGTACAAGTTTTGCCATGATACGCGTAATTTTACCGACATATTTACAAAGGCTTGCCAATGTGGGTCGGGAGATTCAACTTGAAGTTGATGGGGAGGTCACTTACTTAAAATTGCTGGATGCTTTAGAAGAAAAATATCCGATGTTGAAGGGTACTATCCGAGATCATATTACCAAAGAACGCAGAGCTTATTTACGGTTCTTCGCCTGTGGTCAGGACTTGTCACACCTAGACCAGAAACTTTATTACCGTGTGAGGTTTTGATGGGTAATGAGCCGCTTCGAATTGTTGGTGCCATGTCAGGGGGGTAAGGTTAGATAATATTTATTCGCATAGATACAAGAATTCATCCTTTATCGCCCAATAACGAAGGATGAATTTTTTGTTATGTTATAATGAGCCAAAGCAATCATTGATGAAAAGGGGATTTATTGATTAAGTCTTTTTTATCTTCCATGTAATTATTCGTCATAAATAGGATTTATCAATAATCCTCCATCAAAAAGGAGATGATTATATTAATCTTATTCTTGTCAGTTGAATTTATCTTTTGGAAAAAATAAAATATTTCCTAAATAATATTCGTTTGATTGGATTGCTTGAGATAAGAGGAGAAAAAATGGAATTGAAAAATTCTTTACAAACAGATAAATTTTCAGAGATCATCATTGTATCCAATCGTGGGCCGGTGACCATCACCAAAGAAGAAAATGGCGAGACCAGCTACAAACGTGGGAGTGGGGGATTAGTGACTGCTCTGACAGGTCTGGCACATTATAAAAAATTAACCTGGGTTGCCTGTGCCATGAGTCCAGAAGATGCAGAATGGAAACAAGGCCAGATTTGTCTGGAAGATAATGACTGTAACCTTAGCGTGCGTTTTATTAATCCCGATCCAGAAGCATATGATGGATATTACAATCAAATATCTAATCCCTTATTGTGGTTTTTGCAACATTCCATGTGGGATGTACCCCGATCTCCCGTTATTGATCATCAAACCTGGAAAGCCTGGGACACTGGTTATCAGGTGGTGAATCGACAATTTGCTAAAGAAATCGCTGAGCTGGTGAGGCAGAAGAAAGAACCTGTTCTCATTATGTTACAGGATTATCACTTATATTTAACAGCAAGGTATCTTAAAAAATATTTAAGAGGTAAGCCAGTCACTATTTCATTATTTGTTCATATTCCCTGGCCAGGTCCTGAATATTGGGGAATTTTACCCAGTAGAATGCGTCAGGAAATTCTGGATGGTTTGGCTGCCGTTGATCTGATGGGGTTTCAGACGAGTGAGGATGGGTTAAACTTTATTCGAACTTGCGAGAATTTCTTGCCCAAATCAGTTGTAAGATATCGTAATCGCAGGGTGCGGTACCGTAGTCATGACACATTCATCCGAGATTTTCCAATATCCATCGATGTTGGTGCATTAGAAGCGATGGCTGAAATTGCTGAAGTGAAATTGTATCAAGAAGAAATCGTCAGGCAAGTTAGTGATCAAAAAATGATTTTACGAGTAGATCGACTTGAACCCAGTAAAAATATTCTGAGAGGATTTCAGGCATATGAATCATTACTAGAAATGCATCCTGAATATCGAGGAAAAGTAATTTTCATGGCTTATCTGATTCCTTCCAGGGTTGGTGTTGAAGAATATCAAACTTATCTGGATGAGATTATGGTGTCTGTTGGACGAATCAATGCGCATTATGGCAGTAGTGATTGGGAACCAATCAGATTGCTGGTTGGGGAGAATTATCCAAGAGCCGTCGCTGCCATGAAAATGTATGATGTTTTGTTGGTAAATTCAATTGCGGATGGAATGAACCTGGTAGCAAAAGAAGGGCCGATCGTTAATCAAAAAGATGGTGTCTTAATTTTATCGGAAAGAACTGGAGCTCATCAGCAATTGGGAAATGGAGCCTTGGTTATATCACCTGTTGATATTTTTGACACGCAAAAAGCATTACATCAAGCGCTCAGTATGAATATTGAAAAAAGGCAAGAAAAGGTAGCATTTCTCAGAAGAAATGTGCGCGAAGAAGATATTAGTTTCTGGCTCAAATCACAGATAGATGTGTTGAACTTTATTAAAGAAAAAAGAAGGTAAATAAAGTTTTTTCCAATACGTGAAAGAATAAGTTTCATTTCAATAGATCAGAGCAAACGGGTAATAAAAACGTGCACCCACACACCTAAAACACCTTTACCGTTGATTATTGAAACCCCGAATATGTTAAGGAAATGAAAATTACTATGAAGAAATTAGTAGAAGAAAATATGAAAGACACTCCATCTTTACAACGATTAATGAAAATTTATCAAAATGAAAGAGTTTTTCTGTTTCTTGATTATGATGGGACATTGGCGCGATTTGCGCCTAATCCAGATGTGGTCTTACCAGATTCGGAATTAATTGAGATTCTTTGTAGAATTGCTAAACTCAATGACTTAAGGATCGCCATTATCAGTGGTAGAAGATTAGGGCATATTCGATCATTAGTGCCCATTGATGGTATCTGGCTGGCAGGTAGCTATGGATTGGAAATGATTGATCCCGAGGGAAATGAAATTCATTTATTAGAATTTGAAAACCTAAGACCAGGATTGGAAAAAATTAAGCCTACCTGGCAGGCGTTAATTGATGGGAGAGAGGGCTATTATCTTGAAGATAAAGGTTGGTCTCTGGCGATTCACGCCAATGGATCGGATAAAGAAGAAGTAAATCTAGTCTTAAAGAATGCCAGACTAATTGATGTCCCAAACGGATTTCACCTGAAATCTACCCATAACTTCATAGAAATTTGCCCTCCAAAAGCTGATAAAGGTGTATCTGTTCAATATATCTTAAATTCTGAAGAATTTGAGGGTGCATTACCGATTTTCATTGGAGATGACCCTCGCGATGAGGATGCGTTCATTGCAGTCCAATCGATGGGCGGCGTAGGAATTATTGTGACTGAAAAAGATCGTGAATCAGAAGCCATTTATTCTTTGAAAAACCCAGATCAGGTCAGGAGGTGGTTAAGAGAAATTAATCTCTTAATCCCCTGAATTTGATTTTGATTTTCTTTGAACCTGGAACAATTTATTGGCAAAAGCAATATCCAATCCCGGATATTGTTTCAATGATGGGTTTAGATTCTTCTTGAAAACTCATTTTTTTTCTCAATCGATGGACCAATTGTCGTAGCATTTCTTTATTACCATTTCCTGACCCCCAGATACAATTGATGAGAATTTGAGTGGTAACTACCTGCCCGGCATAACGCATAATGCAATGGATAAATCTGCACTCTGATTCCGAAAGGGAGATAGGTTCCTGGTTGGAAATTGTTAAGGTTTTCTGTTCAAGATCAAGATAAACCCGGCCAACCTGGTAAAAGGCATCCTCAAACTTGTCACAGGACCGCCGAAGCACTGCGTCGACTTCGAGCCATTAACTGCCTGGGGCTGAAAGGTTTTGAGATATAATCGTCTGCTCCAAGATCAAGTCCGTGAAGGATGTCATCTTCATTATCACGGACGGTTAAGAAAATAATGGGAGTATCCCAGTCCTTCCGGATCATTTCACAAACACTGAAACCATCCGGAGGAGGAATATTGACATCCAGGAGCAACAGATCGGGATTTTCTTTATCCCAGAGATTTAAAGCCTCTGAGCCGGTGAATGCTTGAATGACTTCAAAACCTTGGCGGACAAAGGTGAATGCCAGAATATCTGCTAAAGTTTTGTCATCTTCAACAATAAGAGTTTTCATTCAAGTCTCGAAATAGGAGTGCTGGTAGAAGTCTTCCCTTCGATAGGTTGTTTGCTGGTGAATGTTACTGTTGAATAAGCTGGTTCCAAATCACCAATTTTCTTCTTTTCTTCCGGGAGTACTTTTGTTTTCTCATCGGTTGTGTGAGGAAATACTGCTAAATAACGTGCTGCAATTGTAAAGACAAAAGCGCCAATACTTACCATCCCAATTGTCACGAAGATCTCTATCCAGGTAGGGGCGTATGCTCCAGCTGAGAAGGCAACAAGACTTACATTAAATCGATTTAGGAGTAATCCGAATACAACCAATAATGCAGTGGCGAACATTTGCATTGGTTTTCTACGAACACTGGGTAATGAAAATAACACAATTGGGATGAGAACAAATATGAGCATCTCAACCCAAAAGAGTAAAGAATATTTATCGCCAGTGAAGAGATAAACATTGTCACCGCTGATAAACAATTCAGTAAATCTAGCAATTGCATAAAGCCCTAATACAATAGGAATAATTTTTGCAATTTTTGCTAACAATCTTGTTTCCAGTTTATGTTTGAGACCAAAGAAGCTCCATGTTGATTCAACAATTACCATTGCCAGACCTGCTCCCATAGCAGATATAAAGAATAGAATTGGCAAAATACTTGAATACCAGAGGGGATGAACTCGATGTGGCATCAAGACAAAAAGCGTGCCTAAAGATGACTGGTGCATTGTCGATAAAACGATTCCCAGGATTACCAAAGGAATTGTAATTGAGCGAATAATTTTTAAAGGCGCTTTCATATTGAAGCGTTCAAAAACAATTGGGGATATTTCTAATGCTAAGACTGTGGCATAAATCATCACACACCAGCCGACTTCGAAGAGTGGTGAATGGATATTCCAGTTATATAACATGTAATAAATTCGGTGTGGGAACCCAAGATCTACGGAGATTGCAAAAGCTGCCAGGGCATATCCTAAAAATCCTGTCAAAACAGTGGGGCGCAAGATTGGGTAAAATTCCTTGAGACGCAGAATATACACAATCCCAGCTACTGAAAAAGCACCTGCTGCCAGGGCAATGCCACATAACACGTCAAAACTGATCCAGATACCCCAACCACGTCCATCAGTTAATCCGGTTGTCACCCCTAATCCATTGATCCAACGATACACTACCAAAATCAAACCAAGTAATGATAAGAACCCTAGCACCAATGTGCCAAGGCCAAATTGCTGTGAACCTTTACTATGACTGATTGCTGTCATGGATACTCTCCTCCTGCACTGCAACTTTTAATTTTCGACCGGTTAACCAATATAAAAATGTCATCAAGCTGGCTACAACTACGGCGACACCTGGAACAGCTTTCATCCAAGGCCAGGTCAAGGATGGTAACGAACTGCTGGTCAAAACTGGTAAACCTAATTTTTCGTGGGTCACTTTGGATATAATCAGAACCGAGGTTCCTCCAACTTCGTTTTCACCATACACTTTGTCAACATAATTTTCCGGGTCATTTTCAATTCTTTCGTGCGCCTCAGCTAATAAATCTGACCTTTTTCCAAATTTCAATGCACCTATTTTACAGGCTGCTACACAAGCTGGTTCATTCCCTGCAGCAATACGATCAGCACACATGTCGCATTTCTGTACCCGTGGGAAAACTTTTTCCCATTCATATTTAGGGATATCAAATGGGCAGGCAGCCATGCAATACCGGCATCCAATGCAAATGGTCTCATCATAAATAACGGGTCCATCTGGTGTTTTTTGCATAGCGCCAACAGGACAGGCAGATACACAGGCAGGATCAACACAGTGCATACAATTTCGTTTAATGAAAGAGTAGATATGCTGATTCTCTTCCTCCTGGTACAACTTAATGATCGTCCAGTTATCAGCATCCAGTTCTGGTTCATTTACGGTTGGCAGGTCACGTCTACTTTTACAAGCACTTTCGCATTCCCGACAACCAATACAAGCTTTGGCGTTATATAAAATTCCATAAGCATCTTCACTATCAATTTCTGAATGGTTGATTGTTTCTGGTAAAACCATCAGTCCAGCCAACCCCATTCCTGTCGATTTTAAGAATTCTCTTCGGTCCATTGTCATCTTATTCCTTCTCTTCCTATTCCTCAAACAGGTCTTGTTTGCGTTCTTTGACTAATTGATTAATTGTGAGTGCACCAATGCTTCCGATTAGTATTCCTATCATGACACCTGTAACACCTACATTCTCGACAGGTGGTCCTGCTTGTTTTACTGCGACATCAGGGTATAAGGTCATTGCTGAGATGTTCGCTTCGATAGTTGGTGGAGTTTCGCTACCAACTTCATGGATTCCATGACAATCGTAGCAGGTAGGTTTGTTTGTTAGAGAATCAGGATCATAATCTTCTAATAATGTGATGGTTGTGCCATGGAAGACCATATAGGTGTCCAAAACATTGGTTTCCAATCCATACTTTTGCATAACTTCAGAATTTGTATGACAATTTGCACAAATTCCTACTGATGATTTTCTGAATTTCGCCAGACTTGGGTCGCAAATTGCATGTACATTATGACAATCAACACAATCAGGCATATCCTGATCGTCTCCTGAAAGAAGACCTTGACCATGAACACTGGCTTTGTATTCTTCTAGTGCATCCTGATGACAATCAGCGCAGATTTGAGCCTGCCAGCTTATTGATCCATTCTCATTATCCACATACAAATGGTCTATGTGAGTTTGATTATGTGGTTGATGACAATCAGCGCATAACGGAGTTTCGATATTTCCTTCAATGAAGAGAGTATCGTGAACACTATCAGATACCTGGGCGAACTGCTCTTTATGACATTTTTGACAGGTATCATGATAACTTATCATATACTCGCGTTTATTTTTGGCTGTGATTTGATTGTGGGGTGCTGGAAATTTTTCATACCCTACATGGCATTCAACACATTGTAAATCTTTATGCACCGATTGTCGAAACACATTGAAATCGACTGATAAATTGAGGATATCTCCGCTAGGCAAGGACATTTCCCAATCTGGTTGGCCATGACAGCTCAGGCAATCTGCCACAACAGGCGTTGTTTCCTGCGTAGTTACTGGTAATGCCTCAGCCATAACAGGAATTGGAGAAACAATAAGAAATGCACCACAGATAAATACAGCCAGAATTAATAGAAACGAATCAATAAATAGTCGTCGTGTCTTCATATATAATCCTTATTTGTTTGTTGCTCGGAACAGGGTGATTCCCCTTATGATTGTTCTGCGGTTCTCGCAACTGAAATATGTTGAATAGTTGATTTACGAATAGCCAATAATGTGATTGACAGCAGGTACAGCCCAAGGAAGAAAATAATCCAGGCTAATGCCTTGTGATCTGTCGTATATAAAATTACTGAGATTGCTGTTGCTGCAACAAATGTGCATGGACAGGATATCTTGAGGGGTTTTATATTTATTTTCATTAATCCTATATAAATCAGATATCCCACAAATACGAGACCTACAACGAAATAAAACATCACACACCTCAATTCAAGTAAATTTCTTACTACTTATAAAATAAGTATTTCTTTTCTTGTCTATATTCTATGATGTGGATGTAACAGACTTCGTTATAAATGTGTGACAATAGTGTGACAATGTGAAATTTCGCACAAATTACTAGTCATTATCACCAATGGATTTCAATTCATATCCCAATCCAGGCACATTGTTAATACTGATTTGATTTGGAAATTGTTTATCTATTTTTACTCTTAGCCGATGGATGAGTTGCCTGACCATATCCATATCCCCCGCATTAGGTCCCCATACATAGTCAATGATGATTTCAGGTGTCACAATTTGACCGACATTGATCATAAGGCAATCCATCAAACGTAATTCTAAACCGGATAATTGAACTGGTGCATATTTTCCGATCTTTAGCTCGTGTCGATTGATAAATAACGAAATATTACCCCATTCTCTGACAGTCGTTGGATTTTTCTTTTTTGATCTACGCAACACGGCCTTCACACGGGCTATCAATTGGCGTGGGCTAAACGGTTTTGTGACGTAATCGTCTGCACCAAAATGAAATCCACCGAGAATGTCTTCTTCATCACTTCGAACTGTTAATAAAATGATTGGAATATCAGATTGTTCACGAATACGTTTGCAGACTTTGAACCCATCTTCTTTCGGTAGATTTACATCCAGAATGATCAAATCTGGGTTATCTTCTTGCCATCGGCGGTATGCTGCCTCTCCATCTTCTGCCAGTATTACCTCAAATCCTTCACGTTTGAAGGTAAAAGCAATCACGTCTGCCAGGGTACGATCATCATCTACAATTAATGCTTTCATGTTTCACCTGTAATGGGGATTGTAAACCAGAATTCTGAACCGCCACCTGTTCGATCTCGAACACCCATTTGTCCACCATGCGCTTTAACGATTGATTGGGCTACAGATAATCCTAAACCAGAACCTTTGCGCATTCTGCCTTTTTCAAATGTGTTGGGCAAAAAGCCTGAAAAAATTTTATTTCGGTAAGCTTCTGGAACGCCATTTCCCCTATCGCTAATACTAACCTCAATAGAATTCTCAATTCTTTTGGCTTGGACGGTAATTTCCTCGTCACTTGGACCATATTTACTGGCGTTGGAAATCAGATTTAATAATACCTGATTAATTCTTCTTCCATCCACCATTACTAAAGGTAATGAGGATGGAATTGATATAGATAATCTTTGTTCATACTTAACCAGTAACGGATTAATGGTGTCACACGCAATTTGGATAATGTTGATTAAGTCTGAAGGATGCGGATTGACATGAAATCGACCTGTCTCGATACTTGAGCCTTCTAACAGATTATCGATTAGATTTGCAAGATTTAGAATGCTTAGATGAATAGAACTAAGGAGTTCGTACATTTCTGAAGGCTCTAAAACCTCAGACTCTTCCATTAGTATCTCTATTGAGGCAGTTAATGCTGTGAGCGGGGTACGAAATTCATGGGTAATATTCCCAAGAAATGAGCCTAAAAGATGACTGAATGCCTCTTCTTCATTGACATCCCGTAATACCAATACGGTTTGAGATTCTCCAGATCCGATAATCGGTTGCTCTGCATGTGTTATTGAAAGAATGCGATCATCATCTTCTTTTAACTTAAATTTGCATCTTAGTTTTTCACCTGGAGGAGGTAAGAGATCTAAAAATGAACTGGATTGATCAGACGGTATTAAGATTGAATTAATGGGTTTTTGCAGAACCTCGTTTTCTGTTAATCCAATGATGCGCTCAGCTCCTGGACTGAAATAATCTACTTTATCGTCATCAAGTATGATGATTCCTTCGACAATTGATTCGAGTAAGAGATCACTCCACTGTTTTTCCTTTTGCAATGAAGAAAGGGTGCTTTCAATTCTGGATCGGGCATTTTCCAAAACCTGAGAGAGTTCAACTACTTCCCTTAAATTTGTTTTTATCTGAATCGGTTCAGAGAGATCCAGATGCTCATATTGATTGGTAGCATTTATCAATTGAGATAATGGGCGTTGAATTAATTGAGCTAGAAACGCTCCTACTATCACGGATATCAAAACAACAAAGAGAATCACAATCGATAAAAATAATTCCTGTTGGCGTTGATCCTGCTGGATGCTGGTAATGTCTAAAGCAACTTCAACTTCCAATCCTTTACTATTTAATGGAAAATATGAAATGTAATAAATATGACCACCCATGCTGTAAGACTTCTGAAACTCGACATCAGCAAACCGGGAGGGTAGCGCACGCAAATTTGTCTGTTCTGAATAATTACTGCCAAAACTGGTTGCAATCATCTCATCATTTTGCATAATTGAATGGTAAAGGTCGCATGTGTTACACATTTCCATTAATAATTGGTCATCAAGTTGTTTACCCAGGATGACAGTAGGAGATTCAGGATTTCCATCCAGAATTTTCCGCCCACGAAGCAACCATACCTGTCTTTCACCATTATTTGTATAAGTTGTATAAACTGGATTTGTTTCAAGATTACAGTTATCTATGGGAATAATCGTTCCGGAATATGCAATTATTTTTCCAGCGAAATCACATACGATAAAAGCATCAATCTTAGGCATACCCTTGTGAATTCCTGTTATATGTTCTTGTAAAATTGCAGGATTACTTAATTCATCATTCACTTCAAACGCCAGGTGGGATGAGGTTAATACCACCAAATCCGAAAGTTGATTCTCTAGAGCCTGGTAAAAAGAACTAACCATGGATAAACTTTGTTGACGTTTTGCTGTCTCCAGATATCTATAATTTGTCCATAATGCAGTGAGACCAACGACGGTAACACTGAGAATGGTCAGTGCCGCCAAACTCGCAATAATTTGTGTTCTTAATGAATATGTTTTAAATAATTTTTGGTAGGTACTGATAAACCAACTACTGATACCCAAATTAAACTCCTGGGTTTTGAATTTTCTTTAGAAATCCAATAGATCAAAAACGAGAAATGTGATTGATTAATTTTACATTATAAACCTTTATTAAAGTTGATAAATGAACATAAAACTCTTTGTAGAAAAAATTGGTAATAACCTATGGATTGGAAAAGGATCTGAGGTTTGACCAGATGAACCTTTAAATCAATTCTGTGGTAAGATTAGATGTTTCAGTTGATTAATATGATTTCAACGGACCAGGGTGATCCCTGGTTTTATTTTGTAAAAGAACCGCTCTTGATAATTTAATGGTGTAACCGAATATCGGAGCTAAAGAGCGGGCGCAAAAAAAATCATTGCGTAAATAGCGATACCATTGAAGGAATTTATCGTGAGTTTTAAAACTTTTTCGTTTCCCCCGCAGATTAATGCCGGGATATCAGCGGCTGGATATACTACGCCAACCCCCATTCAATCACAAACCATTCCCGCTATCCTTGGTGGTAAGGATATCTTCGGACTTGCTCAGACTGGTACTGGAAAGACTGCTGCATTTGTTTTACCCATTTTGGATCGATTAATGAAAGGTCCAAGAGGAAAAATACGGGCATTGATTCTTTCGCCAACCCGAGAACTTGCTGAGCAAACTCATCAAGCGATTAAGGAGCTTGGTAGACTAACCGGCTTACGAAGCATGACGATTTACGGTGGTGTCAGTGCATCATCCCAGATCAGAGCTTTACACGCCGGTGTGGAAATTGTTGTAGCATGCCCAGGTCGATTATTAGACCTCAAACAACAACGAGCCATCAACATGAATAATATCGAATTTTTGGTTCTGGATGAAGCCGACCAAATGTTTGATATGGGCTTTTTACCTTCCATCCGTAAGATCATTTCCTTTATCCCAGCCGATCGACAGACATTATTGTTTTCAGCAACCATGCCAACTGAAATTAGGAAATTGGCAACAGAAATGCTGAACAATCCAGTAACATTTGAAATCAGTATCACAAAACCAATTGATACAATCAGCCATGCGATTTATTCGATAGATCAATCACAGAAGCTGGATATGTTACTACATCTTTTAACAGAAAGTAATAATGGTAAGGTCCTGGTTTTTACACGCACAAAACACCGTGCGAAAAAACTGGCTATACAATTATCACAGGCAGGTTATAAATCCACTTCATTACAAGGTAACCTTTCCCAGGCAAAACGGGATGCAGCCATGAATGCTTTTCGAAAAGGTTTCGTAAAAATCCTGGTAGCGACGGATATCGCTGCACGAGGAATTGATGTTTCGCAAGTCTCACATGTGATCAACTTTGATATTCCAGATACGGTAGATGCCTATACTCACCGCACAGGTCGTACCGGTCGCATGGAAAATCTGGGTACTGCGCTGACACTGGTAACCAGAGAAGATTTACAGATGGTTCGTTCGATTGAACGAGTTCTTGGAGAACGACTTGAACGTCGGGATACCAGTATCTTCAATCTGTCCCGAAATTCAGAAAGTCAAAAAACTTTCAATCGAGAAGATCGACCGGCAGCCCGAAAAAATCATAATCGTCATAACGCTTATGCTGGTAGCTATTAAATAGAATAAATAAAATGGTCAAGTTGGAAAATTTCCAGCTTGACCATTCAATCATTGCACGTTGTAAGCGAATCACACCGAGGTATATGTAAATGTTGCATATCCACCCGGTATTGCTAATCCTTGACTATTATATAGCTGGAAAACAAAGGTGTGGTCACCGTACCATTCCGAACCAAATGCCCAAAAATCAAATTCTACTTTCTCACCCGGGGGAACTGATGTATTGATGCTGGCTTCTAATTGAACAGTTACTTCACCGGTATAACTGACCAATTTTACATTTGTGCCGGGTTCCCAGGTAACAGTACCGGTATTACGAAATCCTAGCGCTATACCAAACCTCTCATTTCCTACATACTCACGTTTATTTTCCGGGTATGAGACCACATACAATAAGGTCGTTGAATAGGCTGGCTGCTGAGTAGCTGTTTCAGTGGGAATAATTGTTTCTGTTGGTGTTTTGGTTGCTGGCATAGCGGTAGGTGTAGGTGGAATCAGTGTTTCGGTTGGAAATGGTGTGTTAGTTGGATTGAGCAGGGCATCCTGTGTATTTTGGACATTAATTGTTTCTACTACTGCAGCAACAATTTTGGACTGATCCTGTGTTGGGACTGGCACTGGCGCTTGTGTGCATCCAACCAGAAGACTGAATGAAAAAACAACGAGTAAAAAGAAATTGCTGTGAATGATGTGGAAAGATTTCATTATGTTCACCATTATAAATTTTGTAAGACCGAATGATACCATAATTCCTGAAACAGGAAGTCCAGGCGAAACTCATAACCTATTTGATTTTCAATTTGGATACATAAAAGAGAATCCAGATCCCACATTCAGTGATCTGGAACCGAACTCAATTCACAATCATCTTAGAATTTTTTTATTAAATGATTGAATAGATTATTTCTGTCTAGAAATGAATAGATATGGAGAATTAATCCTATTGGCCATATCCGTATCCAAAGATGTATTTTTCCATACTTTGGATTTGGAGATCTTTATCTTCAATGTTGATTCTAACAACATCCCCGATACTAATCAGACCAACTAATTTTTCGTTTTCGATGACTGGCAGGTGACGAATTTTGGAGCTTGACATTAATGCCATGCATTCATCGATTGTCTCATCAGGGGAGATAACAAAAACATCTTTTGTCATTAATTCGCTGACTGGAACATCTAAATTCAAGTTCCTGGTTTTAGCTACTTTACGAGCGAAATCTCGTTCAGAAAATATCCCAGCAATTTTCTCGCCTTCCATGACAAGAACTGCTCCAATCCCCTTTTCTGCCATTAAATCTAAAACATCGATAATTGGCGTGTCTTTTTTGACGGTAAAAACATCATTTCCCTTGATTTGAAGAATTGTAGATACAAAATTCATTTTTCCCTCCGTTGACTTTGAAGATAATGCGGTATCTAGGATTGGATAAAAAACAATTAATTGTTGCAAAAAAACCGATAATTTTATGTATTTAATTCGTGATAGTTCGTTGAATTGAATTGGACGCGTTGGTTGTCGAGGAAAACTTTTTCTTGTTGGGTATGAAAAACAATTTTATGAGGATGTAAAGAAAAATTAAATTTTGTCCAAAACACGATTATATATATTGTAGATTAATTGATTTTCAAATGCAAATTAAATTCTTGAATTTTTTTGAAAAATTTTTCAAAATAATTTAGTGTATTTTAATCCATGAGATCAATAAAAAAACCAAAAAATAGTAAGCACTCCATTCTTGTTGACCTCCAGCCTCTAGTTTGCAAGTTGAGGTTGAAACTCATAATCATAATATTGAAAGAATCTTTCCCCGAATTCAAAAACCGCTGAACCTGTAATGTATTGAAATTTATTAGGGGCTAACTTATTGATCAAAATTCGTTATTGACAATTACTAATTAGTTTTGTATTATTATGTTACCGGTAACGTTACCGGTAACATTCCAAATTTTGATTGAATAATTTCCAAAAACTATGAAAAAATTCTCATCCAACTATCCGTGATGTCGCGCGTCTTGCTGGAGTTTCGCATCAAACAGTTTCGCGCGTTATTAATAATTTTGAGAATGTAAAACCAGAAACTCGTAAAAAAGTTGAAAATGCGATTAAGAGGTTAGATTACAGACCGAGTGCGATTGCCCGTTCTATGGCACGTGGAAAAACCAGAACTTTGGCTTGTATCGCCCCAAATCTGACGGATTATACCTTCGCCAGCATTATTGAAGGAGCAGAACAAGAAGCCCGTAATAAGGGATATTTTATTTTGTCCTCCTCTGCTGCTGATGCTGATTTATTTGCAGATTTAATCATTCAGCTGGTTGGTTATCGGAGGATTGATGGTCTTATCGTCATAAACCCCTATGTCGATAAACGATATGAGTATATTCCTGATAATTTTCCAACCATTTTTGTTGGTGACGACTTGAATAATAAAGATATTGGTTGGGTAGCGCTGGATGATGAAGCTGCCGGAAAATTGGCTGTTCATCATTTGATAGGTCTTGGGCATCGTGAGATTTTATGTATTAAAGGTATAGAAACGGATGCTTGTACACAGGATCGTACGAAAGGGTATTGCGAGGCTCTTGAAGAAGCACAGATTTAATGTAACGAAAGACTCATTATGACTGGTGATTGGACAGCTACCTCTGGTTACCAGGATATTAAAATTGCTTTAGAAGAAAAAATTCCATTTTCAGCCGTTTTTGCTCAGAACGATCGGATGGCTATTGGAGCCATTCGTGCATTACGGGATTCCGGATACCATGTGCCGGACGATTATTCTGTCATCGGTTTCGATGATATGCCATTGGCCTCCTACTTCGATCCACCATTGACTACAATTCAACAGGATATTAATCGGATTGGTCAGGAAGCCGCGCTCATGTTGATTACAAAGATCGATCAACCTGAACAAAAAACAATTTCTCATCGTGTTCCTGTTCATTTGATCGAGCGAAAATCAACAGCTCCTTTTAGTGACAGGAGGTGAAAGATAACTAAAAATATTTGTCGTTGATCCACTTTTTTAAATTACATATCCAAAAATTTTTATTAGGAGAGTAAAAGATGAATCGAAAGTTAATTGCTAGTTTAATCGTTGTTTTGGTGACATTCAGTATGTTATTAGCTGCTTGTCAACCAGCCCCAGCTGCAGAACCTGAAGAACCAGTTCAGCCTGCCGTTGAAGAAATTACATTGCGTTGGCGGACACGTCCAGATAATCAGGCTGAGATTGATGTATATTCATCAGTAAGTGAAGAATTAGATGGAGCAATGGATGGGGTCACTTTAGTTTATGAGCCAGGTGGTTCAGAAACTTCCAGTTATCAGGATGTTCTAAAAACCGAAATCGGTGCCGGTACTGCCCCGGATGTGTTCTGGATTCCAGGTACCGACATTGCAGACTTCGCCACCCGTGGTTTAATCATGGATTTGAAAAGTATGGCTGATAAGACTGCAGAATTCAAAGCAACGGATTTCTATTCCGGTCCTATGTATCACATGACCTTTAACCCAACAACAGGAAAAACTGGTGAAGCCCTATGGGGATTGCCACGTGATGTATCGACCTTTGTTTTATACCTGAATCTTGATTTGATCGCAGAAGCCGGCGCTGATGACCCACGTGAACTTGCTAAAGAAGGAGAATGGGACTGGGATGCATTCCTGGATGTTTCCAAGAAAGTAAGCGCACTTGGTTCTGATGTGTATGGATATGGCGCAAACGCCTGGTGGGGTCCTTACGGTGTCTGGATCAACTCTGCTGGTGGCGGTTTCTTTAACGCAGACCGAACAGCATGCGCGCTGGATACTCCGGAAGCAATTGATGGTCTAACGTTTGAACGTCAACTTTATGTGGAAGAAAAAGTGGCTGTTCCCTATGGTGAAGATAGCGAACCTCCATTCTTGGCCGGAAAAGTTGGTATGTTCCAGAATGGCCGCTGGGCAACACCCGGCGTTCGCGCCAATGCTAATTTTACCTGGGATGTTGTAGAATTGCCAATGCCGGCAGGAATGGGGAACTGGTTATTCTGGGGTGCATATGTGGTCAATGCAAAGACACAACATCCTGAAGAAGCCTGGAAATTGGTGCAAATGTTGACCACTGCTGAAACCCAGGGAAAGATTTCCGCTCTGGGAACGAATATTCCCAGTCGTGTCAGTCAAGCTGCTTTGGATGCATTCCTTACCTTCACACCTCCTGCCAATAACCAGGCATTCCTGAACGGTATCGCAGAAACCAGTAAACCAACCGCTGAAGGTCCATTGTGGGCTGGAAGTTGGCCGAATTATGACTCCATCATGGGTCCGATGATCTCCAAAGTTCTCAATGGTGAAATGACCATTGAGGAATTACCAGAAGAGTATCTGTGTAGAAGCAAACAAAGCTTTCACGCAATAATTACCTAAATCAAGATCTCCCCGTATTCGATTCGGAGGAGATCCTTATTTATTCTGTCTATTTAAGATTCATTCCTTGGAGGTCATATGCATAATGATGCAGAACCAAAAGATGTAAACGGATTGAAACATTCATTAATATTGTCACCGGATGGCATTTTTTTCTATCTTTAGCAGGACTTATTTTTTATATTTTATTGTATTCAAACAGTTGCTCGATAATCTGCCATCCTGGTTGAGGGTTATTGGAACAATTACATCCATTTTATTTTCTGGTGCCTGTTTCTTTGCCGGCTATCTGCTCAGAAAGAGAACCCGGGAGGGCGAACCACTTCGCTGGTTGTAAACTATCTCGGATTTACTCTTGCATTTATCGCGCTCTTGCAGGTCTTGGGTGTATTCCTGGGGGTTGATGCCCTGGCAAAAACATTTGGCTCGGGCATTGGTTGGCTGGCTGGTGTATTGGCTGGTTACTTGATCCATGCTGCAGGAGATCACTTCCATTTTCGAGTTCATGTCGAAGAGTGGTTTCGCCGCATTGGGAAATATACCGCCCTGGTCTTTTTCACCATATTTTTATTTCGGGTTGGATTGCTACAGGCATTGATTTTTTTAGGAAAACGGTTAATCATTCCGGCCAACCTTGTGATTGCCCTATTTGCCATGCTCTTCGGAACAGCCATCTGGATGATGTGGCGAGAACCAACTGCGATCTATCTGCACCGCAGTAATGCTCAGACAGAAGCCCTGGAAGGATATCTATTTCCTCTCCCCAAACCTGCTTGGTTTCTTGATCTTTTTCGCTTTCCCGCTGGTATTTTCCTTTTTTATCAGCCTAACCGATTGGGATGCCTTCGGAAATTCCAATTTTATAGGTCTGGCAAATTACTTCAAAATCTTTAAGTTGAAACTTAAACCACTTGCCAGGCCACGCAAGATTTTATTCAGGTGATGGATGGCTCAATTTTCAGTGAGTTGCTGCGATTGAATCTTTTTGGCAGGAATTTTGTCCTCGGCGCAGCTGATGCCCGCTTCTGGATAGCATTGCGAAATACGCTTGTGTTCGGCATTGTTACAGTTCCTTTAAGTGCCATACCAGCTTTGTTCCTGGCGAATATCCTGAATTCCAAAATTCCGGGGATGAAGTTTTTCGGGCGATCTACTTCCTGCCCAGCATCGCTGCGGTGGTTGGAATTTCATTGATCTGGCAGTGGTTATACAATGCCACCATCGGATACATCAACTACTTCATTACTTTGGGCTTCAATTGATCAATTCCATTTTTGCGACCAGTTACCCAATTGCCCAGATCCGCTGGCTATCAGAAAGTCGGACAGCATTACTAGCCATCATCATTGTTTCCGCCTGGCAGACGATGGGCTTTAATACTGTACTTTTCATGGCTGGTTTGCAGAATGTTCCCAAGGAACTGTATGAAGCAGCCACTGTGGATGGCGCCGGAAAGTGGGCAAAGTTCTGGAAGATTACCTTGCCGCTGCTGGCGCCAACGACCTTTTTTGTCATCACAACAACCACCATCCAGGCCTTCAGGTATTTGAACAGGTCTTTATTATGACGAATCCCCCCGGAAGCCCGGGGACTTCGACACTGACGATCGTGCTGTACCTGTATCAAAATGGTTTCCAGCGCTTCCAGCAAGGATATGGCGCTGCGATTGCCTGGGTTTTATTCATTGTCATCTTCGCAGTCACATTACTGCAATTCCGCAGTCAGCGTAGAACCGGCGCATATGATGTCTAGGAGGATCAGATGAAATCATTTCGGCTTTCCAAGATCCTCTTCAATACAGCAGCCTACCTGGTTCTGTCCGTTTTTGCTCTGGTAATGCTATTTCCATTTCTTTATATGTTCTCTACCTCCTTAAAAACACCCAATGACACATTTAACTATCCGCCGCGTTTCTTCCCCAGAGAAAATGAACCATTGAACTTGACGGATATGACAAGCCATTACCTGTTTTTTGTTTTAGAGAATGGGGAAAAGAAAGAGTATGCTCTGGCACAAACTGGGATACCTGCCGGTGTTTTTGCTGACCCAACCGATCTTGAAACGCATATGCAGTTCCCTTAACCTTTGGAAAGCCCACTATTTGAGGGGCGTGAAGTTACCCTGCCGGATGGTACCGTTCAGGAATTATTGGATCTGCCCGCGAGGTGGTGTTGCAATTGGTACAGGTGAATAAAACTGCCCTTGGACGATTTGTCGATCCTGAAGACACGACAAAGGAAGCATTTCAGGTTGTGCGTACCAGTGAACCGGTAACCCGCATCACAGCTCACCCGGAAAACTATGTGCATGTGTTAAAAATGGAAAATATGTCACGAAGTCTGACGAATACAACTCTAATTACTATCTTTGTAGTCCTTGGTCAGATGGTCACCTCAGTCATGGGTGGTTACGCTTTTGCCCGTTTGCGATTCCCTGGAAGAGATAAATTATTTCTTTTCTATCTTGGTACCATCATGATTCCATTTGTGATGTTGATCATTCCCTTGTACCAATTGATGGTTTTGTTTGGCTGGACAGATAAACTGGCTTCTCTGATCTTTCCATGGATCTTCACGGCTTATGGCACTTTTCTGATGCGTCAATTCTTTATCACCGTCCCCAAAGAGATAGAAGAAGCTGCTCTGATTGACGGTGCTTCACGGTTCGAGATCCTTTATCGAATTTTTCTTCCTGCAGCTGCGCCTGCCTTAGCCACCCTGGCGACCTTTACTTTCCTGTACGCCTGGAACAGTTTCTTCTGGCCGCTGGTGATCATCAACACCGGTAACCTCGAAAACCATGTGCTCACCCTTACACTCAACATGCTGCGAGGTCGCGCTTCTGACTCGGCAAACCTGATCCTTGCCGGAGCGGCTATTTCCATTCTGCCTCCATTTATCCTGTTTATCCTTGGACAACGATTCTTTATCGAAAGCGCAATGAGCAGTGGGGTAAAGGGTTAATCCTATCAGCTCTTGTTTACAATTTTTTCAACACAATGGAGATCAAGCAATGAAGAAAATTAATGGAAAATATACTTTATTTGAATAATGAACTATCCGAAGGAAAATCTAAAGCTACAGATCGCTGGCAACAATTTTTTGTAAAGAAATTTCAATATGACCCAAACGAAGAATATACACTCAGTGTACAATCCAATCATTATCTCGGTGATGAATTAGGAATAAAGGATATTGTTCGGGGAGACGTCGGCGATTCTCTTTCCATCAACAGAGACGGTAGTGATTTCCACCATTCGAATGGGGTATGGACACTACCGCATTGCAATGGCTGGAGCATCCTGCGCCCGAGCAATGGGGTTCACACCGCTTTGGCTGGACCTGTTGCGATCCCCGGAATCACCACCGATGTGATAAACTGGTGTAATACCAATTACAGTCGGTTTTCCAGGATATCGCAACGCAATTCCTTCTTCAACAAATATATTTGGGAATCGCTAACTACCGGCGATCCATCACTGCCAATTCTGAACTCCATTTTAAATGCCTGGATTGTTACCTGGCCGTGGAGCTTCCTAAAAACAAATATTAAAGATTACAAAATGTCCGAACTATTTCGTAATCTTTATGAGGCATTACCATCTGATATTCCCATGCTAACTTCACATATGTGGAACTGTATGGGTGCAGTCGCTGGTGGAATGACGAATGTTGTCGATATGGTATTTGATAACTGGCCAATGGCATTTCAATTAACCGAAGGTGCCAAACATGGTATTCAATCCCCATCAGCATACTATGGTTTCAGGACAATGCGCGGGTTTGATGAAAAAGGAAAGATCATGAAACCTGCACCGACGGATGCTGTGTATTACACAGGTGCGCATATTGATCACGAATTGGTCGAGAACATCGAGGGAGATTGCGCCGCCCGGATCCGCAGGATGAATAATAACGAACCCCGACGGATTCTTCTAACCATGGGCGGCGCAGGTGCGCAACGCGAGCTTTTTAAGGCAATCATCGAATATAGCATTCCACTGGTAAAGAGTGGAAAAATGGCGTTATTCGTCAACCTTGGAGATCATAAGGATAACTGGAACTGGTTACAGGGAGAATTAAAGGATAGTTCATTAGAGATTCAAACTCATTTTGATTGGGAAGATACGAAAGCTTTTGCAGATCAGATAAGGCAACAATCTGCTCATGGTGTGCATGTTTTCTTACATGACAATACCTTCCATGCAGTCTATTCATCAAATTACTTGATGCGTGTAGTAGATGTTATGATTACCAAACCGAGTGAATTGGCATTCTATCCTATTCCGAAAATTTTTAATGCTCGTGTAGGTGGGCATGAGAAATGGGGCGCTATTCGTGGTGCAGAATTAGGCGATGGTACTGTTGAAGCTACAACAATTCCATTGACATTACAAGCTATTGATATGTTGGTTAATCACAATGATTTGTTGGCGTTATTCTGTGAGTCAATTGTAAAAAATAAAAGCATTGGTATTTATGACGGGGCTTACAATTGTGTTGCCCTGGCGACTGGTAAAAAATGGGAACGATAAATCATAAAACCAAAATCATGGACTTTTATCATACAACCCTAATGAAGGACTTTAAGAACTCTTAATAATAGACACATTCGATAAACATTACTGCACAATTAACAAAGATTAGGGTAACGGAGGTAATTTGGATATTTTAATTGTAATAATTTTTCTTCTCATCGTTTCAATTTTGATTGGTTACGTATTTGCTGCCAAGGTAGTTTATCCAAAAAGATTTGGCTTTGAAGAAACTTATGAAATTGAAAAAGAGAAAGGCAGGTTGATTGAGGAGGATTATCAATCCTGGATAAAAGAAGAGGTGTTATTACAATCTCAATTCGGTTATTCAATCTATGGGCTATATTTTCCAATCGAAGGATCTAAAAAGGTAATTATATTTTCCCATGGAATTACCTACACATTATTTGGCTCAGTTAAATACATGGGAATTTTTCAGAGACTGGGTTTTAATATTTTTATTTATGACAATCGATATCACGGAAGAAGTGGTGGAAAGAATTCAACCTTTGGTTACTACGAGAAATATGATCTAAAAATGATTGTTGATTGGATCCAACAGAAAGTTGGGTCAAACGCTGTGATCGGTACACATGGTGAATCGATGGGCGCAGCAATATCAATCCAACATGCAGCCATTGACCCAAGGATAAAATTCATCATCGAAGATTGTAGCTTTAGTGACCTATGGGATCAGTTGAAATATCGTCTAAAAATGGATTATCATTTGCCTGCTTTTCCTTTTCTCTATCTGGCTAATATGATGACTAAAGTGTTAACAGGAATGGATTTTCATAGTGTTTCCCCTAAAAAAGATGTACAACATATCCAAACACCGATACTCTTTATTCATGGTGAACAGGATGATTTTATTCCTGTTTCCATGGCATATGAGTTGTATGAAAATAAGGTTTTTGGTCCAAGGAAAATATATATTCCTAATAACGCTGAGCATGCTACTTCTTTCTGGGATAACCAGATTGAATATGAAAGCGTTATTCGTGAATTTTTATTTGAGAACAATATCGAATAATCTAATTACTAAAATGAGGTGATGATGTCTGAAAACCAGGTTTTACATGAGGAAAAGGTGCCCTTAAAAAGTCGAATATGGGTATCCATCGCGGATGCAGCAACAGCTATGTTGAATACTTTTATCGTCAGTATTGGTTTAACTTATTACTTTACCAGTTTCAGAGGCATGAATCCTGGATTGGTTGCAACAGTCTGGATTCTATTTGGCATCTGGAATGCGGTAAACGACCCTTTATTTGGGTACATCAGTGATCGAACGAAGAGCAAACTGGGCAGGCGAATTCCCTACATCCGTTATGGCGCTCCTATCATTGGGTTGGCATTTATCTTCAGTTGGATCAACTTTGGTGGTGTTAATGCCAGCCAGACGGTTATGTTTATTCAAATGACGCTTTTGCTATTCATCTTTGATGCCTTATATACAGCCATTGCTACCAGTGTCTATGTGATGCCATTTGAAATGGCTGTTTCCAATAAAGCCAGGAGCAGTATTTTAATCTGGAAACTCATTTTTGCTGTTTTTCCTTTGGCTGTCCCATTAATCCTATGGGGATTTATCAAACCGGAACCGGGTTCTGATGTATTTATATTTCAGATCATCATGGTTGCTTTTGGGGTCCTGATGGCTTTATTAATTTTCGTGAGTACATTTTATTATCGAGAAAAACACTTCCAACAAGAAGAAGAACAAATGCCGTTTCTTAAATCTATCAAGGAATGTTTCACAAACAAATCCTTTATTGTTTTTGAAGTGCTAAGTTTTACCATCATTTATGTTCAAACTTCTCTGATGTTGGGTTTGAATTATTATTTGGCTGAATTTTCCATTCCAGCTGTTCCTCTATATGCCAGTCTGGCAATAGGAATTGTTTTTGGTGTATTTTTATTTGTAAAAAATCGCGAGCGTTGGGGTGTAAAAGGCTGCACGATGTTAATGGCAGCGCTCTTCTCTTTGGGATGCTTTCTTGTCTTAGGTTTTGGCCACCAGACTGTACCAACATTAATTGGCGTCTTCTTCTTTGGGATTGGATTTGCTGGTGGTATGTATCTAATTCCATTGATGAATGGTGATGTGATTGATATGGATGAACATCGCACCGGTTTGCGGCGTGAAGGTATGTATGCTGGTGTTAATAGCTTAATTACCAAACCGGCAATCAGCCTGGCAAATTCTGCTTTCATCTGGTTTTTAACATTATATGGTTATAATTTTGCTGGAAAATCGGGTACTCAATCTGTGGAAGCTCAAACCGGGATTTTAATGGGATGGGTGTTGATTCCCGGGATTCTACTGGCTGTAAGCTTTCTATCATTGTTCTTATATCCATTAGCTGGCGAGAAATGGGATGAGATTAAACAACATCTGGCAATCATTCATGTAGAAAAAGAGAAACAGATTTTAGCCGTAAAAGGCATCAAATACGAAAAGATTAATTATCGCAAAGATTTAGAAAACATCGGGTATCGAAATTCTTATAAATGATTTCCCGATGTTTTTTTATTTGTTTTTTGTTGGATCTCTCTTAACGTGTCTTCTAATATTTCCACTGATTACGCTAAATATTCTCCTTATCATAAAGATGGTTTACATCCTCAAAATCATGAATATCACGAAAATTAATAAGAAAAGTAGTTGACAAAATTATATTTTTTGCTATTATTAGTTTATCTATTAAATAAACAAAATAAAAAACAAAGACAATCCATACTATCTTAATCTCACTAATTAAATACTTAGATCCAATCTCATGAAAAACGAAGAAGAGAATATTAATTGGCATGGTTGGAAAGCAGAAATATCAAGCAGGTGATCAAACCCTCCTCAGACAGATCAATTTGTCTGCAATATTAAATCATATACGGATTGAAACACCAATTTCGAGGTCGGTTCTCGCCGAAAGAACTGGTCTCAATAAAGCAACCATTTCAAATCTGGTTAATGAATTAATTGACAAGAAATTTGTTAAAGAATTAGGAATAAAAAATTCTGGTATTGGAAGGCCTTCTTCTCTTTTGGTTCTTAACCCAGAAGCTGGATTTATTTTGAGTTCGGAGATAGGCGTAGATTTTATTACTGTTATTGGAACTGATTTTTCTCCAAATATTTTATTTGAAGTAACAAAAAAAATTGAACCCAATTTAGATCCAGCAATCGTAATTGAATTGCTTATTTCCATCCTCAAGAAAGCTCAAAATAAATGCAGTAAACATGTAGGTAATAATTTTCTCGGTCTTGCGCTTGGTGTACCTGGTCTAGTTGATTTCGAATCTGGTTGCCTGCTATTTGCGCCGAATTTACAATGGAAAGATATTCCTCTTAAGAATATTTTATCATCAGCATTTGATGCTCCAATTTTTGTTGACAATGAAGCAAACCTTGCCACTCTTGGTGAATACTTTTTTGGCAACGCACTTCTTTATGATGATGTTCTGTATCTATCTGTAGGCGTAGGTCTTGGCGGTGGCATGCTTCGTGAAGGACAATTGCTACGTGGAGTCGGTGGCATGGCAGGTGAATTTGGGCATATGACAGCAGATCCTGATGGCGAATTTTGTGGTTGTGGCAACCGAGGTTGTTGGGAAACGCAAGCCAGCCAAAAAGTTCTTTTTAAATATGTTCACGAAGCTCTAAAAAAAGGAGAAACATCCATCCTCCAAGAAACTTGTGGACATAATCTTGAATTACTAAATACCGATCTAATCATTGAAGCAGCCAGACGAAATGATCGGGTAGCATTGGAATCCTTGAAAAAAGTAGGACGTCATCTTGGAATAGGGATATCTTCCCTCATTAATGCCCTGAATCCTGGGATAATCGTTCTTGGCGGTATTTTGAGCTCTGCTTGGGAAATATTAGAGCCAGAAATTAACCGAGAATTGACAAATCGAGCACTGTATTGGAACAGGGAAAGTACAAAAGTTGTGCTGGGTAAGAATGGATCAAAATCATGTGTTATGGGGGGAATTGCAACTGTGTACCAGATGATCCTTTCAGAGCCTCATAACAATTCTCATATTTTTGACAACAAATAAAAAGAGGAGGTCATCGGGAAAAATATTTTCGTTTGAATCAGAAAATTATATAAAATCTACAAGGAGATTGAAGAAATGAAAAAAATATTATATCTAGTGTTTGTTTTTGCTTTAGTTCTCTCAGCATGTACTCCAAAAGCGACAGAACCTGTTGTTGAAGCACCAGCTGCAGATGCACCTGCTGTTGAACAACCAGCAGCTGATACATCAGGAGTAAAAGAGCTTTCCATTCTGTGGGCTGAATGGGATCCTGCGAATTATCTGCAGGAAATTGGTAACTTGTATGAGAAGGAAACTGGCATCAAAGTGAATGTGGTTCAAGAACCCTGGGGTTCATTCTATGATCTGATGGCGTCACAGTGGGCTGCTAAATCTGATACATATGACATGGTCGTCGGTGATAGCCAATGGACTGGTCAGGGTGCAACACAAGGTCATTATGTTGACCTGACAGATTTCATGAAATCCAAAGGCATTGATAAGACAGTCACAGAAGCCACACTAAAGTATTATGGTGAATATCCTGTTGGTAGTGGCACCTACTGGGCTTACCCGACCGAGGGTGATGCTGTTGGTTGGGCTTATCGTAAAGATCTATTTGAAGATCCTGCTGAAATGGAAGCATTCAAAGCTAAATATGGCTATGATCTTGCGACTCCAGAAACCTGGGATCAGCTTTATGATATTGCTGAATTCTTCACCAGACCTGATGATCCAAAGAACGGTGTTAAATATGGCGTCGGTGTTTATACCCAAAAGGACTATGATGGCATGATCATGGGTTACGAGAATGTCCTCTTTTCATGGGGATCGGGATGGTTTGATCCAGAGACATTTCAGGTTGAAGGTGTAGTCAACTCTCCTGAAGCTGTTGAAGCATTAAAATTCTATCGCGAACTATACAAATTTGCCCCTCCAGGAACCTCTAATGCATTCTATGCTGAAATGAATGATGCATATATTTCCGGCCAGGCTGCGATGATCATGAACTACTTTGCATTCTTCCCATCACTTGCTAATCCGGGAGTAAGTCCATTTGCCGAGGTGACAGGATTCTTTGCTGGACCAAAAGGTCCAACTGGTGAAGCCTATGTTGCTTTAGGTGGTCAGGGATTAAGTGTTTTGTCTTATACCTCAACAGAACGACAACAAGCCTCAATGGATTTCATTGAATGGTTTTCCTCTGATCGCATATCAACAAGAATGGGCAAAAGTTGGTGGTTATACTTGTAACAAATCAGTTTTAGCCTCTGAAGAATTTCTTACCAACACCCCATACAATCAAGCTTTTTCTGATTCCATGCAGATGGTTAAAGACTTCTGGAATATTCCAGTCTTTGGACAAATGCTTGAACCAGTCAATCGCCTCCTCCATCCATATATTGTAGATGGTCAGGGTGATCCTCAGGCACTCTTAGATCAACTTGCTGAAGAACAACATCAAATATTAGTTGACAATGGTGTTTTAAAGTAAGTTTCTATTGATAAAAAGTGGTGGGGATGTTTCCCCACCACTTTTTCAAGTTTTTTGGCAAGCACTTCATATTGAGGTAGAAAATGGCAAAAGTCACTAGTATTCAAAAAAGTGGAAAATGGGACTTAAGTGAACGCGCTTTAGTCAATTTATTTATATGGCCAACATTAATATTGTTAATCGTTATCAATATTTTTCCTCTTTTTTACAGCGTTTTTTTGAGTTTCACATAAATATTCAGTCATCGGGAATCAACTCCCCGTTTGGGTTGGTTTTGATAATTTTAAGACCTGCTAAGTAATGAACAAGTCTGGAATTATTTTGCAATCACTGGAAAATATGCAATTAGCTCAGTTATTTTGCAAACTGTTATTGGTTTTAGTCTCGCAATGTTGTTACGTGAAAAATTTTTAGGAAGTGGAATAATTACTACACTCATCCTGATTCCTATGATGCTTTCACCGGTTGTTGTAGGATTATTCTGGAAATTAATGTTTAATCCCGGGTATGGAATTTTCAACTACCTCATTTCCTGGTTGGGAGTGCCGTTAACGACAGACTGGCTTGCAAAAGTCTGATTTAGCATTATGGGCAATTGTGATCGTTGATGTCTGGATGTGGTCTCCATTTGTTATGTTACTGGTTCTTTCTGGATTAAGTGCGATACCTGCATATTTGTACGAAGCAGCAGCGATTGATCGTGCAAGTTCCTGGTTCCAATTTTGGCGAATTACATTACCACAGGTAGCACCATTGGTAATGATTGCAGTCCTTTTCCGAACCATTGAAGCGTTTAAAAGCTTTGATCTGGTGATGGGTCTAACGGGGGGTGGACCTGGTGCATCGACCCGTGTCTAATTTCAGTTGATATTTATACCCGGGCTTTTTTGGGCCAATTTAAGACCGGTGAAGCAAGTGCTCTGGCTGTAATCGTTCTTGTTGTGATTATTGCAGTCAGTAATTTGTACATAACAGCATTAAATAAAGCGAAAGAGGGTTAATAAATGGCAACCTCAAATAAAAAACAAATCAATTTTGCTTCACGAGTCGATAAAGTCACAACGAAATCAATATTTTCCCGAAACCTTAAAGCCATTGTTTCTGTACTTATCGCAATCATCGTTTTGATCCCGGTTATTTGGATGGCAATGACTTCTTTTAAATCTCGAGCGGACGCAGTAGCAGCTCCTCCGAAAGTCATCTTCCAACCAAGTATGGAAGGCTTTATTGGTTTATTAACGCAGCGACGTCAGGTAACAGAAGCCCAAGGATTAAATGAACTAAAAAGTGATCCAAATTTAAAGTGGTATGAAAAAGTGATGTTAAACAGGGGTCAACAAATAGTTGGAAAAAGTGAATATGTTGGGTACTTGAAAAATTCTGTCGTAATTGCAGGTATTTCCACTATTCTCTCGGTAACTTTTGGTCTATTTGCTGCTTACGCATTCAGCCGATTTAAAATAAGTGGTAAAGGTGATATCCTGTTTTTCATTTTGAGCACCAGAATGTTACCACCTGTAGTTGTAACAATACCTATCTTTCTTCTTTATCGACAACTTGGTTTGTATGACACTTCAATCGGACTGATTATTTTATACACTGTATTTAATTTGTCCTTCTCGGTATGGTTGCTTCAAGGATTCATCGATGAAATACCAAAAGAATATGAAGAAGCTGCGCTCGTGGATGGTTACAGCCGTCTTCAGGCATTTTTTAAGATTGTACTGCCACAAACAATTACAGGGATTGCTGCAACAACAGTATTTTGTCTTATTTTTGCTTGGAATGAATATGCATTTGCAGTGATGTTGACGGCACAAAAAGCACGTACTGCTCCACCGAGTATTCCTTCCGTGCTTGGAACTGGAGGCATCGAATGGGCTCAGATAGCAGCAGGTGCAATGGGATTCTTGATCCCAGTCGCGATCGTTACATTTGCATTGCGGAATTACCTTTTACGCGGTGTAACATTTGGCGCTGTGCGTAGGTAAAGGAGCAAACTTTATGGCAACGATTGAATTACGGGATGTTACAAAGAAATTTGCTGAAAAATATGCTGTTAAACCTTTGAATTTAACCATTAATAATGGTGAGTTTGTTGTTTTACTTGGTCCATCTGGTTGTGGAAAAACTACCACCTTACGAATGATATCAGGATTGGAAACTGTAAGCAGTGGAAATATTTTCCTTGATAACAGGGATGTAACCTGGGCGCATCCTAGTGCTCGCGATATTGCGTATGTATTCCAATTCTACGCACTTTATCCTCATCTCACTGTTTGGCAGAATATTGCATTCACTTTACAGGCTCAGAAAGTAAAAAAACATGAAATTGAGCAACGCGTAAAGGATGTCGCTAAGTTATTAAATATTAAACATTTACTTAAACGTCGACCAGGTGCTTTGAGTGGTGGAGACCAACAGAGAGTTGCATTAGCTAGAGCGCTTGTTCGAAAACCTGCTGCATTCTTAATGGATGAACCTCTTGGTGCTCTCGATGCGGAATTTAGAGAGACGATGAGGGCTGAAATTAAAGAGCTTCACATTTCGCAGAACGCAACATCCATTTATGTAACACATGATCAGGTTGAAGCCATGGCAATGGGTGACAGGATCGTGGTTATGTCGGATGCTACTGTGCAACAAGTTGGCACACCAGCTGAGGTCTATCATAATCCAGCCAATACTTTTGTGGCCAATTTTATAGGAAGCCCTGGTATGAATATGATCAAAGGTCATTACGTCGATAGCATGATCACATTACCTGGTGAAAATATTTATCGACCCCCAATAGAATGTATTGAAATTATTGAAAAACAATTGGGTAAAGATTCAGATATTATTGTTGGATTTCGTCCCGAAGCTGTATCCATCAGTCCTGATAATGATCTTAATGCGACATTATTTTTAGTGGAAATGAATGGCAGCAACCTGATGCTAGACTTAGCCCTTGATGAAGATACAAGTATCAGAGTAAGAACGAACCGTGGAGAAACAATTGATACGGGAACAAAGGTGAAATTTGAGATAGATCCCAGAATGGTGCGTTTCTTCAACCCATCAACCCAACAAGCTTTGCAAAGGGAGAATTAATCATGAGTGAATTATCCCTACAAAATATAACAAAATCATTTGGAAATATTACTGCACTTAAGGATATTTCCTTCTCCGTAAAAGACGGAGAGTTTTTTGTGCTTCTTGGACCAACAGGAGCAGGAAAAACCACAACATTAAGGGTTATAGCAGGTCTTGAAAAACCTGAAGCAGGACATGTTTTGTTCAATAATAATGTCGCTGATTCATTATCACCCGCCGATCGCGATGTTGCCATTGTTTTCCAACAATATTCTCTTTACCCAACTATGTCAGTTTATGAAAATATGGCTTTTCCGCTCCGTGCTCCAGGTAGAAAATTACCTGAGCTAAAGATTAAGGAAATGATCCATGAAGCTGCAGAAAAACTTCGGATTACCCATTTATTAAATAGGAAGACAGCCCAACTATCTGGTGGAGAAATGCAACGAGTTTCAATTGGACGTGCAATTGTCCGCCGACCCCATGTATTTTTAATGGATGAACCTTTGTCAAATTTAGATGCAAAATTACGTGAAGCATTACGTGTTGAATTAAAACATCTCCAAAAGGTCGAAGGAATCACGACTCTTTATGTCACACATGATCAAATAGAAGCTTTGACAATGGCTGACAGAATTGGAATTCTTGATCGAGGTAAATTAGTTCAGGTTGGTACTCCGGATGATATTTATGACCGACCTATTAATACATTTGTTGCTAGATTAGTAGGCACTCCAAGGATTAATCTTGTCAATGGAAAAATATCAGGTGGTAAGTGTACGATTATTGGATCAGAAATTGATCTACCGATTCCTCCTGGTAATCAAGAATTTGAAAACTTTTCATTAGGTATACGTCCAGAGGATGTTACTCTTTCCCAAGATGGGGAATATGCTGGAGTAATTGCTCTCACCGAACCTTTAGGAGTTGAGACAATTGTCCATATTACAAATGGCGAAATAAATCTGATCTCATTAGTTACTGGACTAATTGATCTCAAGGTGGGTGAAAAAGTTCATTTTGATATTAAGAAAGAGAATATCCATTATTTTGATCAAGAAGGTGATCGGATATCTTAATCACTTGAAATAATAATTGAAAAGGAGATACATATGAAATTCGGTGTCAATACATGGGTTTGGACGGCTCCACTAACAAATGTGGAATTGGAAAAAATAGCTCCTTTGGTTGCAAAAATGGGTTTTGATCATATTGAAATACCTGTTGATGATCCTAAGGATCTGGATTTTAAAAAATGTAAAGAGACGATAAATGAAGCAGGAATTTATTCCATTAGTGTATGTGCTGCTATGAGTCCTGATCGAGATTTACTCGATCCAGATCCGGAAGTACGCAAGAATGGATTGAATTATCTCAAGGCTTGTGTTGATGGTCTCGCTGAAATGGGTGGTACGAATCTAGTCGGCCCATTTTATTCTGCTGTTGGGCGTACCTGGCAACAAACACCGGAGGAACGTGAAGCGGATATGAAAATTCTGGTAAAGACTTTACAAGAACTTTCTGAATATGCTGCCAGTAAAAACGTTCTTCTCGGTGTTGAAGCATTAAATCGGTTTGAAACGAGTTTTATAACGACAGCTGAACAGGTTGTTGAGTTAGTCGATAGGGTTAATCACCCATCTTGCAAGGTAATGGCAGATACATTCCATATGAATATAGAAGAGAATTCATTGGGTGATGCAATTCGATTAATTGGATCACGTCTTCTCCAGGTTCATAGCAATGAGAATAATCGTGGAACTCCCGGCGCTGGTCATGTGCCCTGGACAGAGGTCGCTCAAGCGTTAAAGGATGTAAATTTTGATGGTGTTCTAGTAATTGAATCTTTCACAAATAAAGTTAAAAGTATTGCAAAAGCTGCTGCGATTTGGCGTCCCTTAGCAGTCTCACAGGATGCCCTTGGCAGCAGATGGTGTCGTTTTCCTCAAAAAACTCTTGCAGTAAAAGAATTCCAATCTATAGGAGGTAATATGACAAAGAAATTGAATGTGGCAATTGTAGGTCTTGGTTTTGGTGCAGAATTTATCCCCATTTACCAACGTCACCCTAATGCGAATATGTATGCAATTTGCCAACGATCTGAAGAAAAATTAAATCAAATTGGAGATGCATTTGGTGTCGAAAAAAGATATTCCAGTTTCGATGAAATGTTGGAAGATCCAAATATTGATATTGTTCATATTAATTCACCCATCCATGAACATGCCAGAATGAGTATTGCTGCTCTCAAAGCTGGTAAACACACTGCTTGTACAGTACCGATGGCAACATCGGTGGATGAGTGTTGGCAAATCATTGAAGCCCAAAAAGAATCTGGGAAAAAATATATGATGATGGAAACCGTCATCTATTCCCGTGAATACCTATATGTCAAAGAATTAAGAGATACTGGTAAATTAGGTAAGATTCAATTCTTAAGAGCCAGCCATCAACAAGACATGTATGGTTGGCCAGGTTACTGGGAAGGTCTGCCACCAATGCATTATGCAACCCATGTAGTCAGTCCATGTCTTGCCATGGGTGGTCAATGGCTGAATATGTATCTTGCTTTGGTTCAGGAAGAATAGCCGATCATCTTATTCCAAAATACGGTTCTCCGTTTGCGGTGGAAACAGCTCATATTAAATTAAAAAATTCAGATCTTTCCGCAGAGGTTACTCGATCCTTATTTGATGTTGCTCGACAATATATCGAAAGCTTTGACGTCTATGGTAGTAAATTGAGTTTTGAATGGCAATTGCTTTCAAATGAAGAACCAGTCCTCCATTTAGGAAAAGAAGATGCAGAACACGTCCAATTAAAGGATTATGCGCATCTTCTACCTGAAGGAATTCAAGAATTTACAACCAAATGTGTTTATGATATGGAAGAAAATAAACATCTGTCCTTCTTACAAGGATCAGGTCATGGAGGTTCGCATCCACACCTTGCGCATGAATTCCTTGGCTGTGTTCGAAGACCGCGATCCATTTCCGAATGTTTTTGAATCCGCAAATTGGACTTCTGTTGGCATTCTGGCACATGAATCCGCCATGCAGGGCGGAAAATTAATTTTGTTGCCAGATTACAAATAAACTATTCGAAAGGAAACAACATGAGCAGACCAATAACACTATTCACCGGTCAGTGGGCTGACCTAACCCTGGAAGATGTAGCAAAAAAAGCCAGTTCCTGGGGTTTTGATGGTCTGGAACTAGCCTGTTGGGGAGATCACTTTGAAGTGGACAAAGCTTTATCAGAGACAGCTATGTACAAAGTCGATGGGATATCCTAAACAAATACAACCTAAAGTGTTTTGCAATAAGCACTCACCTGGTTGGGCAATGTGTTGCTGATGATCCGATTGACGAACGACATCGCGCAGTTCTTCCCGATCGACTCTGGGGTGATGGAAGCCCAGACGGTGTACGGGCGCGTGCTCAACAAGAATTGAAGGATACTGCCCTTGCTGCAAAAAAAATGGGTCTGAAAGTTGTCAATGGTTTTACTGGTAGCCCTGTGTGGAAGAATTTATATTTCTTCCCACCCACAACCCAGGAAATGATTAACAGAGGCTATCAATTCTTTGCAGATATGTGGTTACCAATTTTGGATGTTTTCAAAGCCAATGATGTGAAATTTGGTTTGGAAGTACATCCAACAGAAATTGCCTACGACCTAGTTACCTCACAACGTGCATTAGATGCTGTCAACAATCATCCTTCCTTTGGGTTCAACTTTGATCCATCCCATTTCATACATCAATTCATTGACCCAGTTGAATTCATCAATGAATTTGGTACGCGGATCTTCCATGTTCATGTGAAGGATTCCCGACTTCAATTAAATGGTCGAAACAGTATCCTCGGAAGACATCTTGATTTTGGAGATTCCCGACGTGGATGGGATTTTGTTTCTCCCGGACATGGTGATGTTAAATGGGATCGATTGATTCGTGCTCTGAATCGGTTTGGTTATTCCGGTCCGCTATCCATTGAGTGGGAAGATAGTGGTATGAACCGGGAGTGGGGTGCTCCAGAAGCATTGGAAATGATCAAGTCCCAGGATTTTGCTTCTTCGAATGTTGCTTTTGATGCTGCCTTTGCTGCTAAGAAATAAAGTCAAATTCGATCAAATTGAGAGTTTCATTTTGGAACAATGATTTTGAGGAAGTAATATGTCAGAAAAAGAAACTGGTTTCACCACGATGGCTGGACCTAAAAGTACGGAGAGGTCACTGATATTGGAATTGGAATGTTGGGTTATGCATTTATGGGCAAAGCTCATACAAATGCTTACAAAACCATTCCTTACATGATGTATCCCCCACCAGCAATACCAGTATTAGAAGCTATCGCTGGTACAAATGCTGAGGAGGTGTAATGAAGCAGCAAAACGGTATGGTTACAAAAGAGCTTACACCGATTGGAGACAAATTATTGAGGATCCTAAAGTAGAGATATTTGATAATTGTGGTCCTAATGCAGTTCATTCTGAGCCATCCATTGAAGCGGCAAAGGCTGGAAAAAATGTATTTTGTGAAAAACCACTTGCACGAACAGCAGAAGAAGCCATGAGCATGGTTGATGTGGTTGAAAAAGCCAAGGTAAAGAATATGGTTGCTTTTAATTACCGATTTGTCCCAGCAATTCGCTTGCAAAAGATCTTATCGATAGTGGAAAACTTGGGAGAATTTACCATTTTCGGGCAGTCTATCTTCAGGAATGGATAATGCCTCACTATGGAACACCAGCTATCTGGAGACTCGACAAGAACTTAGCTGGATCTGGTGCATTGGGAGATTTTGGTGCGCATATTATCGACCTGGCTCATTATCTGGTTGGGGATATCAAGCAGTGTCAGTGCGATGGCAAAAACATTCATCGACAGTCGAGATGGACCGGATGGAAAAAACACTTTCAAAGTTGAAGTTGATGATGCTTTTGTCTCCTGTGTAGAATTCGCAGACGGTGGTATCGGCACTCTTGAAGCATCCCGGTTCGCAGGAGGTCATAAGAATGGAGAAGTACTTGAAATTAATGGCGAGATAGGCTCCCTCAAATTTAACCTCGAAACGATTGAATGAATTGGATGTTCTTTGGGTCGGAGAAGAACCCTCCAATACGCAAGGTTTCCGGAATGTCAGCATGACTGAAGGTTATCATCCCTGGTATAGCAATTGGTGGCCGCATGGCCATATCATTGGATGGGAACACACATTCATCCATGAATTGACCCACTTTATCGATTGTATTGTCAATGATAAAAATGTTTGTCCTTTTGGTGCATCTTTCAAGGATGGTTATAAAGCTGCAGTTGTTTGCGATTCGATTCTGAAATCTGCGGAAACAAAGAAACAAATTGATGTAAAATACTAATTTAATGCGAGGCAGGTCTATTGACCTGCCTGGTAACATTGTTTGAGGTAAGCAATGACCAATAAAAAAATCCACCCCCCTTTTATTTTACTGATCATTTCATTTACTTGTTATCCTTGGGTTACTATATCAGAATTTTACCTGACAGGATTCCAGAACAGACCCAAATCGACAATGTCATCTTAATTGCCGTTCCGTTTATTTGTTATTTTGTCGCAATTTTGTTGGTGTACATTTTCCTCATTAATCTTTCCGGCCAAATGTTAAGCGGTAGAGTGTCGAAAAATTCTATAAGTCATTAAATTTCTTATTAATCGGGGGGATAATTCTAGGAATTATTATGATGCTTCAGCCATTCACCATGGTTTTATTTAAGATTAGTTTTATGATCGTTTTAATATCATTATTACTTTTCATTTTGTGGAGTCATGTGACACCTGTATTATCCCCGATGGAAGAAGAAGAATAAAAAAGTCAAATATAATCCAAAAATTCTTAAATTTAGATGTAACAGGAGAAAAAAATGTCAGATCGCTTTCAACCGAAACCCGAGGATAAATTTGTGTTTGGTCTTTGGACACTCGGCAGTGTTGGTCGTGATCCTTTCGGAGAACCAGTCCGTGAACGCAAATCCCCGATGGATATTGCCAGGATGATTGCTGAAATTGGGGCATGGGGTGTTAACCTCCATGACAACGATTTGATTCCTATTGATGCTACCCCTAGTGAACGAGATCAAATAAAAAGTGATTTCCATAAGGTATTAAAAGAAACTGGTTTAGTCGTTCCGATGGCTACGACAAATCTTTTCACTGATCCAATATTCAAAGATGGTGCATTTACATCCAATGACCCCCGTGTAAGAACATATGCTATTCAAAAAACGTTGGATGCAATTGATTTAGGTGCTGAATTTGGCGCAAAAGTATATGTATTTTGGGGCGGTCGAGAAGGCGTTGAAACGGATGCTGCAAAAAATCCAGTAGATGCAATTAAACGTAATCGGGAAGCACTCAATTTCTTTTGTGAATATATTCTGGATAAGAAATATGACATGAAAATTGCTTTGGAACCAAAGCCTAACGAACCAAGAGGTGACTTATATAATGCTACCATTGGTCATATGTTAGCCTTCATTTCAACTTTAGATCACCCAGATATGGTAGGGGTTAATCCAGAGACTGCTCATGAACATATGGCAGGATTGAATTTCTTGCACGGCGTTGCGCAAGCATGGGAATGTGGCAAGCTATTCCATATTGATTTGAACGACCAGAAATTTGGACGATATGATCAAGATTTTCGTTTTGGTATGGCCGATATAAAAAGTGCATTCTTCTTGGTTAAATTCCTTGAAGATGTAAAATATGACGGTGCCCGTCATTTTGATGCCCATGCTTTCCGGACTGAAGATTATGAAGGCGTAAAAGATTTCGGTCGAGGATGTATGCGAACATACCTTATCCTAAAAGAAAAAGCGGAGCAATGGAATAAAGATAAAGAAATCCAAGCATTGCTTTCCGAAATCAATGCCGATAAAGAAGGTGCATCGGCTTTGCTAGGTGCTTATAGTCCTGAAAGATTACAAAAGATTCGAGCCGCAAAATTTGATAGAGTAGAGATCGGAAAACGTGGATTGGCTTATGAATTACTCGATCAACTTACGATGGATTTGCTATTAGGAGTGAGGTAGACAGAATTTACCAGAATAAAAGAAAAAAATCTTATTTTTCTCCGAAATATAAGTCACACCAAGAAAGGAAAGCATTCATTGTTTTCCTTTCTTGGTTCTGCCTACATCTCGTGTCTAAAAAAGTAATATTAAATTCGAGATTCAGGAATCCTGAACAAGAAAAAAACAAACACCTTTCCAAATCTAAATATAATAAACTTTAAACAATTCTCTCAGAAAAGGTGCTGGTATGGATGGAATGATTGGCAAATCTTTAGGGAAGTATCAGATTATTGAGCCATTGGGAGAGGGTGGAATGGCAACTGTTTACAAAGCATTTGACCCTTCTTTGGAACGCTATGTGGCCATAAAGATCATCCGGGCTATGAATCAAATTGATTCAGATTTTTTGATCCGGTTCCAGCGCGAAGCAAGAGCATTAGCAAAACTCGATCATCCTTACATTTTAAAGGTGTTGGATTATGGTGAAGAGAACGGCATTCCTTATCTGGTGATGCCGTATGTCTCGCATGGGACTTTAAAACAATATACCCGCACGCGTTTACCCTATGAAAAAGCGATTGAAATCATCATACCCGTAGCGGAAGCCCTGGGATATGCCCACAAGAGAAAGATCATTCACAGGGATATAAAACCAGCGAACATTCTGTTTGGGGAGTCCGGTGAACCCATTCTTTCAGACTTTGGAATTGCCAAGATGTTGGATGCAGGTGAACAAACCCAATTAACTGGAACCGGTTTTGGTATTGGAACACCAGCATATATGGCACCAGAACAATGGAATGGGGTAGCGGACGAACGCACCGATATTTATGCATTAGGAATTGTACTCTATGAATTAATCACCGGAAGATGTCCATTCCAGGCAGATACACCTGCTGCAATTTTAATTAAACAAGTACAGGATCCTTTACCCAGACCCAAAACATTTATTTCAGATCTCCCAGAGAATGTAGAAGCTCTTTTATTTAAAGCATTGGCTAAAGACCCGGCTTTGCGTTTTCAAAGCATGCAGGAATTTATTCAAGGAATGAGTGCTGTGTTGCATGGGAAAACAATCAGTTATGCCCTTCCAACCCAGTTACACATTGATCCTAATGCAACGAAAATTTCCGGGAAACCCACCACTGTGATCGAACCAAACAAGAATATTGAAGATAAAAAAACAAAACGGCCAAAATGGTTACCCTGGGCGATAGGGGGTGGGTTATTGCTTGTGGTCGCCTGTATCGTAATCGTACTCGTTGTAGGGCTATCAAACTTGGATCTATTTAATCGTAGCGAACCAACAAGTATTGCACAGAACAATGTAGAAATCCCAACCGAACCGGTTGGCCAAGCAGACCTTCAGCAGAATAGCTCACCGACCCAAACGACACTGATTGTGAATACCCCTGTTGAAGAAAATTTACCAACAAATATTCCACAATCTGTGGAAACCATTGATAAATTGCCGGTGGATATCCCTGTATTTTCCCCGAATAATGGAGACGTAACCACAACAACTGCTGAAGGTAATTTAATGTTTTCATATTCTACGATAGTGGATAAACTGGATGTTACAACATTTTTCTCGGAAGGTATGCAGAAACAAAATTGGGAATTGATCAGTTCATCGGAGATGAGTGCCCAGAATATGACGATGTGGGTTTATGCGAAGGATTCTCGTAATGTGGTACTTTATGTGATGGGTAATCAAAACAACCACACATATATACAGATAATGATTGCTGATGATGGGGGATGATCAAAATAATCGAACATTTATACAGATTATGATTGCTGATGATGGGGGATGAAGTTCTGAAATATCGTAGAGCAGATATTTTAACAAGTGCTTAGATAACAATGATTTTGATTTTTAAACTTTCAAACAATAAAAATTTTGAATAAAAATTTTGAATTGACTTTTCAATATAACAAGATAAACTCTATTAAGATTTTCGTCTCTTCGTTCGAAAAAATATTTAAGAGTGATCAAGATTCCCAATAAGATTAAAAGATACCAAGAGTTAAGCCAGATTTGATTTTATAATTTTTTTTAGTTTTTTTATTGAATGTTTACTTAAGAAAAATGGAGTGGGAAATATGCATAGATATTCTTTATTGCTTAGAAAATTATCAAACAACCGGTTTCTTTCCTGGTTTCAGAAGGAAATTTCTGATTTTGAGGGTCTTAAGATACAATTAATCGTAGCAATAGCCTGTATTACAGGTTCTGTTAGTATTGGCCTTGGTTTTGCCAAGGAATGGAATGTAGCCGGATGGCAATTTTGGAGCTGGATTGCCTGTGTAATAGTCCTAGCGATTGCATTAACCCCAACTGTAAAAATTCATTGGAATCGTACGTGTATTCTTTATGCATTTTTTTTCTTGGTTGCTCTTTTTTTGCGTTTACCATTTCTCGGTACGATTCCAGGTGGTTTACATACGGATGAAGTGGGTGTTGCGGATTTTGCCATGCGTCATATATTTAATGACAATGGAACGATTAATCCGTTTTCTGTTGCATACGCATCTCAACCCACATTGTTTCATTATATTTTGCGACTGACATTAGACCTGTTTGGTCGAAATATCTGGGCTTTACGATTTTCAAGCGCTATTATCGGTTCAATTGCCATCGTGGTGACATTTGCAATGGTAGATCTGGTTTCGGACCGCAAAACCGCCTTATTCTGCGCGATTATGATGACCAGCTACCATTTCCATGTTCATTGGTCACGCATGGGTCTTAACAATATATGGGACACGCTTTGGGTTCCGCTGATGGTAACCGGTTATATTTATGGCTGGAAAAAAGGATGGGAAGGTGGGGCCGTAATTTCTGGATTGGCTCTTGGATTTTCACGAATATTTTTACTCAGGCGCGAAAATAGGTTTTTTTCTGCTAATTTTTCTTGCTTTTTCTTTGTGGAATCAGCAAACCACTTTAAAAAGTAGAGTGATCTATCTGGGAAAATTGGTGATATCCGCAATCTGTGTGGTAGCTCCCCTGTTTTTCTTTGCAATATTTAATTGGCAGGCTTTTTAATAACCGAAACATGGTTGTTTGGGGGTGGAAACCAGAATCCATTCAGATTGTCACCGGTCTTCCAATCGACATTCCTGCTTATTTTTGGCATCAATTGACACATTCTTTCGGTGCCTATTTTATTTATCCGGATATTGTTGGTTTTTATCTTCCAGGAATTCCATTATTAATTGGTATTGCAGTTCCCTTATTTATTTCTGGGTTTTTTTATGCTGCTATTAAACGCAACTGGCTTCCGGTTCTGTGGATCTTATTGGTAACCTTGCTGGGAGGATTTTTATTGGTCGACAATCCTTCAAGTAACCGTTATGTGGCATCTATTCCTGCGATTTGTTGGTTGGTTAGCATACCTCTTAGCTGGGTTTATGAATCAAAATATCGTAATCTGGCAATTGCTCTACTGGGTATTATCGTGATTACCGATCTCCTTTTCTATTTCGGTATATATGTTCCTTTGCCACCCCGGGATCTTATATACCCATTCCCGCCATCTCCTTAGTCTTTTGTATTCTCTGACTGAGGATAAAAAAGAAGAGGCAATAGTTCTTGTTTGTTGTTCGGTGTCAAATAAAATTGATGATATTGGTTTTAAATGCGAAAATAGTTTTTATTATAAAAATAATAATTTCCAAAAAAGGTTTTACATGAAAATAAAATCATTACCCCCTGTGACAAAAAAAGAATTTAAGAAAATTATTCTTCTTTTAGGATCTTCCATATTTATTGGTCTTATATCAGTTTTCTCATTAAGAAAAGAATTTATAAAAGATGAAACTTGGCCATGGTTACTATTAATATTTGTGATGTTTATTGGTGGATTAAATCTAAAGAAAATCGAACCAATTTTATTCCACAACACAATGGATATAACCATGTGTTCGAAATCCAATAAAAACGATAAAAAGTATGGCTTTGGATTAATTGGAATTTCCACACTCATATCCATATTCATAATTATAAAATTATTTCCAGACTATAACAATTGGCAAGGAACATTTATCCCATGGGTATTATCCATGTTATTAATATTGCTAGGTAGTCTATTAATAAAGAGTATAGGTGAAAGTTCTACAAGGATTGTCTCAATTTGGGGATATTGGCCAGAGAAAAACAAATTAAAAAAATTTGAGATTATTGCATTTCTTTTCATTTTTTTATTAGCAATTATTTTACGTATATACAATTTAGATAAAATTCCACCTGGTTTTTTTATTGATGAGCCCAATGCAGGTCTTGATGCGTTATACATAATTGAAGGACGTCAGGTTTCTCCATTTGGAACCGGATGGTATGGCACACCAAATGGATACATTTATTACATGGCTGGCATCATTAAACTCTTCGGAGCAAACTGGATTAGTTTGAAAATAATCTCATTAATTCCTGCCATCTTAACGATCCCCGCAATATTTATTCTAGCCAAGTTGATTTTTGGTCCAATCCCTGGACTTATTGCCATGTTTTTAATGGCAATAAGTCGTTGGCATTTAACAATGAGCCGTTGGGGTTGGAATGAAACCGCACCTCCTCTTTTTCAAATCTTGGCAATATTTTTTCTCATTCGCGGATTGCGAGATCGCCGTGCGCTAGATTATGCAATAAGTGGAATAATAACCGGATTAATGACTTACACCTATTTAAGTAGTCGTTTAGCAATTTTTACAATATTAATATTCATCATTTATTGGTTTTTTACTGACCCATCTGGTTGGAGAGAATCTTTGAAAAAAAGTTGGTCTGGTATTTTTATTTTTTTATTATCAATAATGGTCGCTATCGGACCGATTCTAGTCACATATGTTACCGATCCTTTCACGTATAATAATCGTGTTAATGAAATTACTATTCTGAGAGATATAAATGAACAGAAAAGCATAAAACCATTAATTAATAATTTAATTGATACCTTAAAGTTTTTCCATCACACTGGTGATTTTAATGGAAGGCATAATTTGCCAGGCGAACCAATGGCTGATCCATTTACTGGCCTTTTTTTTGCAATAGGTTTAATTTACGCACTATTAAAATTACGTGATTATAGATTTTTTTTATTACTAATCTGGTTAATAATTGGATTATCCGCTGGCCTTATAAGTCATCAATCCCCACAAGCTTATCGTACTATGAACGCATTACCTGCAGTAGTAATATTGGCTGCTGTATGCTTAGATATGTATGGTCGGTCATTCAATCAAGCTATCAAGCAATTCAAGTCCAAAAAATTACCAACTCCAATTAAGAAATTACCTATCATTTTTATCTTCATTGTTTTAACCGGAGCTTCGTTATGGGAAGTAAATACTTACTTCATAAAACAGGCAAAATCGATCAATGTTATCAATGATTTTAATCCAAAGGAAAATTGGGTGGCACATGAGGTCGTTCAAGCATACCGCTCCCAAAAGGCAATCTATGTATCGCCTGATTTTTCGTATTTTTCTCCATTGAGGTATCTAATATATGGGGAAGTTAAGAATACAACGGGCCAAAATTCATTAGATGACATGCCATATAAAGTCATTCTACCTGAAGTAAATTTACCAGTACCTTTTTCAAACCAGGATGTAATTTTATTACTCGATTATGAATATCATCCTTTGCTAAATTATTTTTTGGATATTTATCCAAAAGCAAATATTAGTTTGGTGAGTTTACCGAATAATGATCCTTTATTTATGAAAGTTGAAATTTCTGGTGAACACGTGGCAGAAGTGCAAGGTGTCATACAACGAATACAAGACTCGTTAGGAACAATAACAGAAACAAAAGTTGATCTTATTGAATGGAATGCTGATACCCATTCACCAGTTGAAGTAGAATGGGAAGGATTATTACGTTTAGATAATGGATCGGAAATCAATTTAATATCGGAAAGCAACATTGATATTTTTATTGACAATAATTTATGGACCGGTTCAAAATATCTGGGTCGTGGAATTTACCATCTTAAAGTAATAAAACAAAAAGATAATAATGATGCTTTCCACTTATCCTGGAAAATTGATGATAATGATCAGGAACAAATTCCTCCAGAAGCATTTTTTACCATTCCTAATGAAAGAAATGGATTATTGAGTTCCTATTATAGAAACCTCAATTGGGAAGGTAGTCCTGTTTTTCAACAAATTACCCCTTTTTTGCTTCTAGCCTGGCCAGACCAATATCCTATCATTGATGAGAGTGATTTCAGTGTTCGGTTTACAGGAAGCTTAGAAGTTGGAGAGAATAGCGAATATTTATTTAAGATTGAAGCTGATGATGGAGCAAGACTCATTATTGATGGTGTTGAATTGGGTGCAAGTTTAGAACCAAACCAACCCAACGATTTTGAAGTTAGAACTGAATTGACCAAGGGTAGACATCCAATCCAAATCGATTATTTCCAACAGGGAGGAGGTAGTGCTTTACGTCTTTTCTGGCAATTTGGAGATAATCCTTTAACTCCCATTCCACCAGAGGTTCTATTTCCAAATTAATGATAAATGATTTTGGTTCGAGACATTTTTATTTTTTTTGCATTTTTCACTTTTGGAAAACCTGTAGTTATTTTCTAAATTGGTAGTACCAATATGCGATTTCCCTAATAATTTACTACCTACTGTTTATGAATTTATTGAAGAACGAATATAATAAGGATATCATTTTCCAAAAATGTTGTTGAGTAGGTATCATAAGTCAAAAATCTAATCAAAAATTAAATCTGAATAATATATCTGAAGAAAAATTGGCTAAATTGCTTTCGATCTCACCACGCCTGGCGAAAAGGATAATTGCATTTCGACCAATTACCTCTCTTAATCAAGTAGATCAAATCTGGGGAATCGATACGTCAACAAAGCAAAAAATTGCAGATCTTTTTGATTTTGCGCCTGAGTTACCTCCACAATCTGTTGAACTAGTTGAGGAATTAAAGGAAACTGAACAAATTCCCAATCAAATTGAAGAAACAGAATTTCAACAAAAGTCTCCAATAGATCAGCAAGAAGAAATTCGATTTCCAAAAGCCAGACCATCCTGGAAAACTGTGTCCATATTATTCATTATTTTCTTTGTTGGAGCACTCTTCCGATTTTATGGTCTTAATTGGGATGAGAATTTTCACCAACACCCCGATGAACGTTATATGTCGATGGTGGCGGAATCAATCAGGGGTGTTGATAGCATCAGAGCCTATTTTGATACCCAGGTTAGTACTCTTAATCCTTTAAAGCATGGATCTTATACATATGGCATGTTACCGTTATTCTTGACCCGCATGGTAGCTGAATGGCTGGACATGACCCAATATGATTCGATTACGCTTGTCGGAAGAGCACTTTCAGGTGTTTTTGACCTGGCAGTTATTATTCCACTCTTTCTGTTAGCGTTACGTCTTTATAATAAAAAAATTGCCTACTTAGCAACTGCTTTGTATGCAATTGCTGTGTTCCCCATCCAACTTTCTCATTTCTTTACCGTAGACTCATTTGCCACGTTTTTTGTGGTAACCAGTTTTTATTTCTTATTGTTAGCCATTCCCATTGATCAACCTGAACAGAAAGTAACAGACTCAAATTATGTCTTTTTTGTGTTGTTCGGTACGATGGTAGGCATGGCAGGTGCTTGTAAAGTGAATACCTTGCCAGTTTTTGGTCTCATCGTGGTCGCTGGAGCAATATATTTGTTTAAGAATAGACAACAGAGCCGATTTTGGAGTTCAAATAAACCGATACTTTTAGGGCTATTTCTTGCGACTTTATTTACTTTTCTTGCTTTTCGTATTTTCCAACCATATGCATTTAATGGACCTGGTTTCTCAAATATCAGTCTAAATGAAAATTGGGTAAAAGTTATTAAAGAAGTTACCAATCAGGTAGCAGGAAATTCAGAATGGCCACCTAATCACCATTGGACCAACCGCCCCATCCAATATGCCTGGGTGAACATGGTCTTGTGGGGCATGGGTCTCCCGTTAGGCTTGATGGCCTGGTTTGGCTGGGGGTGGGCTGGTTACAGGATCTGGAAAGGTGAGTGGCGAAAGCATTTATTTCCGTTTATTTGGGTTCTGGCATATTTTATCTGGCAAAACATACAATTTTGGCGCTACATGCGATACTTTTTACCAATTTACCCATTTTTAATTTTATTTACTGCCTGGGCTTTGCATGAGCTGATATGCAAAACGAACCCTCAAATCATTCGAATTCGTGAAATTGGAAGAGATTTAGGGTTGCAATTGCGAGCTTTAAAACAAAACTGGCAAGGTCTGGTTAGCATAGTAGTTTTGTTGTCGGTAGTGGTTGGCACTTTGGGTTATGCCTTCGCCTTTACCCGCATTTATTCTCGGCCACATACCCGGGTTGAAGCCTCCCGTTGGATATTGGGAAATATTCCCGGCCCGTTGAATGTTTTTGTGACCTCAGGTGACAAAACACAGATGTATCCAATCCCTGTTTACAATAACCAGAAAGTAGTTTTAGGGGAGCCGCAAATGATGGATTTGCGACTTAAATCAGGTGGCAGTGTATCCGGGATTACAGTCCCCAACATCAGTCAACCTCAAGGGAGTTTACGAGTTACGATCGCAAAGGATAAATCAGGGGAAGAATTTCTGGTTGATGTGATGGTGCCAGTCCCATTCAGCCGTGATCCTGAGACGCTTTTTGTTGAGTTTCCTGAAATTGAATTGGAACCCAACCAATCCTATTATCTCAATTATTCCCAAGATGATGAGCTGAACATTAACTTTTCGCAAACAAAGCTTTCCCTGAATAATGAAGATGATGGTTCAATTGTTATAGAAAATGATTATTTGGTTGATGATGTTGACTCTTTTTCAACTCAAAATGTATTCGAAGTGGAAAAGAATATACGCCTTAATCGATTAGAAATCTTGGATTTCTACCAGGAATATCAACCATCCACTGTGGTCTTAAGAGTAAGCATCTTAAAAGATAGAGATGAGCAGAATCCATTAGTAGAAGCCGAGCGCACTGTTGAACTCTCTGAACCAGGAGAGCGCTATTCCACTGAATTCACATTCCCACTAATTACATTAGAGGAAAAAAACTCATATCAGGTCAAGTATGAATTAATTGAGGGGAATGCAGCATTATTAAGATCTGAAGTTTTTGCTTTGGAAACTTCCTGGGACGATGCGTTACCTTTGGCGGTTGATGATACCGATGCACTGGGTGGGATATATAAACCGCTCAATCTGGAGTTATACGAACCAGATACGCCTGAAAAAAGAGACAGGATGATTGATATCCTGGATGCCAGTGAATATCTTGTTATCCCCAGTAATCGGGCTTATGACGCCATGCCACGCCTTGAATTGCGCTACCCGCTCACTTTACGATATTATCAGCTGTTATTTGATTGTGAATGTAGCTCAGATGCATTGGAAAAACGGGCTTATGGTCTAGAACCACCATTTAAGAGTCCATTGGGATTTGACCTCGTAGCAATTTTTGTCAGTCACCCAAATCTTGGTCCGATCAAATTCGACGATCAAAATGCAGATGAATCGTTTACGGTTTATGATCATCCTAAAGTATTTATTTTTAAGAAATCTGACGATTTTTCAATCGAAAAAATACGAGAAGAATTTAATCAGATTGATCTTGACACGGTAATTTTCCAGGTACCAAAAGATTACTCAAGAGCAAATACATCCCTTCAACTTCCTCCTGAACGGTTACAAGCACAGAAAAATGGAGGAACCTGGTCTAAAATTTTTAACCAGTCCAGTTTGTTGAATGTAAACCAAACAATGAGCGTGTTTTCCTGGTACCTTTTATTGTGGATAATTGGATTGATTGTCTTTCCTGTTGTTTTCTGTGTTTTTTCCATATTGCCGGATAAAGGATATTCCATAATCCGTATGGCAGGTTTGCTGATGCTGGCATGGTTACCCTGGTTTTTTGCCAGTATTAAGCTGATCTCCTTCACCAGGATTTCTATCTTGATCGGTATTTTTGCCCTGATTTTGTTTAATGGTTTTTTGTTCCTGAAAAAAAGACAAATAATTGTGGATTATCTTAAACAAAGCTGGAGACATGTCTTAATTGTTGAATTGATTTTTCTGGCTTTGTTTATTTTTAGTCTGTTGGTGCGGATAAACAATCCGGATCTCTGGCACCCCTGGTTGGGTGGTGAGAAACCTATGGATTTCGCCTTCTTCAATGCTGTTCTGAAATCCGTTTATTTTCCGCCAGCAAACCCCTGGTTCTCGGATCATTATATCAATTACTATTATTATGGTTTTGTTGTAGCGGCCATTCCAACCAAATTGTTGGGGATTATTCCATCGATTGCCTATAATTTAGTATTACCTGGCTGGTTTGCTATGACGGGTATCGGTGTGTTTGGGCTTGCGTATAATATTCATAAAGCCTTCAATAAAAAACATCAAAAACCTGAGCTTGACCAGGATGACCAAAACAAAACAATCAAAACCCGTTTTATCAACATCTTACCCTCCAACACAGCAGCTTACCTGAGTGGATTATTGGCAATTGTTGCCATCCTATTCATGGGAAATTTCTATCAGGTGAAAATGTTATGGAAATATTTACCTGAGGTATCCAACTTAAGTGTGAATACTGGCACCTACAGTAATTTTGATCTGGTTTTATCCGGAGCAAGTCAGGTCCTGTCAGGTAATGCTGAATTACCTGGTGATGCGGGTCGCTGGTATTTTTCTGCTTCCCGCCCTATTTTGCATGATGGACCTGATACTCCGATTGTAGAATTTCCTTATTTTTCATTTTTATATGCAGATATGCATCCTCACCTGTTAACCATGCCATTTTTTGCGCTTGGCCTGGCATGGTGTTTAAGCGTTTATCTGGTACCGATCCAAAAACGGAAGTGGCAGGACCAACTTCTTGCGCTGGTATTATTTGGTATATTCGTTGGCAGTTTCCTGGCATCCCACACATGGGATTTCCCTTTGTTTATTGCATTGGCCGGGTTCGTTATGGTTTGGAAAATCATAAATGAAGAGCAAATCAATAAAAAGTTAAAGATCAAACGAATCATTCTTTATCCAGCGGGGGCTATAGGAATTGCCTTACTTTTATACCGACCGTTTTCCCACTGGTTTAAAACAGATTATTCTTCCATTGAATTTTGGAGAGGTGCAAAAACACCGTTAACGGATTACATAGTGGTGCTTGGATTTTCCTTCTTCGTAATGGTTAGCCTATTATTTGTTCACATAGTCCCTGACTTGAAACGATGGTTTTCTGATTGGAAGGAGGAAAAGAGTAAAAAATTCTACCTGATTCCAGCTGGTGTCCTGGCAATCATGATCGTATTGTGGGCTTTCAACTACCAGGTTCTGGCTTTTGGGTTCCCTTTATTGATATTCTGGATTTACCTGATATTCTTCAAGAAAGATCTTACAGAATTTCATCGGCTTATATTCTTTCTATTTGCCCTAGGGTTTTCAATCACATTCATCACAGAAGTCCTGGTGTTGAAAGGGGATGTTGGTAGATCCAATATGGTATTTCGAATTTATCTTCAGGCCTGGTTTATTTTAGGAATCGCCATCAGTTTGGGGTTGATTGAGCTTTTTAAGATAATTCGTTCATGGAAGCGCGGAGTAAGAATTGGCTGGATTATTGTATTGCAGATATTGATCTTATTTGGACTTTCCTATCCTTTAACAGCAACAAAATACAAAATTAATGATCGTTGGCCTGATGTAGAAAATCCACCAAAGACGTTAGATGGAGCACTTTTTATGCTGGGGGATTCGCTATATAGCCCAGAATTACCACCTGCTTTCTATTCTGACGAAGACAGAAAATTGAATCTAGCGATTGATTACTTTGGTATCAGATACATGCAGGATCATGTAGTAGGTTCTCCTGTGATCGTGGAAGGGCATACCACAGAATACCGGTGGGGCGCACGCTATTCTATTTATACTGGATTACCTTCGGTCATTGGTTGGAACTGGCATACCCGACAACATCATTCTCTGTTGGGAGGGGAGATTGTTGAAAAACGGATCCAGCAGGTAAATAATTTTTATGATTCAGATGATATAGAAAATGCAATTAATTTCTTAAATCGCTATGATGTTGGTTATATCATTGTTTCTGACTTGGAACGGGTATATTATTCATTCCACTGGTCTGGAAAAATTTAATGAGATGACCCAACGAGGCGATTTACGTATCGTTCACGGTGACGGGTCTGAAAATTCTGCTGTCATTTATGAAGTCGTCAGATTGAAGAAATGAATATTTTCGAGAAAATCCTGGTACTTTTCTTGCATAAAATTATTGTTGAGTTGAGATTATGATAATTGCGTATATTGGATCAAAGAAATGTTCTGGATACTGAAAAATTGTTACAATTATGTTACTAATAGGTTTCAATTTAATTACAGATTATGATCATACACTTGATCTTATTAATGCTCTCGTGTATTATATAATCAGCCCGCATTAGACATGGAAGAGGTTTGGAGACTAATTTGTACCATTTAATCAGGCGAGTTCAAGGAATTAAAAAACCGACCCGAGGTCAATCCTTTGTTGAACTGGCTTTAGTATTGCCGGTACTGCTTTTAATATTGTTGGGTTTGGTGGAAGTGGCATTTTTTATCAGCCGGTACCTGGATGTATTGGACTTGAGCCGGGAAGCAGCACGTTTTGCCTCTGTGCGTGATCCGTTTGCCACCGGAGACTTGAATTGCAGCACTACTGATGATCTCAATTTCTTTTACGATACTTCTTGTATGATGTCTCCCCCTTCAGGATCCGCTGGATGCCCTAACGCGCAATATTGCAATGGGTTTAATCACTACCTGGAATTAGATCTATCCACAGATGATGTTGTCATCACGGGTTTTACTATCTCGGGGAACACGATTTCTGACCAATACCCACACCCCAACGGCCGTTGGGCGCTTTCCAATGTGGATTTTTCCACCAGTACAGATCTAAATTTTACTAGTGACCCACTTCCTGATAATTTTACAAAAGATTGTGAAGGGATTGTTGTTCGATCAGATCCTCATTTTACTGCATTAAGGGTTCAATCCTTACTATTGTCAGGTGCGCCTACCAATAAAGGTTATGTGGCTGTTGAAGTGTATTATTGTCACCAGCAGGTACTGGGGATACCCATCATTACTGACCTGATTCCAAATCCATTGCAGATCAGGGCATATACAATCATGCCATTACCGGCAGCACAACCAACACCAACACCAATACCATGAGAATATGATGAAATGAAAAATTCAAAAAAAACATCCAGAGGCCAGGTTTTAGTAATTTTCGCCATTACTTTATTAATCCTGCTTTTTTTTACTGGGCTGGCGTTGGACGCTGGTTCAGTATATATCACTTATGGCAGTTTAAAAAGAGCAGTCGACTCAGCTGCTTTAGCTGCAGTAAATGAGTTTAAAAGAGACCCGGATCTGACGTCTATGACAGCAGCCGCTTCAGAAGTGTTTAGTTTAATGAATGTTGATTATTCAAGTATCCAAGTATTAGTTTGCGATGCTGATAAAGATGGTGTACGTGACACTGGATTACCACCCATTTTTCTTGGCCGTTGCCCAAATTCGCCCATTGAAGCTCCAAGAAAATTGGTCTGGGTGCAGGCTCAACAGGATGCCCCCTTATATTTTTTGTCATTATTAGGGTTGAATAGTTTAACTTTGAGAACTAATTCGATCTCTGAAGCAGCTCCGCTTGATGTTGTTATCGTCCTGGATACGTCTGAGTCAATGGCATCTGATACTGCGGATTACAGCCCTTTTGCACCCTATAACCCGGCGGGATGCAATGGCTCGAATTCCTGCCAACCGATGTTGGATGCAAAAGAAGCTGCCAAAGCGTTGATTGATACATTAGCTGATGGTTATGACCAGGTATCAGTGGTTACCTATGATCGCGAAGCCCGGGTTGAATATGTGTTAGGGACTGATTTATTGTCAGCTAAATTTGCGATTGATCTTATCTCAGTGCATGATGATCCACCAGTGGTATTTAATGTGTGGTCTAAATGGTGGGCAAATCCAGGGGTTTATGACCCAATAAATTCCGAAGATCTGGATGGCGATGGCGCTGATGCCGATGATTTTGTTGCCATGTATGGGGCGGATTGCCCTTTCCATCCCTCCAATCCTGCACTCGATCCACCCCACTTACTGGATCGCTGGTGGGATGCCGCTGATGGTGGTCCTGACCCGTATGGCTGGGGTGGGGTACCCTGTGATCGGGATGATCGGTTTGATTCCATGGACTGGGATTGGAATGGTTATGATGGCATGTGGACCGAGGAAGACCATAATGCTGCAACTTCCTGGACTGGCGGTGACCCCAATTTCCAATTCACCGGTTTATCCACCTGTATCGGATGTGGTGTTCGTGTAGGCGCTAATCAGCTCCGCAATGGTGGTCGATTTGGTTCGGTATGGGTGATGGTTTTTCTTTCTGATGGAGCAGCCAACTTAAGCGATACCCATGCCACCAATAATGATATTCCTGTTGGATTTGTGAATGGTTTTTGTGGTGGTTCACCCGGGCAACCCTTTTGGACAACATCCTGCTTTGATGGTAATACAATACCTGATGATCCGCGATATTGCGTCGATACAAATTCAAATACTTGCCCGCCTACTTATACAATGGATACTTATGATGAAGACCCTTGGGGCACCGGCACCCCCGGTATCGTTCCTAAAACCTATATTACAATCCATACGACCACAAGTCCCGCCTATTCCGTTCTGGATTATGCCATGGACATGGTAGATGAAGCCGCCCTCACGCGCTCCGGGAATCCTTTAGAACGCAGAGGGAATGAAATGGCAATTTACTCGATCCGCCTCGGTTCAATGACCATTGGTTCAGCCGAACCATTTCTAAGGTATATGGCAGCGGTTGGAGATGATGGTGATCGAACGACTGATCCATGTGCACCTGTAGCACCGAATAGATCCTGTGGTCAATATTATAATGCGCCAACTTCAGATCGACTGTTACCGATTTTTGAGGACATTGCTTCCAGAATTTACACCAGGCTCACGCAATAAGGGGTATTTTATGAAAAGACTTTTATCGTTACCCAATAAAATGAAGAAACCGCACAGCCGTGGCCAAAGTATGGTTGAGTTTGCCCTGGCTTTGCCCATACTATTATTGCTAATATTTGGCATCATTGAGTTTGGACGGATGTTGCAGGCCTGGTTAGCGCTTGAAAATGGTGCGCGTTTTGCTGTCCGCTATGCGGTGACCGGTAGTTATGATCCGCAGTATTGCCCGGAAGCTGCTAATGCACTGGACGGAATATATTCTCCCCGTCAGGTGATGGGGGCAGATTATCCCAATAGTGGGACAATTGATTTTATTTATGCTGATGGTCCTGCCAATTTTGACTGCCGTGTATCCGATACCTGGGTAGAAAGCCAATCATGGCATCGTGAAAATCACACCCAGGAAGAGGTGGAATTATTAAGTAATGTGCTCATCGATTGGGCACGCCTACCTTCCATACGTGATGTAGCTTTGTCAGGGGCAGTTGGTTTATCGTTTGATCCTGATGAACCGGTTACCGGTGATTATGAGGATTTTTTGGATCATGCTTATACGATCAGTACATTTGACCAGACACATCGCGGGAACCCCAGCTTACCAGGATACTTTGATATCACCACCTGTTCTAATCGTGTAAATCTAACGGGTGAGCAATTCTTGTTTGATCCAAATCCGTTTTTTTTCACGCCCTTTGATGTCTCCTCGCAGGAAAGTTTTCGATATCCGATGCCATGTAGAGTGGATGATCCTGCTATATTACCACCTTTCGATCCTACAGTACGATTTGTGGATGATGCCGGTGGGCCAGGAAATCGTGTTAGAGTGGTACTTACCTATCGGCATCCGCTGATCACACCGCTTTTAACCACCTGGTGGCCAACATTGCGATTAACTGCACAACGCGAGGGGATTGTTGAAAAATTCCGTACATCCCGTGTAACTGGTTTGGTGGGTGCGATTGCGCAGGCCGCTACCCACACCCCCACGCCTATACCACCAACCAATACTCCCACTGCTACCAATACGCCTACACCAACCAGTACACCCACTGCCACTCCGCTTCCACCGATCTACGATTGTAATGGGAGTGGAATATTGATGCAACGATGGAACGGAATTTCTGGTACTAGTGTATTAAACTTAACAGGTTCAGCGAATTACCCATATAATCCTGATCAAAATACTATTAGAAATAGTTTTGAAATACCTGTTAATAGTGGAGACAATTATGGTACCAGAACAATCGGTTGGGTTTGTGCACCACAGGATGGAGAATACACCTTTTATGTTTCCAGTGATGATTCTTCGGAACTATACCTAAGCTCTACAATTAATGAATCCAACAAAACAAGGATTGCATATGTAAATGGTTGGACATCATCACGACAATGGAATAAGTACACCTCCCAAAGATCAAGCCCAGTTACTTTGCAAGGTGGGGAGTGGTATTGGATTGAAACCTTACAAAAAGAGGGAGGCGGTGGAGATAATTTAGCAGTTGGTTGGACTGGACCTGTGATTGGTAATTCGATTCAAATTATCGATGGCCAATATTTAGATCCTGCTTCCCCCTTAGCGACTCCTACTCCTGCAGCAGTCTGCTCACCTAATGGGGAAGGTATTTTGGGGACCTATTATGAAGAGAGTTATGCAGATAGAGACAACTGGCAAAATTTAGTCCTTTCCCGCATTGATGAGAACAATTAATTTCAATTGGGGCTCAGGTAGCCCTAATTCTGTTGTTCGTACGAATAATTTCTCTGTTCGTTGGTTGGGATATGTTATGCCTCCACAAGAAGGTTATTACACATTCTATGGAACTGCTGATGATGGTATCCGTGTTTTTGTGAATGGTTCCCGCATAATAAACGCTTGGGTTAATCAGGGAGCTACCACTTATGAAAGCGAACCTATATTTCTATCATGTGAATTGAACGAACTCACAATGGAATATTATGAGAATAGTGGAAATGCAGTCGCAAGATTAGAATGGTCAGGTTTATTTTTGAATAGACAGGTAATCCCACAGGTGAATCTTTATCCAGAAACGGTGCCCAAATTTAGCGACCTCCACTCCTACACTTACGCCAACAATCACTCCAACAGCAACAATCACTCCAACACCCACAATTACACCGACGCCCACGCGTACACCAACTCGCACACCTACACGACCACCAACCAACACCCCCACGATCACTCCAACAGCGACTATTACTCCGACGGCGACAATTACTCCTACAGCCACACGCACACCCACAGCCACGGCCACACACACACCAACGCATACGCCAACGAGGACACCTACACGCACACCGACACCAATACCGCCGACTTCGACCAATACACCAATACCACCGACTTCGACTAATACACCAATACCGCCGACTCCAACACCAACATCTCTTTATACCAATACGCCTACGCGAACACCCACTCCAACACCAACACGGTTTAATCCTGGCGGGTAGAAAAACAAAGCAAATAATATCAAAGCAAATCAGCCACAAATTTGACTATATGTGGCTGATTTTTTTTGGATCACTATTCTTTTTTGTCTCACCTTGATTTACAGGCGAATTACCCAAACCAGTGAGTTCCAGAATCGATATCCAGAAAATTGTTGCCCCATGAATGTTTTTTAAGTCTAGTGACCTTAATTTATCAAGGTATCTTGTATCAAAGGTTAGCTTATCTGCAGAGTAATCTTACCTATTATCTACGATTATTTTCTGGCAACATCTCCGCAGTATACATTCTAGATGGTAGATACACCGAGCAACCCAATATTTCATTCAAGATTAAGCTTTTGAAGTTGTTATACTTGTAAACAATTAAACAGGAGGCTAACTCCTGCGAGTTAACCTCCTGTTGTTTTGGTTTGGAAATGCTACTTGTTAATGAGAGGGAAGAAGAACAGGTATTTGTGAGTTCCCAACAGAGAGAATTGATCCGGGGTGGTATGTTGAATGGTGAACAGCAAGGTGTTGTTATCCACATCGTGTTCAACAATTTCAATACCATCATCTTGCCAATTCACGTCATCCGCCTCATAATATCCCAGCAGCTGGAAGGTTTCTACATCCCATTCTTTGGGATTGTACTCCATACTTATTTCAACAGGTACAAGGAATTCAAATCCGGGTTGTAAATCACCATTCTTGTAAACTTTGAGGGTGAAATGGGTCACAAAATCCATTCCTTCGGGTTTTTCAAGGCTGGTTTCATTAAACTGGTGGTAAACAACCGTTAATTCCTCATCCACTGCATCCGCTGGGATTTGAACAATGGTCGTCACAGGTTCACCATTCTGCATACCATGATAGATTATTGTGGTATCCTGTCCGGGATTTACAGTTTCTGAATGATCACCGGCAATAATCTTTTGTGAGAGCTCGCTCGATTCGGATCCATTGAAGAGCGTACTTTCCAGGTAGATGGCTTTGACGGCGTGCATTCCTTCCGGTAAATCGGTGATTTCCGAACTAACTGCCAGACCATCCAAGACACTAACAGGATCACCTGTATCCACTCCATCAATCTGGAATTGAACGAAGCCAGTGAGGTCACCATCCCCTGGAGCAACCACACTCACATTGGCAGTAAAAATGATGGTCGTGCTTTCCACACCGGGGTTAATGCTGGTGGAAACACTTACCTGAGTATCGGCTTTGTTGATCTGCGGTCCTGCCACTGGGGTTGACTGATTGGCATGGAAATCATCATCCCCAGCAAAGGAGGCGACAAAATCAAGTGCATCCAGTGCGGAGGGCGTAATATCACATGAAGCACTGCCATCCAGCTGAACAATCGCTTTGCAGCTATCGACACCATTACTGATGGTGATTTCTGCACCAACAGGTAGCAGGGTACCAGGATCGACGGGTGAGACCACAACAGAAATGGTAAACAGTTGCCCAATCACAAATGGCCCGACCGGCATATCTGTAATTTCAAGGGTAAGTGAAGCTTTTTCCACCGATAAGCCGCTGAACGGATGTGTTATTGTGGATGCGTTAAAATTGGAATCTCCTTCATACGTTGCGTCCAAATCCTGAGCACCACTGAAGGTAGGAATGAGGTCACAACTACCTGAACCATCTGTCAGATTGCCGGAACATTCATCCACACCATTGCTAACAGTTACCAGACCGGATGCAACTCCTGCGCCTGGTGAAAGGACATCAACGGAGAAGTCGACGGTTACTTCTTCCCCAACCATAACACTATAGGAGGATATTCCAGTAATTTCAACAGAAGTATTCGCTTTTTCTACCTGTATCTACGCCTAGCTTATGAAGGCATTATGTTCTTTCAGGATAATGTGGTTGGGTCACCTGTTATTTTTGAAAGGCATACATCCGAAGACAGGTCGGGAGGAAGGTGTTCCATTTTCACAGAATTACCACTGTGATTGGTTGGAGCTGGCATACCCGCCAACACAAATCATTGTTAGATCAGGCTTTGGTTGACAAATGAATTGAAGATGTTATTGATTTTTACAAAGAGATCAATATTGATGAAGTGAATAGATTCATTTAGGGTTATCCTGTGCAGTATATAATCATCTCTGGGTTTGAGCGAGCTCTTTATTCTCCTGAAGGATTGGAGAAAAAAATGTTCGATTCAGGCAAATTATCAATTTTGTATGGCGGTTTTTCAGGAGAGACAGCATTGATTTTAAAACCCAATTAGAAATTTCAATAAATCATGTCAAACTAACTTTTTAATCCATCCAAAATTCTTATAGGAATTAGAAAAAATCGTATATATATAAATCCTAGTATATAATTTCACTAAGAACCTCCCAATGGGATCAATTGAGTGCAGGAAGTTTGTTTTTTGTGAAGCATACAAATTTGAAAAGTAAATTCAATTATATTAATAGATAATTTTTCTACTAAGAAGGAAAATTAAAAGTAGAAAATTTGAATGATAATTATTTTACAAGGAGAAAAAATGACTACTTTGTTACCAAAACCTGAGCATAAATTTACCTTCGGATTATGGACTGTAGGTTCCGTTGGACGTGATCCGTTTGGCTCTCCTGTGCGTGAGCCTAAGACTCCAGCTGAATTGGTTTATTTATTAGGGGAGGTCGGTGCTTATGGCGTTAATTTTCATGATAATGACTTGATTCCGATAGATGCAACACCTGCGGAAGCGGAGGCAATCAAAAAAGATTTCCGCAAAGCACTGGCGGATACCGGTCTGGTTGTGCCCATGGCAACGACAAATTTATTCGGTGATCCGATCTTCAAGGATGGGGCGTTTACCAGTAATGACCCCAAGGTACGTGCTTATGCTCTTCAAAAGACAATGCGAGCGATCGATCTAGGTGTGGAATTTGGTGCAAAAGTTTATGTTTTCTGGGGCGGCCGCGAAGGTACTGAAACAGATTCGAGCAAAAGTGCAGTAGATGCGATCAAACGTAATCGAGAAGCAATGAACTTCTTGTGTGAATATACGCTTGATCATAAATACGATCTCAAATTTGCCTTGGAAGCAAAACCCAATGAACCTCGCGGAGATATTTATAATCCAACTACCGGACATATGCTGGCATTTATTGAAACATTGGATCATCCTGAAATGGTTGGTGTAAATCCAGAAGTTGCGCATGAACACATGGCTGGTATCAATTTTATGCATGGCGTTGCCCAAGCCTGGGAAGCGGGTAAATTATTCCATATCGATTTAAATGACCAATATCCTGGACGTTATGATCAGGATCTGCGTTTTGGTTCACGCGATATTAAAGCAGCCTTTTATCTGGTTAAATTCCTGGAGGATGTAGGATACGATGCTCCACGGCATTTTGATGCCCATGCTTTTCGAACTGAAGATTATGAAGGTGTAAAAGATTTCGCCAGAGGGTGTATGCGCACCTATTTGATGTTGAAAGAAAAAGCTCAGAAATTTAATGCTGATCAAGAAATTCAGGCGATTCTTTCAGAAATTAATGCTGAAGAACCAACCATGACACAATATTTTGGTAAATATTCAACTGAAAAAGCAAATGCACTAAAAGCAGTTGCCTTTGATCGAACAAAAATTGCTAATCGTGGTTTGAAATATGAACGATTGGATCAATTTACAATTGATTTAATTTTAGGTTACCGATAAGTTTTTTACCCAATTGCTTTTTTGCGCATTAGGAAAACACTATTTCAAGAAATGAAATAGTGTTTTTTATTAATCAACTTTAATTTCAAAAACATACACCTTGGGGTCTTTTGTTACAACGTACAGTAATCCATCTGGTCCTACATCCAGGTCTCTCGTTTGAAAGGGTAGCGAGATCTTTTCCAGCCATCTCCCATCCGGTTGAAAAATTTCTAACCAACCCCAATCATTCACCAAAACTCTGTTTTGGCCATCAATTGTAATTGCCGTCAATCCGGTAAACTGTCCTTCTTCGTTTCCTTCAGATCCTATCCGATTAAGATAACGACCGTCGTATGAATAAACAAAAACAGATTCTACAAAAGTTCCAGCAATGTAGATATTATTCTTTGAATCAACCGCTAGTAATCCTCTAGTATCTGTTTCGTCTGCTACCGAGCTTATCGCATCTTCTACTAACCATTGCACATTTCCATCTATGTTCAACCGAACAAGATTATCACCATCCACCATGGCAGCAAATGAACCATCAGAAAGAGCTTTAAAATCGTTAAAACGGAAATTATTTGGGTTTGGAAATGGATCCAGTGTTGCCCCACTTTGAATATCATAACGCAGAATAGTTCGATCAAAAACCACATATAACACTCCATGGAGATCTATCTCGATAGCGGTTATATTTACCTTGCCTTCACCTGCGCTCCAAACCCGTATGAATTGTCCAGTTTTGTCAAATTGCTGGATTCTTCCTCCTGGAAATTCAGAAACAAAGACATTGCCATCTTTATCTGCTGTTATCAAATCAGGCTCTGAAAGTAATGCGGTTTGAGCTTTTTCCCCACCAAATGAGTAGACTAAATTAATAGAACTCTTTGGATTATTCTTTAACCAGAATTCATATAAAAACCCATCTGGTTCTATTGCGCTGAAAAAAATTGCTGTACCGACTATCAAAAGAACAAAACTGATGATACCAACCGGTAAACAAGCCATTCCGATTGGAAATAGCAGGAATTTTTTTTCGCGGAATTGATCTAGGAGGATAAAAATCCTGAGTCTGGGGGAGAATTGGAATCACCTGGTGATTTGAGCAAATGACTCAATTCCACGACTTCTCCCTTGTTCTATTCGTGCTATTGCCAATTCCGCCGTATTTCGACTGGTATCAAAATATTCCCGAAATCGAATGATTGCCGCTTGCCGTTGTCCGGATTTCACCATTTGAATGATTTCCATTAAATTTCGACCGGAATCCGGGAGTTTCCGCATTGCTTCCTCGCGGGAGAAGGTTTCACCCTCAGGAGATTGTCTTCTTAGTTCAATTGGGATAATGACAGAAGAAGAACAGAATGGGCAACGGATGGATAGATTTGATCCTGCAGGAGGATCCAGTGGAGCACCGCAATTTGGACAGTGGAAGGTCTGGCTCATAATCCCACCTTTCATATAATATACATAAGTTTAGCGAAAAATAAAAGAAATCTCAATATGGAAGTTTTGATTGTTCTTTTCATTCAGGCTGGTAGCATGATAACTTATTACTAGCGAACGAACTTATCCTTACAGCGATCCCAATGATGATTTGCGTTATGATCCCATTGCTAATCAAATACAACTGGTAAAACATAAAAAGAAAGCAATTGTTTTGATTAATGTGTGGATGGAAGGTGCCAGTTGATTGAGAGAGTTGGATCAATCCTTCATTTAGAAAGAGGGAATTGGTTGAAATTGCCACTTGACTCTTGTAACAAATTTTTCTATAATGAAAGTGCTTACATAAAAGAATTTACAGTAAGTATTCATTATGACAAAATTAATTCCAACCATTTACGATGTTGCAAAAGAAGCCGGTGTCAGTATAGCCACTGTTTCCAGGGTATTAAATTTTCCACATCGAGTTAATCCTAATACCAGAAATGTAGTCATCAATGCTATTGAAAACCTGGGGTATGTACCCAAAGCAGAATCCCGTGCGAGGGCATTAATGGGAACGCGCCGAATTGGCATTTTGATTCCATTCTTCACAGAACCATCCTTTGTGCAGCGCTTACGTGGAATTGCATCCGTTTTGAATAAAAAAGATTATGAAATGGTTGTTTATCCGGTTGATTCAAAGTCAAGAAGTTTGAGTTATCTGGAGATATTACCCATGCGGGGGATGCTGGATGGATTAATTATCGTTTCTCAGGTATACGATTCTGCTATCTCAAAAAGATTATTGGATTATAAACTGGAGACAGTTGTTTTAGAATTTTTTGATCCGAATTTTACTACACTGATGATTAATGATGAATGGGGTGGTGAGATAGCCACCCAATACCTGCTGGAAAAAGGGTATCAACGAATTGCTTTTGTTGGTGGTCAAAAACAACCAGAATTTGGTGTTGACCCAATCAGGAAGCGATTGACTGGATACCGAAAAGTTATCCATCAAGCTGGATTATCCTTCCCAGATGAGTTTATTAATGAATACGCGTTATCACCAGAACAGGTCTTAAAAAATTTAATTCCATTTGGATTACCATTATCAATTTTTGCTGCTACAGACTTGCAAGCAATTGCATTAATCAAGGAAGCAAGGATGATGGGGTTGCGAATCCCGCAGGATATTGCTATTATTGGATTTGATAATATTGATATGGCTGAATATTTTGGTCTTACAACGGTTCATCAACCTTTAGATGAATCGGGCAGAATTGCTGCCAGTTTATTAATCTCCCATCTAAAGAATCCCAAACAATCAAACCAACATATTGAATTACCATTGAAAATTATTCAGAGGGAGACAGCTTAAAATGGTCAATAATAGGAGGTGACTGGGAAAAAATAAGTTTATATTTACCCACTAGTTTCTATTACGTTAATAAATAATAAAATCGGAGGAAGATATGAAATCGTTTTGGAAGATAATTGCAATGCTTGTACTTGCAACAATGGTATTAACTGCTTGTGCCGCTCCTGCGGCTACTGAAGAACCAGCTGCTCCAGAAGAACCAGCTGCTCCAGTAATGGTTTACAAGGCTGGTCAGGAATTAACAGATGCATATGCAGGAAAATATAAAGGCACTGTTGTTACCATGCAGGGACCTTTTACGGATGCAGATGCAATAAAATTTGATAATTCAATAAAACCATTTGAAGATGCGACCGGCATAGATATTCAATATACTGGCTCTAAAGAATTCGAAGCCAATATTTCCATTATCATTGAAGGTGGAAACCCCCCTGACATCGTTGACTTCCCACAACCAGGTTTATTAAAAACCCTTGTGGCTAAAGGATATGGGGTTGATTTAACAGGTGTTATTAATCAAGATTGGCTGAAAGAAAATTACAATCAATCCTGGCTGGATATGTCCATGATAACAGGTCCAGATGGTAAGATCATGGCTGGTATCTGGGGACGCGTGAATGGCAAATCACTGGTTTGGTATCCAAAGAAAGAATTTGATGCTGCTGGATATAAAGTACCTACCACATGGGATGAAATGATCGCTCTATCTGATCAAATCGTAGCAGATGGTGATGCACCCTGGTGTGTTGGAGTTGAATCAGGTGCTGCCACTGGTTGGGCAATGACTGACTGGATCGAAGAAATGATGCTGCGAACCACTTCCTTAGAGAATTATGACAAGTGGGTTAATGGTGAATTGAAGTTTGATTCACCTGAAGTCCGTCGTGCAGTTGAAGAAGTTTCCAATATCTGGTTTAAGGATGGTTATGTTTATGGTGGTCGTGGCGCTATTGCAACCACATTCTTTGGTGATGCACCAAAACCGATGTTTGACACACCAGTAAGATGCTGGATGCACAAACAGGGTAACTTCATTACCTCCTTCTTCCCCGAAGGAAAAGTAGCAGGTGTAGATTACGATTTCTTCTACTTCCCAGGACTGGACCCAGAATATGGTAAACCAGTTCTGGTTGCTGGTGACATTTATGCAATGTTTAATGATCGCCCAGAAACACGTGCTGTCATTCAATACTTCTCGATGGGTGATTCTGTGAAAGGTTGGGTGGAAGCCGGTGGTGCAATATCACCTCATAAGGATTCAAGTCTGGATTGGTACACCAATATCATTGATAAAGGTGTTGCAGATATTATTTTGAATGCATCATCTGTCCGCTTTGATGCCTCTGATCTCATGCCTGGTGAAGTAGGTACTGGATCATTCTGGAAATCGATGACAGATTACATCACTGAAGCAATTGATCTGGACACCGCATTGAAACAAATAGATGCATCCTGGCCTAAATAAAAAAATATTCACTATAATTAAATAGTACACTGTTAACATCGAGTGAAGGAGTAGTAAAACTGAATAGGATCAGAATTCTGCTCCTTCATTCAATATTCAGAGATTGGAGGGAGAAACGTTATGCAAAGTAATCCTTTTAGCGGGATCATACGTGTATTTACTTCAGCAATCGGTAGGGTAGTTGTCTCCATCATTGTCCCATTGTTAACCTTCCTCGTTTTATGGCAGGGTTTCATTTTTCTAAGAGATACAGAAGCAAATCGATTCCTGGTCGTCATCATCGCTATAGTTTGGGGTGTTGGTGGAGTCATGTTACTCTACTATGTTACCAACTGGTTGGTGGAGAAACTTCCCAAAGAATGGATAACCCGCTTACAACCATTTATTTTTGTTGGTCCAGCCCTGGCGATTTTAGCATGGTTTCTTGCCATTCCAACATTTAGAACTTTGCTATTAAGCTTTCAGGATGCAACCAGCCGGGTATTTGTAGGGGTGGATAATTATATTTTTGCTGTCACCGACCGGATCATGTTGGAGGCATTCCGCAACAATTTGCTCTGGATGATCGTCGGAACTTTTTTGTGTGTGGCAATCGGCTTGATCATTGCAGTTCTGGCTGATCGAAGCCGCTTTGAAAGAGTTTATAAGATCATCATTTTTATGCCCATGGCGATCTCTTTTGTAGGTGCAGGCGTCATCTGGAAATTTATTTATACCTATAAAGGAGAAGGCGCTGGTATTTCTGAAATTGGATTGTTAAATGCGATTGTAATGGCATTGGGCGGGACATCGCAACCTTGGTTGCAACAACCACCCTGGAATAATTTCCTGCTTATTATCATTATGGTATGGTTACAAACTGGTTATACGATGGTAATATTATCATCCGCGATCAAAGGGATTCCTTCTGAATTACTCGAGGCTGCCAGGGTGGATGGTGCGAATGAATTCCGAATTTTCTTTACTATTATCATTCCAACGATAAAAGGCACGTTGATCACTGTCGCTACAACAATCCTGATTTTCAGCTTAAAATTGTTTGATATTGTCAGGGTGATGACCGGAGGTAACTATGGAACCAATGTCATTGCCAATGAGTTTTACCTACAACGCTTTACCTATGGTCACACAGGAAGAGCATCAGCGATCGCCATCATTCTATTAGTTGCAGTTATACCGGTGATGATTTACAACCTGCGCCAATTTGGTGAAAGGAAGGCATTCTGATGAGCAAAAAGACAAAGAGTTTTTCAGGTCAAAAAAGGACATCTAGCCTGTTCGTCAATGGCGTTTTGATTTTCATTTGTCTAATTTGGATTGTGCCAACTCTTGGGGTTTTGGTTACTTCTTTCAGGTACAGTGAGAATATATTCCGTTCGGGGTGGTGGGCAGTTTTTCCACATAGAGGTTATGTCGAAACACGTGAAATAAAAATAGATCCTTCTACAGACGTGGATGGACCTATCACGATTGATGGTGTGACACATACTTTTGAGGAATGGCGCAATGGGATCACTATGCCAGATGGTGATCAATATACCTGGTATGGAAATAAGAGAACATTGCTGGTAAAAGTTGAAGAACGAAAATGGCTTGGATTTGAGACAGATCTAACTTTGGATAATTACATAGATACCTTAACCGGGAAAGAAATTTCCTTCACAGATGGTATGGGAAATACGATTGTCCGGAAAGGAAATGACCTGGGTGGCGCTTTCTTAAATTCCATTGCAGTATCAATTCCTGCAACGATTATTCCTATTATGATCGCCGCGTTTGCAGCCTATGGGTTTGCATGGTTAAACTTCCCGGGTAGAAAATTCTTCTTTACACTCGTGGTTGCTTTACTGGTGGTCCCATTACAAATTGCTCTGGTGCCAATCCTACAGGATTACACAAAATTAAACTTGAATGGTACCTATCTGGCGATCTGGATGGCACATACTGGTTTTGGTCTGCCATTGGCGATTTACTTAATGTTTAACTATATCAGTACGATACCCAGAGAATTATTGGAATCAGCATTTATTGATGGCGCATCACCTTTCACAATTTTTATTCAGTTGATCCTTCCCCTATCCGTCCCCGCTTTGGCTTCATTTGCCATCTTCCAATTCCTGTGGGTGTGGAATGATTACCTGGTTGCGCTGGTATTCCTGGGTGATAAGACCAGGGTGGTGACCAGTGCTTTGGCTGCGATTGTTGGAGAAAAAGGACAGGACTGGCATTTGTTAACCTCTGGAGCGTTCATCAGTATGATATTACCGCTCATCGTCTTCCTGGCATTACAACGATATTTTGTCCGCGGAATGATGGCTGGTTCAGTAAAAGGATAATTTTTTTTATGACATGTAACAATCTATGGTACAAACAGGCGGTCATTTATGAATTGAATGTCCGAGGATTTTATGACGCAAATTCCGATGGGGTAGGTGATCTGCCAGGCGTAACCGCTAAATTAGATTACTTGCAGAATCTGGGAGTAGATCTTATCTGGTTATTACCGATCATGAAATCGCCATTGCGTGATGGTGGCTATGATGTCAGCGATATGCAGGATATCAACCCGAATTATGGAACGCTGGAAGATTTCACTAATCTGGTCAATGAAACACATCGCCGAGGTATGAAAATTATGGTTGAACTAATCCCCAACCATACATCTGATCAACATCCATGGTTTCAAGCCTCCCATGACCCATCTCATCCGGAATTTGATAAATACAAAGATTATTATATTTGGAGTGAAACGGATCAACAATTTAAAGATGCCCGTATTATTTTTATTGATTATGAAAAATCCAATTGGACTTATGATCCTCTTCGTGGAGAATATTACTGGCATCGATTCTTTTATCACCAACCAGATTTGAATTATGATAATCCAGAAGTTCAAAAGGCGATGATGCGTACAGTGCAATATTGGATTGACTTAGGTGTAGATGCAATCAGGGTTGATGCTCCTCCCTATTTATTTGAGCGTGAAGACACTAATTCCGAAAATTTACCTGAATCACATACGTATTACAAACGCTTAAGATCCTTTGTTGAGGCATATTCACCGGAAATCATGTTATTGGCTGAGGCAAATCAATGGCCTGAAGAAACACGATATTATTTTGGTGATGGAGATGGTGATGAATTCCACATGAATTTTCATTTTCCCTTGATGCCGCGCTTATTTATGGCACTCGCAAAATCGGATCGCACACCAATTGACGTCATACTGGCTCGCACCCCGGAAATCCCAAAATGCTGCCAGTGGGGAATTTTTCTGCGAAATCACGATGAATTAACGTTAGAGATGGTTACGGAGCAAGAACGGCAGTTTATGTGGGAATATTATGCGCCGGACCCAAGAATGCGGTTAAACCTGGGGATACGCCGCAGACTGGCACCGCTTTTGGATAATGATCAGCGCAAGATCAAACTCATGCATTCAATCCTATTATCATTTCTAGGATCGCCTGTATTTTATTATGGTGATGAAATTGGTATGGGAGATAATATTGAACTTCGAGATCGGGATGGAGTTCGCACACCGATGCAATGGGATGATTCAATCAATGGAGGATTCTCAGATGTTGAACCTCAGAAATTAAGAATCCCGGTCATTGATGATGAGACTTATGGATATCAAAAAGTAAATGTTAAGGCTTCTTTGGAAGATCCAACTTCTCTTTTGAGCTGGTTGAAGATTATGATCACGGTCCGAAAACAACATTCTGTTTTTGGGGAGGGAACATCTAAATTGTGTTCACCTAAAAATAAATCCATTATTGCCTATTTACGAGAGAATGAGCAAGAAAAGATCCTGGTGATTGCCAATTTTTCTTCAGAAAGTCAACAGGTTGCTTTAAAAGAGATGGGCATTAAGGATCAAGAACTTCAGGATGTTCTAAATCTGTACCAGCCAGTTGTTCTTGAGGACCGTGTGTTGACCCTGGAAGGTTATGGATTCCGCTGGTTAAAGGTAGGTATATAGCAAATTTAAATAAAGCGATTTAAAAAGTTTTATTTATGGGTTTTAAAAGATTGGATTTTTTTTATTAATGGACATTCAACATCAAGCACAATTAACCTATGATCGTCTTTTACCCAGATTGCAAAATCGCTATCAGGGGTACGCGAATGTTCATCCTGAGGATTGGAACCATTTCATCAATAGGTTGGAAAATCACTTTCCAGCATTGTTTACTATAATATTTCCTCTTTACGGGAAAATTTTTGATGCAATCTTCCATATTGAAGAACTCTTTTACGCAATGGCGGAAAGTTGGATCAACCGCTCAATTGATTTGAAAATTCTGGACAAAAAACGAGAAACTGATCCCCAATGGTTTCAATCTGAACAAATGTTAGGCGCTGTTTGTTATGTTGATCTGTTCGCGGGTGATCTTAAAGGATTGCATCAAAAAATACCATATTTGCTTGAATTAGGTGTAACTTTTTTGCACTTGATGCCATTATTCAAGACGCCTATTGGCGAAAATGATGGTGGTTATGCCATCAGCAGTTATCGAGAAGTTAATCCCGATATTGGCACTATGGATGAATTGATCGATCTGGCAAAAGAATTGCGAAAAAATGGCATCAGCCTGGTGTTGGATTTTGTTTTCAACCATACATCAAATGAGCATGAGTGGGCATTAAAAGCACAGGCAGGTGATCCCATATTTGAGGACTTTTATTGGATTTATCCAGACCGCCAGATGCCAGATGCTTATGAAGCTCATATAAGAGAAATCTTTCCTGATGAACATCCTGGGGCGTTTACATATTTCAAATCAATGGACAGGTGGGTGTGGACAACATTTCATTCATATCAATGGGATTTGAATTACCAGAATCCAGCTGTGTTAGTTCAAATGGCAAGGGAGATGTTGTTCCTAGCGAATGCTGGTGTGCAAGTTTTGCGATTGGATGCTGTCGCTTTTATCTGGAAGCAAATGGGAACAAATTGTGAGAATTTACCAGAAGCGCATTTATTGATAGAGGCGTTTAATTTGATTGCCCGAATTGCCGCACCTTCACTTTTATTTAAATCAGAAGCGATTGTTCACCCGGATGATGTGATTAAATATATTTCACCGGAAAAATGCCAGATCTCCTACAATCCTTTGTTAATGGCATTGTTGTGGGAGACATTGGCGACACGCGAGGTGCGTTTATTAAAATATTCGATGGAAAAAAGGTTAGCTATCCCAGATCAATGCGCCTGGGTTAATTATGTGCGTTGTCACGATGATATCGGTTGGACATTCTCGGATGATGATGCAGCTGAATTATGGATTAATGGCTATGATCATCGCCAATTTCTGAATGAATTTTATCGAGGAAGATTCCCGGGTAGTTTTGCACGTGGATTGCCATTTCAAGAGAATCCTAAAACAGGTGATTGTCGCATATCAGGAACCTGTGCTTCACTAGCGGGATTGGAAAAAGCTGTCGCGGTTGAAACGGATATGGAGATTGATCTCGCCATCAAACGCATTGCCCTAATTCATGGAATTATTATCAGTATTGGTGGAATTCCATTGATTTATTTAGGTGATGAGCTGGGGACATTGAATGATTATGGTTATCTAGAAGACAAAGCAAAAGCACATGACAGCCGTTGGGTTCATCGGCCAAAATTCGATGCCGAAAAAGCCAAGAATCGCGGTGACAGGAAAACAATCGAAGGAAAAATTTATTCTTCTATTTCCGATCTGATTCGGATTAGGAAATCAAATCCAGTTTTTAAAAATTTAAATACAGAAATTCTTGAAACAAATAATCCACATGTATTTGGATTTATTCGAAAGAATAATGCTGAAAAAGTAATTGTTCTGGCGAATTTCACCGAACAACCACAGAAAATAGATTTAGAATTTCTCCTTATTGGCAGGGATAGATATTTGGTGGATTTGGAATTAAACCAAAGACTTAATCAAGAGCAAGTCATTCTGCTTCCATACGATTTGAAATTCTATCGAATCATTTCTGATTAAATGATCAACATAATATTAGGCGATAATCACTCAGGATAAACCAACAATGATTTCATATTACCTGATAGTAAATATTATTACTTTCATCATTTGGGGATACGATAAATTCCGAGCAACATTTCAACAATGGCGGGTTCCAGAAAAAACATTAACTTTCTTAATTATATTAGGTGGGGGAATAGGTGCATTATTGGGTATAACTGTTTTTCGACACAAGTCCAGAAAATCACATTTTAAGTATTTTTCATTCGCGTTTATTTTGATTCATATCATCCTATTCATTTATGTTCTGAGATGAAATTGGGTTATTTTCCTTTCAACTTTACCAACGTACCATCGTGTCTTGATATCGCCTTCTCGCAAAAATCTTTGCCAGGATTACACCAGCGATAAAACCACCAATATGCGCCCAGAACGCTACACCACCTACATCAGGTCCTCCCATTGATAAGACACCACTGAATAACTGCAGTACGAACCACAAACCTAAAACAATAGCAGCAGGAATCATTGTCATTCGCAAGAAAAATCCAAGCGGAATAATCGTCAGCACTTTTGAGTTAGGATAAAGAACCAGATATGCTCCCAATACTGCAGCAATTGCACCACTTGCACCAACGGTTGGGATTTGGGATACAGGGTTGGTGAAAATATGGGCCAGAGAAGCCACTAAACCACCGGTGAGGTAAAACAATAAATATTTGCCATGTCCCATACTGTCCTCAACATTATCACCAAAAATCCATAAATATAGCATGTTTCCCCCCAGATGCGCTAGACCAGCATGCATGAACATGCTGGTGAAGATATCAGAAATATTCCCAAGACTTAAACTGCCAGTGAATGAAGCAGGGATTAAGGCAAATTGGTAAATAAGTGCTTCCTGATTTGAACCTGCCAACCATTGGAGAATGAAAACAAAAATATTGGCAGCAATCAATGCATAATTGATGAAGGGAACGCGTCTGGTTGGTATCTGGTCACGAATTGGGATCATGGTATTGTTTCCTTATTTACAGTTATTCTGAAAATAATAATAAACAGAAACCTTATGCTCAGGTTAATTCTAGCGCTTATTTATTTTAAAATTAAAAATCCTTTTCAAAAATTTTTTACAGAACATAATCTCGCATAATTTGCCCAAAAATATTTTTTCCGTACAATATACTTAATAAACACTAATTATTTGAATTTTCCTATTGATTGTATATCTGTGATTAAGGATTTTCATGAGTACTCAAAAATTATCTGATAAAGATGAACATAATTTGTGGGAATTTATTCCCTTAGCTCAGTTTTCATTACCATCACCACCAGTTACCCAGAAAGTCAAACGACAGATAAAGTTCTTTCGGAATCTCTTGAAAAAAGATGATGAAAAACAGGAATTACCTTTTCAAGAGGATCATGATTTACAACAATTACCAGATTGGAAGCTAAATCGTATTGCTCCGTCCCCCGATTTTAAAAATGGTGTTGAAAAATTTCAAAATGAAATTCGAGATTGGTTGGAAAATGATCATAATCATAAACTCCCAATCATTACATTTATCAGTCCGCCTTTTTACGGTTATGAAAATATATTAAACCAATGGTCAGAATTACAGAATCTAAAGTGTGTAGAACCGCCAACTTATGAACAAATTCTTACTTTTGATAAATCCTGGTTTACGAATCCAAATGAAGATAAACCCTGGATTTTTCCAAATTTGGAGCGTGCTTTTTTACGGCATGCTGATGGGTTAAACTTAATTCGGAGTTTTTTGGATAAAGCATATTCGGGAGAATTAGGAAAAGGGATTATCGGATGTAATAGTTGGACATGGAAATACCTCAATTATTTATGGCGTGGAAGATTACCAATTACCTTAACTATTCAAGCGTTTGACCAAGAAAAATTGAGTGAATTTTTTTATTCACTTTCAAATCAATCTGGAAAACGACAATTCCTGTACAGACAGTCTGATAATGGTAAATTTGTGATATTACCAAAGGATCAAAAACAAAATTCCAGAGAAATGAGCAATTTTTTACAATCTCTGGCTGCTTACTCTCGTGGTAATCCTGGGGTTGCGTGGGAATATTGGCGAACCAGTCCTCGATTAGAACCAGATAAAATTATCGAAGAAGATGATGACAAACAAAATGATGATTTGTCTGAAATAACAATCTGGATAACCCCCTGGAATCAAATCAAGAAACCAACTTTACCTCCTGGATCTATAAATGAGAAGATAATCATATTGCATACACTCCTAATTCATAATGGATTAACAGGTGATCTTCGAAAAATCTTTTGCCTTTATCACCCAGCAATATTATGGAAACAATCCTTTTATCAGAAGAGGAAGGGTTGGTTTACATGAAAGATAAATTGTGGAAATGGGTACCTGGTGGATCAGTTTTAGGAGAATAAAATGAATGGCACAGATACCGTATCCAATATTTTCAAAAATATTTCTCAAATCAATTTCATTCAGTTAGGTTTGATTGTCGCTGGTTCTTGGTTATTTATTTTTGTCACCCATAGATTTTTACCATGGTTAGCCAATAAATTTTCGGGACGTTTCCGTTTATTCATTTTAGGTCTGGTTCCATTATTAAGGTTCGTCGTCATAATTGTTGCCTTTGCTCTTATTGTTCCACAAATAATAGAACCTTCTTTTGAAAATCTAGTTGCTTTATTTGGAGCTTTAGGCTTAGCTCTTGGTTTTGCTTTCAAGGATTATGTAAGTAGTTTAATTGCTGGCGTTGTAACTTTATATGAATTACCTTATCGTCCGGGTGATTGGATTGATATCGATGGTGCGTATGGTGAAGTGAAAGAAATAAACATGCGAACAGTCGAAATTATTACACCTGATGATACGGTGGTATTAATACCACATCAAAAAATGTGGACTCGATCAATTTTCAATGGGAATGATGGCAGTCAGAACCTTATGTGTGTTATTGATTTTTATCTTTTCATCCCAAACATGATGGTGCCAGTGTGAAACACAAACTACATGATGTGGCGTTAACCAGCGCATTCCTTCAAATGGATAAACCAATTTCTGTGATTGTCATGGATAAACCATGGGGTACCCATTATCGATTGAAGGCGTATCCAAATGATCCTCGCCAGCAATTTCAATTTATCACCGATTTAACCATCAGAGGAAAAGAAGCGTTAACAAAGATGGGAGTTGAATTTGCTGTTATGCCAATGGTTTCTGAATTCAAATAACCATATAGAATTGTCATTATTATGAATAATTCAATGCTTCCTGAACTCTGATTCATGTTGTTTTTAAAGGTGTGAACAATGCAATACTTGCAATGATTGTTATTGTTACTAACCAAATTCCGACGGATGGATTATTGAACGCAAAATCTAAGTCCACCTCAAGCATTGTCATTCCAAGACTTCGCGCCACGGGTTTGGCGATGATAAATGTAATTGGAATGGATATCAGGAAACTAATCATATACTGTAAAATACCTTCCAATATAAACATTCTTAAGATCGTTTGAGATCGCGCACTAATGGATCTTTACACCCCTATTTCACGTGTCCTTTCAACTATAATGATCCCGCTGCCTGTCCAATTCCACCTACAGTGTGATCTTAGCAGCTAAACGAATTTCAGCACCGATACCACCAAAATCACTACCGATAACGGATCTTAATTTTCACGCTCAATCGCCTTTATAAAAAATTTTAATTTTCTACCCAAACAGACTGCGAGTATTGGGTCATGGAGGAGCGGTACCAGATAGATGGCAACATTCTAATTTTTTGAGAAGGTTTTACGAAAGCCCGTTTTGAAAAAACATCATAGTCATTTAATTCAATTCAGTTTAAAATTGCCTGGTAAAGTTCGCCAGCGGCTCCAATAGCAAATCTCCCATCTTTATTGAGTAAAGCAATTCCAGGTAAAGATTCTGTATATAAGCGGCGATTTCGGCTTATTTGAAAACGCATAAACGCACGCCAGTTCTCTGTTATCATGCCAGCTGAGATGTCTTCCTCTGAGATCCCAAAATGCTCAAATTCATCCTTCGGAAGGTATAATCTTCCTCGTTGCCAATCCTCACCCACATCTCTTAATATGTTTGTTAGCTGCAAAGCAACACCTAATCGAATAGCATAAGGAAATGCCCTTTCGTTCTTAAATCCAATGATAAACATGGCCATTAGCCCAACAGTACTGGCAACACCATAACAATATTGGACTAATTCATCAAAATTTTCATATCGTGTTTTTGTCAGATCCTGTGATACCCCCTGAATAAGTTGTTCGCCGTAATGCTTTGGAATATTAAATCGCTTCCCGGTATTCGCCCACGCTAATGTGACTTCATCTTTTTGTTCTTCATGAGAATTATGGTTTTGATTTCTCCAAAGTTCAAGGGCTGACATGAGATCATGATTGCCGCAATCTACCAAATCATCTGTAACTCTGCAAAATGCGTAGAGCGCTCTGGCTGCTTCTCGTTTTTGTTTGGGCAACAAAGATGATGCCATAAAAAACGTTTTTGAATTCTCTTTGGTAATATTTGAACATTGGCTGTAAGCTGAATCAATTTTTCTCCTGATTTGCTTTGATGGTATACATTTCTTTCTTGGAGCGATGCAATGGCATCAAATGCCCATTCGTTTAACGTTTTTTCCCACGAATAAATAAATTCACTCATTTCTCTATCATAAACGATTAATTTTCATAAGATAAGACTTAGTATAATGTTTGTATAATGTATTTTTCGGTAATTGAATCGTTTTTAATAAAAATAATGTTAACCCTGACTTTGAATCAAAGCAAAAAAAATCGATACAATTACACTAATTCCACCAATTGCAATCGCGATCAAGGTTGATAATTTTTGTCGCATTTTTATCTCCTACACTAAATCAAAGCGTTCTGAGTGAAAATCACCAGCCCAAACGCCTAACTCATCAAGGCTTTTTTCAACAGCATTCATCATCGGAGCAGGACCACAGATAAAGATTTCCAATTTGTTTTTTTGCTTAAATTCAGGTAAGCTTTTTAATAAAATCTCCTGGTTGATAAAACCTTTTTCACCGGTCCAATCTAGAGGAGCTTTTTCCAGGACATGAACGATGTTCAAAATTAATTTATCTTTGAATTCCTCAATTTCATCACGAAATGTTATTTGATCCCATTCCTTATTGGCATAGATTAGTGTCAATTTCCGCTCATCTTTTCGATCAGCAAGCGTTCTCAACATACTCATGACCGGTGTAATGCCAACACCTCCAGCAATAAACACGAATTCCTTTGCATTTGGTTGACGATCGACTGAAAATGAACCAAAAGGACCATCGACATAGACTTTTTCACCTATTCGAAAGTCTTTAATGGTTCGGGTGAAATCTCCCAATTCCTTGATGGTAAAGGTTAATTTACCAGGGTTTTCCGCACTGGATGATATTGAAAACGGATGTTCTGCATCGGCAAAAGGTGAATGCCTGACTGTTATCCATGCAAATTGACCGGGTTGAAACCGAAAACCTTTGTGACCAACTGGTTCAAGTGTCAAACTCCAGGCATTGCCCAATTCCTGTTTCACTTCCGCCACTTGATATGGTCTTTTCAATAACATGATTGGTTTGACCAATCGCGTATAGATGAGTAATCCTACCCAGAAAACACCGTAGGTCACCCAGAGTGCTCTCTTCCAGGGAAGATCAACATAATGACCAACCAGCAGAACATGAACCATTGCGAAAGCGACTGCTGCACTGGCAAAAATGCCATGCCAGATACGCCAACGGTTATATTCAATCTTCAATTTTTTCCGCCAGACAGAGAGACCCACAACCGCCAATAATGCTAATACAGCTGTGACGGCTGCCCTGGCCCGCCATGGTGCAGACCAGACCAGTAACAAAGCCAGCGTATCAGGAGAGAAGATGAATAATAAGAGGGGATGAGCCAGGATGAGTGCCAATGCTACAAATGATATTTGACGATGAAAGTGGTATACAATGTCTGCGCCATAAGGGGCTTTCAGCCATTTGAAGCGAGTGGTTAATGCAAATTGCAATGCCATCATCGCCAACCCGATGAAACCCAAACTTACTGATAATTCACGCCAGAATTCTCTCCCAGTCGGGCGTGGCTCAATAAACATGATAAATACCGGAATTAAAACCAGCACCAGGTAGATGCTTATCCATAATATTCCCTGAAATATGTTCTTATTTTTCATCTTCTCCTCAAGTTCATTACTTAATTTTGATTATGATCGATGACGAATATATTAATAACTATTTGTATCATGTTTTGTATAAGATTTGTATCAGAACGACTGATTGGTCAGAAATCTTCATTTTTAAATTTCAGATCAGTTTTCTTAAGAAAAAACCTGGCAGAACCAGGTTTGAAATTCAGGAAAGAAAAAACTGATAATACTATTGCATTGCTTTTTGAAGATGTAAGATGCTCCTCATCGCTGCGGTATCTACATCCGGGTAGGGGAGAAATTCTCCTGAGATAAAACCAGTGTATCCGGTATTGCGTAATGCTGTGATGATCGAACGAAAATTCAGGTGACCTCCTCCAGGGTACCAACGGTTTGAATCCGCTACATGGAAATGAAATATACGGTTTCCGCATAATTGGATGCTTTCCTCAATCTGCGGTTCTTCTATATTCATATGAAATGTATCCAGTAGCAGACCGAAATTATCAGCATTGACATCCGAGATTAGATCCATGCCTTGCGAAACGTTGTTGATTAATGAGGTTTCATAACGGTTAATCGGTTCAAGAGCCAGACGCACATTACGATCTTTTGCTACAGAAGTGCATTGTCGTAATGCTTCACGTAGCCAATCCATTGCCTGTGGATGACTGACACCAGGTTTTAAGATTCCTCTCACCAGACCGATGATGATGACAGCATTTAATTTTTCTGCGATGGAAATGTGACTTTGAATACGCTGAATGGCAGCTTCACGAATGGCAGGATCCGGATCGGTGAAGGATAATCCTTCTTCACCCCATGCCTGTCCGGTGCCAATGGCCGGGACTTTCAGGTTATATTTATGTAGAATTTTTCCTAATTCATCCATTTCAACCAGTTGCGGATCCCGGATAGCAAGTTCTACACCGTTGTATCCATATCCGGCGATTTTTGCCAGATTAGCATCCAAATCACCCGAAAAGGTGGCTGCCTGAAATTTTGTCAGTTGTGTGGTATATACGATTGATAAATTCATTTTTTCTTTCCAGCCGGGTATCAACAACAGTTAATGTGGTTGATACCCGGTATAACAAGGGAGAGATTTACGCAACGTAAGTAATTTTGACTTCTGAACGATCCGTTTGTAAACGAATGATATTTTCTGGTAATTCTTCCAGGGTGATTTTCTTGGTGCTCATGGGGGTCATGTCCATGCCGGAAGCCATACATTCGATGACACGCGGGAAAGTTCCATGCCCTGAATGTCCCTGTGCACCGATGATCTGGGCGCGACGAACCTGGAGTACTTCACCCATCACTGGCATCTTTGCTTCTGCACGGGCGGTCACGACAATTTTACTGTTCAATGTGCGACCTTCCCAAACAACCCGTTCGATGCCGGGATAAACAATTTCCGGTAATCCAGTAGCTTCCATGAATAAATCAGCTCCCATGCCATGGGTAATCTCCAGAACACGATCAGCAAAGTCTTCTTTCAATGGATTGATGTGGAAATCTGCACCCAATTTTAAAGCCATCTTGGCACGAACTTCTTCGGTTTCGGAAATGATAACCTGGGATGCCCCAGCTCGTTTCAAGATAGCACAGGCTGCAATGCCAACCGGTCCAGCCCCAAGAATGACCACGCGATCCCCCGGGCGAATACCACCACCACGTTCGATGACAGCATTGTAAGCTACACAGGTTGGCTCAATCAGACTTCCAGCCACAAACAGATCCTGGCCGCTATACCTTGCTTTTAAGGGTTCCAGACTCCAAACGGTGCGAGAAGGGACTACAAGGTATTTGGCATAGGCACCATTGACATTAAAGCCTATTTCATCCAGACGCTCGCAATGGTTAGGATATCCATCCGCGCAGGGTTTACACATGCCACACCACAGCATTTCCTCTGTTGTGACAGGTTCACCCCCTTTGAATGGTTTATTGGTGTACTTATCAAATGCTTTCTTGCCAGCGGATACAACCACGCCGGAAAGCTCATGCCCCAGGATGCTGGGAAAACCCGTCAATCCTGGATAGAAAATATAACCATCCTCTGTCGCTTGCGACATATGGACATCAGAACCACAAATGCCACAGGCTTTCACCTCAATTAAAACTTCATCATCTCCGGGTGTGGGAATATCATATTCACGAATTTCGAAGCGAGGATTGCGCCATACTTGACTGCCCAGATAAGTCTGTCGACCTTCAATATCTTTTGCTCCCAGTTTGAAACCGGGTTTAGGATTCCAATCTGCTACTAAAGTTACGCCCTTCATTTTTTCATTCATCTTAAACTCCTCGATTGATTCTATGGATAATTAGACTTCTGTCCCCTGGCCAATGCGGGGGATACCATACACTGGTTTCCAACCCTTGCTGAGCGGTTCGCGCAGGTAGGGTTCCATTTCTTTTTCGGTGCGCAGGGTGACTTCCTCAACAGGAGGAACGGTTCCAGCCGGGAATGCTTCCAGCACGTCATCATGCCAGAGGGTTAGATATTTCAGGATGGCAGCCATTGGCCGTTTACCTTTTTCTGCTGTACCAGATTTGGCTTTTCCAACCACACCTTCGGGTGTAGCAGCGATTTCAATCGCGAAGTGACCTTCACCTTCCGACCAGCGGCTGGGGCGACCATACGGATCGACTGATTTATCAAAATGTCCTTCTGGTAAGTATGCTTTACCTTCTGTATCCACTGCGTAATTCATATCCACCATTTCAGGATGTAGTAACAGGCTTAATGATGTTTCGGATTCATCTGCATGCACAAAATTGGTATCCATCTTGCCACCCCGTTCGACTGGACGGAAGAATTCACGCACACCACGATGCCAATCAATAACACGGAAGATACCGGGAAGTTGGTAGCGTTTCTGGAATTCCTGAATGGCTGATTCCAAAACCCACAAGTGGCCATGATTGTTGACAATCAATTGTTTGCGGAAACCATCATTCCACAATCCCAACATGACATCAATCATCATCTCTCGTACTACGTGTTCGCGCACAATGACGGTCCCTGGCATACCTAGATGGTGATAAGGATGCGCGCCATAATTCAATGGAGGAAGCGCCAGGTTAACAGGTGCACCGCGTTTGGCTGTGAAGCGGCGAACACCTTCAACAATAGCACTCACGTATAAGGTGTCAGCTGCGCTGGGGAGGTGTTGTCCATGTAATTCGGTACAACCAACAGGAATGAATACAATATCATTCTTTTTGCGATTCTCTTCCACCTGCCAGCGGGTGGTAGTTTGAATGTATGAACCTGGTTTTGCCCATTCCACAGGAGATGGCACACCGTAGTCGGCTAAAATAGCATCGATCTGTTTATCATTGGCGTCCCAAACTTCTTTCTTTAATCTTCCAACACCATTGTCTTCAAAAAATAAGTCGGGTTGGTCAGATGGTAAATATCCTACTGGTACTTTTTTGTCACTCATAATAAATCTCCTTTTTTTATTTTTAATTACGATTATTCTGGTAAAACTTTTCCAGGGTTCAAAATATTTAACGGATCCAAAACCTGTTTAATTTTCTTTTGGATTCCGACTGATACTTCTCCAAGCGCTTTTTCGATATAAGGACGTTTCAATGTGCCAACCCCATGTTCACCTGATAAAGTTCCTCCCAATTCCAGCGCAACTTCGAACTCTTCTGCTACCATCAGTTCTATCTTCCGCATTTGTTCCGGATCCCTTTTATCGAATAAAATATTGGGATGCAGGTTACCATCTCCTGCATGGCCAAAAATAACGATGGGTAAATCATACTTTTGACTGATCGCTTTCAAGCGTTTTACTGCTTCGGGAATGGCACTGCGTGGAACGGTGATGTCTTCCCCCAGCTTATTCGGTGATATGCGTGCTAAGGAAGGGGATATTGAACGACGCGCCTTCCAAAGATTTGCTCTTTCGCTTTCATCTTTTGCCAACGAAATTTTGGTTGCGCCGGTTTTCTCACAGATTTTTGCAATGGATTCGATTTCCTGAGTTGTTGTTTCAAGCTCAACTCCATCCGATTCGATCAGCAGGAAAGCAGCTACATCTTTCGGTAAGCCAATATGCATGGCTTCTTCAATGCAATTAATCGCGGTCTGGTCCATCAATTCCAGTGTTGCCGGGACAATACCCGCCAATAAAATTTCGTTGACCGTCTGGCTGGCATCTTCAATACTCGAAAATTCAACCAGAGCCGTACGAGCATATTTAGGTTTGGCGATTAGTTTCAACAAAGCTTCGGTGATAATTCCCAATGTACCTTCTGAACCTGTAAATAATGATTTCAGGTCATAACCGACAACGTCTTTGATTACTTTTCCACCCGTTTTAAGAATGCTTCCATCTGCCAACACTACTGTTAATCCAAGTATGTAATCCCCTGTCACACCGTATTTCAAGCAGCGTGGTCCACCAGCATTGCAGGCGATGTTTCCTCCGATGGTGGAGTGTCGGATACTGGAAGGATCAGGCGGATAAAATAGTCCATATTTTTCGACATGTGTCTGTAAATCCGCTGTGACAATCCCTGCTTCAACGTGCACAATCGCATTTTCTAGATCCAATTCAATGACTTTATCCATGCGGGTCATGACCAAGGCGATACCGCCACTAAATGGAACGGATGCAGCTGCCAATCCTGAAGCCATTCCACGGGTGACGATCGGAATCCGTTCTTTGACTGCGAGTTTCACCACCTGGCTGACCTGATCGGTGCTCTCTGGTAAGACCACAATATCTGGATTACATTCTTCAAAAGTGCCATCGTAACTATACACAGCCAGATCTTCCGGAGAGGTAAGCACTCCTTTTTTACCAACAATCTTTTCCAATTGTGAGACTATTAGTTGGTCCATTATTCTTCCTTATCCTGTGATTTGTAAGCTTGATCTAACAATTGAATCGGATGCATCACTTTTATATTCAGCCCTTCCCTTTGGATTCCGGTCATTAACTGCATCTGGCAGCCCGGACAACCTGAGGCAATGATTTCAGCGCCGGTTGATTTCAAATTCTCCATTTTTCGATCCAGGACATGTGTGGAGGTCTCGTAATGGGTGATCAATTGACTGCCTGCTGATCCACAACACCAATCGGCTTCGGGCATTTCGATATACTCAACTCCATCAATCATCTGCATTAATGCTCTTGGTTCCTTCCAGACTTTCTGAGCGCGGCGTAAATGACAGGGATCGTGATACGTGATGCGTGCATTGAATTTGCCGGTTGGTTTTTCCAATGGAATTGAAATCAGGAATTCACTGATATCACGAATCTTGTTGCTGAAATTACGTGCTTTTTCTGCCCAGGCCGGGTCATTTTCCAGGATATCACCATATTCTCTGAGTTTTGAACCGCAGGTAGCGCAATCGGTAACAATCACATCCAGGTCTTCTTTTTCAAAAATTTCAATGTTGACTTTAGCATGTTCGATAACCAGATCCTGCCGTCCATATCCAGCAGCGGGCATACCACAACAGACAGTTTCTTTCGGTGTGATGACTGTACAGCCATTACGATTGAGGACTCTGACTGTAGCGGCACTTTCTTCAGAAAACATCAAACTCTGGGCACAACCCAGGAAGAATCCCACCCGGTATTTACTCTCATTTAAAGAACGAGAAATTGATGGTAAGTCTTTGCGCAATGGATTTTTGGGTTGTTTGGGCAACATGCTTTCTAAATCTCTTAATTGCTCTGGGAATAATTTATTGATTCTCAGCTTGTGAACCAACCAACGCAAACCTAAATTTTCATACACACGCAATGGCCAGGTGACCAATTCCATGTGATCAGGGTTGGCAATAACTTTTCCAAACAAGGTGTTTTTCCATGGTGAAGGTTTAACCTGTTCAGCTACATGTCGCATTTCCATGGCGATATCCGCTGGTTTGATACCTACCGGACAGATATCATTGCAAGCCAGACAGGCCAAACAGGAATACATTTTATCCACCAAATTAGGTGTTAGGATCAATTCATCTTCCAGGCTTTTTCTTGCCAGTGCTACACGTCCTCTGGGTGAATCTGTTTCGTTTTTGTATTCACGATAGGTAGGGCATACCGCCAGACATAACCCACAGCGAATGCAATTCAGATATTCATTTTCATTGGGAATCTTGATGTTATTATCGAAAGGCATAAATGGTTTTCCATTCAAGTGATGAAAATTCAATCAGCGGTCATTAACCAATTTCACTAATCTTTACGGGTCGATTTTCATGAAATGATTTCCAGGCTGCATAACCCAGAACAACAGCTTTGCGACCATCATCTCCGGTGGTTGGAGTTGGGAGATCATCACGCACACACACAACAAATTGGCGTACTTCTTCAACATAGCAAGGCGCGTAGCGTTGCATGAAGAAAAATGGTAATCGACTGGCAGAAAATCCCGAGGTACTTCCGGTTGTCACCGTATTTTCCATCTCATTATCAGCTTTTGCCATTCCATTCAGACAAAAAACTTCCAGCCTTTGATCGTAGCCATAAACCGCCTGACGGCTGTTATCGATGGCTCCAATCGCTCCGTTTGCAAATTTCAGAGTTACTATATCCGTATCGATGTCTCCAAAGGAATTGAGCTCAGGATCAATCATGACATTACCAATGGCGTAGACTTCGTCAACCTCACCAATCTGGAAGCGTGCCATATCAAAGTCATGGATGGTCATATCCAGAAACATTCCGCCAGACACCTTCAAAAATTCCATGCTCGGTAACTCCGGGTCTCGATTCGTGATTCTCAGGATGGATGGTCTTCCAATCTGTCCAGAATGGACAATTTCACGCACCTTCTGAAAACTTTTGTCAAAGCGACGATTGAAACCAACCTGCAATTTTACCTGGGCTTCTTCAACAGAAAGCAATGCTTTATCGATGCTATCCAGTTCCAGAGCCAATGGTTTTTCACAGAAAATATGTTTTCCAGCTTTGGCACATTCGATAATAATGTCAGCATGGGTATTGGTGCTGGTTGCTATCAGCACTGCTTCGATTTCATTATCCAATAGTAGTTCATGATAATCCTGAACTACTTTTTCAATACCCAGATCATCTGCTACCTGTTGGGCTACTTCCAGGCGAATATCGCAAATGGCTACAAGATTCGCCTCGGGTATATTACGTACCAGATTGGCGACATGCACACTACCCATGCGACCGGTTCCAATTACAGCAATATTGACTTTACGTTTCATAGTTAATGATCCTTTAGGGGAGATGGTGGTAATTTATTTGTCAGCAATTATTTTGATGATTTATTAAGTTGTATTATCTTGCTATCCTTATATTACCTTAACCACCATCCCCTGTTTCAAAAGATAAGGAGAGTTAAGGTTTCATTACGATCTTCATTGCCTTCTTTGGAATTCTCTGCAAGGTTTTCATATCCAGACCTAGATCCTCAAAAGCATTAATGCCATCATCCAGTGAAATGACTTTGGTGAAGAAATTGTCCATATCGATTCGATTTTCACGGAATATACGAATAGAAGGTACCATGGTGTTTTGGCCTAAATACAGACCGATTATCTTGGTTGCCCAGCGGGTAATCTCGTTCGGGACAACTTTCGCAGTGATACTTGAATCCATCCCAAAGGGCAACAATTTTCCACCAGGGGTAACGCATTTCAAAGCCTGTTCGAAACCATTTCCAGTGGCTTCAATCACGATATCTGCTTTGCGACCATAAGTGAATTCAGAGATCATTGTGGGAATATCCACTTCGTTTGGATTCCATACTGTTAAACCACACTTTTTGGCAACTTCGATGCGATACGGATCGATCTCGGTAACTGCACATTTTACGGCAATGTTCTTGCAGAATTGAGCGAACAAATAACCGATCGGTCCAAAACCGATCACCAATGCGTAGTCATAAGGTAGCATCTGAAGATAATTCATGCCGTTTACGACAGTAGCCAGTGTTTCAACCTGGGTTCCTAACACATCATCAATCATGTCGGGTACCACAAAACATTGCTTTTCAGGAACGAGACAGTATTCTGCATACCCACCATCACGCATGACACCTAATGCGCTGGTTTTGATATCCACACATTGGCTGGTGAGACCCATACGACAGAAATCACAAAAACCACAACGAATATTGTTATCGACAGCAACCCGGTCTCCAACTTTGATGTGTTCTACATGCGAACCAATTTCAACCACTTCACCACAAAATTCATGCCCAAGGACAGTGTCTGGTTTAAAGTGATGTTTACCTTCAACGATCTTGACATCGCTGCCACAAATGCCAACCGCTTTGATTTTTAACAAAACGTCGTCCGGGTTTTTTACCTGTGGAACAGGGCGATCCTCAAATACAAGTTTTCCAACATCTTTCATTACGAGCGCTTTCATCTTTGCCATTTCCTGACTCCTTTTTGTGCACACGTGTGCATAAATGATTAAAAATTAGAACAATGCCGAAATTTACAAGTCATGAATTATTATCTTTGTATGCGTGCAGAACCTCCTTTAGCGAAAGCTTTGACCTGGTCAACGGTTGCCATGGTTGTATCTCCTGGAAAAGTTGTTAACAACGCACCATGTGCCCATCCCAGGTTGACTGCATTCTGCTCAGTTTCTCCGGATAATAAGCCGTAGAAAAATCCAGAAGCGAAGCCATCACCACCGCCCACACGATCATAAACATTAAGATCACAGGTCGGCGATTGAAAAGTTGCTCCATTGATCCAGGCTACTGCACCCCAACTATGATGATTGGTTGAATGCACTTCACGTAAGGTTGTAGCAATGATTTTTATCTGTGGATACAAATTCACAGTTTTATTTATCATGCCAAAAAACACGCTGGGATCCAGTTTGGAAGCTGCTGCTACTTGAGGACCAGCAATGCCCAGACCCATTTGTAAATCTTCTTCATTTCCGACCAGAACATCCACATACTTCATAATTCGGCGGATTACAGATTGAGCTTTCTCATGACCGCCCCAGATATTCCATAATTTCGCCCGATAATTCAAATCAAATGACACAATAGCACCAGCTTCTTTCGCAGCCTGCATTCCTTCAATAATGACTTCACCGGTTGTTTCGGATAGTGCAGCAAAAATCCCGCCACTATGGAACCAGCGAACTCCACCGTCGAAGATATTGTTCCAATCGAAATCACCTGGTTTTAACTGAGCTGCAGCTTCATTACAACGATTGTAAAAAACCACCGGTGCTCGTACTCCAAATCCTCGATCACTATATACGGTTGCCATATTAGGTCCATTGACCCCATTATGGACGAATTGTTTGTAAAATGGCCTGACACCCATTGCTTTAACACGTTCCGCAATCAAATCACCAATCGGATAATTCACCATGGCAGTGGCAATACCAGTCCTAAGCTGAAAACAATCTGCTAAATTTGCCGCACAATTGAATTCCCCTCCGCTGACATGAATCTGGCATTCGGTAGCCTTGCGGAAAGGGACGATTCCCGGGTCGAGACGATGAATGAGTGCTCCCAATGAGACAAAATCTAATTCTGCTTTTTCCTGAATATTCAGACCATATTGCATCATAATTTTTATCCTTCTTTCCATTGAGTATGATAAACACCTTCGCGATCAATCCTGCGGTACGTGTGAGCTCCGAAGTAATCACGTTGTGCCTGGGTAAGATTAGCGGGTAAACGCTCACTGCGATATGCATCGAAATACGCCAATGAACCACTGAGAGCGGGGGTTGAAATACCCATATCGATGGCAGTTTTTAACACAAATCGCAAATCATCCTGTCGGGTTTCAATTGCTTGCCGGAAATACACATCTAACATCAGGTTTTGTAAATCTGGTTCTCTCTGATAAGCCGCCATAATTTCGGTCAATATGCTTGCCCGAATAATACAACCTGCTCGCCAGATTTTTGCAATCTCAGATAAATTGAGATTGTATTCATATTCTTTTGAAGCTAACTGCAACAAACCCATTCCCTGAGCATAAGAAATGATCTTGCTGGCGAATAATGCATTCTCTGCAGCTTCAATCAACCGTTCTACCTCACCGGTATACCGAGGTTCAGGACCAGCAAGCACCTGAGAAGCGATTACTCTTTCCGACTTTAAGGCTGATATGGTGCGTCCTACTAATGCTGCGTGGATGGTGGGAATTGGAGCCCCTAAATCGAGTGCATTCTGGCTGGTCCACTTGCCGGTACCTTTTTGTTGGGCTTCATCCAGAATCAAATCGATCACGTGTTTACCAGTCTCTTGATCAATCTTATTGAAGATATCAGCTGTGATCTCGATCAGGTAGGATTTGAGAACGCCATGGTTCCAGCGATAAAAAATCTTGTGTAATTCCTGGTTGGTTAAGCCCAATCCGCGATGCAGGATATCATATACTTCAGCAATTAATTGCATATCACCATATTCAATGCCATTGTGAACCATTTTGACATAGTGACCTGCCCCTCTGGGACCCATGTATTCCACACAGGGTTGGCCATCTTCTGCTTTGGCAGCGATGGCGTAAAAGATGGGGGCAAGGGCTTGCCAGGCTTCTAATTGTCCACCAGGCATGATGGCAGGTCCCCACTTAGCACCTTCTTCACCGCCTGAAACACCTGCACCAACAAAATTTATCTGATCTGCTTCCAATTCTTTTGTGCGTCGTTCTGTATCCATAAAGAAGGAATTGCCACCATCAATCAGAATATCACCTTTCTCCAGGTGGGGTTTGATCTGTTGAATGGCTGCATCGACAGGTTTACCTGCCGGAACCATCATCAAAATACGCCTTGGTTTTTCCAACACTTCAATCATGTCAGGAATACTATCCAAAGAAATAATCACTTTTCCTTTACCTTCACCTGCGAGAAAAGCTTCTGTTTTGGCTTTATCGAGGTCAAACCCTGCGACAGGGAAACCATTGCGCTCCATATTGAGCGCTAAGTTCTGCCCCATAACCCCTAAACCGACAATTCCAATTTTATATTTCATGTCTCACCTTCTCTAGATTTTTGGTTTGATCGTAGCATTCTTGAGGCGGTAAAGCATTTCACCCGCTCTGGGTACGACTAGAATTCCTTCATCTTCTCTGTTCATCCACTCTTCGGGGTTGAAAGAAGAAGGATCAAGATAACCAAGACCGATCCGCTGACAACGCTTTTCCGGAATACCAGTGGCTAATGTTACTTTTACTCTAGGGGATTCAATATCGGTTTTAGCATCAAAACTACCTAATCCTCGCAAATGTGTGGAATGAGCTAGAACTCCCCAGGGATATTGTTTATATTTATCCCATTGTTTTACGAAGAAATCCCGGCAGTGATATCCAACTTCATCCAGAATCCGTCCATGGGTATAACTGACTTCATCAATGTGGGGAGCATAGATGATTACTTCGCCACCGTCAGCCACTACCGGTTCCATTTTGTACATTCCCTTGGCGGCTGTCCACATATCGTCATACAGGGAAGGCATGATCGAAATTATTTTTCGGTATGGTTGATCAACATAGTGAATGTGAACCTGGGCGGATAATTGTGAAGCAGCCTGCCAGGCTTCCTGGGCGGATCCGTAGTATAGGCCATGGGTCCCCGTATGAGTGACCACCAGACTGAAACAGGTCACAGGACGATCAATGAATGAGGCTGCGCGATCAATAATGGCGCGTACCGGGGTGTAACCTGCACCGATAATTTGGTAATTCGTGATTAATGCGCCTAACCAGTGAGTGAAATTGATAATCTCTGCACCTGCAATACCCGGGAAGAAGTATTTATTTCCACCAGAGAAACCGACGACTTCATGCGGAAATACAGGTCCACAGATCATCAAGTGGTCATAATCTTCGATTATTTTATTCAAACGAACCGGTACATCCATTTCCAGTAAGCCATTACTGATCTGACTTATTTCCGAAGCTGGTATGGTCCCGATCTGTTTAAATGTGGAAGGTTGATCCCAGCGATGGTTAAAGATGGTGCTGATCCCAACCTTGCCATTTACCACCCGTCTTCCTGTTAATTGACTCAGTTGCGCATCGGTCATCGGTTGGTGTGTCCCCAACGCTACCAGATAATCCAGTTTTGAAACACGCTGAACTAAATATTTTTCGAAAAGATCAAATATCAACGGCATGGGCATCGTGCGGGTTCCATCCGGAATCAATACCAACACTCGTATTCCATCCAGAGCTGTTGAATTCAGTGACTCTTCAACGATCTGACTGATTTCTGAACTTGTTAATTGAGACGATGGACTACCTTTACCTATCACCATCATTAAACTCCACTGAATGCAGAAAAGCCACCATCAATCGGGACGACAATCCCGGTAACAAATGCTGATGCTGGTGATACCAGCCACAGCACGGTTCCCACCAGATCTTCTGGTGTGCCAAAACGTCCCATAGGGGTGTGTTGGATAATAGTTTGACCTCTGGCTGATAATTCTCCGGTTTCTTTGTCTGTTAACAAGAATCTGTTTTGCTCTGTCAGGAAAAAACCAGGTGCAATCGCATTTACCCGAATAGCAGGGGAATATTCCTGTGCCAAATGGACTGCCAACCATTGGGTGAAATTACTGACACCAGCTTTTGCTGCTGAGTAAGCTGGGATGCGTGTCAACGGGCGGAATGCGTTCATTGAAGAAATGTTAAGGATGACACCATGGTTTTGATCTGTCATGATTTTGCCAAAAACCTGGATTGGTAAAATGGTGCCGAGCATATTGAGATCGAAAACCCAACGAAACGCATCTGCTGGCAGATCGAAAAATTTCAGATCGGGGCTGGTGGTTGCCTGAGGTTTATTTCCCCCAGCGCCATTGATCAAAATATCCACCTGACCAAATCTCAGCGATCACTTCATTAGCAACCGCTTCGATATTGATTTTATCCAATACATTACAACCAAAGCCGGAAGCAATTCCTCCATTTGATTGTATTTCTGCAGCCAGATCCTGAGCAGCTTTTTCGTTTAAATCCAATATTGCGACACTGGCACCTGCTTCAGCCAATGCTTTACATAAGGAAGCGCATAAAACACCAGCCCCTCCGGTCACAACGGCAATTTGTTGGCTTAATTCTTTTCGGTTTTCTTTTTGGGAATCATTCATTTTTGGGCTCATTTCTATTCATTTTCTCTATCAACAAAAAGTGATGAGGTGGCGTAGAAAATGTCGTTCAATATTCTCAGCATATACTTCGGGATTATCTTTGAGTAATCTCATCAAGGCGCTCAAAAAATCTAAAACTTCCATCTGGTGATTTTTCTTTCAACACTGAGCCAAAAGTTACATGCAAAATTTCACGTGCATCAAAATTATCCAATATTTCAGACAATTGAACAACTTCAGAAGCAATAGGAGCTCGTGAAACCTGGGCTGAAATAATATAGCTAACTTTATCAGTCTCATATCGATTTCGACAAAAATCATAAATTTCCCTGAAAAAGTCAGGATTAAGGGCGGCAATTGTTCTTAAAGCTTCCAGATAGCTGGTACCTGCGGTTTTAAGATGAACCAATCCTCTGGTGGCCTGGGCTGCAATTTTATAAATACTAAATTTATCCGACCCGGAATGAAGACTGATTTTATATGGACCAAATACGCGAGCAATGGCGGCATGACCTTTGATATCCTGTTCAAATTCCTCCAGATCACCGATATAATCAACGCCTTTTTCAAATCTGCCAACAAAGCGCGGTGCACAGACTGATCCAATTGACACCTAAGCGTTTGAGTTCGCTGGCGATATAAACATGTTCGGCATGCGATGTGGGATGATCGGTTTCATCTACAGAAACTTCTAATTCAATCGTTCTTGCTCCGGCTTTCATTAATAAATGTTGATACATGTTATACACATGCCAGACTGCTCTTCCATATTTCACCATCGACTTTAATAAAGTTTTTTCATCAAATTTTATGCTCAGATGTTCGGCATTTATGGTTTGATTCAGGAGACCAGAATGTTGCATGTCTAATTCAAAAGGCAGATCTTTGGCGTAATTACGGAGATTTTGTAAATCAGCATTTTCCGCTCGATTATCGACAAAGTCACCCGGGTCAATGGTGAAAAAAGAATAACCAGCTTTAAGACAAACGTCGATATCATCGGTTGTCTTCAAATGATCCGCATCAGCTCCATAACCATCACGCCAATTTTCCTGGAAAACTCCCCACAGCGCATCATCGATCACCTGTTGTGGTGTGCGTCCTGTACGGGTATTTTCCCGAATGGATTGTTGCGTGAAAATCGGGGCAATTTTCCCGTTCATTTTTCTAACTGCACGAACATGTCCGGGGGTTGCTAAACCCAATCGATCTCCCATTCCGGCAGACGTTTTTAATCCCAATGTAACCGGTTTTAACCAGGGCAGTTGTGTTCGTAATGCGGCAGCATTATCTGAGGTTAAAGCAGCTGAGACCAATATTTCTTTTCCATGAGTGGTTCTTTCACCATCAAATAATCTTAGCCGGAAATCATCCTGATCAGCCTGAACCATTAACCTCAATCCATTCGGAGTTTTGGCTAGGCTGTAGATAATCTGATCCAGGGTGACTACTGATTGGTGGATAAGTTGTGATCCATGTTCATTTTCATTTATCGTTGTCATATACATGATTTTCCTTTATTCATTGGGTAGCGGTGTGGATGTGGAGCTTCGCAGCAGTAAGCTACCTTTTAATACTTTTTCTTTATGTGTGTTGTTTTGGTTTTCAATTTTATTCCCCAGCAACTCCAGTAATAGTTGTGCTGACTCATTACCAATGGAATATTTTGGTTGATCCAATGTAGTAAGAGGGGGGCTGGTATATGCTGATAAAGTGATATTGTCAAAACCTGTGACGGAGAGATCTTCTGGTACCCGTATACCCGCTTGTCTGCATGCGTGTAAAAAGCCAATGGCAAGCATGTCATTAAAACACATGATCGCTGTAGGACGATCAGATAAATTTAAAAAATAGCGAAGACTTTCCTTTCCCAATTCCGGTTCACTGCCTTCCACTTCAAAAACAAAGGCTGGATTAATTTTCACGCCAGCTTTACGCATTTCATTTTTGAACCCATTTAACCGGTCCAGTGACGTTCGACCTGATTTTGAATTTCCTAAATAAGCAATTTTTGTGTGTCCAAGTGCTAGAAGATGCCTGGTAAGTTGCTGGCTTCCATCCACATCATCATGATAGATGGAATAATTAAAATTTTCATTGGCTTTGTAATTTACAACTACCACCGGGAAACCATTTGCCAGCAACTGACGACCTTTATCTGCGCTGAAGGAAGAAGAACAGATGATGACACCATCTGTTCGTTGCTCCATCATTGTTTGAACAATATTTTGTTCCCGAATTGGATCGTATTGCGAAGCAGCAATGAAGAGACTATACCCAGCTTGTTGGGCAGCGTCCTCAATGCCGAATAGAATTTCCGAGAAAAAAGGATCATCAATGCTATTAACGATAACGCCAATGACCTTAGTCTGGTTTGTTTTTAGTGATCGGGCTGCTGCGCTGGGTTGATAGCCTAATTCTCTGGCAACTTTACGAATTCTTAATGATGTTTTTTCTGAAATCAAAGAATTCCCACCTAATGCTCTGGAAACTGTAGAGTGAGATACGCCGGTTATTTTTGCGATGTCTTTGATTGTAATAGCCATGGGAAAACCTTCTGCACACGTGTGCATTTATTATCAATAGTTTACACAATTCGATACAAAATGTCAATAGATTAATGAAAGAATACTTGCAAAATATTTAAAAATGTTATATTATATTCATAATGAAAGAAAACTTTCATTAATCAAATTTCTGCAAGTTATCAAAATCATTTCAGGAGTGCTCATGAAACCAGATATCGAAGCAATTTTTTTGGATGTTGGTAATACTTTACGTATCGTTGTAGAAGACCCAGAATTCTCAGAAGCGGCAAAACAACAATTGCTTGAGCTCCTGGATGTGAAAGAGGATCCTGAGATCTTTTTTGAAAAATTAGAAACACGCTGGAAAGCGCATCGTAAACGCTGTAAACAAACTTTAATTGAAGCATCTGAGCGTGATTTATGGTCTGTTCACCTATTACCGGATTATCCCAAAGAAATCATTGAACCTTTAGCTGGAAAATTGACCCGTTTATGGCGTGATAAAGATGGCCGTCGGGTACCTCGTTCAGATGTCAAAGAAACAATTATTGAATTGGATCGCCGTGGATATCAATTGGGTATTATTGCCAATACAATCACTGAAACTGAAATACCGGATTGGATGGAAACCGATCATGTAACCAGTTACTTTAAAACAGTGATACTTTCCTCAAAAGTTGCATTACGAAAACCAAATCCGGAAATTTACTGGCTTGCTGCCCGAGAGATTGGTGTGGAACCTATTAAATGTGCTTACGTGGGGGATAATCCTGTTCGTGATGTTGAAGGAACCCATGCGGCTGGATATGGCATGATGATTCTGATCAATGAACCGGCTACGCTGGAAAAAGAACCACCAACAGGGGAATTTAAACCAGACTACACCATTGAAAAAATTAGTGACCTACTGGATATTTTTCCTTCAAGAAAATAATCAAATTTCTGCATTATCTCTCTAACAAGGTTTACATATGAATCAAAAAATAGAAGCAATTTTCTTAGATGTAGGTAATACATTAAGAATCTTAACCGATAACGAACCTCATCAGGCACAAGCAAGAAAAAGAATAGTTGAACTGGTCGGTACGGATGAAGATCCAGAATTGTTCTGCCAAAAAGTAGATCAGCGCTATAAAGAATATCGCAAATGGGCATTCGAAAACTTGCGTGAAGCACCTGAAGCTGAACTCTGGACTCGCTGGCTTGCACCAGAATTTCCAAAAGAAAGAATTGCAGCCAATGGCGTTGAATTAACGTATCAATACCGGCAATCGATGGGCTTCAGGGTAGTCGTTCCTGACGGTAAAGAAGTTGTAATTGAATTATCAAAACGTGGGTACACGCTGGGTCTGATCAGTAACGTAATTACATCACAGGAAATTCCCGATTGGTTGGCAGCAGATGACCTGACAAAATATTTCAAATCGGTTGCGCTTTCCTCAGTTTTGGGTATCAGAAAACCGGATCCAGCGATTTACCTGGAAGCGGCAAGAAGAGCTGAAGTAGACCCTGCGAATTGTGTTTATGTTGGTGATAATTTGAAACGCGATGTGACCGGTACACGTCAGGCTGGATTTGGCATGATTGTCATCATGATAAGTCCAGAAAAATTACAAACAGCAGAAATCACAGAAGAGAATCAACCGGATGCGATCATATACGAATTTTCTGAATTGTTGGATATCTTTCCTGCTTTTCCGCAAGTTGCCCTTGATAAGATACGCAAGGCTGATTTAACAAACCAATAATTGCTCAGGTTGTAGAAATTATTTTTTTACTCACAATTTTCTCTCTTATTTAATGAAGGAAAAGGCTATGGAAAGCGTAAAAAAAACACATGGTGGATACGAGCTAGCACAGGCTGTAAAAATAGCCTATGCACAGGGGCAAAATGATTATTCATTTGAACCGATGGTGAGGGTGGATGAACAGGGACAATCAATTGGACGCATAAAAGCTGGTGATTCGGTCATTTTTTGTTGTCGGCGTGGCGAACGGGAGATTGAACTGACGGAAGCATTCACTGATCCGCAGTTCATTCATTTTGAGAGAACTCCTTTGGATCCTTTATATTTTGTAATTCTCACCATGTATCATGAGAAATTTAAAGATTTACCGATTGCCTTCGCGCCATCTAAAGTAAGCCAAACGTTTGGAGCAGTAATCAGTAATGCCGGAAAGACACAATTTCGTTGTTCAGAATCAGAAAAATTTGCTCACATCACTTTCTTTTTAAATGGAGGGCACAATCAGCCATTTCAGGGTGAAACAGACCTGCGCATTCCCTCGCCGAAGGGAATTTCTTTCGATCAGGTACCTGAGTTGAGTCTGGAAAAAGTTGCTGATGAGGTGATCAATAGTTATCAAAAAGATTATGATCTGATTGTGACCAACTTCGCCAATGGGGATGTTATTGGGCATACAACCAGCACCGAAGCAAAGATTCGTTGCGCAGAGATTGTTGATTATCATTTAAAAAGAGTGGTCACAGCTGCACAAGCCAGAGGGTATGTGATTATTGTCACCGCGGATCACGGGAATTTGGAGGAGTTATACACCTCTGAGGGAACACCACATGTCGCACATACCAAAAATCTTGTGCCGTTTCTGATAATTGATCCTCTGAAAGATGTATCCGTGAAACCCGAAGATGGAAGTTTGCAGGATATTGCACCAACCATTCTGAAGATCTTGAGTGTGGAAAAACCTGTCATGCAGACAGGTAAATGTCTGGTTCCGAATCATGAATTTGGTGAAAACCGAAAAGTTTTATTAATGATACTGGATGGTTGGGGGGATGGATTTCCGATTGATACCAATCCTATTTTTGTTGGCAAAACGCCATTTTGGGATGAACTTCATCAAAAATATAATTTCTCTCAATTAAAAGCTTCAGGTGAAGCAGTCGGATTACAGGCTGGAAAAGCAGGTAACTCCGAAGCAGGTCACATGAATATTGGTGCTGGAAGAATTGTTTTGCAGGATGATGTACGTCTGGATAAAGCCATGCAGGATGGTTCTTTTTTCAGCAATGAGATTTTCAACCAGGCGATTGATACGGCCAGGAGGAATCATAAGAATCTACATTTGATTGGCCTAATGACCGAAAAAAGTTCGCATGGCTCCATCGATTATCCATTGGCGTTGTTGAAATTAGCCAAACAAAAAGGTTTGGAAGACGTCTTTGTTCACCTGATCTTTGATGGACGCAGTACTGAACCAGGCAGTGCCCCGATGTTGCTGGAGAAAATGGAAACCTATATGGCGGAAATCGGGATTGGGCAGATTGTCACAGCGATTGGTCGCGGAATTGCACTCGATCGTGATGGTAATTATGCCAAAATAAAGAAAGCGTATGACGCTTTCGTATCCGGTACTGGGTCTACTTACTCATAAAAGGTACATGTATGTTGAATCAATCACTTTTATTGGATGATGAAAAATTTTCACAGGTCTTATTTGAAAAAATATCCAGTATCAACAAGGGAATAACCGGTCTGGAGTTATATGAATTTCAATATGCATTGGAAGTCATTAAGCCAAAGGATGGTTGGAATTCTGTTCAGCAAGTTTCCAAAGATGAACTTGAATCGAAATGTCTTCATGAAGAATTCTTCAATAGTATCCAACTAAAGCCCACCAGGGGCAATAAAATTGTTCTGGATGAGACAATCCTTAAATTAACACATTGGTTATTGGTTGGTCTGGCAATGGAAGAATTTTCCATTGATTGGGTTAATTCACTTTTTTATTTTGATATTCGCGCCTTTTGTTTTTTTATTCTTACTCAATATTACAATTCAAGAATTCTGGAAAACTTTGGAAATAAACCATTCTTAACTTATCAAACTAGGCAACTCGATTTAGCGTTTCAGCAGGAGATCGGATACAAAGATTTTAAGGAGGCGAACCATGAAGTGGATCAGGCTTTCATTATGACGATTTATCAATTAATCAAAATCCATGGTTCGCCAATTTTGTTGTCATTGGCTGGACCCACCGGTGCAGGCAAGACAGAAATTACGGAACGGATACGAGAATTTTTACTGGAAAAAGGAATGAAAATTACCACGGTAGAAATGGATAATTTCTATAAGGATCGTGAATTCCGGGATGGAAAAACACATGGGAAAGATGTCATCCATTTTGATTTATTCATGCAAGCGATGCGCGATTTATTGCTCGGAAAATCAACTTTAATTCCGAGATATGACTTCTATGTGGCTACCTCCAGCCATGACCTTGGTGGGAATCTCCGACCTGGTCAGTCCCCAATGGTGATCGAACCAGCCGATGTAATTTTTCTGGAAGGAAATTTCCCCTTTTATATACCAGAACTGGACGACATGATCGGACTTAGAACTGTGTATCTGACTGATGATCCGATCCGGTTAAAAAGAAAGTGGCGCAGGGATATTGATCTTCGCAAAAAGTATGATCCGATCGGATTTGTAAACCGTTATTTTAAGACCCAATTCATAAGAGCTCAGGAAATATATTTACCATTGATGGAAGTATGCGATCTGGTGGTAGATACAACCGCAGCGAAACTGTGGCTAAAACCAGCCTGGCAAGCGAAGTTGAAAGCTGACGTAGCAAATTAGATCACAGACTGTAAAAAGAGGAGGCGTATGTTCGAAACATTTTTTCGAAAACAAACAATACCTGGTCAGACAAAAATAGCCATGTTGATTTTGGATGGGTTAGGTGGCTTACCAAAAGAATCGGGTGGCAAAACAGAACTCGAAACAGCAATAACGCCTCATTTAGATGCATTGGCGAGTCATTCAGCGTTAGGTTTATCTGTACCCCTTGGTCCAGGGATCACTGTGGGCAGTGGACCAGGACATCTGGCTTTATTTGGATATGATCCCTTAGAATGTGAAATCGGACGAGGTCCTTTAGAAGCATTGGGAGTGGATTTTGATCTTCATCCTGATGATATCGCTGCTCGTGGGAATTTCTGTACGGTTGATTCAGATGGGATTTTGATGGATCGCAGAGCCGGAAGGTTACCAACAGAAGAAAGCCGGAAATTAATTGAAAAATTAAGAGAAATCAGGATAGAAGGTGTTGAGATATTTATTGAACCAGTGAAGGAACACCGCTTTGCTTTCATTTTACGCGGAGAGGGATTAAGTTCCAATGTTAGCGAGACAGATCCGTTAATCACTGGTACACAGCCGTTAATCCTCAAAGCCAGGGATAAGGAATCCCAAAGAACTTCAGAGATTGTTAACTTTTTTGTGGATGAGGCAAAAAAGTTGTTGAGAGATGAGCACCCGGCCAATATGATTTTATTACGAGGATTCGCAAAATTACCTATTGTGCCAACATTTCAGGAGATGTATAAATTGAATCCGGCGTGTATTGCAGTCAATGGCATGTACCGTGGTGTATCGAGATTGGCTGGTATGGATATTCTGGATGTTGATGGAACATCATTAGCGGATGAATTTACCACGTTAGAGAAAGTATGGGGGGATTACGATTTTTTCTATATACATTTCAAGAAAACTGATACCTGTGGGGAAAATGGCGATTTTGATGGAAAAGTAAGGGCGATTGAGGAATTTGACCTCCAAATCCCACGCTTGATGGATCTGAAACCTGATGTGGTCATTGTAACGGGCGATCACTCTTCTCCAGCAGTACTGAAATTTCACAGCTGGCATCCTGTTCCCCTCATGATTTATTCAAAATTCTGTCGTCCAGATGGTATAGCGAAATTTGGTGAAAGTGCCTGTGCTAAGGGCAATCTGGGACATGTATATGCCCGGCATATCATGGCAATTGCTCTGGCCAATGCCGGCAGGGTCGCAAAATATGGAGCGTAATTCTTCAATTGATGAGGTATTAATGATGAGTGTTTTACATAATCCCGAGCAATTTTCTCAAATTTTATACCAGAAAATGCAGGTCATCAATCCAGCGATTGCGGATCTGGAGTTGTTTGAATTCCGGTATGCATTGGTGAATTTATTACCGAAAACAGGTTGGGAATCGATGGAGGTGGCTGAACCCCAAATAATTGAAGAAATGGTGAATTCAAGGAATTTTTACGAATCGATCCAGCTAAGGCCAAAGGTAAATGGTAAACCTGTTATGGATGATCAAATCATCCATTTAACCCAAATGCTATTTACAGGCCTGGTGATAGATAAATATTCTTCAGACTGGATACAGAATCATTTTTACTTTGATTTGCGTGGATTTTATTTTTTCCATAAGACTCAATACTACAATAAAACCAACCAACACTGGTTAGGCGGGTCACCTTATAAGGCATATAAACCAAAACAAAAGGAATTTAATCAACTTCAGGCTGTGGGCTACCAGGCATTCAAGCAGGCTAATGAGGAAGTTGATGGATGTTTTATTAATCTGTTGAAAAAAATTATTCAGGATGGAAAAAGACCATTCTTAATCGGTATTGCCGGTCAGACAGCTGCAGGAAAAACGGAAATTGTCTCGCGAATTCAACAGGAATTTATGAAAGAAAAACTTACCTTTACATCCCTTGAAATTGATCATTTTTTAACAGATCGTGACCAGAGAGAAGAAAAGGGAATCGACTCGCTTGGTAAAGAAGCACTCCATTTTGATTTATTTATTCATTCGTTGAAAGAGATCCGACAAGGTAAAAAAATTGACATCCCACAATATGATTTTATAAGCGCTACCTCCAGCCATACACTGGAAGGCGATTTAAAACCAGGATGTTCAACAGAGGAAATTTTCCCGGCGGACTTAATTTTTATTGAAGGAAATTTTCCATTTCTTTATCCGCAAGTTGCTAAATTAATTGATTTGAAGGTTGTTTACCTCACCGATGATGAAATTCGATTGAAACGCAAATGGAAACGAGACATGGATTATCGCAAGAAGTATGATGTGACTTATTTCTTGAATCGTTACTTCCGGGAACAGTTCTTAATGGCTGAATCAGCCTACATTCCTCAAATGGAAAAATGTGATCTTCTGGTTGATACCACCAGAGCAGAAATCTGGCTAAATCCTTCATTGAAGAAAATCTTCGATGTCGGGTAAGTTTACATCAAAATCAAGTCAATTCTTAAAATTTTGAAATATAACTTGCAATATATAATAAATTGTCGTACAATATTTCAAATGAAAGTAAATTTTCATTAATAGTAAAATTGTTCCCCTGATAAATAACTTAATAGAGGTATTTGTGAATAGCGAAAAATCTGAAAAAAATCCGGATTTTGGTTTAATCATCAGTGAGAAATTTCCAAACCTCACGAAAAGTGAGAAAAGAATTGCGAATTTCCTCAGAAAGAATCAAGAAGAATCTGCGTTTCTGCCAGCCGGAGAAATAGCAAAGAGATTGAATCTCAGTGAAGCGACTTTGGTTCGATTTGCGCGAACGCTGGGGTTTCCCAGCTATCCAGCTATGCGATCGGTGTTGCAGGATAATTTTCGTCGCCGGGTAACACATTCCAGTCGCATACGTGGTCGCCTGGATGATTTAAGAGAAGCTGGAGATATTTTTGATCGTCTGGCTGTCACAGAGATTGATTATCTTTCGCAAGCAATTGATTCAATTGATCGTGCTTCAATGAAGCAAGCAGTTCATCTATTTAAGGAGCATAAGAGAGTTTTTGTGTTTGGTTTGGGACCATCCATTTCCCTGGTGGATTTGATGGAGATCCGTTTACGCCGCTTCGGCAAAGATGTTATCCCATTGACTAATTCAGGGAGAGAAGTAATTGAATCTTTACTTATGTTGCAACCGGATGATTTGTTGTTCGTCATTTGTTTCTTTGATCAAAATCCAACTTTGAATTTGGTACTAGAATACGGGAGAGAAATGGGCTGTCCCATCGTCATGCTGACGGATACCCTGGATACTGTCCTGAATGGAAAAGCAGATATTACCTTAGCAGCAAGACGTGGGCCAGTGGGAGAATTTCATTCTTTAGTTGTGCCAATGACTGTGATTAATGCGCTTCTTCTTTCTCTTGCTGGTGAAGGTCAAGAACAAGTAATGTCGACATTGGATAAATTAGACACATTAAGGGACCGCCTAAATTGGCTGAATAATAACACCAATTCATGATCTCAAAACAAAGTAATAATACTCACATTTCTCAGGAGGTTTGATTAACAAAATAATTTTTTGTCAGAAACATTGTAATCAAAGAGGAGTTATTGAATGTCCAATGCATCAAATATAAATAAAGATAACAGTCAAATTTGGATGTCGCGGCTTAGGCGTTTTTATCGGTATATAACGACGCCGCATGTAATTTTATCGATCATTATGATGGTTGTAATGTTCTATATGGTAATCATTCCGCTCTATAGAATGTTGTTTACAACATTTACGGTGGCAGATAGTGATTTGCGCGTTTTACCAGATGCAAATGTTGGTGATTTTACCTGGTACCACTGGTTAAGGATGTTGACCAGCGAAATATCCAGAATCATGACATATGAACCCATGCTTCATTCAATTACCATCTCAATTGGTGCAACTTTACTAGCTTTGGTTATCGGTGGTGGAATGGCATGGTTGGTCGTGAGAACAGATGTTCGTGGGAAGAGTGTCATTAATCTTTTAGCGACGGTTCCTTACATAATGCCTTCCTGGACTATAGCAATGGCCTGGAAGGTTTTGTTTAAAAATGCAAAATCAGGAGGGACACCGGGTCTACTGGAATTTATTACTGGGTTACCAACCCCAGACTGGTTGGCATATGGTCCATTTCCAATTATTGTGAGTAGTGGTTTACATTATTACACGTTTTTCTTTCTCTTCATGTCTGCTGCGTTGTTATCGATTGATTCATCCTTAGAAGAAGCAGGTGAATTGGCTGGAGCGGGACGCTGGCGGATTATGCGCAAAATTACGTTCCCATTAATTATTCCAGCCATTGCTTCTGGTTTTATTATGACCTTTTCCAAAACGATGGGAACATTTGGTGGGCCAAATGTACTTGGTGTTCCTGTCCAATATTACACACTTTCCACCATGCTGCGATCAAATACGACAATTGGGAATTATGGAGATGCGTTTGTATTAGCAATTGTCCTGATCTTATTTGCCATGACGAATGTGATGATTAACCAAAGATTTGTAGGAACTCGGAAAAGTTATGAAACGATTGGTGGACGTGGTTTCATGGCTCAAAAAACAAAACTTAGGGATTATAAAAAACTCTTTACTGTGTTCATCGTCATTTTTCAAATCTTGATTGCCGTTTTACCACTATCCTTATTGCTTTACAGTACATTCATGTTACGGACAGGAGACTATAGCTTCAGTAATTTGACTACAGCCCATTGGATCGGGGAAGGTGTTGATTTTATCAACAATGGAGAGCCAGGCGTCTTACGAAATCCTAAGGTGTATCAAGGAGCATGGAACTCCATCAGATTAGCTCTCTTAACGGCATTTTTCACAGCGTTCTTTGGGGTGATCCTGGGTTATTCCATTGTCAAGGGAAGGGGTACACGACTTTCAAAACTTGTTGAACAAATGGCGTTTATTCCTTATGTGATACCTGGGATTGCGTTTGGTGCGATTTATATATCCATGTTCACTAAGTCGGTGGGTCCCATTCCACCGCTATATGGCACATTTGCGCTGTTGGTGGTGGTGTCTATCGCAGACAAGATACCGTACTCTTCCCGAACGGGAGTTTCAGCGATGCTTCAGGTTGGAAGAGAGTTAGAGGAAGCAGCGTCGATTGCGGGGGCTTCACCCTGGCAGCGATTTAAACGCATCATATTTCCGTTGACCAGTACCGGATTTGTTTCTGGTTTCTTGATGACTTTCATAACAGTTATGCGTGAATTGTCACTAATTATTTTGTTGGTTACACCAACAACAGCAGTATTAGCCAGTATGACGATGCGTTATATCGAAAACGGTAGTGAACAACAAGCAAATTCAGTCATCATAATTCTAATTACTTTGGTGCTTACAGGTAATTTTATTATCAGCCGGTTTAAGGGCGGTAGTTTGAAAAAAGGTTTAGGAATGTAGGGAGAGAACACATGGAAACCACTATTAGAATTAATAATCTCACAAAAAAATTCGGCGATGTAGTTGCTGTAAATGATGTCAGTTTGACGATTGAGCCAAGAACATTTTTAACTTTGTTAGGTCCATCAGGTTGTGGAAAGACCACATTATTAAGATGTCTTTCAGGTCTGGAAGATCCGGATAATGGTGAAATCTACATTGGGGATCAATTGGTTTTTTCTTCTTCCAAAGGAATCTCGATTGCGCCAGGGAAACGGAATTTAGGTCTGGTTTTTCAAAATTATGCTCTTTGGCCACATATGAATGTTTATAAAAACATGACCTTTGCATTAGAAATGCAAAAACTTTCAAAAGAAGAGATGGATAAGAGGGTAAAAGCATCTTTGGCTGAAGTTCAAATGGAAGGATATGAAGAACGATATCCCAGAGAAATGAGTGGTGGCCAACAACAACGAATCGCGCTTGCCAGAATGTTAGCTTATCGGCCAAATGTGTTTTTGATGGATGAACCTCTTTCTAATCTGGATGCCCGTTTAAGAATGGATATGCGTACTGAACTGAAACGGTTACACCATATTTCTGGTGCTACAACTGTTTACGTGACTCATGATCAGGTAGAAGCAATGACGATGTCCAGCAACATTGCCGTTATGAAATTAGGTGTGATTCAGCAGATGGACACTCCGGATATTGTTTATCATTTTCCGGCTAACCTATTCATTGCAGATTTTATTGGGAACCCCAAGATAAATCTTTTATCAGGTAGGGTTTTGAAACAAAACGAAGTCGATATGGGAAAATTCAAAATTCCGGTAAAGACATTTAATAAAACCGGTGAAGTTGTAGTGGGGTTCAGACCAGAAGATATCACAATTTCGTCTTCTCCAAAGGAAGATGCTGTGGAATTTGTAGCGTATTCAGTGTTGCCTGCAGGAGCAGATACGACGATCATTGCTCGACAAGGAAACATTGAATTAACAATTAAAGAAATGGGTGTTAGTAAAGTTCAAATGGATCAGAAAATCTGGTTGAACTTTGATGAGAATGCCATAAACCTTTATGACAAAGAAAGTGGCCTTTTGATTAGTGGATGACAGAAATAGCAGTCAGTTTATTTAGATGCAGTTCAAAGATAAGGAGGTTAAAGAGAGGAAAGGTTTGTTTCACCAAACGTTGTTTTTTATGTCCCTATTAAATGAAGGAGGAAGTTAAATGAAAGCGTTTTTCAAATTTCTTGTGATGATCATATTGATCAGTATGCTTGTGGCATGTACCCAAACACCACAGGCACCAGCCACTTCGAATGAACCAGCTGCACCGGCAGCACCAGCAGAGCCTGCTGCTCCAGGAGAGGAACCTGCCGCACCAGCAGAACAACCAGCTGAAGCATTGACACCCAAGGAAGAATGGCTTAAAGCAAATCAATTAGGACCTTATGACACTGGTGAACAGGATTGGGCAGCTATAGAAGCAGCAGCTAAAGCCGAAGGAAAACTTCTGGTATATGCGAATTCATCGAAAGTTGAGAAAGCTGCAGCCGGGTTTATGGAAGCCTACCCAGAAATTAAGGTTGAAGCTTACGATTTAGGTGGTGATGATGTATTGAGAAAGACCATCGAAGAGCAAAAAGCTGAAGCATTCACTGGCGATGTGTGGTTTAGCAGTGGTGGTGCTGAGCTTGTGGGATCAGTACTTCCAAAAGGTTATGTATGGCGTTTTATTCCTGACAGTACAATCGGTTTAATTGAAGAACAATATACTAATCCGTTGTTGATGAGTAGATTAGGCACAACTGTTTTTGCTTACAATTCAGAATTAGAAGATACTTGCCCGATTTCTAATGTTTGGGAACTTACCAATCCAGAGTGGAAGGGAAAATTCTTCATTGAGGATCCATTAAATGATGCATCCACACTGAGCAAATTAATTACCTATGCATCCAAAGTGGATGAAATGACAGCTGCCTATGTTGATTTGTATGGAACTGATCCGGTTCTGGATGCAGATACACCTGATGTTGGTTGGTTATGGTTGAAGAGATTTGCCCAAAATGGTCCCATCCCACAACCAGGTGGAGATGAAGTAGATTCTGCCTTTGCAACTCCAGGAATGACGAATAGTTACATGGCATTGACATCCTATTCCAATATGGCTGATGTAATGGAAGGAAACTTAGTGTTTGAGCCTTGCTGGGGCTTAAAACCAATGTTGGGTATACAAAGTCAGAGTTATTTAGGTGTTCTTAACCAAGCTCCACATCCTAACGCTGCTAAGTTATGGATCAAGTTCATTGTCACCGATGAAGGGCGTGATCCATGGGCAAAATTTGGAACGTACTTTACCGATTCAACATATGAAGTTCCTGAAGGAATGTTGCCGTTAGCAGATATGATGGAAGTAACGTGGTTCATCGATGAACAATATGCGTACGATAATATGATTAAAGCACGTGATTTCTATTTGATCAATCTCGGAAAATAATAACCATTAATTAGTAAAATGATTCTATATGAGACCTCATCTCATAGAATTATTGAAGCTTTCAAGAATATTCGTAGTAAAAAATAATTAATTCAATCAGGTATGAATGGATAAAAATTGTATTAGAGGTTAACGGATGACATTAAACACAGTTTTCTTTGATATGGGCGGCACTATTGATACTTTCGGGTTTACCCGTGAATTTCGAGTTCAAAATGTTCATCATATTAAGGACTGTCTGGCACGTGTTTCGATTACATTGACCTTATCTGATGAACAAATCGCAGATTCCATCACTAAAGGCGCATCAGATTATTTATGCTGGAACATGAACTCCAACATAGAATTAAAACCAGCTGAAATATGGTCGAGATTTTTCCTAAAAGGAATTTCTGTTTCTGAAAGTGAACTCACCCCAATCGCAGAAGAATTGGCATTTTTATACGAAACACAACTTTATCATCGTGAAATGCGTAAAGAAATACCAATGGTCTTAGAGAAAGTAAAAGCCATGGGATTCCGAATTGGAATAATCAGTAATACACAAAGCCTGAACCAAGTACGTTATAACCTTGAGCAGTACGGTATCCTTGAATTCTTCGATCCAATTGTTTTATCCTCCGAATATGGCCGACGGAAACCAGATCCAGCCATCTTTTATCATGCTGCACGCCTGGCAGGTGTTCCTACAGGTGCCTGTGCGTATATTGGCGATAAGATCAATCGAGATATTGTTGGTGCTCGACGATCTGGGTTCCGTTTGGCAGTTCAGATTAAACATAAATATGATGATGGCATTAAGGACGAGGGGGCCTGTCCTAATGCCATCATTGAAAACATGTTGGAACTCATCCCAATTCTTGAAGCAGTAAAAACAAAAGATAATATTATTAACGATAACCAAAATGGACAAAAAGTAAAAGCAATATTCTTTGATGCGGGGGATATTCTTTATTATCGACCGAACAAAGAAGAGCATTTAAAGAAATTTTTAAAAGGCCAAGAAATTAAATTTCATCCAGAGTTTGAATCAGAAAGAATGCGATTAAAGGATCTTGCTTTCTCAGGGCAAATGGGTCGCCATGATTATTACGAAAAGGTTTTATCTCTTTTTGGAATTACTGATCCGCTATTGCTCGAAGAAGGTGTGAAGGCGATGAGCCTGGACGATAATACTGTGGAAATTTTTGGTGGTGTCCCTGAAACAATTAACCTATTAAAGGAAAAAGGATACATTCTTGGAATTATTACTGACACCGCAATGCCAATATCAAAAAAACTGAATTGGTTCGATCAAAGAGGTTTTGGTGGCCTATGGGATGTCTTTATCAGCTCGAAGGAACTAGGGGTTCGTAAACCTGATCCCGTAATGTATGAAAAAGCCATCCAACAGGTCGGAATTTGCCCTACCGATGCAGTTTTTGTTGGACATAAAATTTCGGAATTAGACGGAGCACATGCTATCGGAATGAAGACGATTGCTTTCAATTTTGATGAAGGAGCCATCGCAGATTTTTACATAGATCAATTTTGTGATCTTTTAAAGGTACCTTTTTTAGAAAAATAAAACTGATTGGAATAAATTATGCATACATCCATTAAAGCAATCTGTTTTGATGTGGGCGGAACGCTACGAGTAGCTCATGATAAACAGGAACGTGATAACAGAAAATATAATAAAAATACAAGAATTTATAGGTGAGAATGGTCTTCCACAGGATTTCGCAAGAAAGCTTTCTGCCCGGGAAAAAGACTATCGAATATGGTCTCGAAAAACAATGGTCGAGCTGAAAGAAGCCGACTTATGGTCTACTTTTATGCTTCCAGATCATCCAAACGAATTCGTTCGCGATAACGCAGTTATGTTAAATCAACTTTGGCGTGAATCCCGCGTCAAATCCATACTTCCTGATGCGGTTGAAACAATTAAGACATTATCCAGGCGTGGTTATCTTTTGGGAATTATCAGTAATACAACATCCTCAGTAGAAGTCCCACAATTGTTGGATGAAAATGGAATTACTGATTTATTTGGATGCATCATTCTATCGACCGTTTATGGAAGGCGAAAACCACATGCCTCATTATTTGTGGAATGTGCCAAAAATTTGGGAGTCCAGCCAGAGGAATGCGCCTATGTGGGCGATATTATCTCACGAGATGTTGTGGGAGGTAGGCAGGCAGGATTTTCAGAAATTACCATCATTAACGCCAATGGATATTCTAAAGATATCGATTGTCATGGAAGATGATGACCAGGATCAAATTGTTTCATCTGCCATGCAGCCCGATTTTAGAATCTCAAAACTTAGTCAATTGCTTGACTTTTATCCAGACGATCATCAGTAAAAAATTCCTCCAGCCAGGAAACAGTCGAAAAAATGGGGTTATATGATGTGGCTCTTTCCACCATGTGGCATGTGGATCAAAATATACCCTTTCATGAGACATTCGTAATTGGACGAAAAGCTGGATATCCTCGATTTGAACTCAATCACCGCATTACCCCTGAGTTATTTACCCAATGGGATGCAAATCGGTATTACATTTCCACCGTGCATGATCCCTGTCCGGCAGTTTTTTCCAGTGATGAATTTAAAGTGAATGATTTCCTTATCTCATCACTCAATGAAAAAAAACGGATCAAGGGTCTTGATATTACGAAGCAGACAGTTGAAACTGCATTACATCTAGGAGCAAGATCGGTTGTGATCCATCCAGGTATGATCATGTGCGATTATGGACCCGAAGACAAATTAAAAAAAATGTATGAGAATGGTCTTAAGGGAAGCGCTGAATATGAAGCATTAAAATCTGAAATGATTGCCTTTAGAATAAAGGTAGCTCCACCTCACGTCGATCAAGTATTAAAGAGTCTTTCAGAACTTATTGATTTTGTCAGGCCTACAGGTATAGAAATTGGATTGGAGAATCGGTTACATTTTTATGATATTCCCTTGATTGACGAAATGCAATTGTTTTTGGATCTTTGTGATGAAGATTGGTACGGGTTTCAATATGATGTAGGTCATGCACAAGTTTTAAATGAATTGGGATTGGGAGACCATGAAGATTGGCTAAAACGATACGGAAAACGTATAATAGGTGTCCACCTTCATGATGTCTGTGGTATTAAGGATCACCAGATGCCTGGGAGTGGCGATATTGATTACGCGATGATTGCACCATATATCCCTGATACTGCACATCTAACAATGGAAGTAAGTCCAACATTAACTCAGAAAGACTTATCCCAAAGCCTGAAACATCTTGCCAAATTTGGCCTCATTTCGAAACTAAATTTTTTGGAGGAAACATGTTAAAAATATTTAGAAAACGAAGAAATGTTTTTATAAAATTAATCCACGAACAGTCATCTTTGACCCTGGAAGGTATGGATTTACTTAAGAAATATCTCTCTCGTCCGGATGAAATTCTTGCAGATCAACTTACTGCAAAAGAGAAAGAAGCAGATGAGTCACGACGTATTTTGATTGATGAACTCAATCGTACTTTTATCACTCCATTTGATCGCGAGGATATTTTTGCCCTTTCAAGAGCTATAGATGATGTACTGGATTATGCCTACAGTACCATGACAGAAATCGTAATTTTTAAAGTAGAACCAACAGAATTCATGGTGCGGATTTGTTCATTGTTGCGAGATGCTTCCTTTGAAATTTTAAAAGCGGTGGAATGTCTTCAAGAGCATCCAGGTGTGGCCTCGGAACATGCTCAGCGAGCGAAAGCACTTGAAAATCGTGTGGAAACCGTCTATCGGGAAGCACTGGCAGATATGTTCCAGGAAACAGAAGATGTTAAAACACTGGTAAAGATGATGAAATATCGTGAGGTTTATCGCCACCTGAGTAATGCTGCTGATCGAGGTGATGAAGCTGCCAATGTTCTGGCAGATATTATCGTAAAGACGACTTAATATAAAATGCCGATATTATTTATCATTCTTGTAATTCTGGCGTTAGCTTTTGATTTTCTGAATGGCGTCCATGATTCCAGTAACGTGGTGGCAACCATGATTTCATCCCGTGCTATTCCGCCCAGGACTGCCTTGATGATGACGGCAGTGGCTAATTTTCTAGGACCTTTCATCTTTGGTGTTGCTGTGGCAACAACCATAGGACATGATATCGTCTCTGCGGAACATATAAACCTAACAGTGTTGATAGCAGCCTGTGTCAGTGCAATTATTTGGAATATTCTTACCTGGGTCCTTGGCATTCCCAGTAGCTCATCACATGCGATAATTGGGGGATTAGTCGGTGCAGTGATGATGGCAGCTGGTTTTTCTGTCATCATTATGGATGGTATTATCAAGGTTCTTGTGGCTTTATTTGCATCCCCCATCATCGGATTTATTGCTGGAATGTTGATTGCAAACATCGTTTATCTGTCTTCGTGGAAAGCTTCACCAAAAATCAATGGTGTTTTCAAAAAAATGCAAATCATCACCTCCATCGGTTTATCATTGAGTCATGGAACAAACGACGCCCAAAAAACTATGGGTATTATCACCCTTGGTTTGGTCATTGCTGGAGTTCAATCAACATTCGAAGTGCCATTATGGGTTATCGTGGCATGTGCCGCAGCTATTGGATTAGGTACTGCGGTTGGCGGTTGGCAACTAATTAAAACATTGGGGTCAAAATTCTATAAAATTCGCCCTGTGCATGGCTTTGCTTCTCAAGCAACATCAGCGATTGTTATCCTGACAGCATCTTTGTTAGGTGGTCCAGTCAGTACTACCCAAGTTGTAAGTTCATCCATCATGGGGGTTGGCGCGGCTGAACGAATGAGTAAAGTGCGTTGGGGAGTGGCTGGAGAAATAGTCACTGCCTGGATCATCACCATTCCGGCTACGATGGCAGCAGGGGCTGGTTGCTATTGGTTATTAAACGATGCTATTCCGTTTATCATAAAACTAATCTAAGATTTGAAATTAATTATTTAAGAAGGGCTCATGTCTATATCATTAATCGTATTAATTGCTCTTGCTATTGTTTTTGATTTTTTGAATGGGGTCCATGACTCGAGCAATATTGTTGCTACCATGATCTCATCCAGAGCGATTCAACCGCGGGTTGCCCTTGCCATGACAGCTGTGGCTGAATTTTCCGGTCCATTCATATTTGGAGTTGCGGTTGCCAACACAATCGGATCTGAAATAGTTGACCCAATATTCTTGAATTTGGGAATAATTATTGCTGCTTTACTCAGTGCCATTGTCTGGAATGTTATGACCTGGTTGTTGGGTATCCCCAGCAGTTCTTCCCACGCATTGATCGGAGGATTGATTGGTGCAGTGGCGGTGGGTGCAGGTTTTAAGGCAATCCAGATGGCAGGTGTGACAAAGGTCCTGATTGTTTTGTTTACTTCTCCCATCATTGGTCTTTTTGCTGGAATGTTGGTTGCTAATCTTATTTATATGCTTTCCTGGAAAGCTACACCAAAAGTTAATGGATTATTCAAACGCCTTCAGATTATTACATCTTTGGGGCTCGCACTCAGCCATGGTACCAATGATGCACAAAAAACCATGGGAATCATCACACTGGGTTTACTCATTAGCGGTAGAATTTCATCTTTTGAAGTGCCTTTCTGGGTGGTGGTAATTTGTGCAGCTGCGATCGCTCTGGGAACATCGGTTGGAGGTTGGCAGTTAATTCGTACTCTAGGTGCAAAATTTTATAAGATCAGACCTATCCATGGGTTTGCTTCTCAAGCCACCTCGGCTGCCGTAATTCTAGCCGCATCACTCATTGGTGGACCTGTCTCCACCACGCAAGTTGTTAGCACTGCCATAATGGGTGTTGGAGCAGCTGAACGTCTCAGTAAAGTTAAATGGGGTGTGGCTGGGGAAATTCTGACTGCATGGATTGTTACAATCCCTGCTACCGCATTATTAGGTGGTTTTCTGTACTGGGTTCTGAGTTCTCCAATCCTTTCATTTTTAAAGCTGTTTTAGAAAGGTTTTTTTGTCTATTATGAAGAAAAAATATGATGTTATTTATGCTGGTAACTATACCAAGGATACAATCATAACCTCGGATGGTATTCGAGTGGTGGATGGCGGTGGAATGAATTACGCGGCCAATGTCGGAGCAAGATTGGGAATAAAAGCGGCTGTGATTACCCGCATGGCAAAAGAGGATCAGCACGTAGTGGATGCCATTCAGTCTGCTGGTATCGACTGTTATCCATTCTACTCAGATTTTTCAACGCTCATGACTTTGGAATACAAAACAAAAGATGTGGATAAGCGCAATCTTTATGTAAAATCAACTGCAGGCACCATCCTCCCTGATTATCTTGACGATTTTCAGGCGAAAGCAATTGCTGTCAGTCCCAGTTTGCGCGGCGAAGTAGAGCCTGATTTCTTCTCGATTTTAAGACAACGAACTGACGCTCTCCTGGCAGTGGATGTACAGGGTTTTGTGCGCGTATTGAGAGACGAGACATTGGTTTATGAACCCTGGCCAGAGATGCCCGAGGTACTTCAAAACCTTGATATCCTAAAATCGGACGCAGTTGAAGCGGAATATCTTAACTGGTTCAAAAGATATTGAAAAGGCAGCTGCAGTTTATGCAGAGATGGGTGTAAAAGAAATAGTCCTAACTCATTCCGATGGTGTGTTGATTTATGCAGATGCTAAAAATCATCATTTTCAATTTCATGCTTCCTCTATGGCTGGTAGAAGTGGCAGAGGTGATACCTGTATGGGTTCCTATATCGCCAAACGCCTGAGTTTGCCACCTCATGAAGCCGGGAAATGGGCTGCCGCAGCCACCAGTTTGAAGGTCGAACGGGTCGGTGTCTTTAATCGTCCCATCAGTGAAGTAGAAGCCTTCATTGACAGGTATTATTCAGATTGATTAATGGTTTTCATGAAAGACATTGCATACCTACGCAGGAAAGCGATTGAAAAATATCCAACAATTTGGGAACGGATAATCTCCGAATGGAATTCGGGTCAGGAAGATCATTTCTGGTTGACCTATTCCGCTAATTACTTACTGAATACAGCCGGAGTTAAGTGGGCTATTGACCCATATTGTCTCTTTACGCGAATTGGTGGGGGAGAGCCTCCTGCTTTTTCTAATGATTTGCTTCCATTGCAGCTGGTTGTTTTAACACACGGCCATTCAGATCACCTTGATTTAAATCTGATTTTAGCCATTAAAGAATTACCCATCCAATGGGTAATTCCTGAATTTCTGCTGGAGAAAATCGACGCAGCTATTGGACTTCCTTCAGAAAACATCATCATTCCTCAACCAGGAAAAACACTGCGCATAGGTAATCTTGCCCTCACACCCTTTGATGGTCTTCATATTCACGGTGAACATGGGGTGCCAGCCATGGGTTATCTGGCTGAATTCTCCGAAAAACGTTGGCTGTTTCCTGGTGATACCCGCTTGTATGATTTTTCAAAATTACCGGATTTTGGTGAATTAACCGGGGTGGTTGGGCATCTTTGGTTAGGTAAAGCTGAAGCATTAGAATCGCGACCTTCCAAGTTTGATGGATTTTGTGATTTCTTCTCACGTTTCAAAACAAAGCAACTTGTTATCACACATTTACTTGAATTTGGCAGAGAACCAAATGAATTATGGAACCTGAACCATTTCCAGCTGGTTCGTAAACATATTCAAAATATAAAATCTGATCTACGAGTTACAGCAGCTCTCATGGGGGAGCGTGTTGATTTGTAATTCAAAAAATTTTACCTGTTCAGGTTAAATGTCGTCCAACTTGCAAGAAGACAATCTCTTAACAAAGATTGTCTGATCTTCAAAATATTGAAAAAGTTTGGAAAAATTTGCAGGTTTAATTTAAAACCTCTGCGATAATAGAGATGAAAGGAAGAATTATGCATCCAGACCGTTTCTTATTTTCTGATTCTACAATTGGTGATTTAGCCTTTAACCTTTATCAATCGGCAAACAAATTGCCTATTTTTGCTCCACATGGGCATGTGGATCCTGCCCTGTTTTCAAACCCTGAGGCTAGTTTTGGTAACCCTGTTGATCTGTTTATCAGACCGGATCATTATGTCATCAGAACTCTGTATACTAATGGAGTTCCATTACAAAAGCTCGGGATTTCTCCAAAAGGTGAAACACTGGATTATGATCCTCGTAGCGTTTGGGAATTGTTTTGTACGAATTTTTACCTTTTTAGGGCGACACCTTCAGGTGTGTGGTTGACCACTTCACTCAGTGATGTTTTCGGTATTGAACAAAAATTATCAAAAGAAACCGCTAATAATACCTATAACATTCTGGTGGAGAAACTATCATCAAAAGAATTTTCACCCAGAAATTTATTTGAGAGATTTAACATTGAGCTATTAGCAACCACAGACTCCGCTGCTGACCCTCTCACAAATCATCAAATGATTCGTAAATCAAACTGGAAAGGGAATATTGTCCCTACATTTCGTTTTGACTCGCTTGTTCATTTTTTGAATCCTGGTTGGATGGATGAAATCCATCGACTAGCTTCATTATCAAATATTGAAATACACAACTTTAGATCATTTATCCATGCTTTAGAAAATAGAAGAGTTATTTTTCGATCATTAGGAGCTACGGCTTCGGACTTTTCGGCAGAATCCGCTTATGTGGAAGAATTACCTCCTCATCAGGTTGATCAGATTTTTCAACGAGCTCTCAGAGGTCAGGTGGATCAGAAAGATGCTGCTCGATTTGTGGCTCATATGCTGATGGAAATGGCCAGAATGAGTGGTGAAGATGGAATGGTCATGCAATTTCATGCCGGGATTCAACGCAATCATAATTTATCTCTCTTTCAGCAATTTGGAGCAGATATTGGTGGAGACATTCCAGTTGCTGTCGAATTTACACGTAGCTTAAGACCTCTTCTGCAGAGGTTTGGCAATCATCCCAAATTTAAATTAATTCTCTTTACCCTGGACGAATCAACCTACACTCGAGAATTGGCACCTCTGGCAGGCCATTATCCAGCATTACGTTTAGGGCCACCCTGGTGGTTTAATGATAGTTTGAACGGAATTGAGCGTTATCTGAACCAGGTGATGGAGAGTGCTGGATTATACAAAACTGCTGGGTTTAACGATGATACCCGCGGCTTTTGTTCGATCCCTGCCAGGCATGACCTTTGGCGGCGGCAGGCAGCGAACTGGTTGGCTGGTTTGTTGGCAAGACTTGTGATCGATGAAGAAGATGCCCATCAGATGATGTATGAATTATGTATTGGTCTAGCAAGAAACGCTTATACCATGGAAAGCAAACGAGATGGTGATTCAAAGTAATGATCCTGTAGGTACTAAAACTTTCTATCTAAGCTTCGATGGATCCCCCAATCCACCTGCAACTGACCGGTTATTGAATTGCCTGAGCGATTATGGCATTCAGGCGACCTTCTTCATGGAAGGTCGACGACTTGAGACAGAAGCAGATTGTGCTCGCAGGGTACAGGCAGCAGGTCATGATATTGGTAATCATTCATATTACCATCCAGAATTCGATAAGATCCCCATTCAGGAGTGTATTCGGGAAGTTGTGTTAACTCAGGCAATCATCCAAAAGGAATTGGGATTCTTTCCAACCTTGTTGCGACCACCTGCTGGGTTATTGACAAAAGAAGTGGAAGAAACTTTCCTGGCTCGGGGATTTGATATTGTGTTGTGGAGTTATAGTGTCCGTGATTGGGAAGGTCCGGATGCTAAATCAGTTTCTCAGCGGATCCTGTCACATGCAGCGTCAGGTGCTATTATTGCATTGCATGATAAAACAGAATGGTTGATTGAGATTTTGGAAATTATAATTCCACAATTGAAATCGGATGGTTTTCAATTTCGAAAAATAACTGAAAGTGGAAAAAAAGGTGTTATTCAATTTGGATAATTGTGTCAAGTGTCTGTTTACTTTTTGATATTGCTCGTAAGCTATGATTGACTTTAATTCTTGTCTGTGCTTTAATAATTTAGTATCACTTTACTTCATTAATCCTTCCAAATCATTTTTCCAAAAATCAAAAACGCCTTATCGCTACACTTGGGGAATTTCGTAAATATCCCTTGAACTATTAACATCGTTGACAATTTTAGGCTTTTTTTCTATCTATTTCATATTTACTCATTATCAATAGTGGAGATATCATATGATGATGTCAGAAGAAATTTATTTATCATTTAGAAACATTCGTAAAAGTTTTCCCGGGGTGGTGGCGCTGGATGATATCAGTCTCGATGTATACAAAGGTCAGATCCATGCCTTGCTGGGGGAAAATGGCGCTGGTAAGTCGACATTAATGAACATCCTATACGGGCTTTATCACCAGGATAGCGGTGAGATTTTTCTCTCTGGAGAAAAATACGAACACAATACACCGAAAAATGCAATCCGTCATGGGATCGGTATGATTCATCAACACTTTATGTTGATTCCTAACTTTACAGTATTGGAAAATATAATCCTTGGTCAACCTTCTCCAAAACCTCCTAAACTGGAAAAAGAATATTTTCGGAATGAGATTTTGAATGTCGCTAAAAAATTTGGCATTACTGTCGATCTTGATTTACTGATTGAAGAAATCAGTGTTGGGATGCAACAAAAAATTGAAATTCTAAAGGCCTTATACAAAGGCGCAGAACTTCTCATATTGGATGAACCGACATCAGTATTAACGCCTCAGGAGAGTCAAGAATTATTTAAAATGCTCACAGAGCTAAATAAAAAAGGAACGACGATTATTTTTATTTCTCATAAATTGAAAGAAGTGATGCAAATAAGTGACAGAATCTCTGTTTTACGTGATGGAAAATTAATTTCCACCGTCAATAAATCTGAAACAACACCGCAAGAGCTCTCAAGATTAATGGTTGGCCGGGAAATTATTACTCAGTACAGTAAAGCAGAAATTAAAATCGGCGAAGACATCTTGATATTGGATGATATAACGTTAGAAGATCATCATAATCAACACAGACATTTGTTAAAAAATGTATCTTTCAAAGTTGGCCAAGGTGAAATCGTTGGCGTTGCCGGTGTGGATGAGAACGGTCAGAAAGAATTAGCAGAGATTATCAGTGGTTTGAGAAAACCAACTTCAGGGAAAATCAGCATGTTTGGGAAAGATGTTACGCATTGTACGACTCGTCAATTAATTGAGATGGGGATGTCATATATTCCTGCGGATCGAAGAAATCAGGGACTGGTCTTGGATTTTAAAATTTCAGAAAATGCAATTCTTGAGACACATTACCAAAAACCATACACAAAAGGTATCTCACTACAGCGTAAGGTGATTGATAAATTTGCGAATGAATTAATTCAGGAATATGACGTGCGTACACCCTCTATTAATGTACCTGTGAAAAATTTATCGGGTGGTAACCAACAAAAAGTTATTGTTGGTAGAGAGTTTCTGAAAAAAAATCACTTTTTACTTGTTATACAACCGACCTGGGGGTTGGATGTTGGCGCAATCGAGTATGTCCATAAGAAATTGTTAGAAGCACGTGAAAAAGGTGTAACAATATTGTTAATTTCAACAGATCTGGAAGAAGTTCGAAAATTGTCAGATCGAATTTTGGTGATTTATGAGGGTGAAATTGTAGGAGAAGTAGATTCTTCTACAAATATTGAGGAAATTGGTTTATTGATGGCTGGCTCTCATAAACATTAAATTAAAAGGAGGTGCTGCAAAAATAGCGATCAATCTAATAAAAAACTGTTGTAAAAATCTAATTACCCAATTTTGAGGAGAAACGATGAAGAAATTTAGTTTACTAATGACGTTTGTTTTGTTGGTTGGTATGTTGGCTGCCTGCGCACCAGCTGCAGAAGCCCCTGTTGTTGAAGAACCTGTTGTTGAAGAACCAGTCGTCGAAGAACCTGTTGCAGAAGAACAACTACGCGTGGCGATGATTTTTAATACGACCATCAAAGATGGCGGGTATGCTCAGGCTGGTTATGAATCACTGATGGCTTTAAAAGAAAAATACAATCTGGAAGTCAGTTATCAGGAAAGTGTGACAGATGCAACTGTGAAGGACGTGTTACGCAGCTATGCAGCAGAAGACTATGACCTGGTTTATGCTCATGAACTTTATTTCACGGATGCAGTGAACGAAGTCGCACCTGAGTTTCCAGATGTCAAATTTGGCGTGACTGGCTACACGGCAGGTTCACCGAACGTGGTTGCATTGGATGCAACCAACTGGGAAGGTGTTTATCTTGCTGGTGTTGTTGCAGGGATGATGACTGAATCCAACAAAATTGCCATGGTCACTGTTTCACAATCTCCCATTGCGCTCAAGATGGTCAATGCCATGTATATGGGTGCTTTGACTTCCAATCCTGATACTGAGATTTTACATCTCTTTACCGGAAGTTTTGATGATGTTGTCAAGGCGAAGGAAATGGCCACCGCTGCGATCAAAGATGGTGCAGATATTGTTTATGCAAACTGTGGTATGGGTACAACTGGTGCGATTGAAGCTGCAAAGGAAAATAACACTTTTGCCATTGGCTCATCAGTGGATCGTAGCTCTTTGGCACCTGAATTAGTTCTGACCAGTAATGTGCTTGATAGCGGTCGTTATATTACGATAGCCGTTGAAGGCCTCATCAATGGTGACCTTGAATGGGGTCAGGTATACGTTCTGGGTGTAAAAGATGGCGTTGAATTTCTTGCACCATTCAATGATGCAGTTCCACAAGAAGTAAAAGACGCAGTTGAACAAGCAACACAGGATATGATTGATGGGAAAGTCGAAACCCCAGAATCAGAAAAATATATGTGGGATTAACATATCCTTTTCCCCCCCGGTATCAATACCGGGGGGAAATATCCTTTTTATCAAAGTATTTCCATAGGAAAAGATTATGAGTGAATTATCCACCACAAGCAACACTCCAACATTGATCAAAGAGCGGATAATCCTGTTTGCCAGAAAAAATATGGGACTCGTTTCCACACTGATATCGATTATGGCAATTGGTCTGGCGCTTCTGATTGGGGGTATACTGATTGCGTTTGCAGGGATTGACCCATTTGATGCGATTACCTATTTGGTTAAAGGTTCTTTTGGAAACCGCTACGGTTTTGGAGAGACCTTGACCCGTTTTGTTCCGCTTTTATTTTGTAGTTTAAGTTTTGCAATTGCTCACAAATCTGGTTTTTTTAATGTCGGTGCAGAAGGTCAACTATTAATGGGTGCAGTTGGAGCAGTGCTGGTTGGTGCATATATTGATGGCTTGCATCCAGTGCTTCATGTTTTTCTTTGCATTATAGCCGGGGTGATTTTTGGAGCGATTTGGGCTGGAATAGCTGGTTTCTTAAAAATTTTTCTCGGTTCGGACGAATTGATTAATACAATGATGTTGAATTATGTTGCCATCTTGTTGGTTGATTACCTGATCCATGGGCCTATAAAACCTCCGGAAAGCTATTTATATGTATCTGAGACGATTTTGCCCAGTGCGAAATTGCCGATTATTTTATCCAAATCCCCACTGCATCTCGGATTTATCATTTCTTTAGTGGTAACGGCCGTAGTCTTTTATATAATTTATCGAACACCAATTGGGTATCAAATGCGTACCGTCGGTGCAAACCGTAGGGCAGCATCCTATGCTGGTATTAACATTGTTTGGGCTACGATTGTTGCATTAATAACAACCGGTGGATTGGCTGGTATGGGGGGCGCAATGGAATTGATGGGCACCCAATTTAAGATAGTAAATGGGTTTTCTGCAGGTTATGGATATGATGGGATTGGGGTTGCTGTAATGGGTCGTTATAATCCCATTGGTATTCTTCTGGCTGCGTTGTTGTTTGCCGTGATTAGGGTAGGCATGGGAGCGATGCAACGTGGAGCAGGCGTGCCATTCCCATTGTTAAATGTTATTCAAGGACTTATTATCATTTTCGTCATCGCCAGTGGATATCTGACAAATAGATTGTCTGAAACAGTGATTGGAGGTAGAGCATAATGGATGCTGCCTGGATGACAACAATTGTGACCTGGTTAACCATGTCAATACGCATGTCAATACCTCTGTTATTTCCAAGCCTCGGAGGGCTAATTTCCCAAAAAGCTGGTGTATACAATTTCGGTTTGGAAGGTATGATGCTTTGTGGGGCATATTTTGGATATTATGGATCGTATGTAACCGGGAATCCATGGATTGGATTATTGCTCGGCATGGTTTCTGGTGCCTTACTGGGTTTACTTTTGGCTTTTACATCAATCCACTTGCGTGTCAGTCAGTTAGTAACTGGACTGGGAATTGGGGTTTTCGGTTTAGGCATCACTGGATATCTTTACCGTTTGATCGATATTGGTACTGAAACGACTGCTGCAACACTGTTTCCCAGTGTCGATTTTGGTCGTTTGAGTTCTTTGCCAGTGGTTGGGGAGATATTGCTTTCACATAGCTGGATGGTGTATGCTGGATTTGTGTTGGTGATTCTGATTGCCTGGTTTTTCTATAATACCACCCCGGGATTAAACTTTCGTGCGGTTGGTGAAAATCCTCAGGTAGCAGATACAGCTGGTGTTAATGTAATCCTGAATCGATACCTGGCAGTTGTGGTGAGTGGTGTTCTGGCTTCTATGGGTGGTGCATTCTTAACGCTGACTCAAACAGCGTATTTTACAGAAAACATTTCCGCAGGAAGAGGTTGGATAGCCATTTCAGCAATTGTTTTAGGAAAATTTAACCCATGGGGTGTGTTATTAGCTTGTCTGTTATTTGGTGCGGCTGATGCAGCTCAAATGCAAATTCAGGTTATGAATCTGGGAATTCCTTACCAATTCCTTTTGATGATTCCATATATTTTGGCTATGTTAGCTATGGTGGGCTTTGTAGGGAAGGTAAGATCACCTGCTGCGATGGGAAAACCATACTATAAACATTAATTAAACGATACCGTCTATTCAATTATTATTATTAATAAAACCGGAGGAAATATGTTCAGTATCAATCAACAGGCAGTAAAAATCGTCAAAGAAAAAATTCTACCCTTCGCAGAACAATTGAACTGTAAAGTTGTTCATTTAGAAAATGGAGCAACAGTTGTTGATATGGGTGTAGAAGCACCAGGTGGTTTTCAAGCCGGCAAATTATTAGTGGAAGCTACCATTGGTGGCATGGGCCATGTTGATTTTGGCCAATTTCACTTAGGTGAATTGCATTTTCCATCAATTGATGTTTATATTGACCGACCGGTTGAAGCGACCTTATCTTCACAATTTTCTGGCTGGAAGATGCCTGGAAAGGATATTCCGGGTTATATCAATCCGATTGGATCCGGTCCTGCAAGAGCTATTGCCAGAAATGATATTTTTTCACAATCCTGGCATTATCAGGATATCCATCATGAGACTGTTTTTGCTGCGCAAACTCAGGAAATTCCGGATGAGAGTATCGCGGAAATGGTTGCTGAGGCGTGTAAAATCAGCACCAGAAAATGTTTATATTTTAGCCACAAAAACTGCCAGTTTAACAGGATCTATTCAAGTATGTTCACGTACAGTCGAAGCATCTGTTTGGAGACTTTATCGAAAGGGATTTGACATAGCCAAAATCATCAGTGGTATGGGTACCTGTCCCATTGCACCACCGATTAAAGATGAGTTATTGGCAATGGATCGCGTAAATACTGCTCTCCTTTATGGTGTTACTGTCCGGTATGTAGTGGATAGCTCTGATGATGAAATCCTGGCTGTTATCAATACTGCTCCATTCAGTGCTTCACGACGATTTGGTGAAAGGTTCATTGATATTTTTGAGGAAGGGCATCGTGATTTCTATGTGGTGGATAAGGACATTCACACGGTAGCAAAATATGAGATCATGAACTACAACACTGGTAATATGTTCACTGGAGGTATACTCAGGGAGGATATGATTAAGGAATCCTTCTATCGGAAGTAAGGATTAAGGGAAAAAAGAATGACAAAAGAAGTTGATTTAATCATCAAGAATGCCAGGCTTATAGATAAAGAAAATATTGGTTGTTCTTCCAATCGGGTTACGGTTATCGTACATGAAGGAAAAATCCTTAAGATTGCAACAGAGGTTGATGAGCCTATCAGATACGAATTCAAAAAAAGTCTGGGATGCTGAAGGAAAAGTTCTTCTGCCTGGATTGATTAATACCCATTGCCATCTTTTTCAAACCTTTATGCGTGGATTAGGAAAGGATTTGATCCTTTATCGAATGGATGAATAATTCAGTGCGATTGATGATGTCAAACCTGGATGAAGAAGCGATTTATCTGGCTGCTATGATTGGTTGTATGGAATCGATCCGATCAGGGAACACAACGCTGGTCGATTTTATGTATGCACATGTTAGACCACATTATGCGGATTTTGTTCTAAAAGCATTTGATGATTGTGGCATTCGTGGTGTTTTAGCCAGAGGAATGACCGATGTAGATCGTTTACCTGGTAGCCCCGTCAGACCATCTTCATTTGCGACAGCTTTCGATAGTTTAGCCGAAGTTGATCGCTCGAGAGAAATGTACAAAAATCACACACGCATCAGTTTTGCCTTAGCCCCGAGTGTGATTTGGGGGATGACAGCTGATGGTCTACGGGAAATTGCTGACTACTCTAAAGCTAATAACATATTTGTTACCATGCACATCCTGGAGACAGTTGATGATGATCAATTTAGTCTGGAAAAATACGGAAAAACAACCATGCGATTGTTGGAAGATGTCGGTATCCTTGAAACAGACTTTCTTGGCGTTCATGCTATCCGAGTTTCAGAAGATGATCTGTCATTGTTTAAGAAATATCAGACAAGGATCTCGTATAATCCATTGGCAAATATGATTTTGGGATCTGGTGTCGCACCAATTGTTGAATTAACCAAACATGGAATTCACGTAAGCCTTGGGACAGATGGTGCAGCCAGCAATGATAGCCAGAATCTAATCGAAGTTATGAAAGCTGGAGTGTTATTGCAAAAAGTCCACAATCATGATTCTGCAGCACTGTCAGCTAGAGAAATTTTTTCCATGGCAACGGATCAAGGTGCTGCTTGCATCAATATGCAAAACCAGATTGGTTCCCTGGTTGAGGGCAAAAAAGCAGATATTATCGCGTTGGATTTAAATAAACCGAATACAACACCGTGTTATGATCCCATCGCCAGTTTGGTCTATTCCGGGAATAGTGAAAATATTGCCATGGTCATGGTGGAGGGAGAAATCATTTTTGATCAAGGTGATCTTTTCCAGAAGTTGATGAAGTCGATATTCTACAAAAAGCACAGCAAAAAGCAGAAAAAATTTATCAATATTCCATAACCGAAAAATAGAGATTACGAGATGTCTGAATTAATCAGGCATCTCGTTCGATTTTGTTTTGGTGGATTTTACCTTATAAACTGTGTCCGCTTCCATCATTGTTCTTTCTGGGGCAAACGGGCTGATATCGAGCAGGTCACAATATCCTTGATTAACCAATTCAGTTATGATTTCTCCTGCAATTGGTGAATGAACAACTGCCGATCGAAAAGAGGCTGCCAGAATTAACCCGGGTAAGTCCTTTACTGGACCGAGTAGTGGCATACCATCATCTGTATAGGTGGTGGGAGCCGTCCAGGTACGAATGATTTTTGCTTTTCTTAAAATTGGAAAGAAACGGGTTGTGATTGTTGACATTAGTGCGTGGAGCTACATGACTTATTTTTCCGTCCAGTACTTCACCAGGTCTGTCTGCTTGAGCAATCAGGAAATTCCCTTCCTGCGTTTGAGACAAAGCCATGACGGTTAATTCAGCATCTTCAGGACCATTGACCTCAGCTTCAATATGGTCAGCTGATGTCACAATCGAATGAATGTGCAAGTCTGAAAACCGTTCTGTGACCATGGCAGATGCCCTGAACGTGTGGATATTCCAATTTTGGCCTATTAATAATCCCAATTTACGGGTCCACGCTGCGGTTGCCAATACAACTTTATCCGCGTATAACATGCCTTTTGTTGTATCGACACCAACGACCCGGCTACCTTCCATGAGGAAATTTTTAACTTCATGATAAGTTAGTAATGAAAGTCCCTGTCGGTGGGCATTCTTTAAAAAGCCCCACATAAGTAGAAATGGATTTACCTGTCCTTGAAATGAAGCATAAGTAGCACCAAACAAACCATTTGGATTTACCTCAGGTTCGATTTCCGCCACTCTTTCTGGTGGAAGATATTCATAGGGAATACCGACTTTTGGTAATATGGATGCCCGTTCTTTAGAATTCATCCATTGAGACTTCTGAACTTAATAATCTTAACGAAGCAATTCTCCTAAATCCAATTGACATGCCTAATTCTTTTTCCAAATGATCAAAACGTTTGTAACTCTTCAATACCATTGGAATACTATGTTTAATTTCAACGTCATTGGATTGCACCATCCCAAAATTTGCACCTGAAGCCCCAGATCCGACATGCTTTTGTTCCACCAGCGCAACCTTGAAACCAGCTTTTGTCAGATGGTAAGCAATTGAACAACCAACAACCCCTGCGCCTACAATGATCACATCAAACGTATTCGTAGTTTTCATGATAATACCTCGGTGATTTCCTCTTCAATGGTTTCTACCAGAATTGGATGAACAGGCGGTCGAATATTTAGATACTGGCAATCTTCCGGGTTACACCTGGCTTCTTTGGCTAATATTTGTGAGAGAATTGAACCGCAGGTGCGACCCTGGCAATTCCCCATACCGCTTCGGGTGATATTCTTGATATCGGTAACACTTTGTGCGCCGAAAGAGATGGCCTCTTTGATTTCAGAAAGTGTGATTTGTTCACAACGACAAATAATGGTATCAGGCTCGGCGAATGAAAAGAGACCATCAGGTAAAGAAAAGATTTCTCCAAGCATTTTGGCGAATTTTTGCTCACGCTTTAACTTTCTTTCTATTTGATTTATGGTGGTTTCCATATTTGCTATAACTTGTTTTTCCAGATTGAACAGCAACGTCAATCGCAGCAATTTTTCCTTCCTGCATGGCCAGTTTTGCACCTCCAATGCCAGCACAATCTCCTACTGCGTAAATCCCTTGTGCGTTCGTTTGGAAAAATTCATTTCTTTTTGGCAGAAAGATCCCTTCGGATTTAGAATAACGCATGTCTACATCCAATAACCGGAAAAATTCAGTGCTGGGGGACAAACCATACCCAACAACAACAGCATCTACCGCAATTTTTTGATACGACTTCTGGATTGGATATCCTTCAGAATCTAATTTCCCTATAGTGACTTCTTCAACTCTCTCAAATCCGTCGGCTTTAATCACACTCCAACCTATTCGGTATGGGGTTTTTGTTTTGATTAAGTTTCCAGTATATTGGAAACCCTCTTGAAGTCTTCTCCATTGTCCCCAAATAGATGGAAGGTGGTGAATTCCCCGAATGAATAATTTTTGATTACATTCAAGGACAGCCTGAACTTTTGCACCCGCTTCAATGAGGTTTGATGCAGCAGCTAATTGCAGAGGACCCGTTCCGGAGACGATTACTTGTTTTCCAGGAAGGATCCCTTGATTCTTAATCATGATTTGTGCTGCGCCAGCAGTAATGACACCTGGCAGATCCCAACCCGGGAAGGGGATGGAGCGGTCATATGCACCTGTAGCAATAATGATGAAAGCAGATTCAATTCTGGAGGGACAACTTTCGCCTTGTAAGCGTTACCTGCCACAAATTTGTTTTTGGATTGTGGAATATTCCCCAAACAAGTGTCTCAGGTAGATATTTAACCGTTGAATTTTTTAATTTATTGAACAATTTTGATGCTTGTTTTTGATGATTGCTGGTATCCGGAATATTGAATTCTTCTGGTACCTGCTTAAAATATTGTCCACCTACTGAAGGCTGGCTATCTATCAGTGTTACTTCTACTCCTAATTCTGAAGCAGTAATAGCAGCCTGAATACCAGCGGGACCAGCTCCGATAATGATTAATTCAGTCTGCTTCACAATGAATCCTCCGCATTATCAGTGGAGATAATCATGCCATCGGTGACTGGTGTTTGACATGCCCGAATATTTGCGTACTCCATTGATTTTCACGAGACATTCATAACAGATTCCCATTCCACAATAGATTCCGGAGGGTTTCCCGTTCATGTGTTTTCTTTGAAACACATGAATCCCTTCACAATGCAGAACCGTTGAGACCAATTCACCTTCGTATGCAGTTACTTTGCTCTGATTGACAGTGATGAGGACTGGTTTACCCCTTTTTATTAGTAGTTGATTGCCTGTTTTTATTTCGATGCGCATAATACCTACCTTGCGATTGATGGTGATTGTTATTTCTGTTTTGGTTTAGAGGAACGATAATGCTTTAGGAATCTTGTACAATCAGGATCACGCTCGGTTAACATGTCCATAGCTTTTACCGTGGAAATTAAACCTGGAATACCTGGATTGATAAATGCTGCATCCAGTCCCCAGGATAAAGCGCCTAATAGGTAAGCTAAATGAATGGAGTCGCGAGATGGCATATTGCTGCCTGCATTACCAATACCAAGTTGTGTTGTAATATCCATTTCACTTAATAATGCAATTGTTTCAACAGTAACTCGAAATGAATTCTTTTGCAATAAAGCAACCGGCATGCAAATTGCGTCGATTACGATATCCTCTTTTGGAATACCTAAATCTAAACAGGAGTCAATGATTTTACTGGCAGCTGCAATCCGATCTTCAACCGTCATTGGCACGCCTGTGCCTGAAAAACCTGTGGGCATACCAGCCACGACTGCATTGTAATTTTTCGCGATGGGCAATAGTGTTTCTAACACTGACTGTTCAGCTGTAACTGTCCATATAATGGATTTATAAGGAGATAATTCTGCCAGGGCAGCCTCGATGGCCTCTGCATTTCTTGTGTCCAAACCGACCGGTAGTCCAGTTACATCATGAATTGATTTTGCCAATTTGGGTAGCAGATTGACTTCATCGATCTCTGGATGTGTGATCAATATCGCAGTCATATCAGCGCCCAAAGCTTTTCCCCATTTAGCCAGCTCGAGAAAATAATCTATGTTGCCTTTGCTGATCGGTTCGATCACCGAATCAGGCTTGTTAATCACATGCAACTGATCATTGATTAACATCGCAGGATGTCCCTTACCGAATGTTAGCGTACCGTTAGTGGAAGTTAGTTGAGTCATGTTTACTTTTCTTTTTTGAATAATATGAGTTGCAAATAAGAAGTTCAATCAGAAATTTATTGAAACTTTATTGATTGTTTTCTTTTACGATTGAATATACATCCGACAACATGTTAATGTTTTTTTGTAAACCAGCAGTGGTTATATTTAAAACAAATATATCCAATTGATGGTCATTTTTTAATTGGTTAAGGATTAAGGAACATTCTGATGGAGATCCAGCGACTTTGTAGCGTTTTATCATGTCTTTTGTTATTAATTTGGCGACTGCATTTGTTCCACCAATTTCCAGAGCTGATTTGAGTTGAGTAATTTCATGTTGATTAAGAAAACCACTCAATTGTCTTTCTGGGGTATCCTTTAAAACATAAGGAAACAAATGGGTTGCATCTTCAATCATTTGTTCTGTGTAAGCCATACGATCCATATAGATTCTTAATGGATGATTCTCAAATTGATCAATCAATTTCACAGCTGGACCAATATCAGATTTCACCATCAACAACACACCATCGGCCATGCGTCCAGCCAGTTTGAGCATTTGCTCTCCTCGCGCAGCAATCCAGATCGGGATATTTTGTGATGGCAACTCCATTTTTGCATTTTTGAGCGAAAAATATTCTCCTTCATAATCGAAAGATTCACCGGACCAAATTTTTCTGCAAATGTTTATACTATCCCTCACCACTTTTAAGGGTTTTTCGCGCTGTATTTTGAAAGTATCCATCACGATAGAGCCACCAGCTACCAAAACAAGGATAGCCCTTCCATTGCTTCCTTGATTCAGGGTTGCTGATGCAATCGCTGTAACAGCAGGATGACGCGTATAACCATTGGTGACAGGGCCGAGAAAAATATTTTTTGTCTTAGAAGCCGCAAGTCCTAATGTAACCCAAACATCTGGAGTCATTCCCTCATCTGCCACAAGACAATATTCATATCCGATGGATTCTGCAGCTTGAATGATCTCTATGATCTCGGATAATGGCATTACAGGAATAATATTGATACCCAATTTCATGATAATTTTTGCTTCCTTGAAAAAAGTAGTGATTTGTGAAGTAGGAAAAACCAGGATATAGAAATTAAAACATACAGGATAATATTAGTCAAACATAAATGGATTTAGAAACGCTGTATATTTCATTTGGTGATGCTTTACTTAAGAAATCTTTTAGGAGAATATGGTTCCAGGAAATCTGATGTCAGATCATAGTTTTGAGATAATACATTATTAACGATCTGTTCTGAAAAAATGGGTATTGTAGGTATAGCTAAATGGAAAGCTGATGCGATGTAAATATTTTTCAATTGTGGTAACCAACCAATGATGGGCTGGTAATCTTTTGAAAACGGACTGGGGGCTGACCACGTTCGGGTTATTCGAATGTTATTCAAAGTTGGAAAAAACTCTCTCATTTTTTGGTTGATTGCAGGCATTCCCCAGGCACTACTAGCTCTTACGATTTTTGTGGCTGGCTGAATCGCATTAGAAATTAATAAGCAACCATTGATGTGTTGACCTAATCCCAAAGTAACGGTTTTGATTTTTCCATGGACTGAATCGTAAAATCCACTGGTACCGATATGGTGATAAAGAATTTTGGGCAGTGGTTCACTTACCATCGCTTCAGCTGTGGTGAAGAAAAGAGGTAGGTTAACACCAAGTTTTTGGGTTAAGGATCTTGACCATGCTCCAGTAGCTAAAATAATATATTTACCGAAATAGGATTCGGTTCTGGTTTTCACTCCTACAATCTTATTATCTTCTGCGATGAAATGTTCCACCTTCGAAAAACTTTTAATAGTCGCACCTAATTTTTTTGCTGATCTGAGGTAGCCCCAACCGAATTTGAACGGATTGAGGTGGCCTTCTTCTGCAAGAATTGCGCCAACGCAATTTCCAGCATTCAAGAAAGGTTCAATTTCCTTTAATTCTTCCGGTTTTACAAATTCAGCATTGAAGCCTAAATCTCTCATCCAGGCAATTTTCTCGAGATGCGATGCCATTTGTTCTTCCGAATAATAAAGTGTCAGATGACCAGGTAAATTCCACTCTAAATCAATCTCTAATTCATCACCCAAATGTGCCAACATAGAATAACCTTGCTGGACGATTTTCAAGTATTCTGGTGTTTCGCTATCAAAAATCTGAGCGCGTCCTGCACATGCAGAAGATGTGCCACTAAAAAAGTGATTACTTTCCAATAATAAAGTGTTGATTTTTGCTTGAGCGAAATGATAAGCAAGTGCACAACCTGCAAAACCTCCACCGATGATGATGACGTCAAATAAGTTATTCTTCATTTATTTTGAAAAAAATTCAATCACATTTCGAAAAAATAATTGAAAGATCATCCTCATATATATCACAATAATCAGAAGAGTTTTTTAATTCTACAATAAGCTTTTCTTGAGAGATTTTATCTGCCATTATTATGCCAATATCTTCTTCCTTTAGTTTTTCCTGCCAGCCTGGTTCTGCGTTTGAGATGGAGAGAAAATTTTCCCAGTGTTGAAACGAATAAATATGAAATCTCGTGTCGATCCAAACCGGTCGTTCCGGTAACGCGTAAATTAAATAACTACCATAAATATAATCATTAAACATTGGTTGTGGCAGATCTGGATGCTTTTTAAGCCAGTCTACAGCTTCAACAGGTGTGTCTTTTGAAATCACATCAGGTGATTGATTCCACCATTTTTCTCGAACGGCAGGCAGTAGACCCAGTGGGAGGAGGATTAAGATAACCAGAATTATGATGTTAAAAGGGATCAATCGGAATTCAAATGTATCGAAATTTTTTCTCAACAAACCCTGCAATAGCCAACAAGAAAAAACCAGTAATAAAGCCAGGAACCAGATCACGTATCGCACGCCGGAGAGTGCCATCCAACCAAAGCCCAATAACCAGATCCATTCATGTGGATATAACTTATTAGTTGAAAATTTCACCATGGGGATGATAGCAAGCAACCATATGAAAAAAAGATTCATTTGCCAACCAGAATTTATTGGAGGTTTCCATTCCTGACTGAATTGGTTTCCATTTGCCTGGATCAATTGAAATGTATCCAGCCACAGCAAAGGACCGCGCGGATTAATAAAAGTAACCAGAAAAGCCAAAATGAGTATGATTAGGATTTTTTTATTTCTCTGGTGAAATAAATAAAAAGGTATTGTGATGAAAAATAACAGGATGACTGACCCATGTAAATTTGCCCAAAATAGAGCAATCGGGATTAGCAAAAATAATTTTGAGTATTTTTGTTGTGAAACAAGTTTCTGTGGATCTGTTTCTTCACCATCTGAAAATTCACTCAGGAAATATAAAGTAATACCAAAAAGGGGATAAACAAAAATTTGCGGTCGCACTGCCCAGTTATTAGCACCTGCTAGAGCGCACACCAATGTTATTAAAGTTGCAAGCCATCCGGGTGCTCCTTTTTTTACACAGATAATCCATAGGATAGTATAAAAAATTGATATCATCAGACCACGGGAAAAAACCACTAAAGTAATATCACCGAGTTGATGTAGAGCAAATAATATTACTGCTGATAACCACATCGGATACGCTACGACTTGTCCAAAAACAGTGCTGCTGTAGGTATCAATGGAAGGCACACTGGTATTTGCAACGATATCCTGACCTAAGCGTAAATACCACCAAAAGTCATTTGGTAATACTGGCAGCAAGAATGAAATAGAGAGGATAATGAGTAATAAAATACCTAACCAGGGAAGATTTGTTAAGATTTTTCCAGATGATGAGGTAGGCATACTCTTTATTTTATATGAGATTTTGAAATTCCATTAAGCTTTAAAAAATTTAAATTAATAATTTAGTGCAAAAGAAAGTTATTTAAATAAGAAGCTCTATGGTGTATTTTGAAAAGAATAAAAACCCAATCCTGGATTTTTCCAGGATTGGGTTTAATTTACTAATTGATAATCTTATGTCTGATTGATTATGGATATGTGTTATTCCAGAACCAATTGTATGCATAATATCCACCACTGGTTGCTTCCAGACGAATGGCAATGCGATCTAAGCCCTTCAAAGCTACAGGAATATCATAGGTTAAGGTCAAAGCTCCACCATCACCAGAATCTGTTGTGGTGACCAGGGTTCCACCAATACCCGCAGTTCCGTACTTTCCCATCAGAACTTTGAATTCAACATCTTTCGGGAAATTATTCGTTTTAATGGTGACAGTCGAATCTTCAACAACAGCATTGATTAAGAATGTTGGGATTCCTGTGTAGCCGGGGATAACAGGAACGGTTGGTGTGGTTATCTCACTATCGTTGTTCCAGAACCAATTAAAGGCGTAATACCCACCGCTGGTTGCTTCTAACCGAATAGCGATTCGATCCAAACCTTTCAGTGCTGCAGGAATGTCATAAGTCAAAGTAAGCACACCACCATCCCCTGAATCGGTTGTAGTCACCAATGTGCCTCCGATACCTTTCGTACCATATTGTCCCATTAAGACTTTAAAATCAACATCTTTGGGAAAATTATTGGTTTTAATGGTCACTTTTGCATCTTCAACGACACTGACAATACTAAAAGTAGGAATACCTGAGTACCCCGGGGTTGTACCACTACTGACCTCACTGGTGTTATTCCAGAACCAGTTGTAGGCGTAATATCCACCACTGGTCCCTTCCAGGCGGATGGCAATTCTGTCCAAACCTTTCAGTTCCACAGGCACATCATAGGTCAGAGTCAGTGTGCCACCATCACCAGAATCTGTGGTGGTTACCAGGATTCCGCCAATACCCTGGGTGCCATACTTACCCATCGTAACCTTAAAGTCAACATCTTTTGGAAAATTATAGGTTTTGATTGTTACCTTAGAATCTTCAACTACACTTACAATACTGAATGTGGGTATAGTAGAAGCTTGAACATTATCCACTGATTGAGGAACAAATGCAGTTACCAGAACCAGTAGCAATAAAAATGGGATAAATAAACGTTTCATTAGATTCTCCTTCATTCATTTCCATCTCTTGAGATTTATACAATATATATATTAAAGATGTAATTCAATTGAAAAAAGTTCCCAAGATAGTACCAATCTCTTTCATTCAGTGTACAGAGATATGATCTGATTTTCAAGTATTTTGTACTCCGAAATTTGTAAAATCCAAAATAAGTAAATAAATTTCCGAATTGCTTATTTCTAGAAATTTCCTATACTAAAAATAGATTTAATGGATTATTAATACTTTGGGAGATTTATGGATACCAAAAAACCAGCTGCAAGAAATCATATTTTAGATGATGAATATCACCATAATGAAAAAGATCCTCATAAAAAAGAGTGGAATTTATCAGAAATTATCCTGGGAGGTCAGGATGGTCTTGTGAATGTGTTAGGAGTGATTTTAGGCGTTGCAGCAGCTACCAGTGATGTGAGGGTTGTGATGGTGGCTGGTCTGGCAGCTACATTTGCGGAATCCATTTCGATGGGCGCTGTAGCCTATACCTCCACTTTAGCCACTGCTGATTTCTATGAAAGTGAACGTGAACGCGAATATCGACACATTCAGAGTGTGCCCAATTTGGAAAAAGATGAGATTCGAAAAATTTACCAAGCTAAAGGATTTCAAGGCAATTTGTTATCAAGAATTGTGGATACAATCACGGCAAATGAAGATGTTTGGGTGGCAGTCATGATGGCAGAAGAACACAAACTTGCACCTGCTGATAGAAGTACAGCACTAAAATCCGCAATTATCGTGGGGATTTCGGCCATCATTGGTTCGCTTATCCCATTGGTCCCATTTATTTTTTTACCAATTGGCTGGAGTATGATATTGTCCGTTATCCTAACAAGTATCGTCTTGTTTTTTGTTGGTGCTTACAAAGCTCATGTAACGATAGGAAAACCGGTCAGGAGTGGATTTGAGATTGCTCTGATAGGAACAATTTCTGCATTGGCTGGTTATGTTGTCGGTGCATTATTAAAGGTGCCTGCTACTCCTTGATCAATTAGAAGCATGTGTCTTTTGGTGAATTAAACGGTTCGCTGAAAAACTTAGAATATATAAAGGAGGTTAATATGGGTTTATTTACATGGATTATTGTTGGTGCAATTGCTGGTTGGTTAGCTGGAAAAGTTTTGAAAGGCAGAGGATTTGGTTTGCTGGGTAATATAGTAATTGGTGTAATAGGTGCATTGGTAGGAGGATGGTTAGCTGGATCGCTTTTGAATATTTCAAACGCGATCAGTGGATTTAACTTACAAACAATTCTTGTCGCCTTTCTTGGTTCGGTAATAGTTGTGTACATTGCAAAATTATTGAGAAAGTAAATATTATATTTTTAATAAATCTTATCTAAAACAAAAAAACAACACCTTTTGTGAAATTGGTGTTGTTTTTATTTGTGGAATTACGTTATATTGATGGATTATTAGGATATTTGTAACCCTGCTGATCTTGAAGATGGATATGATCAAATTGAATTATAATTACGCGATGTTACAAAATCATTATTAACATTCTGGCCATTAATGAAGAAAAATTCCAATATAAAATCATTTTCCAAAAATTTAAGAAACTTGCAATCCTTAGCTTTTATCAAAGCGACCGCATGGGTAATTCTGGGTATCAGCAGTATGTTTACCACGAATGATCTGACATCCGCTCAAAATGAAGAATTGTGGCTTTCAACATTGACGCGATTTGGGCTTGCATTCGCTTTCTTATTGGCCGGAATATTTTTACAAAAGAACCATAACAAAAATATTTATTTACTTTTGATTGTAGTGATAATTGACTTAGTTGTTAGTATACAAATACCAATTGGTCTTTTTGATGGCTTGATGATACTGTTTGATATTGTATTTTACTGGATTATTTTTAATTATCTAAAGGCAGCAAAATTATAACCATCTGGATTCTTTCATTGTATAAATAATCCACCCAGATCCAAATTTTGGAGAGCTAAATCTTGTCTCAAAAACGAATAAATATCATTACGGTAGGTGTCATCCTAAGTTTATTCCTTGCTTCGATGGAAGGCACTGTTGTTGCTACTGCTATGCCATCGATCGTTGCGCAATTAGGTGGTTTATCCATTTATAGCTGGGTGTTTTCTATTTATATGCTGGCATCAACTACAACTGTTCCAATTTATGGAAAAGTTTCGGATATATTTGGCAGGAAGAAAGTCTTTACTTTCTCAATGGGTCTGTTTCTTTTTGGATCTGTTCTATGTGGTCTGGCTACCTCCATGGAATCCTTAATTTTCTTTAGAGCGATTTAGGGTCTCGGGGCTGGTGGGGTATTGCCAATGGCTTTGACGGTCATTGGTGAATTATTCAATGTGGAAAAAAGAGCGAAAATGCAAGGCCTGATTTCCAGTGTTTGGGGTCTCTCATCCGTGATTGGACCACTCATTGGTGGTCTTCTGGTAGATCAAATTTCCTGGCAATGGGTTTTCTTTATCAACCTGGTTCCAGGATCACTGGCAATCATTTTCGTTTGGTTTGCATGGATTGATGAGAAGAATTTCTCAAAGAAAAAAGTGTCATTGGATGTACCTGGGGTCGTACTTCTTACTGTTGGTGTATTGAGCCTATTATTAGGGCTTAATGGATTGGAAAATTCTTCCAGTTTGTGGTTCATTTTTGTTGCGATTGTGTTGCTGATAGCACTGTTTTTTGTAGAAAATAAAGCACAAGATCCTATATTGCCTTTGAATTTGTTCGGAAACCGGCTATTTGTTGTGGCATTTTTACATGGAATTTTGGCTGGTTGGGCTATGTTCGGTAGCTTATCCTATATTCCATTATTTGTTCAAGCTGTTATTGGAACCTCTGCTACTCAAGCAGGATTGTCGTTGACACCAATGTCCCTTATGTGGACTCTCACAAGCATTGTTGGTGGACGACTGATGATCAAATTAAATTTCCGATTACTGGCTGTCGTAGGAATGGTATTGTTAGTGGTTGGAAGCTTTCTTTTAACGACGATTGGCGTAAGCACATCTCTACTCGCGATCATGATCTTCACTTCTTTTATGGGAATTGGCATGGGATTAACCATTCCGGTTTTTATGATTATTATTCAAACGACTGTTCCCAGAAATGTGCTTGGTACAGCCACATCCACCATCCAATTCAGTCGAAACATTGGTGGAACGATTGGCGTGAGTGTTCTGGGAGTGTTCTTAAGCAGTAGATTAGCTAAATTACTGCTTGAATCGGGATTTGATATCAGTACGATTTCTTTGAGTGGTCTAATAAACCAAACACCAGGTTCTGAAGCTTCGTTCTCTGAACCTCTTAGAATTGCTCTAGGCATGTCAATGGCAAATATGTTTTATATTGCATTGGGAGCAGCTGTACTAGGTCTCATTGTTGTCTTATTTACCCCAAAAGGATTGATAACCCAATTGGCTTCAGTTCCGACTAACGAAAAGTTAAAATCTATTGAATCAAAAGAATTGCCCAGTCGATCTTGATTTATCTTAAAGGCCAGAAAAATAATATCAAAGGCATTGCAACGATTACCACAATGATTTCAAGAATCAGACCCATTTTCCAGTAATCGCCAAATTTATAACCACCTGGACCCATTACCAGGGTGTTAGATTGATGTCCAATAGGTGTTAGAAAAGCACAGGAAGCTCCAATCGCAATTGCGATCAGAAATGGATCAACCGAGACTCCCAATCCCTGAGCAATGCTAATGCCTATAGGTGCCATCAGCACCACTGCAGCAGCGTTGTTGATAATATCTGAAAGGAACATGGTGGCAACAAGCATGATCAGTAATGTAACTTCAGGCGGCATTAAATGAGCACTGTTTAGAACTGAATTTGCAATTAGCTGAGCACCACCGGTTGTTTCAAGGGCCTCACCTACTGGAATCATGGCCCCCAACAAAATTATGATTGGCCACTCGATGCTTTCATAAGCATCTTTTAGAGTGATCAACTTCGAGATTATCATGATCAAACATGCCGCGAGAAATGCAATTTGCACAGGTAAAACACCGAATGCAGAGAGAAGCAACGCAGATCCGAATATTAATAAAGAGAAAAAGATGCGGCGTGGTTGGCCTATTCGCAAACCACGATTTGCAAGAGGTAAACAGCCTAAAGTAGCCATAACCTCTTTCAGGGTGTCAGTATATCCTTGTAATAATAGGACATCACCATTTTTGAATCGAATTCGATCTAACCTGGTCCGCAATCTCCTTCCTTGTCGAGCGATGGCTAAAAGGTTAACCCCATAATTCTTGCGTAGATTTAACGATCGAGCATTAGCACCAATCATCATGGAGTTCGTAGTGATTACCGTTTCCATTAAAGTGATTTCATCCGATTCCAATTCTTCCGAACCGATTCTTTCACTTCCAACCAATTCAACACCTGATGAAGTTACAAGATTATCAAGATTCTCTGTGTCAATTGTCAGAATAAGTACATCATCTTTTACAAAAGTTGTTTGTGGAGAAGGAGCCAGTCTTCGTTCGTTCCCACGAACTAAACCAATGATCATTACGTCACTGTCAACGAAACTGTGAAATTCACTTAATCTTTTTCCGTATAATTTTGAATTTTCGTTGATTCTCACTTCTGTTACATATTTTTCGATGTCGAAAAGACCATTATCAGACGATTGTCCACGTCTTTTAGGGATCAATCTCCACCCAGCGAAAATGATGTAAAGCAATCCCACAAAAGCAACTCCAACTCCTACCAATGAAAAATCAAACATGCTAAATGGGGCTAATCCGGATTGAGCACGGTAGGAAGATATTATTATATTAGGGGGTGTGCCTATCAAAGTTGTCATACCACCCAACAAGGAAGCAAAAGCAATCGGCATTAAGTATATAGACGGTGAAACTTGTTTTTTTATGGCCAACTGAATAGCTACCGGTAATAGAAGTGCTAAAGCCCCAACGTTATTCATAAATGCAGAAAAGATTGTGGTAATTAGCGTAAGAGCGGCTAATTGTAATGTTATTCCCCCTTCTAATTTCGATAACTTCTGACCAATTGCATCTACAACACCTGAATTTTGCAGAGCACGACTGAGAATGAATACTGTGGCAACAGTAATAACGGCAGGATTACTAAAACCTAGAAAAGCATTGTTTATAGGGATAAGACCTGTAATGACGACAATTAATAATGCGGTTAACGCCACCAGATCATAGCGAAGTTTTCCACTGATAAAGAGGAATAAAGTTAAGATAAGTGTTCCAAAAATGATCCACTGGCCAGTTTCTAACATTAGTTTCCTTTTAATAAATGCAATGAGTAAAAAAATTTTTGTCATTATAATTAATAAATACAAATCAGACAAATATATTAATTTCTTGATTTATTTTTTTCTTCAAGTTTAGGATAGTCCGAAAAATTAGGAAGAGTAAGGAGATGCTTTATGGAGGAATTACACCTCTATCTTCAAATTGCTGAATCAATTCGCAGAGATATAATGGACGGGAAATTAAATCCTGGTGATAGATTACCTTCGGTCAGAGAATTGAGCCGACAATGGGGTTGTACACAAGGTACAGTACAACGCGCTTATCACGAGCTATCTCAATTAGGAATATTAGATAGTCGTGCTGGCAAAGGAACGATCGTAAGTGGAAATCTTACTCCTGCGCAACGCAATAAGGACACAGTAATTCGACGGGCTACGCTGGTGAACCGCTCAGAAGAATTCCTTTTGGAAGCATTGTCTAAGGGTTACAATCTTGAGGAAATTCAGAACTCGATCAATATAGCCATGGATCGTTGGAAATTGATGGATGATCAAGATCAAAACAATATTAATAAGACAATCAAATTTATTGGTAGTCATGATCCATTATTCAACTCACTTTCGACCAGGTTTTCTGAAATATTTCCTGGTTTTGGTTTAAAAATGAGATTTTCGGGCAGTCTGGGAGGGTTGAGGGCATTAAAATTACATCAATCCGATATATCTGGTTGTCACCTGTGGGATTCTGATAGCGATACTTACAATGTAGAAGACGTGAAGAAAATCTTTTCAGGTGAGAAGATGGTTTTATTAACCCTGGCTCATCGTCGTTTGGGATTAATCCTTCCACCTGATAATCCTCAAAAAATTTCTTCCATTGCGGATGTCATTCACAAGCGAGTCCGGTTCGCGAATCGTCAATCTGGATCAGGCACCAGGGTCTGGTTTGATATGATGTTGATCAAGAATGGCATCTCACCCGATCAGGTTAGTGGGTATGATCATGAATATTCCACACATTCCGAAATTGGGCGGGTTATAGCTGAAGGCAGCGCAGGAGCTGGTGTTGGTTTGGAATCCGTAGCTGTTGCTTATGGGTTGGATTTTGTTTTTTTGACACTTGAAAGGTATGATTTGGTTTTTTATCACGATCAAATGAATGAGGAACCAATTAACCTTTTAATCCAATGGCTGCAACATGCTGAAGGGAAAAAATTTATTAAGCAGTTCCCTGGATATGAAAATACCGAAACAGGGATGATTCGAAATTCGATGTGAAAAAAGAAAATTAAGACATAAGGAGCAGGAGATGAAAGCTGGATTCGGTCATATCCAATTCAATGTTGACCTTAATAACTTAAATTTTTATCATGATTTGATGATCTTTTTGGGTTGGCGGATCTTGCACAAGAGCAACAACATGTTGGGATGTGGATATTTGGATGGCTCCAGTCTCTGGTTCACCAATCCAATCAATCAGATCGAAAATGACTATGATGGATCAGGAATGAACCATTTTGCCTTTCATGCTGAAACCGTTTCCGATGTAGATGAAACAGTAAGTTTTTTATTGACTAAGAACATTCCAGCTTTGTTTGATACTCCCCGCCACAGACCTGAGTTCAGTAATGGTCCGGATGATACATATTACCAGGTCATGTTTGAAACCCCGGATAGGATTTTAATGGAAATTGTTTATATCGGTCCAAAGTAATTTCACAATATAATAATGATATACCTGGTCTGGTAAAAACAGACCAGGTATTGTAGTTTGTGATGTATCTTACTCCACAATAACGATATCGCTTTGACCTCGGCCGAATACTTCCGGTGAATACATTTCTTCAGCTTTGGTGGGCGGGACGATGAATGTACCGGGCATGGTTGCTCTGGCGATGTAAGAATATTCATAAACACCATCCCACAATAGGCTGGTAAATACTTCAACCCGAGAATCACGCATGTTTTGATGTTGGTACCATTGATTCCACCAGAAGAAAAAGTTTCTGGATTCATTCGGGTTAACGGGAAGGCTTTCGCTGACAGCCAGATTGGGGTTAATTATTTCCAACCCTGCTGGCAAAGGATCAACCAGCGCCACATGATAACGACGATTATCGGCTACCATCGTAAGTTTGACTCTTACACGAGTACCAGCTTTGACATGCCAATTTCCATCTTCATCTATCCATACATCGTTAGGATCATCGACTGCTTCATAGACTCTTTGGACAACAAAACCCATATCGAGAGGATCAAGTTGGAGATCTGTTGGTGCATATCTCAACCCTAATCGATAATATAATCTACCAATTCCGTTTTTGGATAGGATAATATTCTCTGACTCATTTTCCCCGATAATATCAATTAAGTTTTGCATTGGGACTGTCGTTTGATAACGATCGGTTGAATAGCCGCTGAAAGTACTCTCGGCAGCATATAGATCACCCAACCAGATTCGAGCTACAAATTCGGGTTCTTCAGATTCATAAGTATCAAAGTAATTATCCATAGCTAAGAGCACAAAAACGTTTTCCTGTGTATTATCCCAACGACCTCTCGTGCGGTTTGCCTGCAATCCGGTAACAATCTTAGGAATTAAAATCTGAATCAGGATTGTCTGCGATCATTGCATCCAGCAAAAGGGCATCTGTACGGCGATTGGAGTGGAGTAAGACGTAGTCATCATCTGCATAGCTATTAAAGAAATTAGCAGCACCAGCCGTTTCAACGACCTGGTTTCCAACATGTCTGCGAATTGCTTGAACCGTGCTTTCATATTGGGAATCCTGAAGTAATACCTGCCAGATCCAGGCAATAGCGTCTAAAGATAAGGCTTCAATCCCTTGATCATCAACCAATGCTTTGGCTTTCTTCGCATCCAGGTCATCCATGCGCATACGAACATAAAGAGCATAGGCGCTGATCGTCTGTTTGGTTTTTAAGCTGTACCAGGAAGGATAGTATTGTTCGATGTTCTGAAGATAAGGAAGAACATTTCCCCAAACCTGGTTATTTACTTCGAATCCCATCTCTTTCGCCCGTTGTAATGCATGGGCAACATGCACAGTATGGAAAGGTATTGATTCATTCCACTTTGACCAGTAAGGGAATCCGCCATCCCAATTTTGTAATCTGGATAAACCTTCTAAATCATTCTGGATGGATTTTTCCATTTCCTCGGGAGAAGGGAGACCTTCCGCATTAAAGGCTGAGAGAACATCTCTGAGTGCTGCAATGGCTAAAATTCTGGAAGCCATTTGGGCACTACTTCTGAATGGGTAATCGATCAAATATAAAACTGCGTCTGAAAGGCTATTCAATGCAGTAGAAGAAGTTGTTATTTCCAGTCCACCAAACTGCGGGTAAACATCATCGGGAGATAATATCGGTTGAGCTATGGCTCCCTCTTCATCTACAACACCATAAGTCGCAAACGCTTCTGTGGTGGAGGGTGTATAAACCGGGAGTGAAATTTGTGCTGCATCCGATACAGTTCCGGAAACAGCAGCAACCTGTAGGTATGCATCACCAGCCATAATTGTCTTTCCGGGGAAACGTATTTCAATGCGATTGTTTGCCGGAACCGTCACGCGCATTCCCTGGTCTTCAGTTAATTCAAGGTTACTTGCTTCAACAACGACCTCAGTAACCATTTCTTCATCCGTCTGGTTTTGGAGTACAACCGGAATTTCAAATTGATCTCCGAAATTCAGGAATCTTGACATGGATGGTCTTACCATCAGCGGTAATCGGGCGGTAATATTTGCTTCACTACTACCAAACATTTTTCCACCCGGGTCAGCAACTACGACCATAATACGATAACGGGTAAGATTATCTGGTAGTTTATATTGAATAGTGACTTTACCTGCAGCGTTTGTTGTTTCTTCCGGTGAAAAAATGGCCAGGGGATTGAAATCTGCGCGTACAGAAATTGCTGATTCTTGTGATGCACTTTCCTGTTCAGCAGATTCCATCATGGGGGCAGCTGCCATGGCTGGTTCTTCCATTCCTCCTCCACGCCCCTCGTCCATTGCCATGCTATCAGTAACGGATTTGTTTATTGTCTGAGTAGCCATCGCTTGAGGAAGATCGCTAGCCAGCGTGCTGGGATCGACAAGAAGAATATTGGCTCGTGTGTACGTGCTGGAAACATCCGAATATCTCTGTGAATAAAACACAGATATTGGATCTACTAATTTGTATTGGGTCAATGCCAGGATTGCTTCATCAACAACCACCAATGCCACTTCCGCATTTGGTATCGGGAGTCCATTTTGATCATTGACTGTAATTTCAATTTTCGAACGTTCTCCTGGAGACTAACAACGATTGTTCAGGATCGATATCAACTGTAAGGGTACGACTGGTAGGTGGAATTTCCAGGTTTAGTGAACCAGTAGCAAATGCGGGTCTGGGTGGAATATTTTCAAGCTTTTCTCCCTGATCATCTATCCTTGGTGAGGTGCCATTTAAATCCACCTGAATATTGATATTTGGTATCTGTGATTCTTTAATCGGAATCTCGAAGTGTTATGGTTGATTCTTCCATTTTGAAAGGTTCAGAATACAAGATTCCACTTCTGCTGATAGTCAATAAGCCTTCCGCAGGATAGAATGGTGATTGGACCAGGACGTTAGCTGTATCACCCGGTTGATAATTTTCTTTATCAGGAATCAATGTGATCTGTTCCTGTTCAATGTCCCGAGATGGTGGCAGATCACCACCACTGACCCAGCGATCAAACTGGCTGTAATTTTTTCTACCTTCTTCATCAGTAACTGTTGCTTTGATTTGATATTTGCCACCAAATGGTGTCTCAAAACTACATTCAACCGGTTCATCTTTTGAATTTACCTGACAGGTTTGAATGTTTTCAATAATTTCTACCCATTCACCTTTTTGATATTTCCAAACGATTCTTCCAGCGGTTACTTCAATGGATTGATCCGGGACGGCATTGCCATCCAAATCGGTCACAATCAGGTCGATTTTCAAGGGTTCGTTTTTCTCAACAAAATATTTCTCACTCCGCAACCCAACATATAGATCAGCAGGGTGAACCATTAGCGTCGTGGATCCAGCCCATGCTTGCCGGTTGACATCCATCACGACAGCTTCAGCCACAATGCTTTGTGGTCTGGTTTCTTCTTGGGCTTTAAAATCCATTTGGAGATAATGATTCCCACTGGCATCTGTTTTTCCAGTAAATGATTGGCCAGGATTACTGGATTCAAATCCCCATTCATATCCGATGGAGTAATCCATTCGGTATCTGAACCACCAGGGTTCCCAGATTCCGAAGGAGAAATCTGACCAGTTCGGTGGTTGATAATTGGTTGGAGTGGTGCGTACATTCCAGGTTACATCAGCATTTGGTAATGCTCCCCCAGCATAATAAGCTGCTTCTACGGCGACTATGGCGCTTCCATCTGCATAATATGGTCCCACTGTTTCATTTCTGGCAAGAACCTCAAATTCTGGTCTTCTGAATTCCTGGATTTGGAAGCTGTGATAGAAATCTCTATTGTCAGCATTTCCTGAATAGCCACTTATAGAAAATTGAATATTTGCTGATCCGAGATTGACTCGTTCTGGGATCGAAAATGATAAATCAAAACCGCCATTTCCATTAATACTGGTTGTCTGATTAATCAATTCGTTGCCCTGAGAATCATAAACACGATAACTTAACTGTTCAAGTGAGTTTCCTGGCAGGGAAACATCTCCATTTTGTTTGCCACCAATTTTCCGAATCCATCCCTTGAGATGGACTTCTTCACCTGGTTTGTACATGGCACGGTCATCAAAAACATACCAGCGCAACATATCATTAACGGATCGTGGCATCCAGCCTGTTTCTGACCAATAACTATCATTAGAAGGGAGTAAGGCAATATCATCACCGCTTTTAGCAGTCAAAGCTAAAATACCTTCTATAGGCAAATCAAATTCTGTCATGCCGTACGTATCAGTTTTTTGCGGTTTACCATTATTGAGCGATTGAACATCAATATCTTTGAGAGATTCCCCTGTTTTTAAGTCAGTTGCCCAGGCTACCAATGAGGAATGATCGACATATGCGTCCAGTCCAATTTGAGTAACCTGTACCCACACCTGCACCCATTCCCATGGACGCTCTTCCTCAAAGAACCCTTTTGGTGGTTTCACGATGACGATGTAATGCCCAAAATCACCTTCCATAACAGAATCAAGATCAATCTTAATTTCACTGAGTACATCATCTTTGGTTTTTAAGTTGATGATCTGGTTGAATGCCAATCTTCCAGGAGGTTCAATCTGAGGGTCGGTCTGGTAGAATTCCCTGAGGTATTTCTGGTATCCTGGCCAATCCTCGGGTTCGACTGCATAAATTTTCACATCCAATTTGGAATAATTAATTGTGTAAAGTGATAATTCTGGTTTCTGACTATAAGGATCGATGGTAATAAAATTCTTCTGTGGTCCAACCAATACGGGTTCTGCTTTTCCGATGGAAATGTTGATGCGTTCTTCGCGTTCTAAAGTCTGACCAAAAATATCTTGAATATCAGGAGATAAAGTGATTTTGTATGTGGTTCTACCCTGGGTGGCACCTTGAATTGATATCGTATTACCGAATGCAGAAATCGTTGCTGCAGGAATTTCCGGAGAAATGGTAATGAATGATTCATCAAAATATTCTTCGTTCAATGGATTATTGAATCGGATGTACAGCGGTGATAATGGAGGACAATTATTCCCATACCAGGAACACCCATATTCTTCAATCCTTAATTGTGGGTAGGTTTGAAATTGGAAGGATTGAACATTTTTTGTTGATTAGAATTCCTTCTGCAGAAGGAGTTCCGGGACCAATATCAATGTTGACATTCGTATCTTTTGGAAGAGGAGCAAGTGTTTTTATTGCTAACCAGCGGTCTGGGGGATAATTTTCTACGAATCCAGTAACTGTTTCATCTTCTTCTATTTCTTTTTCGGTGACCAATCTGAGATCATATGATTTTCCATCGGCAGTTAATGAGATAGTGTCCAAAACAGCTTGTTTTTCAATTCTCTGATCAAAGCCAATAAAAATAACAGGTTCCAATGGTTGAGGGCCTGCAGAGGGGTAAAAAGATTTTAGGGTTGGGGTTGGGGTCTGAAATGACCAGGTTACTGCTGAAGAAAGCTCATTGCCATTTACTGATGTAGTCCCTTCTGGAATGGTCACCCTGTATTCGGTAGCCATAGGCAATCGATCAATTTCATCAGAGTCGAATTCAAATGTTAGTGTTTTTGTTCCAATCCAACGCCAGGTTCCTGAAATTGCCGGAATGATTTGTACGGGGATTTCTTCCTGGGAGAGTTGCTCCAATGTGCCCAAAGGAACCATTGGTTGATTAAAAGTGATGCTGATAAATGGAGCCATTGGAATTTCACCTTCAGGTGAATAACGCAGAACTTCCAAAGGTCCTTCTTCAACTTCTGCTGGCTGGGATTCATCTGGTAATATAGGGAAAGGTTGATCGATTGTCTCTCCGGGCCGTGGAGGAGGCAATACTTCCGGAGGAATATTAAATTCTGATTGAAGATCTTTCGTTGATGGTAAAGCAGGTAACCTTGCCAGTATTGCAGAAATTTCTTCTTCCGTTAGAGGCTCTCCAACCATAACTGGGAGATCCTCTGGTGGTTTATAATCTGTTTTTCCCTCACTTAATGTGATAGAAAAATCGTCTTCACCATTTTCATCATTAACAAGTAAGTTCATTGTTTTACCTTCTGAGACGATAGAAGTTGAATTCCCATTTGTGGTATTGTTGACAGGTGTGGGAATTGCATCATTAATTAATCCACATCCCATCGTAAAAATCATGATCATGGAAACAGATAATTTTTTTAGATAACCAATTTTGGTGAGTTTAAATTTAAACATAACATCTCCCTCTCCGATTTTCATTTTAAGTATAGACGATAAAACAAGTCATTTTGTTCCTGATAGCATATGGATTGGGTTTGATGCATATCGCATGCTTGTGTTTAATTTCTCCAATTCTACCTTGAGGGCATCGTCTTTGATCTATAATTAAGAAAACTATTTATCCAGGAGAAATAATGTCCCATCTGTTTGACCCGATTAAAATTGGTGAAGTGACTTTCCGAAACCGTGTTGGTGTTTCCCCTATGTGTCAATATTGTTATCAGGATGGGTTTTCAAATGAATGGCAGGTTGTTCATTTAGGAGCCAGAGCAATAGGTGGTGTAGGTTTTGTCATTTCTGAAGCAACAGCCATCGTTCCAGAAGGGAGAATTTCACCCAATGACCTCGGAATCTGGTCTGACGAACATATTGAAACTCTCTCCAAAGTAACCAAATTCATCATTTCTCAGGGAGCAGTTGCGGGAATTCAGCTAGCTCACGCTGGCCGAAAAGCATGTACCCATCGCCCGTGGGATGGTGGTGTACCCATCCAGAAGGGTCATCCAGAATGGTGGCAGGTAGTAGGAGCAAGCCCTGTAGCTTTTAGTGAAAATTATCAAACACCTCTAGAGCTTTCTACGAAAGAAATCCATGAGATTGAAGATAAATTTGTAAAAGCAGCTATTCGAAGCCTGGAAGCAGGTTTCAACTTACTCGAGATTCATGCTGCTCATGGTTACTTGTTACATTCATTTTATTCACCTAAATCCAACCAACGCACCGATGAATATGGTGGTAGTTTTGAAAACAGGATCAGATTTCTGGTAGAAACAGTCCAACAAATTAGAAAAGTATGGCCAGAGAGGCTACCATTATTTGTTAGAATTTCTGGCACAGAATGGACGGAAGATGGCTGGAATGTGGATGATTCAATTCAACTGGCTCAAATTCTAAAAAGAGAAGGGGTGGATGTCATTGATTGTTCCTCCGGGGGTAATATTCCCGGGGTAAAGATCCCCTTAACACCAGGATATCAGGTACCTTTGTCTGAAGAAATCCGAAAAAACTCAGGTATCAAAACTGCCACTGTAGGATTGATAACGGATCCTGAACACGCGAATAAAATAATTCTTCAAGATTCAGCTGATTTTGTTTTACTGGGGCGTGAATTATTGCGAAATCCATTCTGGACTTTAGATGCTGCTAGAAAGTTGGGTTACCCATCCCCAATTCCTCCTCAATATCTGAGAGCATATAAATAACCTTAATGAGAAAGAAGGTCGTATGTCAATCCATCCTTTAGCTGGAAAAAAAGCTCCTCAAGAAGTATTAATCAATATTCCACGTTTGGTGGCAGATTATTATCAATACCAACCTGATCCACAAACTCATGGACAATTAATTTCGTTTGGTACATCGGGTCATCGCGGGACATCCAGTGAAAAAACATTTAATGAAAATCACATTCTGGCGGTTACCCAGGCGTTGTGCGAATTCCGGCAGCGAAATGGATATGATGGCGCGCTGTTTATAGGGAAAGATACCCATGCCTTATCTGAACCTGCATTGTTAACAGCCATTGAGGTTCTGGCTGCAAATGATGTCCAGGTACGTTATCAGGAGAAAATGGGTTATACGCCAACCCCGGTTATTTCGCATGCGATATTGAGAGATAATCAAAACAAGAAATCCCATCTATCGGATGGTGTTGTGATAACTCCATCCCATAATCCACCAGGAGACGGAGGCTTTAAGTATAATCCACCATCTGGTGGGCCAGCTGGACCAGAAATTACCAGTGTCATTCAAAAGAGGGCGAATCAAATCCTGCAAAATAATTTACGGGATGTAAAAAGGATAACGATTGAAAAGGCATTCCTTTCAAACAATGTTAAGAGTCATGATTTCATTCATCCTTACGTCGAAGATTTAGAGAATGTAGTCAATTTGTTGATTGTCAAAGATAAAGGATTGAAAATTGGTGTTGATCCTATGGGTGGTGCAGCCATTGAATATTGGGACATAATCGCTGATTATTATGGACTGAATTTAGAAGTGGTCAATTCTGATCTTGATCCTCGTTTCAGTTTTATGACACTCGATCATGACGGAAAAATTCGTATGGATTGTTCATCTCCTTATGCAATGGCAGGATTGATCGGCTTAAAAGATCAATATGACATCGCCTTTGGAAATGATCCGGATGTCGATCGCCATGGCATTGTCACTCCGTCCGGTGGGTTAATGAATCCTAACCATTACCTGGCAGTTGCGATATGGTATTTATTTCAGAGTAGAGATCAGTGGCGACCGGACGCCTGCATTGGCAAAACGATGGTTTCCAGTTCTATGATCGATCGGGTAGCGAATGCATTAAGTATGGAATTGGCTGAAGTTCCGGTTGGATTTAAGTGGTTTGTGGATGGGTTATTGGATGGCTCATTTGGCTTCGGTGGAGAAGAAAGTGCTGGTGCTTCATTTTTAAGGTTTAATGGCGAAACCTGGACAACAGATAAAGATGGCATCATCCTTAATTTGCTGGCAGCAGAGATATCTGGCTACTACTGGAAAAGATCCGCATCAAATGTACGTTGCGTTAACCAAACGATTTGGCAATCCTATTTATCAACGAATCGATGCACCTGCTGATCCTGAGCAAAAGAAAATACTCGCCAATCTAAATCCTGAGAATGTCCAAGTTGCTGAATTAGCGGGGGAAAAAATTCTTCAGAAACTAACCAGAGCACCTTATAATGATGCGCCTATTGGTGGTTTGAAAGTTGTAACTGAAAATGGCTGGTTTGCAGCCCGACCATCCGGGACAGAGAATATTTACAAAATTTACGCTGAGAGCTTCATCAATGAAAATCATTTAAAACAAATTCAAAGTGAAGCTCAGGAAATTGTCAAAGATGCATTTAAGACTGGATAATAGGAGATTGAGATGATTGAGTTACCCGAAGCGACGGTGTTATCAAAACAATTATCAAAAGAATTATCAGGAAAAGAAATCGTTGAAGTCATTGCAGCTCAAAATCCGCATAAATTTGCCTGGTATACAGGAGATCCTGTTTTATATGAGGGTAATCTTATCCGGAAGCTGATTGGGGGGGCAACCTCATATGGTGGACAGGTCGAATTATGGGCTGGCGACATGACACTTGTGTTTAGCGATGGTGTGAACTTGCGTTTCAATACGAAAAATGAACCACCTGCTATCAAGCATCAATTATTTTTAAAATTTAAGGATGAAACATCATTAAGTGCTACCATTTCAATGTATGGTGGTTTATTATGTACACCGAAAGGTAGGAATGATAATCCAGTATTATCTAATCGCCAAAGAAAAACCATCACCGTTGAGTGATTCATTCACGATGGATTATTTCTTCAGTTTATTTACCCCTGAAGATCAAAACTATCATTGAAGGCGTTCCTGGCGACAAATCAACGCATTCCTGGTTTGGGAAATGGGGTATTACAGGATATTTTATACAACGCCAGGTTGCATCCTAAGAAAAAGATAAATTCTCTTGATGAAATAGGGAAGAAAGATTTATTCTTTTCTATCAGGAATTCTTTATCTACAATGACGGAACATGGTGGAAGAGATACAGAGAAAGATATTTATGGAAATCCTGGAGAATATACTTCAATCCTCAGCAAAAATACGCTGAGTAGTCCCTGTAAAAGATGTGGATCACAAATCATTAAAGAGGCGTATTTGGGAGGCAGTGTTTATTATTGTTCTGGTTGTCAAACAGTCTAAATTTAATGGCTCGAATCACAAATTTCCTTTCTGAAATTTAGGAGTAAATCATGTTATTGTGCATTGATATTGGGAACACAAATATAAAGTTAGGACTTTTCAAAAATGATGAAATGGTACAAAGATGGAGAATTTCCACGGATCGGACCAACCTGGCAGATGAATACGGGGTGCTGATCGGAGATTTATTTGAAACCAGAGGATTATCCATTCATGAAATCTCAGGGTGTGCGATCTCATCTGTAGTTCCCAGTCTGACCCAGGAATTTATTGAGATGTCAGAAAAATATTTTCTCCTAACACCAATAATTTATGGTACAGGAATCAATATCGGTATGAAGATCAATACGGACTACCCATATGAAGTGGGTCATGATTTGATTATGAATGCACTGGCTGCCAGAAAATTGTATGGAAGCCCAGTGATCATTGTTGGGTTTGGAACAGCAACCTCATTTGTTGCTGTCTCAGAATCTGGGGATCTAGAAGGTGTGGCAATTGGTCCAGGAGTAGTTTCAAGTTCAGAATCTTTATTCAGGGCTGCATCTACTTTACCGCGGGTTGCCTTAACTCACCCTCAGGTAGCAATAGGTAAGAATACAATTCAATCCATGCGATCTGGAATTGTATTTGGATTTGTTGGTATGGTTAAGGAAGTGGTCACCAGAATGAAAAATGAAATGCTTGGATATCCCAAGGTCGTGGCAACTGGTGGCATGGCATCGCTCATCGCACCTGAATGCGATGTGATTGATATCATCCAAACCAATCTGGCTTTGATAGGTTTAAAAGAAATGTTTGACCTTTGTAGCAAAATAAATAAATAATTTATTGTTACTTTATTCAGTTAATATTACAAATCCGATGACACCTGAACCAGCATGAACGGAAAGACCAGCGGTGAACTCTGCGAAGATTGGATTGGCTGGGCATGAAATAACCGTACTTAATTCCTGAAACAGGGTTTTTACCCCCGTTAAATTATTCACATGAATAAATCCAATCTGGTCGATCTTTTTATCCCCAACAGATTCAATAGCTAGTTCAATCAAGCGTTTCTGTGCTTTCTTCATGGTTCGAATTTTTTCCAATAATTCTAATTTCCCATCCTGTACAGAAAGAATTGGCTTAATATTCAATGTGTCGGCCAGGCCGGCTGCCAATTTACCAACTCTCCCACTCATTGCAAGGTACTTCAATGTGGGTAAAGCTGCAAACACATGGAACTTGTTTTTTACTTGTTCAATATCCGCTAAGATTTCTTCTTTGGAAATGCCATTTTGTGCTGCTTCTGCAGCTCTCAAAACGATCAATCCTTGCGCTAAGGAGAGCTGCATAGAATCAACTACACTAATGTCCTTATCAGGAAATTGTTCCATTGCAGTCAATGCAGCCTGATAAGTTGCGCTCACCTTACTCGAAACACAGATACAAATAATGGAATCATACCCATGATCAAAAGCTGTTTGATAGGCTTTCTCAAATGCTGAAGGGGGAGGTGCTGATGTGGTTGGCAATTTATTCGTTTGATCAATTATTTCAAATAGAATAGCGTCATTGATATCGAGGCCGGTTGTGTAAATCGATTCTCCAAAATGAATGGTAATTGGCACCTGCGTAATATTGAATTGTGTGGCGATATCAACGGGTAAACTTGAATCAGTATCGGTAATAATGGATATTTTTGTCATGGTTCTCCAATTTTTTTCTGTTTCTTCTATTAACACCAATGTACTGGTATTGGTTCACAGATATTTTTACTTCGGGATTCATTGATTATGCCTAAAACCTGGCAAAATTATTTGATTTGACTGATTTTCGCCCAACTATCTTTTAAGCTGACGGTTCGGTTGAAGACCAGGGCATCTTGTGTTGAATCAAGATCAGTACAGAAGTATCCCTGTCTTTCAAACTGGAAGCGATCTCCTGGAAGTGAATGCTTTAATGAAGGCTCAATTTTACACCCAGCAAGAACCGTCAATGAATTGGGATTCAGATTATCCAGGAAGGTTTTTCCTTCTTCGGTATTATCCGGATCAGGCGTAATAAACAATCGATCGTAAAGACGTATTTCAGCATCCAGTGCATGTTGGGCAGATACCCAATGGATGGTACCTTTTACCTTTCTACCATCTGGTGAATATCCACCTCGGGTTTCAGGATCGTAAGTACAATGCACTTCAAGAATTTCATCATTATCGTCTTTCACGACATGGGTACACTTAACATAATAGCCATATCTCAAACGAACTTCATTGCCTGGTGAGAGTCGAAAATATTTTTTTGGAGGGTCTTCCATAAAGTCGTCTTTCTCAATAAAAAGTATTTTTGAAAAAGGCACTGAACGTTTCCCTGCAGATTCATCTTCAGGATTGTTGATGGCTTCTAATTGTTCGACCTGATCTTCAGGATAATTATCAATAACCAACTTTAAAGGATTCAGAACTGCCATTACCCGGTTGGCAGATATATTCAGATTATCCCTGACACAGTGTTCCAACAAGGAAATATCCACAACACTTTCATTTTTTGCCACCCCAACCTTATCGATGAAGTCGCGAATCGACTCAGAGGTAAAACCTCTTCGTCTCATTCCACAAAGAGTGGGCATGCGTGGGTCATCCCAACCATTTACCAATTTGTTTTCGACCATCATTTTAAGAAAACGTTTACTCAGAATGGTATAGGAAATATTCAGCCTTGAGAATTCTAATTGGCGGGGATGGAAAATGCCTAATTTTTCAACAAACCAATCATATAAAGGTCGATGTGCCTCATAAGCCAGATCACATAATGAATGGGTGATCCCTTCGATAGAATCGGATTGACCATGCGCAAAATCGTACATTGGGTAAATGCACCATTTATCCCCGGTGCGATGATGCGATGCATGCAGAATTCGATACATGACGGGATCACGCATATTGATATTCCCTGAAGACATATCAATTTTTGCTCGAAGAACCCGGGTACCATCCGGAAACTCTCCATTTCGCATCCTTCGGAAGAGATCCAGATTTTCGTCAATAGAACGATCCCGATAAGGGCTGTTTGTGCCTGGTTCAGTAAGTGTTCCGCGATATTGGCGAATTTCATCTGGAGATAAATCATCTACATATGCATCACCTTGGAGAATCAATTGTTCTGCCCATTGATACAATTGTTCAAAATAATCTGAAGCATAAAACTCCCGGTCATCCCAATCAAAACCTAACCAGCGAATGTCTTCTTTAATGGCGTCTACATACTCTGTATCTTCTTTGACCGGATTTGTATCATCATATCGTAAATTCGTTTTGCCCCCAAACGCTTGCGCCATACCAAAATCTATGCAAATTGCTTTGGCGTGGCCGATATGCAAGTAGCCATTCGGTTCTGGTGGAAATCTTGTGTGAACTGTCGTGAAGCGGCCGGATTTCAGATCTTCTTCAATGGCTTCTTTTATGAAATTTGTATTCTCATATATTTCGGGCATAAGGTTCTCCAGAAAAAAGTAATGTAATAGATTCTAATCGCCTTTAGGTATTGGCGCAACCTTAGAATTCTTATAGACATTCGCCAAATATCAGAATCAAAAAATCCCTTCATTGAAAGAAGGGGATTTGGTTTTTGTATAATTCGGAAAAAATCAATCGGAATTAATCAGTTCAATTTGAACTCTGCTTTTGGATATCATTCTTTTTCTTGATGGGGAAACCAGAGTGAAAATGCCTGAAAATAGAAGTAAGATACCAATCATATTCATTTGAGTTGGCCAGGCATTTGCCCAATTCTGTCCACCTTCAGCAAAAATATGTGTCGATGCCCCCCAAATGGGAGCTGTCAGTACAGCAATTCCACATAAGAGAAGGGTAAATGCAGCAGCAGTTCTGTTGATGTCATCTGGTTTTGTTCCATCCAGATGCAATTCATGCCAAATTCCAGGAATTTTAAAAATTGCAAAAACGATGAGTGTGAGAACTGTTACATATACAACACCATCTGTTGGCATGGAGCTACCTCGTAACGATCGAGATACTAGCATGTGGATCACACCAATGATGATACCCAAAATCAAAGATACAACTGATTCCCGGTATCCTTGAGGTTTCTTTTTTATCAAACTTATCAATGCTTTTACCATGTAAACACCTATAGCTGTTGTCAGGAGAACAAATAAAATATACAACCAACTATAAGGTGCGATTGGTGCCATTTTTGAGCCAAAGTTTTTCGCTGCCACGGCGACACAGGTTGTCCCAATACCTGCCATCAATGTGAATACAGATGTGATCCCCATTAAAATAATTCCTAACACTCGTAAAGTTTTTCCCCACCACTTTGTTTTTTGCATTGTAATCCTCCTCAAATTTTTTATCAAAATTGATTTAAACCATCATAAGAACCATGGCACTTAACATATATAAAGAAGCGTACTTGAATAAACCAAAATTAAGTTTTTCAGAGGGTTTAACTAAACTGATGATTGCAAGAATTATTAGCCCTGCTGAGAGAATAACCAATAATCTCAAATAACCTATCGTTATGCCGATTCCAATGGCTGCAATGCCAATGGTTAATGCAGCCAGAATACTGGAAATTGCAATGATCAGCCTGGTATTTGAAAACCCTAATTTTTGGGGAAAAGTCGGGATTCCAGCTGATAGATAATCTTCATGGTAACGCATTGAGAATGTCATGATATGAGTTGGTATCCAAAAGAGGATACTAAACGCCAATGCAATGCCTACCCAATCAACGTGGCCAATACCAAGGGTTCTGCCAGCGAGTATGGGCATTCCACCTGCCAACCCGCCCCAAACGACAGACCAACAAGTTTTTCGTTTTAACCAAATAGTGTATATAATCACGTCAAAGAAAATGCCACCAAAGACAATCAATCCATAAAGGTTATCAATGATGAATGCCAAACCTACTCCGATGATGGAAAGGATTGATCCAAGCAAGAATACCTCTTTAGGAGAGATTATTCCTGTTGCTAATGGGCGATAACAGGTTCTTTTCATTTTTGCATCAATATCACGGTCATACCACATGTTCAAAACAGTACTACCGCTAATCGAAAAGAAAAGACTGATGCCAACCCCCAATAATTCTGGAAGATTGAATACCGGGCATTTACAACTCATGAACCCTGCTAAACCGGTTGCTAAAAGCAATCCGGTTTGCAGGCTCTTGATCAACTTCCAGTAGAGGGAGATTCTTTCTGTAATAATTTTCAAAGTAATTCCTTAATGATTGGTTAACATGGTTATTTCACACATCGAAAACCAAAACCTGGGCTGGTGTACGTTGGGATTGAGCTATTTCGCACCCAGATGCGTAAAAAATTCTCATACACATCTTTACTTCCACCTCGTAGATAGCGGTAATGTTGTTCTTTATAAACGTTGGAAGTCCATTCCCAGACATTTCCGGCCATATCATATATCCCGTATGGGCTGGGTGAGTCCAATGTTACATATCCATCATATGTTTTACCATTATAAAATCCCACTGGGGTGGTGCGAGAACCTGTGGACTTCATATCCTCAAAGGGGTCACGACTATTAATCAAGTTTGTGTTATTGCGAGCAATCTCATACCCCCAAGGGAATGGGCGACCATCGGTTCCACGTGCTGCTTTTTCCCATTCTAATTCGGTTGGCAAGTGCCCACCATAATATTCGCAATAGGCTTTTGCCCCAAACCAGGATACCATCGTCGCAGGATGATTTGCCCAGGTTGGTTGAGACGTGAAAATTTGGCCATCAAAATCCAGCCGTAACATTGGGTCGTTTAATGGAATGTGAATATAATCTCCTGCTGGAATTTCTTCTTCGTGTCGTCCTCCATGAAATTCATCACCGGGATAATACCCAACTACTTCATCCCCTTCAATTTTGATAGATCCATCTTTCAATGCTTTGTTCAAGTATTCCGCAAATTGAAGGTTGGTGACGTGGGTGACCATCATATCGAAATCATAATCAATCATCTTCTCGAAATTGAATTGTCCTGAGTAAAATTTTCCAGCAGGTATTGTTGCCCAGGAGTCTGGATCAATTCCCGTATCAAAGACTGGAGCAGGTGCATTCACATCAACTGGTTTACAGGCGGTAAGAATGAAGATAAATGAAATCAGAAGTAGAGTCAGTTTTTTCATCAGTTTTCCTCCACGTAAGACTCTAATTTTTCATGAACTTCCTGTGACCACCGGCCATTTTTTTTGAAAAGGTCAAATAATCGCCAAACCATTAGAGCAGCAAGTGCAAGCAACACCATAACCAATCCAATATCTCCAAGGAGGGTAGTGATGTTGACGACGGGTTGTTGGTAAGCTTCCTCAACAAATAAACGTTTCATTTCGTATACTGTCACTGCGCCAAAGGCTAAGTCAGAAAATATGATAATTGACCAACCAAACCATTGTCTTGCTTTTCCCTTTAACCCTGCAAAATCAGCATAATACAAAAGCAAAATTGTCGCTGTCAATGTGGCGAGGATATGCCAGTGACCCGTAAGGATCAATTTTTCATCCATAAATGGCCACTTACGAAATATTTCATCGAGTTTAACAGCTACAAAAATACCCACTCCACTGACGGTAAAATTCATAAAGACCATTTGCCAGGTAACACCGAATTTCAAAGGATCACGGACTAATGCGGCTACTCCCTGAATTAAATTCCCTTTTTTGAGTCCTTTTTCTGCTAATCCTTCTCGTATCAATTTATTCCAGGAGAATATTACCAGCAACAAAGCACCCAGCATCGCTACAGTTGAGCCACCATAAATGACTGCATGGGCAACACCTTCAAATGGCACAACCAACCAGGTACCCATGGAAAGGACAATGGAACCCACGATCATTAAGGGCATGGCAATTTTATGAAGTATTCCTTTGAAATCCATATATCTACAAATGATAAGCGTACAGGCAATCGCAATCAGTGCCAACATGATATGCAAATGACCGATGATTGATTTCTGTAAAGTAGTTTTGATGGGTTCGCGGACTACATTTTCCGCCAGAAATGTGAAAAAACCATTACCATAAAAAGAGCCTGGAATTGCACCAAAAAGCGCAGATGCCAGTGTAACAATTGAGACTGAGAAAAACGCAATTCTTTCCAGATTAAACCCGGTTTTTGTGTGAGCGTATTCTTTATTCTTAACCTTGTATTCCTGACGCCATGGCCATAATGCATATGCAAGCGAGCATCCCGCGAAAAATATCAGAGTCAACCCTGCAATATAAATCCCGTGCATGATCCAACTCGTTCCCCAATAGGCAAAAGGTAACCCACCAAAAATAGCAGCCAGATAACCAAATGTTATGGTGCTATTAATTTGAACTCGTTGATTTTCTTTCATGGTAACCAATTCGGTAATCATGTAAGTTTCAATTGCAATCACTGCCATTGCAATTGTGTGATAAAGAATAATTAAACGCCCTTCTCTTTCTGATTCAACCAGATCGATGCCAAATGTTTTTACAATGACACTTTTTACACCCAGGTCGGCCATAGGTCCTGATAATGATCCAAAGAAAGCAGAGATCAACGCACATAAGGCGATTGCGACGAGAATCAGACCTTTGGTGGATGTAAACAGAAAATTAAAACGGGATTTTAAAGCCAGCATTGACGCTCCTTCAAAAAAATATCGAAATCTATTGTGTAATTTTGCACATGTTAGCACGTAGATGATTTAAAGTCATTAACAAAAGTTAATATCAACGCAATATCAATTGAAAATTCTTACAACAGCAACAAATATTTGCCCACCAAAATTAAAATAGGAAGGTGAGAAATCCATTGCGGTTTTATGCTTTTCATTCTCACCTCTTCTGATCATTATTTTTTACATCTTGAAAATTAGCATTGGAAGGATTTCAATCAACAGCTTTCGTCCATTTTTGCCACAAATTGGGGAGGACAAGAATTACGACCATCGCCAGACTGGCAATAGGAGCTAAAGCAAATAACGAGAAGCGACCCAGCTCCTGGGCGGTAATGACTGCTAACGGAATGCCAACAATCAACTCTGTTACTCCGGCTAATAATCCAATAGGAACTAACCAATTTTTGGGTTTTGTTAAAATTCCAAAAGTAACTATTGCCCAGCCAATCATTGCCACCCAATGGAGACTGACGACCAGATAAAATATAGGCGTTCCTACAGTGATAATTCGACTGGTGCTGGATACACCATTCATGAAGCAGAAAATGTATGTAACACCAGTTCCCATTCCCAATAAAATTCTACTCCAGGGTATTTCACCAACCTTCCAAAGGAAAACAAAGTAGAACAGGATGTAAGGGAAAAACAACATGAAATATACAGGCGGTAAGCTGGCTGCCATGAAAGGGATATTAATAAAGAAGCTGGCTAACAACGCTAAAACGATCCCAATGACTGAGAGAGTATACGCCCAGTTTTTCTTTATAAAAAAGCCATAAGCACTGACCAGGAAAAAGGCAGATGCGAGAAATCCCACATCACCCAAACCTGGATGAATGTATTTTAATAAAATCTCACATCCTGGCTCAGCAGATTCCGCAGACATACCTGCTACATACCACTGAAAAAACAATACAAAATGACCAACGATACCAATGAGTGCTGCGATGAGCGCCATTATTCCACCTAAAACATTATTTTTCTTCATTTTTCCTCCAGAATTCCTCAATCTCTTGTAATAAATATCACAAATGACAGGTTTCAGCTTTGCCTTAAAGCAAATGGCGAAATTTATTCCTTTTATTCATCACTTTTATGGCATGAATCGCATCCCTTGTAAAAGGCTGTGTTATTGTGTGCCGCCACATAAATAATTGCATCAGGCTCAACAGAAAAGTTACAATCATCCAGGAAATTCGATTTATCCTCCCAGGCATAAATTTCAATATCACAACCTACATAAACCGACCCTTCCAGATGGTTATTGCATAATTGACCTGCAACTAAATGGTCAAAATTTTTCAATTTCCCTTTTATTTCGATTTGTTGCGGATTGAATTGGTTTTCTGTTATGGGTGGGAAGGGATTGGAGCGCTCTCGATAGGTGATCATTCCAGGTGTACATAAGGAACGAGCATCCATACATGCACTCAAGAGAACTATGGAAAAGAGTGTAAAGATAAGAAGGGGTTTATTTTTCATATGACTTCCTTAATGAGAAAAGATTGAATTATCATAGTTTGTAATAGATTTCACATATTAATTCTTTGACTTAACGCAATTTGAGAAAATGACGAATGTTAGGAAAAAATTATTTTCTGCTATAGTTAATCGAGGAGACATTAATGAAAGAATCAGCAATATTATTTGACCAAAATCCTGTGTTCTCAGCCTTATCAAATGATAAAAAGGATTTGGTTATGAAGGAGGCAATCTCCAAAAGATTCTCCAAGGGTGAGTTAATTACTGTTGATGGGGATATCTGGCCATATATGTTTTTAATTACCAAAGGTAGGATTAATGCATTAAAGAGTTCGCCGGAAGGTCGCAGTCTGGTTGTAACGACTTTTTCTCAAGGTGATATATTTTGGGGTCTTGCATTTTTCTACGAATCCATGCCGATGCCTGTTTCACTCGAGGTGGTTGAGAATACCAGTATCATGTTATGGTCAGCGGAGAGTTTGATTCCAATTCTCAAAAGTGAAGGCGCAGCAGGTTGGGAATTATCGCGTTTAATGGTGTATAAAATGATGCGGGCCAGCGAAATTCTGGAAGAGATGACTTTTCAGCCTGTTGCTGGTCGTTTAGCAAAATTATTAATCGAAACAGTCCGTAATCAGGATCAGGGACCGATTACCAGAAGTCTGACTCTGGATGAAATGGCTGCCAAAATCGGATCAACCAGAGAAATGGTTTGTCGTTTTCTGCATCGCTTTGCAGATGATGGCATTATTGATATCACACGCACAGAATTCAGAGTGATGGATTCGAAGAGATTGGCGAAAGTAGCCACCAATTCCAAAGGATGATTGATCTCTGTTTATATCAATTGAAGTATTTAAATAATTCTAAAATTAATAATTATTGTTATTGATTTAAATAAAGGAAAATCTATAAGGGTTCTGATGACAGATTTCATTGGGAAGTTGGCATGTTTTGCCAAGTATCCATTATAATTTTCGCATGCAAAGATTTTTATCATTAATTAATGTTAGTTTGGTTTTATTATTTTTTTTATTATCCGGTTGTCAAAATAAAACTGCTGGTGACCAGGTAGTTGATCAAAATCCAAGCGATTATTATTATTTGGAAAATAAAGGGTCTGATACGATGGTTAACCTGGCATTGTACTGGGCAGAGGAATATCAGAAGCTCCATCCCGAGGTACGGATTTCAGTTACAGGTGGTGGCAGTGGGACAGGAATTTCTTCACTCATTAATAATACGGTTGACCTGGCCAATGCTTCCCGACAAATCAAATCGGAAGAGATTGAAAGTGCCAAGAAAAACGGGGTGGACCCGATTGAATATGTTGTGGCCAGAGATGCAATTGCTGTGATTGTTCATCCGGATAATCCTATCAATCATTTAACATTGCAGGAAATTTCAGATATATATACAGGGAAAATCCAGAATTGGAGTGAATTAGGTGGCGAAGACAGACCAATCGTACGCCTTTCCAGAGAAACAAATTCAGGCACACATGTCTACTTCCTGGAAGAGGTCATCCGCCTGGGAAATTCTGATGATGAGACGATTTTCTCTGCGAACACATTATTACTGCCTTCATCTGAAGGGATCATTGCGGAAGTTCGGGCAAATCGTAATGCAATCGGTTATGATGGATTGGGCTATATCACTGAGGAGGTGAAAGTGCTCGGTATCGCAAGAGAAGAAGGATTAGATTATATATATCCGACATTAAGTACAGTGAACGACAATCTTTATGCCATATCAAGAAATTTATATATATATGCCCCGGGAACGCCACCCCCATTTGTACAAGATTACCTGAACTGGATCATGACATCAGAGGGACAAAAAATTGTTACCGATTTAGGTTTCATTCCAGTTAAATAAGGAAAAGTATGAAGGAAAATCAAACCAGGAATTTTGAAAAAGTAATTACCCGAACCATTCAATTTTCGGGGTACTCTTCCATCCTGTTTGTCTTGCTCATTTTATTTTTTCTTTTATCAGAAGGAACTCCAGCACTTTTTGATGTGCCATTATCACAACTTTTCTCTGAGCGATGGTATCCTATTGAGAATTACTATGGAATTCTTCCATTAATATTGGGTTCTCTGGTTGTCACGCTGGGAGCATCATTGATCGCAGTTCCATTTGGTATTTTGACAGCAGTGTTCATCGCTGAAATTGCGCCAAAATGGCTGCAGGAAATTATGAAACCGTTGGTAGAGTTATTAGCAGGTTTACCAAGTGTCGTTTTGGGTTTTCTGGGTATTCTGGTAGTATCCCCTTTTTTGCGAGACACATTGAATTTGCCTACCGGGCTGACTGCATTGACAGGTTCATTATTATTAGGTGGCATCGCTATCCCCACCATTGTTTCTATTTCGGAAGATGCTCTCAATAATGTGCCGGATTCATATCGGCATGGTTCACTGGCTTTAGGATTGACCCGCTGGCAAACAATCTGGGGAGTGACAGTACCAGCCGCCAGATCAGGTATTTTAATGGCCGTAATGTTGGGTGTGGGAAGAACCATTGGAGAAACTATGACTGTTATGATGGTCACCGGAAATGCTCCGATTTTACCAACATCTTTACAGGCATTGTTTATGCCCATTCGTACGATGACAGCCACGATCGCTTCTGAGATGGGTGAAGTTGCTACGGGTAGCCCACATTATCATGTGTTGTTTTTTATCGGTATGGTTCTATTTTTATTCACCTTACTTGTAAACATAATTGCATCCAATATCAGTTCCCGGAAACTAAAACGATCTGAGAGAATCTTGTCCTGAGAGAATTTATGCAGACTGCAAAGAAATCAAATGTTTTAAAACAACTTCGCATTGAAAAACTAGGCTTTTCAGTGTTAACAATTCTATCCATTGCAACAGTCATCCCAATCATTGCGGTTGTTATCTATATCATTTATCTGGGAGCGCCAGCTATCTCCTGGGAGTTTGTCTCCGCCATGCCCAGTGATGGCATGCGAGCAGGTGGGATCTGGCCGGCGATTGTAGGAACGTTCTATTTAACAGTTGGAACGGCTATTTTCTCTGTCCCTTTAGGTATTGCAGCAGCGATATATTTATCGGAGTATGCCCCAGTAAACAAAGTTACGCAAGCCATTCGCCTGGCGATTATTAATTTGGCTGGAATTCCTTCGGTTGTGTATGGTTTATTTGGTTTGGGATTATTTGTTATTTTTCTGAATTTCGGAACCAGTATTCTATCAGCGTCGCTTACGTTATCTATCATGACACTTCCGGTGATTATCAGCACAACAGAAGAAGCACTAAGGGCGGTCCCACAATCTTTCAGGGTTGTGAGTGTTTCTTTGGGGGCAACGAAATGGCAGACAATCTGGCGATTGGTACTACCCCAGGCAATTCCAGGAATATTGACCGGTGTTGTTCTTGGTTTGGAACGAGCTGCAGGGGAAACAGCTCCCATCTTATTCACTGGCGCTGCTTTTTTCCTTCCCAGATTACCCAATTCTCCCCTGGATGCAACGATGGCGTTACCTTATCATTTATTTGTAATTTCGACCCAGGTGCCAGGCATGCCAATCCAAATACAATATGGCACCGTATTGGTACTATTGGTGTTTGTTTTAATCATGAATGTTATCGTGACCATAATTCGCTCCCGAGCCCGGGCGAAAAGGCAGTGGTAGTATGGATAAAGTAATCGTTGAAAATCTTTCCATTACCTATTCAGATGGGGTCGAATCCTTGTTTGATATTAATCTTAGGATTCCCATCCACCAGATTACTGCTTTGATTGGACCTTCTGGTGGGGGTAAATCAACTTTTTTGCGTGTTTTGAATCGATTAAATGATCTGGCAGATGTAGCAAAGACATCAGGAAGAGTATTAATTGATGGGATCGATGTGCTTGACCCAGCCCTGGATGTAATCGCTTTGCGTCGAAAAGTTGGAATTGTATTTTCTCGACCACTACCGCTTCCTCTGACTATTTACCAAAATGTCTCTTACGGATTGGAATTAATGGGAGAGAAAAGAAAAATGGTTTTAGATGATGCTGTTGAACGTGCATTGAGATTGGCCGAATTATGGGATGAGGTAAAAGAACGATTACATGATCCAGCCAATTCGATTTCCGGAGGTCAACAACAGCGTTTATGCCTGGCACGAACTTTATCATTACAACCGGAAATTATCATGCTGGATGAACCGACGTCAGCGCTCGATCCAATCTCGACTGCAAAAATTGAAGCATCTTTGATTGAGCTAAAAAAAGATTTCACAGTCATCATTGCTCCACATAACACACAACAAGCTGGACGAATTGCTGACCAGGTCGCTTTTTTCCTTCAGGGGAAATTGATAGAATTTTCCAGTGCCGAGGAAATCTTTACCCGACCGAAGGATATAAAAACGCAGGATTACATATCCGGAAAATTTGGATAATTAATGATTCGGTTGAAGTTTTGATTTGATTTGTTGTTTTGGATCAATAAAATTAAGACATTATTGATTTTGAACCATTGAATATAAATTGGGAGGAACAATGTCACGACCAACCTGGGATTCTTACTTCATGAAAATAGCGGAAGATGTTGCGGTGCGCTCAACCTGTGATCGAGCAAAGGTCGGCGCAGTAATGGTAAAAGATAAGCATATCATTTCGACCGGCTACAACGGTTCACCAGCTGGATTGGAACATTGTGATGATATTGGGCATTTGATGGTCGATGGACATTGTGTTCGCACTGTGCATGCTGAAGTTAACGCCATTATTCAAGCGGCAGTTTTTGGACTGGCTACAAAAGATGCGGTATGCTATGTAACTCATTTCCCCTGCCTGAATTGTACAAAAATGTTAATTAATGCCAAAATCTCCAAGTTGATCTATCTCAATGCTTATCGTGTTGATCCAATTGCGCTTGAATTCCTCGAAAAAGCGGGTGTAATTATGGAACAATATTCTTCTGAAGAATAAAGGCTTGATTAATCAACTCAATAAAATAAAATATCCTATCGAGACGCAATCAAATCTTTGAGAATTGTATTCATAATGCCACCATCTTTGAAATATTGAATTTCAATAAGTGTATCAATTCTTAATTTGACATCAAAATAAGTTTCTTTTCCAGTGTTGCTTACCGCTTTAATCTGAAGAATTTTTCCTGGGGATATTGCTTCCGTATTGTTGATGGTGAATTTTTCACTACCATCGAGCCCCAAAGTTTGCAAATTTTCTCCATGTAAATACTCCAAGGGCAGAATACCCATCCCCACCAGGTTGGAGCGGTGGATTCGTTCAAATGATTCTGCAATGACTGCTTTTACCCCTAATAGCATTGGACCTTTAGCAGCCCAGTCACGTGATGAACCAGTTCCATATTCTTTCCCAGCAATCACAATCAGGTCAATCCCTGCCTGTTGATATTTTTGCGAGGCTTCATAAATACTCATCACCTCGTTGGATGGAATATAGCGGGTCATACCACCCTCGATTCCAGTTAATAAAAGGTTTTTAATGCGGATGTTTCCAAATGTTCCGCGTGTCATAATACGGTCATTCCCTCTGCGAGATCCAAAAGAATTGAAATTCTGAGGTTGAACACCATGATTTACGAGAAATTCTCCAGCTGGACTATTTAATGGAATCGCGCCAGCGGGGGAAATATGATCGGTGGTGACTGAATCTCCCAATACAACGAGCGCACGTGCATCCATTATGCTTATCGAAGTGCCTTCAAGTGATAGATTTTCAAAATATGGAGGTTCCTGCAGGTAGGTGGAGTTTTCATTCCAATCATAGATTTTTTCCGAGTTTGTTGGAAGAGAGTTCCAAGCGGAATTACCTGAAAACACATTTCCATAATTTTTTTTGAACAATTCAGGTTTAACGAAAGAATGCAAGATATCCTGGATTTCAAAGGTAGTTGGCCAGATATCTCGCAAGTAAACTGGTTTTTCTGTAGTATCGAATCCTAACGGATCTCTTGTTAAATCGATATTTACCGTTCCTGCTAAAGCGTATGCTACCACTAGCGGAGGAGAAGCTAAATAATTCCCCTGTGTCTGCGGATGAATTCTGCCTTCAAAATTCCTGTTTCCAGAAAGAACTGCACTGGCAATTATTTTTTCCTTTTCAATAAAATCGACAATATCATCGTGAAGAGGACCACTATTGCCAATACAGGTTGTACATCCATATCCAACCACGTGAAAACCAAGTGTTTCCAGATCTAACATCAAACCACTTTCAGTCAGGTACTCAGTGACCACTCGAGAGCCAGGGGCAAAACTGGTCTTTACGTATTCCGGGACAGTAAGTCCTTTTGAAATTGCTTTTTTGGCAACCAAACCAGCAGCAATCATCACCGTTGGGTTGGATGTATTCGTGCAGGAAGTAATGGCTGCGATTGCAGTAAACCCATGCGATAATTGAAAGAATTTTCCGGCATAATCCAGATTAAATTTTTTCTTTATTTCACCTTCCGAATATCCGAATCCCATTTGATTTCTTGGATTAATTAAACTTTTTTGGAAATTATCTTTAACTGATTGCAATCCCATGCGATCCTGTGGTCGTTTTGGTCCTGCGATACTGGGTTCTATTTGATCCAGGTCGACCTCAATCACCTCAGAAAATTCAGGGAAGGGTTGTCGTGATTCCCTGAATAGATTTTGAGTCCGATAATACATTTCAACAAGTTCCAGGTGTTCTTCATTCTTACCGGTTAATTGCAGATAATTCAAAGATTGATCATCAAATGGAAAATAAATCATCGTTGCACCGCTCTCCGGGGTGATATTGGATATCATTGCGCGATCAGCCAGGCTCAGATAATCGAGACCTTCTCCAAAAAACTCCACGAACTTATCAACCACACCTTTTTTTCTAAGAATTTGAATGATGGTCAAAGTCAAGTCCGTAGGTGTCAAGCCTTCTTTCAATTGTCCTTTGAGGTGAACACCAATGACATCCGGGGTGAGAATTTCGATCGGTTGTCCCATCATGGCTGCGACTGCTTCAATGCCACCCACGCCCCAACCAACAATACCTAAACCATTGATCATTGTTGTGTGGGAATCTGTTCCTACCAGCGTATCTGGATAAATTTGAGATTCACTATCTGCTTCCTTGATTAAAACCGATTGAGCAAGAAACTCGAGATTGACCTGATGGATGATACCTGTTGAGGGTGGGACAATGCGTAGGTTTTCAAAGGCAGAGCTACTCCAACGGAGAAATTGATATCGTTCAAGATTGCGGTCAAATTCATTTTTTGCGTTTTGATTGACAGCATCTTTTTTTGCGGATACATCGACCATCACCGAATGATCAATTACCAGATCAACCGGGATAATTGGATTAACCTTTAAAGGATCCCCGCCTATACGTTGAATCGTAGCTCGCATTGCGGCCAGATCATTTAATACCGGAACACCGGTGAAATCCTGAAGGACCACCCTACCAGGAAAAAATGGGATGGGTTGACGATGCTCCTGATGAGGTTGCCAACCAGCGAGGTTAATAGCATCCATTTCGGTTATGGATTCACCATTTATATTTCGGAGAACGCCTTCCAGTAAAATACGAATCGAAAACGGCAATCTCTCCAGAAAATTTGGATTTTCTGGATGTAATTTAGAGAGTTGGAAAAATTGATAATTCTTTCCATTGTTTGCGAGTGTGGATTTTGTTGACTGTAGACCTTTTTTCATTCGATCACTCCTCTTTATTAGAAATTATGGATAATTGCATTGGCAAATTCATGAGTACTTAATCCAGTTGAACCATTCACAAACTGCGCCAGGTCCTGAGTTAATTGTCCATGATTAATTGTCTTTTCCATGGCTTTTATAATAAGTTCAGCTGCTTCATTCCACCCCAAATATTGCAACATGAGCACGGATGATAGGATCAAAGAGGAAGGATTGGCCAGGTTTTTCCCTCCAATATCAGGTGCAGTACCATGGGTCGCCTCGAAAACAGCAATCCCGGTCTGATAATTAATATTTGCTCCTGGGGAAATCCCGATACCACCAACCTGCGCAGCCAGTGCATCTGAAAGATAATCACCATTTAAATTACTGGTGGCAATCACACTGAAATCCTGAGGATATAGCAACAAATTTTGAAAGGCAGCATCTGTAATAACATCATTCATCCAGATTTTTCCGCTACTCATCGCCCATTCTTTTTCTTTATTGGCTTCAGTAATTCCCGCATTTTTTTTGGTGTGTTCAAATTGCCGGGCTGTGTAAATGAAATCTTTGTATTCGCTTTCAGCGAGATCATAGCCCCACATGCGAAAGGCACCTTCAGTAAACTTCATGATATTGCCTTTGTGTATCAATGTGATTGTTGGTTTTTTATTTCTGATAGTGTATTCAATAGCTGCCTGGATCAATCTCTGACTGCCTTCTTTTGAAATAGGTTTTATACCCAACCCAACAGACTGGGGAAAACGAATTTTTTTGTAAGAATTTGGCATATGTTCCTGCAGCCAATCTATAAACATCTTTGCATCCTGGCTATCCGCTTCCAATTCAATACCTGAATAAACATCTTCTGTATTCTCTCTGAAAATGGTTACATCAATTTTTTCCGGTTGTTTTACCGGAGCATTAATGCCTTGAAAGTATCGAACTGGTCGTAAACAGACATAAAGATCCAGATCCTTGCGTAGAGCCACATTCAATGAGCGAATACCGCCACCGACAGGTGTTGTGAGTGGGCCTTTGATTCCAACAATATAATCTGAAAAAGCATTCAATGTCTCTTGTGGGAGCCATTCACCGGTTTGATGAAAAGCCTTTTCCCCCGCAAGCACCTCTTTCCAGATGATTGATCTTTCTGCGTGGTAAGCTTTTTCGATAGCAGTGTTCACTACCGATTGCGTTGCAGCTGTAACATCCGGTCCGATGCCATCTCCTGAAATGAAGGGGATAGTTACCTGATCGGGTACGAATAATTTTTTATTGACCATTCGAATGGATGTGGTTGAGTTGATCATACCATTCCTTTCTTAAAAATTAGATTTTTCGATCATCAGGAAAACCTAAAAACCCTTGACTTTTATTGGTTTAATTCCTATAATCATTATATTCAATTTCGGGACGGTGTCCCATTCTACGGCACAATTATATGAAAAATGAAAAGGTTCAAACAATTGATCGACTGATTCAAATCATGGATTGCTTTACCATTGATCAAAATGATCTGGGTGTAAGGGAAGTGGCCAGACTGACTGGGCTTTCTCCCAGTGCTTGCGGTCGTTTAATGATGGCATTAAGAAATCAAGGATTATTGTTACAAAACCAAGAATCTAGATCTTATTCCGTTGGTCCAAAAAGCCTTCGTTGGGCTGAGGTTTATACGACCAATCTGGATATCAGAAATGTAGCTTTACCGGTTATCCACGAACTTTTACTGGAAACGAAAGAAACCATCAGCCTTTATATTCTGGAAGGGGATGAACGCTTATGTGTTGAGAGAATGGAAAGTGCACAGAATGTTCGAATTGTTGCCAGAATAGGGAGACGATTGCCTTTGTATGCTGGTTCGGCGGGTAAGTTGTTATTAGCTTTTCTCCCAGAAAAAAGGCAGGAGGAAATTCTTGCTCGTACCAATTTTCAGCCATTTACGAATAAAACAATCACAGATATTAAGAGACTAAAAGAAGAATTGAAGATTATTCGTAAACAGGGATATGCTTTTAGTGATGGAGAATGGGTAGAGGATGCCGCTGGAATTGCAGCTCCCATCTTTGACATGAAGTCGGATATTCTGGGTGCATTAACCATTTCCGGTCCATCTTTTCGGTTTACATCTGAAAAAATTAAACTGCACAAAAGTAGCATTCTTAAGGCAGCTGAACATATATCCCGAGATTTAGGGTACATTGGTACGCAGATTTATCAAAACCATCCCCACTAATTAGATGAAGAGAGTTTATCTCCCTACACAGCACTAATTGGGGTGTCCATTCAAGTTATTTATAGCCAAATGATTATTTTTATAAAGGAGTGTCACCATGATGTCGTTAGAGGAAAGAATTGAAGAACAATTACCTGATTGGCGGGAACGGGTAAACCGATTACGTAATGAATTTGGAGATTTTAAGGTTTGTGATGTAACCGTTTCTCAAATATATGGGGGCATTCGAGGTGTTCAAATTCAGGTCAGTGATATTTCTTATGTTGATCCAAAAGAGGGAATTCGCATTCGTGGATATTCAATTCCTGAATTATTGGAAATTCTACCGAAATTACCAGGCTCAGAATTTCCATTGGCAGGAGGTGTTTATTATTTATTATTAACCAATGAACTGCCAACTTTTGAAGACGCAATGATTGTGGAAGAAGAATGGCGAAAAAGAAGCTTAATCCCTACCTATGTGTATAATACCATCCGCCGAATGCCCAAGGAAACGCATCCGATGACATTGTTTTCAATTGGAATTATGGCATTGCAAAAAGAATCCGTCTTTGCAAAAGAATATGAAATTGGTGTGGTTAAAGATGATCATTGGCGTTATTTCTTACAGGATTCATTAAACTTGACTGCAAAATTGCCTGGGTTAGCTGCCTTTATTTATAACTTGAAATATCAGGATGGAATTTACCTTCCTCCCAAAGCTGATCATGATTGGAGTGCGAATTTTGGGGTGATGATTGATCGAGATGGCGACCCAAAGTATTATGATCTTTGCCGGTTATTTTTCTTTTTACATTGTGATCATGAAGGTGGCAATGTTTCAGCGCATGCCACGCATCTGGTCAGTTCAGCATTGTCAGATGTATATCTTTCCTGTGCGGCTGGAATGAATGGATTAGCGGGGCCGTTACATGGCCTGGCGAACCAGGAATGTCTTAAATGGCTTCTGGACGTCCGTGAATATTTTAATGGTCTTCCCAATAAGGAACAATTGGAAAGTTTTATTCGTCTCTCCTTATCAGAAGGAAAGATTATTCCTGGTTATGGACATGCAGTTTTAAGAACCACAGATCCGAGATTTACCGCGCAGTTAGAATTTGCCAGAAGGAAAAAATTGGACAGTGATTTACTTAAATTGGTAGAGATGGTCTATTCAATCCTTCCAGGCATATTAATGGAAAATGGCAAAGTCAGTAACCCATGGCCAAATGTGGATGCGATTAATGGTGCTTTACAATATCACTTTGGTGTAAAAGAATTTGACTTCTATACAGTTTTATTTGGAGTGAGTAGAATATTAGGCTTATCAGCGCACATTGTTTGGGCGAGAGCATTATTAAAACCCATTGAAAGACCGAAATCCCTGACAACTTCGATGCTGGAATCTATGATTTCGAATGGTTAATATTTTTTATAATGGTTTACAACAGAATATAATGGTACAAGGAGAAAAAATGGAAAATGGTTCTTATAAAATATATGGTGATAAATTAGTTCTTAGAACCCGGAACCGATTATGTGATAACGTCGATGAACTAATCAACAGTCATTTGTTTTTAGATTTATTGAGTAAGTATGTTCGTTATTTATTCCGCCAGCAATCACGATTATTGCGGGTATTCTTTAATGAAGAAAAAGTTACACCGGAAGAATTAAAAACAATGCAAACAACTTTGTTGTTATTATCAAAATTACCGGCAGATCAGGTTTGTAAGATTGTTCCTGAGAGCATGACATTTTTTGAGGATCTTGATTTACTCAGTGATTTTGTGGAACAATTTTATAATTTCTGGCGACGTTTACAACGATTGGTGGTGCTCGATTCGGTAGACGATCGCCTTGATAAACGACCGTATAGATCCTTCACGGAGACTGTCGAAAAATTGATGCATGTTGTTCGTAGTGCTCAACGCGATATCCTGGAAAATATATCTGGTAGCCATCCCCGCGTTTACCGACAGGTCAGTGCTGGAGTGAATATTGCCGCCATCACTTTGCCATATCGGATGCCGTTCATATGTGGGTATGAAGATAAATTGTGCGATATTTTGATGACTCGTCAGGTATTAATTTATCCTCCATTGATTTTTAATACACCTAACAACAAAAGAAGCGGAAAATTTAAGCGGGTTGATTACAATCCTATCGATCATCTTGATATTGATCCTGAAGAATGGTTGTGTTATCCTGCCAAGGTTGGTGAATTAATCATCCTGGTATATTTCACAGTGCAATGGTTTGAGTTGGGTTTTTCCTTAAGTAATTTATTTGAACTGGCTGAAGACGCGGATTTAAAGAAAAAACCGGATGCAATATATTTTTATGGTATTCCTGTAGAGGGGGAAAAAGATCCGGAAACGACTGAGACAATTTTTTATGATGATAAGGAAAATGATATCCTGATAGGTACTGTGCCTTACCGTAAAGAATATGCCTATTTTGGCTACCTTAAAAAAATGATTCTTACCTTACACAATGTTAAGATGATGAAAATAGGCAGAATGCCATTTCATGGCGCAATGTTCCATATTGTCTTAAGAAATGCAGGTACCTCGAATGTCGTTTTGATCGGAGATACGGGTGCTGGAAAATCAGAGACACTGGAAGCATTGCGCGGTATTATCGAGGATCAGGTGGAGGATCTGGTGATCATCGCCGATGATATGGGTTCAATTGATATTCTACCTGACGGAAGGATCATAGGATATGGAACTGAAATTGGTGCATTTGTAAGATTGGATGATTTACAAAAAGATTTTGCCTTTGGTCAAATTGACCGATCCATCATTATGAATCCAGATCAGGTAAATGCGCGGGTTGTATTGCCAGTAACAAAATTTAAGAGTGTTGTGGAAGGATATGAAGTTGATTTTGTTCTGTATGCAAACAATTATGATGCGGTTGATGAAGAACATCCTTCGGTAGAACGAATTAAATCTCCTGAACAAGCCATCGATGTGTTCCGTTCAGGCGCCGTGATGAGCAAAGGAACGACCACCACCACCGGTTTGACCCATTCGTATTTCGCCAATATTTTTGGGCCTCCAGAATATCGAGACTTGCACGATGATATTGCTAAAAAATTCTTCCAGGCTTTTTACGAAAAGGATATCTTCGTTGGCGAAATGCGAACACAGTTAGGCATTTTGGGTAAAGAATTCTCAGGACCAGAAGATTCTGCCAGATCTTTATTGGAGATCTTAATGAAGAAACCGAAATAATCTTTTATGGCATAGCACTAAGGAGAACTCATTTCTCCCAATACAACGTCAACAGTTAATAATTGATTCTCGCGAGTAAATTCAATTGTAATTTGTTGGTTTGGTTCATATTCAAACAAGGCATTGATAAAGGATTGTTGTTCATCAATCGGAACATCACCGATTTTTGTGATGATATCTCCCTCCTGTAAACCTGAATTTGCCGCAGGACTGTTTCGGTCAATCGATGTAATATACGCACCATAATTAACCGGTAAGTTATACCAGGATGCAATGCGAGGTGTTACATTCTGGTAACTGGTCCCAAGATAGGGACGTGCAAAATAACCTTTCTCAATGATATGTTGGGCGATCATGGCGGCAGTATTGGAAGGAATAGCAAAGCCAAGTGCTTCAGCGCTGGTGCTGGAATTACTGCTTCCTCGGATTACCAATGTGTTTATACCTATTACTTCACCGGTCAGATTCAGTAAGGGACCACCAGAATTTCCCGAGTTAATGGCTGCATCTGTTTGAATCAGATCCTCAATCGCATATCCTTCACCACTATCCAGCGTTCTACCAGTGGCACTTATGACTCCCACAGTTACGGAATTTCTGAATGTGCCTAAAGGAGAGCCAATCGCGATCACCGTTTCACCGGGTTTTAGATTATCGGAATTACCAATTTTAGCGATTCCGGGAACTTGACCTTCGATTTTTAACACAGCCAAATCTGCAAATACATCACGACTGATTAATTCGGCTGGATGTTCGGTTCCGTCATTGAGAATTACCGAGAGAGTCTTTGTTCCCTCAACGACATGATTATTTGTTAAGATGTAACCATCTTCAGTGACAATTACTCCACTACCGCTGACTTCCTGATCGGAGGTCACACCAAAAAATGTTGCACGCCCACTGATTGTACCAACAACAGTTACCACAGCTGGTTCAACATCTTGAACTACCGATGTAATGGTTGTTTCGATATTTGAGTTTGAAAAACTTAACCCTGATGGAGCAGATGCAGTCGGAGAAGGAGCTGTTTGGTTTTCAAACGAACGCGTGGAATTACTCTCAACATATTTTAAGGTTATGAAACTTCCACCGATCGCTCCTAAAAATGAGCTACCTATCATCACCAAAATGATAATTAAGAAGTATAAGATTTTCTTTGGATCCATCTGAAATTTTCACCTCATTTTTTTGTATCATCTATTTTAATTGCTATTTATAAGTACAATATTAGAATGAAAATTTTGACTTTACTATTAATGATATTCATCATCCTCCTTACGGGATGTTCATCGGAAAATCCCGTCGAAGAAGTTATTACTCCAACCTTTGAAAAAACAGAAATAATCGAAATAGAAGAAAAACCATCCTCCACAGTTATCCCAACATATGTACCAACCACTACTCCTGAACTGAAAGAGGATGAGATTGACGTCTGTTCCCCATTTGTCGATTATCCAATCGAAAACCTGGTTGATATGATATCCAATCCATTTAATCCTCCCACTCCGGGTTCGGACGATCCGCACCAGGGGGTGGATTTCAGTGTCGTTGATCCTGACCTGCGTATTGCTTTGAAAGGCTCCGCTGTGCAGGTGGTTCTGGCCGGTAAGATCGTCATGGTGATGAATGACCGGTTTCCATATGGTAATGCCATTCTGATCGAAACTCCTTTTAATGAATTACCGGTTGGTTGGAAGGAAAAACTGGAGAACCAAATCAAACCCGAATTATATGGTGCCAATCCTTCCTTAACCTGTCCATCCGGTTGGGATCAGCCTGATCAGGAAAAGATGGAACTTTCCCTTTTCGTCCTATATGCCCACCTTGATGATCCTGTGTTGTATGAACTGGGTGACCAGGTGGCTTGTGGTGATGATCTCGGTTCAATCGGGGATAGTGGTAATGCCCTGGCTCCACATCTGCATGTAGAAATGCGCTATGGCTATTCATCTGGTATCGAAGGCAGCATGGCGCATTACAATGTCAGCGCTGATGAATCAGAAATGCTTAATTATTGTCGTTGGCGGGTGAGTGGGTGGTATCGAGTAATAGATCCCATGGATTTGTTTTTCACAAACCCCAATCCCTAAGGGGATAGACTTCTTAAGTCTGAATACCCAATATCCAACATCCATTGACATAGAATTGGTCCGCCGTGTTCATCTGGAACGGGAGCTAAACCGTTTTCTTGTGGAATGCCGTTATATCCCCGAAAATAACCAAATTCACCGGTTAATTGTTCTGCTGCCGGACCAGATAAATCACGATCTCCGATTGCTATAGCATGTACGTGGATAGGAGAACCGGGGTACAACTGATCAAAATCTCTTAACCAGGCTGCAAATCCGGCAATCCGTAATGCCTGAATCAATGGCTCAATATCAGCATACAAGACCTGATAAGTGCCATATTGAATTACTGATAGGTCAACAGCTCCTCCGCCATCATGTGTCCCGAAACTAGCAGAAACCAGATTGGTATAACTTCCCTGAGTGAAATGATATCCGGTCAATTCAATTTCACCGCCATAAATGGATTGAGCATGTATCAGCATTGAAAAAGTGCGCTGATTAATGGTACATGCCATTAATTTCGACCAGATCATAATTGTCTGGAGGTCTTTAGACAATTATCTGATTCAATAAACTCAGGCGTTGGTGTGGAGAAAATCGTTAGTGTGATAAAAGGGACTTTGGTGGGAGTTTTGGATGGTTGTGAGGTGATTGTTTGCTTAAAAGTCGATGTCGGAGTAGAGGACGCTGTTTTGATTGCTGTTGGCTGAATGGGGCTTTTTTCTAATGGCACACAGGCAGATAAATAGGTTGTCACTAGAAGTAATAACAAGGCATAAAAAGCAAATGAATTTTTTTGTTGACCCATAAATTCATTTTACCTGAACAATGGTTCAAAAAAAGTTTATTATTAATCAGTCCCCAGTAATGTTCTGGTTATCTCAATATCCGCTTCCATCCCATAGACTTCAACAACATCATCGATGTGAAAAACAGTCTTACCATGTGGAATAATTGTTTTTTGATTTCTTTGGATGCTTACAATCAAGATACCACCAGGAAGTGTTATATCCTTAACCATTTTTCCTATTACTTTTGAGCCAGCTTTAATGGTTATTTCTTCATGATTGGATTTCTGATGATCAGGTTTAATCATAATGTTTCCCTGACCTGTTAATATCTTTTCGACATCATTGGCACATTCTTCTTCGGAAAAGATGGTTAGAAAATCACCTTTTTTTAAAATTGTGTGTCCATCCACAATTTTTAATTCACGTCCTCTTCTTAATGAAACGATCACACAATGCCCTGGAAGTTTTATTTCGCTGACTCGTTTTCCAACTACAGATGAATTTGCAGGGATATTTAATTGGAGAAATTTTGCTTCATCCAATTTGCCTAATTTAATGATTTCTACTTCATGTTGCATATTTGCTTTTTTCGTGATTGCCCGATCATAAGCGTTAATGACATCACGTCTATATATCATTCCCAATAATTTTCTGGGATCCTCTTTATGGACAACCGGTAGCATACTGATGCTATGACTACTCATACGAAAGATTGCTTGCCACATAGGTTCTTCTGGATAGGTGAATAATAATTCATTCATGGAAGCGATCTTTGATAATTCTGTTGAACCAGGCATTTCAGAATCTCTCGCATTACGTAAATCGTTAACTGTGACCACACCGACAAGTTTTTCTTCAGAGTCTGTGATCGGTAAACCAGTAAGATGAGTTTTGAAGAAAAGCATTTCCAAATCTTCGATGGTTTGATTTGATTTAATGGATATAATATCAGTGGCCATCACCTCACCCACGTTGATACCTTGCATAACATCCACGTCCTGAGTCTGACTTAATTTTATTCCACGCCTGGTTAGTTTGAGGGTATAGATGGAATCTTTGCTGAGAATTCTTGAAATGATGGTGCTTAATACGGATGCCAGCATTAAAGGCAGGATCAATTGATAATTATTTGTCATTTCAAACAAGATCAGGATCGCGGTCATCGGGGCATGGGTAGCACCACTGAAGAATGACGCCATTCCCACCAGCGCGTAAGCACCCGCGCCGGCTGTGATATTTGGAAACACTGTGGTTGCCCAACTTCCAAAACCAGCGCCTAACATGCTACCCATAAATAATGAAGGAGCAAAAATACCGCCTGAATTACCTGAGCCTAACGTAAAAAGCGTGGCCAGTAATTTCAAGACAAATAGTAACAATGCAACTTTTAGTGAAAATTCACCGAATAGGGCTGGGGTCATCGAATCATACCCAACGCCGAAGACTCTTGGGATTCCTTCTGTGGTTTTGATGGTAAAGATTCCCAGGATACCTAACAAAAGTGCGCCAATGGTAGGTTTGAACCAATCCGGTATTTTGATGTCATCAAATAAATCTTCTACCAGATATAATAAACGGCTGAAACCTACTGAAGCAATGGCAGCAATAATGGCTAAGAAAGTATATAAAAGAAGTTCCCAGGGGCTTTCCAGAAAATATTGTGGAATTAAGAAAGTCCGAAAATCACCCATGAAAAAGTGTGCAATTGAGTCGGCAATCACAGCGGAGATCACTACCGCACCAAAATAAACAGAGCTGATCCGGTTGAGAATCACTTCCATGGCGAATATTGCACCAGCGATTGGTGCATTAAATATGGCTGCAATACCACCAGCGGCACCACAAGCTACCAGGGTTTTTGTGCGTTCTTCATTTAATCTTAACCACTGGCCAATCGTTGATCCAAGCGCAGAACCAATTTGAGCAATCGGACCTTCACTTCCGACAGAACCGCCGGTTCCGATACAGATCGCAGATGTGATTGCTTTTACAATTCCTACTTGTGGTTTGATTTTGCCACCACGTAGGGCAATTGCCAACATGACTTCAGGAACCCCGTGTCCTTTCGCTTCACGTGCAAATAAATAAATAATTGGACCTGTAATCAAAGCACCGATGATTGGTATGATGATAAGGTGTACGGGTTGTTCGAAATTCAAAAAGTCCACAAAATCTTCAAATGCTAATTTTTGAACGAATTCAACCAGGTAAGTGAACAAAACTGCTCCCAACCCTGATCCAATCCCCACCAAAACTGCAGTTCCGATTAAGATACCAGAATCAGAAAGGGGACGGTTTATTATGGCTTGTTTAATTTTATTGAGGAAATTTTTTACTACGCTGGTGATTCTTGATTGATCATTCTCCATAAGCTATTATCTTAGGCATTCTCCTGCAAGGTTTCCTCCAAGTATACACCCGACTATTAATCAAAATTCTAGATAAAACGATTTAATTTTGAGATTAGTGTGGTTACCTCAGCTTGATTTTTGCCAATGCCAGAATTGAGAAGAGGAATAAAACCACATAAATGGTCATCAAATTGGTATATCCGATCTGATCCGCAATTGGACCACCAATGTATGCCCCGACAGCGCCTGCACCAGCGCCAGCCAGGTTTGATATTCCCAAAAATTTGCCTGCCTGATCCTTTGGAACAATCTCAGTTCCCAATGCCCAGTTGGAAGCGTAGAAGAAGCCAATTCCAGCACCTACCAGACAACCGGCTGCATACATCCAGGAAATGGAAGGGGATAGGAGCACCAGAGCCGTACCTAATTGTCGTCAGGATAGCACTGATCAAAATAATCTTCTTGGTACCAAAACGGTCGGTTAACCAACCGCTCGGTAAGGCGGATAGTAGGATAAAAATTCCAATAAACATGGTAATAGAAGCGGCGGGTCCTGCTGCTTTTTCACCCTGCAACTCAATAAATCTTTCCTGCAAAAAATAAACCAGAAACCCAGCCAGATTGGTTGATCCGGCTAAAAATGCCAAACGATTTACCACCCACCAGGTGAAATTTTGGTGTTCCTGAATTTTCTGGCCAATACTAATGTAAATACTACTCCAGACTCCGATACCTATTGCTACTAACATTCCTAATAAACCAATCGCCATGACCAACAGGTGCCCATATGAAGTATCCTCCTGGAGAATAAAATTCATAATTTGACGGACAAAGAATCCTGAGGAAAGTATGATTACTGTAAAAGCAGCTGTCATTAGAAACAGTCGGATAATTGGATTCCAATCAATTTTTGTTTTTTCTGATTTCAGGGGTTCTTCCTTAATCGTTAATGTGACTAACATACACACGATCAGGATCACGATTAAAGTAATTAATGCAGCCCAGATATTCCCTGCACTGACCATTTTGCCAATAACAAATGAAACAAAAATGAGAGGCAATGGGAGTTCGAACAGGGCTTTAAATCCAGAGAAACGTCCTCTCTTTTCTTCTGGCACCAGATCTGGAATAATACCTTGTAAAGCGGCATGGGCTGTGTTGGCGGTCATCATAGAGAGTGTATATAACAGGAATAAGAACCAATAACCTGTCATTCCATCCATTCCAGCGGTAAAACCAATCAAAATATAAATCAGGATTTCCCCAATGGTGCCCACAACAATGAAAGGCCGCCTGCGACCATATTTTGAGGTCGACTGATCACTTAATAGCCCCATCAAAGCTTGCAGAAGCACAGCCACCATCAGTGACCATAAACGCATGTTTCCTAATAATTCGCCCTTGGCTGCTTCACCAACGAAGCGTTGAATTAATAACGGTATGATTAAAGGTGTTAATACCTGTGAACGTGCAGTGAGCGCAAACCAGTAAATATTATAGGTAATGTAGTGGTACCAACGGATGACTTGGTTCATTTGTACGCCTCATTTCTTTCTAAATAAATAATGGAATAAAGATCAAGCTCCAGTGTTGCAGTGTCTGATATTTTTTGTATTTCTTGCGTGTGCTGATCTGGAGATATTTCTGTTAATATTGAATTATCTGGTATTTTTAATTTTATTACTTGCTTTTGGCCATGGTAATTTACGAGATGTATATGTAACCCATCGGATTTGTTTTTCCATACATCAATTAACACAGGATGCTCGGAAATGACACGAATTACTTTCTGAAGGTCGATTTTATTGAGCAATTCTTTTTGGAATTCCTGGGTTGGTAAGGTGAAGAATGGGGTGTGCGTTACCAATTTTGCCATGCCCAACCAGTCCATTAATTTCCTGAGGGATTTATTGGCGTGATAGCCTCGGATAAGGTTATCTGCCATGTCTGAAAGTAGGCTTTTTATTCCCGGGTGGCGGTCAAAAAAAGATTGTGAAAAGGGTCGCCATGATGTGAATTCGAATGCATGGATGATGGATATTTCAGGTGAGATTTTTTCAGGTATGAAAGAGATGATCAAAAACGATTAATTGTTGTATTTCATGCATGTCTTCGACGTCTGTTATGACCTTCCAGGGTATGCCTGCCACCAAAAGCGTCTGTTGACACGCAAAATATAAAGGTGCTATCTGAAACCAGTTTTGCCATAGTTTTTCACCCGGGTGAAGAATTCCAACGCTAGCAACACGTTTGGTTTGGGATTGGTAAATGGCTTGATGATCCTGCAACCAATGATGAAGACTCCCAATGGCTTTGTGTTGCTCCTGGTATTCTGGCGCTGTTAACAAAGTCATCTTCCTGCCATCATGATATTCAGTTCCTTTGGTGGTCATACTGCATCCTAATGCAGCTGCTTCCGCCATACCTGTCAATATTCTGCGAGATGGATAGACTGGATCGAATCCAATGCCAGCATCATAGGATAGGACGCTGAGATGTTTTTGTCGAGGTAAGTAGGGCTGGGTGTTTCGAACAGTGAGTGTATTATTCACCAGTATTTTTTCGTGGCTGTCGACCCATTTTGGCAGTGCGAAGTTTTCGATCATAGTCACATCCTGGATTTTTGCCAAGGAGGGGAAATCGATACCAAAAATCAGTTTGACTGGACGCATGACAGGATCATAATCATTGGCGCTGATGATGACGTCCGATTTTAAAGAACGAGCAAAATCAGACAATTGCTGGATCACCAGGGTCATACTTTGTGAACGCCATTCAATATAATCCACCACTTCCTTTTTCTGAAAATCCATCTGGGTAGGCAATCGTTTGCCAGTTTCCTGGTGATATTTTTCCTGACAAACCGTGCAATAACAACCCGCTGCTCCCAGCCAGGTATTGAATAATGCATTTGGTTGCAAACCATACCAGAGATTATCAAAGAATATCCCATCTGCACCACGTTTGATTGCATCCTCTATTCTTTCCTTCAGGTAGTTGATCCAGTCATTGTTTTGAAAACAGGTCATGTAACGGCCGGTGTAATAATAGACCTTCTTTGCCTTTGGGAGTGATCGCATACCAATCCTTATTTGTGAAACTACCGGAATAAACGCAATTGGAAGATTGAATATAAGCAAAAACCTTAGCACCTTGTTGATGGTATTCATTCGTTGCTTCTTCAAAAGATTGCCAATCTTCCTGCTCGATCTCGGGCGGGAAACCCCAGCTGTAAGTCAGATGGATCCAATTTTGATACAAACCATTTACCACCAGGTCGGCACCAGACGGCTGGTGGGCTTCAATATGGATACTTTCATCTACGTCAACCTGCATGAATTTAAGCTTATTCATCCGGATTGTCCCTGGTCCTGCCCATAGGTAGATCGGTCGATAGTGCCCTATTCGAAAATCTGTAGAATTATGCATCGACCTCCTGATGATTGTTTTGAAAACGGACTGGATATACCTATATTGAAAAATTATTGTGGTGAATGTTCCTGGATCGCCATGATCTTTTCGGTAGACTTTAAGCCATGACCGGTAAAAACAGATATCCATTGATCAATTTGAGGATGTGATTGAATCAATTTTGGAATGGCTGCGATTGTGGCAGCAGCCGTTGGCTCAATATAAAATCCCTGACGATGCATCGCAACCAGGGAAGTTTGGATTTCATCTTCTGCTGACAGTCACGAAAGTTCCATTAGACCGGCGAACAGCTGCTAAAATTTGTTCACCGCGAATGGGTTCAGCAATGGCAATCCCTTCCGCTAAAGTTGGACTTGCGTTTATTCTGGATGCTTTTGAAGCATGTTGATAATGGGCTGCATACAGAGGGGCACAGTTTTTAGCCTGGACCGCAAATATTCGTGGAATTGTTGTTATTAATCCCGCTTTTTTTAAATCATTGAAACCAATCCAGGCACCCAGTACCAGGGTACCATTACCGGCTGGGACAATGATGGCTTGAGGGGCTTGAAAATCGGATTGTTCCCAGATTTCATAGGCGAAAGTTTTGGTTCCCTGAAAAAAGAAGGGATTCCAGGAATGGCTGGCATAATAGGTTGTCCGGGCAGCTGTGAGAACCGCGTGGGCAGTTGCTTCCCGATTGCCCGGGATCAGGTGTAATTTGGCTCCATATTGGGTGATTTGCGCTAATTTTGCTGGTGATGTGTTCGCCGGCACATAGATATCACAGGAAATATTGGCTCTGGCACAATAGGCTGCAATTGCACAACCAGCGTTCCCCGAGGAATCCTCGACCACATGCTTGATGCCGATCGTTTTTGCCCAGGAAATCAGAACGGATGCCCCGCGATCTTTGTACGAACCCGTCTGAAACAAATGATCCTGTTTAATCCCAACCATTTTGCCAGCAAACTCGACAGGAATGATAGGCGTAAATCCTTCAGAGAAAGAAATGATATTCTCTGGTTGATGGATGGGAAGAGCCTCGCGGTAGCGCCACAAATTGACCGGTCTCTTTTGGATTTCATCAATCGGAAAACTCGTTTCCATTTCAATATCCAACAGTCCCCCACAGGTACAACGCCAGAATGGGTTGGTCAACGGGATAAATATTTTCACATTGGGTGCAGACTAATTGGATATTCTTCATGACAATCTCCGGTTACCCCAAATGAATGCGCAAGGTTTTGATTTCATAAGGTTTGATATTGAGTTGTATTTTATGGTCTTCCACGATGCATGATTCCTGATTTTCTTCCAGAAGATTGGTCTCCCAGGCAGAAAGGATGGGCAGGAATGACTTTAAAACAACTAAACCTCGTTTCCGCTGGCTTTCGTAAAGGCGGATGATCAGACCTTCCCCATCTTCTGCTTGTTTTATTGTCTCAATAACGACATTCGGGCTTGAGACAGAAAACAATGATTGCTCGATATCATATTTTTCGGATTTGTTGGAAGGCTCATCTTCGGCCTTTGATCGTTCAAATATAATGATGGGATCATTCAATGCGTAAGCGGCGGCTTGTGTCTGTTCACCCCATGAATTTGAATGGGGCAGAAGACTGTATTTAAATTGATGGGTACCTAGATCAGCCAACGGATCTGGTACAGTTGGCCCACGTAAGAGAGATAAGCGCATCACATTGTTATGAATATCATGCCCGTACTTGCAATCATTCAAAAGGCTGACACCATAGTTTCCCTCACTGAGATCTACCCATTTATGAGCGCAGGTTTCAAACCTGGCCCAATCCCAATTGGTGTTTCGATGGGTATTGCGCTGAATATTACCCCATTGAATTTCATAGGTGGCAACAGGTGCGAGGATATCAACAGGGAAAGCAACCTTGAGTAATTTATAACGTTCCTGCCAGTCAATGGTTGTTTCAAAATCTATCTGTTTGCTATCTTTTGAGATGGATATTTTTTGCGTGTAGATACTCTCTGCAATTTTACGTTTGATTTCAATCGTATAGCGCAAAGGACCCTGATCCACCCACTCAATGGATTCGGAAGGTTCAGCAAAGTCAACTTTGTCATCATAATAAATATCTATATCCCAGGCATCGTAGGTGAGTGGGCGATCCTCAAAAATCTGAAATTGATTGGCGACCGTATGTGCTGGTAAGACTTCACGCCCGACTTCTTTATCAAAGATGCTGACCATATCACCATCGGGATTTATTTCGAGACGGATAAGATTGTTTTCCATTACAAAGTTCTGATGTGCATGGTTCGCGAGTTCAGGTGTCTTATCCTGTTTTGGTTTACCATACTCGAGGGTGGTAACACTATATGGCAATATAATTCCAGGATTTACAAGAGTTCCTTTATCTGTCAATTGCGTTGATAGATTTTTATCATTTCTGGTGAATTCAACATCTTTCAAATCAGAAATGAGAACCAGATCGTTCCTGGGGAATGGGGATGGGTTGATTAATAATAAGTCTCCAGAATAATAATTCTTGATACTCTCCAATGCCGTTCGCTTAAGTTGATTCAGTTTTGTTGTCAAAGCTCGAAAAGCCTGATCTGCTTCATTGTATACCTCGCCAATACTGGATCCTGGCAGAATATCGTGAAATTGATGCAGACAAATGGTTTTCCAGGCTGCATTGATTTCATCTTTAGGGTATTGATAATGCTTGTCCAATGTACTTGCCAGGCTTGCCAGGAATTCCACATCATGGATCAGAAATTCACTCTTGCGGTTGTTCTTTTTCATTTGAGCTTGCGAGGTGTAGGTTCCGCGATGATATTCGAGGTAGAGCTCACCATTCCATACTGGGAGCATTTTGGATGCCCGCACAAGGTCAATCGCTTCAAAAAACTGTTTAACGCTGGAGTGTTGAACCTGTGGTAAGGCTGGGAAATGATCCATAATCTCCAAGTTTTCCAGCATTTCAATCGTCGGTCCACCACCACCATCCCCATATCCAAACGCCATCAATAAATCATTGTGCAATTCTTTTTGTTGGAAATTATTCCAGGTTCCCAGAGCTTCCTCGGGATTAGCCATCGAGTTATATGTACTTGCATAAATACTACCCAAGTCCCGGACTGTACTGAAGTGAGTTAAAATTTGGGTTCCATCCATGCCTTGCCACATAAAAGTATCAAATGGCAATCGGTTATATTCATTCCAACCCATCTTGGTTGTCATGAAATACTTCAACCCAGCCTGTTTAATTAATTGAGGTAAAGTCGACGAAAACCCAAACACATCTGGTAACCATAAAACTAGTGTGTCAGCATTTTTTCCAAATTTTTTCTTGAAATAAATACGACCTAAAAGTAATTGTCTGGCAAGTGATTCCGCCCCTGAAATATTGCAATCAGCTTCGACCCACATCCCGCCCATTGGCTCCCAACGACCTTCCGCTACCAGATCCTGAATTTTTTTAAATAATTGTGGCTGATCTTCTTCGATAAACTGGTAGAGTTGTGGTTGGCTTTGGCTGAAATGATACTTTGGGAATTGTTCCATGTATCGGATCACATTATGGAGGGTCCGTTCTGCTTTTCTGCGTGTTTGATCCAGTGTCCATAACCAGGCAACATCGATATGGGCATGACCACTGGCATGAATGATGACATCCATTGGAACCCCGGATTTTTGAATGCCAGTTTTCAGGATTTCATATGCAGGAAATACACTTTCATAAAATTTTGTCCCTAATGGGTGTGATGTTTCCAATCGGATGAAGGCATCATTAATTGCATTCAATAACAAGCTTCTTGCTGGATTGTCATCGGTTAAGTTCTCAATTGTGGAAAGAGTAATTCGTGCTAAGGCGCAAAAATCACGGGTTTCTGAATGAATTTGCACCAATTGTGGTTCCCCCATCCGTAATTTTATTTTCGGATCACCAGTAGCTGTATATCCTAAACCCGTCCAGCCATGCAAAATGAGGGTATGGTCGCGACCGTCTTGCCACCCTGGTTTGAGTAAAATTTCTTTATGATGTCTGTCACAGGCGGCATACGGAATTCCATCAATATAGGCCAGGGCTTCAGGATGGCTGAAATCCCCTTCGATTCCGCCTAATGGTAAATGGATGACGATTGGTTTTTTGGAATCCCAATCCTCAGGAATTCTGAAGGTTGTGAAAAGTTGAAAATTCGTCTGCCAATTTCCCCAATATGAATTTGGATGAACAATCGTCCAGCTAGATAAATCCGGTTCAAGATCCGGTTTTTCAGTAGGGCTGGGTAATTCCTGGTAATAAAAAGGAGGAAGTGGAGATTTTTCTTTAAAAACGAATGAAGTAATCAGTGCAAGTCGGGCTTTTAGTTTTTCCAATGTCCAGCGTTGTTGATGATACATGCTACCTCTTTCAATATTGTTGTTTTTATCGATTTTTCTAAACCTGGGTGTTTCAGGGGATGATCATATATAATATTTTATTTATTATATAAGACCTGCAGCCAGCATTCAGTCAGAAATGATCACTAAATTGAGATTAATTGGTAATAAATTCATAGTTCTAATCAGTTTTATTGATTTAATAGTTGGATTAAAAATCAGAACCTATTATAATAATAAGTATTAAAATAATTGTAAGTCAAATCTTACTATATCGAATAATTACTGTTTCAAGGAGGCGAGATGCCACAAGATCGAACGAGAAAATTGGTTATCACTGGAGTGATGGGTGCAATAACGATTCTATTAGGTGTAACACATTGGGGATTTATTCCCTGGTTTGGTGGAATATCCTTAACCATCATGCATGTGCCGGTGATTATTGCTGCCATTCTGGAAGGACCAATTGTTGGTCTGGGAGTTGGCCTAATTTTTGGTATTTTTAGCATGATTCAGGCAGCGGTTGCTCCAACATCACCAGCAGATGTGTGGTTCACCAATCCTGTTTTGGCTGTCTTACCGCGCCTTTTCATTGGCCCAGTAGCCTATTATGTTTGGAAATTATTAGAACGTATTCCGGTGGTTGGCTTGATCGTAGCTGGTGTCGCAGGAAGTCTGACCAATACCATCCTGGTATTAGGTGTCATCGGTTTGATGGGATTATTACCCTGGGCTGTTTTAGGCGGCATCGTGATTTCCAACGGATTGCTGGAAGCAGGTGTGTCAGCTTTTATTGTTCTGGTTGTGGTGGCAGCCTGGCGCAGAATCAAAGTCGGTAAGCGACAGGGATCCGATTTATAAAAAGAGTAATAAAGCAGAGATGATAGAGGCGGCGACCACAAGGAAGCCGTCTTGTTTTTTAAATGTAAGTTGCCGATAGGCTCCTCGCTTTAGATGGTTGCCATATCCCCGCGAGTCCATCGCCATTGCCATTGTTTCCGCTTTTTGCAGGCTGGTCAGGAACATCGGTACGATGACTGGAATGATCAACTGGATTCGTTGTTTCAGATTCTGATTCTTAACACCCCAGGCAGCTCCACGTGCTGCTTGTGCTTTGGCAATCTGTTCGGTTGCCTGACCCAGGAGCGGTAAAAAACGCAATGTAATCTGAACGACCATAATAAAATCTTCACTGGGGATTTTTAGCCAGTTCAGTGGCTTGAGTAAAGATTGCAATCCATAGATGAGATCACTGGTGGAAAGCGTGAAACTGGCCAGACTGATCGTAAGAATCAGACTTACAAAGCGTAAAATGATAGTTCCAGCCGCAATTAATCCTTGAAAAGTAATGGTAAACGACCAGATAGATAAAATGAGAGGGTTATCTACACCAGGTGAAAACCTGAATAACTGGAAGAATGCAATAAAGATTAAGAATGGTAATGGAGTGCGAATTCCTCTGAGCGCATTTTTGAGAGGAATATGGGATAGAAGGAAAATAAATAATACAATAACTAAACCAGCAAAAACCATGTATGTATTGCGAGCGAAAGTGATCGCCATCATCAAAAAGAGAATCACCAGAATTTTTGCTCTTGGATCACGTTGATGGAACCAGGAATTGGTTGGCAAATATTGTCCAAACGAAAGATTCTGGGTGAATTCAAAATTAGCCATTGGGTTCACCTAATGTTTGAAAAGCTGCCACCAATTGTTGTCCTATGATGATGTTTTCAGGCACCATCCAACCTTTTTCATGTAACACCAATGCCATTTGTGCAGCGATGGGGGCTATCATCTGATATTGATGAAGCAACTTGTGATCTGAGAGGATTTTTTCTGTTTCCCGAGAACAAACCGCTTTCCCTTCAGAAAGCAGGGTTACATGGTCGGTTAACAAAGCCAGATCTTCCAGTTGGTGGGATGAAACCACCAATGTTTTGCCTTCATTATGGACCCTGACCATTTGTCCCAGAATCTCACGTCGGGCAATGGGATCCAGTCCAGCAGTTGGTTCGTCCAGCAACATAAGAGACGGATCCAGCACCAGGGTGGAAGCTAAAGCAACTTTCCGTTTTTCACCACCTGATAAGGCAAAGGTCATCCTATCTTTGAACTCTTCAAAATCAAGCCCAACCTGAGACATTGCCAGCTTAACTCTTTCCCGTAATTCAACACCTGTGATCCCGAGCACTTTGAGACCATAGGCAATTTCATCACCCACATATTGCTCAAACAACTGGTAATTGGGATTCTGAAATACCATGCCGGTATAACGCCGCAATTGCAGCAAATCTGTTTCGTGGTTGACTTCAAAAGGTCCTACCTTGAGATCTCCGGTTTGGGGAATGTAAAGTCCATTTAGATGTTGCAATAAGGTTGATTTGCCTGAACCAGTTGCACCAATCAAGCCATGCACGCTACCCTTTCTAACGGAAAAACTGATATCTTCAAGGGCTTGATGGGCGAGAGGTGTACTCTGCAAGTATGTAAATGAAATATGATTGCCAATGACCAGGTTTTCCTGGGTGTTTCGGAAGAAATGATGATCCTCTAAAGGTACAAAGATTTGTGGAGCAGGTCTTGGTTCGATCTGTTTCTTGAATTGCTCTACAGTTAGTGGGCTCTTAATGGTTGGAATCCAGGGCGTGAGTTGTTGGGCAAACCACAGAACTCTGGGTTTGTCCAGATTCATTGATTTCACCAATTTATCATCTGTGAACAAATCTTCCGGATGACCATCAAATCGTAACCGGCCTTGATGGAGGCCAATGATGCGGTCTGCCAGGCTGGCTTCTTCCATAAAATGGGTGATCATGATCACGGTAATTCCAGATTGTTTGAGTGTCTCAATATTCCTTAATACATCTTCTCTGCCGAATGGATCCAGCATGGCGGTGGATTCATCAAAAATAACACAGGCAGGTTGCATTGCCAGAATACCTGCCAGTGCTACCCTCTGCATTTGGCCGGCAGATAAGTGCGATGGAGAGCGGGTTCGTTGATCCCACATACCGACCTGTTCCAATGAAAGCCTGACTCTTTGTTGTATCTCCTGCGTGGAAAGACCTAGATTTTCGGGTCCAAAGGCTACATCTTCTTCAATCGATGTGGCAATCATCTGTTCCTGCGGGGATTGAAACACCATTCCAACCCTCTGGTGAATTTTCATGTGGTTGGCAGGCTCTTTTGTATCGAGACCCATGACTTCTGATTGTTCCAGAATCAGGAACAAAAAGCGCATTCAAATGACGAGCTAATGTTGTTTTGCCGGACCCATTCGCGCCGACAATGGCTATGTGTTCGCCTGCGTTAATTTGAAAACTTATGTCTCTGAGAGCTGGGTGGGGAGGACCACCCGGAACTGGATGTGAATAAGAAACTCGATTGACTTCGATTAATAATGACATGCCAGGTTATTTAACCAAGAGCCTTTTCCTTATTATCTTATTGCTAACAAGAATTGGATCAAGATATTTCCACTTGTTCGGGTTATTGTATCATAGAGCATTATTTCTTTCGCTTATTCAGCTCGTCAGAAATTGCGCTTAGCGGAATTCCTTTCTGAACCAGCAGGACAAGGATATGGTAAGTCAGATCTGAAATTTCTTCCACCAGTCTCTGTTCTCCCTGACCTTTGGCTGCCAGAATAACTTCTATGGCTTCCTCACCAATTTTTTTAACGATTTCATCTTCCCCTGACTGAAGTAAGTGGGCAGTATAGGATGTTTTAGGATCGGCAGATTTTCTGGTTTCTAAAGTTTGGTAAAGATCTTTGAGTGTATTCATGAATTCTCCATTGAAGTATTTTGGAATGTTGAATTATTGAGGATTAAATTCCGTAAAAAAACAGCTGGTATTTCCTGTATGACAGGTTGGTCCAGCAGGTTTTGCCAGGCATAAAAGAGAGTCCTGATCACAATCCACAAACAATTTTTGCAGGGAGAGATAATTTCCACTGCTTTCCCCTTTTGTCCAAAGCTTTTTCCTGCTGCGCGACCAGAAAGTGATCAACCCAGTTTCCATTGTTTTTTCCAGAGCGATCGTATTCATCCAGCCTACCATTAAAACCTGTCTGGTGTCATGATCCTGGATAACGGCTGGGATAAGTCCATTCTGGTCGAATTTTAATTTTGAAACATCCATTTTATACCAACCTTATGGGAAGATTTTGATTTGTTAGGTATTGTTTTAATTCCCTGATTTTCATTTGACCATCGTGAAACAAAGAAGCCGCCAGGGCTGCGTCAGCTCCGATTGAGAGTACATCAGCAAAGTGCTGCATAGTACCAGCTCCACCTGAGGCAATCAAAGGAACATTCACCAATTCTGATACTGCCTGATTTAATTCCAGATCATATCCTGCAAGGGTTCCATCCCGATCCATGCTGGTTAATAGGATCTCACCTGCACCTAAATCTACTGCCTGTTTAATCCAATCGAGTACATCCATGCCTGTTGGTTTTCGACCACCATTGATGAAAACCTCCCATTGATTTGTTTCGGCATCTTGGGTTTGGATTTTTCGGGCATCCACAGCCAAGACAATACATTGACTGCCAAACATCGCTGCACCCTCCTTGATGATTTCAGGGTTGAGGACAGCTGCTGAGTTAATGCTAATCTTGTCTGCGCCAGCTAACAAGATTTTCCGCATATCTTCCACGGAGCGAATGCCGCCACCCACCGTTAACGGGATGTGGATTTGGTTGGCAACTTCGCGAACGACATGGACAACCGTTTCATGACCAAATGCAGTTGCTGATATATCCAGAAAGACCAATTCATCCGCGCCTTCATCGTTGTAAATTTTTGCCTGGTCCACCGGATCGCCAGCATCGCGAATATTGACAAAATTGATCCCTTTCACCACTCGACCATCTTTGATATCCAGACATGGAATAATTCTTTTTGCTAACATTCATTCACTCCTGCAAGTTGAATACAGTTTGGGGGTCGATGCTTTGCTCATAAAGTGCCCTGCCAATAATGACGCCAGATAAGCCAGCTGTTTTCACAGCTGATACATCCTCATTGGAATAAATACCTCCGGAGGCAATCACATCCAACCCACTTTTTTGAGCCAATTCGACAGTTGTATTCAGATTGATGCCGCCACCTACACCATCCCGGCGGATATCGGTATAAATGATGGTTTGAACACCAATTTGCTTTAAATTCAGTACAAAAGTTAACGCATCCAAAGGTTGATTTACTTTCCAACCATGTGTGCTAACAACCCCATCACGAGCATCGATTCCGATGACGATTTTCTCTGGACCGAATTCCTTGATGGCGATTTCCACCATATCCAGCTTCTCAACTGCAATAGTTCCCAGAATGACCCTGAAGATACCCAGATCCAGAGTTTGCTTGATCATTTCCAAAGACCGTAACCCACCACCCATTTGGATATTGATGGGGTTATCTTTGGTTTCCAGGAGTATTCTTTTGATTGCTTTGATGTTTTTATTATCTTCTTCATCAAAAGCTCCATCCAGGTTTACAACGTGAAGCCATTTTGCTCCTAAATCCAACCATTTTTTGGCTATTTGTTCCGGTTCGGATGAATATACCGTTTTTTGGGAAGGATCACCTTGCTTTAACCGGACAACATTGCCATTCATTAAATCGATTGCTGGATAAATCGTAAATTTTCTCATAAAGATTCCCTGTTCAAATTGACGAAATTGCTCAATACCTGAATGCCGACTTTCTGACTTTTTTCCGGGTGAAACTGAACGCCAAAAACATTCTCTCTTTGGACAATGCTACAAAAATCGATACCATAATCGGTGGTTGCAGCAACATTCTCAGAGTTCTCAGGAACACAGTAAAAAGAGTGGTTGAAATAAACGTAATCCCCCGGGTTGATATTGTGTAGCAAAAGTTGCTTATCCTGAAACCATAGTTGATTCCAACCGGTATGAGGAATTTTTAAATTGGGCATATTCTGGAAGACTTTTACAGAACCCGGTAAAAGTCCCAGACCTTTGTGATTACCATTTTCTTCGCTGAAATCAAAAAAAGCTTGCATTCCCACGCAAATACCCAATAAAGGATTTCCTTTTTTGACATAATCAAGAATCGGCTCGACTAAATTCCTGTTCTGCAAACCTTGCATAAAACCTGAAAATGCTCCCACACCTGGCAAGATGATCCGATCTGCCTTTATAACATCCGCCGGTTTGTCACTGATGACAATCTGATCTGTAATGGTTCGGAGTGTGTGGAAAACGGAATGCAGATTGCCAGTTCCCGCATCGATTAACAATATGGGGATAGATTGTTTGCTCATCATTAAAAAATCTTTTCTTTGGTTGAGGGTATCTGATCCAAACGGCGCACATCCAGACTACAGGCCTGATCTAATGCTTTTGCAAGCGCTTTGAAAATTGCTTCACACATGTGGTGATTATCTTTTCCAGCCTGCACCTGAATATACAGATTACAACGTGCAGCAATTGCAAATGACTCCAGGAAATGCTCAAATAATGAGACTGGGATTTCAGCGATATTTTCCCCATTCCATTTACTCTGGATCACAAAATATGGTCGACCGGAGAAATCAATGGTTACTGATGCCAGGCTTTCATCCATTGGTACTGATGTGGAAGCCATGCGATTAATGCCTTTTTTATCTCCTAATGCAAAGCGAAAAGCTTCACCCAGGATGATGCCACAATCTTCCATCGTATGGTGCTGATCAATCTCAAGATCACCGTTAGCCTCCAACGCTAAATCAAATAAACCATGTTTGGCAATTTGATGGAGCATATGATCCAGAAATGGAATTCTGGTTTGGATATTGGATTTTCCACTGCCATCCAATGCCAGGTTAACCCTGATATGTGTCTCAGCCGTATCACGTGATAACGCTGACTGCCGGATGTTCATCGACTGTATATAGGTTTGCCAAGAAGATTTCAATCCCTAAAGTCCTGGCAAGAGTGGATATTTTTTCAGGTTCGAGGATGTCTGCAAGCACCTGTAACGCAACAAAAAAACCATTGAGTGGGTTGCGGGTATTTGATTGCCATTGATTGGGAACATTAACCAAATTGACGATGGATATTCCTTCATGAAACCCATAGAATTTTGCAGTTGAATCTGCGCTTTGCACCCAGGTTAACCAATTCATATCCGTCTTCAATTTTTCATACCCGTCAGAACCGGGTACAACAAGGAAATTGAAACCAGATAATGGTAAACCAACATAGCTGGCGTTGACTGTGATACCGGTTTCCAGCGTTTTTTGAGGCAGGAAACTGCAGATTTCAAATTGGATATCCAGATCAGAGAATAGCTGTTTAGAAAGGGTAAAGGTCTGAATTAATCCAGCAATATCAACAATAGATGCTGAGGGTGAATAGATAATACCGATTTTCATACGAGGTCCTCCAAAGCTTGCATCAGGCGCAGATGGTCGCCAGGTTTCCCGATGCTGATGCGGATGTAATTTTCCAACAAAGGTGTTTCGTAATAACGCACCATAATGCCTTTTTCCAAAAGGAAATTCTTAAGATAGGAAGCAGGAAAATTCTTTACCCGACAAAGAATAAAGTTTGCTTCTGAAGGGACAGGCTCAAGAAAGGGTAGCATGGCGAGCATTCCAAATAATTTTCTTTGATCTTGTCGAATTTTGATCACATTTTTTGCAAGGAAATCAAGTGACTTCAATGATTTAATAGCTGCCTGGTTGGCAGCTACATTCACATTATAAGGTTGTTTAGCTGCCCACATTGATGGTAATAACCATGAAGGAAAAGCACCATACCCCACTCTTAATCCAGCTAAACCTGCCCATTTGCTGAACGTTCGCAAGACAACCAGATTTTCATAAGAGGATACCCAATCAATGCGACTATTTTTTCTCCAATCTGCTGGTGTGTCAGCAGTGAATTCGATATATGCTTCGTCCAGTACAACCAATAAGGTAATTCCAGAATTTGTTTCAGGTCTTCATCTGAAATCAGGCAGCCGTCCGGGTTGTTGGGGCTGGTGAGGAAGATTATTTTTGCTGAATTTTCTGTAACAGCTTCGCGAATTTTATTGGCATTAATGGAAAAATCGTTGTTTCTAATCACTTCAATGACAACACCGTTATTTAAACGGGTATCAAATGGATACATTCCAAAGGTGGGTGGGCAATTAATGACGACATCGCCGGGCTCCAGCATCACACGCAAAATTAAATCGATTAATTCATCCGCGCCTGCGCCAGACATTAATAAATTCTGATCCACTCCTGTGAACTCAGACAGTTTTTCTCTTAATTCCCGGCTTTCCGGATCAGGATAAATATTGATATTTTTAAGATTTGATAAAACTTTTTTAACAGCTGGTGCAGGACCATAGGGGTTTTCATTGGCATCCAGCTTGACAATATCTTCCATTTTCCGACCCAGTCTTTTCGAAAGCACTTCAAATGGCTCGATGGGTGTGTACTTTTGGAAATTACGAAATCGTTCTGCAGGTTTCATAAGCGTATCTCTGCTGCTGATGCGTGTGCATCCAACCCTTCAGCCTTAGCAATGATCGCTGCAGCTGGGGCAATTTGGGAAACCGTTTGATCATCCAAACCAATCAGACTGATAATCTTAATAAAATCCCAGACGTTAATGGGTGATGCAAATCTGGCAGATCCACTGGTGGGCATCACGTGACTTGGACCGGCAACATAGTCACCAAGCACTTCGAAAGAGTTTTCCCCGATAAAGATTCCACCAGCGCAGGTTATTTTTTCCACCCAGCGCCAGGAATTCTCAACAGCGAGACAAAGATGTTCGGCACCATATGCATTTGCTAATATAATTGCTTCTTCTATATCTTTCGTAATGACAGCTCCCCCTCTGTTTAGAAAAGCGGAATTAATCATTTCGGTTCGGGTTAAATTTTTGGTTTGCAGGAGGATTTCTTCACCAACCTGTTCAGCCAATTTTTGAGATGGTGTTAATAAAATTGCAGATGCCAACAGGTCATGCTCTGCCTGTGCCAACAGGTCGGCTGCAACCCAGGAAGGTTTGGCATTTTCATCCGCGATGACCATAGTTTCTGTTGGTCCAGCCAGATTATCAATCCCTACAGAACCATACACCTGTTTTTTCGCCAACGTTACAAATAAATTGCCGGGTCCGAAGATTTTATCGACAGGTTTTATGGTTTCTGTGCCGTATGCCAGGGCAGCAATAGCCTGGGCTCCTCCAATGGAGTAGATTTCATTCAGGCCTAACATATTGGCTGTAGCTAAAATTAGAGGAGAGACTTTACCAGTACTGCGTTCCGGTGGGGCTACCAGAACAATCTCTTTTACTCCAGCTACCTGAGCAGGCACAGCTGACATGATCACACTGGAGGGGAGTGGCGCAGTACCGGCTGGAATATATAATCCAACCCTCTGGATTGGGCGGATCAATTGTCCAACCGTTCCTCCCAGGTCATTGCTAATCCAGGATGAGATCGGTTGGCGCTGGTGAAATGCGCGCACTCTATCGATACTTAATTGCAATGCTGCCTTTATTTCTGGAGAAATAGATTGAATTGAAGTTTGTATTTCTTCTGCGCTGATTTGGAAATTAGATCAAGGACGTTCCATCCAGTGTGAGTGTCCATTTTTTAAGTGCCTGGTCTCCCGCGGTGCGAACCTCTTTGATAATTTTGGAAACTGCCTGATCAGGTGTTAGATTTTCACCAAAATATATCAGCATGTTTTGCTGCATGGATTCCGGAATCTCATAATCATCAATGGGTTTTCGTCGCAAAATGGTCTTTTTGGCTTCTTCGGGTTGATAAATTCGTAACATTATTCCTCACTTAATCCGAAATTTGTAGTTTTTGTAACAGTTTGCGATAACGGGGTGGCTCTTCATCGAACACATAACTGACGGGAATGACAATTACCCCACTGCCACCAATAGCTCTCAATTCACTGATTGCTTTATACATTTCGGTCTTTGAGACGATAATATTGACTGCAAACCAGTTTTGATCAGCATTTTTAACAATCACCTGTGAGATTGTTGGTCCCTGTAGCCCCTGAATGGTTGTGCTGTCGAAAATTCGTTGTGCGATAGCTTGTGGATTTTCGCCACGCATATTGGCAAAGACCGCCAATTTGTCCTTACCGATTAGGTGTGCTTCAAAAAATTCGATCAACATACGAGCAGTATTTAATACCTCAGAATCCGATAACAAAGTTTGCTTATTCCCAATTAACACAGCCTGTGATTCCAGGATTTTGCCATTCTGGATCATACGCAGGCGATTATCACTCAAGGTTAATCCGGAGGAAACCACATCACAAATCATATCCGCATAGCCGATGGCTGGAGCAATTTCGACTGTGCCTTCGGAGGAGACTAATTGGAGATCAAGATTGGTTGGCTCAAAGAATTTTGTTACCAGATTTTTATATTTTGTGGCAATCCGTAGAGGTCGATTTATTTGGTTGGCATATTCAACCAGACTTGCCACCGAGGTAACATCTTTCCACCCTTCGGGGACTGCCAGATTGAGGGAGCAATTACCGAAGCCCAGAGCATCATGAATAATGACAAAATCCTGATCTTCCCCCATCGATTCAGCCACCACATCATATCCTGTGATGCCGAAATCAATGCTGCCATCCTGGACACTGGCGACAATATCGGTAGCGCGTTGAAAAATTACAGTTACGCCTGGTAGTGCCGGAATGGTTGCTTCATATTGCCGTGGGTTTGGCTTATAGATTTTTAGCCCAGACTCTTCAAGAAAGTCCAGACAGTCTTCAGCCAGCCTTCCTTTTGAGGGTAATGAAATGCGGATGTTTCTTTTTTCGGGTTCTGTTCTCATATTAATATCCAATCTATAATAAATAAAAAAACCCCCGTGACTGGGGGTTTTTGTGTTTTTGATTATTTTTCGATCAACATCAAAATAAACCTTCTCAGTCAGGTTGGGTAAAAAGCCTATGATGATGATGAAGAGATAACCGTTTGTTTTGCATGAAGAGAAGTTTATTCATGATATCCACATTTGTCAATAGCTTTGTATCAATTAGTTAAAATTTTCTAGATAGTTTTTTTATTTTGAGCATTAGATTATTTTGCAAAAAAAAATAAATCAGTAAATTGACCAGGAAAAATTAGGTCTCGGGTATTGTGATTGAGATCAGATAATAAATTAAAATCATCTGAGGAAAGGCGAAATATGAAAAAAACAAATGGTTTAATTTATGTATGGGTCGTATTTAATTGTTTTTTGGGGTTTGCATTAGGATGGTTGATTGCGTTTGGATTTTTGAATATTGATGATCGTTTCGTCATAATATTTATTGGAATTATTAGCGCCGTTCTGCATGGCTATCTTTGGATAAGGATTCTAACAAGAAATATGCAACAATTTAATATGAAGAGAATTTTATTCGGTATTCAGGTCATAATTGTTACATTGATCGCTGGACTTTATTTTTCGCAACGTTTGACTTTTCAAAATATTCCAATGATAGGTAACAATTATGAAAAATCTTTTACGAAACTCTGGAAGGCGATGGATAAGGCGTATCCATACTTTGACCTCAAAGGAGTAGATTGGAATCAAACTTACGAAAAATATCATCCGATGGTTTTGGATGTAACCAATGATCAAGAATACTATCTGGTTATTGCTCATATGTTGGGAGAGTTAGAAGATGCTCATTCAGATGTCGTATCACCTTATATGGATAAAAGGTTGAATGCTTCGGTTTTAAATCTTGGAGATTTAGCAATCATCGATCAAATTGGTTATTCTGCTGAAATGGCTGGGATACGACCGGGAATGGTCGTGCTAAAAGTCGCTGGAAAGCCCATTGAAGAACTTGTTCCTGAAATAGACATTTCATTAAATGAAGCGTCCACTCCCTGGGCTAAGAAAATCAGAGCTTATAACCAGTTATTAGCTGTCCCGGAGGATGAGAATGAAAAGCTAATCGTCACTGTCATGGATAAAAATGGAAAAGAAATGGAAGTTGAAATTCAACAACTGAGTGCACCGTCTGGATGGGTTTCAACGTTTAATATTCAAAAAACACAATCTGTCTCCTGGAAAAAGATAAATGAGGATGTTGGATACATTCGAATTGATCGATTATGGAATAATAATGATGATGTTGTGAATGAAATTGACTTGGCTTTAAACAAGCTCATGGAAACACAGGGAATCATTCTTGACTTAAGACAAAACGGTGGTGGAGATTCCAGAATTGCTGAAAAAATTGCTGGTCGATTTCTGGATCAAACTTACACGTATGGACATGATGAATTTCGAAAGCGACTTTATAAATTCGCCTGGCGAAAATCAGTAAATTATTCTGTCAAACCGAGAGGGGATATTTTTCAAGGTAAACTGGTTGTTTTAACTGATTATCCTGTGATGAGTAGCGCTGAATGGTTGGTTGGAGCGCTTATCGATAGTGGAAGGGCTATTTCAATCGGGCGGGTTACAGGTGGATCTACGGGGAATCCTATCCAATTTTTCTTGCCAGGTGGAAAAGTGAGATATTCCACTGCGGCATTCTACCGTCCAGATGGCAGGCTGGTAGAAGGAAAGGGGTATTCGCCTGAAATTTCCGTCAATTGGACGATAGAGGATTATATTAAAGGGATTGATCCAGATATTCAAGCAGCTATAAATTGGATGGAAGCTAAAGAATAATCCAGATCAATCCACTTTTGGGATACGAAAACAAATCTATTTCTTCAGGATGCCTTTTACCAATAAGAATAAACCCAATCCTATG
>CAVQSU010000023.1:0-4534 GCA_963715915.1 uncultured Chloroflexia bacterium | reverse complement strand
GAAAATATTCATTTTGATGACATTCAATAAGGATCGTCTTGTTTTTTTCTCTTTACCATTCTCTGATAAGCAACTCTCTCTATTCATATTATCTTTTAAAACTCAAACAGGATTGTTTAATAATTTTTTATATCAGATAATATTAGGAACCTATGAAAGTAATATTTGTCACTTTTTTCATGTCAAGGCGACTTATCTATAGAGCTCAAAATAAGTGTACCCTGGCAGGATCCATGATCTCTGTGTAAAGGAGATCATTGGCAGAAAGGACAAACCATTTGACCACAAATACCATTGCAGATGAATATGATGAACACCGGCTCATCGCAGATGTTCGTAAAGATAAAGGAAAATTTGGAACCCTTTACAAGAAATACGCCAACCCGGTCTATCGATATATCTTCACTCGTACCGGAAATAAACAAATCGCTGAAGATATCACCTCGCAAACCTTCCTGGCAGCTTTAGAGTCAATTGGTAATTTTCGTCAGGATGGTAATTTTGGTTCATGGTTATTCACAATTGCAAGAAACAAAGTCAATGATTATTTTCGAAGTAGTAAAACCGTATCACCCATTCATGAAGCTGAATTAATTGAAGATGGAAGCGACCCATTAGCTTCTTTAATTCAATCTGATCAATCAAAAATAGTTCAATCTTTGATTAAAAAGCTTACTGAAGATGAGCAGGAATTGCTGCGCTTGCGATTTATCGCGGAATTAAGTTATTCGAATATTGCTCGTTTGCTTCACAAAAGTGAAGATGCTCTTAAAAAATCCATTTATCGTTTGCTGGCACGATTGCAAAGCCAGGTAGAGGTGAATAATGAATAAAGAAAACGGGAATTTAAAGTTTGAGGAGTTCGTTCAGAACTCATATAATGTCCCTCCCATCAGTGGTGAATTCTACAATAATTTGTATGCTGAATTGATGACAAATGCGGGTAATATACGGATTGTCCCGAAAAAATCAAACCATTTGGTTCGTTTTTCCATCGGATTATCTATTCTCATGGCGATTGTATTTCTATTTCTGGTCGTTACACCGCAGGGAAAAGCTATCGCAGAGTCAATCAAACATTTATTTACTACCACAAACATTACTGAAATACCCATTGATGATCCAGAAACGGTAGCTTCCCCAACTTTTGTGCCTACATTTGAAGTCACATTAATCCCAGCAACTGAATCTGGGGTCAAAGAAAATTTCATTTCACCTGAAATTGCGATTTTATCCTCCACGGATCCTGCGTGCGAAGAGGATCCGAATGGCTACAGCTGCCAGATTGCTAAGGCAGAAAGAAAAATTGGTTTCGATCTGAAAGAACTTCCTGCAGATCCATACACATTCAAGTTTTCAAAACTTTATATCACCCAAAGTGACGAGGTGTGGATACATTACGAAAGGGTTGGTGGAGGCAGTTACTTGCTTTTGTACCAGGCGATCGGAGATATGGCATCGATGTATGGTAGTGTGCCCGAGGATTCAATTCAAGAAGTGAAGGTGGGAGAATATTTCGGTGAATATGTAATTGGAAACTATTTTTCAGACAGCAGTTCTTCCAGTTACAAGTGGGGGTACCATGGTACTTATCGCTTACGGTGGACCGAAGGGGAAAGAAAATTTGAACTCAGGCATGATGGTTGTGTTGATCTACGATATGAATTTTGTACATCCCCAGAGCAATTGATTCGAATTGCTGAAGCTTTGGTTTATCAACCAGAACCGAGATCCGAATTACGTGCAGATTACCTGAAAAGTCCTGAAGAAGCAGCCTTAATCAGTGGCTTTACAATCCTCACACCTACCATCTTACCGGAAGGATTTGTTTTTGATCATGGGACTTATGATACCGAATTGAAGCAAATCAGACTTTCATATACTCCAACAAGTTACGTACCAGGAACCGCTGAGTTACTCATTGTGATTCGCCCTTTGTTAGAAATTTCTGCGAACCCGGGTGAGAATTGGTCAACAGAGGGAGAATCCGTGGTTATTAACGGTAATCAAGGATTTTATTCTTCCGACGGTCCATACAATCACGCAGTTAGTTGGGAAGAGTATGGAATGCGATTTAATGTCAGCATTTATACATCCGAAATTGTATTTGGAGGCGGTTTTACAAAGGATCAGGTTCTGGAGATTGCCCGATCGCTCCGGTAAAAAGCCAATTATCGAATAAAAATCAACCTCATTATAAGTGTTATAAAACCTCACCTTTATGGAACAGTTAAATGAATGCATTCAAATCCAACATGAATGGAGTCAAATTTGATTGAACAACAGAACCAAAATTTGCTGAAGGACGAAGTTGAAACGCTTGATTCCAGCAGTGATGACGCCATCATTCAGGCAACCCGTGAGGATAAAACCAAATTTGTGCATCTTTACCACCGTTATATGAAGGATGTATACCGCTATGCTTTCTCCCATCTGAATCATCCAACTGAAGCGGAGGATATCACCTCGCAAACATTTCTGATCGCTCTGCAAAACATTGATCAATATCGGGGTGATGGGTGCTTCGGCGCTTATCTGACCGGCATCGCCAGGCGGTTAATTGCCAGATCCTTCCGGCACTCACAGGATGAATGGGTGAATGAAGCTGATCACAAGGTAGAAACCAAAGCCATTTCAGAAGAGCAGGTCTCTCAAAAAATGACGCTCGAGCAGGTGATCAGCGAACTTTCAACCATTCCAGATAAGAGAGCCGAGGCGATCCGCTTACATTATTTTGCCGGATTACAAATGAAGGAAGTGGCCCAGGTGATGCGCAAGAGCGAGATGGCGATTCGGATGCTGGTTCATCGTGGAATTGTTGATTTGAAGAAAAGATTGGTAAATGGAAATGAACCACAGGGTGAGAAAAATGAAACAAATCATGAATAAATTATTCAAAAGAAACTTATCGATCAATGAAGATCAGGTGGAATTTGATCCCACCTTCGTTCTTGATCTCAGAACAATGGTTGCCGCTGTCATCCCGGGAGAAAGCTTCGAGAAGCAACTGGAAACACAAATTCTGGAAATGGCTGCAGCCAAAAATAAAAACAATACCCATGAGTCAACTCAAAAACAGGCTGGCTGGTTTTCATTGAACACGCCGGTAAAGAAATTCTCAATGGTGGGATTAACGATCGTGTTGATTATCGCCATCAGTTTCTTGGTCAGTCCCTCCTTGCGAGTGATGGCGGAGGATTTATTCAGCTTCTGGAAAAAAGTGGATAATCAACAGGTGATCACACCATTTCCGGAAGTACCCGCAATTGATCCGGAAGAGATACCAGCCATTGTGGAATCATTACAGGAGGAGATCAAAAGCACCCAACAGGCAACGGTGGTCAACGCTGAGGAAGAATACATCCTCAAATTACCCACTTTATTACCGGAAGGTCATCGCATTTTAGTTGTGGATAGAGGCCCTCGGGGCAATGCATTCCTAAATCTTTCTAGAGCAAGGTTAGGCGCGCTGATTACCGTAACCATCCGACCTGCAGTAGAAGTAGAAGGTACGATTCTCGGACCTGAGGACAAGGTTGAAAAGGTTACCATCGGTCCCATTACTTACGAGTACGTGCGCGGGGGTTGGGGAATTGGTAACGCTTTATCCAACCAGATGGACCCTGACGCTGTTCAAGACCTCTCATGGATTGATGATTACGATGGCATCCATAAATTACGCTGGTTTGATGGCAATATGAATTACTACATGTTAGTTGCTGGAAATAGTGCTCCAGGTTCGGACCGGTATCTTGGAAAGAATGACCTTGTAAAAATAGCATCAAGTTTTAAACCTCTGGAAAATGGTGCGCGACCACCCTTGGAATTCTTTGAACCTGATTTTGGAATTGATGAAAAACCCTTCGAGAATATTAAAGACATTTCTATTTTAGAAGATTTGGTTAGATTTGATATTCCAGAAGCGACGTTTCTCCCTGGAGATTTCCGCTTCACCGGTGGTGTACCTGGTTTTACAGGTAACCATGTAATATTTTATTATTCCTGCACAAACGATGCATTAAGTTCCAAGGGAATGGATGAAACTGAGTTTCAATTTTCAATTGGTCGTTACTCCGAGTCCGCCTTGGCAAAGGAATTTGAAATGTTTGGTGGGTATGAGATTGGTGAAGAAGCTATTGTTGAAACGATTTTGATAAATAATGTTGAAGCCCAATTTGTGAAGGGGGGTTGGAATCACACAATAGGAGAAAGAACCTGGGATAGTAATCAAAATCACTTCAAAATAGTTTGGTATAAAGATGGTCTCTTATACAACCTCCATAATCACAATTATTCAGAATCCTATTTTCAGGGTTCCTGTACACTGACCAAAGAAGATATGATTAAGTTTGTGGAAGGATTGCAATAAGAAATTTTGCAGGGCAGGTCATAAATCTGCCCTGCTTTTCTTTAAGAACAATTTGCCAAAGATTGGGCATCGTGAAATGTGAAAAAAAGAATGCCCAATTCTTTTTCTTCAACTTTCCAGATACATCTATTAGCCTTCTAGCTTTGGCCTTTTACCTTATCACTA
>CAVQSU010000022.1:0-7753 GCA_963715915.1 uncultured Chloroflexia bacterium | reverse complement strand
GTAGGTCAGGCGCATATCTCCAAAACAAATTTCCAGATAGTCGTCTTTACGAAGCATATTTTCTTGAAATAATCGATGATGATTTTCCAGAAATGTCTTTCGATGGATCTCCAGTTGTGTTGGGTCAGTCAACACCTGGTAATCGCGCTCCTGTAGGCCACCCAATCTCTCGCGCAAACGCAAACGCTCCGAAAACGGCAAAACCTTCATTTTGTGTCCACAGGTTATAGTATGACAACCATTGTTCCGGGGTATTGACATCCTTGAGTGCCGGAATATCGTGATGGCGTTCATACAGCACATGGACACATTCATGGATCGCATAAAACAGAAATTCCATTGGGTTCTCGAGATAGGCATCTACAATCAAATTCATGCAAACGACCCCATTAATACCAATCCCCATATCATAACCAATGATCGGATAAATGGTGATATTCAAATCAGCATTGGGAACAATTAACTGTAATTCCTGTTCGATAATATCGCACCATTCTTTTTGAAATTTTTCAAGCACGTTGAGCAGAGCCATCAGGTCAGGCAGTCTTTCTGAGAGATTCTTAAGTCCAAAGAATGCAGATGGTATTCCCGAAAGTGCTTTCTCCACATCCTTCAGGGTAATCTCAACCCCAAATTTGCTGGCATGTTGGAGAACAGCCTGATAGGCAGGGTGATTGAAAACCTCTTCAACTGATTTCCTGCCTTCCAACAAAACTAGAAATTGATATGTAGCGCTGAAATCAAATTGAATGGACATTTTGCTACCTATGAATGGAACGATTTTCTGGATAAGAGTTTATGGATCAATATTGAGTGATTGTTAAAGCTTTTTACCCATATAAAGGTTGGTTACTTTATATCCTGCTTTTTCATACAGGGTGATTGCGTAGGTGTTATGGGCAAACACATGCAGACTGACGCTTACAACACCCAATTCTTCAAGCTTTTTATCCAGCGTTAGCAACGCTTGTTTTCCAAACCCTTTCCCACGAAATTCTGGTTGAATAACAAAGTCACATATGAATGCTTTCCGGCGGGATTCGTCCATTTTAACCTGTATCCACAAGACACCGATATCGAGGTTCGTGTCTTCATCCACAATAGAATACACAAATTGATCTTTGGTGTGTAAACCATCCGGTAATAAACTCAAGAATTCTGCCCGGGATTTCCCCAATGCTTCATCAGCCAGCCAGTTTCCACTGATAATTTTTTCCTGGGCATAATCATGGATTTCCTTCTCAAGGAATTCCTCAAATCCTCTTTGGTCAATGGGAACCAATGCAACCATAATTCTCCTATCCATTAATCTACACTTTGATTTTAACGGGATTTTTTGAAAAGCCAACTAATTCAATCGGGGATATTGGGTATAGATTATAGCAATGCATATCATTTCAGGTGTCCTAGATTTACAGAGAGATGATCACCAAGAGACCCAGCACATCGCCGATGAAATGAGCCAACCAGGTCACAACCAGGTTGCCGCCACGCTTGTAAATGATTCCAAACAGGATGGAGTCCACGATAATCATACTGATATCCAGAAAAACAATCCAGAATGGACCAGGGGCAAAGTGTGCAAAGCCAAATAGAACCGAAGTGATCAAAATAGCCATTGGTGCACCAATGTAGAGTGTCAGGCGACCCTGAATCAAGGTTCTGTAGGTAAGTTCTTCCAGTACGAGGCTGACAGCTAATATGGGCAGAATCAACAGTAACCCCATATTTTCATCAAACGGTAAACGAGCGATCACATGTTCCAGATAAGTCGGGTAGAAATATTTCGTCAGGATAGCCACCAATGGTTGGCTGATAAAACCTACCAGAACAAACCAGAACCAATTCATGCGCAGATCCTGCCAGAATGTTCTGAATTTAAATCCCAAATCCTGCCAACTTCGATGACGCATTCGCTTCTCAATTAACAGATATACCAGTGGAATCAATGCGAAAAAAGTCTTATAAGCCGGTAAAAACCACATACCCAACAACATCACTGCAGTGACCACAACAACTTCATAAAGAATCGTTCTTGTTTTCATTTTTTCTCCATTTCTACATATACATTACGGAATTTACCGCTTCTGGTGTCACGCATGGGTGGTTCGGAAGAATGGATAATCACCACCTGCGCCAACCCCTGCTGATCAAGATAATCACGAACCCGGTATTCCAATTTTTCCCAGGTTAATAATTTGTCATCAGCCGGTTTGGATTCCAAACGAATTTTCAGCGCTCTAGGCCCGGTCTAAATCACTTGGAAACGGAGCACCCCTGGGGTCTCTTTAATTACTACCCATAAAGCCAAAGGTAGTACCGGTATTTTTTGTCCCTCAACTGTCTCAAACTGAAGAAGATCATCGGTGCGACCTTCGATGCAAACAACGGGTAAGGTAATCCCACAGGTACAAGGTTCAGGATCAAGGCAGGCACGGTCTCCCAGTTCGTATCGAATAATAGGCATGACACGATTGGCCAGATTGGTGATTAAAACCCGATTGGAAAAATGCCCGGGTGGGATTGGTTTGTAGTTTTCATCCACCGGTTCGTACAGGATCCAATCGGTATTTAAATGCATATTTCCCTGTCGGCACTCATAGCCCATCACACCACCCTCTGAGCAACTATAGTTGTTGCGTGGCGATACCCCAAAAGCCTGATGGATGATCGCACGGGTTTCAGATGACAAGGGTTCAGCTGAACTAACAACTATTGAAGGTTGGATATGCAACCGTCCGGCAAGCTGTTCCTGGGCCAGTAACATCAGGGCACTGGCATACCCACTGAACATAGCAGGTTGGAGATCATTCAACTGCCGGACAATATCCGCGAGAGGCAGGGTTACCGGGATTAGATGCATAGATCTGGCGCGGGATGCTCGCTTTTGGCGTTGGCGTTCGATCATTGAAACCCCCAGGAAATGGCCATTTCCAGCAAAGACAGCAGCCGTTTGACCACGTCGCTGCAACATTCCTCGAATTACTTTCGGGGTATACCATTCCAGTCCAATTCGAGTTAAATTGACAGCGCTAAGCACAGTATCCCAATTATGATCTTCGAGAAAAATGCCGGGAGTACCAGTCGTTCCCGATGTTGTCCAAACCATGTAACGATTTAGGATAAGAGTGCCAATTGTGTTTTTATCTGCCAGAAAGATTTCCACATCTCTCCTGTTTACTGCAGTATCGGTGACAATATCATCGAAATGTTCCATCAACTCCGTCTTGGTTATCGGAGGTAATTGGTGCACATCGGTAATATTTTCAGGAAGATGACGGTATTTTTCTGCATAAAACCGTGAATGTGTTCTTGCATAAGTTACCAATTCAAATAACCGATTCTTTTGGCGAATAACAAGCATTTCTGGATTTCCACGCGTCACTCGCCAGGCGTCAAAAGCGATTGAAAATGGATTGAAGGATGTCATCTGTACCTCGGTTGCTTAACGAGCAGGATTATTGCCCCAATCAGTAACCCGCTTAATCCAATCAGCCCTGTGGGATTTGGTCCCAGCAATGGGCTGATACTCATAAAGGAAACCATGGCAGCCATTTCACCGATCACATTGGATGCGCCATGGAAAATACAGGCAGGGATAATGCTTTTGGATTGAATGGTCACATAAGCCAACCAGGTTCCCAGGACGACGCAGACCAGGATCATCATCAAAATGCCTGTCAGAGGGGCACCCCAATAATCAGAACCATAGTTGAACCCAAAGTAGACCAAGGGGGCATGCGCCAATCCCCACAGGACACCATGGATCAAAATGGCTTTTCGTTGACCGGTCAGTTTTAACAGGATCGGCAGGAGATACCCTCGCCAACCGATCTCCTCACCAAGGGCAAAAATGTGGACAGGAAAAATTAGCGGTGAAATAACAATAAATACCAATCCGATAATTACGATAGTCTGAACGTTGAAGAGAAGAGATTCAGGCGCACCATACTGCCCGTATTGAACCACCAGGTTACGAGCAGTAAGATCAAGATCCTGGGGAAAGAGGTTGAAATATAACAGACCACCCAGAAAGATGGTCACTCCGGGCATGAATGCTGAAAACAGGTAGGTTTTCCAATGATTACGGAAATTTAGCTTGAGATACCATGGCGAATGGTCTTTGGTAATAGCCCTTGTTAGAAGTGTTGCCAGAACAGGCATCACACTGAAAACACCCCAAATAACTGTATAAACAGTTTGCCTGTACTGCTGAGGGAGGCCAATGGCTAACAACCAACCAAGGAGCAAGAAACCATATAGACTGCCTAAATAAGTCAAAGCGCGTTTTTTCAAGAGTTTTACTTCCATGGAATCATTCCTTTATGGATATGTTTGCAGAGAATTGAGCCGAAGTGGACTTTGTTGATTTTTCAAAGGTAATCTTTCTCACCAGCATGATCGTGAATATGGTCAGCGCATTAAATAAGGCTGTGTACACAAACAACGGGATCAGATCCATTTTGACCAGATTGAGTAAGAAATTAAACAAGAAGTGAATGAGGATGGGAAAGAAAAGGTTTCTGTTGTCATCGTAAAATAATGAGATCAGGATGGATACTTCAATTATTGACACCATAAAAACCAAAATATAGACCAGTAAATCCATACCTTGAAAACCGGAAAGCAGCCATAGCGGAAAGTGCCAGATTCCCCAAGCGAAACCGATGATCACAGCTGAAGTGAAAAGAGAATACTTCGTGCGCAATTCATTATAGACAAATCCACGCCAACCTAACTCTTCTCCTAATGGTCCGCTGGTAATGTTAATGATGAATAGTGAAAGAATGGATGAAAAAGGTACGAATTCAAGCGAAAAAAAGTCCACTTTATTCACCATCGAGAATGTAACCAAAGCAGCGACATAAATGCCTAGTTGAAGGAAAATTACCAGGACAACGGTTTGCCATTTGATCTTAGTTTTGAAATTGTCTTTGATATGCTGTAAGAATCTTTTTTGTGGATAAAGTTTCTTGAATAAGATCAAAACCGCAAAGGTAGATGACCAGGCGCAAATATTTTTCAGAGTGGTTTCAAGTGCCGGTGATATTCCGAGGGATATAGCAAAACCGGTAATTCCCAATAAAATCCAGAAAATTAAATTTGTCAGTGCAAAATATCGGATAAGTTCATTTTTTCTTAGTAAAGGGTTGGAATTCATGTATTACTCCTTGTTTGATTTGGTGAATTATGCTAAATCTCTCAGTCATTGGAACAGACTGAAAGCTAACTATTTTTGAATTTAAGATTGCGCACAATGTAAGAAAGAAAAGCCAGGATTGGTGATAACGTCATGTACACCATCCAGGGGCTGTCTGGTGTTATGCCGACAAAATCCAATAGCGGGACTCTTTGTAAAATGAGATACATCCACAATACATAAATGATTTCGAAAGGTTTATTCGATCCAGTTATCACACCGAAGATCAATGCTAACGAAGGGATAAAAACTACACCAGCAATCCATCCGAGTATGCTATGTATCTCCCCCATGATCAAAAATTTGAGTAGTGCCCCAGAACCAGCCAATGCGAGGAGGGTGAAGGCAGACAGCCAAGCAGCAGAGAGTTGCGTCAAAGCCGAGTGGGGAGCAGAAAAAACGATCTGTTGTGTGTTGTAACGGTTCTCGCGGCTACCAAGATTGCTTAGCAGCGGGAGAAGCCAGAGCCAGGAGATTACCAATAAGATGCGGGTAACGTCGGTTGTGTTGGCAAATTGTGCAATGATCAGCCCTGCGGTGATACCATACCACCACCAATGTTGTCCCTTTAGAAGGAGATTTAATTCAGCAAGGTAAATCGTGGCGATACGAAACCCATGCCGGGTAAATGGGATTGGAGTCAAGTGAATATCAGGGTCACTGGTTGGTTTGGATGTGGATACATCCTGGGCTTGAGTCCGATCTTCCCTTTTTTTTGAGGGAAGTAACTTTGAGGGGTTGAAGCGATCGAAGAAAATAGAAGCCATTATCGGGATGGCTATTCCTAAGAAAAGGATCACAATTCGCCATATAACTACTTCGGGAGACCAGATAATTCCACTGAAGGGAAAGATTTTTGGGTTGTCTAAAACTGTGATCGTAAATGTGAAGCCCCCGGTACTTTCAGGATAAACTAACTGTGCTGCTCGGGCGATGGAATCTCCTATCAAACGGAAACCAAGCACATCCAGTAACGGTATATAAGTTTTTAATTCAATGATTGGGATGACAAAAAAAGGAAATAAAAGGAAGTAAACAAAATTACCAAAACTCCCGCGCAGCCAATGGATACTCTCAAACAGAACAGCAAACCCAGAAATGAACGCCATACAAGGAAAAGCAATGAAGATCATTGGGGCAATCATTGCCCAAATATCAATTGGTGTGCCAGCAAAAAGATTCATCAAAACGCCTGAACACAACAGGATTAATATCATCACACTTAATACGGCAAAATTGCTCATCCACTTTCCGAGCATGAAGATGGGACGAGTCATTTGTGTAGTAGCCATAATTTGACCCACACCGCTGATGTAATCTCGAGCAATTGAGCCTTTAATGAGGAAAAAGCCAAATAATCCCAGGAAAAAAGAGACTGTCAATGCCATGAGTGTGCCTACCCAGGCGGAGTTGAGCTCTCCCGTGTAATCAGGGTAGATACGCATAATCATCTGGCCACTAGCAGCAGCATAACCAAGAAATATTACCAACCCAAGCATGATCAAGAAGCTGTAACGTCGGGTTCGTTCGAGAAAATCAGCCAGAGCAAGATGATAAAGAGTATTGAGGGTTTTCATTTACTTTCTCCATCGTGATTAATTGCCCACAAATACACATCTTCCAGGGTAGGATTGACTCGTTCAGCTTCGGGTGACGGAGAAAATTGGCTGACTACCCGTATCTGGATTCCAGTCTCACGTCGAATGGTACCGCTAATGGCAAATTGCTTCTTCAGGTTGGGTAAGTCTTCTGATGGAATAATCCATTGCCAGACATTATCCTTCAATTGGGCCAGTAATTTTTCAGGTGTTGCATGTTGGACTTTTTGTCCTTTATTCATGATCACAATTTCAGTGGCAGTCGCTTCTACATCTGACACGATGTGAGTAGATAGGATCACGATACGCCCCTCTGATAAATCTGACAAAAGGTTTCGAAATCGGATGCGCTCTTCAGGGTCAAGTCCCACAGTTGGTTCATCCACAATCAACAAATCCGGATCATTGAGCAACGCCTGAGCGATACCTATCCGTTGTTTCATTCCACCCGAATAACTGCCGAGTGGTCGCTTCGCTGCGTGGAGCATGTTTACCAACACCAATAACTCATCAATGCGGCGTTTAGCGATCCTGTTCTCCAAACCTTTGATCGCAGCAATATATTCTAGAAATTCTTGTCCTGAAAGATTGGGGTAAATACCGAAATCCTGTGGTAAATAACCAAGGACAGAACGGACTTTGTCTGGTGATTTGACAATGTTAATGTTGTTCCAAAGAATTGTTCCTGTTGTAGGTTGAGTGATGGTTGCCAAAATGCGCATGAGGGTGGATTTTCCTGCGCCATTCGGCCCTAACAGGCCAATGACACCAGGCTTTAGCTCCAGATTGAAATCCTGTAATGCCCAGGTTGACCGGCGATATTGTTTGGATAAGTTAGAGATGGTTAAGTTCATGTTAGTTCCATTTCACAATTTTTAGGAGTTGTCGGTTGGCTTGTTTTTGATCATGGTTACTTTCTGAACTATCCAAACACCTGCAACCAGCAAGCCCAGGA
>CAVQSU010000021.1:0-10512 GCA_963715915.1 uncultured Chloroflexia bacterium | reverse complement strand
ACCGTATTCGGGAATCGGTCCATCATTATTGGTAAGAACTCGCGAAAAGGCAAAAGCCGAAAGGCGAAAGAAAAAACAAAAGGACCTTACTTTTAGAAAGTGAAACGGATATGAATTCAGCCAATTTGCTCTTATACTCAAGTTTAGCGTTTTTGTTCACTGTAATCCTCGGATTTTCATTAAGTCGATTGGGAAAACCGTACCATCAGGGTTTGTTTAATATTCATAAACTGATAGCACTGGCGGGAGTCGTGCTGGTTGGATTGCAGTTCAGCAACTGGTTCCAATCCGGAGAAGTTCAGCCTGAATGGATCCTGCTGATGGTTTTGATCGCACTCATGGTGATCATTCTATTTGCCAGTGGGGCCATAATGAGCCTGGATAAGGGAAATTTCAAACTGCTGCAGTGGTCGCACCGAATGGCACCGATCGTGTTAATCGGGTTGGGTGTGTGGATGGTTGGGTTAGGTTAAAGTCTAAAGGTGAAAGTTGATAGGGAAAAATTATCAGATCTTTGGCGCATCGCACTTGGGGAGAATGAGTCTACATTGAAAGGGAAATGGCAATTGTGAATCCGGAAACCAAATGCACATTGCACCTGGAAATTAGTCACCAAGCGTTGAAACTAACCTGACTAAGCCTTATTACCAAATTAGTCACTAAATGATAATAAGAGTATTGTCTTATTATCGATTTTATCGGAAAGTGATAATAAGGTAGTTGCTTTATTACCGATTTGTGTTTAAAATGATAATAAGAGTAGCGACTTATTATCACATCAAACGAGGCGACCTGAAGATGAAAAAAACAGATTTTTCTCAAAATGCGCCAGGCAATGTTATCAGAACAACCCACGGCTATTATGCTTATATCCCTAATCCATTACCACCTGAAATTGACTGGACCCCAAGCTTAATAAATCACTTAACCCAGTCTGAGCGTAGTATTGCTCGTTTGGAAGAGGTCGGGCAATCTTTTCCAGTTCCACATGTTCTAGTGCGTCCATTCGTTCAAAAAGAAGCTGTGTTATCGTCTCAAATTGAAGGGACCCAGACCGATTTTAAGAGCTTGTTACGGTATGAAGCGCAACAATTGACTTTTTTAGAGGATAAACAAGATGCTCAGGAAGTACAGAATTATGTAAAAGCATTGGATTATGGGATGGAAAGAATTCAAGCTCTTCCCATGAGCATTCGATTGATCAAAGAAGTTCATGCAATTTTATTGAAAGGTGTAAGAGGAGAATTGTCCACACCTGGAGAACTTCGGCGCAGCCAAAATTGGATTGGTCGTCCTGGTGCCACATTAGAGAATGCTCGTTATGTACCACCACCAGTGGATGAGATGAAAGATTGCTTGTCAGCACTCGAAAAATTTATTCATGAGGATTCTAATCTACCAGCTTTGATAAGCATTGGTTTAATTCATTATCAGTTTGAAGCAATTCATCCATTCTTAGATGGGAATGGAAGGATAGGAAGATTGATTGTTCCATTATTGTTAACAACCTGGCATGTTCTCACACAACCTTTGCTTAATTTAAGTATTTTTATTGAAAGAAACAAAACTGAATATTATGATCGCTTACTTGCAGTTTCGCAAAAAGGGCAGTGGGAAGAGTGGTTATCGTTTTTCTTAAACGGAGTACATGAACAAGCGCAAAAAGCGGTATTAAAAATAAATGTTTTACAATCATTGCGCGTAAATTATCAACAACAATTTTCCGATGACCGTAATCGAGAAAAATTGGTTGAGGTGGTTAACTATTTTATCGGTACTCCTATCAGTTCCATCCCACAAGCACAAGAGAATACAAACCTAGGCAGTTTCAGTATGATACAAAGGTATTTTGACAAGTTGGTTCATTACGGTGTACTGGAAGAAATCACAGGTGGGAGAAGGAACAGAATTTATCAGGCAACGGAGATTTTGAGGGTTTTGGAAGAATAATAGTTGAAAGGCTCAAGCTTGAAGGAAAGGAAAATACCACGGACTAAAGGTGCAGCGCACTTCTGGTATTATGATAACCAGTCTGTTCTTCCAAGATGGTTGGTGGTTAGTTTATCCCTAAGTGTAACCTTCGGGTCACAAGCAATACACTGGTTAATTTCTGGTTGGGGGAGAAGTCTGGCGGTAGAAAACGGGCTGAGGATTATCAAGTTTGGCATCATTAATTCTTTCAATGTGTTTGGGAATGGTGTTGGCAGGGATTGAATCGATAGCGAAGAATTGGTTATCACTGGATTCTGATGTCGGGGTCAGTTCTCCGGCAACAGTTCGACAGATGAATGTAAACACCAATTCATCTTTATACTGTTTGCCATAGATTCCAGACAATTTTTCAATCTCCACATCCAGACCTGTTTCTTCCCTCACCTCCCGAATGACCGCCTCTGTAGGAATTTCTCCGCTTTCAACACCTCCACCGGGCAAATTCCACCGATCCATGTCCCTTCGATGACATAACAGGACACGATCAGATTCATCAAATATGACAGCAAAGGCAGCAATGGAAAAACAGGAATTTTGATTGATATGATCCAAAATTACACCAGCCTTTCCGTTATTATTGTTCACCCATCTGAGACAATTCCACCAGCATACCATTTGGGTCGCGGAGGTAGGCAGATCGACCCCAGTCGTAATCCTCGGGTTCACACAACATGAAAATCCCTGTTGCCTCCAATCGTTTTGCTTCTGCATCAACATTCCCAGATCCAAACGCAATGTGATTTTCACACGGCAAATCACCTTCCCCCGGTTCATAGGTGGCATGGATCAATATTTTAACGTTTTCAAAATTAATAATCGCCATGCTATCATTCTGATAACCTGCTTTTCCACCCAGATTCAGGTAAAATTCAGCGGTTTCTTTCACTTTATCGGTAAAAATTGCGATTTCTTCCAGCTTCATACAGACTCCTCAATAAAACAATGAATTACCTATAGCATACACTGCCAGTATCCAACGTCAATCCATTGGTCAAGCTTAAATCCCATATCCTTAAAATGTGCCACCTGTTTGAAACCCAGGCTTTCATGCAGCGCCAGACTTTTTTCATTGGGGAGCGCGATGGCGGCGATCATTGAATGGAATCCCATCTCTTTGAGTATTGCGAATAATTCTTTGTAAAGCAACTTGCCGATGCCTTTGCTGAGATACTCTTTATCCAGGTAAATGGTTACTTCAGATGTAAATCGATAGGCAGGGCGGGGGCGCCATTTTGAGGCGTAGGCGAACCCAACCACTTCGTTGTCCAGCTCATACACCAGCCATGGATGAGTTCTGGTAAATTCAAGCACCCTTCTTTCCATCTCATCCACCGGAACTGGGTCGATTTCGAAGGACGCGTTGGTGGTAAGAACGTAATGGTTATAGATATCACATACGCGTTGAATATCTTTGGTTTCAATGTTTCTGATCATGTTATTTTCCTGTCGAATATTTATTGGAGAGGACTGAAAATCATTCCTCATGCCTGATTATTATAATGAAGGCTGGGTGATTGTGTATAGAAGAAGCCAGATAGGATTGGGATTTTGCATTGTTAGATTTATACACTCCCTCATACCTTCTCATTCAGTTGCGTTATAATGTGGAGGATGTTGAGAAGAAATTTTTCACGCCGTGACTTTTTGAAAATAGCTGGCATTGGCCTGGGGACTTTGGCTTTTCGGCCATCGCGATTGTCCCCATTGGAATATCTGGCGATGCCAAAACGCCTGGCACAATTCCCTGCAAGTGAGATCATCGGGCGGGTGACGGATCCGGGGATCTATCTTCGTAGCAAGCCGACCAATGCAGGTGGTACGGATAATGTCATTCAAAATCTGGCAGCAGACACCCTGCTCGAGTGGAATCAGGAAGTCGTTGGCTATGTCATCGGCGGGTTATCCAACCAGAAATATGTGGAGACACCGTTGGGGTATGTCTATGGGTCTGTTTTACAACCAACCCGCAACATTCCCAACACACCGATCACAGAAATTCCAGCAGGAAAATCTGGTTTTTGGGCAGAAGTAACTGTGCCCTATGTCGATCTGACGCATGAAGGTAACATCGCTTCGCCATGGTTGAATGATCACCTGGTATATAACTTCCCTCCTCGCCTGTACTATGGGCAGGTGGTCTGGATGGATCGCATTCGTAGCAGCAATGGCTTCGTCGAATACCGCTGGAATGAGGATGCCAACGGGCGTGGGTATGGCTATGGCGGCAGCTATGGGGAATACTTCTGGGGTGATGGAGCCGGGTTCAAAGTGTTGACCGATGAGGATGTCTCCACCATCAGCCCGGATGTCGATCCGGTGGAAAAGACCATGACCCTCAACCTGGATTACCAGACGCTGTCCTGTTATGAAGGCAACCGAGAAGTTTATTACTGCCGGGTATCCACCGGTATCCAATACACTCTGGATACCACCGGTGAGGAAGTGGATTATGCAACTCCGCCTGGCACACTGCTGACTCACTGGAAAATCATTTCCAAAAACATGACCTCCGGCGAAGAAGAAGGGGGCAGTGGTTACTCCACCCCGGCAGTTCCGTGGTGTGTGTATATTCAGGGTGGCATCGCCATTCATGGTGCTTTCTGGCACAACGCTTTTGGAGAACCACGTTCGCATGGTTGCGTAAATGTAACACCCGAAGACGCCAAGTGGATTTTCCGCTGGAGTATGCCTTACGTTTCGCTGGATGCCGGTGAGGAACGTCGCAATCTGCCCGATCATGGCACGATTGTGAACTCCAAGAAGATTTAATTCAATTTTCTTAAAACAAAAACCCGACTCACAATTTATTTAAAGACCCAAGAAAATAAAATAAAAAATTACTACTCTGGTAGTAAGTGATCATCATTACCTATGAATTCTCCTAGTAATATAAACTAATTTCTACTACAATTAGTTTTTGTCTTCTACCCCTCTTAACGAAGTTCAGTCGGTTACGCTTTATGGTTTTTTCAATTCTTTCAACCAAACTCTTTATTCCAACACTAGCGCCTGACGTCATTCACCGCCCACATCTTATTGAGCAGGTGACTGCAGGCTTGAAAGCCGGTCATTCTCTGACGCTTATTTCTGCTCCAGCCGGGTATGGGAAAACGACACTACTTGCCGAATGGATCTCAACCTATCAAGGGCAGGTTGCCTGGTTATCACTGGATGAGCAGGATAATACTGAGTTACGTTTTTGGAAGTACTTTATTGCTGCCTTACAAACAGCTTCAAAACCATCGGGACAGCAAACTTTGCAATTATTGGAATCTACTCAGGAAAAAGATCATCAGGTTTTTTTAACTGAGTTGGTGAATGATTTAGCCACGCTTGATGATAAAGTTGTGATTATCCTTGATGATTTTCATGTAATTTCCAATCAGGCAATTTATGAAGGATTGCTTTTTCTGCTTGAGCATTTACCCCCATCATTGCATCTTATCATTGCCACGCGTGCTGATCCAAGATTACCCATCAGCCGTTTGCGTGTACGCGGAAAACTAACAGAAATTCGCATTGCGGATTTACGATTTACTTCAAATGAAACCCTGGAGTTCCTTAACAATTTGATGGATCTGAGGCTTAATGCATCCGATATCCAAGCCCTTGAAACGCGCACGGAGGGTTGGATAGCTGGATTAAAGCTGGCTGCACTTTCGTTACAAGGTCACGAAAATGCTCATACTTTCATTCAAGCGTTTACCGGAAACCAACAATATATCCTGGAATATCTTGTGGAAGAAGTCTTACACCGTCAACCTGAAGCGACGCAACGATTTTTAGTGGAAACATCGATCCTTGATAGAATGTCTGCCCCACTATGCAATGCAATAACAGAATCAAACAATAGTGGGATTATTCTGCCTGAATTGCAACGCCGCAATCTTTTTGTTATCCCTTTGGATGATGAACAATACTGGTATCGATATCATCACTTGTTTGCAGAATTTCTTAAAAGTTACTTGCGACGCACAAGAGCAAACGATTTGCCAACCTTACATCGCCGGGCTGCCCAATGGTACCAGGCGAATAACTACCCAGAAGAAGCCTTGCGACACGCATTCGCAATACCTGATTATCCATATGTCAGTCACCTGGTTGTGAATAACTGGAGGCAAATCTACCATCAAGGCCGGTTGGATACGGCTGTAAGATGGCTTGAAACCTTGCCCAGTGACTTTATTCGTAACTCCCCACCTTTAGGGGTAGCGGTTTGCTGGACACTGTTCACACGTGGAGATTATGACCGAATCACGGAATATCTGGATGATATTATGCAAGTCTTTGAGCAAATGGTTGCATCCGGAAAGTTGCCAAAAGAACACCCTGAATATAACATTATCAAACAACAAGTTATTTTATTGCAAGCCGTTGTTGCCCGGCATCATGGAGATGTATCCTCAGCGATGAAACAAATTGAGTTGCTTATACCAACGATCCCAGAATTGGGCGTAACGCTGGGTCAAACGATTGCTGATATGGGATACACCGCAAGCTACTCACAGATGGGTTACACCTATGTTGCTGCAAACGATCTTGCGCAGGCTGAAAACTACTTAAGCAGGGTCAGCCCACACGCACGGCGATGTGGGAATTATTTGGCATTGGCGCATGCAACCATGGAATGGGTGCGGATCAGCCTTCTGCAAGGAAAAATTGAGCAGGCAGAAACAATTTGTCGACATGAGCTTGCGCTTGCAGATCAATCTGAATATGCTGATTTTCCTGCATTTTGTTTGATTCAACTGGCGCTGGCAGATGTATTGCGTGAAAAAAATTCTATGGAAGAAGCAGAAAGTCTTTTACATACTGGATTGGATACTGCCAGAAAGAGCGGTCATGTATTTTATCTGGCACAGGGTTATCTGATTGCTGCTCGTTACCATCATGCACAGGGTAAGGCAACCCAGGCTCAAGAAGATTTACGCAAAGCGGAACAAATTGCTGAAACCATTCATAATCATTTTCTGGATGACTTGATTGCTCAAACCAAAAAGAAATTGGTGCTTAAATCATCACCAATCCAAGCTTTGATTGAACCATTGAGTGATCGTGAGCTCGAAGTTTTGCGATTGATCTGTGCGGGAAAATCAAATCAGGAAATCGCAGATGAACTATTCATTGCGCTCGACACCGTCAAACGGCATATCAATAATCTCTACGGAAAGCTCGGCGTTCGACGCCGTTCACAGGCGATCATCGAATCTCACCGATTAGGTTTGTCCTGAATCCATATCCATCCAAATCTGCGCATAACACCAAAGTGTTATGCGATATTCCTTTTTAAAAGACCACTTTAGGGTGATCATCTGTGAATTCATTTCCGTTATATTTTAGGTATGAAAACACAAAAATCCATCAAAAATTATGAAATCAGAGTTAAAGGTCATCTGGGTGAGAATAGCGCCATCTGGTTTGAAGACTTCCAGATCGAATATTCCACCAATGGTGAAACGATAATGCGTGGTCCCATTGTCGACCAGGCAGCATTACATGGCATTCTCAATTGCATTCGCGATCTCGGTTTGACCCTGACCCTGGTTCGACAGAAGGAGTAACTAATGAAAACAAACAATTTATCTACCCTCAACCGAAGAGATTTTCTAAAAGTTCTGGGAGCAACCAGTGTGGTTGCAGTTGGAGGACACGTGCTACACACATATACACCCTGGTTAGATTATAAAGAACAGGTCAGCCAGAACAACCAGAAATTTGACAGCAATCAGTCCAATCAAATGATCGACCTGGTCAGATATGCCACCCTGGCTGCCAATGGTCACAACACACAACCATGGAAATTTTCCATCAAAGAACAAACGATTGAAATCTTACCTGATTACAGCCGCCGTCTACCGGTCGTTGACCCCAATGACCGCGAATTATGGATAAGTCTGGGTTGTGCATTGGAGAATCTTATGATCACCGCTCGTGCGATTGGATACGTTACTGAAGTCAACTATCCTGAAAAAGAAGACTTGATCAAAGTTAATCTGACAACCGACACAGCCCAAATCAGTCCCTTGTTCGATGCCATCCCTGAGCGACAGACAACCCGTAGCGAATTTGATGGTCAGCCAATCAAAGCATCCGAACTTAACCAATTGCAAGGACTTTCATTAGAACCAGGTGTAGCTCTTCATTTTGTCACCGATCCTGGTAGTGTTGAGAATGTTGCGGAATATGTCAATCAGGGGAACCTGGCTCAGTACGGTAACACTGCCTTTGTGGATGAGCTCATTGACTGGTTACGATTCAATCGACGCGAGATCCTGAATTCCCGCGATGGTTTATATTCCGTCTGCTCAGGGAATCCGGAAGTGCCAGGCTGGCTTGGAAAATTGTTCGTTTCCGGAACTAAACCGCAGCAGCAGGCGGATGCGGATGTGAAAAAGCTGCGCAGTTCTTCAGGTGTGGTGAATATTACGTCTCAAAATGATGATAAATCCTCCTGGGTTCGCACGGGGCAGGTGTATGAACGTTTGACACTTATGATGACTTCCTTAAATATCAAATCAGCTTTGTTAAATCAACCCATTGAGGTGCCTGAAATACGCACACAATTCCAAAGTGCCATGAACCTGGGAGAGCGTTTCCCGCAGTTAATGGTGCGTTTTGGATATGCACCTGCCATGCCCAAATCGATAAGAAGGCCTGTTGAACAGGTCCTGATTTGAAAGGAAAGAAATAATGACAAAGAAATCTTACACTCGTCGCGAATTTTTAAAAGTATCTGGTGTCGTGGTAGCTGCAAGTAGCGTTACCTGTTGCGGAATAGGCGCACTGGCATCACGATCACCGAAAGTTGATACACCCGAGCTTAATTATGGAAAGGAAAGTAACATGTCAAATCGTATTTTAGTAACCTATGCCACCAAAGCTGGTTCCACCGCTGAGATCGCTGCCAAAATCGGAGAGCACCTCAGCGCACGAGGCTTCGCTGTGGATGTAATCAATGTAAAATCCAAACCAGATCCAAAAGATTACCAGGCTGTCATCTCGGGCAGCTGTATCCGAATGGGTGGCTGGCTGCCGGAAATGTTGGATTACATCAAAGTAAATCAACTTACACTTAACGCTATGCAGGCAGCTTTATTCACCGTGCACATGCTCAATGCTGGGGATGATGAGACCAGCAAAGCTGCTCGAACTGCTTATATGGACAAGGTGCGAGCCTTGATGCCTGGCACAGAAGAGATTTATTTCCTGGGCGCCATGGATTACTCAAAACTATCCATGCTGGATCGCTTCATCTCCAAAATGGTGAAGTCTGTTGAATCGGATCAACGGGATTGGGACAAAATCAAAAACTGGTCAGACGCCCTGGTGATTTAGGAGAAAACATGATCATTCCAAAAGCACTAAAAATTCTTGTACCCATTATATTTTTACTGGCACTTATGGCAGCTTTGGCAGGTGTTCTCCCCGGGAAAGGCACACCCTATCAGGTAACCAATTTCCGAGGTGAAGAAGTGACCATTAACGCTCGCGGATTGTACTATTGGGATACGGTCAGCACAGCAGCCCAGATGCAGGCTAATGACCTGGTAACTCTAGTATTGGGACTACCATTATTGGTAATATCATTCTGGTTAACATTTCGAGGATCCCTGCGCGGTAGGATTATCATGACAGGTACGCTGGGTTTTATCCTCTATACCTATATTACGATGTGTTTTGGGGCTGCTTATAATCGCTTGTTCCTGGTCTATGTTGCATTGTTCAGTTTGAGCTTATTCGCATTCGCACTGAGTATGATGTCATTTGATTTGCAGACGCTCCCGAAGCATTTCTCTAACAAATTACCACGTCGCTGGATCGCAGGTTTGCTCTTTTTTGCTGCTGCCTTCCTGGGACTGGCAGCAAGGTTGGGGAGAATTGCGGCCACCTTTTCCGAAGGTGCTATTCCCGCGCTGGAGAATACAACCAGCATGTTCATTCAAGCTATGGATTTAGGGATTATCATGCCAACCTGTATTCTCTCTGCGATTTTACTTCTCAGGCGGAATGCCTGGGGATACTTGCTGGCTTCGGTAGGGATGTTGAAATTCCTCACGCTGGGTATTGCTGTGGCTTTAATGGGTTTGAATATGGCTCGAGTCGGGGTGCCTGTCAGTGTGATCGAACTAGGTGTGTTCCCACGATGGCGTTGGCAAACCTGGTGATGACAATTATTCTGCTCAGAAATATTGACGTTGAAAAGGTTCACTAACTTTGTTAACCAAGCAAGTAGGAACTTTTTTTGAGATGAAAAAAGAAACCTTATAGGTATATAGATGTAAGTATTATAGAAATTTATTGGATTAGTAGTATTGGTAGTTTATTGATGTCATGGAGAAGGGTAACAGTATGAAATTTTCTAATTGGGTAATTTGCCGGAAGGATTTGCCGAAAATTGCAAGCTGGTCAACCAATATGATTTTGCTGGAGTTTTAAATGATCAGCCAGTATGGTTTTTACACTTGGGCGAAGAAATACCATCCGATTTCATCGAGGTAAGAACTGACAATGATGATGATA
>CAVQSU010000020.1:0-68726 GCA_963715915.1 uncultured Chloroflexia bacterium | reverse complement strand
TCAGCCGATTGTTTTTATAAGTTACCAAAAAAATGACAAAGAAAGCCAAAAGCGGTGCTAATGGGATCAACCAGGTGATGAGTTCATAATTCATTGATATCCTCCATTAACCTTTGAGTACATTAAGATCTGAAGCAACAACGGTTTTTCGCAGACGGTATACAGCTATGATGATTGCTAATCCGATTGCTACTTCCGCAGCAGCTGCGATGATCACCACGGCTGCAAAAACCAATCCGTTGATTTCTGTATATCCAAGTGATTGAGAATGATAATGCCAGAATGCCAGAATATTTATGTTGACTGCATTTAACATCAGCTCAATACTAATCAGCACAGCCACAGCATTCTTTCGGGAAATGGCACCGAACAAGCCAATACTGAATAAGACAGCGGCTAAGATCAAATACCAGGAAAGTGGGATCATTTGTTCTCCCCTCCTTTTTTATCCATGGCGATATAAACACCCCCAACCAGAGCCCCTAAAAGTAATAATGACGCGAGCTCAAAAGGTAGAGCATAACCGGCCGGATCCAGTAATCCCTCGCCAAGTGCAATGATACTCTCCTGCCCTTGAAATTCCAAAGGTACCAGTATAGTATTGATAACATTACTACTTGAAAGTTGGCTGATGAAAATCACAGAAAATATCAGAACAAGTACCAGTACAATGCCCCATGATCGATTGATTTGCATTTCTTCATCGCTCATGATGTTCCTGGTTAACATGATCGCAAAGATCAAAATAATGGCGATCGCCCCGATATAGACAAGAATTTGAACCGCTGCAAAAAAACTTGCCTCCAATAAAGCAAATATGATCGCCACACCCATCAATGTAACGATCAACCACAAAGCTGCATGAAAGATATTTCGTAAACTGACCACAAATATGGCGGAGATAATTGTGACCAGAGCGACAAGGATAAAAACAATTTGTAAGGGAGTCACATTAACCTCCTGTTTCCGATTGCGTAAATGGGTTTGTTGGTTGTGCTAAAACTCGCTTTTTAGTCGAGACAATTTTCCGCTCTTTTTCATTTTCAAATCTCTTGGTAATCGCAAATCCAGCCACAAATAGCACCACATTGATCACCAAAAAAACCAAAACCTGTAACCATTGATTCGCATTTTCAATCAACTTCGCAGCAAAAGCAACAACGATAAATAGTGCTAAAGCTAAGGGAGTCAGAAATTTCCAGGTAATTGCCATCATCTGATCTACACGGAAACGGGGCATACTACCACGAATCCATACACCCAGGAACCAGACAATTACGGATTTTATTAGCAAATAGACAAAACCCAAAATCGGTATTTGTTCTACCCCTGGACCTCTCCAACCACCGAGAAAAATTGATGAAAAGATCACCGCGGAAGTAAATGCTCTTAAGAAATCCGCCACATAAAACATGCCGAATTTCAGACCCGAATATTCCATATTAAAACCGGCAACCAGTTCGGACTCAGCCTCTGCTAAATCAAATGGAGCGCGACCATTCTCAGCGATGGAAGCAACAAAAAAAATAAATGCACCTAGTGGAAGGAAAAAGATATAAGCAATATTTTGCGATTTTACTATATCTCCCAAAGACATGGATCCTGACAATATTACTGTTGCCAACAGGATAATGGCCATTGGAACTTCGTAAGAAATCATTTGTGCGGAAGCGCGAAAGGCGGCTAGCATGGAGTATTTGTTGTTGGATCCCCAACCAGCCAGAATAACGCCTAGCTCTCCCAAACCCCCTACACCCAGGATGAACAGCAAAGCAACATTGAGATTCGATCCGCGAACACTATCTGAAAAAGGAACGACTGACCATAATAACAAAACAGATGCAACAGAAATAATCGGAGCCAGGTGGTAAGGGATTGGATCAACGCCATCAGGAATAATATGTTCTTTAATAAAAATCTTTAACATGTCTGCAACAGGTTGAAAAATTCCCCAAGGACCAATTCGATTTGGACCCAATCTATCCTGTAATCTGCCGATGATTTTTCGTTCAGCCCAAATGAGGATCAATGTAATTAACAAAGCGCCAGTCCCGAGAATGGCTGCCCCAATTAAATACACAATGAAAGTTTGCCATTCTGGCGCAACACCCCAATTTCCTAATAATTGCACAATCCATTTTTCGATTCCAATAATTGGGTCACTTAGGAATTCCAGTATTTTCATTCTTCATCTCTCTTTTGGAATTATTGCCAGGTTAATGCTTCTTTTCGCCACACATACAGATACCCACCTAAAAGGATAAGTACGAAAATTATGGCTTCAACAACTGCAAATAATGCTAATTTCCCATACGCAACTGCAAATGGGAATAAAAACACTATTTCTACATCAAAAATTAAGAAAATTAAGCCATAGAGATAGTATTGGATCTTAAATTGAATCCAGGTTGGTTTGTAAGTTTCCATACCACATTCATAAACTGAATTCTTAATTTTTGTTGGTTTTTTTGGTGATAAGATACGTGCCAGAAAGATAGCTACTGCCGGTAAAAACATAGCAATGATGAAAAATATACCTATATACAGCCATTGGTTTAGCATAGACTCTCCTCAATTGTTTTCATAGCTGTTGATAAATCTCGCCCAACCTGGCGACGCAAGTTCATTCTATCACAAAGGATTTTTATTGCTTTATTTTAAATTGGGAATTTTCTTATCGATAATAATAATTAATTATAATAGTTTTTAATTTTAAGAAACCTTTAAAGATCTTAATTTTTTGAAAGAACTAAACAAAAAAATGATGTTTATAAGGGTGAGTGAGAATAAAATCCATTGAATTATGTCAATTTTCAAACCAAAGACATTTCTGGTCTTTATTAATAAATTTTTTGTTAAGATCAGTTCTCTTTGATTTTCTTCATCGGGATTAGAAAAAGTAATGATATATATCCAGACAGTCCCAAGAATATCCTGGTTTGTTATTGGCTCTATCCGCCAATTCATGATTATATCTTTTCCTTCAACAATCGGTATGATGGAAATACCAGGGGGCGATAGTTCTGCACCTGTTAAAACTAAATCAACTTCTAAATTATGAATTTTTCTGGAGTCAAAATCAGAAAAATCTTGCTTCTCATAAATGAATCCATTTTGAGATTTTTCATTTATAAGTTGAATATTTACTTGTTCTGTTTGGCCTAACCAGATTTTCTCAGGAAGATTTATTTTTATTAGATCTTTATTCAAATTAACATTATTGATATTGCTTTCACTCACCAATCTTGGATTGGGGAAAATGACAAAAATCTGCACGATGAGAAATATCAAAAGTATGAGAGAAGCAATCAAGGTCCTTTTTTGAATTTGCATTTATTCATTATATCTTTATGGGAGATAATTTTTTGATCAAGAAATAAATTTTTAGATTTTAGTGACCCAAATTTTGAATTTAAATTAAAAATGCACCCAGAGATTGGAATGCATTTATGAAGTATTGCACTATCCTATATAAATTTCTACTTTCGTTCCATCTTCATCGTCCACGTGAATGTATAAGGGTTCATCCTTTTTTATTTGTTGATCAATAGTCACCATTAATTCTTCTATATCCAATCCTGATACATTCGAAGGCAACTTTCCTTTGAAGATACGGAGAAAAAATCCAAATAACTGGAAAGGTAAAGGAAATGCCAGAAATATTCTTTGAGGGCTTTCACCTTTGGGTTGTTTGATATTTATATGGATCCATCTGGCACGTTGTAAAATCCAACCAAAGTAAATCAAAAATATACCAATTAAAAAAGGTATCCAGGTTAGCCAGAACTTAAAACCTAAACCTGAAGTCAAATAATTTTGGTATAACCACGTTGAAGAAAATACTGTCAATAAAATACCAAATAACAATGGGATTACCCAAAAAACAATAGACCAGGCTGGTTTTTCTTTTTTACCAGAATCTGTGGGCTTATCATTTATGATTTGCTCTTTGTAAACCACCTCAGGTTGTTTCTGGATTACAATTTGACTTTCCTCCAATTCAGACAAAAGGACAGAAGCTTCCTCTAATGAAATTTCACCCAATTCGACTTTTTTTAATATTTCTAACCGATTCTGTTCCATGTGTCATCCTTTTTCGTTAGAATTGTTCCAATGCTCGTAATAACCGATCTGCTTCTTCGGCAGTAATTTTCTTATCCTGTAACATTTGCAAAATCATCATTTTTTCTTCAGAGCTTATGGGCGATGATTTTTGTCCTCTGGGCTGTGGTTCCACCGGGGGGCGAGGAGGACGAGGAGGTCGGGGCATCCCAAATTCTTCTTTAAAGGAAAATTTTCTTTCCATTTTCTCCATGGCTCTTTGAATTTTTTCATCAGCCATTTGGGTTCTTTCTCGAATTCTTTCACTTATTTCACCATCGATATCAAACAGGTCAGAAAAATCAAATCCACTGCTTTGTAAAGCTCGGGATTCAAATTTTTGTTCAATTTCATTCAAATAATCATCATCAGCAGAGGCAAAATTCTGATTAATTTCAAAATCAGCCTCTTCATCACTGATCTTTATATTTCCTCCAGCTCTTAATTGGACTTCCTTCTCACCATTCCCGAATTTTTTTTCTAATTTACCATTGGAAAATTTTTCACTACCATCTTGGTAATTTATGGAAGCAATTCCACCTGCCCGGGCATTAATAACCGTATTATCAAGATCAGTTATATTGAGCTTTATCGATCCACCGGCTCGTAATTGATTATCATTTCCATCAAATCTATTGGTCATAATTTTAAGATTTCCCCCAACAGAAGTGGTAAGACTTATACTATCTGCTTTTCCGGATAAGTTACCACCTACTCCATGGATCGCCATCATTCCATTTTCGACAATGAAATTTAAATTTCCACCCACATTTCGAATATTTGCATTACTGCTGATGTATCCAATCTTACAATTTCCACTCACGTTTTTAATTGTTAATCCCTCAGCTTTTTGAATGGTACAATTTCCGCTAATATTTTCAATCTCCAGCAATCCAAGATTGCCAGCTGTTTCAAAATTACCATAAATTTTATCGACTGATAATTTCACATTTCCTGGAACTGAAATGATACAATAGCTTTTAGCATTAATTTCAAGCAACCCGTTATCGAAATTTATAATACATTCTTTATTTTCAGGGTATCGAACTTCAACTTCTACTTTTTCCCACCCGCGAACAAAAACACTTTTTTTACAGTTGACAATTATTGAATTAACATCGTTATAGGTTGCTTTTTCCATAGATATCTCCAATCAAATGAATTCTAAAATAAGTTTAGCATAAATTTAATAAATGTCAATACTATTTAAATATATTTAATACATATATAAATTTTATTAATATTCGTAAAATGATTATAAAAAATTAAAAATTTATAACAACTTTATTGATATTTTTGAATAAAATTAAAAATTAGTAAACTTAGTTTGCTGAAATCATAAAATAGGAGTAGCTTAATGACTTATTTACCGGAGCCTTTCAGAATAAAAATGGTTGAACCAATTCGATTGATTTCAAGAGAAGATAGAATTAAGGCAATAAAAACAGCTGGTTACAATTTGTTCAATTTAAGAGCCGAAGATGTTTTCATAGATCTACTTACTGACTCTGGCACTGGTTCAATGAGTCAAAATCAATGGGCAGCCATGATGACGGGAGATGAATCATATGCCGGGGCGAAATCTTATTTTCGTTTTTCGGATGTTATGCAAGAGATCTTTGGATTCGAACATTTTGTCCCTACGCACCAGGGTCGCGCTGCAGAAAATATTTTGGTTAATATTTTAGTTAAACCCGGTCAGTTTATTCCTTCAAATATGCATTTTGACACAACCGAAGGGAATATTCGTGCTGGAAAGGCTTTTCCTATAAATCTTGTCAATGAAAATGCATTTGACCCTTCAAATCTGGATCCGTTCAAAGGCAATATGGATCTTAAAAAACTACGCAATTTTATCCAAACTACAGGGCCAGAAAATATACCGTTTGGAGCTATTACGATTACCAACAACGCTGGAGGAGGTCAACCTGTCAGTCTGGATAATATTCGTCAGGTAGCCGAGATTTATCACGAATATGGAATCCTTTTCTTTATTGATGCCTGCCGATTCGCTGAAAATTCATTTTTTATCAAACAAAGAGAGCCTGGATACCAAAACCATTCCATTTTGAGTATTGCTCAAGAGATCTTTCGCTATGCTGATGGAGCCTGGATGAGCGCTAAGAAAGATGCTTTAGTGAATATTGGAGGATTCCTGGCTGTCAGAGATAATGGAATCTATCAGAAAATTTGCAATGAATTAATCCTCAAAGAAGGTTTTGTCAGTTATGGAGGTTTGGCGGGAAGAGACCTGGATGCTGTGGCTGTAGGGCTCCGGGAAGGGTTGGATGAAGATTATTTAGCGTACCGGACCGGTCAAACGGCATATCTGACAGAGAAATTATCCTCAAACGGTATTCCGGTTATGCAACCGGCTGGTGGACATGCTGTCTACCTGGATGCCGGCGCATTACTTCCTCAAATACCCCCGCATCAATTCCCCGGTCAAACGCTGGCTGTGGCTCTTTATCTTGAAGGAGCTGTGCGCGGGGTCGAGATTGGATCGGTCATGTTCGCTTACCCTGATCCTGATAGTGGTAAAATGATCCACCCCAGATTGGAACTGGTGCGCCTGGCGATTCCGAGACGGGTTTACACCCAGAGTCATCTGGATTTTGTTGTTCAAACAGCCATACAGGTTTTTGAACAGAAGAGCAGCTATAAAGGGTACGAGTTTACTTATGCACCGGAATTATTACGGCATTTTACTGCCCGGTTCAAACCTTTATAAACCTGATTTTTTCGCCTGATCCCAAAAAGCATCCAATTCGTCCAACGAAAAATCCTTCATGGACTTATTCAAATTCTTTACCTGGGTCTCAATATAATTGAATCGTTTCCTGAATTTGAGATTTGTTTCTCGCAATATTGATTCAGCATCGCCACCATACCAACGAATCAGATTAACAATTGCAAATAATAAATCACCTACTTCTTTTAATTGTGATTCTTTATCGGTTGCATTGGAAATTTCATTTATCTCTTCATGAATCTTCTCAATCACCGGTTCAACTTTATCCCAATCAAATCCGACACGTGCGGCTCGATTTTGGATTTCCTGTGCTTGCGCTAAAGCAGGGTACTCATTAGGAACACCGGACAATAATCCGTTTTCCTTTTTGTTTCCATTTTCAGCTCGTTCTGACTCTTTAATCTTTTCCCAATTGGTTAAGACATGATCAACACCATCCACCTGGACTTGCGAAAATACATGGGGATGTCGTCGAATTAATTTTTCACTGATGCCTTTAATCACTTCAGACATCGTGAACTCACCAAATTCTGAAGCAATCTGGGCATGTAGAACGATTTGCAATAACAAATCCCCTAACTCTTCTTTTAAATGATCTGGGTCTTCTTCATCCAGGGCAGACAATAATTCATACGTTTCTGAAAGTAAATGTGGCCTGAGAGACTTGTGATCCTGTTCGCGATCCCATGGACAACCATCCGGTGCTCTTAAATGTGCTATGATCTCTTGAAATTCTTCAAAAGATGTATCATTTCCCAAAGGTTCCACATACAAAGAAGTTAATATTCCAATGTGTTTACTTCTATCAATTTCATATAATGGGATGCTTTCAACTTTTTGTTGTTTAGTCCCGGCTGCATGGATAAGTTTTACTGGGTGTTCATCCTGATAAACTTCCAATAATGTTTGTTTTACTTCCGATGCAATCATTCTGGAATAAATTTGTGAAATTAAAACCGGACGGCTGGGAGGAAATTGTGGAAAATTCGCATTGCCTACATCAAAAGCATCTATTAACGTGATACTGCTAAAAGGATCAATTTCTAAGGAAGAAAAAGTCGGTTCCAGAAAACTGACAGCTTCGAAAACTCTGACAGGAATTCCGAGTTGTTTCGCTCTTTGGTAGATTCTTGGTGAGGTAGTTTCAGCCACAAAAGGATGGCCTGGTACTGCATAGGTGATTGGTTTTCCTTCACTCGCTTTCTCAATGATCGTATCAACAATTTTTTCGTAAACTTCATCAAAATCATTGAATTTTTGATAGTACTCATCAAAGCTTAAGATTTGAATATTCTTTGGAAATCCACCCACTGCAGGATGTTGTGCTGTACGTAAATAAATTAAATCTAATTGATTTAATAACTCCCAGGTTTGTTTAGTCAGTAAATCAATATTTCCCGGTCCAAGACCAATAATTGTTATTCCATTAAAAGATTCCACGCTGCTCACCTGATTATCTTATTTTTAATTTTCAATCCTGCATTGCTCAGAATTCTAACCCAGATTTAATAAACAACACAGAACCTGATTGTAAACCAATTCAAGTTCTGTGATTTTTATAGTAAAGCTAAAAGAATTAACGTTTTGTATAAGTAGGTGCTTTACGCGCTCTCTTAAGACCTGGTTTCTTACGTTCCTTAACGCGAGCATCTCGGGTTAACAAACCTGCTTTTCGGAGTGAGGACAAATAGTCTTCGTTCATTTTTACAAATGCACGCGCTAAACCCAAACGTACAGACTCTGCCTGACCATTAACACCACCACCACTGACTTTGACGGTTACATCAAAACCAGAATTATCTTGATCTACCGCATTGAAGGGAGACAGAATTGAATCCATATCACCTAAGCGGCCAAAATAAACATCCAGTGGTTTTTCATTAATGAGAAACTTACCTGAACCAGAAGTGAGTCGAACACGAGCAGTACTCTGTTTTCTTCGGCCTATACCTTCATAATATTGTGCCATAAATCAATCTCCTTTACGCTACAGCTTCAGGTTTCTGAGCTTCATGAGGATGCTCAGCACCGGAGTAAATTCGCAGGCGTTTAATTAATTGTCGCCCCTGTTTGGTATGAGGCATCATTCCCCACACTGCTGCGCGAATAACACGATCCGGATATGTTTCCATTTGGCGGCGCATGGTTACGCTCTTCAAACCACCTGGGTAATGCGAATGGTGGTGATACATTTTTGTATCCAACCTTTTTTGATCAATATCAAGATCTTTTGCATTGATCACAACAACAAAATCGCCCATATCAACACCTGGTGTATATGTCGGTTTATGTTTTCCCAACAAATAACTGGCTATTTGCGTGGCCAGGCGTCCGAGCTTCTGATTCTTGGCATCAACCAATAGCCAGTTTGATTCGGGTGTGCCTTTTATGACATACGTCTTTTCCACGGTCATCCTTTCTCTTAAACAAAAAGGTTTTTTCCTTTTTTACTCATCAAAATTTTTATTTTGATATTGAACCTTTACCAAAACGAGCCCATTCGGAATTGCCAATCCTGGCAATTGATCAACTTGATGGAGTACACCATCGCGTAATTGATCTAATGTCCAAACTCCTTGCGCAATCTTTACTTGCAAAAAAACAATTCTTCTTACCATGTGGTAAAGAAAAGCATTTGCCTTTACCTGGAAAAGGAATTCGTCCTGATTGCTAAGCCAATTCGCTTCAAAAATCGTGCGAATCGTATTGCCACCTTTTTTGGGAGGTAATCCGAAAGCCGCAAAATTATGCGTACCAATCAGTTCCTTTGCTGCAAGTTGAAGATCCTGGAATGAAACCGGAGGCCATACTCTCCACGCGTAGCGATCACGCAATGGATCTCTGGTGGGTTGACAGTAAATGCGGTAATGATAGCAACGGGAAATTGCTTCAAAACGGGGATGGAAAACCTCATTTGCCACCTTTACCGCATGTACTGCAACATCCTCTGGTAGATTAGCGTTTAATGCTTTTTTTAGAGCTTCTTGTGAGTGTTTCCACTCAAATTCAAACGCTATCACCTGACCTGAGGCATGTACTCCAGTATCCGTCCTTCCCGCAGCAGTTATCGATTGACCATCCCATCCAATTTTTCTCAGGGCATTTTCAATCTCTAGCTGCACAGTTCGGGTTTCTTCCTGGCGTTGAAAGCCAAAGAATTCGGACCCATCATAAGCTATTTTGACTTGGTAATGTGCCATTTCTTCCGGAAATCCCGGAGGAATTATTCTTCCACCAACTCCAATAACACCATTTCAGCGGCATCTCCCAAACGGGGACCCAATTTTAGAACTCGGGTATAGCCACCTTTTCTGTTACTGAAGCGAGGTGCAATATCATCAAATAATTTTTTCACGATTTCGGGAGCATTCCCGAGACGCGCAGCTACCAAACGGCGAGCGTTCACTTTATCAATGTCACTACCTTCGGCGCTATTGCGCGCAACAGTAATTAGACGTTCTGCTTCACCACGAATGGAAGCTGCTTTGGCACGAGTGGTTTGAATTCGCTCATGTTCAAAAAGCTGCCGTATCATAGTTCGGCGAAGTCCTTTGCGTTGGTCGCTGGTGCGACCAAGTTTGTAACCTGCTACACGATGACGCATAGTTGCTTACTCCGTCTCATCTTCTTCTTCATCTTGTTGTAAGAAACCTTTTTCAATCATTTTTTGGCGTAACTCATCCAGGCTTTTCTCACCAAAATTGCGAATGGACATCACTGCCTCTTCACCTTTTTCCAGTAAGTCAAGTACATCGCCAACTGTGGTTACACCCGTGCGTTTCAAAGAATTGAAAACACGAACTGATAAATCAAGGTTTTCGATAGGTGTTTCAGCAGCTTCACTGGTTAATCGACTTCCACCAGTAGGCTCCTGTTCACTACTTACAACAAAAGTTTCTTCCGAAATACCAGAAATGAAGCGTAAATGGTCAATGAGAACTTTAGAAGCTTCACCAAGAGCTTTTTCAGGTTCCACAGTTCCATCTGTCCAAATTTCCAGTTCCAAACGATCAAAATTAGTGCTTTGACCAACTCGGGCAGATCCAACAATATAGTTTACACGTCGAACCGGGCTATAAATTGCATCCACGGGTAATTCACCAATTGGTAAACGACCGCTACGATCGGATGCAGGAGAATACCCACGACCACGTTCAACTGTAAAATCAATTTCTAACCGAGTTTGATTATCATCAACAGTAAATAAATACAACTCTGGATTTACAACTTCCACTTCAGCCGGCACTTGAATATCCGCTGCGGTGACTACACCTTCTCCGCGAACTTCCAGGTGTAAATGAGCTGAATCAGTATCATGCAGAATTAAGTGTAATTGCTTAATTTGAAGCATCACCTGAATTACGTCTTCCCGTACTCCTGGAATGTCGCTGAACTCATGCAGGACATCCGAAATCCGTACGGAAGTGACCGCTGCTCCATCCAGCGAGGAAAGCAGTACTCGGCGTAATGTATTGCCAAGGGTGACACCGTATCCCCGCTCTAGGGGACTGATGATAAATTTACCGTAATTTCTCGCTTCGGCTTCTCGTTCTACTTTCGGCGTTACCATACTACTTAAGGCGCACACGTTTCACCCCTTCCAGATAACTCAGTGAACTCATTTTAATAATTCTCATTACCGTGAGTAATACTCAACAATCAATTGTTCATCAAGGGTGCCATCAATCTCGGCGCGTTCTGGAAAACGAGTAACTTTGCCACTCATTTTACCTAAATCACGATCGAGCCATAATGATGACGCTCTTTTTTCAGCAACTTCAGCCATATCCTTGAAGAAATCAAGTTTAGCTGAACCTTCACGTAATGTCACAGCATCCCCAACCTTTAAGATCATGGAAGGAATGTCAGCTTTAATGCCATTGACGGTGAAGTGGCCATGATTGACCAGTTGACGAGCCTGTGCGCGGCTATCTGCCAGGCCTAGGCGATAAACAACATTATCGAGACGTAATTCCAGCAATTGAAGCAAGTTCAAACCTGTTAAACCACGTTTTCTCAAGGCGTCTGAATAATAACGTCTGAATTGACGTTCCAAAACACCATATGTGCGGCGAGCACGCTGTTTTGCACGTAACTGACGTGAATAGTCGGAACCTCTATCTGAACGAGTTGATTGAGCACGACCATGAATGCCAGGAGCATAATTGCGTTTTTCTAATGCACATTTGGGACTGAAGCAGCGCGCACCCTTTAGGTAGAGTTTTTCTCCTTCGCGCCGACATAATTTACATACCGGACCGGTATATCTTGCCATAACTACCCTCTCTTAATCTGATTTAGACGCGGCGTTTCTTCGGTGGCCGGCAACCATTATGAGGTACCGGTGTAATATCTGCGATTGAACGGACTTTAATCCCCATGCCTTGAATGGCACGGATTGCAGATTCACGTCCAGGTCCGGGACCTTTGATAATCAGATCCACTTCCTGTACACCCATTTGTTGTGCAGTTTTAAGTGCTTGTTCAGCTGCTAAACGCGCTGCAAATGGTGTGCTTTTACGAGAACCCTTAAAACCCGCTGATCCAGAACTCGCCCAACAAACTGTGTTTCCCTGTAAATCTGATACAGTCACAATTGTGTTGTTGAATGAAGCAAATATATGCACCTCGGCGGTGGATAACTGTCGCTTCACTTTTCGAGCCGAAGCAGAGCGTCTAGCTGTTCGTACGTTTTGAGCCATTTTTCCTCACTAACCTCTTAATTCAGTTCTCAACATCATAACCTGTTTGTTTATTGATTGGGTTGCCGCGGTATGTAAGAGGGGTGTTATACCATTCCCAATCAACAATCCAATCAGGATTATTTCTTCGTTGCGCCTCTTCGACGGCCACGACCAGCTACCGTACGTTTTGGACCCTTACGGGTACGAGCGTTGGTACGAGTTCGTTGACCACGAACTGGCAGACTACGTCTGTGGCGTAAACCACGATAGCAGCCTATTTCAACTAACCGTTTAATGTTCATCTGCACGGCACGTCTCAAATCACCTTCAACAACAAAGTTCTTTGCAATATATTCACGCAATAAATTTGCTTCGTCTTCTGTGAGATCACGTACACGTGTATCCGGGTTTACCCTAGTCAATGCCAAAATTTCTTTAGCACGTGTAGGTCCAACACCATAAATATAGGTTAAGGCCACTTCAATGCGCTTATTGCGCGGTAAATCTACACCTTCAATTCTCGCCATAAGTCCTCTTAGCCCTGTCGCTGTTTATGCTTTGGGTTTTCGCAGATCACGATCAACCTGCCATGTCTTTTTACAATTTTGCACTTTGTGCATCTTTTTTTAATCGATGGTGATACTTTCATCACAACTCCTCAATAACTCGCTAATTTACAGCCAAAGCCGCAATTATACCTCTACTTACATTTTTCGTCCAGGCTTGCTTCCATCCTCCAGCAATGTCAAAATGACAGGTCCGTCTTCGGTAACGGCAACGGTATGTTCATAATGAGCTGTCAAAGAACGATCAGCCGAGATTACTGTCCATTGATCCTTCAAAACACGGGTTGCAGGGGTACCAATCAGTACCATCGGTTCCAATGCGATCGTCATACCAGGACGAAGTAGAATTCCTCTACCAGGTACTCCATAATTTGGAACCTGTGGACCTTCATGCATATCTCTACCAACACCATGCCCTGTGTACTCTCTGGTCACGAAGAAACCTTTTTCCTCAACAAACTTTTGAATTGCAGAAGATACGTCTCCAACGCGATTTCCAGGTGCCATAAGTTTGATTCCAACATACAATGATTCTTCTGTTACCGTCAAGAGTTTACGCGTGAGTTCGGATACTTCACCAACCGGTACTGTGATAGCTGAATCTGCTACAAATCCTTCATACACGGTACCACAGTCGACCGAAACAATATCGCCCTCTTTTAACACTCTTTTTCCTGGGATACCATGCACCAACTCTTCATTCACACTGATCGTTGTGCTGGCTGGGTATGGATATGCACCAGGATAATTAAAAAATGGTGAATAAACGCCATATTTTTTGAGTACGGCATCAGCAGCTTCATTTAATTGTGCAGTTGTAACACCAGGTTGTGTTATATCCGCGACAGCTTGTAATGCTTCAGCATTGATTTTTCCTGCAGTTCGCATTATTTCAAGTTCTCTCTTGGATTTAATTGTAATCTGGCGTTCCCATGACATCATCAGGAAGTTCTCCTTTGAATCGCATCGATCAACTGGGAGGTGACTTGCTCTATTGATTGTGTACCATCAACTTCAATGAGAAGGCCACTTTCTCGATAGTAATCAATCAACGGAGAAGTCTGTTCCCAATAAACTTCTATTCTCTTCTTCACAGTTTCCTTTTGATCATCTACCCGTTGATAAAGTTCGCTTTGGTCTTTATCGCAAATTCCGGGCTCATTTGGTGGATTAAATTTTTCGTGATAGACAAAGCCACAGGTTGGGCATGTCCATCTTCCACTTAATCTCTCGATTAGAACCTCAGAAGGAACATTAATGTAAGGCACACAATCAATTTCTTGATTTGTTTTACTCAACATTTCATCGAGTGCTTTAGCTTGCGTAGGTGTGCGTGGAAATCCATCTAACAAAGCTCCGTTATTGCAGTCCGGACGACTTAAGCGTTCTTGAATCATCGCAATCGTCACATCATCAGGCACAAGTGCACCTCGATCCATATACGTCTGTGCTAATTTTCCAAGTTCCGTTTGTTTTTTTAAATTCTCTCGAAAAATATCACCAGATGAAATATGGGCAAGATTCAGTGTCTTGGATATGATCTGTGCTTGTGTTCCTTTTCCAGCTCCAGGAGGTCCGAGTAAAACAATAAATTTGGCCATGAGATTGATTCCCTAACTATCCTTTGATCAAACTTTCTTCGTAACCATGTAACTTCAATTCAGTCTCGATAATATTGAAGGTATCACGTACTACACCAACAACGATCAGCAAACCTGCAGAGTTGATGAGGAACAAACTTGCTCCACCAATACTTTGCGGTAAGAGAAGGCTGACAATGTAAGGCAATACTGCAACCAGGCCGAGGAACAGAGCACCTGGAAATGTGATGCGTCGTTGTACCTTTGTAAGATATTTCTGGGTTGGAGCACCTCGTAATACACCAGGAATTTGAGCACCCTGACGTTTCAAATTGTCGCCATAGTTTTGTTGTGCAAAAAGTACATCGGTATAAAAGAAAGTAAACAGAACTACCATCAGGAAGAACATAATTGCATAAGCAATACTCTGTCCATTGAAAAGGTTGTAAACCCCGGTTGAGAAATTGGCTACCCAGGTGGCATTGCTATTCATAAAATATGATGCCAAAATTGCTGGGAATGTAATAATAGATTGTGCAAAAATCAACGGGATCATACCAGCCATATTCACCATTAATGGTAAGCTACTGCGAACTGGCATTGACATGCGACTTCCAATACGTCTTCCTGGGAATAGTACTGGTACATGCCGGCGGCCTTGTTGCACAAAAACAATTGCGAAAATGGTTAATACAAGAATAACGATAGTCACCAGGAATAACCACCAACCATTGGTTTGATCAGCAAAAAGGCTCACCAAATTCCTTGGAATTTGAGCAACGATACCTGCAAAGATGATTAATGAAAGACCTTGCTTTGGGATACCATACTCCGAAATTAATTGACCCAGCCAAATACCAAACATAGTACCAGCCATCATACTCAGTAAAATGGTTAATGTAGGAATTATATTTCCTTCTGCAAAACCAAACTGAAATGTGAGAACGGATTGACCACCCATTTGTTGAGCCATGGAATTAAAGATATTAATCTGACCAACAGCGGAGAGCAAAGCCATGGGCACTGTCAGAATAACCGTCCAGCGTTCCATCCACTTTTGACCCTCACGTGGGTTTTCTTTCATCTTCGCTTCCAATGCAGGAATGATCGGAACTAATAATTGGAGAATAATTTGAGCTGTAATGTAAGGATAAACACCCATTGCCAGAATGGAAAAATTAGAAATTGTTCCACCGGAAAGCAAGTCAAGCAATCCTAATAGATTACCTGCTGCTCCACCCTGGCTAACTAAGCCTGAGATTACCTCACGGTTAATCCCAGGAACCGGCACGTTGGCTGCCAACCGGTAAATTACCAGTAACAGCAATGTCATTAGTAATTTCTTACGAATATCCTCAGATTTGAATAAATAGCGCCAAGCGGACCGTTTCATTTGTTGGTCTCCTTTAGTGATTGCCCTTAAGCAATCAATTCCACTTTTCCACCAGCCGCTTCAATTTTTTCTTGAGCGGTTTTTGTTATGCGTTGAACCTTCACAGTCAAAGGAACTGAAATTTCACCACGACCTAAAATAACAACTGGATTGCTGTTTTTGTGTAACAAATTCAATTCAGCTAATATTTGTGGAGTAACTTCAGAATTGGCTTCGAATTTTGCCAGTTGACTGAGATTAATTTCATTATATTCAACACGATTTGGTGGGGTGAAACCTTCACCACGCATGAACGGCAGACGGCGGTAGAACGGCAGGTTACCACCCTGTCGGTACAGGTTACCACCTACACCAGAACGGGAGTTTTGACCTTTAGTTCCTTTACCGGCTGTCTTACCCTGACCCGCAGAGATACCACGCCCAACTCTCTTGCGAGATTTTCGCGATCCTTCATTGGGGATAAGATCATTCAGTTTCATTCTTCCACCTGCTCTTCAATTAATACCAGATGATTCACTTTGGATAACATACCTCGAATCGTTGGGTTGTCTTCCTGAACCACTGATTGATTCATTTTTCTTAAGCCTAATGCACGAACTGTTGCTTTATGGCGCTCGGAATAACCGATCGCACTTTTCACCAACGTAATTCGTAACATTTTTTTCTTTTCTTCAGCTTTTTTCCTAGGCATTCTTCCTCCGATCCCAGAAAGGTAACATTTCTTTCACGGATTTTCCGCGGCGATTTGCTTCCTCTTCTGGTGATTTTAATTGATCCAGAGCGTCGAATGTAGCCTTTACAACATTGAGAACATTTGCACTACCAAGTGATTTGGTTAAAATGTCTCGAATTCCAGCGGCTTCTAATACTGCACGAACACCACCAGCAGCAATAACACCAGTTCCACGTGAAGCCGGTTTCAACATTACTTTAGCACCAGCTACTTTACCATTAACGATGTGTGGGATGGTTGTGCTGTAAACTGCAACGGTTCTCATGTTTTTGTGAGCCCGTTCAGTAGCTTTGCGCATTGCGTCAGGTACAGCATTTGCTTTACCTACACCGAGACCAACACGACCATTATTGTCACCAGCTACAACCGCGACACGGAATTGGAATCGTCGACCACCTTTTACAACTTTGGCCACACGGGCGATTTCAATTACGCGTTCATCATACTGTTGTTCCATACTAAGAAATTCTTTCTTTTCCATATGTCAGGCCCTTTCTTTTCCTAAAACTCCAAGCCAGCCTCGCGGGCTGCCTCTGCGAGGGCCTTGACTCGGCCGATGTAGCGAAAACCACCGCGATCGAAAACGACTTTAGTGATTCCTTTTTCTTTCGCACGTTCTGCCACCAGCTTACCAACCAGGCGAGATTTTTCAGTCTTGGTTTTACCGTCAACCTGATCACGCAATGCATGATCAATACTTGAAGCAGCGGCCATTGTATGACCAGCAACATCATCAATCACCTGGGCGTAAATTTCTTCACTGCTGCGAAAAACTGCCAAACGAGGGCGTTCTGCATTACCACTGATATATTTACGCACACGTGCATGTCTTCGCAAACGTTGTTCTTTACGACTCAGCTTTGCCATTTACGTTCACCTATTCTATTTCTTTCCAGATTTACCAGCTTTACGACGGATTCGCTCACCCTGATAGAATAAACCTTTACCTTTGTAAGGCTCTACTGGGCGGATCTTGCGAATATTTGCCGCAACCTGACCGACCTGCTGTTTGTCGAATCCCATCACTTTGATCAAGCCTGCGCGAGTATCAACCTCAAAGCTAATACCTGTTGGCGGCTCTACTTCTTTTGGATGAGAATATCCAACATAAAGCATCAGGTTCTTACCATTCAATTCGGCGCGGTAACCAACACCTTGAACCTGTAAGACAACGGTGAAGCCTGTGCTAACACCTGTTACCATATTTTGAATTAATGCCCGGGTCGTTCCATGCAAAGATCGATATGGTGCTTCTTCGGCCAATCGGGTAACTATAATATCGTTACCTTCACGTTCAATCTTGACTTCCGGATTGAATTGATATTCTAATTCTCCCTTGGGTCCTTTGACATGAACATGCAAGCCATTAATTTTGACTTCCACACCAGCTGGAACGGTTACCGGTAAACGTCCTATACGCGACACTTCCTACCTCCTTGACATTCAGGGTTACCAGACTTTACAGAGAATTTCGCCACCAACGTTTAGTTGGCGTGCGCGTTGCCCTGTCATCACACCTTTCGGCGTGGAAAGAATGGAAATTCCCATCCCTGAGAGTACCCAAGGAATGTCTTGTTTCTTTGTATAGTATCGGCGTCCTGGGCGGCTAACACGCTCAATCCCTGAGATCACCGGTCGTCTGAAACGACGTTCACCAACATATTTCAATTTGACTCTCAATGTAGCCAAATAGGGCTTTTCACCTTCAACCACTTCGTAGTCCTCAATGTAGCCCTCTTCCTTCAGGATTCTTGCGATTTCAACTTTCACTTTTGAATTTGGCATCGCAACTGCTGCCTGTTGGATCATCAAACCATTGCGAATACGTGTCAGCATATCGGCAATTGGATCGTTAACACTCATGCTAATACCTCCACTTGAGAACTACCACGATGATTTCTTTACGCCTGGAATTTGACCTTCCAGCGATAATTCGCGGAAGCAAATACGACACAGACCAAATCGACGAATATATCCACGCGGGCGACCACAACGAGCACAGCGATTACGCACCTGCACAGAGAATTTTCGACGTTTTTCACGATATTCCATACACTTCTTTGCCATATTATTCCTTTCTGAATGGCATGCCTAACAAGCCTAATAATAATCGAGATACATCATCGGTTTCTGCTGTAGTTACAATTGTGATTTCCAATCCACGAACTTTGTCAACTTTATCAAAGTCAATTTCAGGAAATATTAATTGTTCTCGTAAACCAAGTGTATAGTTCCCACGTCCATCAAATGAATCCGGGGAAATTCCACGAAAGTCACGCACACGGGGAAGCGCAATGTTTAATAAGCGATCTAAGAACGCCCACATGCGGTCTCCACGTAAGGTCACTTTTGCACCGATTTCTCGACCTTCACGAAGCTTGAAAGCAGCAATACTTTTAGAAGCTTTGGTAACAACTGGTTGTTGCCCGGTAATCGTTTTCAAATCGTTTACTGCTGCGTCCAGGCCTTTGGGATTATCAAGTGCTTCACCCATACCAATATTGACAGCAACTTTACTGATTCGAGGTAATTCGTTCGGGTTTTTTAAACCTAATTCCTTCATCAATACAGGCACAACTTCGTTTTGATACTTTTCTCTTAATGCATTCATACTCTAACTCCCAGTCGGCCTATTCATCAATTAAGGCATTGCATTTTTTGCAAATTCTTGACTTCTTTTCACCTTGATCTGATTTTCCAACACGGGTGGGTTTTCCACATTTTGGGCAAACCAACATCACATTAGAAATATCAATAGATGATTCGAAGCGCACCATACCAGGGTTAATGGTTCGTCCTTGTGACTGAACTTGCTTTTGGTGTTTGCTACGCAGGTTTACACCTTGCACCACAACACGGTTATCTTCAGTCAAAACTTTAATGACCTCACCCTTTTTACCTTTATCTTCATCGCGACCTGTAACGATTATTACTGTGTCGCCTTTACGAATTTTTGTACTCATTGGCTATACTCCTACCATTTTCCTAAAGTACTTCCGGAGCCAGTGAGACGATCTTCATAAAGCCTTTTTCACGTAATTCACGTGCAACAGGCCCAAAGATACGGGTCCCTTTTGGATTCTGCGTTTCGCCATCAAGAATTACGGCGGCATTATCATCAAACCGGATGGTAGAACCATCTTCACGACGCCATTCTTTTGCACAACGCACGATTACTGCTTTGACAATATCACTTTTCTTAACAGAACCTTGCGGTGCAGCTGATTTTACTGTCGCTACAACAATACTTCCAACTCTGCCATAATGAACCACTGAACCACCCATAACATGGATAACCAGAAGTTCCTTTGCTCCGGTATTATCAGCAACTTTTAGTCTCAACTCTTGCTGGATCATACCTATTCTCCTTCAACAATCTTTCCAGCATCAGCTGGTTCTCCGGTACGACGGATAATCGATTGCACAACCCAGCGTTTTTCTTTGGAAAGCGGACGGCTTTCAACAATTTCGACCTTATCACCAACACTGCATCCTAATTCATCATGGGCTTTGAAGCGTTTTTTGCTATGAACCACTTTTTGATAAAGAGGATGACGAAATGTGCTTGTAACTTCAACAATCACGGTCTTCATCATTTTATCGCTGGTGACAACACCTGTTAATCGACGTCGACTATTCATGCTTCACCTTCCTTAGTCCGTTCCAGCTCTCGTTCATGAAGAATTGTCTCCAATTGCGCGACCTGTCGGCGAACTCTTTTTAATCGACTCGTATCTGTTAGCTGACCAGTAACAACCTGAAACCTTAAGTTCATTAATTCCTGGCGTGTATCATCGATACGGCTTCGAATTTCCTCATCGGACATGTTTCGAATATCAGCTGTTTTCATTCTTCTTGCTCTCCTACTGTCTCTTCAGTGCGGCCAACAACTTTTGTCTTAATTGCAAACTTGTAACTAGCTTGTTTCAAAGCATGCAATGCTGCTTCTTCCGGCACTCCAGCCAACTCGAACATTATGCGACCTGGTCGGACAACCGCCACCCAGTATTCCACGTTACCCTTACCTTTACCCATACGGGTTTCGGCAGCTTTCTTGGTATATGGCTTATCGGGGAAGATTCGGATCCATACCTTACCACGTCGCTTCATATAACGCACAATCGCTCTACGGGCAGCTTCAATCTGTCGAGCTGAAACATAACCAGGTTCAAGAGCTTGTAAGCCGAATTGACCATTCAGCAGCTCTGCTCCTCGTAATGCTTTTCCGCGCATACGACCGCGCATTTGCTTTCGCCATTTAACACGTTTTGGCATCAACATAGCAATTATTTCTCCTTACTACTCACTAACGTATACGCCTTCGGTGCGTTCGAATTTCTCTTCCGCCTCGGGCAAAACGTCGCCTTTGTAAATCCATACTTTGATACCGATTTGACCGTAAGTAGTCAAGGCTTCATACCGGGCGAAATCAATGTCGGCGCGCAAGGTCTGCAATGGAACGCGACCTTCTCGCAACCAGACTGTACGTGCCATTTCAGCACCAGCCAAACGGCCAGATACCTGAATTTTGCAGCCTTTACCGCCCTGTCGAATTGCCTGACTGATCGCACGTTTCATGGCGCGACGATAAGCAACACGACGTTCAATTTGTCCGGCAATATTAACCGCCACCAGGAAAGCATCCAGATCAGGATTCTTAATTTCTTTGATATCCAAATCTACTTTTTGCCCGGTTAAGGTTTCTAAATCACCTCGGACTTTTTTGACATTTTCACCTTTACGACCAATCAAAATCCCTGGTTTGGCTGTGTGAACAATCACACGAATTTTACTTGGGAAGCGTTCGATCTCAATGCGAGATACGCCAGCCTTCACAGAGTATTCCTTCAGCATCTTACGAATTGCAAGATCTTGATTCAAATGCTCGCCATAGTCACTGTTTTTTGCAAACCAACGAGCGTCCCAGGGCTGAATGATGCCCAATCGGTACCCTATCGGATGAACTTTTCGACCCATATTTTCTCCTACATTTCCTTTGTTAGCTAATGATCGGTTTAGGTTTATTGCCGTTCGCGTAAGACCACATTGACATGTGATGTTCGACGTAAAATCGGCTTAAACCTACCACGCGCACCAAATCGACGCCAACGACGTGTTGGTGCTTCATCCGCGGTGATCATATAAACAAATAAGTCATCCCGGCTAATACCGAAATTTTCTTCCGCATTGGATACTGCTGAGGTCAACAATTTTTCTACAGGTTTTGCTGCACTTTTTTGCAGAAATTTTAATGTATTGATTGCGTCCACTACAGGTTTTCCACGTACAGTGTCCACCACCAGGCGAACTTTCTGCGCAGAAATCGGTAAATAGCTTAATTTTGCACGAATGTCAGTTGCCATATCTTATCTCCCTTTTGAAGATTTTTCAGCAACATGGCCGCGGAAAGTTCGGGTTGGTGCAAATTCACCTAAACGATGACCCACCATGTTCTCGGTTATGTAAATCGGAACATGTCGGCGACCATCATGGACTGCGATTGTGTGTCCCAACATTTGCGGGAAGATCACACTTGCGCGACTCCAGGTACGAACCACCTTTTTTTCTCCACGGGCATTCATTTGCTCAATTTTCTTTAATAATTTTGGCTCAACAAATGGCCCTTTTTTCAACGATCGAGACATAATTATCCTCTTAAACCTTTAGCATCTTTCTATCCGCGTTTACCGCTTGAACGACGACGAACAATGTATTTGCTCGTTGTTTTATTCCGGCGGGTCTTGTATCCCAATGTTGGTTTACCCCACGGCGTTTTAGGTCCTGGCATACCAACAGGTGAACGACCTTCACCACCACCATGTGGATGGTCCCTTGGTGACATTGCAGTTCCACGAACGGATGGGCGGATACCTAGATGGCGTTTGCGGCCTGCTTTACCCAATTTGATATTCTTATGGTCCAGGTTTCCAACCTGACCGACGGTTGCATAGCAACTTTGTCGAACCAATCGAACCTCACCTGAGGGTAAACGAACCTGTGCAAAATCGCCTTCTTTTGCCAATAACTGAGCTGCAGTACCTGCAGATCTTACCATCTGACCACCACGTCCTTCTTTGAGTTCAACATTGTGAATCATTGTTCCCAAAGGAATGCGTGAAATGGGCAAACTATTACCAGGGCGAATATCTGCTTCTGATCCAGATACAATCGTGTCTCCAACTTTCAACCCAACCGGTGCTAAGATATAGCGTTTCTCACCATCAACGTAAGTTAGAAGAGCGATACGAGCAGTACGGTTTGGATCATATTCGATTGCGCTGACGTTAGCAGGAATGTTACGTTTATCACGTTTGAAATCAATCAAACGGATATAACGTTTGTGCCCACCACCACGATGTCGAACAGTGATACGACCATATGAGTTTCGCCCTGAATGAGCTTTACGAATAACGATTAATGAACGTTCAGGTTTTGATTTGGTTATTTCTTCGAAGCCGTACCCGGTCATATTTCGTTGACCAGGGGTTACTGGTTTATAAATCTTGATAGCCATTATTCAACCCCTTCAAAAATCGCAATACTGTCTTCTGGTGCAAGTGTGACAATTGCTTTCTTGTAACCAGGGTTGCGAACTGCTAACCTTCTGCTACGTGCTCTTCGGGTGCGTTTTGCTGGAACATTGATAATATTCACTTTTACAACTTTCACATCGAAGATCTGCTCAACTGCATCTTTCACCATTGAGCGGGTTGATTCACCAGCTACTTCAAAGACGTATTGATGTAATTTGTTTACCTGGTAATTGGTTTTCTCAGTCACCAAAGGACGGCGGAGAACTTCATAAATTGATGTCATAATTTACTCCTACCTACCCTAGAAAACTTTCTACCAAACTCAGAGAAGCCATTGGAAATACCACTTTGTTGTACTTCAACAAATCGCGAATATTGAGATAATTAGCCAAAAGAACTTTTGTACCGGGCAGGTTACTGCTTGTGCGAATAACTTCCTCAAAAGCTTCTTTATTCGGAATGAGAACCAATGCGGTTTCCTGACCAACCAGGTTGTTCAGAACACCAGCCATCACACGGGTTTTGGCTTCCGGTAATTTCAAATCATCAATAATCACGATTGCATTCTCTGATGCTTTTACGGACAGTGCGGAACGCAGCGCGGCACGACGCATTTTGCGTGGCATTGCCTGAGCGTACGAACGTGGATGGGGAGTATGGATGCGGCCACCGCCTTTCCACTGCGCAGCACGAATTGAACCTTGACGGGCACGGCCAGTGCCTTTTTGACGCCATGGTTTACGACCACCACCAGCAACTTCATTTCGAGTTTTGGTGTCACTTGTACCAAGCCTTGCATTTGCCATTTGGCGCAGGAATGCCTGGTGCATTAAATCTACGTTGATGGGGGCTTCAAAAATTGCGGGTGATAACTCCACAGTTTTTACTTTTTTACCCTCAATGTTTAAGACATCTACTTTCATAGTCTCTCAGCTCCTTAGTTCTTTCGTGCCTCTTTAACCAGCACCACCCCACCTCGTGGTCCAGGCACTGATCCGCGCACACCTATCAGGTTGCGTTCAGCATCTAACAGGACAACCTTCAAGTTTTGCGACGTAACTCGTTCATCACCCATATGACCGGGGCCTCGCGAGCCTTTATAGACACGACCTGGAGTCGTTCCCGCACCTCGTGAACCTGGGGCACGGTGTCGATCCGATTGACCATGAGTCTTGGGACCACCACGGAAATGGTAACGTTTCACAGCACCTGCAAAACCTTTTCCCTTAGAGGTTCCGACTACATCAACAAATTCGCCAACTGCAAAGACTTCAACAGACAATTTATCACCTTCATTTACCGCTGGGGTTTTAACGCGAAATTCGCGTAAAAACTTGAGAGGAGGTAAATTCAGGTTATTGCGCTTTAAGTGCCCTTTTTGTCCGTTGGTCAAGCGTTTTGGTTTTGCCTCACCATAACCCAGTTGTACAGCAGTGTAGCCATCACGTTCTTCTGTACGTACTTGGGTTACATAGCAAGGCCCAGCTTCGATAACAGTTACCGGCACAGCGGCACCATTTTCATCGAAAATCTGGGTCATACCGATTTTCTTGCCAATTAGCCCTTTCAACATATCAGTTTTCTCCTTGTTTTATAAATTGCCAGGACTGTCAGCTTGGGCTAAGCTGCATCATCCCCGTATGCTGGGCAGTAAGTTGTTCGCTGCAAGACTCCGCATCTTTTCCAGTCCGCTCACGATACAACTCTTACTCAGCCTAAATGAAGCGAATTTCGAGAAACTCGCAACCTTTCAAATATATCATAATTCTTACGTTTTGAGAAGGATAGCGTTCGCCATCCTTCTCTGTAATTTTTCTAATTTAAAGTGCTTTTATTAATGAATTAAATCTTTATTTCAATATCAACGCCAGCGGGTAAATTCAACCGCATTAACATATCAATTGTTTTCGAATCCGGTTCCAGAACATCGATCAGACGATTATGGGTCCGAATCTCGAAATGTTCATGTGAATCTTTATCAATGAAAGTCGAACGGCGTACGGTGAACCGTTCTTTTTTGGTTGGGAGTGGAACGGGTCCCACAACTTTTGCACCAGATCGTTCAGCGGTATCGACAATGCGTTTTGCTGATTGATCAAGAACTCGATGATCATATGCTTTAAGACGAATACGTATACGTTGTTTAGCCATTTAACACCTACTGAAGAATCTTAGTGATCACGCCAGCGCCTACTGTCAGGCCGCCTTCGCGAATTGCAAATTTTGAACCCTGTTCCAACGCCACCGGGACGATCAGTTCGACCATCATGTTGACATTGTCACCAGGCATTACCATTTCTACACCTTCGGGTAACGTGATCGAGCCGGTTACATCCATGGTGCGGATGTAGAACTGCGGTCGGTATCCCGGGAAGAATGGTTTATGTCGTCCACCTTCATCGCGGCGTAATACGTATACTTCGGCCATGAATTTGGTGTGTGGGGTGATGCTGCCGGGTTTGGCAATCACCATTCCACGTTCCACATCATCACGGTTGATACCGCGCAGTAATAAGCCTAAGTTGTCACCAGCCATACCCTGATCTAACAGTTTGTGGAACATTTCTACGCCGGTACATACCGAGTTCATGCTCTTCTCACGCAAACCGACGATTTCTACAGGTTCTCCCACTTTGATCAGACCACGATCGACACGGCCGGTCACCACAGTGCCACGACCTTTGATCGAGAAGACGTCTTCCACCGGCATCATGAACGGTTTGTCAATTTCACGTTCTGGCTGGGGAATGTAGCTGTCGACCACATCCAATAATTCGCGAATGCTGTCGTATTCGGGTGCCATCGGGTCGGTTGAGGTGCTTTCCAATGCTTTCAAGGCTGAGCCTTTCACGATCGGGGTCTCATCACCCGGGAAGCCATACTCGCTTAACATTTCCTGTAGCTCTAACTCTACCAGTTCGATCAATTCAGGATCATCCATCTGGTCGGTTTTGTTCAGGTATACGACGATGCTGGGCACTTCCACCTGGCGTGCTAACAACACGTGTTCACGTGTTTGTGGCATCGGACCATCGGGAGCTGCTACCACCAGGATCGCGCCATCTACCTGCGCGGCGCCGGTGATCATGTTTTTAATGTAGTCACGGTGACCAGGCATGTCGACGTGCGCATAGTGTCGTTTTGCTGTCTGGTATTCTACGTGCGCTATGTTGATGGTGATTCCACGCGCTTTTTCTTCCGGTGCATTGTCGATGCTATCGTATGCCCGGTATTCACCGAATCCCATTAACTGACTGACCTTGGTAATCGCTGCTGTCAGCGTGGTTTTCCCATGGTCAATATGTCCCATTGTTCCCACATTCAGGTGGGGTTTACTGCGATCAAATTTCTCCTTCGCCATTCGAGTTACTTCTCCTTAAAAATCCTGATGATTTAATTAATAATTTAGAATACGATGAGCCACAGAGTCTGAAACCGGAGCATAGTGATTAAACTCCATGGAGAAAACACCACGTCCCTGGGTTGCAGAGCGTAATTCTGTAGCATAACCAAACATTTCAGCTAATGGTACCAGTGCTCTCACGGCATGTGAATTTCCAGGACGGATATCCGTACCCTGAATTTCACCACGACGGGCATTCACCTGTCCCAATACATCACCTAAATAATCTTCTGGCATGACAACTTCTATCTTCATGATCGGTTCCAGTAATGTAGGTCTTCCTTTCTGGAACGCTTCTTTGAAGGCAAATACAGCCGCCATTTTGAATGCCATTTCGCTGGAATCTACCTCATGGTAAGATCCATCAACAAGCGTCACTTTTAAGTCAGTGACCGGGTAACCAGCTAATATGCCAGACTGAGCCGCTTCTTTGACACCATTTTCGATGGCTTTGAAATATTCTCGCGGGATCGTCCCACCGGTAACTTTTTCTTCAAAAACAACACCGCCACCACGTTCCAATGGTTCCATATTGATGACAACATGACCATACTGACCATGACCACCGGTTTGCTTTACATATTTGTAACTTAGCTCTTTAACTGGATTTTGGATCGTCTCTCGATAGGAAACACGTGGTCGACCCACATTGGCTTTGACATTAAATTCCCGCATCATTCGATCCACCAGCACATCCAGGTGGAGTTCGCCCATACCTGAGATGACTGTTTGGCCGGTGGCTTCATCTGTCTGAACACGGAATGTGGGATCTTCTTCTGATAGCCGGCGTAATGCCTCTCCCATTTTGTCCTGATCTGCCGTTGTTTTTGGTTCAATCGCGATTGATATAACAGGTTCTGGGAAGCTAATCGTTTCCAGTACAACAGGTTTGCCCTGATTACAGAGTGTGTCCCCGGTGAATGTAAATTTTAGACCTAAAATTGCGCCAATATCGCCGGATGGGATGAATTCGACATCTTCTCGGCGATCAGCATACATGCGGATTAAACGTCCAACCCGCTCTTTTTTGCCTTTGGTGGGGTTGATGACCGTTTCACCAGCGACCATTCTGCCAGAATATACACGGAAATAGGATAATCGACCGACGTAAGGGTCACTGACGATCTTGAATACGAGAGCACTCAGATACTCCGTATCAGAAGTGGGCAATTCAATGATTTCTTCCCCATCCAGAGATGTAGCTTTGACAGCCGGGATATCAAGCGGTGAAGGTAAATAATCGATGACTGCATCCAGGATCGGTTGGACACCTTTGTTTTTCAAAGATGATCCACAAAATACCAAAGTAGCTTTGTTGTCCAACACCGCCCTACGCAATGACATCTTTAACTCATCGTTGGATATCGTTTCTCCTTCGAGAAACCTTTCAATCAATTCATCATCGAGTTCAGCTGCTTTTTCAACCATTTGCTCACGGGCAAATTCTGCTGCTTCTTTATATTCAGCTGGAATGTCAGCAACAATGAATTCACGTCCATCAGGATTTTCCCAAACGATAGATTTCATTTCCATCAGATCAATGACACCGATGAAATTGGCTTCTGAACCCATCGGAATCTGCATGGGAATTGGATTTGCACCCAGGCGGTCAATAATAGATTGGACAGATCGCTCGAATGAAGCGCCCATGCGATCCATCTTGTTAATGAAACAAATTCTGGGAACCAGATATCGATCCGCTTGTCGCCAAACGGTTTCGCTCTGAGGTTCTACACCCTGAACTGCATCAAAAACAACCACGCCACCATCCAGAACGCGTAAAGAACGCTGAACTTCAGCTGTGAAGTCAATATGGCCGGGCGTATCAATGATGTTGAACTGGTAGTCTTTCCACTCAGCAGTTACAGCAGCGGATACAATCGTAATTCCCCGTTCCCGTTCCTGAGCCATCCAATCGGTTACGGTAGTACCATCATCCACAGAACCAATTCTATAAGTCTTGCCTGTGTAATATAGAATCCGTTCGGTCGTTGTGGTCTTGCCAGCATCAATATGAGCAATGATACCGATGTTTCTGACTTTCTCAAGTGGAAAAGTACGTTGCATTGTTACCTTGATACCTATACGCGATAATGTGAGAAGGCGCGGTTCGCTTCAGCCATTTTATGGGTTTCTTCCTTCTTACGAACAGAAGCACCCTGACCAGTAGCGGCGTCCATCAACTCAGCTGCAAATTTTTCAGAGAACGAGCGGCCAGAGCGTGAGCGGGATGAATTAATAATCCAGCGGATGGCCAGGGCTACACGTCGATCTGAAGCAACTTCCATGGGCACCTGATAGGTTGCTCCACCAACACGGCGTGGGCGGACTTCCATCATGGGACCAACATTTTTTAAAGCAGTGTCTAACACTTCGATAGGATGTTTACCTGTTTTTTGTTGAACAATATCCAGAGCATCATATACGAGGCTTGTAGCAACACTTTTCTTTCCATTCTTCATAATATGATGAATGAAAACCTGAACATAAACATTATTGTATTTAATATCGGGAGGAGTAATTCTCCGTTCCGGACTAGTACGACGCATTTGTTATTCTCCGTTCTTTAATAATTACTTTGCTTTTGGTCGTTTGGTTCCGTACTTGGAACGACCCTGTCCACGATTGGATACACCAGTACTGTCCAGTGTTCCTCGAACAATATGGTAACGCACACCTGGTAAATCTTTTACACGACCACCGCGTACGAGTACGACAGAGTGCTCCTGTAATTGATGACCTTCACCAGGAATATAGGCAGTTACCTCTAAACCGTTCGTTAAACGTACACGAGCGATTTTCCGCAAAGCGGAGTTTGGTTTCTTAGGAGTCATCGTTCGGACGACCGTACAAACGCCACGTTTTTGTGGTGAACCTTTATCCTGTTTGGTGCGGTTCTGTTTCATATTATTGAGTGTGTACAACAGAGCAGGAGCTTTACTCTTGCCTTTTCTGGTCTGGCGACCTTTTCGGATCAATTGGTTGATAGTTGGCACGTTCTCTTGCCTCCAAAATAAAATCTCAAAATTTTTTTCAATAATTAAGGCCATCGCTCTTGATGATGGCCTCGACGATACACCGGTACATCAGACTGAGTCTGATAGGCAACGAGGGCAGATTATATCACGGGCGACATTCGCAGTCAAGGAATGCTATTTTTAACCCAGACCTCCAAAACCTCCTCCAAGACCTAATAAACCGGTTTCCAATTTGGGTGGTTTCGCACGTTCTTCATCTTTACCGAAACGTACGTTATCACCATTATCCATCACAGCTTCGACGGAAAGACCCAACGACTGCAACTCTTTTACCAATACACGGAAGGAAGCTGGTAAACCAGGTTCCTCGATTGCATCGCCTTTGACGATGGCTTCATAGGTCGCTACACGCCCCTGAACATCATCAGATTTGACGGTCAACATTTCCTGTAAGGTATAAGCAGCACCGTATGCTTCTAATGCCCACACTTCCATTTCACCGAAGCGCTGACCACCAAATTGTGCTTTACCACCCAGGGGTTGTTGGGTAACAAGACTGTATGGGCCAGTGGAACGGGCATGAACTTTGTCTTCAACCAGGTGGTGTAGTTTAAGCATTGTCATAACGCCAACTGTAACTGGTTGGTCGAATAGTCTGCCTGTTTTCCCATCTCTGAGATGCATTTTCCCAAAGATCGGTAAAGGATTACCACTCGCTGTCATGTGAGCAACGGCTCTTTCACGTACATTTTCATCGGTCAGATCAGTAATATCCTGGTCTTCTGCTGCCAGCCATAGTTTCAAACACGCATTGATCGCATTCGTATCGCGTATTTGTGCAGCTTTCTCGCCCGTTGTTTCTACTGATTCAAACGCAATGATTCTTTCAGGGTCATAACCTTTTTCGCGCAGCCAACCTTCCAATACGGATTGTCGTGCGTATTGAAGATCAGAAGATAAGCGATAAATGTCATAGCCCATATCACCTAACCATTGTTCAAAGTAAAGCAATCTTACTTCATCATCATCCCGGATCATTTCTTTCGAATAACCCTGGTCTTTGATCCATTCCCAGGCTTTGATGCCTGTCTCTTTCCAGGATTGATCAATCATCCAGGCGCGGCCTAATTCAGCTTCAATTTCTCTCTCGGTGGTACCATCAAACACAGGTGTGATTGCGCGGAAACCCAAACGTAAAGCCGCCCAGCCCAAATGAACTTCTAATAACTGGCCAATATTCATACGCCCAGGAACACCCAGCGGATTGAGAATAATATCAACCGGTGTACCATCTTCGAGGAAAGGCATATCTTCCACAGGGATCAGACGGGAAACGACACCTTTGTTTCCATGGCGACCTGCCATTTTGTCACCCGCCATAATTTTACGGCGTTGGGCAACTGAAACACGCACCATCATATCCACACCTGCAGAAAGGTCATTATTTTCTTCACGGGTAAATACTTTTACATCCACAACCTTGCCACGTTCGCCATGCGGCATTCTTAAGGAAGTGTCTTTCACATCGCGGGATTTTTCACCAAAAATGGCACGTAACAATCGTTCTTCCGGGGTTAATTCTTTTTCACCTTTGGGGGTGATTTTTCCCACCAGAATGTCATTGGGGCCAACTTCAGCGCCAATTCGGATAATGCCGGATTCATCCAGGTCTTTGATGGCGTCTTCACCCACATTGGGGATATCACGGGTGATTTCTTCCGGACCTAGCTTGGTATCGCGGGCTTCGACTTCATATTTCTCAATATGCACAGAGGTAAAGCGGTCATCCTGCACCAAACGATCAGAAATGAGGATCGCATCCTCAAAGTTGCCACCTTCCCATGACAGGAAAGCCACAACAGCATTCTGACCTAATGCCAGGTGACCGTTGACAGTGGATGAGGAATCTGCCAAAACATCGCCTTTTTTCAACTGCTGGCCTTTGACAACCGCTGGTCGTTGGTCGATACAGGTACTCTGGTTGGAGCGTTGGTATTTTCGTAATTGATAGCGGCGTAACCCACTATCACCGCGCACCACAACTTCTTTCCCGGTAACGGAGATCACATCACCATCTTCTTCAGCGACCAAAACCTGACCGGAGTCTTTGGCTGCATATCGTTCCATACCGGTTGAAACGGTTGGAATGTCAGGGCGCAGCAAGGGAACTGCCTGAGCCTGCATGTTCGAGCCCATCAACGCGCGGTTGGCATCGTCATGCTCCAGGAATGGAATGAGCGATGCGCTGATACCCACAACCTGGTTAGGGGCAACATCCATATAATTAATATTGTCAGGGGTGGAAATAATGAAATCTGAGTAATGACGACTGGAGATTCTGTCACTATCAAATTCAAAGTTTTCGGTAAGGGGGGTGTTTGCCTGCGCAATGATGAACTTATCTTCCGCATCCGCAGAGAGATAATCCACATTTTTAGAAACAAATGGAACAACCGGAATGCTTTTGCGCTTTAATTTCTTGATTTTCGGCAACATTTCTTTGGTAATGCGATCACCTTCACTGACGATCACTTCACCGGTTTCTGCATCAGCCAGGGTCTCTTTGACCACACGATTCAACAACGTAGCATCATCGCTGGCGAGGTATTTGATCACTCGGCGATAGGGTGTTTCAATGAAACCATATTCATTCACCAGGGCAAAGGTGGCCATACGGCCAATCAAACCAATGTTTGGACCTTCTGGTGTTTCGATAGGGCAAATACGACCATAATGCGAGTGATGTACGTCACGGACGTCAAAACCGGCGCGTTCACGGCGTAGACCACCAGGTCCTAAGGCTGAGAGGGTGCGTTTGTGGCGTAATTCAGCCAGTGGATTGGTTTGATCCATGAATTGGGATAGCTGGCTGGAGCCAAAGAATTCACGTAGCGCAGCCACCACCGGGCGGATATTCACCAGACTGGTGGGGGTCACATGTTCCTGGTCGCGAATGGACATTCTTTCCTTAATAACACGTTCCATCCGGCGTAAACCAACACGCAGTTTATTCTGGATCAACTCACCCACTGTTTTCACACGGCGGTTACCCAGATGGTCAATATCATCTTTATCAGCCTGATTATTATTGATCATGATCAGGCGGCGAACCAGAGCAACCACGTCCCAGGCGGTTACCGTACGATGGGTAACCGGGATATGATCAGTCAGATCCAGTTTTTGATTGAGTTTGTAACGACCCACGCGCTCGAGATCGTAATGGCGTTGGTCGACGATTTGTTCTTCCAAAAATTGACGGGCATTTTCCACAGTCGCAGGGTCACCCGGGCGCATGCGTTTGAAAAATTCAATCAAGGCTGCCTGTGCAATGGTGATACCAGAACTCAAGTCCCAATCAGGTTCCTGGCGAATGGTATTGGCAATGAACATGCGATCCGGGTCATTATCCACATCCTTGAAAAGCGCAATCAATTCTTCGTCTGATCCATCTTTCAAAGGACGATCCACTAAACCATCATCAATCGCTGCTAAAGCGCGCAGGAAAATGGTGATCGGAACCGTGCGTTTGCGATTGAACTTTAAGATCAGATAATCATTCTTGCGGGTCTCATATTCCATCCAGGCGCCACGATCGGGAATCAGTTTGGCCATGGCCAGACGATGACCGGTGGAACGATCGACCGGTGCTTCAAAATACACACCAGGAGAACGGATCAGCTGTGAAACAACCACACGTTCGGTACCATTAATAATGAAGGTACCCTTTTCGGTCATCTCGGGGAATTCTCCCAGGAAAATTTCTTCTTTGATCGGTTCGGGAACATCCGGCCCAGCCAATAACACAGAAACTTTCAATGGGCTGGCATAGGTTAAATCTCTGTCTACACATTCATCGATGGAATGCTTGGGAGGCTTCAAACCAATATTTAAGATCCCAATCTTTTAAGTCTGGATTTTTACTTGGAAAATATAACCTCATTCCTTTGTTGTAAGATTCAATCGGGGAAATTTCGTCAAATAAATCCCCCAGCATATCATCTTTTAAACGTTGAAACGATTCCAATTGAACTTTAATCAATTGGGGCAAATCAAAGATTGCAGGAATTCTTCCATAAGACTTTACTGGCAAAAATGACATATTTTTCTCCTGGCGATATTAACCTCAATGGAAGAACCGCCTATTCTCCCATTCTAAAGGTAAAATGCAATCTGATATTATAGCAAAGGCCAGCCGTGTGGTCAAGAAGCCAATTCTGATAAGATGTTTTTGTAATTTATTTCATATGTTGGAGGAAAAAATATTGAAAATTTCCTTGATCTACATATTTTAGATTGAAAAAACCTAAATTAATTCACCTTTCCACCCTTTCATCGCCCGCAAGCAAATAATCTCTGAACTTGATTTCCTTCCCCTTCCCCAATCTCAATCACCCCAATCGAAGGACCACTATGATTCTCAACGGGTCATACGACGAACCGGGATTGAAGTACAACCGACCCTCCACCCAGCGATTCTCGGGTCGGTGCGAGTGCCCAAAGATGACGACGTCAAAATCCTGGTTTATCCTGGAAAATTTCCTGCACAAAACGATCGAATTTGTACCCTAATATCCAATAAGGAAACTTATCCCAGATGTAGGAGAGTAAATGTCCGTGTCCATGAGTGATCAGGATCTTAACATCCTTGATCGTGATCACTTTTACGGCGGGTAGATTTTTGAAACGCCACCAATCGCGGTTGCCCTGCACAGCCTGCACCGGGGCAACTTCTTCCAGCTGGTGCAGCACTTCCGGGGAGGAGATATCCCCGGCATGGATGATCATATCCACGCCCACTTCTTTAAAGGTAGGCAGGATATCCGGGTGCAACGCGCCCACCCGGTCCGGGATATGGGTATCGGCAATCACGCCAATGCGATAGCGCGCAGTGAACATCAAAAATCAAACCAATCCGGGTTCAAGCACCAACTCGGCTGCCAATTTTTTCTTCTCATATTGATGGAAGAATATCCAGGTGGATAGGATGGAAAAACAGTAAATGGTGGCGGTGGTCAGGAATAAGGGCTGAAAACCATAACGGATCTGGATCAATCCCGAGAGAAACGGGCCAATCGCCCAACCGGCTGTCCAGGAGTTGCTGATCAGGCTGTTGACCACGCCCTGTTCGTTTTCGGAGACATTTTCCATACAGAAGGCGTTATACAGCGGGACGGCCATGTTCATTAACATTCCACGCAGTAAGTATCCGATGGCTGCCAACCAGGCAAACGGTGAAAAAGCCAGCACCAGCAGGAACACCAGGCTGCTGGCTTGTGTCATCACCACCACCCGAATCTTGCTGTTGAATTTTTGTACCAGGCGTGGACCCAGAATCGAACCGATCCCGACAAACAAGGCACTCAGGCTGAATAACGCTCCCAGTACATTGCTCTTCATTTTAAATGTCTCTGAAAAGTATAGATTCATATAGGGAATGGTAATGGCAGCCCCAAATCCGAGCAAGGCTTCCGGTATTACCAGCTTCCAGGTGAATCCTCTACGCATGGTTTCTTTCAGCAATAGCCATTGATTGGGTTTTACCTGGTCTGGAGCCTGTTCTTTCATCGGTTCTTTTAAAATGAAGATCGGGATCAACGCGAAGAAGCCCAATACCACACTGACCATCAACACCATCTGATAAGCCTGAGCGCTATCGGCCGGTACACCCAGAAATCCACCAAACCAGCCTGGCATTTGCCCGGCAAAGATATTCCCCACCGCGCCAGCCAGGGTTGCCAACCCAAAATTAAGGCTGAACATCAACGAGCGGTTCTGGGAGTTCGTCACTTTCATCATAAAAGGCGCCTGGCTGATAAAGAACAGAGAATTGCCCACCCCGCCCAGAAAAGCTACCATTAACAATAAGAGTTGCGATTGCACAAACAACTGCAATCCCATGGCAATGGTGAAAATAGAGAGCCCCAACATCATTGCCGGTCGACGCCCCATGCGGTCGGAAAGCATGCCCATCAGGATACCCAGAAACAATCCGGCCATCGAAGGCATGGAATTGATTAACCCCAAAAAGTCCTTTTCAAATCCTCGTGCCAGGATGAAAAAATTAAAAAATAATTGCCAGGTGCTGAAAATGACCCCATTGATGATCGTCGCCAGTAAAAACAGGCGAGCGCTCTGGGGAAAGAATTTGATTTGCTGCCATGTGCTTGTCGATGCTGCCATGTTGTTTATAACCCTGTGATTGATTGAATTTCTTTTATTGCCTGAATTGTATTTTTAAAATGAATTGTTTTGATCCCCAGTGCGTCAGCGGCATGGATATTCTCAATAAAATCATCTACAAATACGATATCTTGCGGGGCTACCTGTAAACGTTCCAGTATCCATTCATAAAATCGATGGTCCGGCTTGGCCATCTGCACTTCTGCGGAGAATACAGAAACATCAAAAATATCCAGAAAACCAAATTTACGGGTCAATAAATCCCGTGCGCCACTCCAGGCATTTGATAACAACCCCAGTGGATAGGTTTCTTTCAGGATTTTGGTGTATGCCAATAATTCCTCATCCAAGTAATCTCCTCCCCAGAATTCATCCCAGAATGTCTGCATCTCATCAGAAGATAAACCAAAATGCTGTGCGAGAAAGTCCCAATGCACCTGTTCATCAATGACTCCTACAGTAGCCTGATATGCCGTGTCGGAATGAAAAACAATCTCGCTCAATTCGTCATAGGTCAGGTCTAATCGTTGCGCCAGGCGGGTTCTGGAGGTTTTATCTTTTGTTTGTACAAAAACACCGCCCATATCAAAAACGACAGCTTTTATATGATCTGATTTCATGGATTCTCCTGCGGTGAATTTTATCACGAGCTGGTACTACTGAGTCAGTTCCTCCCACTCACTCCTCAGGATACCCATGCGGTACATATCCCAACGTCTGCCATCGCGATGTAAAAACTGGCGCTGTACTCCTTCAAGCTTGAAACCGGCCTTTTCATACGACCGCACGCCGCGCTGGTTATACTCAAACACAGTCAGGCTGACATGATTCAGATTCAGGATGCCAAACCCATACTGCAGGATAACTTTCATGGCGTCTGTCCCAAAGCCCTTGCCCCAATTTTCCGGGTCGCCGATCGAAATCCCCACCCAGGCGTTGGCGTGTTTTCCCTGAAAACCTGAAAGGCCAATCTCACCAATCACCGTATCGTCCACCTTATCTTTAATGATAAAGAAGGCGAATTTGTCAGAGTTCTCATTTTCTTCCATCCATTTTTTGATGTTTTCAATGGAGAAAAGCAGAGCGATATCACCATCCATCAGACGCAAATATTCACTATTGGTGCGCCAACTGGCAAAGATTTTGGAATCTCGCTCTGCTTCAAAAGGCACCAGTTTTACTTTTTCACCGACCAGATAAGCTGTTGTGATCATGCGTTCACCTCTTGCAGTGCTTCCCATTCAGGTCGCAGAATGCCATACAGATATTCATTCCAATACTGGTGATCATGATAGATGACACCACGGTTGACAGCATCCAGTTGGAAGCCGTTTCCTTCCAGGATAGCACCCAGTTCGGCTTCAAACGCTGGTACATCCACTTCCAGCCGGAATAAATTCAACTCGTTAAAAGCATATCTCAGCGCCAGTGGGATGATTTGATGTTCTGCTTTTCCATTATAATCAGGATTTCCGATGGCAACCACCAACCACCCCACAGCATGGTTCCACATGATATGGATGCGCACAAAACCAATCAGGAGGTGATCCACTCTGGTCCGAATGGCAAAGTGGATCACGCTTCTGGTTTCATCGACCTTTTTTTCAATTTTTTCATACTTCTTCTTGAACTCATTTTTAGATAATGGTTTGATGAAACTATCGTTCCAATATCTTGCATAACGCAAATTCAGAGAATAAGCCGAATCAGCTTCCGGGTCTTTCTCAAAGTCGATTGCTGTCAGGAGATAATCCCGACTTTCAAATAATTTGTCATTGATCATAAATACCTCCTCCAGAGAGACACGACTCTTCATACACCTAATAACTGGCTTACAGAATTTTTCTTTGCTTCAAAGACATTGCCGTCCAGATCGATAAATTCAATACCTTCCACACATTCAGCCAGATCAAACATTTTTTCATTCAAAATTGAATCTTTGAAAATTTCTTCAAGATCGGCAAACAGAACTTTTTCAATCATACCTTTTCGTATGTCTGTTTCCATTTCTTGAAACGCCAGGTTTTTTGCGTTGTGTAAATCAAAAATGTCCATATATACCGCCACGAGCTTTTCTTCTTCCATGCACCGACGCACATAATCTAAACAGATAAACAAGCGTCTTTTTGCTTCCGAACAATAAGGTTGATCATCCTGAAAACAACCTCGCACATAAATACCAAACGAACCATTCATGCCTACGGCTTTGAAATTTAGATAATCTACTCGATGTGAATTATTTTTCATCATACTCTGCAACATTGTGGGCCTCCTTTTCAGTCAGCCGGCTATCATTTCAACCAGTAAGGCTTTTGCCAGATCAATCAGATCTGCTTTTTTCCGCTTCGGTGATTCCATGAACAAAAAAATCAGGTCACCGGTTTTCGCCACCCGTGACCTGATTCAAAAAGCAGAGGGAAATAAAAAGGCCACGGGGTTCGTCTTGCTCCCGTGGCCGTTATTTATAAATTAAAGCTAACGACGAACAGGCGCATTACGACAAGGAACGGATCCAACGCCAGAGAAACTTGCTGTGCGGATTCGAACGATGAGGATGTTGAAGATGGTATTGCTCATTATTGCGCCTTCCTTTCTTTTTAAGATAGGTAGATTTTAACATGAGATTTTTCAGGCTGTCAAGGTTTTAATCCAATTTTAATCTAAATTTGTTCATAGGAATTTAAATCATTTCAAAATTGAATTATTTTCAATCTTTTGCCCCTGATTAGCCCATATCGAATCAATTTCTGCATATAATAAGACAAAAGACTCTCCGCTACCAGAAATCACTTCAGAAAAAAATTCATAATTCAATTACAACCTATCTTTTTGGAGAAAGACCTATGTCCAAAACGAACACCCCATCAAAAACAAAACCACCAAAACCACCAAACAAGAACAAGACCCTATACTTTCTATTATTCATTCTCGTCCTGATCGCCATTGGCTTTTTTCTTCGGCCAGGTGTTTACTCCATTCAGCCGGTGGATGCAATTCCGGAAGGAATGACCATCGTTTATATTTTGAGGGACGCTCAGACACCTTTTTATACTTCTTTGCATCCAGAATGTTTCTACTCTCCAACGTCTGTTTCACTCATATGCAATGCCATGGTCAGGACAGCATTGACCGATTTATCTGGCCGTATCATTCTTCGCTTGCCATATAATCATTCCGCTTATCTCAAAGGCTCAAACGGGGTTGAACCTGGATACATTGAGGACTGAGTTTCCAGAAAATTGATTCCATCTCTATAAAAACGCACTGAAAACCTTGACGTCTATCGAGACTGAGATAAAATTGAAATGTCTGGGGCGGTGGCGGAATTGGCAGACGCAGAGGACTTGAAAATCCTCCGGTGAATAACCTTGTGGGTTCAAGTCCCACCCGCCCCACAAAGCCGCAATGAAAATTTGCGGCTTTTTATAATCAAATCCATCTCATCATTATTTCTCATCATCCCATATATAAATCCAAATTCCGGGAGGAAATTTTAAATGAACCAGGCAATCCAAGATTTTGTACAATCAAAACGCATTGCAATTGTAGGCGTATCCCAGTCGGATGCCAAATTCGGCAACTCGATATATCGAGAGTTAAAAGGTAAAGGGTACGATGTAGTACCTGTGCATCCAACCATGGAAAAATTTGATCAGGACCCCTGTTTTAAGAACATACAATCAATCGATCCAAAAGTGGATGGGGTGCTGATTAATGTCAAAAAAGAGAACGTAAAACCCATTCTGGAAGACGCTCATCTGGCCGGTATGAAAAAGATCTGGCTGCAGCAAGGGTCCGAAACACCGGAAACCGTGCAATATGGCGAATCGCTGGGCATGAAGGTAGTCTCCGGCGGTTGTATTATGATGTATGCAGAACCAGTCAAAAGTGTGCATGCCTTTCATCGCTGGATTTGGCGATTAATCAAAAAATATTAAACTCATCCTTATGGATGAGCAACCAGGATGTTTTGGGTGGAAAATTCAAACCCCAAAACACCTTCCTCGATACGGTAAAGTATTCCTTAACTTAATAAACTATTGATCATTTTTAAAGCAAATACTTTCACTTTTTGCTTGATTTTTCATTCACAATGTCCTTTAATAATCTATGCGGTGATTTTTAAAAATTTGCAGATCACAAATCAACAAGAATTTGAAAGGAGAAATGCTACATGAGTAATAAACCCGTTGCAGAAGTACGTCCATTTAAAGCAACAAAGTTGAAACGAGTTACACCAGTTCCTTCCGATATCGAAATTGCGCAAGCTTCCGAGCTGAAACACATCACCACCATCGCAGAGGAATTAGGGTTACTACCTGAAGAATTGGAACAATATGGTCCATATAAAGCCAAAGTCAAGTTAGAAGTCTTAAAACGCCTTAAAGGTATTCCGAACGGTAAATATATTGATGTCACTGCCATCACCCCGACCCCTCTGGGAGAAGGTAAAACTACGACAACCGTTGGATTAAGCCAGGCGTTAGGGGCACACCTCAATAAACGCGTCATCACCTGTATCCGCCAACCCAGCCAGGGTCCAACCTTTGGCATCAAAGGCGGCGCAGCCGGTGGTGGTTATAGTCAGGTGATCCCAATGGATGAATTCAATCTCCATCTCACCGGTGATATTCATGCCATCACAGCTGCCAATAATCTTCTGGCTGCAGCCATCGATGCACGCATGTTCCACGAATCCAACCAATCAGACCAGCGCCTGTTTGAGAACTTATTTCCCAAAGACAAACAGGGGAAACGACATTTCTCCGTTGGTATGCAACACCGCAAACGAAAATTAGGGATTGAGACCGATGACCCTGATCAGATGACAGAAGAACAAAAAAGCAAATTTGTGCGCCTGGATATTGATCCTGATTCGATCACCTGGAAACGTGTAATCGACACCAACGATCGCTTCCTGCGTGGCATCACGGTCGGTGAAGGACCCGATGAAAAAGGTCACACACGCAAAACGGGATTTGATATTACAGTTGCCAGTGAAATTATGGCAATCCTGGCGCTCACCACCGATCTGCGTGATATGCGTGAAAGATTTGGCCGCATTGTAATCGGCACCAACAAAAACGGCGAAGCTGTCGATGCTAATGATATTGGTGTCGCTGGCGCTCTGAATGTTCTGATGAAGGATGCCATCAAACCCAATATTTTGCAGACTCTGGAAGGCACCCCTGTGTTCGTGCATGCCGGTCCATTTGCCAACATTGCCCATGGGAACAGCTCCATTCTGGCAGATAAAATCGCTTTGAAACTGGCTGATTATGTGGTGACTGAATCCGGTTTCGGCGCCGACATGGGCATGGAAAAATTCTTCGATATCAAATGCCGTTACTCAGGACTTGTCCCCGATGTGGTTGTTCTGGTTGCTACTGTGCGCGCGCTCAAGATGCACGGTGGTGGTGCCAAAGTTGTTGCCGGTAAACCATTGGACAGAGCCTACACCGAAGAGAACCTTGAATTATTGGAAGTCGGTTTACCCAACATGCTCCATCACATCAAGATTGCCAAGAAATATGGCGTGCCAGTGGTCGTGGCAGTCAATAAATTCTATACAGATACAGATGCTGAACTGGCACTCGTTCGCAAAGCTGCCGTTGAGCAGGGTGGCGCATTCGATGCGGTCGTCAGTGAGCATTGGGAATTCGGTGGTGAAGGTGCTGTAGACCTGGCCAGGGCAGTGATCGCCGCCAGTGAACAACCGCACGAATTTAAGTTCCTTTATCCAATCAAAGCATCGATTAAAGAAAAAATTGAGACCATCGCCAAAGAGATCTACAATGCTGAAGGTGTCGATTACGCCCCCGAAGCGGAAGCCAGAATCGCTGACTACGAACGTCTGGGCTTTGGTGACTCAACCATTTGTATGGCGAAGACCCATCTCAGTATCAGCCATGATGCAGCCTGGAAAGGTGTTCCATCCGGTTATCGCTTACCCATCAGTGATATTCGCGCATCCGTTGGCGCAGGCTTTTTATATCCATTGGTTGGAGAAATGCGCACCATGCCAGGTCTATCGACCCGACCTGCTTATTTTGATGTAGATCTGGATCCGGATACGGGAGAAGTACTGGGTCTATTCTAAAAATTTCATCCTGTTTATTAAAAAATCACTCCTCGAGGGGAGTGATTTTTTTTTAATCCTAATAAATCGTTGTAAATGAGTATTTTTAGGCGGACGTGTGTCTGCTTAATGACACGCAGACCGCAAATGTTAGAAAGAATCCTATTTCTTGATCAACTTTTGCTGGAGTGCCATTGCCACCGCTTCAGTACGGCTGGTTACTCCTAATTTCGACAATATACTACTCACATGAAATTTAACGGTGGATCGGCTGACATAAAGTTTCTCAGCAATTTCCACATTACTCATGCCTTCGGTCATCAATGCCAGCACTTCATCTTCCCGATGGGTCAAGCCATAATCTGGCTTACCAGGTTTCACTGCGGCGTGGATCAAGGCCTGTGCCGCTTCAGGTGCCAGGGTGGGTTTGCCATCATAGGCTGCCCGAATGGCGTTTGCCAGTTCATCAGCCGATACATTTTTCAATAAATACCCAATTGCTCCGGCTTGCAATGCTGCCTGCACCAGATCATCTTCTTTGAAACTGGTCAATGCAACCACTTGAATTTCAGGCCATTTCTGGCGGATTGCTTTGGTGGTGGCAGCCCCATCCATCACCGGCATGACCAGGTCCATTAAAATGACATCTGGTTTTTCTTTTTCACAGATTTCAAGAGCTTCTTTCCCATCTTTTGCTTCTGCTACTAAATCCAGATCATCAAAAACATAAAGAAAAGCACCCAAACCGCTCCTTACAACAGCATGATCATCAACCAGCATTACTCGAATGGGTTTTTCCGCTCCCATAGTATCTCCTACATCCTGAAATTTCTATCCATATAGAAATGGTAATTCAATTATACCCAATAATTTTTATTTCTTTGCTATGTCATCTCCAAAACTGTCATCAAGAATTTTCATTAATTCTTCAGGAAGTTCCTTGCCAGATTCTAATTGATCGAGCAAATCTGCCATCGTCATTTCATGGTCGATCAATTTCAGCTGTAATCGCAAATCGCGAATATTTTTATCGTCTACTGGCAGTCCGGCTTCAAAGATGACCAACGCTTTTTGATAATAGTTTCTGGCTTGTTCAAATTCACCTTGCACGTGCAATACACCACCCAGGTTGGTATAAGAAGCTGCCAACTTCAGATTAGCATTGTTTTCAGCTTCAAATATCCTGACAGCCTCATTGTAATGTTCAAGTGCCTCAGGAGCATTGCCAATGGTCTGTAAAATCATACCCAATCCATGATGAGCTGCAGCCACATCCAGGTGATCATCTCCAAAATTTTTCTTTCTTTTCGCCAGGGCCAGTTCCAGTTGCGCTCGCGCCCGTGGAAAATCACCAATCGCCATTAAAGCCATTCCAAGATTGTAATGGCCAGAAGCAACCAGATAATGTTCATTTCCAAAATTTTCTATGTTAATCTCCAGAGCTTTTTCCAGATGAATAATAGCCCCATCCAACACATTCATATCAATCAGAACCTGACCCAGATTATTATGACCAATGGCAACAGCTGGATCCTCTTTACCGAGAATTTTTTTATCAATGATGATGGTTTGCTCAAAACATTTTTTTGCATCTTCAAATCTGCCCATACGATGCAAAGCAGTTCCGAGATTATTCATGTTTTCAGTGTGCTCCGCGCTTTCAACGCCGGATACTTTCTCAACAATCAGCAATGCGCGTTTGATAAATTTTACGGCTTCATCAAAATCACCCATTTGCAGTTTATATCGTCCCAATAAACCTAATAGTAAACCGGAAACCGCAATTTTTTGCATCTGGCCGCGTTGGGCTAATTTTTCAACATGGTTTGCATAGGGCCGAAAGTCCTCAGCTTTTTCCAAAGGATGAACAATGGCATGCATAGCCCGACTGGTTGTTTGTAATAATTCATTTAGGGCATCTTTATCAGCAATTTCCTGGATGATTGAACCAACCTTTGGATGAATAACTAATCCATTCTCTGCTTTGTCCAGAAAATTCATCGATACCAAAAAATTTAATTTCTGGTTTAATTCTGCTTCTTTCTTAACTTTGGATACGGATTTTAACAAATCGATTGGAAATGGTTCATTGGGAGCTAACCAGCTACAGGCCATCAAAATTGTTTGATAGGTTGAATCTACATTCTTATACAATTCCTTCAATGAATTTTTATCAGTGTCTTGTATAGCGGTCATTTGGACTTTCTCCATTTCTATAATTGATCAATACATTGGGATTTGAAAATTGTTGAATACGGATCATCGTGAAGATTAAAACTGGATCATCCACCAATCTGCATCATATTTCGATTTTCAGGTGTGTGATTAAGAATTAATTCATGGCGAACAGGCTTTTGCTTAATTACCTTTTCAATTAAGACAGAAATATCCTCACCAGAACGAATTGCATTTAAGAGGGGTACTTCAAAATCACTCATCAAGCAGGGTCGCAAATTCCCATCAGCTGTCAACCTCAAGCGATTGCAGCGGCTGCAAAAATGGTCATCATCCAAAGGCGAAATGAAACCTACGTACCCTTTGGCTTCCGGTAATTGATACAGTTTGGCTGGACCCAATTGTTCTGGTTGGTAAATAGGTTTTAAATTCATATCCTGGTAGCGTTCCAGGACTGTACCTGTTGAAATATAACAATCCGCAGGATTTGGAAAACCTTCCCCCCATGAAACCTGATTTTGGATAGGCATCAGTTCAATAAAGCGCACATGCCAGGGGTTTTGTATGGTTAAATTCATGAAATCCGGAATTTCATTGTCATTAATGCCTGCCATCATGACCATATTTATTTTTAGGGGTAAAAGACCATGTTTCTCAGCTGCTTCAATTCCTCGCCAGACAGTTGTAAGTTCACCATATCGTGTAATTTTTTTGAATAAATCTGGTTTTAATGTGTCGAGACTGACATTTACCCGGGTCAACCCTGCATCTTTTAATTCTTCTGCATACTTGCCAAGTAAAAACCCATTGGTTGTTAAGGTGATTTCATTTATACCAGATACCTGACGAATCATCCGCACCAGATCGACGATACCATGTCGGACAAGCGGTTCTCCCCCTGTCAATCGAATTTTGGATATCCCATTTTCTGCTGCCACACGGACAACCTGAACAATTTCCTCGAACCTCATCATTTCAGCATGTTCACGTGGTATTACGCCTTCAGCCGGCATACAATACACACACCGGAAATTACACAAATCTGTAACAGAAATTCTCAAATAATTAATCGTTCTACCAATAGAATCTTTCAATGATGTAACCTCATCGTATTTCTAATCACTTCATATTAAACAATAAACCTGGACCATAAACTTTCAAGTAAGTATAGCAAAAAAATAATAATGTACCAAAATCTCAGCCATTTGATTTTGGTACATTTATAAATAAGGATCACAACCTCTGGAAAAAGCCTCAGAGGTTGTGAAAATTTCGGATTTCTAATCCTCTTCTACGTAAAGTGTGTAAGTTGTATTTCTCTTCAGGAACTTGATCCTTTGGATACACATCAATCGCTAACTCATCCTGTTTTGGACAGACATCCACACAAATACCACAACCAACACAGTCAGAGTTATCTTTCACTCTTGGGAAAACCCCTCGCATACCTTCAACCTCTACCAATTCAAAGCAATCGTAAGGACAATTTTCCTTACAATCCATACAACGTACACAGGTTTCGAAGTTTACTTGGGCAATGCCAATAACTGCCTTGCGCTTCTCTTCCAAACTGAGTGGTGGAATGGCATGGCTGGGACAGACCTGACCACACAGGTTACAGTCGTATTCACAGCGTCCTGAGAAGGGATCCATGATAGGTGTAAACAGAGACTCCCATCCACCTTTTGTTACAGCCGGTTGAATGATTTGGCCAGGACAGGCTTCAATACATTGATCACAGCGGATACACTTCGCCAGGAAATCTTCACCTGCACCAGGAGGACGCATGACACTGGCTTTGGCTGCTTTTACTTTACCAATATCTGTCGCCAACAAACCAACAGCGATCGCACTGGTTGCAACAGTGGCAATGGCTTCACGGCGGCTGGGATCAAATTCATAATTCCATCCACCCATTTTGCCTTTTTCAAATGTAATCGCCAATTTGGGGCAGGGAACTGCGCAATCCATACACATAATACATTCTGCTGGATCGCTTTTATAATCATTCTCAGGACTGATAGCACCCATCGGGCAAATTTTGGCGCATTCACCACATTTTACACAACTCATCTGGTCAACACGTCGTTTGATCCAGGAGAATTTGGAACCTAAGCCGATCAAAGCCCCTAATGGGCATAAGTAACGGCACCAGAACCGTTTTTCCACCAGATTCAGGAGCAACACCAGAACAAACGGCACAGCAACCATCCACCAGCTGAAACCTGGCCAGATGAAGTCTTTCTTATCTGCCATCTGGAAGTATTCCAATAATGGTTTCGCACCGGTAGTAATACCGCGGATGATGATGGTGATCGGTTCAAAGTACATGAATGCCAGACTACCAAATGCGGCCATCACAAGGATTGTAAAAAGGATGACATATTTGGTTTTTCGTAACCATTGGGCTTTGATTCTGCGTCCTTTGAAACCAAATAACTCCAACACTGCCCCTAATGGACAGAACCAGGCACACCAAACACGGCCAAACACGAGGGTGGCAGCGACAGTGATCAATACAGGCCAGTAATTTCCGATAAATTCCCGTCCACCAATCATAGCTGTAATTGCCTGAAGGGGGTTCAACCTGGAAAACAGATTGATCGGTGTTCCAGGACCGGAACCAATTCCGGTTGTAAGCGTCAGATACATCAACACCAGGAACAAAGCCAGCGCGGCATATTGCACCACAATTCTGACCCGTTTCCAGACTTTATCCTTTGCTTTTTCTGTTTTACCAATCTCTGTTCCACCCAGATGAGTAATCGCCCCGGTAGGACAATAAGGAACACATTGGTTGCAGGTATCACAGATGGCTTCATGTGTATTGAATGCCGTCGTCACCACGCGATCTGGTGCTCTACCCTTGAAGCCAAGCACATGGTTCTCGGCAATTTCGTCACAGGCGCGTACACATAATCCACACAGGATACAATCTTGTTTTGGATCAGCACTGGCAAAAGAAGGTTTCTCAACACCCAAATATGCTGCGATGCGTTGGACAGCGGGGACTTCCGGACAACGTGAGAGAATGAAATCCGCCATCACTTTACGCGTCTGGGTTACATCTGGTGTCTCGGTTTCAATCACCATTCCTTCAGCGACCTGTGTATTACAGGAAGTAACAATCGCTGAACGGCCATTATTTTTTGATTCAACCAGACAGAGACGACAGGCCCCATATGGGTGATAGATCTTTGTGATTACATAATGTTGGGATGTAAATATCATTCTCACGGGCCACATCCAGCACGGTTTTGCCTTCAGCAACTTCGTAATTTTTTCCGTTTATCGTCAGATTTATCATAGTATCTTCTCCCTATCTGACCACAACAGCATTGTAATTACAAACGTCACGGCAAACACCACAACGAATGCAAATGCTCTCATCAATGACATGTGGTTTACCTTTCTCGCCTGATATGGCTTCTACCGGACAATATCTGGCGCACAATGTACAACCAGGACAGCTATCAGCAATGATCTCAAATGTGATCAGTGCCTTACAAACACCAGCTGGACAGGTTTTATCGCGTATGTGGGCTTCGTATTCATCTCTGAAATACTTGATTGTTGTCATCACCGGGTTGGGTGCCGTTTGCCCTAATCCACACAGGGAACCAATTTTTACAGCCTTGGCCAGTTCTTCCAGCGTCTCGATATCACCTTCTTCTCCATACCCTCTGGAGATGTAATCCACAATCTCCCACATCCTCTTTACACCTTCACGGCAGGCACTGCATTTGCCACACGATTCAAATTTGCAAAACTCCAGGAAATAACGGGCAACATCCACCATACAGGTGTCTTCGTCCATCACAATCACGCCACCAGAGCCCATGATCGATCCAGCCTCGCGCAGGCTATCATAATCCATGGGCAAATCAAACATGCTTTCCGGAATACAACCACCCGATGGTCCACCAGTTTGCACTGCTTTTAATTTCTTCTCCTTGGGTACGCCTCCACCGATTCCTTCTATCAGTTCGCGGATGCTGATTCCCATTGGAACTTCAACCAATCCGGTATTATTAACCTTTCCTACCAGTGAGAAAATCATGGTTCCACGATTTTTCTCATTACCTATACTCGCAAACCAGTCAGCGCCATTGTTAATGATATGTGGAACCCAGGCCCAGGTTTTTGTATTGTTAATATTAGTTGGTTTTCCCCATAAACCTTTTTGCGCTGGATATGGAGGACGTGTCCGGGGTTCACCCACACGCCCTTCAATCGAAGCCATCATGGCGGTCTCTTCACCACACACAAAAGCGCCTGCTCCCAGCTGCACTTCCAGATCAAAACTGAAATCACTGCCAAGAATTTGATTTCCTAAAAAGCCATATTCACGTGCTTGAATAATAGCTTTTTTGATCATTTTTACCGCTAATGGATATTCATGACGAATATAAATATATCCTTTGTTGGCACCAATCGCATAAGCTCCCAGGATCATTCCTTCCAATATGCTGTGGGGATTTCCTTCAATTATTCCGCGATCCTGAAATGCGCCAGGATCACCTTCATCAGCATTGCAGATAATATATCGTTGATCGGATTCTTCTTTGCGGCACAACTCCCATTTTATGGCTGCAGGGAATCCAGCACCGCCTCGACCTCTTAGATTTGCTTTTTTGACTTCTTCCATCACCTGTTCAGGTGTCATTTCAAACAGGGCTTTGGAAACAGCCTTATACCCTTCTACAGCAATATAATCTTCGATTTTTTCCGGATCAATAATACCGCTATTTTCTAACAGCACTCTGGTTTGTTTTTTATAGAAAGGAATGTCCTGCTCATACAGAACCTTTTTATCAGTGATTGGATCAGTGTACAAAAGCCGCTCAACCACTTTTCCATTGCTGATTGTTTCTGAAATGATATCTTTTGCATCTTTTGGTTTAACATGTGTGTAAAAGATTTTCTGCGGATGAACAACCACCAATGGTCCTTGTTCACAGAAACCAGGGCAACCGGTTGTCTTTAATTCAACCTTTGCATCCACTTCTTGATCCTGGATGGCTTTGTTAAGAGCCTCAGCGACCTTATCCGACTCCAACGCAAGACACCCTGTACCTCCACACACCATGATGGTGGGTTTGGATGTGTCCCTGGCCGACAGAATTTTATTGCGTTGTTTTTCCAGTTCAACTGGTGTTATTCTTTCAGTCATCAGCGACAACCTCCTTTTCTACATATTTATTGATCGCACGTTCGACTTTACTGACGGACATGTTGCCGTAATATTTATTATCGATTGTCATAACGGGTCCAATCGCACAACATCCCAGGCAGTTTACTTCTTCGAGTGTAAATTGCAGATCTTCTGTGGTTTCGCCGGGACCAATTTTCAATACCCGGTCAACCTGATCCACCAGCATACTGCTTCCGCGAACATGGCAAGCTGTTCCTTTGCACACAGTAATAATATGCTTACCTCTTGGTTCCAGACTGAAGACTTTATAAAATGCGGCTACCTGATAAATGCGAATCATCGGGACATTTAATTGTTCAGATATTTTTTCCAATGCTTCAGGTGGAAGATAATGAAATTCTTCCTGGATTGCTAACATTGCCTGGATCAGATCATTTTCATCCTTTCCATGCTCACCTATGATGGTTTCAACTTTGCTAATATCTATTGCCATAAGCTTTAATCCCTTTCTGGAATTTTAAATTTCTTTCCAATCCTTGTGAATCAAAAATCGAAAATATTTCTTCTTGGTGAAAGCGACCAGGGACACGCTGCCACACAATTGGAACAATCGATGCCACCGTTCTCTTGCCAGAACATATAGCATTTTTCTACATCTACAGGCCAGCGTAATATGCCTGGACGATTGGAAATGGAGGTCTGTTCAGTTGTACGATCTTCAAACCGGATGGCTCGTGCAGGGCAAGCCTGGGCGCAGGCATGACAGGTTTCACAATAGCTTTGAATGCCAAAATCAATTGGTTTATCTGGAACGAGAGGTATGTTTGTGAACACTTTACAAAGTCTTTGCCGCGGTCCAAATTCCGGGCTGAGCATGAGACCAATTCTGCCGAGTTCTCCTAAACCAGCACTGATCGCCAATGGAATATTTTGACCGGAATCATTACCGGAAGGTATCGCTTCATACCCTAACATCCGAATATATTTTGCCAAGGAAGATGAAATTTCTGCCATATGAGAATAAGCCAGTGCAGTTGCAGCACTGGCTTCTGGACCCGGAGAAAGATCAATCATTTCCCACTTCATTTCGATACCGAACATGATGACATACTGGTAATTCATCTCTACCGGACCGGCATTTCCGGTAAAAGGTTCAAAATAATTCTCGTATAACCAGCGCTTATCCACTTTGGTTATTCCAACCAGATCCGCTCCATAAAACCTGGCTACCTTTTTTATCCGTTCAGACATTTCTGCTGGATCTTCAATTTTATATTTTTCGTGGTTGACTTCATCTTCCCAATTGTATAGACCGCCAAACTCACGGATGTGACCAAAATATCCGGGATAATATGGATGCAGACTTCCAGCTGTGTCATCGACATGGATTGCTCCTGCTACCAAGGCATTACCCTCCATAAAGGCGGACTCCGTGAGGGTAACAAATGGCATAACATTTCCGACACGTTTTTGATATGCTTCATCCCAGGCAATGCGAGAAAATATTGTATTTTTCTCATCAAAGCGTTTTACATCGATGAGATACTGACTGAAAGTGGGTTCATCCACCCGATTTACCTCAGGTAATAACCGGACATGCACATTCATCAAATGAGCTTCTACTTGTTCGATTTTTGTAAAACGTTCACCACAAGCCTGACAGAACCAGGTATTGATCTTTGGTGGCGTTACTGGAGTGTTTGTTGATTCCGGGGTTATAAATGTATGCGGCGATGTTGGAACTGTCTTGTAACCTTCGTATTGAATTTGCGCGTCCGAAGTAGCTTTTTGCATCGAATCAGGAGCGCAAGCTGATAGGATTTCTGCAGCCCCAACACTTAACCCCAGCAATCCGGCTGCCCGGATAAAATCTCGACGGTTAATCTCACCTTTATGAAGTTTTTTTAATACTTCGGAAATTTTGGGGTCCATAATAGTCCCTTATTTCAGATTATTCACTGTCTCGAATCGCAAGATAATCGATAACCTGTGCTTTCTGTTCATCAGTAATTTGCAATCCAGCCATAACCATTCTATTGACTGTTGAATCCCACATTTCTCTTGAATATTTGGCATTATCCACCTGAACAATTGAGTGACAGGTACTGCACTTCGTTGCTACCAATGCCTGACCAGGATGTGGTGTAGGCGCAGCCGGTTCGGAAGATCCACAACCAACTAAGACAAATGTTGCAATGACCAATACGACGATGAATGTATATTTAATTTTCATTTCTTTATCCTCCATTTGTTAATCAAACATAATTTTTTTTTGGGTCAATCAAGTTTGATTGGAATCATTATCAATCCAGTTCAAACTAAATTTATCAGTCAAATTCTTATGAAAAATACCAGATAAAACGCCCAGATACCGCTGCTGCAATTGCTAAATAAAGTCCTGGTTGAATCGATGTATAAACATCTACCAGAGCAAATCCTCCATAACTGCCTACACCATGACCTTGAATAGGAACCTCATAAAGCCTCGCTACACCAGCAATCCTGTCTAAAAACCGCCAGATCGCCAAACCAACCAATACACCTGTCACTGTTGATGTTATCGCAATTCCTTTACCCTTTATAAATGAACTTAATAAGGAACAAGAAAACACAGAACAGTAATAGGAAAAATAAAATTGTCATTTGCGGACTGCGTTTATAACCAATAAACTCACTCGCAGGACCATCAATCAGATATGGATATATATCTGTTGGTCTATTAAACACAGACACCTCTAATGTCCACCAGGGAAAAAGCATCGAAATGACTAATGAAATTCCAGCAAATAAAGCCAGAGGATTGATTCCAAATTTAATTTTCTTCAATAATACCTCCTCTCGGTTCTCAACTAATCAATCTGGTAAAAATTCGAACAAGACCAGGGCGTTTTGCCAAAGCAGGGATCAGTGCCCTTCCCCATTCCCGTTGCATCATGCGTGATAATAGCCGGCGGCCGAGACCAAATTTTGCGATTCGTCCGCCATCGGGTGTAATATGCCAGTAATTCGGTGCTGCAATCGGCTTCCAACGACCGGTGATGATTTTGACAATCTCCATGGCAGCCAATGTTCCTGTGATCCAAACAATCGGTGCAATTTGAGGGTGTGGTAATTTTCCCTCACAAAATCCTTCAAACCACTCCTGGGTCCATCCTCCTAAACTACGATAGTAATACAAGATCGATCGATTTTCTTTGCTTTCCATAAACACTTTTAGTTCATCATAAGATGCTCTATATGGCATGGTCAGACATTCAGAGGCATAAGGACCACCTGGCATGAAAGAGGAAACGCGTCCCAGAGCTCCAGCGGGATAGGACATGATCGCCGGGATACCAGCGTCAACACACGCATCCAGCATGGACACACTCAATGGCCAACTATCCGCAGCAGGCATAATCGCATCCCAGGTTTCTTGTTGGATAACAGAAGATATTTCATCGGGTTTTAATTCTCGTGGAATTAAATTTATTTTTGCTTCCGGATTTATTTTTAATATAGATTCTTTGGTAACTTCACCTTTATTTTGTCCGATGGTATCAAAGGTGCAACATATCTGGCGATTGAGATTTGAAACTTGAAACGTATCAAACTCGTAGATTGTCATGTTTTCAACGCCACTACGGGCCAGTGAAATGGCAACAATCCCGCCGATACCACCAGTACCAATAATTAAAACATTCGCATTGCGAAGTTTCTCCTGTTCTTCTGGAGAGAAAACACCATAATTTCGTTCAAAAAGGAATTTATATTCTGGATTCTTGTTTTTAATTATATCCATAAAGCAACAATGTTCGGAATGAATTTTTAATGATTAGAATTCGAGGCTCCATCTTATATGCATAATCTGGAGCCTCGATTGAATTTAGTTATTTAACATTTTTAGACTATAGGTGTTGTTCCGCAACATCAGCGGCTACGTCATCGATACCGAGTGCTTTTAGTGTATCTAATGTTGGAATACCTTTGTCTTCTGTCCAGCCACGTTCCTTCCAGTAGGCAGGTAAAGCTTCGTTGAACAGAACGTCTGGTTTTCCTTCATAGGCAACAGCACCTTTTTCAGGTCCGGTTGGTAATGGATCGAAGAACCAGCGAGGAGGTACTTGCTTGTCAAATTCCTCTTTTGGATCCTTGAGCTGTCGGATATGAACTTCAAACAAGCGAGAGAGAGCATATTCTCGGGCACCAACCAATTGCAGATCTTCATCGCTGAAATCACTCCAACCCGTAGCCGCTTTGATCAGATCAATACGACCACCAGCCCAGTGACCAGCAGCAAATTGGCAATGTACCAGTGAATTTTGGGCTGCATTAACATTTTGACCTGCAATAGCGGCCGCCCAGTCACCTGACTTGAAACCACCAGTTCCACCACCGGTGTGGGCACAGGCACGATTGACAGTTACATATTCCATGGCATTCTTATCTTTGGGACTACGGACATCATGGGCTGGCTGCCCATAGTGGTGTGCTGTCATGCTGTAATCCAAAATTTCTGGTTTGCCTTTAAGTTCAGCGAAATAACGGGCTGTTTCATAAGTTCCCTGAGCCAGTTTGTCACCAATACCTTCGCGCATGACAATCTTTTTCAGGATCTCATCGACTGCATGTACATCACCCCATTTGAGATCTATACCGTCTAGATCATCAGCATCAATAAGACCTCTTTGATTGAGTTCCATCAATAAGGCCAGGTTAGCGCCACCCTCGATGAAATCAAGGCTGTAGTTATCATGCAGGAAGGTTGTGTATTGGAGTTTGGCAAGGTGTTCTGCCTGGTCTTTTACAGATCCCGCAAATGGCTGACCAGGATCTGTGCCTTCCATTTCCATATAACCAAGGTTGCCACCAACCATACCCATGGCTTCCCAGTCTGGCATATCGGACATGGTACCATCCATCATTGGATCAGTACTGGTGACTTCCACCGGGTAGAGACAATGCAAATTACAGCCATAGCAAGATGTTTTGCGCACAAAGCTGGTCTGATCCATGAATGGTCCAGTGATTGCTTTAACGTGCGGATCAGCCCAGGAGCACCACTGCCAGTTACGGATCGGGAATGCATCTTCCACATAAGCAGAATTTGCACCAATACCAGCTGTACCGTAAGAACGCCAGAAGTAGTCACCTCTTTCTGATTTCTGAATGCCACTGACAAGTGCCAGGAATGTTTTCTTGTCAGCCAATTTATGGCCTTTAGTTCCACGCACCACAACTGCTTTTAGGTTCTTGGAGCCCATAACAGCACCAGCACCCCAACGTCCAGCAGCGCGCGCGCCTTCGGTGACTACACAGGAATACCAGACCTGGTTTTCACCACCAGGTCCAATCGCCATGACATGCGCCAGGCGTTTGGCATGCATTCCTAACCGTTTGGGTGGCCGCATGGCTGCCCAGGTTGGGTTCAGATCTGCATCCCGAATCATTCCTTCACGTAATTCGAGCTCAGCTAAAACTTCGCTCTTAAGCACCATTTCTGATTCTTCAACACCCTTACCCCAAACATGGCTGGCATCACGAATTTCAATCGTATCATCCAAGACAGCCAGATAAACGGGTTTAGATGCTTTACCAACAACCTGAATACCATCCCAACCAGCGTATTTCAATTCAGAACCAAAATGTCCGCCACAGGTGGATGCGCAAAAGATATTGTATGCGCTTTTGGTCACTAAAGTGATACGAGCGTTGGGTGCAGCGCCAGTAACAGGTCCAATCATAAACTGTAGTAAGTTATCCGGTCCAAGTGGGTCCAGTTTGGGGTCAAATATTCCTTCTTTGAAAAGGAAATAGGCTCCCATGGCTGATCCACCCAGGTATTTGCGATAAATTTCCTCTGCCGGCTCAATAACGGTTACAGTTTCGTTTGTTAGGTCAACACGAGCAATTTTTCCGGTAAATCCAAAATATTCAGCCATTATAGGTCCCTCACATGATTATAGATTTTTCTGTAAAGTAGCTCAGCATAGTCCGAAGGAGTATTTGCAAAATAACGGCCATTTCGTGCAGCGGGTACCCAGGTTAGTGCACCAGGTTCTGGGCAGGCTTTGACACATTCAGGATCACCGCCGCAGCGGCTGCAAACCATCGCTTTTCGATCAATCGGGTCAAATGACATACCGCTTGCAAATTGATCTTCACAGATCTCGGCACAGCGCCAGCATTTATCAATACCCAGGCATTTCTCACGATCAACCCATTTGTATCCCATTCCATAATATCCGGCTTCGCCTTCACCTTCTGGGACAGTTATGATCGCTTCTTCTGGACAAACTGCTTCACAGGGGAATTTACTTGAACCTTCCGCCCATTCATATAAATTACAATATGAACACACATTGATCACGTCTACATATTGGAAACGCATGGGACGAATTCGGGCAAATTCCAGACTAACGATATTCGCCGTCTCCTCTGGGTGAAGAAGAGCAGCGTATTTCTCAGAGCATGCTACAGCGCAAATCATACATCCTGTGCATTGAACGGAATCAAAAACCAGGTTGTAACCAGCTTTGTAGGGAGATTCTTCACCTTCCGCTGGTGCTTCAGCAGCTGGAGCTTCTACAACAGGTGCAGCAGGCTTTCCAATTACTTGATTACCTACAACTCCACCAATAACGAGACCAGCAACCCCAGCTCCTGAACCAATCAGAAATTCTCGTCTAGAGATACGCCCGATGAAGAAGTTTCAGTTTCTTTGGGTTCTTTCGTTGGCTTGGGTGCTTCATCTCTTCTTTTTATTTCTGCCATAATTATTGCCTCCTCTATTTAATATTGTTGGGCTAACTTATTGTCAACACGAAACTTAGATTGGAATTTTTGTTTGGGTGAATTTCTCCTTTCTTGCGACAATCAACAATTTAAACACAAACTACCCTGATGGTTACAGGATGTATCCAAAATTGATAAGTGTCCGGATTGATGCTGTCGCGCATTGTTTTTTTCATTAGCGGAAATATTTCAAATTTACATCTGAAAACTTAGATACTACTTGTAATATAAGTAGGATACCAAATTGATCACGAAAATATAATATTACAATGAGGTATCTTCTAAAACCAGATGGATGATCTTCTATAGCCCATATGGGCTATATATTGAAATGCAATTAGCACATTCAGACTAATCTGAATGGATTAGGATTTCGATTCGATATCCTGGTCAGCAATTCCCTGGCGAACCGCATAAACAGCTGCCTGGATACGGTTTTGTAAATGTAATTTTTCAAGAATGTTGCGAAGATGGATTTTCACCGTATTTTCAGATATTCCCAATATGTCCGCTATTTCTTTATTCATTAACCCCTGGGCAACATATTTTAAAATTGTTTCTTCTCTTTCGGTAAGTTCTTCTTCATACGTCATCCGAATTCATTTCCACTGTTGGCTTCCACGACTGAATTCTCGAAAGATTTTTGTCGCCATGGCGCTGGAGAGGATTGCTTCCCCTTTCGCGATGGAGGCTAACAAGTCCAGTAATTGATACAACTCAAGATCCTTTAAGAGGTAACCCTGAGCACCAATTTTCATGGCTTCAAATAAATATTGATCATCTTCCGAAGCAGTCAGCATGACAATTTTCGTATCCGGTAAAATTTTCTTAATCGATCGGGTTGCCTGTAAACCATCACATTTTGGCATATTGATATCCATCATGATCAAATCAGGATGTAAGATCTTGGCAAATTCAACCGCCTCACATCCATTGCTGGCTTCTCCAATCACTTTAATATTTGGTTGTGAATCTAACAGGGATGCCAGTCCCTTTCTAAATAGCACGTGATCATCAACAAGCATTATCCGTAACATAATCGTTTTCCTTTACCGGATGTATAACGATGGAATTTGAATTAAAATTTTTGTACCTTTTCCAGGTTCAGAATCAATTTTGAGTTTTCCCTTGATATATTGAACTCTTTCTTGCATAATCTGCAACCCAAAACTTTGTTTGGATGTTTCTCGTGTGGAAATTTCACTCGGGTCAAAGCCACTTCCATCATCTTCAATACTGATTTTTATCTCACCTTGATCCTGCCAACAATGGATCCAGACTTTCTGTGCACAAGCATGGCGACGAACGTTGGAAAGCGCTTCCTGGACAATGCGCATCAATTGATTGGCTACTTCAGGAGAAAATTCCAGGGAGGAACTATCATCCATCGTGAAGCGTACATCTAATCCATAATACTGCTGATATTCAGTCAAATATTCTTGCAGTGCACTGAAGAAATCACCATGGTCGGAGTCAGTGTTACGTAGATTGAATATGGATTCACGAATGTCAGTGTACAAGACACTGGTCGTGTTAATCAATTCATCCAAATGAGATAATGCTTTTTCTATGTCCTGTTTAACCAACATGTCATGCGCCATAATTGACTTTAATTTTAAGATATCCCATTGCCTGTGCTAAATTATCATGAAATTCCCGTGCCAACCTGTTCTGTTCTTCCAACGCTGCTCCATAACGCAGCTGTTGGTGTAAACGTGCATTTTCAATAGCAACAAACACTTGATAACCTAATTGTTTTAATAATTGTGTGTCACTTTCATTAAAATTTCGAGGTTTTCGTGATATCACTCCAATGATTCCTAGAAAAATTTCTCCCAGGTGAAGCGGAATTGCCAGGAAAGAATCAAATTCCTTAATGTCAATTGTTTCTCTATTAAAAGATGGATGTTTGTATTGTTCACGAATGCTGCCGGATATTGTCTCTCTAGCAAAAAGCTTGCTGCCAAAACTATTCTGGTCCAAGCTGATGGTTAATCCTTCCAGTTTTTTTGCATCTTCTCCACTCGCAGACCAAATCTTGATATTTTGACATGATTCCTGGAATAAACCTACGACACCTATCTCTGTTTTTATTAATGACCTAGCCGAGTCAGCAACCGCTTCAAGAACTTCGCTTAAGATTAGTGAAGATGAAATTCTGGTACCTAATTGATATAAAGTCATAGCGTCGTCTTGTTGTTTCTTCGCTTTTGCAACCAGAAATGCATTATCGATTGCCACTCCAATTTCGCGGCCCAGGTTTTCCAGGAAATATATATTTTCACTTTCGTAGGTTGGTAATGACGGAGAAATTAACTCAATAACCCCTATCACCATTGTTCGGGATATCATTGGAAAACCAAAATAATAATGATCCCGGTACTTCTTTCTCATTTCTAAGTTGAACCGTTTGTCCTCATTAATTTTCGGAACAAACATGGCTTTTCGGGAATCAGCAATATCCTTCACAAAATCCATTCCCGCCAGTCTGTTTATTTCGTATTTCCTGAGTCATCCTGTCTTCTATCCCATATGAATGCCACAGTTGATAATTTTCTGTTTCACCATTTTTTAAATAAATTAAACTTTCAGTAATCCCCAATCTTTTCACTATAACATTTTCTGTATATTGTAGTATTTGATCCAGATCCAACATTTGTGTAACCGCTAATCCAACTTCATTTAATATTTCAAGCCTATTTTTCTCTTTTTTCCAGTCGGATAAAGTGATACCAGCCAAAGCTTTATCGCCATTGGATGGTATTTTTTTGGTTTGAAGATTTTCGTTTTTCAATTTATTCTTGGATTGCATTTAATTTTACCTGGCTAATCTCTTAACATCATTAACATTAAGGTAATAAGAAAACAACAGTATCAGTTCATTATATTTTTTGTAATTCGAACTGGGTATTTTTATCAAATGTGACAATCCTGTTATTGTCATTTATTTCAACACGAGGATAATGAAATTTCCAATGTTCACTTATAAATGACCAGATCATTTTCGTTATTTATACTAGCACATTTCCTATTAAGAATACAATTATTTTTGGATTGACAAAATTAATTGATTACCATAAGCAAATCCTCATATTGGATGTAATTTTTCTCATCGACCTTTCTTGTTAAGAAATCTGAGAATTTGGCACGCTAGTGGTTATGCTAAAATTACTTAATTCTATCTATAGGAGAGACTGATGGCTGATATTGTCATTTGGGAAAATTCACTTTTATCTTGGTTACGAGCACTTATTTCATTTGTTGGAATTTATTTCTTTCTAGTTATCTTATTAAAATTGGTAAAAAGTAGATTGAATGCTGTATTGAAGAAAAATGCTAAATTGCCTACATCCTATGTATTGCCATTTCTGGAAAATACAAAGAACTTTTTTCTAATAATTTTGAGCCTTTACATTGCTTCAATTTGGGTGTTTCTTTCCGAAAAACCGGGTACTTATTTAAGAACGATCTTCATGATTGCGCTCTGGATTCAAGTTGGCATTTGGGTAAATCACCTGATCATTAAATTTATTGATATGCGAAATCTCAAAGAAACCAACGGTGAAGACAAAACAACCATGAATGCATTAAAGACAGTTCTCAGAATTGTTTTATGGAGTGTTGTACTAATTCTCGTTATTGATAATATTCCCGGTATTGAGATCACTGCCCTGGTCACAAGTTTAGGCATTGGTGGCATAGCAGTTGGTTTAGCCGTTCAAAACATTCTGGGTGATTTATTTGCTTCCTTATCCATTACGTTGGATAAACCATTTGTCATCAATGATTTTATTCAGGTTGATAATTACATTGGTACAGTTGAAAAAATCGGATTAAAAAGTACACGAATCCGCAGCCTTTCCGGAGAACAATTGATTTTTTCAAATTCTGATTTATTAAATTCCAGGATTCAGAATTTTAAAAGATTGGAACGAAGAAGAAATATATTTAAATTAGGTGTACTTTACCAAACCACTCCAGATCAGTTAAGAAAAATACCTGAAATCATCAAAAGTATTTTTTCAAAATATGAAGATATTACGCTTGATAGAATCCATTTGTCAGATTTCGGAGATTTTTCAATCAATTTTGAGTTAGTCTATTGGGTTGAAAGTTCTGATTTCACATTCAATATGGATATGAAACAATCAATTCTTCTTGAAATTTTTGATGAATTTATTAAAAATGAAATTGAATTCGCCTACCCAACTCAATCGATATTCATTGAAAATAATGGAAACTCAAATCCACTTACTTAACAGTAATTAATAACATTTTTACAAATAATCTATGTTTGGTCTTTCGTCTTCAAAAACAATCTTTGAATGCATGCTATAATTCAGATATAACAAAAAATAAGGAGTAAAAAATGCGATTCGGACCAACTGAATTAATCATCATCCTCGTTATCATCTTATTACTCTTCGGTGTAGGCCGTATCAGTAAAATTGCCGGCGAGTTGGGTAGTGGTATTCGTTCCTTTAAAGATGGCTTAACCGGCGATAAAAAAGACGAAGACGAAGAATAATAATAAAATCCTTATAAACCCTTTTAGCAGGTAAGATTCTATGAGCTTTTTCGGCATCGGACCGATGGAACTTATTTTCATTTTAATTATCATGATTTTGGTATTAGGCCCCAAAAACATGGTAATTACTGCTCAGAAATTTGGCGTCACCCTTCGAAAAATTGTCAAATCTCCTTTATGGGCAACTGTGATGGACACATCACGCGAAATTCGGGAAATACCAACCCGATTAATTCGTGATGCCGGGATTGAGGAGGATTTAAAAAATATCAAATCCACCACCGATTCTTTAAAACATGTCGGTAATTTTTCAGTACCTATTAATCCAGTTTCGGTTAATCTAATACCCAATGATCTCAAAGAAAAAACAAATACTATTCTTCCTGAACAACCAGAAGAAGAACAAGTAATACCTGAAGAGGAGCAAGAAAATCATAGTGGTTCATCCACCTCAGAAACCAGCCAGAGAGAGCGATCCTGAATCACAAAACAGTGATATAACAGAAAATTTAGAAACTTAATCTAGACCCTTTTTGAAATATATGAGCGCTGAAAAATCACCTACAATGTCCATTTGGGATCATATCAATGAGCTGCGAAAACGTTTGTTTATTGCGGTTATTTCATTGTTTGTTACAACTTTAGTCAGCTTTGCTGTCGTACCTTATTTATTGGATTTTATAACCGTTCCAGTCGGCGGAATTGAAAATCTTCAATCCATAGAAATCACCGAGAATATCGGTGTATTCATGCGTATTTCCCTGCTTTCAGGTTTCCTGTTCGCATTTCCTATTATTCTTTCTCAATTATTAATGTTCATTGCCCCTGGATTAGAAAAAAATGAGAAACGTTGGATATTTATCATCATTCCAATTGCAACATTTTTATTCCTTTCAGGGGCTGCATTTGCATATTTTGTCATGCTTCCCGTGGCAATTCCATACCTGATTAACTTCCTGGGAGTTCCAACCACTCCACGCTTGCTAAGTTATATAAAATTTACAACCAGTTTGATATTTTGGCTGGGCATTGGGTTTGAATTACCAATTGTTGTTTTTGCGTTAGCAAAATTCCACCTGGTGACGCCCCAAACACTGCTCAAACAGTGGAGAATTGCGATTGTTATCATTTCTGTTCTTGCAGCTGCAATAACACCAACGATTGATCCAGTGAATATGGCTATTCTCATGGTGCCATTATTCCTGTTATATTTAATCAGCGTACTATTTGCTTTTATAGCAATACGTTAGTTTTTAATAAGGAGTTGTATGTCTCATATTGAACTGAACCATGATGAGCAACCGATCAGGTTATTCAAATCCAATTTTATGGAGTTCTTTACGCATATCAGCCCCATCGCCATCCTGGTCATCTGGATCCCTATTCTGGCTGTTTGCTTTTGGCTTGGATCGTTACACCCGAAAGGCAATTGGACGGTCACGCTGATTGGTTTTTTAATCGGCCTTTTTATCTGGACCTTCTCAGAATATATTCTCCATCGATTTCTCTTTCACTTCAAACCTCACAATGGTTGGCAGGAAAGAGTCGCGTTTCTATTTCATGGTGTACATCATGCGCAGCCAAAAGTAAAAACCCGGCTGGTCATGCCACCAGCCCTCAGTATCCCCCTGGCTGCATTATTTTATGGTCTTTTTTACCTTGTTTTTGAGACAATATTGAGCGCAGGACAATGGATGTACCCGGCTTTTGCAGGCTTCTTAACCGGTTATTTGATCTATGACCTGATGCATTATGCCACGCACCACTTTCCTATGCGAAAAGGAATCTGGAAACAACTAAAAAGGTTGCATATGCAACATCATTACAAATATCCCAATCAATTGTTTGGCGTCAGTTCTCCAATTTGGGATTATGTATTTTCAACGCTTCCCAGGGAAAAATAGTTCGTTTTGGGGGGTGGGAAAGGGATCTTTAATGTCAGATAAATTACCAATGATCCAGGTTCAGGGTTCACATTCTGAAATTGGAAGGCAAATTGGAGAAAGTATGCGTCCTCAAATTCAGCATGGAATTGAGAATGCGAAAGTGATGATCCAAAAAGCATACGATCAACTTCAATTAACATGGGATGGCGCTATTATTCAGGCGAAGAAATACATCCCGTTTGCAGAAGAACGCTACCCTCAATATGTCGAGGAGATGAAAGGAATCGCGGAAGGTGCCAATGTCCCGTATGATGAAATCAGGGTCGTCAATGCGATGGAAGCCGTCACCAGCGATGCCCTACATTTAACAAAGTGCACTTCTTTCTGTGTAAATCAGAACATGACTGCCAATAGCAATGTGCTGATTGCTCATAATGAAGATTGGACGCCTGATGAAGAACCGGATGTTTATCTAATACATGCCAAACCATTGGATGAACCACCATTCCTTGCCATGACCTATGGTGGTCTTTTGCCAAATATTGGCTTTAATGCAAACGGCATTTCCCAGTGTTGTGATTCGGTTTACCCGAATGACAGCCGGATGGGTATTCCCCGTGTTATTTATTCTCGTGCAGTTTTAGCAGCCAGCACACCTGCAGATGCGATTAGAAAGATTCTCATTTCACAAAGAGCCGCTGGTTACAACCATTTGATTGTTCATGAAAGTGGAGAAATGTACAACATTGAAGTATCTGCACGACAATTTGGCATGATATACGGAGAAGATGGTTACCTGGTACACACAAATTTTTACCTGGATCCATTGATGCGTACACTCGAAGATGAACCAGATGAACTGATTAGTGCCAGAGTCCGATACTATCGCGCTTTGAGATTACTGAAACAGACTGACAAGCACACCACCAGAACACTACAACGCATTCAAAAAGACCATATTAATTATCCAGATTCGATTTGTAATCATGGCATTGATAAGAATATTTTAAATAGTGAGAAGACAATCATGTCGATGGTCATTGATTTAACCAATCGTCAGATGCATGCAGCCTGGGGCTCCCCCTGTAAAAGCACGTATAATACCTATCAATTGAATGATTGATTTACAATAATTTAACATTTATTAATGGAGGACCATGAAAGAGCTTCACGGTTTTGAAATCGTTAAGGAAGTTGATGTTTCCGAAATAAATAGCAAAGTGGTTTTATATCGCCACATTAAATCTGGGGCAGAATTAATGTCCGTGGTTAATGACGATGAAAATAAGGTATTTGGGGTTACTTTCCGAACACCGCCGACTGACTCTACCGGATTGCCGCACATCATGGAACATTCCGTTTTGTGTGGATCCAGAAAGTATCCCGTCAAAGAACCATTTGTTGAGCTGATCAAGGGATCACTGAATACCTTCCTGAATGCCTTTACCTATCCAGATAAAACCTGTTACCCGGTTGCCAGCACCAATTTACAGGATTTTTATAACCTGGTGGATGTATACCTGGATGCTGTCTTCTATCCGCTCATCACCCCGCAAACCCTGATGCAGGAAGGTTGGCATTATGAGTTGAATAGCCTGGAGGATGAATTAACTTTCAAGGGCGTCGTGTTCAATGAAATGAAAGGCGCTTATTCTTCACCTGATGATATCTTGGGGGATGAGAGTCAAATGCAATTAATGCCGGACACCCCTTATGGGTATCAATCCGGTGGTGATCCGGAATGCATTCCTGACCTGACTTATGAACAATTTAAAAATTTTCATGAAACATATTATCACCCCGGTAATGCCAAAATTTACTTTTATGGGGATGATGATCCTGAAAAACGTTTGCAACTTGTCAATGAATATCTTCAGGACTTTGATCAAACTCAATTAAATTCCTTACCAGGATTACAATCAGAATTTACCAAACCTGAACGACGGATCATCCCTTACGATAGCGGGGAAGAAACCGAAAATTCAAAAGCTTATTTGACAGTCAATTGGCTTTTACCAGAAGGAACTGATCCTGGATTGGTTCTCAGCCTGGGAATTCTTGAACATATTTTATTAGGTACACCTGCTTCACCCTTACGAAAAACCCTTATTCAATCGGGATTAGGTGAAGATGTGGTTGGTAGAGGATTATCAGATGAAATGCGTCAGATGGTCTTCTCAACCGGTATGCGTGGTATAGAAACAAAAAACATCGATCAAGTTGAATCACTGATTACTTCTGCACTTAAAAATATTATTAAAGAAGGGATTGATCCTAAAACAATTGAAGCCTCCATCAATACAATTGAATTCAGCTTAAGAGAAAACAATACAGGTCCTTACCCTCGCGGGTTAATCGTTATGTTGCGTACACTCAGTGCCTGGATATACGACCGGGATCCAATTCCACCGCTGGCTTTTCAAAAACCTTTGGATGAAATTAAATCGAAATTATCGGATGGTTCATTCCGATTTGAAAACCTTATTCAGGATTATCTGATAAATAATCAACATCGTGTTACTGTCATACTAATGCCCGATTCTACGATTGGCGCGAAACGCAATGAAAAAGAAAACATTCGCCTGCAACAAGCCCAATCGAGTTTTTCTCAGGAACAGTTGGAACAAATCATGCAGGATACGCTGGAATTAAAAAAGCGGCAGGAAACGCCCGACTCCCCTGAAGCGCTGGCAACGATTCCCATGCTTGGAAAAGATGATCTCGATCCAAAAATTAAAGTTCTGCCTTTGCAAATCATAAATAAAGAACCTGTTACAATCCTGTTTCACGATCTCTTTACCAGTGAAATTCTTTATGTGGATTTAGGTTTTAATCTGTTACCTTTATCACCACAGCAACTTCCTTACATGCGCTTATTCTCTCGGGCATTGTTGGAGATGGGTACGCAAAAAGAATCCTTCGTTGAGTTAATTCAACACATTGGAAGAGAAACGGGTGGTATTCGTCATTCACTTTTTACCTCAGAAAAAGCCAATCAAAATGGCTCCGTTGCTTATCTATTCCTGCGCTCAAAGGTAATGGCGAATAAGATATCTGCATTGTTGTCAATATTATCGGATGTTTTACTGGTCCCAAATTTCAGTGATAAGGAGCGTTTCCGCCAAATCTTATTGGAAGAAAAATCCGGGATGGAAGCCGGTCTGATCCCATCCGGTCATCGGGTTGTCAATAACCGTCTCAAATCGCAATATACAACATCCGCCTGGATGACGGAACAAATGAGTGGCGTAGATTACCTGTTCTTCACTCGATCACTCATCGAGAACTTCGATCAGGAATGGGAACTAATATCCAGCACACTTGAGGAAATAAAACATCTATTATTCAACCAGAATAACCTTTTGGTCAATGTTACGATAGACCAACCCCACTGGAACTCTGTTCAAAAGGAAATTAATCAATTTGTCCATCACTTACCTTCTGCTGAATTATCAAAAGAAACCTGGAGTAAGAAAAGTCCTGTTGTCAATGAGGGACTGATAGCCCCCAGTCAGGTGAATTTTGTTGGCAAAGGTGGAGATTTATATGCACTCGGTTATGAAGATCATGGCTCGATGAATGTAATTCTCCAATATTTACGCAGCACCTGGTTATGGGAAAAGGTGCGTGTCCAGGGTGGTGCTTATGGAGGTTTTTGTAGTTTTGACCGCCTCTCTGGAATCTTCACATTTCTATCCTATCGTGATCCGAATTTATTGAGCACAATTGAAAACTATGATTTAACCGCGCAATTCCTGAGCAGTTTTACATTGAGTGAATCCGAATTGACCAAATCCATTATTGGGGCAATTGGTGAGTTAGATGCTTATCAATTACCGGATGCAAAAGGCTATACCTCCATGCTGCGGTATATTTTGGGAATTACAGACGAGGATCGTCAGAAATTCCGCGATGAATTATCAACCACCTCAGAAGCAGATTTCCGTCAGCTAGCCAAATTTTTAGAGGAATTAAACAAAGTAGCTAGTATTATTGTGTTAGGTTCATCGGATAACATTACGAAAGTGAACCAGGAAAATCAATTATTCCGCGAAACCAGGAAGGTGCTTTAAAGAATTGAAAAATAAAAAAAAGAATCCCACGCAAAAAACCAATCGCATTACAGGGGCTGCCATTTTGGGGTTAATCCTGATCATGGTTTTTATACAGCGCACCAACCTGGAATGGTTAAAAAATTCGTGGGCTTTACTCTTATTGATACCAGCAATCGCTTCGATTAACAATGTATACTCCGAAATTAAACGGAAGCAGGGATTTACTTTCTCTTTGGCAAGCAATATCGTTGGAATAATTTTCCCAATCGGTATTTGTATGATTCTATTGCTGGGTCTGAATTGGAATATTATTCTACCGATTATCATCATATTATCCGGATTGTCCATGTTTGTGATTGGTTTAGTTAATCAAGAGAAAGGTTCTGGCAAGATAATTCGAGCGCTGCAACCATGGTTTTTTTCCTGGGGAGCTGCAGTAATGCTTGTTGGTGTCGTAACCATGCTATCCAATTTGCAACCTGAGCTGAATGGATCTGATATCAACACATGGTATGGAATTGCCTTATTCGTAGCATCTATAGGAGGTTTGGTATCAGCTTGGATAGAATTCTGCAAGCAAAGAAAACCAACTCTGGTTGTTCTGGCTCACCTGTTGGTATCATTGGTCATATCCATTCCAGGATTTTTGACGATATTAAGGTAATTTTTGATACATTTATTTAAAGTTATTCATTATAAATGATAGAGATCCACGGTCTTTCTAAAAGGTCCTTGGGTTTCAAGCAGTACTGGTCTTTAGCGCCACAGGATAAATCAATCGCAAAGATTGGGCACTAACCTGGAACCAACCGCTTGAAACCGGTGGTGTGTTGGTAGGCGATGTAAAGCTATCGAAATTAAAATTGACTGATTAAACAAGGATCCTAAAGAAAATTTTCGTGAGTGGCTGTCTGGTAGATCCAGCAACCACTTTTTTGTTTTAATGGGTTAAAAACCAATTCTTTACATTCAGTTGCAACTTTTCAATGAAAAAGGCGTATATTGTATATGAAATCTAGAGATTTATTTCCATCCATCCAGAAATGAAGGAATTTATGTCACAGGATCAATTTTTAACCAAATATTTTACAATCTTTGCAAAACCAAAAATGTATTTAACCCTCTTGTATCTTTTTTTGGCATTCCCGCTTGGATTAGCATATTTTATTTTGTTGGTAGTCGGCTTTTCATTGGGGTTTTCGTTATTAATCATTTGGGTTGGCATCATTATTCTGGCATTGCTTTTTCCAACCATATGGTTGCTGATCTCATTTGAGAGAGTGCAAACCACTCACCTATTAGGGATTCCAATTCCAGTCACCGTACCTGAATCCAGTGAAAACAATTCACTCTTCCAAAAAATAAAATTGTTTTTGACCGACCCAGCTACCTGGAAAGGTGTTCTATTCATCCTACTGAAATTCCCCATAGGTATTATTTCATTTGTGTTACTGGTTACTGGATTCGCCGTATTGTCAGCTATGATATTTTCTCCGTTGATTGTCTCATGGCAATGGGCTCCGATCAATTTTGGATTATGGAGAGTGGATACAATCAGTGAAGCAATTGGGTTATGTATACTGGGTCTTATGGCATTACCGGGAGTCTTTCATTTTTATTACTATCTTGGTCAGATGATCGGAAAATTATCAGAATTTTTATTAAAACCGAATGCTAAAAGTCAAGTTTAAGCTTATAAAATTCAGAAAAAGGAGATGTAAATGGAACACAAAAAATCAAGTTTTGCCTGGGGTGTAATCCTGATCCTATTTGGGGCATTTTTATTGGCAAATCAATTAGTTCCTGGTTTGAAAGCAATTATTGATTGGCCCTGGATTATCATGGGAGTTGGTGCAGTCTTCATTCTATTAGCGATCTTCACCCAGACAGGTGGCCTGGCTATACCAGGTTGTATTGTTGGAGGAATCGGTGCGATTTTGTTTTACCAAAACATGACTGGGAATTGGGAAACCTGGGCATTTGCCTGGTCGTTAATACCAGGATTCGTTGGCGTGGGGGTTGCACTCGCAACACTCATCTCCCCAAAGGAAAATCCGGATGGACTCTCTGCCAGTCTAATTTTGATCTCAATCAGTCTAATCCTATTCTTTATCTTTGGTGGTGCAAAATTCTTTGGCGTTGACTCATTCATACTTTGGCCAATCGTTATC
>CAVQSU010000019.1:0-7989 GCA_963715915.1 uncultured Chloroflexia bacterium | reverse complement strand
TACCGACGATGATGATGGTATATATGGGTGTCGGGATGATGACTGACCCACCCAGCTATACTCAATTATATTCGTTATTGGTAGGTGTTCATGGTTGGACGATGCTAACCGCTGTCAATTTGATGTTGTTTTCACTTTTGCATAATCCATGCGCCACCACCATTATGACCATATACAAAGAAACCAAAAGTTTGCGCTGGACGGTATTAAGTGTGGTGATGACATTGGGAACTGCCTTTCTGGTGACATTCCTGGTGGCTTCTATAGTGCGTTTGGCCGGTTGGGTCTAAAGAACGATTGTATTCGCAGTGTGTCTATCATTTTATCTAAGGAGGAGATTTGATCACAAAAATTTCTAAGTCCACAGGCGATTATCTGAAGGCAATCTATCAGCTAACGCTAGAAGAAGAAACTACCAATACGGTAGCATTATCAGAGATCTTAAATGTAAAACCTCCATCAGTTACGAGTATGTTGATAAAGTTGGTTAAGCATGATCCTCCCTTGGTCGACTATCAAAAATGGCAGGGAGTGAAACTAACTGAATCTGGAAAAAAACTTGCCTTACAGCTAACCAGGCGTCATCGATTAATTGAGCAGTTTCTGGTGGAAGTTTTGAAATACACCTGGGAAGAAGTTCATGCCGAAGCAGAAGAGTTGGAGCATGTCATATCCGATAAATTTGAGGAACATGTAGCCATTCTGTTGGGGGATCCTCAATTTGATCCACATGGTGATCCGATTCCCGATCGAAACCTCAAGCTCCCGGATACGGACACACTGAGTTTTTCAAATTTGGCGGTGGATCAGGCAGCTATTATTCGCAGGGTAAAAATAAACCAATCGGATTTATTGCGCTATTTGAGTGAGCAGGGGATTGTTCCCGGTGCCAGAATCAAGATCCGGAATCGAAATCCGTATGATGAGACATTGCAGCTCTGGATCGGGGATAAAAATGCTCCTTTCGCGCTAGGAGCAGAAATAAGTAAGTTGATTGATGTTGAAAAATTAGCGGGGAAATAAAGGAAGAGGATCATCCCATACGAATAAAAAAAGATTTACCAATTAAAATGAAGATTATCCAGGTCAATCGCCATAAGAGTTATTCACCTTGTGCCTGCATTCAGTTTGTCTTGATATGTTTGTATGATGTTTACTATCATTTTTGAAAGAAAATATCTTATTATAATTCTGATGATATAAAATAGAACATGGACATTCTCACGAAACAAAGTGTTTGTAATCACATTCTCCAGAAACAAATTAATTAAGGGAACTATGCTCGAATTTAGCCTTCAACAATTAATTGATAATGCCGCGCTCTTATTAGTGACAGCGCTTATTTTTGATATTGCAAAAATTCGATGGCGTCAAAATTTAATAGGCATTCAAAGAATTTTTGTAGGATTGATTTTAGGATTTATTGGTGTCATGCTGATGATAAATCCCTGGATATTTGCTCCAGGTATTATCTTTGATACCCGTTCCATCCTGCTAAGCATATCGGGTCTGTTTTTTGGTCTTGTGCCAACTTTAATCGCCATGGCAACCACAGCGATATTCCGAATTTATCAGGGAGGTGCGGCAGCTTGGACGGGCGTCAGTGTGATTCTCGCCACAGGCTCGATTGGAATTTTGTGGCGCTACTTACGCAGCAAAAAAACGGATCAAATTTCCCTGATTGAATTATATTTGTTTGGGATATTTAACCATGTGGTGATGCTGCTCCTCATGCTGACCTTACCCATGGAAACAGCGCTGAAAGTGCTGGCTGAGATTAGTTTTCCAGTTTTATTAATCTATCCGATTGCGACGATGATTTTAGGTTACTTGTTGGTGAATCGTGTGCAGCGGGAAAAAATGCACACAAAATTAAAGGAACACGAAGAACAATTAAGTCTGGCTGTCCAGGCAGCCAACATTGGTTTTTTTGATCGTGATCTGGTTAAAGAAGAAATGCACATCTCCTCAGAATGGAAACATCAATTAGGCTATGAGGATGATGAGATCCAGAATTATGATCATGAATGGGAAATAAGACTCCACCCTGAAGATAAAGAGAAAACCTTGAAAACCATCCAAGAAGTTTTTGAGGGGGATGAGAATTTTTATGAAGAAGTATTCAGATTAAGGCATAAAAATAATACTTATCGATGGATTCTCTCAAGAGGTATGGTTGTTCGTGATCCAAACGGAAAAGCATTGCAGGTGATCGGTTGTCATGTAGATATCACTGAACAAAAAGAATATGAACTGCGTTTATTGACAAGCGAAACAAGATTTCGAAGCTTGGCTGAAAGCAGCCAGGACATTATCATTCTTTTTGATTGTGACTACCAAGTAGTTTACATCAACCAAGCAGGTTTAAAATCTTTAGGTCTCAATGAAGAAGAAGTAATTGGAAAATCTCCCAAAGAAATTTTTTCGGATCCGATTCTGGTTAAGAATTTGGAATTCGATTTAGAACAGATTTTTGAATCTAAGGAAATGGGTCAGCGGGTTGGTATCTGGCCACGAAATGTTAACGGTACAAATAATCAAAAGATATTTTTTGATTGGCGATTATCACCGGTTTTAAACGCCGAAGGACAATTGGATTGGGTGCTGGGTATTGCCAGGGATATCAGTTCCTTGATCGAAGCCGAATCGGCATTGAGAAAAAGTGAAGAAAAATTCCGACGCATCTTTGAGGCATCTGCTTTGGGCATCTCCATAACAGATTTGAGCGGTAATTTTATGGATGGCAATCCTGCGATTGAAAAGATGCTGGGTTATGCTTTGGTGGAATATCGCACCCTTTCAGTTTCCGATATATCCCACCCTGATGACCTTCAAGAAAACCTGCAAATGCTAGCTGAATATAAGTCCGGTGAGCGAGATTCTTTTAGCATCGAAAAGCGGGTAAAACGAAAAGATGGAAGTATTGTTTGGGGTAAACTAATTTCAACAGTGGTGCGTGATGAGAATGGCGAACCATTGTTTACCATCGGTATGTTAGAAGATATTACAAATCGCAAACAGTCTGAAGAGAAAGAAAAATTAATTCAATCGGAATTACAAAGATTGTTGCTTGATGCCGATCAATCTCGCAAGGCGATGTTAAGTGTTATAGAAGACCAAAGAATCACCGAAAAGGAATTAAAACGGATAACGAACGATCTATTGATGGCGTATGATTTAACCCTGCAAGGCTGGTCAAATGCGTTGGAATTACGAGAACATGAAACCGCCGGGCATAGCCGCAGGGTTGTTAATTTAACATTGAAAATTGCCAGGGCGTTAGGGCTTGAAGAAGAAAAGCTGGCCCACATCGAGCGCGGAGCCTTGCTGCATGATATTGGAAAAATGGGTATTCCAGATAATATCCTGTTAAAACCTGGTCCTCTGAATGATGAAGAATGGGTAATCATGAAAAAGCACCCCATTTATGCTTATAATTTGTTGTCAAGAATTGATTTTCTCGAACAAGCCATTGACATTCCATATAGTCATCATGAACATTGGGATGGGTCTGGGTATCCCCAGGGCTTATCTGGTGAGGATATTCCACTAGCAGCCAGAATATTTGCTGTGGTGGATATTTGGGATGCTTTAGGAGCAGACAGACCCTATCGGCAGGCCTGGACTCAGACCAAAATTTTAAACTACATTCAAGAAATATCGGGGAAACAACTTGATCCAAAAATTGTTGAAGTGTTCTTAAATATTATGGAAATTGGTGAAATCCAACATCACTGACATTCCAGGTGCCAATGTTCTAGAGCGCCTGACAGAAGAAAGATTGCATATCAGCGAAGTAACTAGTTGAACCGGAGTGATCAATCCAGTAAATTTGTGGGTGGAAAGGAACCTTGATTGGATTTCTCCAAAAAAAATGAGGTAGCACTTTACATTCTTGTAAGATTTGGCAAAACTGGTTAGATTGTGGATGTATTTCTTAACGAATTGACTTATAATGGGTATTCAGATTATACAGGTGACTTATGAAGGACACTCTAATTATTTACGATTCAGTTTTTGGAAATACTGCCAATATTGCTCAAGCCATGGCAAGCGCGTTGGAAGAACACCAGGAGGTAGATCTTCGTCTTGTAGGAGAGGTTTTTCCAGAACACCTGGATGGCGTTAAGACCCTGATTGTTGGTTCTCCTACACGCCAATTTAAAGCAACTGGTGCGCTGGATCAATTTTTAAGACAAATTCCTGCAAGGGGACTCAACGCAGTGAATGTAGCTGCCTTTGACACAAGGATGACTCCTGAGGATATTAGGAAAAACAAGTTTCTGGCATTAATGGTTAAGTTATTTGGTTATGCTGCTGAGAAAATTGCCAAACAATTAATGCTTCTGGGGGGAAAGGAAGTCGTTTCATCACAAGGTTTTCTTGTCACAGGGATAGAAGGACCGCTGGTGGAAGGGGAATTAGAAAGAGCAGCCGATTGGGCATTGAAGACAATCAATAAAGGCTAAATATTTACATCCATACTAACTCAGTTATGAGTTCTGGAATCAGGCTGGGTTGATTACCTGTTTCTGATAGGTTTTTACTTTTCTGAGAGTGAATAAGGAAACCAGAAATAAGATTGTGGCAGCGGTGGCATTGAATTGAAATCCCCTGGAGAATAGATAAGGCGCTGCCAGAGCACCCAGCATACGTCCAACACCGACGGAGGCAAGTGTAGCACCTAATAGAGATGCCCTTGCCAGAGGTAGTACTTCGGTTAGCAGTGGCGCGTAAGCAATAAATGGCATTTGAAAGGCAAGGTTGAATAAGAAGAGACCCATTTCAGCACCCCATAAGCCAAAACTTCCCAACCATGGGATGGCAATGGCTGTGATGGCACTGAATATCAGCCCAATAGCGACTGACCGTTTTGCACCTAATCTTGCGATCAACCAACTGACAATTGCAACCGATAACAACTCTGCCAGACCGATGACGGTTGATGCTACACCTAATGCATTGATGGATAGACCGTAAACATCCTCCATCCAAACACCAAATACGAGATTTACGATCTCATGAGCTGCACAAAAAAATAATATCATGAGTATACCGGCGATGGCAGTGGAGGAGGTGAACACCTGCAGGATACCATGCTGAATTTTTTGTGTCTGATCTTCAATGATTTTTCTTCCCCGGGGAACCAGCCATAATAGAAAAAAGATCGAGAAAACGCCTAAAATGCCCATTGCAGGGAAAGGGGCTAACCAGCCAAAGCGACCAATCAGGAATCCGATCAGAGGCACGGCGATGACAGAACTTAGTGCCCAACCTGTGCTGGTGATGACGATGGCCTGACCTCGAATGGGCAGGGGAATGGTATCACTCTGGTAGGCTTGCATGGAAGCCACAAATACGTGCATACCAATGAAGGTTAAGCTCAAAGCGATGATAAAGACGATGAAAGTCGGCCAAAAAGTGACGATTGCACAGCCAAAAATAAAGAGCAGCATGCCGGTCAACATACCGCTCCGGCGACTACGTTTGTCAAAAATCGAAGCAATGAAAGGCACCAGAATGGCTGCAAAATTTCGAATGGTAACGGCTAATGAAATTGTGTTGAGGTCAACACCTAAACCTCGTCCAAACACCGCCAGAAAAGGATACACCATGCGCATCATTGCATGGACGAGGATACGGATGGAGGAAAATAGCAGAATTTCTAAATTGTAATGTTTGGGTTTGGTTAATGGCGATGATGGTTGTGATGATGACATTGTATTATTATAAAGGAAAATGATGAATAATCATGGTTCTTATGCTGATGACAGAATCCAAACACCTGCACCAACTATCTGGTGCAGGTGTTGAACGAATAGAAGTATTCTTATACCTGGATTATCTCATAAACCTCATTTTTGATCATCACAATCAAATCGTCAACCTGAGTGGCAACCTGGGGGGAAAGATCTATACCTAATTCCAATGAAGCAGGTTGAATTCCCAAAACGACAATATGCGGCGGATAGAGATCGCGTAATTTGGCGGTGGCCAGCAAATCCGGTAATCCAATATCATGGGGAGATATTTTTAGTGACAGATAAGCCGGAATCTGATCACCCTCGAGGCGAACAATCGTACCAGGTTGGCCATTTCGAGTTTTGATGGCGTCAATAATGATCAAGTCGGTAACACCTTCCAGATATTGGAGGAGATCAAGACCACAGGTTCCGCCGTCAATGATTTGAATTTCCTCTGGAAAATCATTGTTGGCCTGGAGTTGTTCCAGGACATGGACGGAAAGCCCATCATCAGACAGCAAATAATTACCAACGCCCAGGATGAGTGTTTTTTTCAACTTCTAATCCATCACAATCACTTTGGTAATTTCATTGCCTTCCGCATCCAACACATGCACAGCACATGCCATGCATGGATCAAATGAGTGGACAGTGCGCAAAATCTCTACCGGCTGGCTGGGATCTGCCACCGGTGTACCGATCAGGGCTGCTTCATATGCGCCCTTCAATCCTTTTGCATCCCGGGGAGAGGCATTCCAGGTGGATGGGACAATCGCCTGATAATTTGCAATCTTGCCATCTTTGATGTGGATCCAATGACCAAGCGCACCACGGGGAGCCTCTGTCCAACCCCATCCCATGGATTCAGCCGGCCAGGTGGAAGGTTCCCAATGATCCTGCTCATGGATACGCAGGTCGCCTTTGCCGATATTTTCAGCCAGTTCCATTGTCCAGGGTTGGAGCTGTTCAGCTAACAAGACGGTTTCTATACACCGGGCAGCTACGCGTCCAAGCGTGGAGAACAAAATAGAAGCTGGTGCATTCAGTTTTTCCAGAACTGCATTTACCAATTCAACAGTACGTTTGTGGCCGGAGGCGTAGCCAATTAACATGCGCGCCAGCGGACCGACTTCCATTGATTTTTCATCATATCGCGGTGCTTTTAGCCAGGTATATTTTTTATCGGTATCGAGGTACTCATAAGGCGGGTTAGGCCCCGTGTAATTTGGATTGGTTTCACCAACAGAAGGGTGCAAACCAACGTTTTCATCCTCATAGGAATACCAGGAATGGGTAACATATTCATGAATCTTTTCAGGATCCAGAGGATGTACCTTGCTGAGGTCGCGATTAAGGATGACACCGCGCGGGAAGAAGAGATGATCCGGATTATTTGGATCGGAATCATCAATCAACGGAATGTCACCATAGGACATGAAATTACCCAAGCCTTCACCCTGATCTGCCCAATCCAAATAAAATGGTGCAATTGCGAGTACATCTGGCAGGTACACCCGGTCAACAAAGTCTTTGGCTTTGGCAAATAAACCCAGTAACTGAGCGATTTTGTCGGCATTAATGGCTACTTCGCTGTTGGGATCAACAGGCGTTGACATCCCTCCGACCAGATAAGTCTGCAGGTGAGGATTCTTGGCACCCAAAATGGCATGGGCTTTGATAATTTCACGTTGCCAATCGAGTGCTTCCAAATAATGAGCGACTGCCATCAAATTTGCTTCAGGTGGTAAGTTGTAAGCCGGGTGTCCCCAATAGCCATTGGCGAAAATACCCAGTTGACCACTATCAACAAATTTTTTCACCCGTTCCTGTACACCCCGGAAATAATTTTCACTGGAATTAGGCCAGGTAGAGATTGATTCTGCCAGCTCAGAGGTTGCCTTTGGGTCGGCGCTGAGAGCATTGACGATATCCACCCAATCAAGAGCATGCAGGTGGTAAAAATGAACCACGTGATCCTGGACGAATTGAATGGCATCAATAATGTTGCGGATTAAACGGGCATTGGTAGGAACTTTTATTTTTAAAGCATCTTCTACAGCTCGCACGGAGCTGACTGCGTGTACAGTCGTTCAAACACCGCAAATACGTTGAGTGATTGTCCAGGCACCGCGCGGATCACGTCCTTTCAATATTGTCTCAATTCCACGGAACATAGTGCTACTGCTCCAGGCATTGCTAACCACACCATCTTTGACTTCTACTTCAATTCTTAAGTGTCCTTCAA
>CAVQSU010000018.1:0-4131 GCA_963715915.1 uncultured Chloroflexia bacterium | reverse complement strand
GGCACAGGAGACACCAAAGAAATGAGGTGTCTTTTTCTTTTACACCATATACCTCGCTGGCAAATCCGGTACCTGCTTGAGAAAGTTTCGCCAGATGGTGTTAGTGTTCCGGCATGGGTTTTTCATTTTCGAGGACACACAAACCCATGTTGGCAAAAAATTGCTTCTCAGTAAGCACAATATTTGAGGTGGTCGGGCACTGTCACATGTCCTATAAGATTCTGCAATCAAATAATTAAGTGAATTCAAATAAGGAAATATTGTTATTCGAATTTAGCAAATATTTTATAAGCCTAGGGATTTTCTGAGGTTGAATTCCCAAAAGATAGTTGTATAGTCAACCGAAAATTTATATACTATTATTAATTCACAATCTTTTTTCTTTTTTTATAGAAAAGGAGTTGCCATGTTCAAAAAAGATGTAAACGGGTATGTATTAATTGTTCTTTTTTTGCTCACATTGTTAATTCTATCCAGTGCTATCAATACTGAAAAGGTCTATGCGCTTTCCGGTGAAATTAAAGGTGGTTCACCGCTAACTGATACCTTCACTTACCAGGGCTATTTTGAGTATTCTGGAAGCCCTGCTAATGGAAACTTTGATTTCAGAATTACGGTTTGGGATCTTCAAACTATAGGAACTCAAATTGCTTCATGCCAAGCCTTAGACAATATCCTGGTTCAGGATGGCTTGTTTACTTTTCATTTGATTCCAAACACAGGTATGAGCGAAACTTTTAATGGAGACGGTCGCTGGTTACAGGTTGAAGTCCGCGAAACTGGAACAACAACTTGGTATACCTTACCTCGTCAACCAATAACAGCTGTCCCTTATGCCTGGGGCTTAAGACCAGGGGCAGTTATTGAAGGATCAACCTCGAATACAATCTTAAGTGTAGAAAACACGGGGGATGGAGGTGCGTTGCATGCTGATAGCTCAAGAGTCACAGGCGTTACCATTTCTGCTCATCACTCATCTACTGGGTATGCAATGCTTGGTACTACCGATGGTAGCTATCCAGCGGTAGGGGGTTCCAACGGTGGCCTTGGTAATGGATTGTACGGATATTCAGCAGGGGGAAATGCTATTTATGGATATACAAACACTTCAGAAAAAACTGGTGTTATAGGTATTCAGGCTGGTTATTCAACTGCTGATTTTAGTGTTTACTATAGTCCGGGCGGATTTTTTGGTGGGAAAAATGGTGTAATTGGTGTTACCAAAGAAGCAGGTGGTTATGGTGTCTTGGGATCAAATCAAGCAACTTCAGGTTGGGCTGGTTATTTTCATTCTTCTCAAGCTAATGGTGTTTATATTTATTCGCCCATTGGAAAAACCGCATTAAGTGTCGCCGGGGGTACAAAAAGTGCAGTTGTGGATACAGATCAGGGAAGTACATTGCTATATACGGAAGAATCGACAGAAGTCTGGTTTACTGATTACGGCTTTGGCACCTTGAATGATCAATTTGTCCAACTAACTATTGATCCACTTTTTGCCCAAACAGTCAATCTGGAAGAAGCCTATCACGTCTTCTTACAGGTATATGGAGATGCTGTTCTTTATGTCACTAACCGCACACCACAATCCTTTGAAGTGCATTTAAGTGAGGGCACCCTTCCGGTCGATTTTTCATACCGGATTGTTGCCAAGCGTTTGGGGTATGAGGATGACCGTCTTGAGACATTAGAAGGCTTTTCATCTACATCAATTGAAGCCATACAGCAGTCATCAACAGAAGGAGAATAACCATGATAACCAGGGTCGCCGTATTGGTTGTGTTGGCACTGCTGATCGTGGTTGGCGTTGCGTTTGCCTTTGATGTATCCATAGACCGCCAGGTGATGGGTTCTGGTGGTGGCTTAACGCAAAGTGGACCATTCGCAATCAACGCCACGATTGGACAGCCTGTCGCAGGAGTAATAAATATTCCCCTTGTTGAGATACAATCAGGATTTTGGAATGGGTCTATCCCTACTTACGAGATCTTTCTTCCAAATGTCTTGAAGTAATTATAATCTGAATTTTTGATTCAAACATATTGGAGGCAAATCGCGATAGCCGGTAGGATGTGATTGTCGTCTGGCCCCTTTTGGTTGCCTCGAGGTCTAATCCTGCAGTGGAATCGAAATTTTGTTGCAGGTTGTCGCAAAGGGATTGTTTCAAAACCGCAGACCAGTGTCAAAAATCAACAAGTAGTTAAAAATAAAAATAGCGGTGGAAAATCGCGATTTTTTCCATCGATTAAATCAATAAAATGATTATTTCAAGAACAATATTGTTGAGTAAATGAGAGTAATTCTTTTTTTGATGTAATATGAAAAACCTTTTTGTTTTCCTGAAAACCATTCACCAATTCAAGCAGCTTGGGACGCAAATTAAAATGAATATGCCAAATCATTTTCAATAAAGGCCATGTCATTGGCAACATTGGACACCCCTCAGGGCCATCGATTCGTGGTTTAAAAATGCAATCAAATTGCCGTTTTATTGCCCACCAATAATGAAGTGCGAGTGGAAGATCAACAAAAATAATCGTATCTGATGCTTGAAAGCGTTTTTCTATCATATCGAAACTTCCCCAACCATCAATTATCCACTTTTCATGAGCCAAAATCTGATCGTGGTTTGTTTTTATTTCTTCATAAGGAGCAGGTGTCCACCCGGGTTTCCACTGAATTTTATCAATAGGAAAAAGAGGTATGTCGTATGTTTTGCTTAATTTCCTGCAAATCGTTGATTTACCACCACCTGCATTTCCTATTACAGAAATCCGAGTCAAAGTCTCTTCACCTTATCATTAAAATAATGTTTTAAGTTGTGAAAAATTTTTAAGTACACGATTGGAGGACCTGAGAATGATTTTCAGTGATTGAAGGATGTACTTGAAATAAGATAAATTTTACCTCAACACTTCTACGATGAAAGATCAATAATTATCCTACACAATATACCTGGCTGGCAGATCCGGCACCTGTTTCAGGAAATTTCGCCAGATGACGTTTGTGTTCGGGCAGAGTTTTCCTGATAATATATCCGCCAACCACCTGGGTGATGGTGAATAATTTAACTTTTAGACCGTAAGAGATTATGTCAAAATAATTACAGCGTAAAAAAAATGGTAAAAAGAGGATGTGAATTACAAAATAACTGTCAGATATTCAGAGAAATTTCCCTTATTCACTACTTAGCACAGGCAAACGATCATCGGTCAATCCATAAAGGTGTCCATCGGGGGCACGGAAGTTCGTCCAGGCGTGTTTTTCGGCGACGTAAACGGGACCAACAAATTCGATTCCGATGGCTTCCATCTCAAGGCGTGCCTGGTGAACATCTTCTACCGGGAATTCCGCTTTGGGGCATTCCAATTCCACCAGTTCAGGTTGGCTGGCTTCGATCTGGGGTGCCATGATTTCAAATACATCACCATTGGGCATCAAGAAAACTGCCATACCCTCTTTGGTCAGCATTTGCTTTAACCCAAGTTTTTAAGAACAAAAGGTGACCATCTCATCGAATTTTTTTGTGCGACTTCCGAGCCAGGCGATTCCTTTAATTTCCATTATTATCTCCTGTTATGATTAAAAATAATTTCAAGTATATCATTGTCAACATCGATCATATTGGGTAAAGAGTTGCTTCGAAAGGTCATTCGAAGTCCTTCGGAAAAGTTGAAAATCCATTAAAGGCTATGGCTGTTGCTGGGATAAGAACCTTCAGAGCCCTTAGCAGCTGTTAAGCGAGGAGAGGATGACGATGTGGGACATGCAGGCGGGATTGCCGGTTTTCGATCGGTGCTAAAGTATGCACCAGCGCTTGATTCCGTTGTGGTGATGCTCTACAATACGGATGCTGCTGATCCGGAACAGGGGCTATCGGATGTGCTCAATCCGGTTATCCCGTTGCTGGATGTGGATGACTGAGAATTGTTTGAACCATCAAAAAATACATCAACAAGTTTGGGGGGGTGACGAACATCCCTCCAAATCTTCTCCATCGCGGCTTCATTGCCTGGTCAATATTAAGCCAGCGTTCAGGTTTCTGAGAAGAGATAATTTGCCAATATATGGAAAAAAGAGAAAAAAGTCATGAAAAAACCCAATAAGAATCTTGTTATTCGAATATTTAAA
>CAVQSU010000017.1:0-127941 GCA_963715915.1 uncultured Chloroflexia bacterium | reverse complement strand
GCATCGGTTGTGAGTTATTACGGCGATTGGAAAATAAATTTGGTAGCGAGGCCATTCATGCAGCATTTTTAATGGATCATGATCAATTTATGAAGCAGTATTTAGAATTACTATTGGCATAAAGGACTATAAATGGAATTATTTACCCCCCGCCTTATTCTACGTGATTTTCAGCAAAACGATTTAGCCAATCTGAAGGAACTCGAATCTATGCCTGAGACTTACTACTTTGAGTCTTCTCAACCCAACATTGAACAAATCACGAAAAAACTACAACAAACCCAGGAAGAAGCCGTACATTCTCCGCGAACCCGCTTTCACCTGGCAATGACTATTCAGCCAATGGATCAGGTGCGGGGAAGGGTTTCTTTGATGTTGATCAATGAAACGATTCGTGAATGGGAGATTGGCTGGGCGATCCATCCCGCTGAATGGGGAAAAGGGTTTGCCACAGAAGCTGCTCACCGTGTGTTGAAATTTGCTTTTAGCGATTTACAGGCACACCGGGTGGTTGCTTTTTCGCATGCTGAGAATGCTGCTTCCATTCAGGTGATGAATAAATTGAACATGCAGCAAGAAGGTTTATTGCGGGAAACGAGACCCTGGAAAAATGGATGGAGTGATGAAGTCGTCTATTCCATTCTGGACAGAGAATGGAAAAATTCATAATTAAACGCCATGACGAAGAGTGGAGTGAGGAAAATGAGCCATATTTTAAAATGTCACGATATCGTCAAAACTGATTTTGTGCGTTCAGAGAATTGTTACTTATATGATGAACATGGCCGACGTTACATTGATCTCGAATCGGGCATCTGGTGTACAGCCATTGGGCACAGCCACCCGCGTATCAGTCAGGTGGTTGCTGAGCAAGCTCCCCGATTAATGCACCTGGGCACTCGCTATCCCAATGCCATTGTGGAAGAAACGGCTTTATCTGTATTGGCGATCACCCAGTTTGGGGACGGCAAATGTACATTTCTAAGCTCAGGGAGTGAAGCGGTTGAATTTGGCGTTCACGCAATCCGACAGGTTACTGGTAAAAATTTACTACTAACTTTCTCTACTTCCTATCTGGCTGCCTATGGATCTTCTGGCAGGAAACAAACAGAGGAATGGATTTTGTTGGATTGGACTGGCAACTCATCAATCGAGGACTTTCTTGCAGACATTCCCTTTGAGGAAATTGGTGGTTTTGTTTTCGAACCGGGGGGAAGTGGATCGGGATTTGTGCAATTTCCACCACTCAACCTGGTTCAAGACATTGTCCATGCTGTTCGGCAAGCTGGTGGTCTGGTAATGGTCAATGAGATCACCACTGGCATGGGCAGAACAGGTAAGTGGTTTGGATTCCAACACTATGATATTCAACCGGATATTGTTGCCCTGGGAAAAGGACTGGGGAATGGATACCCGGTCAGCGCGGTTGCCATGACTGGAGAAGTGGCTGAAAAATTGGAAGGCAGTAGTTTGCGCTATGCTCAATCTCATCAAAATGATCCGCTGGGGTGTGCAGTGGCAGGTGAGGTGATCGGCATCATGCAGGAGGAGAATTTGGTAGAGCGGGGAGCAGAGCAGGGAGCATACTTTCTGAATGGTTTACGCCGTCTGGCAAACACACACCCCATCATCAAAGATGTACGCGGTAGAGGAATGCTGCTGGGCGTGGAGCTTCATCCGCATCAAAAAATGACAGTGGAAGCACTCTATTATGCCTTATTGGAAAAAGGATTCCTGGTTGGGTATTATCCGGCTGGAAATGTCTTACGCCTTGACCCTGCTTTGACCATTGATAAGGAATCAATCGACCAATTTCTGAATTGCCTGGATTCGATTTTGAATCCATTTAAATAAGATTTTCAGTCTTGATTAAGTTGTGAAACAATTTCCTGCGCAATTTTCCGCCAAGAATCAACTTTTCCGATCTCTTTTCCAAATCTCAACACCATTGTGTTATCTTCCGGAAATATGTATAAATATTGACCCAGATGCCCCCAGGCAAATACGGTATATTTTTCTGTTGCCGTAGGCGCAATGATCCACCAACCGTTCTGATAAAAGAAATTATCACCAAATTTTTCTACATTATTTTCCGGATCAATTTTTGTTGAATTCTTTATCCATTCTGAGGAGATAATTTGTTCCCCATTCCATTTTCCATCATTTAAGATCAGCCTTCCAAATTTGGCATAATCAATAGCACGCGCATTCAAACCGCTTTCCATCTTGACCATGTTGTCCTGATCACTATCAATACTCCAGGATGCATCAAACTCCATCCCAAGCTTCTTCCAGAAACGGGATTCGAAATACTCAGAAACGCTTATTCCGGTAGCCCTTTCAATAACAATCCCTAAAATTATTGGATTAAAAGTGTTGTATGCAAAGTTTTTTCCAGGAGCTTCCTTCAATGGAAGTTGAGTAACTACTCTCCTCAATTCGGGATGGTAATAGGCTCTGGATTTATCATGCCAGGGAATATCCGTATCCTTAAATGCAATCCCGGACTTCATAGAGAGCAGGTGTTCGAGTGTGATTTTTTCGTACTTGGGGTCAATGGATAATAATTCTGGTAAATAGCGTGTAACGTGATCATCCAGGCTTTCAATATAGCCTTCGTCAATGGCCTTCCCTATCATTAAGGAGGTGAAAGACTTGGCAATAGAAAAGGAAGTGACGATCGAATCACGTTGGTAACCATTGAGATAATTTTCGTAAAGAATTTTGTCATCTTTGATCACCAAAAACGCAGTTGTCCCGGTAGATTCGAGTAATGAATCTAAATTGGCTGTGGAAGAATTTCCTTTAAATGTATATTTAATCGGTTCAAGAAAAATTTGTTGTTCTTCTTTATTAAAAGAATAGGCCGGAGTAGCGTGATTGATTTTGTGAGCTGGAAATAAGAGATAATCCTCAACCCCGGAAGATTTCCAGGCTACCCAACGACCGGTAAATGTGTCTGTACGTGAAGCCAGGTAGATATATATACTTCCCAGAGCGATAACGATCAGAATTAGAATGATTGCTTTTTCCATGGCTCGCTTCAAATGTTGTTTCTCACTTTTTGGAAATTAAAAAGCTCAGAAATCGTTTAGCACAAACAACAATTCTTCAATTTCCTTGCCACGTGCATTCGCAAAACTTTTCATTTCGTTAATAACACAAAATCCACATTTCTCCAACACGCGTTTAGAAGCTTGATTATCTTTGGCAGTCCGGGCGTATATGGGGCGAACAGTTTTCACAGAAGATAAAAAATCGGAAAGCGCATGGGTAGCGATTCCTTTCCCCCAGAATATTTTGTCCAATCCAATAGCCCACTTCAGGCTTGCCTTCGTCCAAATAACTCAGGATATATCCAGCCACCTGTTCCTTAAATATGATAGTACGGATCATCACGCTATCATCTGCCATAATTTTTTGCCAGTGTACATTGAAAGCTTTTTGATCAGATGGATTTCTCGATGTGAAGGCAGCCATTTGATTGGCATCCGGATCTTGTTGTTGCTCAAAGAAGGTGGGCAGGTCGTTGATGTTCACTTCACGAAGCATTACCATATTCGTCATACCAGACACGATCTCCTATTTGTTTTTTGGAAACCAGAAACCTGTTTTCTTGCGATATTCCCCATAAGCCTGCCCATAGCGAATCAACAGGTCCTTTTCTTCCATCCAACACATCGAATACCAGATTGGAATATATAGAAATGTGAACAGGACCAAAAAGGGCGAATGCGCCAGAAATGCCAGCACCCACCAGAATGGAAACTCCCCCACAGCTTGAGGGTGCCGTATGCGTTGATAGATGCCTGTATAAAGCGTGTGTTCGGGTTTAGGGCGTATGGTCTCCTCCCCGGCATCTTTAACTCCTCGTAGCATTAACCAACCGGAAGGAATGGCGATCACAAGGGCTATGATGGCAGATATCCACCAGGACCATGGAAATGTACGTGGAATGGGTAATGGAAGCGGAAACCAGTAATAAAGAATGTAATTCGCCGCGGCTATGGTCATGAAGATGGATGAAATCACCCTATATCTCGCACAACGTTGGTAAGCTGATAGCCCAATTTTCTTTTCCATTGCTGCAGGGCTGACACTGAGGAAATAGAAGTAAGTGAAAAGAACCGAGGAAACAATTAATACGCCAAAATTTAAATATGAAATCATGGACCTAGGCTTTCTCTAGCGATGCCTTCAAACTGAATGTGCAGGGATAAAGTTCAACCTTATTATCTTCCACATCATAAGGAGTGTAGCCGCCATAAAAGTATTGAGGATACTCATGCAGGAACTCAATGCGCAGGCCGGTATCACAGAAAGCAGTAACAATCTCGCCCAGCGTCCAATCCCACTCATAGGATTTTTCCGGGATTAATAGATCTGGGTCGGTATAATCTCCCATGTTGTCATATTGCCAGACCTGTTTACGGAAATAATCGCCCACGATCTGGTTGGGGTGGATAGTGCCATCTTCGGCATTCATCACATGCCGAAAGGGGTGGCCATCAAGGATGTAGAAGAAACCTCCATCCTTTAACAAATGCCGCACAGTTTGCGCAAACCGCTTGATATCCGGGATCCAGCACAAAACCCCGGTGGAGCAAAACACAATGTCAAATTTATCCTGAACTTTCCCGATCACATCCATGACATCTGATTCAATGAAATTAGCATCGATATCCATCTGGTCTGCCAGAAGACGGGCATATTTCAGTGATTCGGATGAGATATCAATACCGGTCACTTTTGCTCCCAGCAGTGCCCAGGAAAGGGTATCGGTGCCGATATGGCAGAGCAAGTGAAGCAGGGATTTGCCATTTACATCACCGACTTCACTCTGGATTACCTCATTTAATAAAGGTGAGCCCTTCAACAACTTATCGATGTGGTACTTCTTATAATGAGTGGCTGCTAATCCATCCCAGCCTTTTTTATTTGATTGAGTCATTTCACTCATATTATTGACCTCGAAGATTATAAAAGGTGAAAACTATTTTCAAATGGAGGTTATGTTTAATGCAGTACTAGTCACAAAGAGTATGGCAATGGCAATCCAGAGCGGTTTGCGGACCTGTGCTAGAGACCACCGGAAGTTAAATTTTACAGAAGGCAAATTAGATTACTGGCTTTGAACCGTCTGAGTGGCAATCACCACCGGAATGTTCTTGGTTTGGTCCAGCATTCGTCCAAAAGTTTGCGATTCTTCCGTTTGACTTTCCAGCAGGTTTAATGCCCAGCGATAACTTACCGATTGGTAAAGCAATTCCGCCTGCACCGTAAATGGACCTGTTGCACCGTCGGTTTGTACCTGGTAGGTGATTGAATCACCTCCACCGGTGAAGGACGAATCTTGCATGGCTTCCCCGATGACGGAGGAAACAGATGGTGGATTTTGTTTATCGAATCCGGAAGGCAATAAGCGGTTATCTTTGAGGTAGCCGGTGGCAAGCATTTGAAAAGTCGTCACCTCTCCTGCAACGTTTTTCATGATCGGTTCATAAATCTGCACCTGATCAGGGGCTGAAATCAACTCATAGTGAGGTTCGAAAGCCTCTGGATTTTCATCGTTCGCATTTCCAAAAATTTCACCTGAATCCTCATACGCACCGGACTCGAAAATCACCTTTCCCTGTGCATCGCTGACAGTAACATGCAGCCATGTTCGCCGCGATGGAAAAGAAGTTGGAAATTTATGTCCGGTCAACACATCAATACCCACTTCAAAACTGAGAATATTATCCGTCTGTTCAACTGCTGAAACAGCTAACGACGCTGTTTGATTCTGCAGAAGATCCTCAGTTCGTGCGTTGTGTTGATCGAGTGCAGCAATACTGCCTAGGAATCCCAATTCTTCGCTGAACTCCCCCAAAAGATTAAGCATAAATACATTGCCCCCGGTAAACGTGTGACGGGCAAACGGTTCATAAAGATTCTCCGGCGTTATATTGGAGATGGGCGCTGCACCCTCTGCTGATGGCATATGGCAATCCTGGCAGGAGGATTCATCGGCGAAGTCTGAAACCAACCATTCGCTGTATGGGGTTTGTTCGTAAAAAAGTTCATCCCCACTGCTCAGGGTGGAATCTGCTTTGATGTAGTTTAGGTAAAGTTCGTGGCAGGTTGCACACACTGCTGATTCTCGGACATGCTCACTTTGTACAGCGGTATATCCGGAGGCAGATTTCATAATATTTACATTCTGCTCACTGATGGGAAACGCGCCGTAAATGAGACGTTCACTTGCTGAGAGGTCAAGATTAATAGCGAGATCGCTGCTATGACGGAAATTTTCCACTGGATTTTCAGGGATCTGATGACAAACAGAACAGGAAACACCATCCACCGCCAGGTCATACAGGGGGTGTTGTGCGGCAAGTACACCCTGCATCCCTAGTAAAATTGTACTTTCCCCGGTGGCATCGTTACTCAAACGCGCCATTGGTGCATGGCAGATGGCGCATTTTTCTTCAATGGCTTCAGCAAATTGAGGGGATTCTTTCGTTTCCATGCGCACACTGGCAAGATAATAGGGATCACGTGCGGCGTTTGCCATGACGCTACTTTGCCATTCGGTGTTAATGGCAACATCGTTTCCGAGGGTATCCTTCATCCCTTGATGGCAGGCAGTACAATTGGAAGATGGTTTAAACAAATCTATTTCCAAAACCGCTACGGTTTCCGGTGTAGTTGGTTGCTCTTGTACAGCACAACCAACAAGCGCAATACTAAACAATAAAGTTAACACAATCAGTGCAATACCGTTGCTTATTGTCCTTTTTTCTATGTGTTTCATGTCACCATCCTTTATTATATTGTACATAATTCTATTTAAAAATTCTTGAAATTGAGGTTTAAATTCTTTCAATAATTTGATTTTTCTCAGCTTTCAGGTAGTTAAATAAATGTGGTTTCCCAGAACAGCGATCCTGAGTCCTGTTTAATAAAATGGAAATTCATTTTCCATCAGATCATTTTGCAAAGGACCTGATGATTGGTAAAAAGGAATATTCATTTTTAGTATAAAGTTGAATTTAAAAAAATTGGAAGAAAGTGAATAATCGATATTAATATATTGACAAACGATATATCGTGTGATAATATATTGTTATACGATATATCGTAAAGTGATATATAAAAAATATATCGATTGCTTCAATCGTCTAACGATATTGGATGGATATGGAAAATGAATAAAAACTACCAAAAATATTTACCCCTTACTGAATCAACCGCCTACATCCTGTTGGCACTGAGAGAGCCGTTGCATGGTTATGGTGTGATGCAAAAAGTGGAGATCATGAGCGAAAACACGGTGAAAATTGGACCCGGTACCCTGTATGGGGCATTTTCCACCCTGGAATCGGAGGGTTTGATCACCAAAGCGGGTGAGGAAGACCGCCGTAAATTATTTGTTATAACGATCAAAGGCCAGGAAGTAATCAAAGAACATATTCGCCGCATTGAGATTCTGGCCAAAAATGGTACTGTAACAGGAAATTAGTAAAAGGAGTTGAGAATGGCTACGATAAAAAAATTCCATTGGTTCTGGGCATGGGAAGATGAAAAAGAAGAAGCCTGGCTACGGGAGATGTCGCAACAAGGGTGGCATTTACTATCTTATCAATTTCCCAGCAATTACACCTTTGAACAAGGGGAACCTGTGGACTATGTCTACCGACTGGATTACTTTATTGATCGAAAAGACAGGGAAAATTATTTACAGCTATTTCGTGATGCTGGCTGGGATCATTTGGGAGAAATGGGGGGTTGGCAATATTTTCGTAAGCGAACAATCAATGGGGAAGCCCCCGAAATTTACAGTGATAATGAATCAAAAAAGAAGAAATATCAACGGATTCTGTTGTTTCTTGTAATTTTCTTACCTATTTACTCAAATGCCCTCTTTATGACCAATCGTGGTTCGAATATATTTGTTCAAGTAATCACATTTGTGATGTTTGTGCTTATGTTGATTTATGTTTACGCAATGGTGAGATTATTGCGCCGAATTTCTCAGTTGAGCAAGAAGATTTAATAAACCTACTATTCTGCACTTACCAGATCAAATAGTTGGTTTCAATAACTAAAGATTTGTTGTATATCAAATTTATCCAAAAGAGCGTGCATTTCAGTGTCGGATGGTGGATTTACAAACCGATCAGCAGCAGCCAAGATAGATGGTAAAAGGCCCAAATCGCCAGCTGAAATCACAAAAGAATTCTGCAGCCCTAATGCCCAATGGATCGATTTTTCAATGGCCTCGGGATTGGTTAATGGCTCATAAAAATATGTGTTATGCGTTTTAGGACGATCTTCCCAGGCACGCCAGGCAATGGCTTTAATCGTCTGGAAAGCTACATTTCGATTCAAGCAAATCTCGTAGAGGTCATTAAAATCATTTGCATAGCGTGGATTTTGCATCTGGCAATAGTTATAGGGTAACAAAACTGAATCAAAATCAAAACGTTCCAGACTTTTTTTATGAACAGCAGGAACCTTGCTGCCATGCCCGGTGACACCGAGATATTTCACCAGACCTTGCTCGCGTGCTTTGATAAAGGCTTCCAATGCTCCCCCAGAACCCATTGCTTTTTCCAAACCAGCAGGGTTGGTAAGACCATGCATTTGCCACAGGTCAATGCTATCCACCTGGAGAACATCCATAGATTGTTGAAGCTCATTCCAGGCTCTATCGAAATCACGGCATCTGGTTTTTGTTGCCAGGAAGAATTCATTTCGATAGTGTTTCATCCATGTGCCAACTAATTTTTCTGCTATGCCGTCCATGGGGGCCACATCAATGTGATTGACTCCATGGGCCAACAACATGTCCAGAGTGCGATCTGCTTCCACCTGGGTGGAATCACTGAGAGCATAAGCACCAAAAATTAGACGTGAGCTAAAGTGATCACTGCGTCCAAACAATTTTTTTGTGATCATACCCGTTCTTTGTGAAAAAAGAGCGTAATCTTATTAATTTTCTAATTTTTCGACAATCAATAGAAAATCAATTTTGTGAATCCAGAAGATATTGATGGTCACATTAGGAACAATTGCAACAACTTCTCCCCCCAGATTGTTTAGGAATTGTTCTAATTGATACTGATCTTGCGTCATCTTGAGATTATATTTATGAACTTTGTATTTCATATTTACTCCAAATCATGGCAATATGAAGCATGAATGATTAAATGAGATGAAAGGACAAGCTTGATTATCACAATGTTATGATGGATGATTGTAATTATTTTTGTTTCTCATCCTCGAATGGAAAGCATAAGTTTATTATACAAAAAATGGTGGAAAAATCTAATAATTAGTGGTTCATATAATGTGAGAATTAGTTCTTTATATTAAAGCAATACTCAGGATACTTCTTTTTATGAATCAATATCCCGAGTATTGGCTAGTTATGACTTCAACAATTGATCAATGACAGTTCGCATCTGATCGCGATAGTCTGTTACCGCTTTCCGCCCTGCTGGTGTTAATTGAATGATCGTGCGTGGAACCCGTTCTACAAATTCTTTATTGATGGACACATATCCGGCTTCTTCCAGGGTGTTCAGGTGGGAGGAGAGATTTCCACGGGTCAGGTTTACCTGGTTCATGAGGAATATGAAGTCTGCGTTTTCTACAGCTGCCAGGTATGCCAGGATCATCAGACGAGGTGGAGAGTGAACAATTCGATCCAAATTTGCGATGGGTTCTAAGTTCTTTTGGTCGTCCATGTTACTCACTCCTCTTTGATGATAGGATATCTCTTGCGAAATCTGATCATCATTATAAAGCTGATCAACAAAATCAATCCACCCAATGAGAGAATGGGAATATAGGTTTCGATGTTCAACCATCCACCCAGTGCCGGTAACACTACCGTCAAAATGCTATAGATCAAGAAGCGTGGCAGTTTGAAGTAGAGGAAAGCGAACAAAGCAGGGATTCCGAACAATAATCCAGCCAGTGGAACCATGTGGTATTGTTGTATTAACACCTGTATTTCAGGGGTAGCAGATGAGTTTCCAACAAAATATCGTGCGATTAACACAATAAGCAGGACTAAAACACCAATTCCCATGAGGATCCAGGCTTTGGTGAGTGATTTCTTCTCGGATTCGAAGCGCACAAACCCAAAACGCGGGACGGTGAGCTGTTGCTTTATAGGGATATACAAAGCAGCGATGATTGCGCCTAATGCCAGAAAGACAACATTTTCAGTTAACATAAAGGTTCCAAAGCCCAATATAACGACGGCGTAAACTAAATCCAGGATGCCGTCTTGATGATAAGCTGTGAATGCTTTTTGCTTCAATGCACTAAAATCTTTTGAATTCATTTCAATCTCCTAACTAGTTTGAATTTGATATTAGTTTGTTTTTCAAACTAGTCTGAAATTATAATACAATAATTCAAACACTTTGTCAAGAGGCAATTTTAGATTTAATGATCTTCTTCTATCTAGAACAAAAAAGGAATAAACATCCTTGTTTCTTGCATAAAAACCTGGTAAGGTTCTCTAAAAAATTCTACGTTTTCTGTTTCCTCTCTTCTAGCCGTGATAAATAATAAGATTGTGTTCATCAATGCCAGCAATAATCCCAACCAGGTTATGTTTTTTAAGAATATCCCCCACCCTAGAAATAACAGTGAACTGTAAAATGGATGCCGGATGTAATGATAGATCCCGGTTGTAACCAATTGACTTGTTTTTTCAATACCTACCAATGAATGATCTTCCCGATTTTTATCAATGTATCCATATTTTTTGAACATCCATACGCCTGCAATAATTAACACCAACGAAATAGTCAGGAGACTCCAGGAAACAAGTTGCCTGAAACTGAAAGGGTTCGCAAACCATTCATCGACATTCCATATAAACAGGACCAGAATAATCTCCCAGGAGAAAAAACGGGAGAAGCCATGCGTTTTTGGATCACGAATCGACGTCCGGCTGAACCAGAAAATCCCTATGGAACCCAGAAAAAAAATGAACCATTTTATCATTTCTATCATGGATCAATCCTTGGATACCAGATTAATAAGCAGTTTCACTTCAACCCCAATCTGTGTCCTTTTTTCAGCAATTCCAGCGACTCTTTGATGCGTTTTTGCCGAGTTTCTTCTCGTTTCGCGCTTGCTACCCAGTAAATGTACTGTTGCCGGTCGGCTTTGTTTAAGCTGTTGAAGAACTCCCGCGCTTTGGGGTGTTGGTCCAATGCTGCCTGAAATTCTTCATGCATCACAAATTGCGGTCTGGGTTGATCAGGCTCATCCCAGATTCCAGTTTGTTTGGCAATCGCAACCTTGGCCATTCCAGCTGATGTCATGCGCTTTTCACGAATCATCTTCTCCACGCGCTTTTTGTTCAGGTCAGACCAATTGCTATCATCTTTACGCGGGGTAAATTTTCGCAAATAGCTTTCATCATCGATCTTTTTAATGATGCTGTCTATCCAACCGTGACAGAGAGCTTCTTCAATCGCATCTTCATATGTCAGGGATGGTTTTCCACTTTCCTTTTTGTAAAACACCAACCAGATACCAGGAGATGATTCGCGATGTTCCTCCAGCCAGGATTTCCATTCGGTTAGTGTTTTGACATACAATTGTTCCATTTTAGTCTAAACTCCTTTTGTTTCATTTAACTTCAAGTGGATCTGCGCTGCATGCACATCAAAATGTAGCTTAATATAATGGAATAAACGCTCAAGCGTTACCTTGCCAGATAAGAGTGGGTCCCAATCAGGGTAATTCAACTTTTTCTTAAAATCTAGTTCCTTTACCTCATTCAAAGCTTTTATTGTCGCCAGGTGCGCCTTATCATATTCCGCAGCTAAAAATTCGCGTGTCAAATTCCGCGCGCCATATTTTGTAAGAATTTTATTCATCCAATCAAACAGGCTTTTGGGGATTATGGCAGGAATCAACCTATAAAACCAATTTTGATTCAGGATCATTTTCACATCGGTTCCCAACATGCGTGGCGCAATGCTCATGTGGTACAGCACCTCACCAATCGTCCAGGCGGGATTACCACTGGGTAATCCAAACGCTTCATCCGGTATACTTTCCAATAACTGGTGAAATGCTTCTTTGGTTTCTTCAATCTCGATTCGGAGATTTTCACGTGTTGACATTGGAATAAAAATCCTTAAATCTAAATCATTTATGCTTCAGAACGACCCAACCAGAGCGTAATTTCTTTGCAGACATCATCCGGATCCAACATCCATAAATAAGGATGTTCCCACCCAGGGATTTCACCGATTTCAGCATTTGTTGCCATGTCTTTTAATCCAAAAATGACTTCCTTTTCCCGACCTTCTTCCAGCTCCTTATTCATCAACATCAGTACCGGACACAGCACCTTTGGGTAATACTCCTCAAAGCGATACCGGAAATAATTCTGCATATAGGCTGCGTTGGATTGTTTGCTAAATCCTTTGGTGTAGGATCCATCTGCCATCTCTCGTGCCCCATACCGTTCCATGCCTGCTACATACGGATTCCACCAGTCATATTTTTCATACATTGTTTGACGGGTCTCCAGGAAGGCTTCCAACGTAGGGAAAGTAACCTCAGGGGCACTGCGAATTTTCTCCAATTGGGTAGCGACATGCTGGTCAAATTCTTCTGCTGTTCCTTCCCAAAGCCCATAAGGGCCGTATTCGCTGTTCATCGCACCATCCAGGATCAGAGAAATCACCCGGTCTGGATGATTTGCTGCCAGGCTCAAGCCTACTTCTGCTCCCAGCGAACTGCCGACGATATGCGCTTTCTCAATCCCGAGTTGATCCAACACAGTGATGACATCCTCAGCCATGACGTCCATATGATAGCCTCCTTCAGGTGCGTCCGATTTACCGTGTCCGCGCAAGTCCATCAGAACTACCCGATACCGGTCTTGAAAATAGGAAACAACCCTCTGCCACATCATCAGGTTAGCACCGCTGAAGTGCAAGAAAATGATTGCCGGACCAGTAGAAGGATAATCCATCGCTTGCAATTCAATCTTATCAACCTTAACACGAATTTCTTTCATCTTTTCTCTCCAAATTATTCCTAGCTAAAATCTAAATTTATTGGTTTTTGATTTGCAGACGAAGAAATTTTTCAAGTTTGAAATGTTCAAATAAACGACGACGCTTTTCAGGAAGGTAATTAATAGCCTCACTTGCATGTATCACTTCGGGGTTGCCAGCTTTTAGCCTATCTTTTCTATGCACTATTTCACATCCACCAGCTGCCAGAATATTACGAAGCCAATCCACCTGATCGCCGTAGGAAAGGGGAATGATGACCATATCTCCAATATACGTTGCCACTACCGGGGTGTGAAATATTTTTCCACTATTGCGACCTTTGTGGACCAGAATTGAAAAAGGACCAATTTTGCTTTCAGCAAACAGCAAGGTGAAATGATTAAGGATATATTTATTGAAATAGCGAATGCTGTTGAGAATTTTTTTATGTGAAGATTTGGAAGTTGCTTGCATTAATTCTCCCTGGATAATCTACACTACCTGTTTATTCCACTAAAATTTCATAAACAAACCGGCAGGGTTCTTTCTGTAAACTGTTTAAGGCTGAAGAAGCTACAGATTTCGTTCTTAGTTCCACCCCCAGGGCTATCTGGTAATGAAAGCGAAAATGACCGGCACAACAGTAACAATACGTTTTGGAGACTGGTTGATTGACTGTTATCCCTTCGAACACAGGGCAGGGACAGGGGAAACCACCTTGATCACCAATACTGGCTGTAATTGTGCCATCTTCATTTAAGATCGGTTTGCCAGAATAGGTAACCTGATTAATCGCAGCAATCTTCTTCTCCAGGATGTCCTGATGATAATCCCGGGCGATTTTTTGCATTGCTTTCAACCGCCAACCACCAGTAGAACAGGCACAGGCATCTCGGATTTGGTGACAGAGTTCCTCCGGAAGATTTTCATCCATATAGTCGATTGCATGCACAAAAAAGGCAGCTTTTCGCTCTTTCTTTGATTGATCGGAGATATTCTCGAATTCTTTAAATATGTCAGCCTGGGTTGATTCGCTGATTTGGATTTTATTTAATGCATTCTTTAAACGTTGGATGGCAGTCAAAGGATCTCCAAAATGATTATATATATTGGAATGGTATTTTCAGTATATTCTATTTCATTAAAAACGCTACTGATTAATATCCAGAATTATCTTTGCTGCTTGTTCTGCACCATTTTCACTTTGTATTTTCTTGCCGAGATTTGTTGCCGCTTTTCTAACTTCATCCTGTAAGGCATATCGTATTGCTGTAGCCAGTCTTTCAGCGGTTAATTTTTTTCTTGGAATTGGTTTTGTACCTACCCCAAGTTCAAATACACGTTTACCCCAGGCGAATTGATCGTTTGAGTGTGGAATGATCACGGAAGGCACACCTGCACGAAAACCTGCAGCAGTCGTTCCAGCACCACCGTGATGAATCACGACTGACATGCGTGGGAATAACCAGGAATGAGGAACATCATCGAGAAAGAAAATGTCTTTTGCTAAGAATTTCTCTGTTTGCCCACCCAACGATAAGACACCCCGACAGCCTGCCATTCGTAGGCTTTCGATCACCAGGTGTATTGTTTCATTCGCCAGATTAGAATCTGTGACACTTCCAAAACCGATATACACCGGAGGAGGTCCCTGATGGAGGAAATTTGTCAAAGCTTGAGGTGGAATCCATCCAGGCTCTTCATCCAAGAACCAATAGCCTGTTTGAACGATATGTTCCGGCCAATCTTTCGGGTTTGCAAATACATGTTGGCTGCAAGAAATGATGGTTGGAAATTTATCCGAATTATGTCTATCGAAAGGGCAGGAAAAATTCTCTGGCAATGTTCCGAATTTGTTCATCCAAAATTTCTGCATGGGATGTTTCGAAGCCATCCACATGATCTTCTCAAAAATCTTATGAGTGAGTTTGTTGTAGTACCTACCAAATTGAGGGAAATGGTAAAAAATTAATGCAGGGTACTCGTAGGTGGGTGTCATTGGAAATGGAGATGCCAGAACGCCTGGAACCCCCATTTTTTGGGCAGCAAAGTAGCCAATGACTGCTCCTGGATGGTAAATGATTAAATCGGATCCCATACAAGCATCAAATAAATCTGACTGTAATTCACCGGCAATATTCCCCAGTTCTCGGAAGCTTTGGATAAACTTGATTGGATTATCCACTTTCTTAGCGTTGGCGACCACCTCGCTGTTCAACAACGTTGAAAGTCTTGCATTTACCGGGAAATAGTCCAACCCATGTGAACAGACAAAATCCTCGAAATCTAATAATGTAGCGATCTGAACCTGTTGACCTTTGTCCCTCAACGCCATTCCTAATGCTATATATGGTTGTAAGTCACCACGTGAACCCGTGGAAAGAATCGTAATTTTCATGTGAATTATTTAATTGGAGGCAAATTAAAATATGCCACCAATTTCTCCATAATGATTTCCAGCTGTTCCAATTCCTGTGGGCTGAGAGCAGCTGTCATCTTGTTTTCGTAATCATTCAAGGCCTTCTGTTTTGAGTGCGCTAATTTTTCAGCTTTTTTTGTCAGGCTTACGTGGGTAACCCGCTTGTCTTGATCTGATTTGCGTTTTTCCAGAAAACCAAGGTCAGCGAGTCGCTTTATACCAACGGTAGCAGAAGCTTTGGTAATTTTTAATGTTTCAGCAACTTCACTGATTGTAGGATTATAAAGAAGGTGGATGGCTTCAATATAATGCAATTGACTGATGGTTAACTGTGAAAACCTAGAAGCATCTCCTTCTGTTGTTTGCGATTGCTTTAAAGTTGTATCCAGGGTGTTGATAAATTCAGTAAGTGTTTTAATCATTGTTAAATTCAATATAATTAGTTAGACTAACTAATTATATTGAATTAATTTTTATTGTCAAGCGGAATGAATGCGAACGGATCATCATCCGATTCAGAATGATCTTGTTTTTTCTACTTCTTTAAAGTTGATAATTTAAAAGGCACATATAATGGGCAAAAAGCAACAAATGATGTTAGCAGAAAAACCACTGCCAGCACCAGTAAAATTACTCCCAATGCACCTGTGACTACCCCGCTAAAGTACAGGTAAGCAAATATAGCGGCAACAACAACCCGGATTAACCGATCAAGATTGGACATATTTCGTTTCATTTCTAATCTCCTTATGAGTTTGATTTCTTTCATTTCTTACTCATATGGTACAAGATTTGACGAATTTTGTCTGTGACAAAGTCACATTACGGCTCGTTTGCCCAACTCTTTTTTATCCAAAACCTCTATTGAATTCCTGGCAGTACCAATCAGACCCGTTTTGGAAAAATCTTCCAGAATACGACTGATCACTTCCCGCGAACTACCCAACTCGGCAGCGATTTCCTGGTGGGTAACCCGTATCGGATTCGTGATTAACGACTGTTTCATGATCCAGCTAGCCACACGGCTATCCATCCGTTGGAAAACAACTTCATCCACCACCGCCATAACAGTCGCTAAACGATTGGATAATAACTCAAAAACGAATTCACGCCACAAATCATAGCGTTTGACCCAATCGCGAAAATCATCAGCCGGAATGATGATGGCTTCTGCATCTTCTTCCACCGTGGCGATGGCCGGAAAGGATTGATTGCTGAGAATGGCGTTGGCTGTCAGAATGCAGGATTCTCCCTGTCCGAATCGATAAAGCGTGATTTCCCTGCCAGTTTCCCCAATTTTGTACACCCGCACCACACCAGAAATCAGCAGAGCTATGTTGTCCGCCGTATCACCTTCGACAAAAACATCTTTCCCAGCTGGAATACGTGCAAAAAATGCTTTTGATTGGAATTCACGCAACAAGCGTATATCCTCGTTTTCAAGAATGGGTAGAGCACTCGTAATGCTTTTAAATTGATCTTGTGTGAGCATATTTTTGAGAATTCCTTCTGGTTTTTCTGAGTTTAGAAGTGTTTCTATCATTATCACCTATATTTCAGGTTATATACCCTATAGAAGGTGATATAGCTGATTTTGTGAATACGAATTAAATCTTCTTCCTCATCAACACCGTGATCTTTCCCAACCTGGCCACTTCTTCAAATCCTTCGCGTGCAAACATCTTGACCGAGCCGGTATAAGAGGGTCGTTTCGCGCCGGGTATATCAAACGGAAAGGCTTCCACGATTCCACCACCCTTTTGCTGGATGCTTTCCAATGCTGCTTTTAAAGGAAGCTGTGACAAACCCTCCCGCCGGCGGTGCTTATCCACAAAGATACAGGAAATACGCCATTGAGGTTTCCATTCTGGCGGGATTGCCAGTTCCTGGTAGGCACGGGCGCGTTCCAGGCGGATGAAATTCTCTGCCGGACCATACTGGCACCATCCCACTGGCACGCCGGTATCGTAGATCATCAAACCACAACTCTGACCTGAATCTGCCAGCTGATGTTGCATGTCTTTACGTTCATCACGGTGCATTTTGTTGAATTGTGAGGAGGTCACCAGATTGAAAGTGCACCAACAACCGCCACTCACACCTTTGTGTTTGCCAAACAGGGCATCAAAATCAGCCCAGGTGTCACGGGTAAATTCTTTAACTTCATAATTTTCGAGCATGAAAAGTCCTTTTTGTTGAGAACAACAGGCTGGGTCATATCATGCCCTTTGGGTATTGATATGTGCCCTTTGAAAAAAAATCAAATTTCCCAACACAATGATTATCTATCACTTTATTTGTAAATTCAACAGCGAATACAAAATTCTTTTGAAATTTAAATCCTATGCAATAATTAAAATTGAATCGTTTTGATATAAGTGGGAACCAAAGGAAGGAATCGTATGACAAAAACAATTTTAATCATTGGCACTTTGGATACCAAGGGACTGGAGTTTGCCTACCTCCGTGATCTGATTCTGGCACGTGGACATATGACGATTGTCCTGGATGCAGGCGTGAATGGAGAGCCAGGCTTTCCACCGGATATCTCAGCCGAAGAGGTTGCGAAGAGCGGTGGCGCTTCTCTGCTGGAACTACGCCAGAAAGCTGACAGAGGCTTCGCGCTGGATGTGATGTCAAAAGGAGCACGTGTAATCACAGGCAGACTTCAAGAAGAAGGAAAAATAGATGGTGTCATCAGTCTGGGTGGCTCAGGAGGTACGTCCATCGCCTACCACTGCCATGCAGGCATTGCCGGTGGGTTTGCCCAAAGTGATGGTCTCGACCATGGCATCCGGAAATGTTGCACCCTATGTGGATGTAAAAGATATCACCATGATGTATTCGGTGGTGGATGTGGCTGGCTTGAACAGCCTTTCTCGCAAGATTTTTGCCAATGCTGCTGGGGCTATCTGTGGCATGGTGGAGCAGGAAGTAGTTGCAGCGGATGATAAGCCATTGATCACAGCCACCATGTTCGGGGTTACCACGCCCTGTGTGACCATGGTGCGCGAAGGGCTTGAAAAACGAGGCTTTGAAGTTCTTGTCTTTCATGCTACCGGAAGCGGTGGTCGCTCGATGGAGGCATTAATTTCAGCCGGTTTTATCAGCGGGGTAGCGGATATCACCACCACGGAATGGTGTGATGAGTTAGTGGGTGGTGTACTCTCTGCCGGACCGGAGCGTCTGGATGCCGCCGCCAAGGAGGGAGTTCCACAAGTTGTCTCTCTGGGCGCATTGGATATGGTTAATTTCGGTGCCATGGAAACTGTCCCGGAGAAATTCAAACACCGTACGCTCTACAAACACAATGCCTCGGTGACATTGATGCGCACCACCGTACAAGAAAACGCAGAATTGGGCAGGATCATTGCCACAAAATTAAATCAAACCAGGGTTCCGACTGCGCTGTTTATTCCCTTGCATGGTGTCAGTATGATTGATGCTCCCGGTCAACCATTCCACTCTCCGGAAGCGGACCAGGCTTTGTTCGCTGCCATTCGAGAACATCTGGATACCAGTAAAGTGGAGTTGATTGAGATGCCCAATCACATCAATGACCCAGAATTCGCCGAAGCTATGCTGGTGAAGTTAACCGAGATGTTGGCAAAATAACCAATAATATTGAAGAAAGGAAAGTAAAATGCCATTCATAACAAGAACTGAATCAATCAGTAAATTAAAAGCGCAGGTAGCTGCTGGAAAGCCCATCATTGGGGCAGGTGCCGGTACCGGTATCTCTGCCAAGTTTTCTGAACGTGGTGGTGTAGACCTGATTATCATCTATAACTCCGGCCGTTATCGTATGGCGGGACGCGGTAGCCTGGCAGGTTTACTGCCGTATGGCGACGCCAACGCGATCGTGGTGGAGATGGCCAGCGAAGTATTGCCGGTGATCTCGCACACCCCGGTGTTGGCTGGCGTCTGTGGCACCGATCCATTCCGCATCATGAAAGTTTTCCTCAAACAACTGAAGGAAATGGGGTTTGATGGCGTGCAGAACTTCCCGACAGTCGGGTTGATCGATGGCACTTTCCGCCAGGGATTGGAGGAAACCGGGATGAGCTATGGGCTGGAAATCGAGATGGTTCACCTGGCGCATGAACTGGATATGCTCACCTGCCCGTATGTCTTTTCAACCAAAGATGCGGTCGACATGGCCAAGGCGGGTGCGGATGTGTTGGTACCCCATATGGGGTTGACAACCAAGGGTTCGATCGGGGCGACCACTGCCCTGACATTGGAGGAATCCGCTAAACGCATTCAGGAGATGCATGACGCCGCCGTGGAAGTCAATCCGGATATACTGGTGTTATGTCACGGTGGTCCGATTGCGGAAGCGGAAGATGCCCAATACATCTTCGACCATACCAAGGGCATCGTTGGGTTTTTTGGTGCTTCCAGCATGGAACGCCTGCCGACCGAGAAAGGTATCGAAAACCAGGCCAGGAGTTTTAAGGCATTGCATTTTTAAGTTTGTGAGCCTGCCTGCTTGAATATATCAACGGTAAAACGTCCTCATTCCTCACAGATTTTGTGAGGAATGAGGGTCATTTCAATAAATCGGGGCAAGCGGGTGTTTTTGGCGTGCATCTGCTCGCCAAAAACACCTGAAGTAATTATTGAAAGTACATAGGAATGAGGACTAAAAAATTATCACCACTTTTCCTCAATTGTCATCTGTGATCTAATTAATGATCTCCCACCCTTTTTCTCTTGCCACCTGTTCCAATCGCTGATCCGGATACACCGCCACCGGATGAACGGCATTCTCCAGTAATGGAATATCCATGAAGGTATCGCCATAGGCAAAATCGACCTTTGCGACGTCCAGTCGTTTCAATACTTCCTGGATCTTGCGCTCGCTCTTGACCAAGCCATCCACCAGGCGCACCTTGCCCCCCATAATCTCCACCGGCGACCCAATCGCTTGCACACCAATCCGATTAGCAAAAGCATCAGCAATTGGTTGGACGACACTGCTGGCGATATAGACCTGAGCACCCTGCTGGGTATGTTCCTGCAGTCGGGTAAGCACATCCTCACGTCTCTTACGCCACAGATTATGCTCCACCGCCCATTCGCATGCCTGAGCAAACTTCTCCTCGTCCATCTCTTTCAGCCAGGTCAGGCTTTTGATCATCAAGCCCTGCCCCCATGGCTGCGGATCAATTAACCCCAGCTTGACCAGCAGGTAGCTCGGCATCATCGAAGCCAGCAACCAGCGTGCCTGCGCTTTGCTTTGATTAACTTTGATCCAGTCTAGCAGTCCCAGAATCGGTGAGCCGGTGGTGAGTGTGCCCATCATATCGGAGATAACGATCATGGTTGAGATTATAACAGGAAAGATGTTGAGTTATTGAGCTGTTCAGCTGTTAAGTTATTATATAAACTTATAAGAGGTTAAATGGTATTGGATCTTTCAAAAAATATCTGAACAAGGAGATTAAAATGAACGAAATTTCTAGTTCCACAACATATTTTAAAGAAGTAGGCGTAGTAAATACAACGAGGACCATTGAATTGGCTCGAGAACGGGCAAAGGAATTAGGGATCCGGACAATTCTTGTTGCCTCCACGTCTGGAAACACAGGAGCGCTTGCTTCTCAAATGCTAACTGATTTTGAATTAATTGTGATCTCCCATTCAACAGGATTTCGAAAACCGGATGTCCAGGAATTGACTGATGAAAATCGCAAAATAATTGAGGCTGGTTCTGCGAGGATTTTTACAGGGGCTCATGTTTTTGGTGGTATCAATCGGGCGATACGTTTGAAATATAACACCTATCAGATCGATGAGATTATTGCGAATACCCTGCGGATTTTTGGTCAAGGAATGAAAGTAGCGTTTGAGATCGCGGTAATGGCTGCGGATGCTGGCCTTGTTCGTACGGACACGCCTATAGTTTGTATCACAGGTACAAATATTGGTGCAGACACAGCGATTGCGTTAATTCCTACCCACACGCAAACATTCTTTGACCTAAAAATTTTAGAGATTATTTGTATGCCCTCGCCAGGACATCCATGAAACCCAAAAGATAAATTTTTTTACTCCATTGATAAACGCAAGTCTGAGAAGGAAGAAAGAATCAAACCAATAATTAGATCAGTTCATAAAACTCGACAACCACCCCATCGCAACATTCTGGTTCAACAAAAGCCAGTTTCCTGCCTGGCAATTCAATTACATTTTCATTCTTTAATTTAAGTTTGTGAGATTTGAGTTTGTCGAGCATATCATCGATATTATCGACTTCAAAACAAATATGATGGAATCCTGGTCCTCTCGATTGCAATAACTCATAATACTCATTGTTTTGAGTAGAAGTTGGTTGTAATAACTCTATACGCGTTTTACCAATGTTGAAAAAAGCTAAATCGAGATTTAAGCTTGGCACATTTTCCAAATAATCCAGATTAATTCCCAGGATATCCTGCCAAAAACCTAAGGACTTTTCAATATCATGGACAACAATTCCAACATGATTGACATTTACTACTTTTGACATGATTACTTCTCCGCTAGAGACCACATTAATGGTGATCACATTGATCGGTTATGAATCAAAATTTATGGGGTTTGGAAACGAATGACTTAATCTTTGCCACATCAAACAGATTCATTTAATTTGTTTGACGTGGCACTCAATATTTTTTACCTATCCTAAATAGGCAGTCTGAATTATTTCTGATTTTCTGAGTTCGTCGGTGGAACCGGACGCAACCACCTCACCCTGCTGTAAAACATAACCTCGGGTGGAATATTCCAGGGTAAGATGAACATTTTGTTCGACCAAAAAAATTGTGGTTCCTTTGGAATTGATTTCTTTAATCGTGTCAAAATTCTGTTCAACAAGAATAGGTGCTAAACCGAGGGATGGTTCATCAAAAATAAGCAGTTTTGGATTACTCATTAATCCACGACCAATGGATAACATGGATTGCTCTCCACCTGAAAGCGTACCAGCCACCTGTTTAATACGTTCTTTAAGCCGTGGATAAAGGATAAAAATCTCTTCCATGCGTTGTTCGATTTTATTATTATCCTTTTCCATGTATGAGCCCATACGAAGATTTTCTCTAACTGTCATTTTGGGAAAAATCCGCTTGCCTTCTGGAACGATGGATATACCCAATCCGACCGCTTTATGGGTTGAGATATTTGTGATATCTTTTCCATTGAAAAGAATTTTCCCCTTGGTAATTTTCACCAATCCAAGAATAGCTTTAATCAGGGTTGATTTTCCGGCACCGTTCGAACCCAACAAACAGGTGACTGAACCTTGGGTAACATCTAGAGATACATTTCGAAGCATCTCATTTTTGCCATACACTGTTGTGATATTGTCGAGTTGTAGAAGTACGTTATCCATTATACAGCTCCATGTTTTCCAAGATATGCTGATATGACTTCGGGATCCTTTGAAACCTCCTCATAACACCCTTCAGCAATTTTCTTTCCAAAGTTCAGGCAAAACACATTCTCGGTGATCATTTTAATAACCGACATCACATGTTCAACGATCACAATGGTAATATCCTTGGATTCTGATTTGATGATTTGAATATCCGTCATTAATGCTGTGATTTCCTCTGGTATCATGCCAGCGGAGGGTTCATCCAGAAGGAGCAGCTTAGGTTCCATAGCCATAGCCCGACAAATTTCAACGCGGCGTCTATCGATTTGGGATAGTGAACCAGCTGGCTTTCCGGCTTTATTAACCAACTCCGGATTAAATGTATTCAAGAGATAAAGTGCCTTTTCATAAGCAAGGGATACCTCGCTGGCAAGTTTATTCCTTTGGAATATTGCGCTTGTCAACCACTGTTTCTGTTTGGAGTGCATGCCAATGAAGACATTATCAAGGATTGACAGGTCAAGGCATAGGCGGCTGGATTGAAATGTTCGGGCTATCCCTTTTCGGGAAATTTCTATAGCCGATTTCTTTGCCATTGATTCTCCCTCAAAGGTGAAATACCCTTCTGTTGGAGAATATAGACCGGTCAACATATTAAATATGGTCGTTTTTCCCGAACCATTTGGCCCAATTAAACCCATGATCGAATTCCGTTTGATCTCCATGTTGATATGGTCTACAGCAACGAGCCCACCGAATTGGATGGTAAGGTCTTTTGTTTCCAGGATGTTTGTATTATCAACCATTTTTCTCATCTCCTTCACTTTTCATTTCAGGAGCTGGGTTTTTGGATTTACGCTTCAAAAGCAACTCCTTGAAATCTCGTGGAACAAATGGAATCAGACCTTTCGGTTTGAAGATCAACATAATGATCAAGAGAAGACCGTAAATCAGAAAACGATATTCTTGGATGAATCTGAGTTTTTCTGGCATTGTGATCAATAGAATGGAGCCAACAATAATGCCAAATACATTATCCATCCCTCCCAGAATGATTACAGAAACCATAACCAAAGATCGATCGAAGACAAAATTGGGTGGCGAGATGAAACCAATCAGATGGGCAAAAAATGCACCCGCCAGGCCAATGAAGCTGTTCCCCAATACGAAAATTACCAGTTTCCAATAATTGACTCTTACGCCATTGGTTTTTGCAGCAACTTCATCATCGCGTATGGTAGCGGCCGTCACACCCACCCAGGATTTATAAATTCGCAGACAAACCAGAGACACGATAATTGCCAGAGCTAAACCCAAATAATAGTAGTTGGCATATTTATGAAGTGTAATAAAACCCAAATTGATTGGTTCGTTGAATGAGTAACCCAGAAAACTTATGAACGGTATATTTTTTAAACCTTGTGGGCCACCAGTGAACTCTACGTTTTCTGCCAGTATGACCACCACAAACTGGAATGCAATGGTGACCAGTGCCAGGTAATGTCCTTTTGTTTTTAATACGGGGATGAAAAGGATAATCGAAAACAATCCGGTTATAACAGCACCCGCAATCAAAGTTGCCCATGATGGCCAACCCGCATTAATGGCCAATAAGCCTGCTGAATAAGCGCCAAAGGCCATAAAAGCAGCACCGGCCAAATTCATCATACCTGTGCTTCCAAGTTGTAAATTCAATCCGAGACAGGCAATAATGAATATGAGTGCATTTATTACAATGAACAGCCAATAAGCACTCTTTACCAACAAGAACGGTGGCAGAAGTAACAACACAAACCCAACGACAATGGCAATCAATTTATGGTTTGAAAATGCCGCATAAATTCCAGATTTCAAACCAGGTACTTTTTTAAATGCAATTAATGCGCCTGCTCCGATTACAAAAACCGGGATCAGAATCGTTCCTCCATCAACCATAAAGATCGACATAACCAGGAAAAAAGCGAATACTTCGAGCAATAAAACGGCAAGGATTCCCAATGAACCTGCCATTTTCTGTTTTTTATGCACAGTCATTTGTTTCTCTCCTCTCTACACTCTCTCAGACGTTTTTTCGCCAAGAATGCCGTTTGGTCTGAAGATTAGAAACAGAATAACAACCAAAAAAGCGAAGACTCGTTTATTTTCAGATCCGACCATTGGGAGGGCTGCAGCGGCAAGGGTTTCCATAAGACCAAAGAGAATACCACCAACAATTGCGCCAAACACACTCCCCAGTCCACCAATAACGGAAGCGGAGAATCCTATAACGCCCATAATAGCGCCCATATTAAATTGGATCCTCCCATAATATAAACCATATAAAATTCCAGCAATTGCTGCTACGGCAGCACCAATAAAGAATGTCATGTCAATAGTACGATTGAAATTAACACCCATCATCATTGCCGCTTCATGATCCTGGGCAACAGCCCTGATAGCGGATCCCATCTTCGTTTTATTGATGATCAAATACACGATAAGAATGGTTGTTATACCAATTGCCAGAATAATTAAATTTTCATATCGAATGACAACGTTTCCAATTGTAAAATCACCTTGTGGAAGTAATGAAGGAAAAAATTGAGGATTCGCTCCAAGAGGATATAACAATCGAACAGCTTCTCTTACAGCAATACCCAATCCCAGTGTTACCAATAAGCTAATGATCATTGGGGCGCGCATTACCGGTTTTACAGCAAGCCGCGCAGTCACAATTGCAATCACCGCGGTTAATATCATTGAACCAATGAACATCATTACAAGTAATACCGGTGCATTCTCTGCAAAACCCAGCGCTTCACCCAAAAGGTACATCACAAGGGCCATGAAACCACCCAGCATAAAAAAATCACCGTGACTGAAGTTAATCAAGTCCAGAACACCAAAATATAGCGTAAAACCTACTGCCACCAATGCATACATCATGCCAAGCATTATGCCATTGATCGATTGTTGAATGATCATTTCAAAAGGGGACAAGAGACACTCTCCTTTCAGCTGTAAAGTATCGAAAAATTAAGGCAAAATATTAATAATCAAGCTTTTTGGGACAATCAAGCTGAGCAAACCTGATAGTTGTGGATTTTAAAATCCACAACTATCATTTTTTCTATCAATCACTAATTAGTCTGAACCGGGCATTTTCCTGAGTCCGGATGCGTATTCAGATTTTGGCCAATAAACCCACTGTCCATCCTGGACGACATATGGGCTTGCGAGCGGAATTTTGTTCTGTCCGTATTCGTTGAAAATTACTGGTCCGATGATACTATCTGCGAGATTGGTTGTATTAATATATTCAGCAACTTTCGCTCGATCCGGGCCAACCGTTTCAATAGCTTGAATGATGATTTGAGCTGCTACGTAAGCAAATGGTCCATAGGCTTCTGGAGGTTCCTTGAATCCAGCTGCATTAAAAGCTGTAAGGAAAGCAGGTCCACCGGGGAGTTCTTCAAGTGGCGGGCCATCAAGCCAGGCAACAACACCTTCTGCATTTTCTGCACCGACACCTTCAATGAAGGCATCAGTTTTGATTCCGGAGGTTCCTTCCAATGGGATATCTCCCATACCTAATTTAATCATCTGACTCCGAATAGGAACACCTAAATCAGTCAATGCACCTAAATAGAGCACATCTGGATTTTCAGCTTTTACTTTGGTTAACTCAGTGGAAAAGTCTCCCTGATCGATGGTGACACCCTGTTCAGAAAGAACAGTAAGTCCATATTCCGGAGCAGCTTCCTTAATGTATTCAAGATGGCCTTTACCATAGTCCGAAGTATCATAAATGATTGAGATGGTCTTTGCGCCCAGCACTTCAGCCATAAATTTTGCATTTGCCTGATTTTGTTCTACTTGCGTTCCGTTTACTCTTGAAACTTCAATATAGTCATTTCCAAGGGTTATCGCTGGCAGGACTGCGCCCCAAACAATATTCGCCAGTCCATTATTATGGAATGTGTCTGCCGTAGAGATCGCTGCCATGGAGCAGTAATGTCCCGCTGAAGCAATGATTTCCGGATCACTGGAAGCCATTAATGCAGCTTGCACAGCTACTTCAGGTTTACATTCATCATCAATCGGAACAAGTTCATACGTATATTTATAATCCGGGTTAGCATTTGCTTCTTGAACAGCCAATGTAACCGAATTCAATCCACCCATTCCCATAGCAGCATTCTGCCCAGTCAGTGGACCAAGAAAAGCGATTTTTACCACAGGCTTTTCAGCTGGTGACTCTGCTGCAGGAGATTCCGAGTCTGGTTCCTGCACATCTGGTGCTGCAGGAGCACATCCAGATACCAATATTGATAAAACCACAAGAATGCTTAATACGAAGATTAAGCTGTTATGTTTTCTAACCATTGTATTCTCCTCTTTTATAAATTAGTTTTCGTCATTCAGGGTTCGATGATTTCCGTAAGGGTGAAGCGGAAATTTAATACAAACGATAAACAAAACAGTTTAAATATTCTTCTTTTCTACCTCCTTTATTTTGCATTTATGTTAAGTATTGGGAATGAAAATCTAACCTAAAGGAACTATTCTTAACGAATACCAGTTAAAGAATTAGGTTTGGGAAGGGGAATATGATTGTTTTTGGTTGTAATTAAATGTATTTGCATCGTTGATGATACTTTTGGCAACCAATAAAATGTAAAAAAATATGAAATTTTTATAAGGGGACATAATGATAGTAGAATAAATGTATATAGTTGTCAATATAATTAATGTAATAATTTTCACAAATAACTATCTCTTTACCTGTCATAAATTTTCAGTCATCTTGCTCAATTTAACTTTATAAATGATGGGTGTAGAATGCTTTTAGCTTTGGAAAGGGATATATGCAGAATTACAAAAAAAATGAAGTAGAAAAAAAAGTAGATGTGGTGGCAATTTGCCAGGATCTCATCAGAATTAACAGCATCAATCCTCCAGGTGATGAATTAATCATTGCGAATTATTGCGCAGATTTTTTGCATACTTTAGGTTTCGAAATTGAATTGATTCAACATTCTGAAAAACGAGCGAGTGTTTTAGCTTGTTTGAGAGGTTCGGGGCAAGTACCTGGCGTTATGGTTTGTGGACATATGGATACCGTGCCGATAGGTGCAGTAACCTGGAAACATGAGCCTTTGGGTGGTGAAATGCTCGATGGTAAGATCTGGGGACGCGGGGCTTCGGATATGAAGGGTGGAATTGCAGCATTATTGGCAAGCGTACATGGACTTGTTAAATCAAATTTCTCTCCTCGCGGTGATTTATGGGTTGGTTTGACTGCCGGTGAAGAGACAGATTTTCTTGGCGCTCTGGAAATATCTAAACATCACGAGGTGCTGCCGCTTCAGGTTTTATTGATACCTGAACCAAGTTCGAATGAGATATTTCTGGCGCAGAAAGGCGCACTGTGGTTGGAGATTGAAATGGAAGGTAAGACTGCCCATGGTTCAATGCCTGATCTGGGAGTCAATACTGTTGAATCAATGGCTCAATTCATTTATCGGTTAAAGTCCCTGGATTTTTCCTTCAAACCTCATCTACTTCTCGATAAATGTACAGCCGCAGTAACAACAATACATGGTGGTGAGAAAATAAACGTAATTCCAGATGCGTGTCAAATTACGATTGATATTCGCACAATGCCAGGGCAAAACCACAAGGATATCCTGGAGCAAATTCAGAACCTGCTACATGATATCGAGGAATCCACCCCAGGTTTGAAATCCAAAATGAGAATTCTAAAAGATTATGCTGCCGTTGAAACGGATCAAAATAATCCAATTGTTAGCCCAATCCGTTCAGCAGCCAGTTTAGTGCTTGGAGAGGAAGTTCCGATTAAAGGTGTAAGATTCTTCACAGATTCTGCGGTGCTAACACCTGCCTGGGAAGTACCCATGGTTTTATGTGGTCCAGGACATGCTGAGTTAGCACATCAACCGGATGAATTTATTGAGATCTCTCTCCTTAAGCAAGCAGTGGAGATTTATACCCTGGCATTGAAAGATTATCTGGGATAAATTGCGATAATCAGAGGAACCAGTTTGATTGAATAGGTAGAACCACATAACCTCAGCGCCCATATTGTTAAACATGGTCAAGAGATTAACCAGTAGGTAACTCGGCATCATCAAAGTCTGCAACCAGCGTGCCTGCGCTTTGCTTTGATGAACTTTGATCCAGTTTAGCAGCCCCAGAATCGGTGAGCCGGTGGTAAGGGTACCCATCATGTCGGATATAACGATCATGGGTGGGATTATAACAGGAATGGAGCAGTGAATTGTTCGACAATACGATCCTAAAACAACTTCTCTTTAAGTAGTTATTATCAAGACGATTGTAAGTATAATAATTATTAGAAACGCATCAATTAAACCCGTTTCATTAACACGAAGCCATATTTTCACTTCATTGCGATCGGGTTTTAATTGTGTTTTTTTGTATAAATATTAATTGACTTGACTCATCTATTAAATTTCATCTTTACTCAGAAACACCATTTATCCAACCATCACACAAATTAGGAGAACAAATGAAAAAAGGGAAATATTTAATTTGCTTGTTGTTGTTTGTTTTTATCTCATCCTGTGGTAAAAAACAGCCATCACCTTCCCAGGAGGTCACCCAGACACCTGTCAACCAGGGGACAACCATTCAGACACCCGCTGAAGAAGCTCCGGATGCACTACCTGGCGTACCGGAAAACCCGAGTGAGCAAAAAGATGAAGCTAAAACAGGCGATGAATCGCAACCGCTACCAGAACATAACAGTAATTTATATGATCCAAGCATTTATGTAATCGAAGCATCCGGTACTTATCAGATGGAGATCGCACCCGGCTATTATGCCAATTATGAAGTTGAAATCTACCTTGATAAAGTTGATTCAAACGACAACCGGGTTGTGACTGGCAGCTACCAGGGTGGGCTGTGGCTGAAAACCACCATTGATGCCAAAGAATACATCAAGGAGAATTTTGGAGACATGCCAGTGACGATTCAATTTGATGCGGGAGGAGAAGCTGTCAACGATAACTTCGCGATTTATCTGAATACTACCGATGACAAAGCCTGGACTGATTATGCAATCCTGGATGATCAGGGAAATCCGAAACCCCTCACCCGGGATATGCCGGTTGGGAAGGGAAGTACAATTGCTATTTCAAAAAATGTGTATTTGGATGCCAAGGCTCAAGGCGTACAAGGTGAAAAAGTAGACTATTCCGATACCTCAGCAGATGAAGCCGTTGATGTAAACTACGTCATTCATGTGGAAGAAAATGGAATGGAGGTGAATGCCCAGCGCAAGGTTACCATTCAACTCAGCGGTGAGGGTTTCTCTTTTACCGTCGATGGAACCTTGACTCGTTTGCCCGGATACCCTGAAGATGTATTGGATTATGCCAATAACGAAAGTAAAAATAAATTCATGGAATATTTTCAATAGAGATCAAGTGTTTAAAGACACAATCAAATAACCCGTTCGAATCCCATCATGAATGAAAGACAGCCGGTAATATGGACTCATATGCCAGCTTTTTCACCATTAGAGCCAGAGCATTTTTGGATTGCTCCGGTACACCATGGTCTAATCCAGCAATCCCAGGAATGGTGAGCCAGTGGTGAGTGTACCCATCATGTCCGATACAACGATCATGTGGAAGATTATAACTTGATAGGAGTTGACCTGTTGAGATATTAGGCAGTTAACAAGATATGAAAAAACAATCCAACCCATACCCCTCTACCCCCCAGCCCCGATTCACTGTTTGAACTTAGATTCAGATATGCTACACTATTAATCATGATCAATCGGATGGGTCTAAGCCCGGCTTACACCCGTCGACGCATGGAAATGATTTTAATCATTTCCTCTATGGTGGTAGGCCTGGTGATCTTACTGGCCGGCATGTTTTCTGGTAAGGAGGGGGTTGCAAGTGGGCTGGAAAGCCCGGAAGTAACGGTGCAAGCCAGTGCCATGCCTGGTCAAGGCTGGGCGCCACTGATGGTTTACTTCAGCGCATTTGGCAGCCATGCCGAGGATGCACAGATCGTGCGTTATGAATGGGATCTGGATGGGAATGGTCAGTTTGACTATGACGCCACAGCGCAGGGGGGATATGCCAACTACCTTTATTCCAAACCCGGCGATTACACCATTACCTTGCGCGTAACGGATGACCAGGGGCGTTTTTCCTCCGACAGTATCCAGGTAAGTGTTCGTCTCCCAGCTTCCAGCAGTGTGGATTATTGGTCTGTCTTCGATGATACCCGGGTGCAGCGAATTGACATTTTGCTCCTGCAAGCCGACTGGGACCAGATGTGGGCAGATATTGAATCCAAATACCAGGCAAAAGCTGACGCCATCATATTTGACGAACGCTTAGAAGATGTGGGTTTCAGTATGCGTGGTCAGTTCTCAATGCGCGTATCCGGTGAGAAGAAGCCCTGGAAAATTGATCTGGATGCCTTTATTGATGGTCAGGAATATGGCAACCTCCGCCAGCTCCTACTGATCAATAATATCGGTGATCCCAGCATGCTACGTGAGAAATTAGCCTATGAGATGTTAGCCTTTGCCGGGTTGCCTGCCAGCCACGTAGCGTTTGTGGAGCTTTGGATTGATATCATCGATGATGATAAATCTGCTCTTTATTGGGGCGTCTATACACTGGTAGAACGTGTGGACAATAAATACCTGAGTAACCGTTTTGGGCGTGACAGCAAGGGTGGAAATCTGTACAAAGCCAGCCATGCCCAGCGTGGACCTATGGACCTGATCTACTACGGCGAGAATATTACGGACTACCCCACGCAGAATGGCAGTTATGCCTATGGAAAAATGAATAACGAAGAAGAGAACGATTATAGCGATATCGTCGAATTATGCCGGGTTGTGGATAGTACCCAATATGCGAACGAAGACGAATTGGTGCAGGCGCTGGAAAGCGCAATCAACGTGGATAGTTTTATTCGGTACATGGCAGTCATTACGATTCTTGATAATTGGGATGCATATCCCAACACCGGAAACAATTACTATTTATTCAACAACCCGGTGAGTGGGCGCTTTGAGTGGATTCCATGGGATATGGCCTGGGGAGAAAACGCGCAAGCCAGCCTGTTTCCCACATCCGGTACAGAATTGATTGTGCGCGCCCCATTGCTGGATCAGGTTTTTGGTGTTGAAGATTATCGCAGCCAGTATCTGGCATATGTGGATTTGTTATTACGCTACTGGTTCAACCCGGAAACTATTTCTGAAATGGCCAAACTCTATTACGATCTGATCGCCCCTTATTGGACCCAGGCGACAGGTGATAAAGCCTTTTATGGCAACCAGCCAATGTTTCCAATAGAGGTTAGTGAGAACGCGTGGCTGGGCCTGGTGAACTTCGCAGGCAACCGCAACCAATTTCTGCGAGAAGCATTAGCTAAAGAGCTTCAGCCATAACAGCAGTCAATGGCTGTTTAGTTAGGAGGATCAAAATGGATCAGAAAATTATTTTTAGAATCTCAACGCTGTTCCTTGGGTTAATCTTCATCATTTTCAATGTGTTCCCGGTCACAGCACAGGCTGATCAGGGATTTACTGCGACATTTGATGATGGCCAACTTTCAGGTTGGGAGCATGCTCCCGAAGTGATTGTGACCGATGGCGTCTTAAGAATTGGACCCGCCCAATTTGCAGCTCCAATGGGTGGCTGGCAGGATTTCACATTAAACTTCAAACTACGCTATTCAGGGGAAGGTGAAACTCATATCAATTACCGTGCATCCGAACAGGGAAGTTATCTACTGGTATTGCATCTTGAAGGGATTAGACTGATCAGAACCGTTCCCGAAGGAGAACATCAAGAACTGGCTCAAGCCAATAGCGCAGAGCTCAACACCAGTGATTGGATCAATGTACAGATTGTTCTGGCAGAGAACACGCATACCATCTCAATCAACGGTGAAAACCTGATTAATGTGACCGATTCTGCCCCCTTAAGCCCTGGTGGTCTTGTTTTCGTTTCGGTAGGGCAGCGCACCAGTGACCTGGATGATGTGAGATTGCAATTGTCAACTGAGGTAGTGGAGGCATTTCCCGTACCGGCTGAACCATCCGAGAACATGGCCACTGAAACAGTCACCCCTACTGATCAGACATCATTGACGCAAACATTTCAGGAATTCTTCCAAAGCCTGTCCTCCAGTCAGGGTAGTACGTTCAATCCAGAGGTGTTTGTTGTCAATTTGATTCTGGCTGTGTTCACTTCATTCATATTAAGCCGGGTGTACGTTTATTGGGGTGGTTCGCTTTCAAATCGGCGTAAGTTTGCTGCCAACTTCATGCTGGTGACAGTCACTACCACCTTCATTATTCTGGTAGTGCGTTCTTCGATTGCGTTATCGCTCGGTCTGGTAGGTGCCTTATCCATTATCCGTTTTCGTGCTGCCATTAAAGAACCGGAAGAACTGGCTTATTTGTTCTTCGCCATCAGTCTGGGTATTGGACTGGGGGATAACCAAAGATTGATCACCCTGATCGCCCTGACTGTGGTGGTCATCATTATTGGTCTATCACGTTTATTGCGCCAGACGCAGGCGGATATGAATTTACACCTGACCATTTCCAGCACTGGCGCCAATAAGGTCGCATTGGAACAGGTAATGAATGTGCTGGCACAGCACACCGAGAAACTGCGATTGTTGCAATTTGATGAAACCGCTGATGCGCTCGAGATGTCTTTCGTGGTTGAGTTTCGCCATATCTCCAACCTCAACCAAACGAGATCCGCATTGCAAGAGCTCTCACCAGGTTTGCATATCTCATTTCTTGATAACAAAGGTATCTGGTGAAAGAAAAACAAGCCCAACCTGTACAGGCAGAATCCGGCTATACCCAGCTGGAGACCTATCGTTACGAGCGTAAATTTCTATTGGAGGATATTCCAATTCACCAGGCTGCCGCTATCATCAAGCTACATCCCCGGATGTTCTCAGAGCCGTATCCACCCAGATATGTAAACAACCTGTACCTCGATACGGTTGACATGGAGAATTATTACGACAATGTCAATGGCGCTGATTTGCGTCGCAAGGTACGCGTACGCTGGTATGGGACGCTATTCGGCCAGGTTAACCATCCCGTATTAGAAATCAAGGTAAAGAATGGGTTGGCAGGTACCAAATATGCCTATCCGCTTGCTCCCTTCTGCCTGGATCAGTCCTTTTCCTCCAGCTATTTCCGATACATATTGTTGAATGCAAGCTTGCCTGAAAATGTGTACCGTGATCTTTGCCGCTTTGAAGTTGTATTGCTGAACCGCTATTACCGCTATTACTATGCCTCGCGGGATGGTCAATTTCGGGTCACACTGGACTCACAGATGTCTTTTCACAGAGTGAATAGCACCATTAGCAATTCTTTTATTCACAGGCAGAGCAATGATCATAATCTGGTGGTGGAATTGAAATATGATATCGACCAGGACCTGAACGCGAACAGGGTAGCAAGTTTCTTTCCTTTCCGGGTGACCAAAAATTCTAAATATGTGGAAGGATTAGAGCGTGTATATTTTTAGTCGTTCTTTTGTTTTTTCCTTATTTAAATTGAAATTCAATGAATGCATCAGAGTAGATACTTATTTGCTAAAGAAAAAGCGATATTTGCTTATTTTTCTGGTAAGCGGTTTTTCCAGGGATTATCATGCACGCAATCATTTTGTCTTGTTCTTTTCACCAGTTTGGTGTGGGTTTATTAAACCTGATAACTGCTTCCTCATTACCCAATATCCTAACTCCGGAATTTTCCGAAAGGTATCAAAGCCTTGCTTTTGGTAAAGTGCAATGGCGTTGTGGTTTACCTCCTCCACGCCTAATTCCAGAAATTCCACCTTGCCACTGAATTCGTTTTCCAGTTCCCGGAAAAACGCAGTCCCAATCCCTTGTCTTCGGAAAGCTGGCAATATGAACAATGCGTGAACATGCAGTGTATTCTCTCGTTTTTCAATCCACGCGAATCCGGTAGTTTCATGATCCTTCCGAATTACACGCACTTCTCCGGTTGTCTGGTAGATCTGGACGAATTGCTCCGGGCTGATCCCCATCACCTCATTGATGCGGTTGAATTGATCTGCCAGTTCGGTTTGCATCCAGTTCAGCAAGTCTGCTTTATCCGTTGCATTAGCAGAAACAAAATGAATCTTATTTTGATCTTCCATCATGGATTAAATTTTACTTTAGTTTTTAAAAAGAATATCTTTCTTCCAGGTACGCAGGCTTGTTATTGAACTTCAATCGCTATACAATGGATTTACTCATCAGGGAATAATTCAGGAGGTTCTCATGCGCATTACCCAAACCACCAACGACTTACGGGTGCACGCCATCGCAGGCACCTATGTCGTCTTACTGGGTTTTGATCTACCCGAATCCGAATGCGAAGGTCTGCTCGGTTTCTCTATCCATCGCCAGGACCTGACCGAGAATGAAGCCTACCACCTCTCCGCCAGCAAATGTTTCACGGAAACTGACCCGGGATTCCCATCCGGATCGTCCTACTCCACCCACGATCATCCGATCCAATCGTTCCAGTGGGCAGACTATTCGGTCAAGCCAGATCATGATTATATTTACACCATCACAGCCAAAAAAGGCACCCCGCAAAACCTGACCGACTTTGCCAATTCGGTCATTCATATCTCTACAGAGCACATCACTTCGGATGAGCATAATGTCTTTTTCAATCGCGGTGTCTCTGGATCACAAGCTTATATCAAACGCTTTGGCGATAACCCACCCGATGTCATCCCCAACCGCAAAGCATTTGGGTGGCTCTCACGTGGGTTGAATGAAGCTCTGGAAGCTTTCGTGCAGTCCTGTGTTCCCGGGGTGGATAGCCTACGCATCGCAGCTTACGAGTTCTACTACGAACGCTTTCTGGATGTGGTCAAAGCCACATTGGATGCTGGCGTGGATATTCAGATCGTCTATGATGCCCGTCAGGATAACCCCAGACTGAAAAATATCGCCGCCGTGCAAGCAAAGGGATTAGATGCGGTCAGCTTCCAGCGCACCCAACCAAAGTCCTACATCTCGCACAATAAATTCATCGTCAAACTGCATAATGGCATTCCCCACTCCGTCTGGACAGGTGGCACCAACTTCACCGAAGGCGGAATCTTCGGGCACTCCAATGTTGCCCATGTGGTCGAAGATCAGCAGGTGGCGCAGCAATTCCTGGATTACTGGCAGGTTCTGGCACAGGATCCCCCCTCCAGTGTGCTCAAAAACAGCGTCGAAGCCATCACCCCACAACCTGTAGGATTGCCACCCAGTGGTACCACCGTGATCTTCAGTCCACGCAAGAATCTGGACGCGCTCGACTGGTATGCAGAACTGGCGCGCAACGCCAGTGACAACCTCTTCATGACCTTCGCATTCGGGATGCCGGATGTGTTCAAGGATGTGTATGCCAACTCTCAGGCACAATTACGTTTTGCCTTGCTGGAGCAGAAGACCCGATCCATGGCGAACGGCCCGGAGAAGGACGCCGAGGAGGCCAAAATCCAGCTGCTGCGCAACAAACCAGAGAATGTTTTTGCAGTAGGAGATTTTATCCGTACGAACGAGGTAGATGGCTGGCTTAAGGAACGCTTGAGTGGCTTGAATGTGCATGTGCGCTATGTTCACAATAAATTCATGCTGTTGGATCCGCTGGGGGATGATCCGATTGTGATTTGTGGCTCAGCCAATTTCAGCGAAGCCTCCACCAACCGCAATGATGAGAACATGCTGGTGATTCGTGGCAATACCCGAGTCGCTGATATCTACCTGGGCGAATTCATGCGTTTATACAGTCATTTTGCTTTCCGCGAGTCCCTGCAGTGGCGCGACCCCGATGATCCCCCTAAGCCTCTGCGCACGGACGACTGGTGGAGGAATTATTTTGGAGATACCCCACGATCTCGTAGAAGGACCTGCTTTGCTCGTTCACAAGCAATTAATAACTAACAAGTTTTTTAGCCTATACCGGAGAAACTGTATGTCGACAACATCTGAAACCCAATTTGATAACAGCACCATCCAGACCTTGTTCAAACACAATCTATGGGCAAATAAAGCCATTTTTGAAATCTGCTCTCATCTAAGTGATGAACAGCTGGATTCCAAGATAATTGGCACTTACGGCACTATTCGTGACACATTAATCCATATCGCTCGGGCTGAACGATCGTACTTAAATCGCCTAACCAAAACACCTCCGCCTCCTCGAAAGGAAGGATCTCCTCCACCAACATTGGAAGAATTGAACGAGTCCATACGATCTACCGGAGAAGGTTTGATAAAGATCGCACCTACGGTACAACCACAAAACACCGTCGAAGTAAATTGGGATGGTGAAATGAGATTTGTGCCGAGTGCTGTCATTGTCACCCAGGCGATCAACCATGCCACCGAACACCGCGAGCAGATCAAGATCATGTTGACTCAGATTGGTATCCAACCACCGGATGTGGATGGTTGGACGTTTTTTGATGAAGTCAATCATACAGGCATACCATAACTTTTGTTGAGGATTGGTTTTTATAACGATATGTCCTTATTGTCCATTACTTATTCAACCAGATGGAATGCACTTATAAAAAAATGGTCGGGAAATCATTAGAGATTATCCCGACCATTACTTCTACTTGAATATAAGTGGGAAGAAATAGGTGTATTTTCCTGCAGTTGTAACTATATAAAGTCCAACCGATCGGTTATTTCCAGCTCTATCTTTGGCAATTATTTGAATTGTAGTTCCATCCATTAAATCTGGATCTGGGCTGTATACCCATTTGTCATCTTCACCAACCGAGATATATTCTACATAATGTTCGTTCATTGGTGTTTGAACGATGACAGCCAGTTCTCTAACCATTTCTCCATCTGTTACACTACCAGCCATAATGATTTTTTCTGGAGTGGGGGAATATTTTCTGATGGGGTCTTGAGTCACATAGATTTGCGGCGCAACCAGATCAGCAAAGAAATCTACTTGCAGTGCTTGTCCTTCTTCTAGCGTAGTTCGGTTACCAAGGCTGTCCAATCCATAAATATTGAATGTATGATAAACATAATCATCAAAAGCCAAGCCCGGTAAACTGTATTGCCAGGTTCCTTGGGTTACCCCAGGAAGTTCACTACTCGTGAGTTCTAGTTTTCCATGATAATATTCACCACCATCCGCTAATGTGAATTCGTCACACATAAGGAGGTGCCAAAAACCTTTAGATGGTTCACCGTTAAGCTGGCTTAATGGATGGCGCGGTCTGAGCTCGTGATTAAAGTGAGGTCGATTTAGTACATGGTCATGAAGATCTTCTCCAACTGGAATTTGTGCAGAATCATCCAACCATACATCGTAATTATCTGCTGAATTACCTCCATAAAGTAAGTTAACCCATTTTCCTGTAGGGGTGATAAGCCAGGCAGAAACATCCGCCCGGTATGAATGAGCGATATTGAGACCAACTTTCAAGTCGGCAATCTTGAAATCTTCTGTGACATTGAAAGAGCGTATCAAACCTGATCCAACAGTACAGGCTGAATTTCCAAACGAAATTGGACTTCCTGGCAAATCTTCATAAACAAATGTTTGTTGGTGAAGCGTTTGGGAATCTATCTGGACAGGGACACGTTGGCAATTTTCTTCATCTTCATCAAGATTACAAAACTCAATTTCATCCACCACACGATTATCTGTTATCTGTCCACTCATCACAATTTCATCGGGAGTTATCAATCCATCGGCTAATGCTCTTTGGGTTATATCACTTAACGCCAAACTGGGTGGGGTAGTATCCACCGTGAAGGAAATCCAATCTGTCCAGACACCTTCCCGACCAAAAACGTCGGTACCCATGGCACGGATTTGGAAAATGTCACCATCGCTTACCTGGTCCATATTAATTTCGCATGACCAGGTACCGTCTATGGACGATTCATTATCACATTCATAAAAATCTAAAACGTCTTCAATTGTCCTTACTTGAAGTTTAATCACCGGAACCTCAGATTGATCAAAAACAAATCCATGAATTGTGTTTAATCCCGCACGTAACAATGGGGGATTTGCAGAAATTCCCACCTCAGGACCTGTTTGGTCAATCTCATGATGCACATACAGCCACTCAAATGTTCCTTCAATAGAACTATCTCCTTCAGTGTATATTATTGCCTCTAGCGATGCCCAGCCATTGTTATTGAGTGAATCAAATCCAAAGTCAGTTCGTCCTTCAAAGGTAATCTCCTTATGTTCACCAGCGGCCAGGTTACCAAGTTCGATTATTAATTGATCTGACTCACCTTCCCCGGTTACCACTGTATCCCCACCCACCAATCGGAGTGGACCTCGGGTGATAATTTTTATCGCAATATCATTCATTTCATAATGTCCCAGGTTGGCATAATTTAGCGAATAAGTAATCAGTTGTTGATCACCAACTGGAGGTTGGTCAACATCCATAAAATTATGCAATTGATATGCGTCTGGTAATGAAGAACTGGTTTGATTTAATAAATCTAAATTAGCTGCAAGACCAGCATCCAGACCATAACCAGGAGGCGCAGGGATTTGATCAATTTGCATGCTAGGAGTAAGACCCATGACGGCTGTACCACGAGAATCCAACTCCATTCTTGTGCAACTCGGATCGGAAGGATCAAATTCACAAAGCTCTTTGCGTGAAGATTCCCAATCATATCCAGAGAAAGCATCCATACCGTCCATCAGGAAAAACAGTCCATCCCCAAACAAGTGATAGGCGTTTCCAACTGGATTGGCACTTAAGTTTATATCCAGGTCTGCGGTATAGAGTTGATTCTTTTCTTCAGTCAATGATCCATTCGGGCACATACCAGTTTCCAACGTTGACCAGAAATAATTCTTTGTCATCACAAACTGATTTATCTGGTCTCCTGGCAAAATATCAACTACTCTGTCACTGTTAAGACTGTTACCTGGCGGCATGCTTGACCAGATATTCAAGGAATTTTCTTCAGAAGCAAATGCTACTAATCGTAAGGGATTAGAACCATTTTCAACCATACCAAAACCAGCAAGTTGAATTAATAATTCGCTACTTCCTCCATTGTGACCCGGATCAAAAATATAATTTGGAACGTAATCGATTGCTAACCATTGGTCAACTACGGAATCCCATGCCAATATTTCTGCCCTTCGGCTGTCTTTGACCCAAATAACATAATCAGCAGCCATTTGAACACCATTTGCGTCTAATGGAAACTGTATGATGGTTTTTGAATAAGCGTCGGTGAAAGGATTGAAAGCTATCGTGCTTCCGCCGTCTACAGTATCCAGATAAATGAATAGGTCTCCATCTTGTTCCCAATTTGCTCCCATCCATGCCATTCTTATTGATACTGTATCCCAGGTGACATAAAATTGTTGTTCATTACTCAAAGATGTATTTTTAATTGAAGTTCTTGAAATACGGTTATCAACCCCAAGGAGAGTACATTCATTTTCTTGCCAACCAAGATAAATTTTTTCTGTAATGGTTGTGTTAAAATTCTCACCATCATCCTGTATCGTAATCGGCATATGGATATAATCTGGTGTAAGTGAACCATCAATGTATATAGGACCAAGGATATGCCAACGTTCATTATCAAAATCGTCGCGAATAACAACCTGAACACTAATTTCAGCAGCTTCATTTACCGTCAACTCACTGATTTCACTGAGAGAATGATAAGTTCTTTCTATTACTTCATCACTCTGATCATTACTCACGTGCCAATAAACAACAATTTCATTGATTGTTAAATCGTCCAACGGGTCTTTCTCCCAATTCAATCGTATGGTAGCAGGCGATGTGGTCAGTGTGGTACCAGGATCGATAATTTCGCCACTTTGTGGATTGCTGAAAGATAGGGATAACGGCGCTGGTGCATGCACATCCACTTCCACATCCTGATTGATCATGGTCGTGTGACCAGCTTGGTCAGTAGCTTCGATAACCACATGATAGACTTTACCATTTTTAGGTAACTCCCATCCTGCTAACCAGCCGGCTTGCCAAACACCATTCGTCAACACAGGCGTTCCATCCCCAATCAGAGTTGCTGTTAACGGTGAGGATAATTCATCATTAATGGAGATCACTTTTACACTTTCGACACCTGCATCATCAGCAAAAGTCCCTTGTAGAATCAGATGACCGTTGCCGAGAAAGTCCTGACTATTGAAACTATCTTCAATTGTGATGGATGGAGGATCGATATCAACTACGATTGGAGTTGGAAAAACCTCGGTAATGGTGTTTCCGGCCCAATCGGTGACTGTAGCAGATAATTGATAGTTTCCAGCACCCGATGGTGTCCAATACGCTTCCCACAACATATCTGTTGTTGCTTCCAATTCTTCCCGTGAAATATCCAGGATTGTCGTATCACCAATATTGATTACAAGCTGACTCAAGTAATGTGGAACGATTACCTGACCTTTCAGAGTAATTTCATTTATTGAATCAACTATCGAAGCGATTTCCAGGAAAGAATTCTGGATAGGTTGTTCATCTGGAATGATGGTAGCTGTCAATTCCTGGCTATTTAGACTTCCGGTGAAAGGCACAGTCCAACAGCGATTGAACTCATCACATTCTATAGGGAGCGAAGCAGGTTCGACATTAATTACGATCGAATCCGACCAGATCTCAGTCAGTGTATTTCCCGCCCAATCGGTGGCGGTAGCAGATAGTGTGTAAATACCTGGGCCTGAGGGAGTCCAATTGACTTCCCATAATAACCCGGTTATCGCATCTGATTCGGCTTTGCTAATATGCAAGACTGTTGTCCCGCCAATGGTGACAGACAAATCCTGTAAATATTGTGGTACGATCACCCGCCCTCTCAGCACTGTTTCGGTGATTGAATCCATCGCTGAGGGTACTTCCAGGAAGGAAACCTCGAAAGTCTGTTCGACAGGAAGAGGTGTGGAGTTTGAATCACTGTCTTCCAATAAACCGTTGAAAGGGACAGTCCAACAGTGATTGAACTCATCACATTCTATGGAGAGCGAAGCAGGTTCGACATTATTTACGATCCAATCCGACCAAATCTCAGTCAGTGCGTTTCCCGCCCAATCGGTGGCGGTGGCAGATAGTGTGTAATTACCTGCGCCTGGGGGAGTCCAATTGACTTCCCATAATAACTCGGTTATCGCATCTGATTCGGCTTTGCTAATATGCAAGATTGTTGTCTCGCCAATGGTGACAGACAAATCCTGTAAATATTGTGGTACGATCACCTGCCCTCTCAGCACAGTTTCGGTGATTGAATCCATCGATGAGGGTACTTCCAGGAAGGAAACCTGGAAAGTCTGTTCGACAGGAAGAGACATGGTTGTCATTTCCTCGGTGTCGAGCTGTGGGGATAATGATATCGTTTGGCAATGATTGTTAGAATCACAGGCTGTAGCTATTTCTTCAACAGGAGCAGCGGAAAGAGTACAAACCGCTTTTATTTGATAAAGTTTATCGTTAGTATTGATCTTAAATTGCGATAAATACCACGGCGATTGAAAAGATTGACGTTCGGTAATCACATCATCACCACACGGAGATGTAAAGCCAGATTCAACCAGGTTGTAATCCTGGGCGGTGGTTGTATATCGTACTCCACCTTCAATATTCTCCCGGTCTAGCGTCACACGGGGTGCGAGTGTATCCACTAATCCTCGCCAATGATTATTGACGTCAAAATTGCCTAACAAATCCTCCCCACGTAGATTGATCAGGTAATTTCCTTCCAATCCATATGGAACATTAAAACTCCAATCGCTTTCTGTCTGACCGGGTTGGGTTAAGATTGCTGAATTCCAACTATTGTTCACCAACGAGCTTATTTCTTGAGAGGAAAGGCATCTGGGATAAATACGTAAATCATCCAATTTGCCATTAAAAAATCTAGCAATCTCAGGGAAACCACCGATTATTAAATTTTCAGACGAGCGACCAGACCAAATTGGACCGGCCGTAGTTGCTTCTAAATTTCCGTTGATATAAAGTTCCATTAAACCCGATTCGGCGTTTCGGGTAACCGTAGCATGCACCCACTGATCATTATTGATATCTGTGTTGGACAGAAGAACAGTCGAACCTCCAGATAGGTTGGATATCTCAAAACTGAGCTTATTTCCATATAACCCCATTGGTAAGAGATTCGGTAATGCACCATCGAAACGAGAAGCAACTATACCTTTCGTTATATCATTTTGACCATCAAAGCCACGATCTGTTGTTTTAATCCAGGTTGTAACTGTGAAATCGCCTGAGAACGGGTCCGGAAACTGAATATAATCATCCAGACCATCTAATGGTAATGCGTATCTACCAACTTTTCCTGGTATGGCAGATTTATTGTCATTTTCACCTGTATGAATTATTCCAGTAGATTCCCAACCTGAACTATCATTTATCTTAGAACCATTAAATAAGATGCGGTTCTCATCAAAGGTCAACCATAATTGTGGGCTGCTCCCAGCAAATAATTCATGAACTTGGACTGCTGATAATGCTTCTCTATAGACCTGAAATTCGTCAATAAGCCCTTTGAATGGTTTAAAACCATATGTAAAAATGAATGTGTACCAAGATCGATCGGGGTATTTTTTGCTCCCACCAAGTGTAAATAATCCCACATCATAAGTCGAACTATCGGGAGTGAATGATACAGCTTCAATTCCATCAAGGTATAAAACTCCGTGATGTTGAGAATCAACAACAACCATCACATGATGCCATGAATTATTGTCAATCTTCGTATTTGCGTAATGATAGCCGTTGGTATCTTTATAGAACAAGGTGTTCATCTTAGCGTCAATGCCGATCATTTTCATTGAATTACCTGTTGTGTCATTAAAAGACGCAATAACCTGGTTTTCCAACAAAATTGCATTCATTGCTATTGGTTTAATCCAACCACCAAATGAAAAGGCTGGCAGGTTTGAAAGGTCATTGCTGATGTGTGGGACCAGAACCATATCCTTATTCCCTGAAAAGGAGAAAGCATTTCCGATATGACCTGCACTACCTGATTTGGGACATGTAGAGCAATATCCCGCATAATTTAAAGGATCAGCTACATTTTGAATTTTGAGATTTCCATTTATATCCGGTGTATCTTCAAATGGAAAATGTAATATCCTGTTAGGATTGGGTAATTCATTAAAGAGCAACGACCCATTATCAGCAAGTATAAACTCAACATCCAGATTACTTACTCCCCCAGGTATACCGCTGACGCCATCTCGAATACTACCTGTTATTTGAGTGTCTACATCAGAAATGATTTGCGTATTATCATCCGGATATATCAAGGTCGCAGCTGCTGGTCCAGTATCAATCTGGATGCTTTGAAAGACTGGATCCGATTCATTTCCAACATTATCTAATGCCCACACTTTTACGCTGTAATCTGAACTTGGATCAGCCTGGTGGAAGATATAATTTAACGACCAATTATTTTCGATAATCTGCGCTTGTTCAACCCCATCGTGGATGGGATTCCCAGTACTGTCCAACAAAACAACTCGCAACCAGGTAACACCACTTCCAGGATCTCCAGTAATTAATGCTGGATCCTGGACTGTGCCTGAGAGTGGAAGAATTAAAACGGTAGGATCACTGTTATGGGGGTGGAGACTGATTATTGCACCCTCTTCCAAGTTCAGGCTGATCTGTGGAGCATGGCTATCCACCAAGAAGGTTGTAGAATCCAGTGGACTTTCCTGATTGCCAGTCTGATCGGTAGCACGTGTTTGGATAACATATCTTCCTTCACCAGATGGTTGGAAAGTAGGGCAATAGCCCGAACTTTGTCGACATGGAAGCGCATCTGACCAAATGCCATTTACACTCCATTCCACTTTATCCACGCCAGAAGTAGCATCAACGGCTGAAATAAATAGTTGTTGGTCTTGATTGCTTCGGTATATATTATTGGATTCTAGTTTTGAAAGAGGAGCAGTCACATCAACGGCCAGGTACGAAGAAAAACGATCTTCAACCAATGCGGACTGCAAGCGATAAATATCGTTAATTTTATAAGTGCTCAAAGCTTGAGTGTAAATTATGGTTTCATCCATAGATCCAACGAAGTGATCCGTCGTAGATTCGGATTTAAGATGGGCTCCAATCATCACATTCGTTAACGTGTCAGAAGAAATAGAACCACTGGTGCTGAACCCAGCAAGTGACCCATTGATAAAAATACGCATTGTTGTGCTATCATATGAAGCAGCCACATGGCTCCAAAGATCGGTTGGAAGTGAAATTGTACTGATCAAATTAAGTGTTGAAGTCTGACTCAAGGGTAAAAGTGAACGAATAAATTGAACCTTAAGATCTTCCGTCAAACGTAATAAGTACTCCCCGGAAACACCCTCGTTATACTTGCCGATAAGTGTGCCTCCAGACATTGGTTTTACCCAGGTCATTAAAGTGAAAGGCTTGGTACCACCAAAAGATAATATTGAGGAGGTGTTTGACATCGAAAGGTAATTACTGCCATAAAAGAGCCCTGCATAACCTACCTTGCCTTTGACACCAGCTTCAGGACAGGTATTTTCAAGACAATCCACCGACAAACCAGTTGCCGAATCAATAAAGGTAGAAGTACCCTGAGGATCTTCATAGTTGAAATGGGTTGTAGATGTCGTTGAAAATAAGGCTGCAACTTCACTGCTTGTTAAAGCACGTCGGTCAATTTGAGCATTATCAATCCTACCCCGAAAATTATTTGCAGGTGAATTTTTGTAAAAATAACCACCAACGGAAACCGGGGTATTCATAGATGAATATTGTGATTTCGTACAAGCTAAACTGCTGGATAAATTGCCATTAATATAGATTTTCATCATTGATCCATCAAATGTGGCAACAAGATGTGACCATTGATTGGTATTGCGTGGAATTGGTTGGGAGGAATAGAGATCGCACCCTCCACCGGTCTCACGATGGAAAAATAGTCTATCATCCTCTTTGACACCAAGATAATATGAACCTTCGACACCCGCGTTAAATTTCCCTATAACATTCATTAATTTTTGTGGCCCTTGAGGATTCACCCATGCAGAAAGACTGAATGGCGTTGTTCCATTAAAATTCAACTCAGAATTGGATGATTGTAAACTGACAAGATCATCCACGCCGTCAAAAAGAGCTGAGCGTTCATCGCGGCCTGATACTCCTAAAATTGGACACTGACCTGATAAACAAATTGCGTTCTTTTGACCATTTACATCAGTCTCATTCTTGAGAATTGATTTTTGTCCATCGAACTGTATCCCGCCAGGTGGATCATCAAATCTCAACTGCATTGCCATTTGACCAGCCAGATATAAAATATTCACTTCATCAGGTGATAAGAACTGGCTGTACACGGTAACATTATCAATTGCGCCATTATAACCATAACCAATAGAAAAGTTATAATCAGACATGGGGCGTAGAGAACCGGTATTTATATTCCCAACTTCCATGCCATTAACATAAACATGATATAAACCATTATTAAAGGTTGCTACTACATGGTTCCATGCACTACGAATAACGACATCATTTGGGATCGTGTAAGCGAATGAGTTGCTGCTATCTGAACCTGTCCACCCGACTTTTATCTTCTTGTTGACAAGTTTAACAAATGGATAACGTAATCCTCCTAGGATGAGCTGTTCTCCTGTATCAAAAGAAGCGGTGCCGGTATCCGTTGGATATATCCAAACCGATTGTGTAAATGTATCTTTTACTTGTAAAATAGGGTCTTGAGCTGAAAGTTGTTTTGTTTTATCGTAAAATGCCGCTTTTCCACTCAAACTCGCTGTTCGCAGTTCTGGGCAATTATTACACCAAACATCGTTTGTATGAATTGATTCATCAATAATCGTGGGTTTGTCGAACCCTAATACCAGTATTGGTTGTTTAGCCAAGTTGGATATATTTCGGTCAGAGATAGCTTGAGGAAAAATACGTAGGTTGTCCATCCAGCCGACAAAATAGCCTTTATTTGCGCCAACTCCCCCACCAATGAATGTTTTACCATCTTCCTTAAAGGCTGGAACGCCTAACATGGTTTTTTCCAGCTCACCATTTACAAAGATAGCCATTTCTCCGGTTAAACTCTTATATCGGAAAGTCAAATCGTACCAAAATGAATATGAAAGCGTGGTTGTTGTTTCCAATTTATTTATCAATGTGCCATTATTGTAAAAAGCCATATATGGTTGCGAGTCTTTAAGACCCACTTCCAACCCTGTTGAGGTATTGTTTATTTTTTGTGTTGCAAAAATGACACCGGAAATTGTTGGTAATGTAGGGCGAACTTGAACAGAAATTGTAAAATCGTTATTGATTAATCCCAGACTGGACGCATTACTCATATTCAAGAACATGTTTTTGTTGTTAATAAAATTAATTGCATTTCCGGTTACTCCTGTAGTACCAGCAAATGGACATGTTGTTCCACTACAAGTCGCATTATATGCTGGTAGAACACCTGCGTTATCTGTAAATGTTGTTGCATTGCGTAATTCATCAAACTTCAACCACACACGTGGGTCTGTTAATAATTCTGCTGGGTTGGTGATTTGTCCTTCCGCAACTTGAGTGAATGTCACCATTCCTTCTTGTACATTGGGATTAACATTCACTTGCCCTTGCATTAAAGTGGTTTGTTGGGGGTGTAATACGAAGGTTTGCGGAAGAATACTACCACTAAAAATTACGGGAAGAGAAGTTTGAAGTAAACCTTGGGCATAATGAGAATTTAAATTGTTACTCACATTGGCTTGGTAACTCACAATCTGTCCAGGACGCAAGTAACCATCTGTTTGGGTAGAATTTCCCATTGCATCTATTTCATACACCGCATCATCCAAAGTCAAAATATTCTTTGTGGTGGGGATGTTTGGATTAAAACCAAAAATCTTTTCCTGCGCATCGGTATAAGCATCACCATCAACGTTTACTTCCAAAGGATTGGAATAAACATGTGTAGACAAAGGCGATCCATTTGCATATCCATAAACAAAATCCCAACCTTGGATTTCTTCGACGTCACTTAACCCATCTCCATCCGTATCGGCCAGATGGGGATTTGTACCCAATTTGATTTCTTCTTTATCACTCAACTCATCGCTATCCGAATCAAATAAGGTGGGGTCAGTTCCCTTATTCAATTCAAAGTTATCCGATAAGCCATCACCGTCAGAGTCCCATTCACTGTCATTTGGGTCGCTACCAAGGTCACTTATGTTCTTTAATCCGTCTCCATCCGCATCTTTCAAACGAGGGAAAGACAATCCGTTTTCCTGTCCCCAGGATAAAGCAAACCCATTTTCTTTATTAGCAAGAGTGTAAAAACCGCTAAAGGTAGCGGGGAAAATATCAAAGATGAGATTTGAGCCTATGTCCAAATTGTTAGTTCCGCTATCATCTCGAATATAACAAACCGGAAATGTGCCAATGGACCAACATTCCTGAACAGGCACATTGTATCCTTCGTTAAGATACAGTTCAGTAGGAACGTTAATCCCAGCTTTTTTGAAGGTTACCGGTATTGGATTGGTCAATCCTTGCCTGGTTGTTGAAAAATCTTCATCCGAAATTGCCCAATTTGTAGTTCCTCTGGAAGCAACCACATCAGTCTTATCGCTACTTAGCCCATAATTAAAACTCGAGGTAAGCGCATTAGCATTTGTCCATTGCCAGAAATATGGAGCTGCTTTCCAATCAAGTGGGAAATCTTCCAAATGAATGGTTGTATCAATATCCATGCTGAAGTTAATCTTTGAATTAGCTGAAAAGCCGTTGCTGTCATTTGATTGAGAAATCTGGTAATTGGCAATTTTTATGCGATTGCTGTCACTTAAGTCAATAAGGTTGTTAGCGCCATAGATCAACCAAGAAATTCCTTTGGCTACATAACCAGTGATTCCATTACACCACCAGGTATCATCCCCTGATTTCCCTTCTATCGTACAAACCAAGGCTATGATGGCATCAATGAGAGCCAATATTGCGCCAATTATTTGACCGACAACTGGAATTAGAAATATGGCCATCATAATAATCAATGCCACAGTAGTTCCAATGGTATTGGCAAGTGCAGCATCAAATTCCAGGCTTCCAAAGCGTACACCACCGCTGATCATGCTATATATGAATAAACCAAATGTGATTACGGCAGCGACAATAGCCCCAACCACTGCTGCCATTTTTGCCGCTTTTGTGATTTCACCAAAGGCGGTAAACATTTTTGCAACAAGCCCATTACCTACCGCATTGTAAATCTTAATTACAGTGGTAACTAAACTAATCCCACTTGCTAAAACCCCAATACACCCAAATACAATTTGGATATTATGCGAAGGATTATCTGACGTAACCAACAAATACACACCAACTGAAATTCCTGCAACGGCAGCAATACCACCTGCAATGGAGAAGAATTTCGCGGTCTTGCTCATGTCGCTCCAGGAACTGCTGATTTTTTGAAAACCTTCCTTAATCTTATTGACAATCTCAGCCGTTTTATACCTGGTAAAACTGAATTCAGAATTTACACCTAACGTTGAATTAACGGTCTGAGTAATTTGTTTAATAAAACTGGCTTCATGCGACATTTCCATTGCCATTGCTGCAAGAGAAATGACCAAACGGGCATGGCCAGAATATTTTTTCCCCATATTAAGGTCCTGCGTAAATAGCGCATTATCATCTATCGGCGAGGTTGTGTCATGAATCATCAGAGTATCACCCATTTGAAGAATTGATGAATACCCTTGCACTAAGGAAAGATAATATGATTTTGCAATGGAAAGCTTAAAATCACGAAAATCGGCATCATCCTGACTGTTTGACTGTGTTTGAAAGAATGTGTTGGTAGTATCATTTATTAAATTCATTGCCATTCGTTCAAGATAATTTGCTATATCAGCTGTGTTCCATTTTTCATTAGTTTTTTGATAAGTCCGCCATTGGATCGCACCCATCACCTGTGAATCTGGATCGAGACTGACAGTAATTAAATTGTCATTACTTTGATCACCAAAATCTAAATTTCCTGTTCGGCTAGTTTCTTCACGAACAAAAAGTATCGTGGGATTTTGCGCCAAAATTTGGCTATTATTAATAAAATAAGTATTTAGAATATCTTCTGTGTTTTCCGCCATCATAGAAGCGATCATATCCTGATGATCGTAAGTGTATCTTACTGCACCTATCATACCTTTTTGGACACCCCAACGTTCCAGATCGGATGCGCTGCTGTTCAGATTAAATCGTCGAGAAATTTCTGCTACATTGATGTCTCGTATATTATTCCCATCACTATCTCGGGCACCGAAAAAAGTTAGATCGAGATTATTTACAAGCACCCAGAGTTGATCATCCAAATCAAGATTATTATCTACTGCCGGATTTTCAAATAAGGCTACCAGATCAAGACCGAGATCTTCCCGGACAACAAGTCCAGTCAGAGAAAAATCTTCATAATAAGTTTGAATAATCTGGTCATTATCTAGAGACCAGCCATTAGCCTGGCAGTTGGGATCGCCTTGTGCAGGATCACATTTATAATCGATCAGACCCCGTATTAACCAAACCAAACGCATTTGATGCGCCTGGCCCCATTTTGTACTGGTTGGAAAATATGGAATTCTGGCAGAAAAAGCAACCCGACTCGCCTGCATACTATCGTTAACTAGATTCAATGGCACGTAGGCAACCATATTTCCATTATTATCTTTCTTCTTTACTGCAACACCGTATACTTCGAGTTTCGATTTATCCAGCCAATCCTCCAGCGGAGTTGATGCAGTAATGGGATTGATCACATCCGGTTTTACTGGTAAGTTGCCAAACGTGCTTGGATCCCATGGAATAGAAATCTCAAGCATTGGCACAAGACGCATATCTCCATTACCAGAGCTTGGATCATCATTGCTTGTCCCATATTTTGTTGCATATGTTGAGTTGTTTCCGGTTTTCCGTTGGATTTGACCTTTTTCATCCCCATCTGGCCAATCCAAAACATTTAGAGCATACCAGAGATGCTTTGGATTGGTAGGAACTAATTGTATATCAACGAAAACAGGTTCATTGCCTGAAAGATTATTAACAACCAGATTGAATTGATTTGTGGAGGTAAGTTTTCCACCAGGTGAGAGATCGACGTTGTCCGGCACTCCATCGCCATCATTATCCTCATCAAAAACATCCGGTATTTCATCTGAGTCTGTATCATGACAAACAGCACTTCCCAGAGTATGAGTTGAATAACTATACTGAGACCAATCGCCTTTATAAGTCCGTTCAACGCATTCCATTCCATCTGAAATGCCATCATTGTTAGAATCTGACAGGAGTGGGTCTGTAACCCAATTGGTTGAACCCATATGAAACCCCTGAACTTCAACCAGATCTGGGATAAGATCATAATCACTATCCGGGTTGGTTGGAATAGTACCTAAAGCTACTTCCTGAACACAGGTTAATCCGTCCAAATCTTCATCGCTATTTTCCCCTGAGATCTTGCAGATATCAACCCCATTATTAATTGAAGAGGTAGATGTTGATGCGTCGTAGGAAATCACAGAAGATGATAGATTTATTGATGAGCCTTGAGAAAACTCAAAGTTGGGATCAGCGCTTGATTCTTGATCATTATTTTCTATTTCAGTCTGGTTTATGGTTTGATTGAATTGTTCACCAGCATATTTTTCATTAAACGCTTTGACTTGATGGCTTTGCAAAACAGGTGTTATTGTCAATGAAATGATCATTACTCCAACAATGCTGATATGCACTGCCCTTGTACGATGCCATTTGATAAAAAAGTAGGCTACAATAATTAATACCAAAAGCACCCACATCTGATTTAATAAGTTTTGTGGTATTGCATTTAAACGTAGATTTCCTTTCCAACCCTTTACTCCGGAAAGATTCGCAAGGTTATACTGAGAAAAGTCAGTTTGTATTGATGCAGTGACCTGATCCGCTTTTCCAGCCGGGAACGTAATGTTGACGATTAAGCGTTGCGGTAAATTATTTTGATCAAGCCAAATTTCTCCATGTCCAACGGATTGGCTAAATATCTCAGGCGCGCTTAGCGAAACACCAACCGGCAATTCTCCTCTGGCTTGCAAATAATATTCCATTTGTTCACGCACAAAATCTGCAAAAACATTTCCATCCAGCTCAAATGAATATTGAGAATTTTGAATTGGTTTCTCGCCTGCATAAGCTTTACCTTCATTATTAATATCTTGAATATTCTTTGCACCAACCAGAAATGCTAAAGTATTTCCTCCTGGAGCAAATACATCGCTAAAATTATCAACTTCTAGCCATTCCTCAGTATATGCATTTTTCCCATATGCAATTCCATTCTCAACTTTAAATTCAAGGCTACTATCGGTGCTAAGAATATTCCCACCATTTTGCCAGAGGCGTAAGAACATTGAGTTTGAGGTAAGATTGGTTACTCCTTCAATGTAAAAGGTATCCAATTGAGTGCCTCGCCCGGTGTTAACAAGCATTGGTAAAGGAGTTGTAGTTTGTTCTACGGTGGAAGTAAAATTGTATTCACCAATTCCTAACGCTTTTTCATAGGCTTGTTTTACAATCTCATCAGGTGACGAAACTCCTACTCCTGTCTTATTATTGCTTGATAAAATAATTAAAAAAAACAAAGCGCCTATAGAACATATTTGTAGAAGGCCGTTTTTTTTCATAATACCTCTATTTTGAGTTCGATAATTAGAAGTGGGATGCGAAATAGCGCTTATTTTTTATTAAAATATTGGCTATGAAATAATTTTATTTGTTAATTGAAAATCAGAACATTTCCTTTCAATAATGTAATTTTGTGGATTTTTTAAATCAAATTTCATTCTAGTCTTATATGGAAAAATGATTGCAAAGTGATGTATTCTAAAATTCTTTTTGCAATGCTTAATTATATTTATTTGAATTTCTTAAATGATAGTTGGTGCACAAGCAAAAAAAGGGGGCGTGGATTATTAGTATGAATAAAAATCTGATTTTCCATCTGAGTGGCTGGAGTTGCTATCTTAAATAATTTTGATATTTGTGTACTGTATTTAATGGAATAACCATATAAATTCGCTAAACTTAGTGAATTTTTCGATGAATTAACGATCTTCGAATTTACCGCACAGGTAGAATTAACCTCGAAGCCCTTACCCCACTACGACTCTGGTTGACCTGGCTAAGGCCTGTTCCATCCGCTGAATTTCCTCTGGCGTTTGAATACTATTGAATTCCTTGGTGTGATTTTCAAGCACATGTTGCAGTGCCGTTTGGGTCACTTCTTCTTCTGTAATCCCCGTAGCCATAAATGGGCAGTTCAAGCCCATGCCTTTGCACGTATATTTAAATAACATCGTTTCCTCTTTGGGGTATTTCCATCTTCCGGAGTCTCGTCGCCTGGAAATACACAAATGGCAGAACGAGAGGATTCATTAATTGTTTGGATTGATTTCATTCTACTCTGTATTGGGGAGAAAGACAATGAGTCAAGGTGCGCTGCACGAATTAAAGCAAAAGTTCCTGAGATCATATTCTCAAGAACTTTATTATTAAAGAACAGGCTACCAGCTAAATCATACCCTTTGGGTACCAGCTATCCGCTATCTTTTTCCTTTCCAAACAACCTGCCAGGCTGCCAAGGGGTACCCAATGCGGGTAAAATCCAGCGATCCAGACCAATCCATCCAGCGGTTTTCCACGCCAGGATCAAAAGAATCGAGATGGTGAACAATACCGGGTTGGTGCTGGCGGTTCCAGCCATCATGAAGTTCCAGTTCATGAAACCACCAAAGAAAGCAGCGATGCCGGTGAAAATACCCAGGATCAGTGCGACACCGATCAGGATCTCGCCAGCAACGACCAGCTTGGCGAACCAGGTGTAAGAACCACTATCCAGCATGGTTTGCAGGAAGGTGCGGTACCAATCAAAGGAAATCGCCGGACGGGCTGGTGCTTCGGGAATCAAGACAGCCCGTTCCCAGAATCCTTTCAAGGCTTCGCCATTCTGCACCCAGGCAGGGTTGGAAATCTTACCCAGACCCGAGCTCAACCAGGTGTAACCAAGATATAGACGCGCAACCAGCCATAGCCATGACCAGCGCGTGCTGTTCAAGAGGGTATTGGCAATCGGCGGATCTGAAAATCGTACAGGGTTTTTTACTTGTGTTTGTGTTGCCATGTTATCTCCTTTATAAAATTGTACTATTAAGATATATAAGATAATAATACTCTATTTTATATTTGGATAGTGATATTTGTCACAAGTTTTAATTGATTGATCAGCGCTTTATGCTGCGATATTTAATTGGTTGCGGGGTATCAGCTGCCATACCCAGGCGTCTGCGGCGATCCGCATCATAGTCCGACCAGTTGCCATCATAGAAGACCACCTGGCTATCCCCTTCAAAAGCGAGGATGTGCGTCACAATTCGATCGAGGAACCAGCGGTCATGTGAAACGACAATGGCACAGCCAGCGAAAGATTCCAACGCTTCCTCTAATGCACGCAGGGTGTTCACATCCAGATCGTTGGTAGGCTCGTCCAGCAGAATGACATTCGCACCACGTTTGAGCACTTTTGCCAGATGCACGCGATTGCGCTCTCCTCCCGAGAGCATATTGACCTGTTTCTGTTGGTCAGATCCAGTGAAGTTGAAAGAAGCTACATAAGCGCGTGAATTGATCTTGCGGGCTCCTAATGTGAGTGTATCCATGCCCTCACTGATCTCCTGCCAGATGTTATTTTCGCCATTAAGGGTATCCCGGCTCTGGTCCACGTATGCCAGATCAACGGTTTCACCAATCCGGATCGATCCGCTATCAGGCTCTTCCTGACCTGTGATCATTCGTAGCAAGGTGGTCTTGCCAGCACCATTCGGCCCAATCACACCCACGATACTACCGGGTGGAATGGCAGCTGTGAAGTCATCAATCAACAAACGCTCGCCATAGGCTTTGCTGAGATTGTTGAACTCAAAAACCACATTACCAAGACGTTCACCCGGTGGAATGTAGATTTCCTGTTCCCCACGGTACTGGTCAACTTCCTGACTGAGCAGGCGTTCGTAGGCAGTTACACGTGCCTTACCCTTGGATTGCCTTGCTTTGGGAGACATGCGAATCCATTCCAGTTCACGCTGCAAGGTGCGTTGGCGTTTCGACTCTGATTTTTCCTCCACGGCCAGGCGATCCTGTTTCTGTTCCAGCCAGGAAGTGTAATTGCCACGCCAGGGAATACCATACCCACGATCCAGCTCCAAGATCCAGCCAGCGACATTATCCAGAAAATAACGGTCATGCGTAACGGCGATGACTGTCCCGCGATATTGCTGCAGGTGATGCTCCAGCCAGGCAACGGATTCGGCATCCAGGTGGTTGGTGGGCTCGTCCAGCAGCAGAATGTCCGGTTCCGTGAGCAACAATCTGGTGAGCGCTACGCGGCGGCGTTCACCACCGGAGAGAACTTTGACAGGCGTTTCCCCGGGAGGGCAGCGCAGGGCATCCATGGCCATTTGAAGGCGGCTATCCAACGTCCAGGCATCTACACGATCAAGCTCTTCCTGCAACTTGCCTTGTTTTTCGATCAGGGAATCAAAGTCGGCATCCGGCTCAGCGAACTGATTGTTGATTTCCTCAAACTGCTGTAATTTTTTTATGATCGGGGTAACTGCTTCTTGCACCACTTCTTTAACAGTTTTGTTATTATCCAAATCAGGTTCCTGATCCAGCATACCAACCGTGTAACCTTTGGAAAAAGTAACCTCTCCAATATAGTCCTGGTCTTTGCCGGCAATGATGCGCAACAATGTACTCTTACCAGCGCCATTCAAGCCCAGGACGCCGATCTTGGCACCGTAATAAAACCCGAGCGAAATGTCGCGCAAAATCTGGCGGTTGCTGGGTGGCACCACTTTGCCCACTCGCACCATGGAGAAAATTACCTGTTGATCGTTCATGCTTTCACCTCAAGTTAAAACCCTATTTTCTTTTTTTACCTGTTGATTGTATCCTTTCAATAATTAGTGGCTAGGGAGTTTTTGGCGTGCAGCCGCACGCCAAAAACTCCCGCCTGCCCCGATTTATTGAGATCATACTGTTGATTGTACAGGCATAAGCGGGTGATCAGGAATCTGTTCACCCGGCTCATGGTTTCATTTTACCTGAAGTGGTTGGTTTTAGGTAAACTTGCTAAAGATTATTGAACCGTTAGCGCTTGCAGGAGCAAATCCTCCAGGTTGAGCATCGGATCTGCTGCCAGGGTCAGCTTCCAGGATGGGTGTAGCTGATCCAGAAGATATGCCTGGGCCATGCCCGAGTAGTAGAAGCGACCATCGCCCTGATCTTCAGCCATGCGGGATATCTGGTCGAGTTCTCTGCTCCAGCGACGATCGAAGGATTGATACTCTTTAAACCTACGATCAGACTGCATATCCACCAGCGGCTGGTACTGCTCATTTTTTGCTGCCAATCGCCAGGTTTCCAGTTCAGCATAACGCGCCATGCCTTCCACCCATTCGCGTTGATTCTCATAGCGTATCAAATCAGCCGATAAGCCCATAGTCTTCCGACGCGCTTCACGCAAATCCAGGAATTGCTTTGCAAGCTGCCTGGTTTCTTCCTTATCCTGCGACTTAAGGGCTGCTTTTAATACATCCAGTTCCTGTTGCCAGGCATCGATGCCATCCTGATTTTCCCAGGGATACTGATCATCCAGACGGATCCCATCCCATTCTGCTGCGTCAAAGCGTGGTTGCGCCCAGACAGCCTGAAAGGCATGGAAGCTCTCGTGCTGGATCATGGAAAGGTAGGTGTCGCTATTTGGAAAGAAGACCGAAGCAACCAATGAATACGGAAACACTGGTTTCAAAAAACCAGGTAAATCCTTGCGGAATTGATTCATAAGACCTACCCGAAACCACTCCGCGGAAGGCAAGCTGGCTACATAGGTTTCTTCCACGCGTACCGTAAACGCATCGGGCTCCTGGCTGGGATCATCGCGATCATATCCGCTGCGATAATATATATCCTGCGGGAAGGCCTCCAGCGGGGGCATTGCCTGCCACGCTCCACCACGAGCCATTTCCTGCGGGACTTTAACCCAACCTGATTGGGGATCAGACATACCGATTAGAAAGGCATTCTCTTCATTATAAATAAGTGCGGGTATTTCTACAGTTCCCAGGCCCGGAAAGACCTGGTCTCCCAGTTCCTGTCGCAGGTGCTTTGCTTCCAGCACCCGGGCGATATCCACATCCGCTAATTGATCAGGGCTTTTGGTCTGATCAGGCACAAATAAGTTCATAATAGCAAAGAGAGCCATCACCCCCAGGCATAATCCCAACACACCCAAAATCAGTATTAATCCCCATCTTCTATTTTTTCTTTGCATAGATAACTCCTCAATTATTAGTATAAGAATGTTTCAACCCCATGACAATCAACGAAAAGCCTGAAAACGACCTGGTCAGAAGATGGATTTGGAAAATAGCCAGATGGTGAATATCCATCAATCCAGGGCATGAATCCTACAGATGTGATATAAAATAAGCTTGCAAAGGAATAATCATATGACAAAAGAAAAACCGTTAATTCTGGTCACTAATGATGATGGCATCGCATCCCCCGGTATTCATGCAGCCGCCCGAGCCCTGGCTCCCCTGGGTGAGGTGGTACTGGTGGCCCCACGCGAACAAAACTCCTCCACCGGTCGCAGTCATCCACTGACAACCGACGGCTTGATTGAAGAAGTGGAATGTTGCCTGGATGTGGGCAGTTTCAAAGCTTATGCCGTCGGTGGAACACCGGCGCAGTGTGTACTGAATGCGTTGTTTAAGATCCTGCCCCGCAAACCAGACCTGGCGATTTCCGGTATTAATTACGGTGAGAATTTTGGCACCGGGATCACCATCTCTGGTACCGTTGGGGCAGCGCTGGAAGCAGCCAGCTTTCGTATCCCCACCATTGCAGCCTCATTGCAATTGCAAAATATCGATGATTTTGACAAGCACGATCCGGATATCGACTTCTCGGTCGCTGGTTATTTCACCCACAAATTCGCAAAAATGTTGCTGGAAAACACATTGCCCGATGGTGTCGACCTGCTGAAACTGGAAGTTCCCGTCCAGGCAACCGAGGATACCCCCTGGCGTATGACCCGTTTATCGCGTCATATGTATTATGTGCCCTTTTTTGATCCGAATATAAGCTGGCAGGAAAAAGGCCGGATTGGATTCAAAGTCAATGTTACCAAAGACGATGTCACCCCGGATAGTGATATCTATGCGGTAGTTTACGATCATCAAGTAGCGGTAACCCCCCTGACAATTGATATGACCGCCCCGATTGATATTCAGGCCTGGGAACAGCAATTACGCCAGAACGGTAAATCAAGCTAATCAATAAAACTGCCCTGGAAATCAGGACAGTTTTTCTGCTTATTTTTTCTGGTAGCGAATCTTTATTTCTGAAGGGTGGTTGGCTCCGGCACCCTGTACCACACGAATATCCTGACTCAGCAATTCCAGATCGAAAGTTTGCAGCAAACGCGCTGTGATAATCGTCATCTCATTTTTTGCAAAGTTCATCCCGGTACATTTATGGATGCCCCCACCAAAACCGATCAAGGCAAATGCATTCTTGCCCTCCCCACGTTCCGGTGACCAGCGCAATGGGTCATAAAAATCTGGATCTTTGAAGACTTCCGGTAGAAAATGCGAATTGGTAGCATTAACGATCACCTGCCAGCCGATTGGTAAGTGGTATCCACCTAGATCAAGCGGCTGTTCCACGGTACGCATCTGCAAGTCTGCTGAGGGACGCATGCGGGTGGTTTCTTCAATCGCCCAGGCAATATGGTCCAATTGGTTGATGACTTCCTGTGTGATCTCTGTACCCGGAGGGACTCTTAACTTTAAGCTCACCCTCTACCAGCTCAAGATAATCCGGATTCTGGAGTAACTGTGCAACTGTCCAGGCCGCCTGCCCGGCGGTAGTCTCGTGCCCGGCGAACAGTAACCCGGTGAACATATTTACAATCGTCTGATCTTCCATCACAGTGCCATCTTTCAAAGGGGTTTGCAGCAAGGTGCTGATCAGATCATCATATTGGTCAGGATGCTGACGGCGTTTTTCAATCATCTGCTGAAAGATCTTGTTGATGCTTGCTTTGGCTTTGTCACGCCGTCTGAACTTGGGCAAAGGCAGATTGGGCGGCAGAATCGGATCAAGCGAGCGACTGATGTCCAGGTACAGATCCCAGAATCCAGCTCCCAATTCCTGCTGGTATTGCGGACCAATCAGGGCATGCCCGGCTACATATTGTGCCAGGCGTAACATCTCCGTGGATAAATCCATCACTCCCGTATCACCCAGGCCATCAATCCAGTTTTGAATTTCAATATTCATTGCCTGAATATAACCAGCCATGCGCTCGCGGCGAAAAACCTCCTGTAAAACAGGGCGCTGGTTGTAGTAGGCTTCTTTGCTGGCTGTGAAGAGTACCTCACCCAGGGAAGATTTCAAAAATTGATAAGCATCCTGCATGTTGAGTGCTTTATCGGTCTGAGTGTAAACCAATTTATTGTTCTCAGCGCCACTGACCACCGCAGCGAAACGCGTTCCCAACTTAACAGCAAATACATCACCATGCTCGCGATACCCGCGCTTAAACAGCGTCTCGCGATCCCGCATCATCTCCAGGGCATGACCCAGTACTGGCAACCCGCCAGAAACAACAGGGGGGGTGTTTACAGACATTTTTACTCCTTTTTATATTACAATATGATTCCCAAACACTGATTATATTGTACTAAATTTTGTGAAATTTTCCTATTATTTTTTACAATGTGTGTAAGGATTTAAATCAGATATATACAATTTGTGAAGATCGGAGCAATCAGGTCAAATATCACGTAATATTATGACGAATGACAAAGAATTTTGCGGTATAAATAAGCGCGTAAGTAAAAACCGCAACAACACGGTTCAACCTTAACAAATTTCGTTTCTTCGATTTCTGGTTCTCCTGAGGATTGGGATATGCCTCTGTTTGGAATTGGGTGACAGATAGAGGCGAGAAGAACCCTTGTTTGTTAGCAAAGCAGATCAACAATGCCGACAACAAATAAGGGTTTTTTCTTTTAAACCATGCCTTTTCTAACAAGTAATTTTTTATCGGATAAATACTCGATAAAATTACCTGAATCATCAGGCAAATAATTATTGTAGAATCTGGCGGGAATGGTAACCAGGCACCACGGTAAAGAGAATTTCGTCCACTTCCATGCGAGCCAATTGAGTGACCTCTTCTACCGCATCCGGATTGCCATTGGCGACAATCGATACCAGGTTGAAACGTCCCCGATCCGGTGAATTTTGAGCCAGTGTAATGGTCGTAGCTGATATGGTAGAGGTTAACACCTGCCAGACCACCGCAGCGGTGACCGGGTGGAGTTTACAAACCATCGTCAACCACTCCTGTGGAATTTGTGGCGGTTGGCGATAGCTTATATCTTTAAAATTGTAATCAAAATCAAAATCTGGCATTTTCCCTGGGCCATTCCTGTTTTATTGCACGCTGAAACAGCGCTATTGAGGTGGTCCGCATTCACTCAAATTTCTTATTTTTAAGAACAATTCGCCCTCAATGGCATTAAGCATACCATAAATTGATTCTTTAATCACCCAGCGAATCAGACAAATTATGCATCCCGGCGCATAGTGAAGAAACGATATATCATCAAAACCCCGCTTAACCATGCAAACAGGAAGCCAAAAATCATGCTCAAAAACATCAACAGCGTGGTTTTCACAGATAGTGATTTAGTTTCTGCATTCATTGTCATTCTTTCATCCTTCAACTCTATAGGTGTGAATAGCTGTTTCGTTTCAAAAAACTTTGGCAAACCAATTAAAATTCCAATTTTTGAATCTTCCAAAAAGATAGTACGATAAAAACCAGACTGAGCAATAGCGTAACGCCTACCGGTGTCCACATTACGAATGGAAGCGTTGAAACACCTTGCGCCGATAAGGCAATCATGATTTGGGATAAACCAAAAGGTGTAAAGAAGACCAATTCCTTGACAAAGTTCATCAGCAATTGGCCACCTAATAATGCAGCCAGAGTTATGGAAAGAACCAGAGATCTTTTCTCTGCAAATACCCCGATCATCAAACTCAATGTTAGATAGAAAAAGGTATGAATGATGAGTACTACAACGGCTAAAAGAAAACTTATCACATCCATGCCTGGGAAGAAGGCCAATAAAATTCCGAGGGCAACCAGAAACGGGATCCCGATCACTAAAATGATGATAGACAAACCATTGGCAATCAGTTTGCTCAGGTAAAAAGCAACTCGAGAGGTTGGTTTTGATAACACCCAGGCAGCCGTACCGACTGTTTTCTCGCCAATAATCTCATCCTGAGATGCAATGATAACGCCTACACCAATTCCCATACTGGAGATCCCAAAGAGAATCTTGCATGGCGATCATGAATAATTCACTTTCTGCACATTGCTTGCCCGGACACTTTTGCAGCTTGTGGAAAAGCAATCAGAATAAGTAGCAGACTGGCATTAATAATCAGCATCCAGATTAATAATTGAACCCACCAACGACGTGTTTTCCACCATTCACCATTCTCTTTGCGCAATAAATTGCCTAAACCCATTTTCCAACCAACAAATTCTTCGACTTGAAACGTTTGATTTGCTGCCATTATGCGGCTCCTTCCACAAGATTTAAAAACACCTCTTCCAAATTTTGTTTATTGCGACAAAATTCCAACACCACCAGATTCTCATCCGATAACACTTCTCTTAACAAAGCTCTTTCAGCCAGTTCTTCATCCTTGACAGCAATTGTCATGGCTGTTTTACCATTCCGATGCCCGATGGATACGTCCTGTACCCAATCAAAAGATTGTAAATGGTTTTGAGCTCGGCTGGCATCTCCTTTGAGCACCAGACGGTAATTTAATCCCATGCTGGCTGAGAGTAATTCTTCCACAGAACCCTGGGCAATCAACTCGCCATGATTAAGGATAATCACCCGGTCGCTAACCCGTTGAACATCATCCAGGATGTGGGTAGAAAAGAAAATGGTGGTGTGTTTGCGTAATTTCTCCATCACCTCGAGCACATCACGCCTGCCTTGTGGGTCGAGAGCCGCAGCCGGCTCATCCAGAATCAACAAATCTGGATAATTAACCTGTGCCTGTGCAATTCCCAGGCGCTGTCGTTCTCCGCCCGAAAATCCGCGTAACGGTCGATCAGCTTTGTCATCCAGTCCCACCAATCTCAAGGTCTCTTCAATGCGTTCCTTAATAAAATTGTCCGGTCCGCGAAAGAAGAAGCGAACCGTAAAGTCCATAATCTGACGGGCTGACATATGTTCATAAAAATTTGGATTCTGTGCCAGATAACCTACCCTGCGGCGAATATCCTGATTTTCTTTTACAATATCCATTCCAAAGATCGTTCCACTCCCGGCAGTGGGTTTGGTTAGACCTAATAGCAGCTTGATGGTGGTACTTTTACCAGCTCCATTGGGACCCAGAAATCCAACAATCGAATTGGCAGGTACATCCAGATTGAGTGATTTAAGTGCCTGAAAATTTCCATAGCTTTTTCTTAAATTCTGTGTTTGAATTACGGATTGAACAGTGGACATAATTACTCCTTCCATTTGATATTTATAATGTACCCAAAAGGTGCCTGATTTTAATCAGTATCAGGAATAGTTCAAACTCCCTTGTGGTCTAAAAAAATCCTACCTTCCTGACCAGGTGATCAGTGGTTAAAGTGGACAAAAAACGGGATTTTTTTATCAACTGTCGGTGTGTTTCCAATGGGGAATCCCCATTGAAAACCCTTTTCCATGCAGGATTATTGAGATGTGACAAAAATCGGCTACAATATTAAGTAAGTAAGGCAAACAAAAGGAAGGTGAAAAATGACAGAAGAAGAAAAATTTGTTCCTGAATCAGAAGATCATGAAGCGCAGGTCAAAACAAATTTTGAAGATAGTGTTCAGGCAGATATCGTCGAAATCACTCGGGGTGCAGCCAATCATATTCAGGCGAAGGAAGTGATTCTGCGACAGGCTGGTGCCACCCATATTCAGAGCAATCTGGTGCATGTACGCCAGGGTGGCGTGGTGAAAGTTGAAACCGATCGCCTCGAACTGACCGAAGGGGGTGTGATTTTTGCCAATAGCGGATCTGTCGAAATGACAGCCAGCCAGGCAGCTGTGATCGTTAATAAAGGTAATGTCAATATGGATCAATCCGGTGTGCAGGTTGTCGTCACCAAAGGCAATGTCCAGATCGACCAATCCGGAATTGTTGCCATGGTTGCCAATCAAGTTACCCTCGAAAATAATAACAGTGTGGTATTTTTGCTAGCCAAAAATGTAGATGGTGAAGTCAAAACACAATTCGGTCCCAAAGAATCAGCGCTATTTGGCATTATGGCCGGTCTGGCTGCCGGCGTCGTGATTCTCTCCGGTGCCATGTTTGGAAAGAAGCGTAAAAAGAAATAGGATGAACAGATCGAAACTGATCCAGCGAATCGTTTCAAGTCGATCTGTTCTGTCTGACCTTATCAAACAGGTACCTGAAAAACATCGTGACTGCACAATGATTTCTGGAGTGATGACGCTCAAAGATATCATCATTCACATTTGTTGGTTTGAGCTTGAAATGGTGAATATGCTTGAGACAATGAAATTACAGGGTTCGCCTTTATGGGAATTAGGCACTGATGAACGAAATATCAGGATTATGGAAATGAATGCCAATCACCCATGGCAGCAAGTCATCTCTACTTATGACAGCGTACAGCCGGAATTAATAGACCTGATCAGTCGGTTGGAAGAAGCAGCCCTGAAGAACCCAACTTATTTCGATAATATGCCGGAGGAGTGGATACCTTTGGAGATCATTGCTGGAAATACTTATGAACATTACGAACACCATACCCATGACATTCAGGAATTTCTGATTAACCTTGATGAACAAACCTGAAATCCTGGTAGATCAAAAAGCGTTAACCGGTGAAGGACCCAGTTGGGATGCCCAACATCAGGTTTTATACTGGGTGGATATCCCCCGATCAACCATTTATGTCTACAATCCTGCCACCCGACAGAACCAGGGTATCGACCTGAGCAAGGATTTTTCTTCCATCGGTACTGTGGTCGCGTGTAAGAGCGGTGGATTGCTATTTACACCGGAACGAAAAATCGCTTACTTCGATTTTGAAAAGCTCAGCTATCAAATCCTGGCTGAGGTGGAACACGATCTGCCTGGAAACCGCTTCAATGACGGCAAATGTGATCCCTATGGTCGTTTTCTGGCGGGAACCATGCAAAACGTACCGGATGGCACCCCCACCGGATCGCTATACATTATGGATCGTGATACAAAGGTGCGTAAGCTGCTGGATGGGTTGGTGATTTCGAATGGATTGGGCTGGAGCCCGGATTACCGCACATTCTATTTGGCCGATTCCTTCTCAAAGGATGTCTGGGCATTTGATTATGACCTGGAAAACGGCAAAATCTCCCGGCAAAGAACAGCTTTTTCTCTGCAGGAAGGCAGCAGCGTGGCAGATGGCCTGACTACCGACACGGATGGCTTGCTCTGGCTGGCGCTCTGGGATGGTGCCTGCATCCAGCGCTGGGATCCTCGCTCAGGCGAACTCCTGACTACCTACCCCTTCCCGGCCAAACGCACCTCCTGCCCGGTCTTTGGTGGTAAGGATATGAATGAGTTGTATGTAACCTCAGCAGCCATTGGACTGCAGGAAGATGACTGGAAAACCTACCCGCACAACGGTGCACTGATGCGCCTGAAGACCGAGTTTACCGGGATGCCCAGTTTTATGTTTGCAGACTGATCACCAGCGCAGCGAGAGACAGCTGAGTCCACCATCCATCTTGCGGTATTCGGAAACCTCCAGCAAAACTGGGTTAAATCCGGCGTTGGTGACCAGTTCCAGGGTTTTCGGAAAGCCATGCGGAACTAATACAACTTCATTCACTCGCAGACAATTAGCAGCGTAGGCTTCTTCGATTGGCACCACCAATTGACGGTACCCATGAAAGGGCCATTGTGCTACCAGACGCGGATCCAGCAGCAAAGTGTCCTCACCCAGATAATTGACCGCGCTCTTGAGGTGCAGTATCCCTTGCAAACGCCGGATATCGATCAACTCGCTGCGATAGCCGAAATAATTGAGAATCGCAGCCAATTGCTGTGCGCCTTCCAGATTGGTGCGCGCTGAAAGCCCTATATAATAGATATCGTCTGCTTTGCAGATATCACCACCATCCAGGGTGGCATTGCCTTCGATTTGATAAACACGCTCAAATTTTTCCGCCAGCACTGGCAATATCTCAGCCGCTTCCCCGCGCCGTGAATCTGCCCCAGGTCGCGAAAGAACCGCGAATTCAGGCTCAACAATGGCGGTATCCTCTACAAAAACAGAGTCCGGATAGGCTTCCAGAGCAGGCAGAATTTCCACCTGGACACCCGCCAGTTCCAGCGCCTGACAATAGCGAATATGCTGTTCGTGCGCCAACACCAGGTCGGGTTGCCCCAATTCTGCAGTGGTGATGCCATACAGGTAACTCTCGGCAGGTTTGCGGGTGATCGCGTGCGTAAATCTCATCGTCTTACTCCATCTTCAGGATTTTTTCCAGTGTGGGTAGCGCTGCCAGAACTGCCCGGCCACGATGGCTGATACGATTCTTTTCCTCTTCCGGGATTTCTGCCATAGTCTGTTCACGTCCATCCACGAGAAAGATCGGATCGTATCCAAAACCATGCTCACCGCGTTCTTCCGGGATTATTTCACCATAGCAATCACCTATATAAGTATAGTGATCACCATCAGGTAAAGCCACAACCAATGTACAATGAAAGTGCGCCGGCCAGGGTTGGGGATACTTAGCCAGCTGCTGTAATAAATAAGCCCGGCGATCGGCATCCGTGGCACCCGGCTTGGGCGAATATCGGGCCGAATGCAAACCAGGTGCGCCATGCAGAGCATCCACTTCCAGGCCTGAATCATCCGCCAGGGTGATCAAACCACTTGATTGGCTGTAGGCGCGTGCTTTCTTAAGTGCATTTTCATAGTAATCCACCCCATCTTCTTCTACCTGTAAGGTTACCCCTACATCTGCCGGTAAGACCAGATTGACCACCAAGCCCTGGAGGATGGCTTGAAATTCGCGTAATTTTCCGGGATTACTGCTGGCGATTAACAATGTTTTCATTATTAATTTTTCCTATTTTTATCATAAATATTATAATAAGTTGACGGTTGTTTTTCGGTGTGCTATAATCTCAAGAGTGTTATTATACCCTTTGATCGGTAGTGTTATCCGTTGAACCAACTTAGAAACCCCCTGCGCATTAATGTCGGATTCATGATCCATGAACCCATCGGTAACTACCGTGACCTGGACTTTAATTTCGAGGAGATTGAACTAGAGTCTGACCTTCGGCTTTCTGATGTGCTTGGAAAGGTTCGGATCAATCGAACACCACAGGGGTTATTGCTGGATGCCAACTTTGAAGCAAATGTGGTGGGACAATGTGTACGTTGCCTGGAGGATTTTCCACAACAACTAACAGCCGAATTTCAAGAATTATACGCGTATCGCAGTCGTCACACCAAAGACGCGGAGTTTTTTGTTCCTGAGGATGGATTTATTGATCTTTCACCTTTGGTTTATGAAAATATGTTGTTGGCTTATCCAATCAAGACGCTCTGCCGGCCTGATTGTAAAGGCTTATGCACGGAATGTGGCATTAATTTAAACAATGCTGCCTGTGAACATGAAGATTCAAGGGTAGCATATTAAATCGCTTTTATTGAATTCTAGACGGGATTACACTTGCAACCAAATCATTTGAATAAAAGTCAAAAAGCAACCATCAGATTCTTCCCCACCATGTTGGTAAACATGGTATTAACAGTATCCACTGTCGCTTTTTGTTTAATTGATTGATTGGTTGGGGAGCAGGAGGAAAAATGGCGAGTGCAAGCAGGCGAATCCGAAAAACTGATGTGATCCGAGTGTTGTTGGAAAAAGCTGACGTGCAGGGCTATCTGACAACCGAAGACCTGATGGAAGCCTACCCTGAAATAACCAGTGATGCTGATCGAATGGAATCCATTCTGGTGGCTTTACGCCGCCAGGGTGTCGACGTGCTGGATGAAGAAGAATCTGGTCATGGTGCAGATGATTATGGCGGACCACCCAGTGATATGGATCCCTACTCCGCTAACCTGGAGACGATCTCCAGTGATGATACGATCGGCTTATACCTCAAGGAAATGTCCTCTGTGCCTTTGCTTTCGGTGCAGGAGGAGCTTGATCTTGCCAGAAGAATTGAAACCGGACGCATGGCAGCCCAATTATTAATTGAACTGAATGGCCATACCCCTCACGAAGAATATGAACGTTTGAATGAAGAAGTTGATAGTGGCGATCAGGCGCGTGACCATCTGATCAAAGCCAACACCCGCCTGGTGGTCAGTATTGCCAAGCGTTATATGGGTCGTGGTGTACCATTCCTGGATCTGATACAGGAAGGTAATCTGGGCCTCATGAAGGCCGTCGAAAAATACGAATACCAGCGCGGTTTTCGCTTTTCCACTTACGCAACCTGGTGGATTCGCCAGACCATCACCCGTTCGATTGCTGACCAGGGACGTACCATCCGTGTGCCGGTGCACATGGTGGATCGCATCCGCCACCTGTACCGCTTGATGCATGAACTGGAACAGAAGCTCGGCCGTGTGCCCACCAACGAAGAACTGGCAGTGGAAATGGATGTCTCACCGAATAAAATTGACTGGATGATGCGCGTATCCTGGCTGCCGCTTTCCCTGGAAAGCCCGATCAACGAGGACGAAGAAGAGTTCTGAATTGGGCATGTTCGTAGAAGACAACCTGACGCCTACTCCCATTCAAACTACCTACAACAAAATGCTACGGGAACGCATTGAGGCTGTACTCGACACATTACCACCTAGAGAAGCCCGTATTTTGCGCCTGCGCTTTGGGTTGGATAACGGTCATACCTATACCCTGGAAGAAGTGGGGCAAAAATTTGGTCTCACGCGTGAACGCATTCGCCAGATTGAAAGCAAAGCTTTGCGCAGGTTGCGACATCCTCGCCGTTCGCGACAGTTGAAGGAATATACTCCGTAGAAAGGCTTCACAGCCGTCCACGAATAATAAAACGAATTCACGAATAGAAATCGTGATTCGTTTTATTATATGGATAAGTCTTTAATTTAGGGGAAAGGAAAGATTATCTTTCGGATTTTCTGACATCATCTCTCCCGATACGGTACACAGGACGGTTATCCTTACCAGGAAAGACCCGCCGATAGTCTAATTTTCTCCTCCCAAAATTAAACAATAAACCAATGGGAGCATCAGTGGCTTTTAAATAGTTGATGACCTGAGCAAGTTCGTCGTTGGTTAATTGATGCGAGAATGCTTTGATTTCAACCACAACCTGATTTTCAACAAAGAGATCAAGATAAAATAACCCCACCTGTTGATCGTCCATTTCCACAGAAACCGGGTATTGAGTCTCTACCTCAATCTCGCGGCTGTTTAATTCTTGAGCAAACGCCCGTTCGTAAATTTCCTCTTTATATCCAGGCCCAAGCTTATTATGAACTGTCATCGCAGCACCAATAATTTTAAATGTTAGGTCATTTCCGGTTGAATCAACGACGAGGTTGCTCATAAAATTTCCTCCTAATTGTTCATGAAATAATTTTGTTTCCAGGAAATTATCTGAATAACTTTATTTTTTTTAAATGACAATTTAAAAGTGTCGCTAAATTTTCAGCTCACATTGTACTTTGTTATTACTCAAATTATTATACTCATTTCCATGTTTGAAATTTTCAAAAATCAGGCAATATTCGCTGTCAAGCATTCGTGAATTCGTGTTTTATTCGTGGATGGCCGACCCTATTCGTGAGTTATCCACGCTAATGTAACCCATTCGTGTATTCGTGTCCTATTCAGTGACAGCCATCCTATCCCTAAGACCAGTCTTTAATCGGCTAAGCGGTTAAATCGACCCAAAACCCATTGTATTTTGATTTAAATCTCCTTATAATCATTTTAGTATAAATCATTATCATTATTGATAATGATAATGATAAGGAGAGACCTGTATGAACCCATCTGAAAAAGCTGATTTGATTATTCACCCCATTCGCTTGAGAATTCTGCAATTATTGAGCCGCGAACCTCTCACCATTCGTAAGCTTGACCAATTAATGCCGGATGTGGCCAAATCATCTTTATACCGTCATATCCGAAAATTATTGGATGCCGGATTCATCGAGATTGCAGAAACACATCCGGTTAAAGGTACACCAGAAAATTCATATAAACTGTTGCAAGCCCCTCATATCACCGTAGAAGATGTGCAGCAAATGACAAAGGAAGATCATTTGCATTTATTTTCCAGCTATGTAGCTGGTCTGGTACAGGGATTTAAAGCATATCTGGATTCTAGAGAAACGCTCGATCTGGTGTCTGATCGGGTCGGTTATTCTGAAATATTATTTTATGCCGACAATGATGAATTCGATGCTTTATTCTTGCCTTTTCGCGACCAGCTATCCAAAATCAGTCAACTGACGCCAAAACCCGGGCGGCGTTTACGAAAGTTAGTTCTCATAAATCATCCAGAAGTAGAGGAGAAATAAAAATGGAAAACACAAGTATTTTAGATCAAATCATGAAATTGTTACCACTGTTGATCCCATTGTTTTTGATTCAATTGGGCTTAATGATCGCCGCACTGTTGGACCTGCTAAAACGTGAAAAAACCAGAGGTCCGAAATGGATGTGGATTGTCATCGTCGTTTTCGTCAACATCATTGGCCCAATCGTATATTTTGTCATCGCACGTGAGGAAGAATAACTATGACTGAGACTTTAAAATCCAATGTTGCTATTCGCTGCCAGGAACTGACCCGTTATTATGGCGAAGTGAAAGCATTGGATCATCTTAACCTGGAGGTACCCAAAGGATCCATTTTTGGGTTCCTCGGACGCAATGGTGCCGGTAAAACCACCACCATGCGCTTATTGACCGGATTGGCCAAACCCACCTTTGGAACTGCCTGGATCGATGGCATAGAAACCACCAATGGGAATCCGGCAGCTGGCTATGTCTTTGGTTATTTGCCGCAACAACCCGTATTTTATGGCTGGATGCGCGCCTGGGAATATCTGGATTACGTGGGTCAGCTTTTCAAAATGCCAGGTGCCCAGCGCAAACAACGCATTGCGGAAGTACTCGAGCAGGTAGGGTTGACCTCTGCTGCCAAACGTCGTATCGCCGGTTTCTCGGGTGGTATGAAGCAGCGATTGGGAATCGCCCAAGCAATCCTGCATGAGCCACAAGTCCTTCTGCTGGATGAACCCACCAGCGCCCTTGACCCGGCTGGACGATATGAAGTCCTCGATTGGATCCGCTCCTTGAATGGCGATATCACCGTGTTTCTTTCCAGCCACATTCTGGGGGATATCGAACGGATTTGCGATCAGGTTGCCATTCTTCACCAGGGAAAACTGATCAAAGTAGGTGAACGCGATAGCATTTTATCGGAATATGCCACCAATGCGGTTGAATTGCAGGTTGATCTGGGTGCTGAAGACGCTTTATCAAAATTTACAGCCAGTTTGCAACAACAACCCTGGGTGGAAAGTGTTTTTCATAACCAGCGCATATCCAGGCTGATCATTTCAGATACTTCCGCAGCTAAACAGCATTTATTACCGTTAGTAATGGAAGCCAATATTCCATTGGCTCGCCTCGAGTGGGTGCGTCCCACTCTCGAAGAAGTATTTTTAGAGTTAAGTGAGTAAACCATGCACGCATTCTTCTATATTCTTAGTATTGTTTCATGTATTCTAATTCCGGTTATCCTGGGAATTATCCTTCGTCGTCGATTTCGGGTTTCCTGGTTGTTATTTGGGGTTGGGGCACTTACCTTCATTGGTTCACAAATTGTGCATCTCCCATTAAATAATCTACTGACAAAAATTGGTATATTGCCAACCGTACCCGTCAATGGGTGGGCAATCGCTCAGATGGCAATCATCCTGGGGTTAACCGCTGGCATTTGTGAAGAATTAGCCCGATTCATTGGGTACACCATCCTAAAAAAAGCTCGTAAAGCAGAGGATGGCTTGATGTTAGGCCTTGGACATGGTGGTATTGAAGCCATGATTTTTGTGGGTATTTTAACTGCAGGAGGGATCGCTCAATTGTTTGCATTACGTGGTGTTGACCTAAACAGCATGAATATCAGCCAGGAACAGGTAATTGCATTACAAAATCAGTTGGATGCTTTCAATCAGTCAGCCATCATGGGGCTAATCCCTTTGGTTGAACGTCTGGCAGCGATGACCATGCACCTGATTCTATCAATGATGGTGTTGTATGCATTTCAGACGAATAAACGCATATGGGTATTGTGGGCTATTCTTTACCACGCTTTGATAGACGCTATTGCCGTGGTAATGAGTGGCAACCAGGTGGATGTGCTCCTGATTGAGTTAGCATTTTTTATCTCCCTGGTACCCGGTATTATCTGGGTGATCAAGGTTTTTGGCAAACAACTCAAAGCCAATGTCCAGCCAAAATTACCCATCGAGTGGCGTTTATTTGGCGTTGCATTGCGTAAGGAGCTCACTCAATTGTGGCGAAACAAAATGGTTCTGGTTATCATAGGTGTTTTCGCCTTATTTGGCATGGCTTCCCCATTACTGGCGTACTTTATGCCAGATATTTTCGGTAGCATTGAAGGCGCTGAAATGTTCAAAGACCTGATTCCAGAGCCAACCGTTATCGACGCAATGACTCAATATCTCAAGAATATTTCTCAATTTGGCTTTCTGATTGCCATTCTGGTGGGTATGGGCAGTGTAGCCAGTGAAAAAGAAAAAGGCATCACGGAAATGATCCTGCACAAACCATTACCGCGATGGGCGTTTATTCTCTCAAAGTTTACGGCTCAATCACTCGTCTATGTGGCTGCCTTTTTCATTGCAGAAATTCTGGCTTATGTGTATATTCTGGTTTTATTTGAACCGGTATCCTTCGGCGTATTTACCCTCATCAATTTCCTGTTATTAATGTGGTTGTTGTGCTTCACTGCTATCACCGTATTAGGTAGCACTGTCAGCCGATCGATCGGTGTAGCAGCTGGAATAAGCCTTGCAGGCAGTGTCGTATTGATGCTCTCCGCTCAGATTCCCAATTATGGTAGCATCAGTCCACAGGCATTGATGGGTTGGGCTGGTATGCTGGGAAACGAACTGAGTTTCAACCTGCAAACCAGTAATTTTACAGCCCTGGGTGCTGCTGTGGTGTTGATCATCATGGCATTGATTTGGGCAGTTGGATTATTCGAACAACAGGAACTTTAACCACCACCAACCGGGGGGACGAAATCCAACTCGTCCCCCGGTTGCAGAATGGTGTCTTCTCCATCCGGAAGGCTACAGACATCACTTTTATTGAGTATGACAAACAAATGTGGCATCAGATTACCCTCCTGATCACACCAATGTATGCGCATGTGGGGAAGTGACGCCAGAAATTGATCTATCGCCATTCGTACGGTCGTCTGTGGAGCGACATCTAATTCAATTGAACGTTCACCGACAAGATTGCGGTAGGTGGCAAAAAAATGAAGGCTAATTTGCATTGTCTGGAAGATTTTATGGGTACGCAGATGGGGTGACCGGTGTCAATACGGCTTCATCCGGTGCGGGATATGCCTGCTCATCAAAGGTCTGAGGTAATAATGGTTGTATCGTCTGGGTAGGCACCAATTTTGGTAAGTTGTTGTCAGCGGTACCTGTTATTTGTGGGGCACTGGTTATCATTGGATTGAGGGTCACCTGAGCAGACTCCTGGGTGCGATTAAATAATCCCAGTTCGATCGGATTACGCTGCAACCATAGATACCCCATCACTGCCAAAGCAATCACGGCCACGATCAACGCAGCCACCACACACCCCACCGGTAAAAATGGGCGTTTTTTATTCAATGCCTGAATGCCATCGGGTATTTCAAAACTGATGATGGTGATATTATCATGCCCGCCACGTTGATTAGCAAGGTCAATCAGATTATCAACAGCCTGATTGGTATCATCAATGTCAAAGGCTGCCAGAATCTCCGCATCCGATACCAGATCGGTTAATCCATCACTGGTCAGCACCAGCCGGTCGCCGGTTTGCAAGGTAACGCCCTGGTTGTTGAAGGCCTGCTGATCTGCTTCGCCATTGTTCAGACGCATGCGGAAATCAATATCCGGAGGATTGGGACCGCCCAGGTAACGCCGGATGACATGCCGGTTGGGATGACCCTCCACCTGGTCGGGGGTGAGGAGGTTATTATCCAGTGCTTCCTGAATCCAGGTATGATCCACACTCAATTGACGAATACGATCACCACGAATCAGATAAATTCGAGAATCACCGACGGAAGCTGTAAACAAACGATGACCAATCATCCAGGCAACTGCCACGGTAGCAGCCATACCCTGTTTGCTGTTGTCCTTTTGAGATTCAGCGTAAATTGCCTCATTAGCTCGAGTAATACCCTCTTTTATTATCTGAATGGGTTGTTGCCCTTTGCTCTCTGTAACCGCATGCATGATCTGATTGACAGTCAGTTCTGCAGCTACTTCGCCAGCTTTATGTCCCCCAACACCATCACTTAAAACCGCCACCAATACAGGCGTGGGATTCTTTTTGCTGAGCTGAAACGCAGTCACGCCAAAGCGGTCTTCATTATTCTTACCGCTCATGCCAGGATCGGTCTTAGCGACAACAGGATAACGTGATTGAGTCTTACGAATCATAATTTTGATTATACGTGATAATTTGAATTTCGCGATCTTCTGTAGGATGAGATAATTCAAATCGATACAGAGCTTTGGCAAAATGGATCAAATCGCCATGCCTTAATTTTATCCCTTTCGTTGTGATCGGGGCAAAGTTTACCCATGTACCAGCAATCGAATTCTGATCCCGCAGCCAATAATCCCCCTGGTCAGTGCGAGAAAGACGGGCATGCACATCATCCAGCGCAGCATTGGCAATCACCAGGCGTGCCTGAATCGGATCACAACCGATGATCCATTCCTTACGGTCGAGTGCCACAGCCTTCTTGCGATTCGGTTCATAACGCTCATTCAGCGGAATTAACATCGCCTCCACCTGTTTGCCAATGGATGCTTTGCGCGACGTGCCATTACCGGAACGATCGTCAGCCTGTTTGATTTTTACGGGTTGGGTGACCGGGTCAATCTTGCGCTGGCGTTTGGCAGCTTGGTCTCGCCAGAATGCCTGACGTTTACCTACCAGTACTATCGCTGTCACCAACACTGCTCCAGCGATCAGAACACTTGCCAGGATAATCCAACGTTCCGGGGTGAGTTCCAGGCGCAATAATCCCTCCCAGAATGTCAATGGGACGGGTGCCACAGTAATATCAATCACCGCTGGTTGGGTACGGGCTTTGATTCCCAGGCTATCTTCAATTTCCACAAAGAAAAGGACTTCCTGATCGCTTTCATAAGGGGTTAAATCCAGCTGGAAGGTGTCAAAAGGAGCCTGGGTTAGCTCCTGTATCACCTCACCTTCCACATACAGACGGGCATTCTCCAACGCGCGTGGATGTCCATCCAGAAACTCATACATAAACTCAATTTCCACCTGATCCGGCTCGAGATCACGGATACGGGCATCCTTTGCATCCACCACCCAATCACGTGCTACCTGCAGCGGTGGGTTAATCAGGATGGGATTGGGGGCTTCTACCGTTAGATTCACGTTTGTCGTTTCAGAAGAAATGCTGCTGTCATTTTGCTGGATGACAGCGGTAAGGCGATGCGTCCCGGAATTGCGAATTCCTGAAGTGTAGGTAACTTCATAGATATAACGATTTGCCTGGAAGTATTCTTCGATGTCTGGCAATTCTTCCTGCCCGGAAAAGAGGAAGAACTGCCCACCCGTCTCTTCTGCCAGGTTTACCAACGGATCAACCACACTGGGGTTGCTGGAACGCGCAGAAGCCGGGCCTACCATCCAGACATATACCGGCACGTTTTGCTGCGCTGCCCGTTCGATGAAACCCGGAAAAGCGGAGACATTGCTGATGGTTGGTTGCGGAGTGATGTATAGAATGGCACGTTTCATCAGTGGGTTGAGGGTGGGATCGGTCGCCAGATCGAGCGCTTGCAGCAAACTGGTCAGGTTAGGCTGGCTGTTCATCAAATCTGGTTGATAATCTGCAAGGTGCTGTGCGAAGTCACGTGGACTATCATCCCGAATTTGTTGTAAGCCGGTATCAGTCACCAGGCTGAAATCATCCGGTGTGTTGGCAGGGCGGCTATCCAGCCACTGGATGATGTGGTCGGTGATTACCTGATATCGGGACAAACCACCGCTGGTGTTGACTGCCAACGTAGACGAAAAATTGTATGCCAAAATGACCTGGTATCCCGGCTCATTGCGTTGCAACAGATCGATCGGGATGGGTTCCCGTTCATTTTCAATGACCTTTATATCTGCCTCGGAGAGACCGTTGAGCGATTGCCCGCTTTCGTTGTACGCTTCTAAAAAGAAAGAAATCTGCGGAAAATTCTCAGCATTGACCTCATGGATGATAGCGCTGGATTGATTTTCCTCCTGAGCCTGTACCACAGGAATAACAAACAGACTTATTATGATTGTAAGTAGCAGGCTGGCTCTCCGGAGATTGGGTGATCTGTTTTTGATTAAATAATTCATGGGTCAAAAAAAGGTGGTATTGCTCACCCTTTTGGTAATTATATACAGTTTTTTAAAAAGAAAAGTATTTCTCTGGTAAATACTTTTAGAGAGGCATAAAGCACAGAAAATTAGATCTTCCAATACCCTTTTTTATATAACTCCAACCCAAGTCCGAAAAACTTTATGAGATTACGATAAGCGATTTTTACTGGACATTCTTTTTTAAAATCAATATACTTGTATCGAGACAACTAAACTTTTTCAATACAAATTTTACATCAAGGACTCATAATGGATGTTTTTATCGGAATTGACGACACTGACAATAAAGAATCTCGCGGAACTGGCCATCTGGCGCGTTGCATCGCAGAAAGTTTATCCACGCAATATCCCGTCAGTGGAATTCTACGGCATCAATTATTATTTGATCCGCGGGTTCCTTATACAGCCAAAAATAGTTGTGCTGCCATTATCCTTTCACCGAAAACATTACCGGATCTGAAATCCATATTTAACCAGATAGAAGCGATCATGTTGGAAAATTTCCAACCAGGTAGTGATCCCGGCCTCTGTGTTGCTACCGAAGTCCCGACAGCAGTCATCGAGTTTGGAAGAAAGGCACAAAGCGACCTGGTTCACCAATCCGAAGCGCGCAAATTGGCAGAAGAACATCAGATCTTATTGCGTGGATTAGGTGGAACGCAAGATGGAGTTATTGGAGCACTTTCTGCCGTCGGACTGGCCTATTCTGGTCAGGATGGTCGTTATATCGAAATTGGTGCGATCCGTACATTGTCCGGTCTCCAATCGGTGGAACAAGTTCTTCAAGCTGGGGTGCATTCCATTCGCACATTGGAAGATGTTCCCGTCCTTGAGGGGATGGTACTAGCAGACAAAATGCGACCAGCGCGTCGATTTAGTCAACCAATTCTGTATGTGCAGCAAGAAGATGGATTTTGGCAGCCCCTTAAACTGGATTGAATTTAGTTCCATGTCTGTTGTATTAGAAGCGCAAAAAATATCCTTCATTTACCCGCAAAACAATCGTGGCCTTGCGCCTACTACTTTGGCATTAACCGAAAATGAAGGCGTCTTTATCAGTGGAAACTCTGGTAGCGGAAAGTCCACCTTCACGCGTTGTTTGAGTGGATTAATCCCCCATCTTTACCGCGGTGAATTCTCCGGCAAAGTTCTGATAAACGGTGATTCCACCCAGGACCTTCCCATGTGGGAATTATCTAACCGAGTAGGGTTGGTATTTCAGAACCCTGCTCACCAAATGCTGGCACCTACCGTTGAAGCAGAAATTCTATTTGGACTTGAAAATCTTGGATTAGAACGCCAGGAGATGGCACATCGTCTTCAGGAAACATTGGAATTATTTCAATTGGACAGCTTTCGCGACCGTTCTCCGCATACACTTTCAGGAGGTGAGCAACAGAAATTAGCACTTGCTTCTATTCTGGCGCGTCAACCGCAAATCTTTGTTTTTGATGAGCCTTTATCAATGCTTGATACCACCTCTGCTTTCGAATTTGTTTCATATATTGAAAAACTCATTAATTTAGGAAAATCAGCTGTAATCTGCGAACATCGAGATAAATACTTATTACAATCACCAAACTTTAGAAAGTTTCTCTTGCCTGGAATTCATAATGACATCTTGTCCAATATAGAAACTACTTCCACACATCCGGATTATCCCGAATCTCAGAATCATTTTCAGCTTGAAATCAGAAATCTATCTGTCGAAAAATCTGGCAATCAAATTATTCAAAACATGAATTTTTCTTTGGAATCTGGTCAGATTGTTGCCATTGTCGGGCGAAATGGGGCCGGGAAAACCACCCTGTTACGATCCATGGTTGGTTTACAGAATTTCGCAGGTGAAATGTGGATTCAAAATGGAAATGGCCAACAGAAGCCTCAATTCAGAATGGTTTTTCAAAATCCTGATATCCAGCTTTTTAACCCCAGTGTGCGTGAAGAAATTCTTTTCAAACTGCCCAATCCGAACACACAACGTTACGACTGGTTACTTGAAGCCCTTGACCTCAAACGCTATGAGGATACTCCCCCCCTATTATTGAGCGAAGGTGAGAAACGCCGTTTAGCTTTAGCACTAACCCTGATGCAAAATGCCAAACATGGTATTTTGCTTGACGAACCAGCTCTCGGACAGGACCAGCATCATAAAGAAATCCTGATCCAACTCCTTCAAAAGCTCTCCCAGGCTGGTTTTCTGGTGATTTTAACGACCCACGACCTGGAACTGGCAGCTCACGCGGACCAATTAATTCTAATCAATCCAAATGGAATTGTTGCCCAGGGATCAACAAAACAGGTTCTTAAGAATGAAAGAGCCTGGGAGGAAATCGGATTAATCAAACCGGACTGGATGGTAACGGATGTTTAATCTCAGTCAGAGAGGAAAAACTCGATCCATCCAGCTAAATCAGGCTTCACCGTTACGAAAACTGGATCCGCGTTCCAAATTGTTTGTCAGTATAGCTCTCTCGCTGGCGGTTATGTTGCCACTGGATAAACTGGTTATATTTTTGATTGCTTACGTCATCTTTATACTTTGGGCAAGATTATTCCCCGCGATGGTGCGCCAAATCTGGCAATTGAGGTGGATTCTGTTGTTTTTATTTTTGATTGATTGGTGGTTGGTCAGTCTGGAACTAGCGCTGGTCATCACACTGCGCCTCACTCTTCTCAGTGGTGTCTTTGCGCTTTTTTTCTCGACCACATCCACCAATGAGCTCAGCCTTGCGCTTGAAAGTCTACGAATTCCTTACCGCTACGCCTTTTCCATCAGCCTAGCTTTTCAGAGCATTGGTTTGCTACAGGAAGAGTGGCAGGCTATTCGCGAAGCACAACAGAGTCGTGGCATTCTGGTGAAATTTGATGGTATCAAACAGCTGGTTAAACAGATCAGTGATTTAATTGCGCTTACCGTTCCCGCGATTGTTCTCACCACCCGTCGTGCCTGGGCAATCACCGAAGCTGCCTATTCACGTGGGTTCGACTCTCCTAATCGTATATCATATAACCAATTGAAAATGAATTGGTGGGATTGGTTATTTATTGTTGTTGTAATTGTTGTTATGGGAACTTTTATTTTATGGAGGTAATATGAATCAAAAAATACGAATCCTGATTGCTTTTGGAATTATCATTTTCTTAACAGCTATTGTCATTGGTGTTGATTATATCCGCGGACAAAGAATCGCTGCGCAAATTGACGCTTCCTTAGAACCGGGTGATATCCCCGTTTATTGGAATGATAATTTACGGGCAGCCTTCGCACCTGTTGATATAGAAACAATAACTCCTGCCTCTTTTGTTGATGCGGAGGAAGGCAAAACGCAGGATGGCTGGTTGCTTAAAGACGTGCTGCTGACTTACTTTTAACGAAAATCAATTTAAGTCCGATACAAACATTAAGGTCATCAGCACCAGTCGTGAAAAGGCGGTTGACCTCACCTGGGAAGAAGTTGCCAACACTGACAACATGATCATGTTTGACCTGTCTGGCAGGGGTACTTTAAAACTTGTATCCTTATTGGAGCGATTGGATGTTCGCGATGAATGGATCCAGGATGTTGATAGAATCGAGATAATTACCAGATGAAAACACGCTATTTTTCCACCTTCCAACTCTTTTTAATGACACTTTTTGCAGTGCTGATTGTGGTTGCAAAAATTGCCCTGCGTTTACCACTGCAACTCTCAGGTCACTCAGGCGTGTTCTGGATGGCAATTATCATTGTAGGTTCGCGGGTTGTTCCGAAAATCGGGTCAGCCAGCCTGATTGGATTACTCTCCGGAATTCTGGCTTCTTTCCTTGGATTGGGTGATTTCGGAGCCATTAATACTTTGCTTTCTTACACGATGATTGGCGTGGGTACCGATCTGGCACTGCTACTATTAGGAAACCCGGAGAATCTCTTTGTTGCTGGTATTGCTGGTGCGTTAGGTCATTTTTGTAAATTTTTAGTTAAATGGGGATTTGGAGCCATCACCGGCGCCCCGGTTGGATTCGTTGCATTAGGGTTGGCAAAAGCCATCGTGGGATATATTGTCTTCGGCGCCATTGGTGGAGTTTTGGGGGGACTGACGCTGATTGCACTCAAAAAAGCTGGTTATTTTAAATATCTGCAGGAGAAGAAATAATGCATAGTTACTGGACTATTGAGCAATTTTAATAAACGTCAAGTGGCAAATATAGGTCTTCTTAAAAGATTGTAAATGTTCCAGAGCTTCCATAATATTGAAAAGTTTATTCATACATGCGTTAATATCCATTTTCTTCACCCAAGTAGTGATTGAAAGTTGATCATAAAAGCAGTTTATAACAAGTTTTTGAATTCATTGCTATCATGGCTGCTAGGAATCCACCACATCAACATAGTTTGCTGGGGGTAATTGTCTGTATAATACAAACAAGGATGTGACATGACCTTACCGATCATTTTATTATTGATTATCCTTATCATCGCACTGGTGCTATTCTCCTTCGAATGGATTCCGCCAGATGTAACCGCGCTGGGGATTTTGGTTGTGTTGATTGTGACCGATTTAGTACCATTGGATCAGGCTTTTGCAGGTTTCGGTAGCGATACGGTCATGCTTTTGCTTGGATTGCTGATTATGACAGCTGCTTTAATGCGCAATGGGGTAGTGGAGGTCGTTGGCCGCTTCATGTTGCAGTACACCAGTAAACATCCAGAACGGTTGCTTCCCGTTACAATGCTGATGGTTGCCTTATTGAGTGCTTTCATTAACAACACCGCTGCTGCTGCTTTCTTTTTGCCAGTTATTTTAGGTTTAAGCCAACGCTCAAAAATGAATGCCTCCAAGTTACTCATGCCAATGGCGTTTGCAGCCATTTTGGCCAGCTCAGTAACCCTGGTGAGCACCTCAACCAATATCGTCGTCAGTGGTTTGATCACCCAGTTTGATCTGGATCCAATTGGCATGTTTGAACTGACCCCTGTAGGTATCCCTATTCTGATCACAGGTATTCTGTATATGTTTTTTGTCGGGAAAAAGCTAATACCCGAACGAGCAGCGCCACAAACCATGACCGAGACATTTAACTTGAGACCCTATCTGGCGGAGTTACACATCACATCCGGATCCAATCTTGCAGGAAAAACGCTGGCTCAATCAAATTTAGGGCGTAATTATGATCTGACGGTCCTTTCCATCATTCGGAATGGAGCGCGGCAGGTTCATCCTCCTGCGGATTTTAAGCTCCAGTCTGGTGATGCCCTCCTGGTGGAGGGAGCTTCCGAAGCGATTCTGAAAATTAAAAATGTTGCCGGAATAGCTATCCAGGCAGACGTGAAATTTTCGGATGCCGACCTACAGGGGGAAACACTCAAGCTGGCAGAAGTAGTATTACTCCCTCGCTCACCTTTTATCGGGCGAACCGTAAAAGGTATGCAGATGCGGGAACGTTTCAATATACAAGTCGTCGCTATCAATCAGCGCTTTGGGATTGTTCACACCAAGATTGCAGATACGCGCCTGCAAATGGGCGACGTGTTACTGGTACAGGGCAATCCCAAGCAGATTGAAGCCTTACAGGCAGAAAATGCCTTCAACGTGTTGGGTGTACTGGAAGTACAACGTTTTGATCCAAAACGTGCTTTGCGAGTCGTGGTTATATTCGCAGCTGCCCTATTACTGGGAGGGTTGAAAGTTCTACCTTTACCTGCTGCTATGTTAGGGGGTGCTTTTTTAGTGTTCGTCACCCGCTGCATCACACCGGAGGATGCTTATCGCCAGGTGGATTGGAAAGTGCTGATTCTGATTGGCAGTATGCTGGCGCTAGGTGTAGCCATGCAAACCACCGGAACAGCTCAATATCTGGCTGATCTATTGACCCGATTGATAGGAACCTGGAACCCAATCTGGCTGCTAACTGGTTTTTTTGTGTTGACCGTGCTGCTGACCCAACCGATGTCTAACCAGGCAGCAGCTGCGGTGGTTATTCCCGTGGCAGTTCAGACAGCCCTTCAATTGGGATTAAATCCACGCACATTTGCGATGATGATCGCCATCGCCGCCAGCACCTCATACCTGACGCCACTTGAGCCAGCCTGTTTGATGGTATATGGACCGGGACGGTATCGCTTCCTGGATTTTGTGAAGGTGGGCGGTTTGTTGACGGTTTCTGTGTATGTAATCGCCATCATCCTCACGCCAATGTTGTGGCCGTTTTAGAAGCCGGATTCATATAGCAACCATCAAAAAACGCTAATGTGCAAATTGGTTAATCCTGGTTCAATAAGGACAACTTTATTAACTATTCCTTATTTTAAATGCTATACTCAACATAGCATTAGTTCTGCACCAATAATTATCCATTCTTATATTTCAATTTATTTTGCTTTCGGATCGAGGTCCTATGAAGTTAATTCAGCAAACCATTCATTCTGAAGCTGACTATTGGCGGATACGCAACTTCCTGCGAGAAGTCTTTCTGCTAAATGACCGCTTTGAACATAGCTGGCATGTTGCCCGGTTGGATCACTGGCGTTGGCATTTTATCAAAACCTGTGAGCTGACTCCCCCGTTCGAAATGGTGACCGTTATCTGGCAAACCCAATCGGGAGAGATAGCGGCAGTACTCCATCCAATCTGCCATGATGAGGTACGCATCCATATTCATCCGCAATTCCGCAGCTTTGAATTGGAACAGGAAATCATTGCCTATGCAGAGCAGCGTTTTTCTGATTTTACAAAAGACGGCAAACGCATTTTTTATCTTGCAGTACTTTCTGATGATGTTTTGCGCCAGGAGATCCTGATCGATCGTGGATATCAAAAAAAGCCCTGGTGGGGACATCATTGGTGGCGAGATCTGGATGAGCCGTTACCTGAAATACCACCAACTCCTGGTTATGAAATTCGCTCAATGGGAGATGAAAGTGAACATCCTGCTCGTAGCTGGTCATCCTGGCGGGCATTCCATTCAGAGGAACCTGACGAAAACTATGACGGTGACTATTCCTGGTTTAAAAACTTGCAATCTGCCCCGCTCTACCGCCGTGATCTGGATATCGTCGCTGCCACCCCGCAAGGTGAGATTGCATCGTTCTGCACCATTTCCTATGATGATTACACTCGCAGCGCTGTAACCGTTCTGGTTGGCACCGCAGCGGAACACTGGCAGCGTGGTTTGGGTAAAGCGGTCATGATTGAAGGCATGCATCAGACTTAAACAATTTGGGCTGTACCCGTGTCTTTTCCAGTGCCACCGAAGAACCCGCTGACCGACTCTACAGATCTGTGATGCAAACCATGAAAGTTACCGATACCTGGGTAAGGATTTTTTAAATAATCATGAACAAAAAAATAATTGTTCGCTACTCAATACGTGAAGCCATGGGTTTAATCTTCATGGCAGCGGCTTTGTTCTGGTCAGCTGGACGAATTAATTGGTGGCAAGGCTGGGCGACAATAGGTATCATGTTGCTCTGGATCGCAGCTACTGGCATTGTCATTTATCGTACCAATCCCGATCTGTTTGCCGAAAGACTGGGTCCAAGACTGGGTGCAAAATCCTGGGATACAATCATCATGAGCCTGTTAGGTATTGTGACAGCTTGTGACGTTACATCATTGCAGGCCTGGATCAACGCTATGGCTGGAGCGGGGATTTTGCGTTATCGAGTCAACTGATTGCTCTCTTACTCAGTATTCTGGGTTATGCTCTTGTCGTTTGGGCTACCTATTCCAATGCCTTTTTCTCTCAGATTGTTCGCCTACAACCAGAGCGAAACCAAAAAGTGATTACGGATGGGCCATACCGTTTCGTGCGGCACCCTGCTTATGCTGGTGCACTTTTATTCGAACTGGTTGTGTCCATTTTGTTAGGTTCCTGGTGGTCCATGATTGCCAGCGGCATAACTGTAATTTTATTGATTATTCGTACAGCACTTGAAGATCAAACCCTACAGACAGAGTTACCAGGGTATCCGGATTATGTAAAACAAGTGAAATTTCGTTTAATTCCCGGTGTGTGGTAGGTTTTCAAAATGCATCCTGTTTCAAGGAGGAAATGATGACCTCAATTAATGGAAAATACATTTTGCTGACCGGGGGTTCCAGGGGAATTGGACCTATCATTGCCGAAGCATTGGCAGCACGAGGAGCACACCTTGCGCTGGCAGCCCGTTCTGAAGAGGGTTTAAAAGCAGTGGCCTCCAACTTGAGTAAATATGGAACACAAACGATGATTGTCCCGGTTGATCTGTCACAAACCTTCCCAACAACAGTCTCTTGTCGAAACTGTCATGAACAACTTCGGCAGAATTGATATTCTGATTAACAATGCCGGGTTGGAGACGGAAGGTGCCTATCTGGATCTTGCCTGGGAGGATATTCAGAAAACGATCGAAGTTAACCTGCTGGCACCCATGGCGTTAACATATTATGTTCTTCCTCATATGCTGGGGACGGAGAGAAGGGACATATTGTCAACATAGCATCTGTAGCTGCGAAAATTGGCTCTCCTTACGCAGCAACCTACTCGGGTACCAAAGCTGGTCTGGCTGAATGGACCCGCGCATTACGTCTGGAGCTCGAAGGAAGTGGCGTACGTTTTTCGACCATTCTGCCCGGGTACATCACCGAGGTGGGTATGTTCGCCAAATTTAACCTAAAGGCACCCGAATTATTGGGGGCTACCAATCCTGACAAAGTTGCCAGAGCTGTGGTGAAAGCCATTGAAAAGGAGAAGTTAGAGATTTTTGTAAATTCGTCTCCAGCCCGATTGTTAAGTGTTGCCTGTGAGACATCTCCGGCCTTGGGAGATTGGCTGAAGAAAGTACTCGGTGTGGTCGATTTCCAACGAAAGAAGGTTGGGTATGGGACAAAGCAAAGCAATAAGTAGATTTGGTGTTTTTGTTAACAAAATAATTGTTTTTAGTCTCACCTTTCTCATTTTTCTTACATCCTGTTCTTCAGAACCAACACCCATGCCTGATTTCGTTACTAACAGAAGAATACCAGGTTTACCAGGATCTCTTGTTAAAAAACCCGGATATGTGGAATGTTCCTCCAGATGCTCAACATATGATCATTTTCGATCAATCTTTTGTGAGACCAGAACCAGACGTAGTTAATTCCTTATTGCAAAACAAAGCAGGTGTTACAGAACAGCTGATCGCTAATTTTCTGGAAGCCAATCAAAAACCTCATTTCTTTGAAGATCAATTCAACCTCGGAATCCCGGTGACCTTTGTTTCAGATGGATCCATTCAGAACCTGGTGCGTGGTTTGCGGTTTGCTGAACAATGCCAGTATTCAATTGAAGCCATCTATCCCAGACCAGATTATGGAGGTTTTTACTATCTCTCCCGGGTGGGCTTTGATGCAAAAAAGAAAGTTGCTTTGTTGTATATTGAAAAAAGTATATGTGGTGGAAATGGCGGCTTTCTGATCTTCAAGAAAGAAGCTGAGACGTGGAAAATTATAGATTTCGTCACCGCATTGAATTCCGATTTAGGGCTTTATCTTTCAGATGAATTTAGTGAAGAAGAACATGCCATCTACAGTGCGATTTTAAATGCCAAAAATGAATTCCTTTCAGGGAACAACTTTCAATATCTGACCGTCTTCGATCAAACCGGGCTTTCTGATCAAGTCTGCTTTCAGATGGAGATGAATTTATTCCCTGTCATCAAGGCGCAACTACCAGGCGTTACAGATGAGATGATGAATAATCTATTGTTTCAAAATGCCGAAACCCAATACCTGGCACCTCGCTTTTCAACCGATGTGCCAGTGGTTCTGGTCTCCTGGCAGGAATACTGGCAACTCAGTCAGACGCAGGACGAAGACGCCTGTCTCGCCACCCTTCAAGAAAGGTTTCCTGACCCCGCCTTTCAGGGCTGGTTGCGATTGTCGCGGGTAGGGTTCAATCAGGAAAATAACAAAGCACTGGTTTATGTCGATTCCTTTAAGTGCAAAAGCGAGGATTTTCTTTTGTATCTTGAAAAACAAGAAGGAATCTGGACATTGGTGGATCATATTTCATTGTCCTCATTACCAACCTCACTTATTTTGGTCGTATCCTGTTTGAAACCAACCGGGATGGCAATCAGGAAATTTATATGATCAACCCCGATGGATCAGATCCGATCAACCTGACCAACAGCCCTGCCATCGATTTTTCTCCTGCCTGGTCTCCTGATCGAAATTCGATCGCCTACAATTCCGGTATCGGTGGTAATGCGGAAATTTTTATTTTGGATCTGGAAAACATGCAATCGATCAATATCACCAACAACCCCGCCAAAGATTGGGAACCGGATTGGTCCCCGGATGGATCACAAATCGTTTTCTTTACAGATCGAGATGGTTTCTCAGAAATCTATACGCTTCAGTTGGATACACTTACGATCCAACGCCTGACCACTTCCGATTCTTACGACCGACAACCAGCCTGGTCGCCTGATGGAAAACAGATCGCTTTTTCATCCGATCGAGGACGGTGATTGGGAGATTTATCTCATGGACCAAAACGGGGAAAATGTGATCAACCTGACGAATAACGAGGTGTTTGATCTTGGACCCGCCTGGTCACCGATGGCAGCATGCTCTCATTTGCGTCCAAATTGGGTGGAAACTGGGAAATCTTCAATATGGATATCAGTACTCGAAAGGTTGCTCGTCTTACCGATAACCCGGGGAATGATTTAAATCCCGTCTGGTCACCAGATGGCAAAAAGATCGCTTTTCAATCGAATAGAGATGGTAATCTGGAAATCTATATAATGAATGCAGACGGCAGTGAACAATTAAATATCACCAACCACTCTGCTAATGATTACAACCCTGATTGGTAAGAGGAAAAGACAATGAAGTGGATGAAGCAATTAAAAGACGATACACTCTCCTGGTTGTTGGAGGAAGAGAATCCAGGCGTGCGTTACCTGGCACTGCGAGACCTCATGGATGTACCGGTTAATAATCCCGAGCTGGTGGTTGCGAGAGAGATCGCCCACCGGGAAGGTCCCATCGCGAAGATTCTGGATGCCATGAAACCCGAAGGCTACTGGGTGACACCTGGTGCCGGGTATAGCTGTAAGTATAAAAGCGGGGTCTGGTCATTGATTATGCTGGCTCAATTAGGAGCATCGGTGGATATGGATGAGCGTTTGCAATTGGCGTGCCGTTATCTGGTCGATCATGCACTGGCAGAGACCGGTCAGTTCAGTGTCGATGGGACACCTGCCGGGACAATCGATTGCCTGCAGGGAAATTTGCTGGCTGCCTTACTCGATTTGGGTTATCGGGATGATCGTCTGGAAATAGCTATTGACTGGATGGCGCGCAGCGTTACCGGGGATGGCATCGCTCCTCTGAAGGATAAAAGGGCAGATCGTCATTATTATCTGTGGAATTGTGGATCCGTTTTTGCCTGCCATTATAACAACGAGCTTTCGTGTGCCTGGGGAGGAACTAAAATTCTCTTAGCCTTAGGAAAAATCCCGGCAGAGAAGCGTACACCTCAGGTAGACAGCGCCATTCAGACCGCGGTGGATTTCTTTTTATCTATCGATCCGTTGACAGCAGCGTATCCAACTCGCACCGGTGCCAAACCAAACCCCTATTGGAGGAAGCTGGGTTTCCCGGTGTTTTATGTGTCCGATATTCTGCAGCTGTTGGAAGCCCTGGTTGGGGTTGGGTATGCAGATGACCCACGCCTGGCAAATGCCATTTCGTTTATTCTCAACAAACAGGATGAAAACGGTCACTGGGCATTGGAACATGATTATAAAACCTGGTACAAATTTGGATCTATCAACAATCCAAACAAATGGGTTACTTATCGCGTTGCCCGGGTGTTAAAACAAGCGTTTGGGTAAAAGACTGGATTTATTATGAAACCAAAATTAAATGAATTTTCGCTTAACTGGTTGTTGGAAGAGGAAGAGCCTGGTGTGCGTTACCTGGCTATGCGAGACATCATGCAATTGCCTGGGGATGATCCAGATCTCGTGGCTGCCAGAGAGAAAGCACATCGCGAAGGCCCCATCGCAACTATCCTGGACGCCATGCATCCCGAGGGGTATTGGGAAAAACCAGGACCTGGCTATCTGCCCAAATACACCAGTACTGTCTGGTCGATCATACTGTTAGCACAACTGGGTGCTGGTATTGCCCTAGATCCCCGCATTCAGACTGCCTGTCAATATTTAATGGAACAAACCTTCAATCCTACAGGGCAATTCAGTACCAATGGACCTCCTTCAGGCACCGCTGACTGTTTACAGGGTAATTTATGCGCTGCTTTACTCGATCTCGGGTATGAAGACCCTCGACTGAACACTGCTTTTGAGTGGATGGCTCGCACAGTCACCGGAGAAGGAATTGCTCCTTTGGAAGATAAGAAAGCACCCATTCGCTATTATGCCGGGAAATGTGGCCCAATGTTTGCATGCGGAGCGAACAACGGGCTTCCTTGTGCCTGGGGAGCAACCAAAGTCATGTTGGCTTTCAGCAAGCTGCCAGAAGAAAAGAATACACCACTGATTAAGGAAGCCATTCAACAAGGCATCGATTTTCTGTTGAGTATCGATCCGCTGGATGCGACCTACCCCAGTGGCTGGAATGCCAAACCCAGTGGCAACTGGTGGAAGTTTGGATTCCCGGTATTTTATGTGACAGATATTCTTCAGATCGTGGAAGCATTGGTTGGATTAGGGCTGGGCAATGATCCAAGACTTACTAAATCAATAGAATTTATTGCCAATAAACAGAATCAATTTGGGCGCTGGATGTTGGAATATGACTACACTGGCAAAACCTGGATAGATTTTGGTCAGAAGAAACAGCCCAATAAATGGGTGACTTTACGGGCAGCACGGGTATTAAGAAATTTACAAATTGTCTAAATAATTTTCTTTTAAATTAAAAGTCCCTGGAACCGGTTCCTCCAGGGACTTTGTTTCTTCTACTCAGCTGTTGCTTCAACAACCGCCGGGGCTAATGGCTGTGTCAGACGTTTGAAAGTCAGTGCCCAGACTGATCCGATATAGGCATACATAATACCACTTCCCAGGATCATGACCGGTAAATACAGCAGGAATCCGGCTCCACTGATGATGGCACCAATGCCAATCACCGCATCTGTCTGGAAGAAGATCGAAATGAAGAACGGGATCAACACCAGGAAGATCGGAATAACCAGCACAAACATCACCGCTATTTCACCAATAGAGGTTGCAAGACCCACTACAACCTGAGGCCAAGGTTTTTCAACCAGCAATTTCCAGGCACGTTCGATAGCAGCAAAGACACCTATATCTTCCGCCACGATGGCAACAATCGTCTGTTCGATCAATATTTTGATGGCAAAGGCAACCACAATCAACAGCGGAATCAGGAACAGCAGACCAAATCCGAGTGTGAAGACGATCACCAACAAGATCGGGATGGCTACCAGGCCACCAATCGCGATCGAAGCAGCAAACAATAAAAGAAAGAACAGGAACACCCGCCAATAATAGGGTTTGCTCTCATTGTAAATACGCGAAAAGTTCAGCTTTTCTTCGCCAGCATCAGCCAGTAGCGCACCGCGAGCAACGCCAACGCGTCCCAACACACCCAGGAACAGGGAAAGCACTACCAATGCCATGACCACAAAAAACACCGCCAGAATGATGACGAAAACACCCCAGGGTTCTGTATCCCAGGCTTGTTGCGTTTGCAAATACCACTGATATACCTGTTTGGGTAAAAACACATTCGGAGAAGCTAACCCACCTCCCGAATTAATCAGGTTCGAACTGCCACCACTACCCCCACTTGATCCGCCACCGCCACCTGAACCTGCCCGGGCACAACTGGATAAAATACCAAAAATCCACAAAGCCTTAAACTTCCAGACAATCTTCCAGGCTTTTGAAAAAACTTCACTATAGTTCATGACACACCTCCATATGTAGTATACGGAAAATGAGAGTGTTTGGTGTCAAAATGGCTTAATAGCTATTAAGGTGTTAAGCTGTTGAACAGTTAAGGGAAGTAGTTGAGTTCGTAAGTTGATAAGTTATTAAGGTGGATTGGGAGACTAAAATGAATGTTGTTATAAGCAAATTAAATTGACAAACAATCAATGATTCGATATCCTTTACAGTATGAAACGTGATGAAGTATTGATCATTTTAAGAAAACAAAAAAAATATTTATCTGAACAATATGGTGTTCAGGCACTTTATTTATTTGGTTCAACAGCAAGAAATGAAGCAACTTCTACAAGCGATGTTGACCTGCTGGTTGAATTTGATCCAACCCCAGGTTTGTTCAAGTTTATTGAATTACAACAAAAATTAGAAACTCTGTTGGGTTGCAAAGTGGATTTGGGGACGAAGAGATCAATAAAAGATTTTATGAAAGATGAGATCTTAAAGGAGATGATTCTTGTCTCCTAGGAATTGGAAATTACGGATAAAAGACATGATCTCTTGTTGTGAAAATATTCAATCTTTCACTTCTTTATCCAGTTTTGATGAATTTCTGAATGATCCGAAAACAATTCGAGCAGTCGCGTTTGAGTTATCCACTTTAGGTGAAGCTGTTCGAGCTTTACCGGAGGATATTAAAAACAGATATTCCGAGATTCCATGAGAAAAAATTCAAGGAATAAGAAACGTTCTGATTCATGAATATTTTCGATTAGATGAAGAAATTTTTTGGAAAACCGTTCAACAGGATATCCCCCTATTAAAACGCTAGTTGGAAAAAATAAAATTAGTTGATTGATTCTGGTATTTGAGTATCCGTATTAATGAATTTCAAATAAAATTTCCCCAACAAATATCACATTTGAAGGATATTTCTCAACTCATCCACCAATATTTGATCTCGGGTTACATCAAATTGTGTCGCTTCGGCAAAGATTTCAGGATGATCCCAGGGTAAACCCTTGCGGAGTTCTTCTGGCTCCCACATGTAACGAGGAACGATATGAGCATGCAATACTGGATGACTATTCCCCATTATTGCATAGTTTATCCGAATTGCATCTGTTACCTTCGTAATGGCATCACCAATCTTGACCATATCCAACAGGAAAACGGACCGTGCCTCCGGTAACAGATCATTGATTGATCCTACAACTGGTTCAGAACTAAGAATGCAATAACCACGCAAAAACTGCATTTGACTAAGAAACACATAACCAGAACTCATTTGACAAATGAAACTTGGGTCTGCAGATGGTTTCATCCGAATTCTCCACACGATTTACATGTATTGCATTTCAGTAAGAAGAGGGAAATGAAATTGAAGAAATTATCAACTGAGTAAAACATTTTCAATCCAGAATAAGATTTGATTTTTTCCCTTCAGGATAATCATTTATTGTTCTATTATATATGAACTATTTCTCGTACATTTTACGTATCCAGCAACTGAAATCACTCACCACCGATTATTCAAAATTTAGAAGTAACCATGTTTTAATGAGTGGAGCACCATACTGACTTATAAACTCAACAACTCATGAGCCTACCTTAACAACTCAACCGCTTAACACCTTAACAGCTATCACTCTCTTGACTCGTCTCTTATAATGGAATTGAGGGAGGCACCCATTTTCACAACCGAAAGGAGGCAAGTATGTCAATTCTGGCTGGTAAAGTAGCTTTGATCATTGGCGGTGCCGGGGAGGTTGGGGAGGGGGTCGTAAGGCAATTCTTAACCCATGGCGCTACTGTTGTGGTTCCATCACGCGATAAATATCGTCTGGAACAACTCCGAGAGCATCTGGGAAAATTATGTTGTGATCGTCTGATCACCTTTCAGGGAGGCTGCGGTACAGAAGAAGGTGGGCTGGACATGCGTAAAAAGATTGAACAGAATGTCGGCCAATTGGACATGGTGGTGGCATCCATCGGGGGTTGGTGGCAGGGAGAACTGCTAAGCCAGGTGCCACTACGAATCTGGAATCACATCATGGAGAATAATCTGACGGCGCACTTTGTGGCTGCCAAAACATTCCTGCCTATATTATCTGATCTGGAAGGAAGCAGCTACACCCTATTAAATGGAGGGGCGGCGTTGTATCCAATTCCTTCGGCAGGACCAATTTCGGTTTCTGCTTCCGCACAACTCATGCTGAAAGATGTGCTTTCTGCAGAATATGAGCACAACCAGGTGCGCATCAACACTTTATTGATCAAAACCAAGGTAAATACCCGCTCACAACCGAACCCTAAACCGTACTGGATCACGGCAGATGAAATTGGCCTGTACGCTGTTTACCTGGCAAGTCCCGTAGCCTGTGATCAGCATGGTAAAACAATCATTTTCAATGAACGCGGTGAAATTCCAATGATGTTTGAGTAATCGTTCGGCTGGCAAGATGATTAAAACCTGAAACAAAATAGAAATGCATACATGTTGGATACCCTTACACTAAAAAATCCATACCATGGTTGATATGGAACCTCTCCACTTGGGCAGTGAAGAATGCAACAAGATTATCGGGAATGTATAATCTGAAACCAAGTGGAGAGTCAAACTCAAAGAAAAATAACCCCAATTATCCATAAAATCTTGTCGTTCTTAAGTGGTGTCAACCTGATCGTCATGAGCCTGTGTGTCATTTTTGCTGTCTCTGCACACAAAGTGGTGGTCGCAAATGGTCTATTTTCTGGGATCATTGTTGGACCATTACCGGAAATGTTAATCAACTATCTGGTGCGCTCATGAGTCGGATGACCTGCGTATCTTTCGTGGTCGTAGACATCGTCATCTCATTGGTTCTGTTAATTGCCGGGCGTTGGTCATCCGACAATCGAAAAAGACTGCGATAACCCATTCATCGCAGCACTGCTGCGTATGGTTCGTGATAACAAACCACAAAACGTATTGATATTTCAACAGCCGCATGCCATTCAGCGTCACCAGGATCGAAATGCCCATATCGGCCACCACAGCCATCCACATGCTGCTCAAACCTACCGTAGCAAGCGCCATAAAAGCTGCTTTTACCGCAATGGCAAAGGCGATATTAAAGCGGATTGTATTCATGGTAATGCGGCTCAGGTGGAAGGCAAAGGGTAATTGCGAGAGATCAGCCTGCATCAGGGTTACATCAGCACTTTCAATAGCCTGAGCACTGCTGTGTACCCCTCCGATTGCGATACCCACATCCGCGAGCGTTAGAGCAGGAGCGTCGTTTACCCCGTCTCCAACCATAGTGACCGCGCCATATTCTTTTCCTAAGGTCTTCCACCGCCGTAACTTTGTCCTGTGGCAGTAACTGCGACCTGGTCTCGGTGACACCTACCTGTTCAGCAATTTGTCTGGCTGCGTCAGGCTGGTCACCGGTCAGCATTACAAGATGGCGGACCCCCATTTCTTTTAAGGAAGGAGTACGTTTTCGCTGCTCTCCCGGACCGTATCACTGGCCAGCAGGCTGCCATGAAGCCGGCCGTTAACAGCGATATGAATTTGGCTGCTGCCGTCACGTTCGGCGGCTTGCAGTTCCGCATGCTCCTCGTGGCTGTGCTCTATCCCGTTATCAACATGCGGTGGAGCCGATCTGGACCTGACGGCCGTCTACATCCCCGCTGACGCCCATACCGGGCATGTTGGTTACCTGAGTGGCAGCCGGATAACGTTCAGCCACATCCAGTTGGTAAGCAGCTTCAGCAACTGCCATGGCCAACGGGTGTGAACTGCGCCGTTCAACGGCATGTGCCAGCGCTACCAGGTCGGAACAATCCGTACAAGGACCTGAAAGCGGCTGGAAATCGCTGTGTGCGCTGCTGCGGGCTGCCACAACCACCGGGCGCCCCATGGTGAGGGTGCCGGTTTTATCAAAAGCAAATACTTTCGTTTTGCTGAGGTTCTCCAGATGCAGTCCGGCTTTGAACATACACTCCATGCCTGGCAGCATTGCTGATGGCTGAGATAATGCTGACCGGGGTCGAAATGACCAGGGCACACGGGCAGGAGATCACCAGCAGGGTCAGACCGCGGTACAGCCAGCCCGGAGTCCATCGCTGGGATTGAAAAATGGTTGTCCGAAGAATAACGGTGGGATGACCGCTATCAATGCTGGCCAGAATCACCACTGTGGGTGTGTACCAGCGCGCGAACTGATCAATAAAACGCTGCGAGGGAGCGCGTTTGTTTTGGGCTTCCTGTACCAACTTTAATGACCCGGCTGATGGTGTTATCTTCGCTGAGATGCGTGACCTATATCACCAAAGCCGTCGCCATTGATGGTGCTGGCGTAAGACCTCATCTCCCGGTTGCTTTCTCCACCAACGCGGACTCACCTGTGATGGTGGCCTGATTAACAGCTGAAAAGCCTTCCAGAACGACGCCATCCATGGGGATACGTTCACCCGGGCGCACCAGAATGTGATCCCCGACCTGTAAGGCTTCCACCCGCACGTCCTCTTCACGCGTTTCACCATTTTGCTGCCAATCGAGTGGCTATGGGCGATACCACTTCCATCAGGCTGCGGATCGAATTCCGCGCTTTTTCAGAGGTGTAACCTTCCAGCGCTTCGCCCAGCGCAAATAAAACGATCACCATACCCGCTTCCACATAAGCGCCAATCACCACAGCACCGATCGCGGCTATGGACATCAGAAAATTGATATCAATGGCACGATTGATACGCAAATTACTCCAGGCAGAACGGGCGATCGGATACCCGGCCGCCAGCATGGCTGCCAGCGAGAGTACATTCACCCACCACCAGTCGAATCCCAGGATCTCACCCAGGATGAGACCTGGCAGCACCAGAATGGCACCCAATAAAGCCAGGCGTGTTTCCAGGCGTTGCCATAAAAAGCGCAGAAAATTGGAGTGTCCAGATTGAGCTATGATCTGACTTTTTTCTTCTGGCTCGAGCACATCATAACCGAGATCGCGCACCCGGGTAGTTACTTCGACGGCATCCACATCCCCCACCACGGTCAATTGCCCGGTGGCAAAGTTCACCTGGCTCAATTCTACTTTGGGTAATTTCTGTACACCATCAGAGACCTTACGGGCACAATCGGCGCAATCCATACCTTTAATATCAAATACCTGCTTAATCTGACTCATACCAATAACTTTCTCACAAATTCCCGTAGGTGGGAACAAATATTTTAATGATTGTATTATATATGATTTAGTAAGAAAAAAATCTCAATGATTCAAGGTTCTACTGGGGAGAAAAAAAGTCTGAACTGGGATTTACAGGATTTTTGAACTTTTGATGATTTTTCTTATGTATCTAATATGATTTATGGCATTCTGAGTGAATTACAGGATCTAACAGGATTATTGTGTTCTTATTACTCTTTGAGCAGTTGCAAAGGCGATTTTTGGAGGTTTTTTATTTAAAATGGAAAAACCAGCGGGATCAACAGCAGGCTTACCAGCAGTGCCAGGATTGCAATCGGGATACCGTTCTTAAGATAGTCGGTGAAGCGATACCCACCTGGGCTCATCACCAATAGATTGGCGGGATGGGATACCGGGGTCATAAAGCAAGCCGCTACCATGTAGGCAATCCCCATCACGAATGGATAGGGAGATACCCCCAGAGCTAGCCGCTGTTGCCAGACCAATCGGTGTCATGATGACGGCATTGACCACAGCCGGAATGAAAGGATTGATCAGCAGTGTTAGCAGCATGAGGCCACCCAGAATGGCAAGGTTGCCATAAGGACCTGCAATCTGGACCACCCAATTCGCAAGAAATTGAGCTGCTCCGCTATCCCGCATGGCAAATCCAAGCGGCATCATGGCAGCAATAAGGAAGATCGACTTCCATGCGATAGATTTGTGTGCTTCTTCCATCGTCAGGCATTGGGTCAAAACCATCATTACAGCCCCGGCGATCGCTGCGATAGAAATGGGTAACCAGCCTGCAATAACGACAGCCACCACGGCTAACATAATCAACCCAGCGATGGGTGCTTTTTTCAGGCGCGGTTTTTCCTGCACATCCTGGCGCAGAACGATATAATCGCGTTCTTTTGCCAGCAATTCAAAGCCTTCACGCGTACCATAACATAGAAAAGCATCCCCATATTGCAACGGTAAATCCTGTAGACCGGTACGATAAGGACGATCGCCATGCCAGATGGCCAGCACGGAAACGTTAAATTTTCACGGAATCGGATCTGTTAAGAGTTTTTCCCACCAGGGATGTGTAAGGGGACAGAATCACTTCTACAAAAGAGAGCGAACCATTCTCCATATCATGCAGATTAAATTTTACATCTTTTTCGACTTGAATCTTTTGTAATCCATTCAATACTTCAATATCAGAAGGATGGCCTGAGACGATCAACTGGTCGCCCTCTTCCAGGCACATATCTGGTTCTGGAAATAGCCATTCCTGACCGGTTCGGATGATATCCAGCACGGTAATGCCATATGCTGAACCCAGTTTGGCTTCGGCCAGGGTCTGCCCTGCAAGAGCAGAGCCATCCGGAATATCAATAAACAGCAAGCGATCTTCCAGATGATAATCACGTAATTCATCCAAGCCTAAAATTCGGTAACCGGGCTGATCGGAGAGTGTTTCCAGTTTATCCAATTGCCCTTCGATGAGTAGAATATCCCCGGCTTCCAGCTCCAAATTCTGTAAATTAGTACGGCGGATCAGATCACGCCTGCGGTTCGCCAGCACATTCACGCCAAATTTCTGGCGGAAACCAGCACTCACCAGAGTTTTGCCTTTAAATTCAGAGTGTTCGGAGATGTGGATTTCAGCCAGACCAATATTCTCTGAAATTAATCGTGAGATCGTGGGCACTTTTCTCTCGACGGTAAATATGGGAGAACGGATGATCTTTTCAATCTGGTCCAACCTGCCCAATGCTAATAACTGATCACCGCCCTCCAGTTCCAGATGGGCATCAGGAGCCAGACGTTTACCATCTTTCCGCCTTACCGAAAGAATATTTAATCCCAGCGCCTTGCTGATACGCGATTTTGCCAGGGTCTTGCCAGCCAGCAAAGTGTCGTCAGGCAGCACCAGCATTGCCAGGCGTTCTTCCAAACCATATAAACTTTGCAAATCCTGAGCCGGTGGCATCTGTGTGGGAGAGACCGGCTGTGGAGATTGGCGTTTGGGTAAAAATCTGTGACCTAAAATATTGATGTAAATCAAAACCACCACAAAAATCGCTACCCCAATGGGGGTAAAATAAAAAATACCTAAGGGGGGAAGCCCGGTATTCTCAACAAAACCACTAACCACCAGGTTGGAGGAGGTGCCAAACAAGACCAGCATGCCACCCAGCAAGGATCCATATGCCATCGGGAGCAGTAGTCGTGAAGCTACCCGTTTGGTCCTCCGGGCGATGTCGATCGTGACTGGCAGAAACATGGCTGCTACGCCAATATTGTTCATAAAGCCAGATAAAACCGCGGAACTGGTCATCAAAACTGTCAGAAGCCTTCGTTCCGTTTCTCCCGCCACGCGCATGACCAGATTACCCAAATACGAAGCCACCCCGGTACGCGCCAGCCCGGAAGAAAGGATGAACATCGCCCAGATAGCCACCACTGCTGGATTAGAGAATCCAGTCAATGCATCTCCTGGGGACACCAGACCGAAGACCACCATCAATACCAACACCATCAAAGCCACCAGGTCTGGGCGCAAAATCTCAGTGATAAAGAATATTATAGCCAGTAGCAAAACACCAAAGGTCAGTGCAATATCGAGTGTCAAAGGTCAGCTTCCTTCAGGTTGAATTTTTCCGGATTGTCTCCTGGCTCCCTTCCCGGAGAATCCAAATCAGGTGGGATTACGAAACCACCACGCTTAAATTATACAGGATTCCCGAAACCTGAACTGATCACGAACAAGGACAATTCGTCTTGTAACAAATATGTTTGACCTTTTTCTAAGTTTTTCATTTGCGGAAACTGCAGGCGCACCTGGATATTGATATGGCAAAGTGTTAACTTGAACAAAATGCGAAAGAGCTGGAAATAAGCTGAAAATGGAAAATTAAAACTTACTGATTTAGATAGGCAAAGCGATTCTTCAAAGTGTAAACAATGTAATTTTGCCACAAAGCCAGGGTGTCATCAGCAGCATAATCGTGAGTTGAGAACGATTGCCAGATCATACGTCCATCCATGCAGGTTGTGATGACGCCATAGGAACTATACTCATTCTTTTGTGTACCAGCTAACAATTGGGCATCACCACCTTTGAGCTTGATCAAATCTCCCGCGTCGTTCCACCAAACGATGTCGGGAACTATCAATGAACCAACAATATTAGGATCGGTGAAGACCGGGTGTTCCGATTCTAACCAGAATATGGAATAATCGTAGATGTCAAAGCGCAATGGGTCTCGTTCCCAATCTTTTTGAACCGTCATGCCACACCGACTGAGTAGCGGTGAAATCTTGCCAATATAGAAGGAATCCAGATTCCATTCCTCGGCAATCAAGGCAACATTGTCGTTCATGACCAAATCACCAATGGCCTCCCAAAACTCACCGGTAGGGCCGGTTCTTGTTTCTGCAGCAGTGATGATCAGATCCCATCCCCGTCCGGTATTCAATTCACGCAGAAAATTTCCCTGAGCATCAGCCACTCGTACCACCCGTGAACTGCTTAAACCTAAAGCATTCAAAGCTTGATCCACGATGGGCTGGTATTGAAAGTTGCCTTTCATATCTTCATAAACCAGAATTTTTGCTTCCTCCTGCATCCAGGTATCGAAATCAAGCTCGACGGCTGATGTTTCTGTGGGTATGACTTGAGTGGGTAAAACAATATTCGTCGGCTCAGGTTGAGCGGTGTAGGTAGGATAAGGAGTGTAAGTAGGTTGTTCTGCCTGGGTAGGAATGGCAGTGGGAGCATTTTGGGTCATTTCGTTGATTGCCAGCACAGTTTGCTGAACTGAAATCGCAGATTGCGTTTCTAAGAGGGATTTTTCTTTTTCACTCGTCGTAGAGGACTCCGGCATGTTACAGGAAAATGAGGAAATAATAACCAAACAAAAAACAAGGCAAATGGTCCAATTTCGCCGTTTATTCACAAAAACCTCCTTTTTATGATGGACAATACCTCCATTATACAAGTTTTTTTAAACGTGATTTGCAAATTGGATTTAAGTTTAAATCAGCCCGTCTTGCCTACCTATTTTCTTTGTTCACCAGATACTCATTAACCAAAGCAGCTGGTGAACCGGTGCTGATTGCTAAATCCGGAATCATCGCATCCAGACCTAGGGATTCAAGCGTCTCGACACTAGGTACTCCATCTTTCTGGAATCCCATACCCTGATAATACCCCTGGATCATTTCTTCGATATCAATGCTATTCCCGGCAATGGGTCCTTTCGATTGCGGAGGGGTTCCCATAGCGCGCGGTGTGATCTCATGCCGGATGGCTCCCTCACGGGCATTGAACATCTGGCGGGTGGTTTGGATGCGTCCACCGATCTCGAATATCTCATCGTCAGTCATATCCCAACCCGTCACAACTGCCAGCATTTCCAACATACGATAATCACTGAAGAAATAAGAGAACATACACAACCCCAGGCTCTCCATCACCTGGTGCAGCTTAATTGACCAGACAGAAATCTCACCCTGTCGATATAGAATTTGTGGTCTTTTCAATCTTTGACTTTAAGGGTGGAAAGAAATCTGGTGTGCCCAGTTGTCCCATATCATAATTGGAGGTAGTATGCCGCCCTGGTGTGGGATCCGCCACGAAGGACATGCCCCAGCTTTTAGTCAGACGCAGATCGTGCATGCCCATTTCTGCGCCATTGGTGTGAATGGCGAATTCTTCCGTATCCGGAAAGTGCTGGCTGGCCTGATAAGTGCCGTCAGCCAGTTGATCACCAATACCCTCACGGGTGACCATCAGTTTGAGTAGCGGTAGGATGTAGGTGGGGTCACCCCAAACCGGTAAAAACCCCTGGGGGTAATCCTCGCAAATAAAATCCTGCTGTTTGAAGATGCCTTTCTCCACCCCTTCCAGCACATACGCAACGGTTGTACCAGCCGAGATACTGTCCATCCCCACCCGATTGAGATATTCGTTCACTTGCAGCAGTAGATCCATATCATCGTTCAAGATCAATGCCCCGAACGAGCAGGAGGTTTCGTACTCGGGGCGGTGCGTCTCCTTGTTTTCGTAAGGCAACTTATCATATTCCAACAAATACCCACACTTGAGCGGGCAGGAAAAGCACCCATACTGCTTTTTGCTATATTCATTCAGGCGTTTGGCGCGCAGTTTCATGGCTTTCTTCATCGGATAATCGACATAACCCACCCCCTTATAATTCTTGACCGGGGAATCGCCGTTCTGCGCAGAAATGATGGTGGTCATATTGGTACCCAATGCGACCCCACCGTACATGGTGCCCATCAGGCGCGGAATAATGCTACCGGGTGCTGCCAGTCCCATTTTAGAAACACGCATCAAAGGGGCGAAATAATCCAGTTTGGTGCCAATGGCTTTAATTAAAGAACTGGATTTGAAATATTTCATACGAGCAAAGTAGTACTTGTTCAATTCCTGTAATTTTGGACGATCCGCATACTCCATTTTTTTATTTGCGGTCAGGCAGATGGCTTTCAATTTTTTGCTGCCCATGACAGCCCCGAGACCACTGCGAGCTGCAATGCGTCCCCGATCGTTGGATATTCCCGAAATCAATGAGAGGTTTTCTCCGGCCGGACCAATGGAAGCGACACTGGCACGCTGCCCATGTTTTTCCATCAAGGCATCCTCTGTCTCGACAGTATCCTTACCCCATAAAATGCTGGCATCCTCAAGGGATATCCCCTCCTGTGTAATCAATAGATAAACTGGTTTTTCTGATTGTCCTTTGAAGAAGATGGCATCAAACCCGGACCGCTTGATGGCCGGGCCGAAAATGCCGCCTGCGTTGGCATTACCCCAACCACCGCTGCTGTGTTGTCCATTCGAGCGTTTTCCCTTACCGGTGAGAGGGCTTTTTGCGCACACCGACCAACGCCCTGAAAAGCCTGCTGCGGTACCGGTCAATAGACCGGGGGTAAAACCGAGGATATTGTCCGGCCCTAACGGGTCGCAATTAGATGGGATGTGTTTGTACAGATAATAAGCGCCTAATCCATAACCACCCAGATAACGACGATAGATCTCCTCTGGCAATTTTTCGATGTGATATTGCTGGCTACTGAGATCCACCACCAGTATTTTTCCATGTACACCCTTCATGTTGTTCTCCTTTTTTGCTGGTGTTTTTGCCACAACGAAAATGCAACGGGAAACGATCATCCCTCATTGTATCGTTTCTTCTTTGTATTCTAGCATTGAATTATGAATTGATGTGGTCAACTCAGGAAAAGCTTATCGATCCGAATCACCCATCGTTAGTTCAAATGTATGTTCTTCCCCGTCATCCACAAGTGAAATAATCATATTATCCAGATTTTTTCCATCCAGTTTTGCAGCTTTCACATTGTGACTAACGTGACCAGGATTATTCACGATAATATGATAAATGGCTGCTCCATATTGGTAATGAATTTCAAATCCATCCCAATCGGGTGGAATAACGGGATCGATTTCCAGGGAGTTGCCGGTTTTCTTGAACCCCAGAATACCTTCCAGACCGAGTCGATACATCCAGGCAGCAGAACCGGTATACCAGGTCCAACCGCCTCTGCCATTATGCGGTGGTTGACTGTAGATATCAGCACAAATTACATAAGGTTCAACGCGATAGTTTGACGCTTTCTCTTTAGTGTCGGACATATAAATTGGGTTGAGCAGTTCGAAAAGTTTGCCAGCCTGTTTTCCATCTTTCAGATTGGCAAAGGCCCAGGCTATCCAGGTAGATGCGTGAGTATACTGTCCTCCATTCTCGCGAATCCCTGGCAGATAACCTTTGATATAGCCCGGATCGTGTTCCGTATTATTAAATGGTGGTGCAAAAAGCAGCGATAATCGCTCTTGTGGGTGAATCAATCGATTCAATACCGATTGCATAGCCTGGCGGCTGCGGTCCGGGTTGCCTGCTGCACTGATTACAGACCACGATTGGGCAATTGAATCGATCTGGCATTCCGGTTCCAAAATCGAGCCCAGCGGGGTTCCATCATCATAATAAGCCCGGCGGTACCATTCACCATCCCAGGCGAATTGCTCCACTGCGGCAGCATATTCTTTGGAACGGGCTCGGTAATTGCTTGCTGTTTCATACTCTCCCTGCCTGTCACACAATTTTGCAAATTTTTCAAGAACATCACATAAAAACCATGCTAGCCAGACACTCTCGCCTTTACCTTCTTCCCCTACCCGATTCATACCGTCGTTCCAATCGCCAGAACCAATCAATGGCAATCCGTGCGCGCCACGGGTGGCACCTTTTACAATCGCACGGTGGCAATGCTCAATTAACGGATACGATTCATTTGTTTGCTGAAATTCACCGTAACGTTCATTCTCTCTTTGACTCAATAGTTGTCCCTCCAAAAACGGAATTTGTTCCTGGAGAATGCTCATATCACCGCTGATTTCAACATATTTTGCTGTGACATAAGGAAGCCAAAGCAGGTCATCTGAGAAGCGTGTTCTCACACCTCGCCCGGAAGGTGGGTGCCACCAATGCAGCACATCGCCTTCAACGAATTGATGGCGTGCAGCATTCAAAATCTGATCACGCGCAATCGTCGGGTCAATTGTTAAAAGAGCCAATATGTCCTGAAGCTGATCACGAAAGCCAAAAGCTCCGCTGGATTGATAAAATGCTGATCGGCCCCAAATACGACAGGAGAGGCTCTGGTAAAGCATCCATTGGTTGAGAAGTAGATTAGTGGCTGGATTAGGGGTGTTTACCTGCAAGGTGCCAAGCAATTGATTCCAAAATTGATGCGTGCGTTCCAATGCCAATTTAATGTTAAGTGGGTCATGGTACTTCCTGGAAAGTTCAAGCGCTTGATCCATATTTCTCCCCTGTCCCAGAACAAAGTAAATTTCTTCAACCGCTCCGGGCAGAAGATCAAGGTGTACCTGGAGAACAGCACATGGGTCCTCACCTGGTGAAAGACGAGATTCTAATCCTATGCGTTTCAATCCAGCCGGAGATGCTAAGGTTCCTCCTCGTCCAATAAATTCGGTTCGGTCACCGGTTAATCCATGGATCTGTTTGCTGGCGATGAGAAAAGCAGTTCGTTCACCAAATTCGCTGTTAAAGGGGTTTTTAGCCATTAAACAAGCCGTAGCTGCATCATACTCAGGAACAATATATGGCATGGAGGATGCATGGGTTTTTCCTAATACCCATTCGACATATTGTGTAGCAGTTATCCGACGTGTATAGTCATAATTATTTTCTACTCGCATGTGAATAATTTTTACCGGGTCTTCAGGGCTGGCAAAGAGTGTTAGTCGCTGGCTGAGTCCATGGGAGCTGTGTTCAAAAATGGAATAACCCGCACCATGTGTAACGCGATACGGTTCATTTGCTCCAGCTGGTAATGGTGTTGGTGTCCATACAGCACCCGTTTCCTCATCACGTAGGTATAGAACTTCACCTGATGGATCACAAACCGGATCGTTAGACCAGGGTGTTAATCGATTTTCCCCGCTGTTCTCAGCCCACGTACTCTGGCTTCCGGATTCGCTGATCATAAAACCGAAGTTTTGATATCCGATTACATTCACCCACGGAGCAGGGGTAACCTCACCGGGTGACAACTCGATAATATATTCACGACCATCTTTGCTAAAACCACCATAACCGTTAAAAAACTGTAGGGATTCTTTGCTGTTAAGTTGTTTTTGTTCATTTGTTATGGTTATTTTATCAGTAGATTTAGAAGGAATAAATTCCGGTAAATGATGTACAAATGTTGAATATCCTGGCATCTGCGTTGAAAGCGATCCGTTTTTCCCGTGGACAAGGAAGCTTCCAGTGGTTTGCAACAAATTTCGCTCTTCCAATTGAATCTGGTCCACATAAAGGATGAAAATTCCACCACGCTGATTCAACCATTGCTCTCTTTGCAAACGGCTAACCAGGCGATAGAGCATCCCACTTAATTCTGCACCGTAATCGGTTTGTTGATGATTGAGAATCACAACATCCACCATCAATCGCCGTCTTCGTAAAAATTCATGAACCTGTAAGACCTCCTGGACTAAGGGGATCTGTTTGGGATCCTCAATCTCTACCAGTATGATAGGATAATCCCCCGATATTCCAAAGCGCCATAATCCGGATTGACCAAGTTTATTAGCAGCAATTGTTTCTGGCGAAGTACGTGTCGACTTGCTTGGATACAACAATGCTGAAAGGATCTGCATCGTATTTTTAAATAACTCGGAATTATAGTTGTGTTTGCCCAGCCAGACCTGCCCAGCCGTATTAGCCTCAATAAATGAATGCTCAATCAGTACCCAATGGCTGTATCGATTAGCCAGTGAAAGAATTGATTCTCGGCTGTCTCCAACGAATGTAAGATAAGCCATTTCAGCGCTATTGTGTGGATTGACATCAATTTCAATTCCAAGGGAGAGGATAGGATCCAGGGTGGCGCCACTTGTACCTGTCAGGTATTGGTCGGATGTGAGTACCTCTGGATTGTGAATACTTCTGCCTCGACCTATGAAGCGATTGCGGTCAGCTTCATGATAAACTGCGTGTTTGTTATGATTGGATCCCCTATTTTCATTAACCACCACCATATGTCCCAGAAAGACGGGGGATTCCTCATTGGAACGCAGACGTCTCGTGAAAATTTGCAAATTAAGTTTTGGTAAAAATTCAGTCTCAATAAAAAGCTTATTGAAAGCAGCGTGTTGGTTGTCAACGTTCTGTTTAGTTAGAATTACTTCACTATAAGAAGTCAGACGCAATTGGTGTAATTTTGTGCCAGTGTTGTGTAAACGAATTAGGCGGATTTCAACCGGATCATTAGGACAGATGGTGATTTCCATTGTAGAAGTGATGCTTTCCTCAACCCGATTAAAGACTGCCTTATGCGCAAAGTAAGTTACCTGCAAATTTGTTTTTTCACCGGAAAAGGGTTGATATCCGGCCGACCAAATCTTTCCTTGCGCAAAAGATTCTTCTTTATTATCAAAAGAGCCCTTATTTTGAATATAAATCCAAGTTCCCCATGAGTCTTGCACCCTGTCAGCTTGCCAGCGAGTAAGATCTATGTCTCGCCAGCTACTATACCCACCACCCATATTTGAAATGATTAGGCGATAATAACCATTTGAGAGCAGATTTACTTGAGGAATCGAAGTATGTACAGGTACATTCCAGGGACTGACTTCAACAATGGTTTCAGATAAGCGTTGTATTCCTTTTACCTCTTCAGCAAAAGGTTTTTGTAATTCCAATGATTGTGCTACCTGTTCCTGGAGAAGCAATTCAACGCTCTGTATGCGTGGATCATTGTGCATCCGGTCTACCATTATGTTTTTATTAAAATAGTTAGCCATGGCCATTAAGATCATTCCCTGGTGATGAGCCATATATTCACGTACCACAGCTGAGGTCTCACCCACCAATAACCGATGAGCTGTGAAATCAATTGCTTCATAAAGACCATATATGCCCATGCCATCATGTTCCATTAAGTTAACTAGATTTTGGGCTACAGCTTGGGGGTTATAACCGATGGCAATTAATGAAGCATAAGGTGCAACAACAAGATCATCGCTTAATCCTCGTTTAAAACCAAGTCCAGGAACCCCAAACGCTCGATACTGGTAATTTTGATTTCCGTCAAAGCGGTAATAACCTGATTCAGAGATGCCCCATGGTACACCTTTTGATTTTCCATAAACAATTTGATGGAGAACTGCACCCAGAGCGCTCTCTGACAATAGCGTACCTGGATAAGAAAGCAAGTAAAGTGTTGGCATTAGATATTCAAACATGGTCGCACTCCAGGAAAGCAATACCACTCGCCCTTCTACTCGGGTGAGTGGTCTGCCAAGCTGCAACCAATGCGATTGAGGGACATCTCCTTTTGCCAGTGCAATAATAGAGGCAATCCTTGCCTCAGAAGCCAGTAAATCATAGTAATTTTTATCCAGTTCCCCAACATCAAGGTTTAGACCAATATGAAATATTCTCCGCTGGGGATTATATAGGAATTTATAGTCCATTTCTTCCAAAAATATCTCTGCTCGAATAGAAATTTCAGAGAAGCTTTTTATTAGTGCTTCCGCATTTCCGCCTGCTTGTACCAATGCCTGCGCCAGCGCATCCAACCAATCAAGCGCTTCGCGAACCATAGCGACATCTGCGGATATGTTTTGTGAGGAATGAATTTCCTTTATCCTACTCCGCAATGCATCGGTATTAGAAAGACCATTTCTAACAAAAACAATAATTTTGTAGAGGTTTGGATTGTATGGTAACTGTTTTTGTAATTTATGAACTTCATTGATCAATTGATTTTCTATAAAAAATTCAGGGATCTGGTCAAATAAGGGAATCCAGGGCACCAGCTCAGTTATTGTTCTCTTTATGACTTGATGGTGACGACCAACCTGGGTTGCCACTTCCTGTAAATTACGCATCGAATCCAAATTAAAGGTAGAGCGGCCAACATCTATGAGCTCGATCAATTGATTTGAGAGATCTGGCCAAAATTTCCCATTTACATTCAGATAAAGTTCATACCATCGATTGGGTTCTGTCTTTAAATGCCAGATTTCATCTTCCATCTGTTCAATCTGATGATTGATTTTTTCAATAATGTGATCATGCTGTTTGTTACGCATTGTATTTAAAGTACTGGTCAGATTTGAAATGGTATCCAGGTAACCCTGCCAATGTGCCCATCGAAAAATACGGTCACGTGGCGTTTTTATGCAAGCCTGCGTAATAATAATCAAACTGGCTGCCAGGTTGCCACTATCTACAGTAGAAACGTAACGTGGATTAAGTGGTTTCAATGTCTGTGTGTCGTACCAGTTTAAAAAATGCCCTCGGAAACGCTCCAACTGGTTCAATGTGTCCATTGTTGTTGACAGGCGAGTAGCCAGTTCAATTTGATCAAGATAACCAAGATCATAAGCCGCTAATGTCGATGTGAACAGCAACCCAATATTGGATGGCGATGTGCGGTGAGCAACGATCCCTATTGGGGATTCTTGAAAATGATCAGGGGGAAGCCAATGATCAACAGGACCAACAAACCTTTCAAAAAAGCCCCAGGTTCGCCTGGCAAGCTGACGAAAAAGCAAAGCCTGCTCGTCACTCAGGGGAATGGTGTGACTTTTTATTCGGGAGCTGATCCATTGGGCGATTAAAGGTGACAACACCCATAACAGTAGGATGGGTAAAGCAATCAATAAACCTGGTACTACCCATCCTCCAATAAAATATTGATAACCTAATGTCAATCCAATCAAAGCCAGTGTGCCCACTGCAGATGCTGTCATCCTGAACCAGGTGGTTTTTCGATACATTTCCAGGCCAAAAAGGTGGGCGGTTTGAGCAGCTGTAGTCCATTGCAAAAGATTACGGTGACTGATCAACAGGCGATAAAGAGTAGTCATAATGGCATCTATTACGTTATATGCTTCGTATGGCAAAAAAGCCAATGCTAATAACCAGCGCAAGAGCGTCCGTTTTAACGGATGAAACGCCGATTCAATCGTTTCGCCAGCCAGAGTCTGGACAGTACTCCTGGCCAAACTTGTGATTAATGGAATACCCAATGAAAGTAAAACGACAATAGCCCACAGTATATTCAGATCAGGAATGAAAATGATGCCCAGAACATAGATCAATAGAAGCGCAGGGGCAAGCAGTGATCGATTTAGATTATCGAACATTTTCCAGCGATTAATGGCTGAAATTTTGATCCTGAACTTTCCTGGTTGAAGCAACCAGGGTAAGAGTTGCCAATCTCCACGGATCCAACGCTGTTGTCTTTTTACCTGAACATAATAATTTGGCGGATAATTCTCAACCATCGTGATGTCCGTTACCAGTCCTGCCCTCCCCATAATGCCTTCCAACAGGTCGTGACTGAGCACGCTATTTTCGGGAATTCGATTACGCGTACTTTTTTCAAAAGCATCCAGATCATAAATGCCTTTGCCAACGAAGATCCCCTCACCGAATAGATCCTGATATATATCAGAAACTGCCCGTGTATATAGGTCCAGACCTTTGTCTCCAGCAAAAATACGCGTGAACCAGGAGTAATCGGAACTTCTGGGATGAATCTCCATACGCGGTTGCAGGATGGTATAACCAGAGATTACACGTCCGGACGCTTCATCGAACCTAGCATGATTTAATGGATGAGCTAATGTGCCAACTAAACGCCGGGCTGCTCCACTCGGTAAGATGGTGTCAGCATCCAGCGTGATCACAAACCGGATATTTTGTAAGCCCGTACTCAATTTTGAGCCGGAATTAACCTTTATAAATGAGACGTGGCTGTTGCCTCGTAACAGCAAGTTTAATTCATGGAGTTTGCCACGTTTACGTTCCCAACCCATCCAACATCCTTCTGAAGGGTTCCATAATCGTTTTCTGTGGAAAAAATAAAAAAGCTGTTTATCGTCTGTGTTAGGAGATTGGGTTAGATCACCATTCTTTGAATGATTATATTTTGCATTCAGTTCTTCTATAACTGATGCTGCATAAGCAATCAATTCTTCATCTTCGGGTAAAATCTCACTGGCTGCGTCAGGAAAATCCGTTAATAAAGCAAAAATCAAACCCGTTTCAGGGTTACGAAGATATTGCATTTCTAGTTGGCGGGAAAGATCCTGAACCTCCTGGCGACTGGTAATCATGGCAGGAATAACGACCAATGTTTTAAATGGATCAGGAATCTCTTCCTTAAAAAGCAGCTTTGGCAGGATATGAGGGTTTATGGTTAAGGTGATCAACCAATTAATCAGGTTGGTGGAAACATTCAATATCGGCACCAGTAATAAAATTGACAATATTAGAAGGGAAGCCTTTTGCAAGGAAGTGGCTGCTGAGAAAAAAAATGACTGAAAAAAAACATGAAAAAAAACCATCAAAAATAACATCGCAACCGACAAGATACCACCAAAGTACAGCGTACTGGCACGCTTCTTTACCCAGCGCTTGAATGCTGTTTTAAGATTTGGATGATAACCAATTTTTGCCTCTAATACAGCCCGGTTCTCTCCCAGCAAGTAATCTCCAACATGCTGCTCCAAATTATAGGGGGGTGATTCAATCTTACTATTTTTTAAAGAAATTCCAGCAAATTCTTTTTCATTTTTGTCATATTCACTGGCTAAATGGAGTAAGATTTCTGATATTTTTTTTTCTTCCTGACCACTTGAAAACGAAAGCAATTCGATTTTTTTCCGATACATATCGCGTGTTTTGAAATCCATTAATGGATATATGCCTGCCGGATCTGCGCGCAGGATTTGTTCAACATGACTGACGGATTCAAAAAAGTCATTCCAATCTTGTTCGGAGATGGTGCGCAGGCTAAGAATAATATTCGCTACCATCTCACTGACTGAAAATTCTCCTTTTGTTGCATTGGTTGTTGAAATTGGCTCAATCTTTCCATCAGGTTGAGTAAATAAGGTTGGCAGGTCAGGCGGGTTCTCGGGTTGAATAAAACTTACCAATACGTGTGCCAGGATTTGTATCAATCGGTAGCGTAAAAAAATGGGTAATGCCCATAGTTCGCCCATTGTAAGAGTCACATCTTCCTGAACTTTAATCAGGGAAGCTGGCAAGTGATCCATATTTAACAAATAATTATGGGAGGAAAGCTCAGCGCAACCAATCACATAGATGCGTGGCAAATCTTTCAAAGAATTATCTATTAATTTTGGCAACTGATTATAAAAACTTGTTGGTATATCTTGAGAAATTTGTTGAAAGGTCCGCTTGATAATATAATAATTGTCCAGCATCCACTCCGAAGCAAAGGTAAGAGAATTTCCTTTGTTGGTAGCCTCTCGAAAATAGGTGTGTGCCTTTTCTAACCAGGCACTATACAACTTAATTTCATCCTTCCCCATTACAGCCATCTTTCCAGATTTTGAGGTGACTATACGGGCGTTCTTATATATTTTTACCTGCGTTGAGACTAATTCATTCAATTGTTCAGTTTTAAATGAAGTAGAATCTTCCGAGAAAGAAACATCTTGTTCTCGTCCTTCATTATTCGATGTATTCAGCATATTTAACGTCTCCCAGATTTTTCTGCAGCAATCTGAGCAAGACCAGGTTTGACTTGCGAAAGAGGTGTATCCTGGACAATCAACACACATTTGCTTCCATGCTCCAGATAATTTCTCGTAATGCTCCCATAAGGATAGTCGAATTGACCCGCATAACCGTGAGCGCAAAAAACCACTAAATCAATATTTTCCTTTTCGGCCTGGTCGTGTATGGCAGAAGCAATGCTAGAGCTCTCGACAATACGAGTCTCACATTCAACAGGTAATCGTTCTTTTAATTCAGACAAGTATTTATTTACAACATCATAGCTAATTTTTACCAATTGCTCTGAAAGCTGACTGATTTCAACCGGGACAGGTTCCGGAATAGGAAACTCTGGCGGCCGAATTACGGTTAATAATAAAAATCTTGGTTTTTTATCCGAAATATCCTCCAGATCATAGGTGGAAATTTCACTTTTTGCCAATTCTGCTCCTATGGACATCGCCCACTCAGCGCGGCGCGAGCCATCAATCGGGAGCATAATTCGATTATATTGAATACTGGGCTCATTCATTTGAGGTAGATCAAAGGAACGAACAATTAAAACAGGTAGATAGATCATGCTAACTACTTTTTGGGTAATGCTGTTGATGTTCCAACGACTGAACCCTCCGGCACCATGCGTGCTGATGATGATTAAGTCAATATTTTCACTATGTGCAAAGTCAACAATATTTTCTGCAATTCTGCCTTCTCGAATACAATATTCCACCTTGTTTGTTTCTTTATCTTTATTACTCAAGGATTTTTCACTGAGATTTTTGCGAATTTGTAGTGTTTTCCCTTGAAGATATATAACAGCCTCAGTTTTTATGATTTGCCATTTTAATGGATCACAAGCATTTGGGTCGGTCTGACTAAAAGCTGGATCAAGTACCTGTAATAAAATAATGTCGGAATGGAAAATTCGGGCAAATAATTCAGCATGCGGAATCGCTCGTTCTGCAAGCGTTGATCCGTCTAATGGGACAAGAATTCGGTTAAACATAATAGCAACTCCAAACTTTCAGCATGATCTGAAAAGAAAGACGTTTTTATTTCACATCATTCAGGTTATTGGGTTGCGAAGGTTCTATTTATTTTCAATAGGTTTTTTAATAACTCTAAACTGGTTTTTTCTTCATATACAAAACCAGTAATTCGATGATTATAAAAACGACAAACAAAATTGTTTTTTTAATGCTCTCTTTCATTATACAAGAATCACATGTTATCACAAACAACTCGATTTTGTCGATTATGAATGATAACCCTACTCCACTCAACTCTTTCGTTATTCTAATCCCATTCAAACGAAACATGCTCGATTCTCGCTAATTTTTGGGCGTTCGACAATAGATTTTGATCAGAAAGCTGTATATACTGGGTAGCAATAATAAAAAAATTTTTTCTGGCTTTGAAAGGTACGCATGCCATGAACCCCACCCTGGAACGCTGTCTGGAAGATCTGGAAGAACGGATAGACCCAGATGAAGAAGAACGTTTATACCAATCCTGGCTGGATTTTATCCATGGTAGGTGTGCGGATGCCTACTTTTTTCCAAAGCGCACGCATCCCTCTCTAGCTAAAATCGAGTGGCCAGAGGTTTCCGTCAACAGCACCCTGCAAGATTTTGACCAGATGGCGCTGCAACAATATCGCCTGTGTTCGCAACAGCTGGAACAGGCAGATGGCAGTTTACTGAATGTGCGTTGTAATTATGGCACCAGCATTATCCCACTTTTGTTCGGCGTGAAACCGTTTTTAATGGAAGAGAGTGCCAATACCCTGCCTATCTCTCATCCGCTGAATGATCTGGATGCAATTCAGAGGTTGGTTGAACAGGGTGTGCCTGATGTATCAAAAGGGTATGGAGAGAGAGTGTTTGCCATGGGGGAATATTTTAAGCAGATCGGTAAACATTTTCCAAAAATCGGAAAATACGTGCATGTATATCATCCTGATCTGCAGGGACCCATGGATATCTGTGAATTGGTGTGGGGCAGCCGGCTCTTCCTGGATGTGATTGACCACCCGGAGATCGTACATGCTTTTCTGAATCTGGTTTGTGACACCTATACCGCCTTCATGCGTGCCTGGGAGAAGGTTGTTCCTTTCAAGCCAGATGGCAACGTGCACTGGGGCATGCTGCATAAAGGCACTATCATGCTGCGGGATGATTCCGGCACCAATTTCTCGCGCCGGATGTTCGAGAAATTCATCCTGCCCTACGATCATCGCCTGCTGGACGAATTTGGTGGTGGCGCTATTCATTTCTGTGGAAAAGGGGACCATTTCATCAGCTTGCTAAGCCAGATGCAAGGCTTACACGCCATTCAGCTCTCGCAACCGCATTTGAATGACATGCCAAAAGTGTACCAATACACGATTGATCGCGGCATTAAGCTGATCGGGTTGTATTTTTCAGAGGTTGAAAATGCTGTTCAAGCGGGGATTGATTTGAAGGGACAGGTGCATTCTTTAGAAGCCTGGTAAACCAAAAATTAATTCCTTGCAGTGGTCGAATAATATTCAATTAATTCTCAATCACCATTCTTATCCTGTCACCAGTCTCAAATCAGCACTGGAAATAAAACTTATTCAATTGTATACTCCATCCCATCATGATTTGGTTTAATATGTCATGCACTTAAATAATTTTTATAGTGATATGATAATAAATTAATAATTTTAAATTATTTAATATTATTAATGTTGTTTTTAATAAAATTAAGGTATAATCCGTTTTTAAATAATAATTATTAAATATATTAACTAAAAAATTAAAAATTATACTTTGCCTGGAAATTTCCCATGACCACAGAAACATCCACCCCCTTACCCACCAAAAAAGCTCCCCTCCTTACCCCGCTCCTGCTGCTATTCATGTTGGCGATGATCCTGGCCAATACCGGTGGCAGTATGTATGGCCCTCTGGAAGCGTTATACCTCAAGGAGCTGGGAGCTGGTATTGCCCAGATCGGGTTGTTCTTCACCCTTTCGCAAATCATTCCCCTCGTTTTGCAAATCCTGGGTGGCTGGATCTCCGACTCTTTAGGCAGATTACGCGCCATCGCCATCGGTAGTGTGCTGGGAATTCTGGGCTATATTCCTTTGTTGCTGGCAACGCGCTGGGAATGGGTGCTGGCAGCCTCCGTGCTGAATGCGATGACACGCTCCTTGGTGGGTCCCAGTTTTGATGCCTTCATCGCAGATAACTCAGCCCCAGAGAATCGTGCCCGCCTTTTCGGTATCACACAGACACTATTTGGCATCGTCAGCGTGGTTGGCCCGTTAGCCGGTGGTTTTCTGGTCGAGTCGATGGGGTTTAAAGGCATGTTGTTGGTCGCTACAATCCTGTATGTATTGGCGACCATCCTGCGGGTGGGAATGGCGCGTACCGCTGCGAAAGGTAAAGAAGCCAATCCCACTACATTGACTTTCGCCAGTCTGAAAAGCAACCTGGGCGTCATGATTGGTCTGGTGCTGGCCGGTGGTCTCTTCACCTGGATCATGATCACCGATGGCATCCGGGACATTTTCTTCAACATGTCCATGACCTTTCTTTCGGTTTACATGCAGGATATTGCCCTGCTCTCGATCAGTCAGATTGGTATCATGAACAGTATATTTGGGGTGGCAATGATGGCCGTCATGATCCCGGCAGGTTGGCTGGCGGACAAAGTCGGCGAACGTGTCAACATCGCGATCTCCTTCCTCTTCATCTCCGTTTCAATTGCCATGATTGCGCTGATCCCCCCTGCCAGCCCAGCCTGGCTGTATGGGTTGGGATGGGTGATCGCTGGTATTGGCGTTGGATTAGCGACCCCGGCATATCAATCGCTGATCAGTAAAGCTGTCCCGGCGCGTTTGCGTGGGGTGGCATTTGGTTTGTTCAGCACCAGCCTGGGATTGGTATCCCTACCGGCACCGGTGATTGGCAGCTTTTTATGGGAAAATTTCAGCCCCCAAACCCCATTCCTGATTACGGCAGGTGCATCGCTGCTCAGTATCATCCCGGTCTGGTTCAAGTTTAAGATAACCGATAATGAAGCAGCTCGGATTAACGGAATGGATCAATCCTCCTAGCGCTTCAGTCGCATTTAGCTACAATTTTCCGCTATTATTAAAAGGAAAGAACTTTTTAATTTCCTGAGAATTTCCATTTAAATACCTGGGAGGAATTGTCCATATGTTCCACAAAGAAAACACATGTACCATGACACGTGAGGAGATTGATCAAACCGCCAACAACCTGCTCAAACGCATGACTTTGCAAGAAAAGGTCTGGATGCTGAATGGCAACTGGGACATGATCAGTAATCAGCTGAAATATAAAAACGGCTATAACCCGGTACCGATTGCCACCAATGGCGTCAAACGCCTGGGCGTACCCCCGGTCAAATTCAGCGATGGACCCCGCGGGGCGGTGGTGGGTAAATCCACCTGTTTCCCGGTCTCGATGGCGCGCGGTGCCAGCTTCGACCGCGATCTGGAACGCCGTATTGGTGAGGTGATTGCCAAAGAAATCCGCGCCCAGGGTGGTAACTTCTTTGGCGGCGTATGCGTCAATCTGCTGCGGCATCCCGCCTGGGGACGGGCTCAGGAGACTTACGGCGAAGATCCCTATCATGTGGGCGACCTAGGCGCTAGCCTGACGGAAGGCATCCAGGCGCACAATGTGATGGCGTGTGTCAAGCATTACGCCTTCAACAACATTGAAAACAGCCGCTTCTTTCGTGAACGTCCAAGGCGGATGACCGCACGTTGCATGAAGTCTATCTGGCGCATTTCAAACGCATCATTAAAGCCGGAGCTGCTTCTGTGATGGGGGCTTACAACCTCTTTCGTGGCGATCAGGCGTGCGAGAGTCGTCTACTGTTGACCGACATCCTGCGCGAGGACTGGGGTTTTGAGGGCTTCACCATTTCGGATTTCATCTTTGGCGTTCGCGATGGCAAGAAAGCGATTGAAGCCGGGTTGGATATCGAGATGCCTCTGCCGGTGCACTACAACCAGAAGCTGCTCGATCAGGTAGAGGTCGGAGAGGTGGCTGAAAGTACCATCGATCAAGCGGTGATGCGTATCCTTAAGACCCAACTGGTCTTTACCAATACACCGGACCCAATCCCCTACACCAATGAGCTGGTGACCCATCCAGATCACATCGCCCTGGCGCAGGAAGCAGCCGAGCAATCAATGGTGCTGATCAAGAATGAAGGCCAGGTATTACCCTTCCGCAAGGATGTCAAATCGCGTGCTGGTGTTAGGCAAGCTGGCGGATCAGGAAAATACGGGCGATCATGGCTCCAGCCGGGTGTATCCACCCTATGTGATCACCCCGTTGCAGGGATTGAAACGTTATTTGGGGGATGCGGTGGAAGTGCTTCATCGCGATGAAACCCAACTGGACGAAGCCAGACAACTGGCGGGCGAGGTCGATGCCGTGGTCATTGTGGTCGGGAATGACTATAACGATGAGGGTGAATACACCTCCCCCAGCAGCCTGGACGAGATGTTCGACCCGATCATTGCCGGATACCAGCAGATGCGTAAACCACTCAAAACCGCACTGGTAAAGTTAATCAAAAAGCTGGGCATCTCCACCTTCCAGATCCAGGAAGGTATGGCCCCCGGTGGTGACCGCCAATCTCTATCCTTGAAAGCAGAGCAGATCCGGATGATAGAAGCCGTGGCTGGTGTCAATCCCAATACGGTGGTCTGCCTGGTGACCGGCAGCATGATCATGATTAAGGAATGGGCAAAGGATATTCCGGCTATCCTGTACAGCTGGTATGCCGGCATGGAGGGTGGAACTGCGCTGGCAAATATCCTCTTCGGAAATGTCAACCCGAGTGGCAAGCTGCCCTTCTCAATCCCCACCAGCGTGGAGCACCTGCCTTACTTCAGCAGCACGGACAAAGAAATCACTTATGATCTCTACCATGGCTATACCCTGCTGGATAAGAATGGGCATCAACCGGCGTATCCATTTGGTTTCGGGCTGAGTTACACTCGATTTGAGTATAGCGGTTTGATCGTTGCTGAAAAGGATGATCAATTAGAAGTGTCAGTCACCGTCAGCAATACCGGCCAGCGCGATGGCGCTGAAGTGGTGCAGGTGTATGTGGGTAAGCCGGACTCAAAAGTCGAACGCCAAAAGAAGTTGTTGAAAGGCTTTGAGAAAGTCTTCATCCCAGTCGGGCAAAGCTTTACAGGTGACGATCCCGGTAATGCTGGAGGATCTGCGCTATTATGATCTGGATAAACATAATTGGATGTTGGAAGACGGTGAATATCAGATCATGATAGGGGGTGACTCGGATGAGAGGGGGTTGCTGATAAAATTGGTGAACACTTCTTAAAACGCTCTGTCTGAATTTCATCAAATGGATTTTGTTATTAGAAAGAGCAGTAAGTTTTTTGTATAATATTAATTATCTACTCGAGAATTAATTTTGAAATCATGCGGTTTAATCTTAGAACTATTTCGTTTATAAATTTTTTTGAAAAATTATTGTCTGGGGTATAAGTTGTATTGGTCTAAAAGATATAAAATGAAAGTGAATGGCGCAAATGGAAGAAAAGGAATTTACCCTGGATACTGTCATCCAAGATTTGCAATCTTCTTTTGATCAGGGAACGAAACAATCTCAGAAAAATTTTTTGATTCAGCTCTTGCAGTGGGTAAAACTACAAGAAAAATCAATTTCCACGCCCAAAGACTCTGACCTTCAATCAGAAACTGTTCAAGCAGAAGACCAGGTATTGATCTCTGATTTAAAGGTGGGAGATGAAAGCGTTTCCCCAAACGATCTCCACGCCCTGTTTTCTACGGTACCCCAGCTCAGACAGGTAGCAGAAAAGATTGAGCAAGCCATCTGGATCCGCGAGTTAAAAACTAGTAACGTCCTTTATGTAAGCCCGGCGTTTGAAACCATCTGGGGGCGATCTTGTGATAGCTTATATGAAGACCCGAAAATTTTAATTGATAGCGTCCATCCGGAAGACCGGGTGCAGGTATTGGTTTCCATGTCACATGAAGACTACAAGCCATTCAACCAGGTTTACCGGGTTCTGCGCCCGGAAGGCTCGCTACGCTGGATATTTTCGCGTACATTTTTAATTCGTGATGAAAATCAGCGACCTTATTGCCATTTTTGTATTGCTGAGGATATCACAGAACAGAAGAGTACAGAACAAACTTTACGAAAGACACTGGACCGCACTCACGAACAATTTGCCCTCAGCCGCAAGATGAGCCTGGCTCGCAAACCCGAAACCGTCCTGAAAACACTGATGTCCGCACAGGAGTTGCGATCTGCCCGGCGATCAGCGCTAATTGTTTTTTGACAATCCCAAACTTGGCCCCACCAGTGGTGTAGAATTATTAGCCACCTGGCAGATAAACCGGAATCTTCCTGTGTGGTTGAACGAATCCAATTTTTATGAAGAGCCGGCACTTTGGGAATTGGTTCAGCCGAAACGGCCTGTTATCATCAATACCATACAATCCGACCCGCGCCTTTACCCGCAGGTGCGAGAGATCCTTTTGGAAGAGAATTTCCAGACATTAATCATTTTTCCTTTGGTTGCTTTAGCCGAATGGGTCGGTTGCCTGTTTGTTTTTTATCAAGAGGAGCATCATTTTAATCATATCGATTTGCGTCATCTGAAAGTGCTTGTGGATCAGGCTTCTATCACGCTTTACAATCTCAAATTATTATTGGCGGAGGAGGATTTGCGCCGCGAAGCTGAGCGAGCCAATGAGATTAAGTCCACTTTCCTGGCGATGATATCTCATGAGCTGCGCACGCCATTAACCTCCATTATCGGCTTCACCACCACAATGCTGGCAAAAGATGTTCATTGGGAACCAGAAGAACAGCTGGATTTCATTCAGACAATTCAGTCGGAAGGTTTCCGGCTCCAGGAATTGATTGATCACCTGCTTGATCTTTCACGTTTGGAAGCCGGGATTCTGCCAATATCACCAGAACCTGTTTCGTTGTATGAAATTATGGAAGATGCAATGCCTCAACTGGATACATTGGTTAGAGGCAGAACATTAACAAATCAAATCCCTCCCAATCTCCCCCCGATTTATGCTGATAAAAAACGAATCTCTCAGGTCCTGGTCAATCTGGTGCGCAATTCCGCAGCTTATTCTCCTCGTGGAAGTGAAATAAAAATTACAGCCAATATCCAGAAAAATTTCCTGAAAATAAACGTGGTCGACCAGGGTCCTGGCATACCTCCCGCGGATCATAAAAGAGTATTCAGAGCTTTTCAGCGCGGGTCAATAGGGAATAACGAATTATTAAAAGGTGCTGGATTAGGATTAGCGATTTGCAAAGGGTTGGTAGATGCCCATAACGGCCGAATCTGGATTAATCGAAAAACCACTCCAGGCACGACCATTTCATTTACAATCCCGATCAATATAAAAAATTTGATGACAAACGAAGCGGAGATCATCATAATGGGAAATATTTTAATCGTTGAAGATGATCCAAATGTCCGTAAGCTTGTGCGGGTAAATCTGGTAAAGCGGGGTTATACCGTCAGAGAAGCGGAAGACAGCCACCAGGCACTGGCGGTATTTCAATCAGAGCCAGTTGATCTGGTGCTTCTGGATTTAGTCCTGCCCGGGTTATCGGGGGTGGATATTTGTGCCTGGATTCGTGCCCGTTCCGAAGTGCCCATCATCATTTTATCCGCCCGGATGGAAGAGGATCTCAAAGTAGCCGCCCTGGATGCAGGAGCGGATGACTACGTAACCAAGCCATTCAATACAGAAGAATTACTAGCGCGGGTGCGCGCATTCCTGCGTCGGACATATGTGACAGCGAAGAGCGATGAAAACAAAATTCAGATTGGTGACCTCAAAATCGATTTGGAAGCTCGACGTGTTTTTATCTATGAGAGCGATCTACATCTGACCCGTACCGAATACGCCCTTATGGCAGTACTTGCTCATCACCTAAATGCGATCGTGACCCATGATGAATTGCTGACTCAGGTTTGGGGAGCAGAATATCGCGGATCGAACCATTATTTACACACCTATCTGGGTCGACTGAGAAAAAAACTGGGCGAGTATAGTGATTTGCTTGAGACTGTTCCCGGTATGGGGTACAACTTACATTCCACAAAAATTTATTGATATATTTTTATTTTTGGGTTGTGTAAAAATGAGTCGTCGGGGTGTGTTTGGCATGCATCCACATGCTTATAACTCGCGCTTTACCCGATTGATAGAGAAGATGAAGATTTTATAGAATTTATTCAGTTTCTTTTTGGGACACTGAGAGGATCCATTGTTTATGATAATCAAGATGAAAGCTATCCACAATAACAAACATTCAACTGGCTGAACCTCTCTGAGTTACTTGCATATTTTCAGGTAATTTTGTCAGCTTTCGTTGAATGTGACCCTAAAGGAAAGGGGAAGGCGCCCGGTTTGCCTTCCCCCCTTTTTTAATTTGAAAAATATTAATAGATTTAACAGACAGCATACAGGACATTAATAGCCCAGGTCGGTTAGTATGTTATGTAGGCAAAATCCCTAGTGAAAGGAGCCGATATGGGACGCAATCGAAATAACGTCCTCAAAACACAGTCCCAAGCGATCAATTTGACAGATGCTAGAACCAGAAACTGATGGACTTTTCCCTCAGAAAAAACTTTTCATCCAGCCAAATATTGGATTAGAAATCGATGTCCGTAAACCGGTTATCGAAATCCTGAATGCCAGTCTTGCTAATGAGGCTGTATTAACACAAAAAACGCGCGGTGCACATTGGAATGTCAGTGGAACCAGTTTCTTCGAGTTACATATCCTGTTCGAATCCCAATACAAACAATTAAACGAAATTTCAGACAAAATTGCAGAACGGGTAAGAATGTTAGGTGGTGTTACCATTGCCAGTTTCGAAGAATTTATTAAACACACCCGCATATCTGAACATAGCACAGAAATTCCTGATAATTTACATCTGTTAGCAGACCATGAAACGATCATTCGTTTCCTGCGGGATGATATCAGAAAGTGCAGTGAGGAATATGAAGATGAAGGCACTGTCGATCTATTGGTTGGTGTGATGAGCCTGCATGAAAAAATGGCCTGGATGTTACGGGCATATATTGAGAATGAAGCGGTTGTCGGCAAAAGCCAGAAAAGGAAATAAAAGGATGAACGAAAAACAAATGGAAAAAAGAATTCAACAAGATACCGATAAAGTAAAAAAAGATATCAATACCTTAATGGAAGATGGTGTAACTCAGGCGACAAGAGGATTGGAAAAACTGACTGGTGAAGCAAAAAAAATGACAGGTGAAGTAAAAGAATCCCTAACCAGTACGGCTGACTCTGTCAGGAAAGATCTTGGAAAGGGATTGAAACAATACAACACCAAGGCAAATGAAATTGCAAAAAGTATTCCCGGCGATCTGGGTAAGAAAGTTTCCCAATATCCCTGGGTAGCGATATCCATTGGATTGGGTATTGGATTACTTCTGGGTGGATTATTCAAACTCACCCAACGCACATAATTCAAAAAACGATAGAAAAGGAAAAACAAAATGAACAATGATATTTTTGCAGGAAAGTGGAAACAAATACGCGGTGAAGCAAAAGTTTGGTGGGGCAAACTCACGGATGACGATCTGGATAAGGTCGAAGGAAATTATGAAAAATTAGTTGGCTTACTCCAGGAAAAGTATGGTTATACCCGGGAACAAGCTGAACAAGAATGGGAAAAGAGAACATTATGACGTCATTTAAAGAAGTAACAACCTCTCAGCATGAGCAAGGACAGGATGGGCGTGTCACGACTTTTAAAGTCACGCAATTAATCTGGTTGTTTCTGGGAATCTTAGAGGCATTGCTGGCATTACGCTTCTTGTTCAAATTGATTGGAGTGAATGAAGCAAATACATTTGCATCCTTCTTATATGGATTTACGAACTTATTCGTAATGCCATTTGAAAGTTTAATTGGTGCTCCATCAACCGCAGGCATGACTTTTGAATTTTCGACACTGATCGCCATGATCATCTATGCGCTGATTGGTTGGGCATTAGAAAGACTGGTTTATGTCCTCTTCTATCGCCCACGCGGACCCGTGAGTACGCAACAGAGAACAGTAGTTGATCAGGCACCCTCAAATGTCAGTACCACAACCACCACAGAAGACAGATCACAAACATCGAATAGGGTTTAGAAATTGGCTTTATTCATCAAGGTTTACTAAAAAATCTCATTGTGATCCTCTGTGAAAGGAGAAATTAAATGAATTTTGTAAATTTCATCGTATGGCTTTTCGCCGGAGCAATCATTGGCTGGTTTGCCAGCCGGATGGTAGAAGCACAACGACGGCGAGTAGTTGAAACACTAATTTAAAAATAACGAATTAAACAAAAGGAGAAAAAATGAACATAATTATTTACTTAATCGCTGCAGCAGTCATCGGATGGGTGGCAACATCTCTCATGCATGACCGTTCCAATCTGTTACTCAATATTGTCATAGCGGTCATTGGCGCGTTTCTGGCCGGTTGGTTCCTCAGCCCGTTATTTGGTGATCGGAACAATCAATGATGCCATTACCCTGCCAACGATGTTGGTGACCTTATTGGGTTCAGTCATCCTGATTGCGATCGTTCGCTTAATACGTCGAAGACGTTAAAACCGCTTCTTTTAGTGGATCAGGAAAACACTGTTTTTTGAGGTGATCTTGGTTCGTTGAGATCAAAAAAATTGAAAATAAAAAATTAGGAGAAAAACAATATGTGGACAATTATCATTATTTTATTCGTCTTGTGGCTGCTTGGCTTTTTCGGTGGCAGTATTAGTCCAAAATTCCCAAAAACTGGAAGCTGGATTCACACTTTACTGGTCATCGCGATCATACTTGTCATATTAACTTTGCTTGGGGTGATTTAGTTCTCAGGTTGATTGAAAAAAGACAAGTAAGAAAATTAAAAAGTCAGTTCGGCAAGTCAAAAAACAATCTGCCGCCCGGATATAATCCGGGGTGGCCAGATTGTTATAAATCGTCATCTCTTACCGAAATGGATAGAATGACGATCATCCTATTTGGATAGTTCTTGCCCTGAAAGAAGAATTCTCCAGGCTAAGAGAAAAAAATGAAAATATGTAAAGACGTAATGACCGCAAACCCCGTTTGCTGTCTGCCAACCGATAACGTAATCGACGTAGCTCAGATCATGCAGCGCGAAAATATCGGACCCATGCCCGTGATTGATAATACGGAATCGCAAAAATTGATCGGTATTATTACGGATCGCGATCTGGCAATCAAGATCGTAGGTGCAGGTCGCGATGCGAGATCCACCAGAATTGAAGCAGTGATGACAAGAAGAGTCGTGACCTGTCGTGCGGATGATGAAATAAATATTGCCTTGAAATTGATGTCTGATCACCAAATCCGCCGGATTGTTGTTGTGGATCATGCCAATGTAGTCGAGGGAATCATTTCCCAGGCTGATCTGGCAACGCGCATGAACCAGCCAGCAAAAACGGCAGAAGTGGTCAAGGATATTTCGCAAGCAAATGCTGATTAATATTCACTTCCGTCTATCTTGTTACATTAAAAAGATAGGTGTTGTATGAAATCTAATGAGAAACTGGCAAAAATGGGCATAAAAGATGATTGTAATCAGGTTGATGGCGATCTCAAGGATTCTGAAATTCGATATCGTCGTCTGTTTGAATCCGCTATGGATGGCATCCTGCTGCTCGATGCTGTCACTGGCCAGATTACCGATGTCAATCCTTTCCTTACCGATTTGTTAGGATATTCTCATAACGAAATGTTGGGTAAAAAATTGTGGGAAATTGGTCTGTTCAAGGACTCCGATATAAGTCAACAAGCTTTTCAGGAATTGCGCCAGAAAAAATATATTCGCTATGATGAACTTCCGCTTCAGACGAAACAGGGGACAAATATTGAAGTGGAATTTGTGTCTAATGTCTATCTGGTCAATGGGAAAAAGGTGATTCAATGCAATATCCGTGATATCACAGAACACAAGATAGCCAGTGACCACTTGCTTAAAGTAAACAAGGAATTATCTGATTTGGTCATCGAATTACAAAATCGTGACCGGGAAATGAAAATGATTAATCAGATGAATGACCTTCTGCAATCATGTAAAACACCAGAAGAAGCATATCAAGTGATCGGAATGTCAAGTGGAGAATTGTTCAATGATCATAACGGCGGATTAGCAATCTTACACGATTCCGGACAATTTCTGGAAACAACCGCTTTTTGGGGCGATAAACAAATGCTGGAGTCCGTTTTTACACTGGAAGATTGCTGGGCAATGCGCCGCGGGCAACTACATGAGGTGACTGATATTCACGCCAGTATGGTTTGCCAACATTTCACACAACCACCAATAATTGGGTATCTTTGTTTTCCACTGGTTGTTCAGGGTGAAACGTTGGGTTTGTTTTATCAGGAAACTCCTTCAGGTTTAACGCTGGACCAGACACTCAACTGGAAACAAAAATCCATGACAATAGCAGAAGGAATCAAAATCTCCTTATCCAACTTGAGACTTCGCAAGCTTATGCATCTACAGGCCAATCATGATACATTAACTGGTCTTTTCAACCGTCGTTATCTGGATGATACCTTGCCGCGAGAGTTGAATCACGCTCGCCGAAAGAACTCACCTATCAGCATTGCGATGCTTGATATTGACCACTTTAAGATATTTAATGACACATTTGGACATAAGGCTGGTGATGTAATCTTAAGAGAAATAGGCCATCTTTTCAAGGAATCTCTGCGTAAGAGTGATATCGCCTGCCGGTACGGTGGAGAAGAATTCATTCTGGTTCTTCTCGATTCCACGCAGGAAGAGAGTTATAGCAGGTTTGAAATGATCCGCGAGCAGGTAAATAATTTACAGATACGTTACCAGGAAAAACTTCTTGGAAAATTAACATTGTCCATCGGAATTGTTGAAGCAAACGACAATATATTGAGTGCAGAAGAACTGGTGGCTGCAGCCGATAAGGCCTTATATGCTGCCAAACGTGCAGGTCGCGATTGCATCATAGCTTATAGTGAACTCAAACCAGAAATCATATAAAAACCTGGATCAATATAAAGAATAAATGGTTATGAAAAGGCATACAGATGAATTCTGACAATCACAATCACCGCAGCATCTTACAGGGCATCGCTCACAGGGCAATGCTCGAAAGAGGGTTGCTTCCTGATTTTTCCGCTGCTCTATTAACTGAGCTGAAACATCTTCAAGACCCAGAATTCAAAGAACATACAATCGGAACTGGACCAGAGGATATTCGAGATTTGAGAAGGCTTTTGTGGGCTTCCATTGACAACGATGACTCACGGGATCTGGATCAACTCACGACCGCCGAGGAAATTAGCTCAGTTTTAACAAAAATTCGCGTGGCAATCGCAGATGTAGACGCTGCTATTAAGCAGGGATCTTTGATTGACCAACATGCGAGGCACAATACAACCTCTGTTTATACTGCAGCAGAGATTTATCCAATGCTGCCTGAAAAGGTGTCGACTGACATTACCTCATTAAATGTCAACGAGGATCGGCTAGCCATTGTAATTGAAATGGATGTCAATGAAGATGGTTCGATTAAAAGTTCGAATATTTATAGAGCCTGGGTGCATAACTTTGCAAAACTTGCTTATAACAGTGTTGCAGCCTGGTTGGAGGATAATGGGCATGTTCCTGAGAAAATTTCTGAAGTAAGTGGCCTTGCGAAGAATCTTCAAGTGCAGGATAAAGCAGCACAGCGTATGCAGAATTACCGTTATGATCAGGGAGCTCTCCATCTGGAAACTATTCAAGCCAGACCTGTGTTTTCAGGAGAACAAATCCAGGCGCTAGAAGATGATAAAAAGAATAGAGCCAAAGAAATTATCGAAGTATTTATGATTGCTGTGAATGGTGTCACTGCACGCTATCTTTCCGATAAAAAATTTCCATCCATCCGCCGCGTGGTACGTACACCGAAACGTTGGGATCGAATTATCAAAATTGCTGCGGATCACCATTATCGATTACCGGAATCACCCGATTCAAAAGCATTGGATGATTTTCTGACAAAACAAAAATCAAAAGATCCATTGCGTTTCCCGGATGTGTCTTTAGCCGTGATTAAATTATTAGGCTCGGGTGAATATATCGCAGAGCTTCCAAACGGAAATATCCCGGGACATTTTGGTCTGTCTGTTAAAGATTATGGCCACTCAACCGCTCCAAATCGGCGTTATCCCGATCTGGTTACCCAACGTTTATTAAAAGCTGCGCTGGAAGGCAAGCCTGTGCCTTATCGAATCGAAGAACTGGAAGAGCTGGCAGCGCATTGTACCAAGAAGGAAGACGACGCCACTAAAGTCGAGCGACAGGTGGAAAAATCTGCCGCAGCGATTCTGCTGGAAAACAGAATTGGTGAAAGGTTTGATTCAATTGTCACAGGCGCATCCGGGAAAGGAACCTGGGTTCGACTACTCGACATCCCTGTTGAAGGAAAACTGGTCAAAGGATTCAATGGTGTTGACGTTGGAGACCAAATTCGCGTGGAGCTGATCCAGATTAATGTTGAAATGGGATTTATTGACTTTCAAAGAGTTCACTAACTCATTCCATGAATTTATAAAAGGAGTAACAAAATGGCTAAGAAACCAATCGAAGTAAAAGAACCGAAGGAAGTAAAAGAACCCAAGGAAGTAAGTGAACCGAAGAAAGTAAAAGAACCCGAGGAAGTAAGTGAAAAAAAGCCAAAAGAAGTAAAAGTAACAATTCAAGGAAAAAAGGCAAGAATCAAACGCCTGCCAAAAGGTCAGCGTAAACATACGCGCCGGATGAAGCAGACTGAACGTAAGGAAGCTATTATCGTGAACCCCAAGAATTAATCGGATGGGTGAATGGTAAAACAAAGGAGCGGCTTATGGAAAGAAAAGTAGGTCTATGGATCAATCATAGCAAAGCGGTGATCGTGTCCATTGCCAATAAAAAAATCTATATTCGTGAAATCACTTCAAATATCGAGAATCATAGCCGTCCGAAAAATAGTGACTTTATTGATTCGCCTGTAGAGAAATCTGAGATGCTGCTGGATAGGTATTACAACGTGATCATTTCACTCATCAGTAATGCCGAATCCATCTGGATATTTGGACCGGACGAGGTAAAAGTAGCGCTGGAAGATCGCCTTCGAATAGCAGGTTTTGGAGCGCGTGTTGTCGGCATCGAGGCAATGGCTGCGATGACTAATCGACAGCTTGCACTTAAGGTCCAGCAACGCTTTCTTCGCAAACGGGTCACCCATGCGAACTCTAAATATTCGTTGAGCAATGATTAAGGATGTTGCTATGAAAATATTACTTGTCTATCCCGAATTTCCGGATACTTTCTGGAGCTTTAAACACGCCCTTGAAATTTATTCGAAAAAAAGCTGGAGCTCCTCCCTTAGGTTTGTTGACAGTTGCGGCCATGCTGCCTTCCGATTGGGAAAAACGTCTTGTGGATCTGAATGTAACCGACCTGACCGATAAAGATTTGAAAATGGGCCGATTACGTTTTCCTGAGTGCCATGGTTGTCCAACGCGAATCCGTGCACGCAGTCATAAAACGCTGTAAATCCTCCGGGGTGAAAATTGTTGCCGGTGGTCCGCTATTTACAATGGAACATGAACAATTCCCGGAGGTGGATTATTTTGTCCTCAACGAAGCCGAGAACACGCTGGCGCCCTTCCTGCGTGATCTGGAACTGGGTCAGGCTAAGCATGTTTATTCTTCATTAGAATTCCCTGATATCCACCAGACCCCCATACCGCTCTGGCACCTGGCTGATCTTCGTCATTATGAGACGGTTGCCATTCAATTCTCCCGGGGTTGCCCATTCAATTGCGATTTCTGCAACATTACCTCTCTTTTGGGACACATTCCGCGCACCAAAACCGCCAACCAGATCATCGCGGAGCTGGATAGCATCTATGCTCTGGGATGGCGCAAAAACATCTTCTTTGTTGACGACAACTTCATTGGCAATAAGAAATATATAAAAACGGAAGTATTGCCTGCATTGATTGAATGGCGCAAAGGAAAAACAGGGGTGCCATTCTCTACAGAATTATCCATTAATCTGGCGGATGATCCGGTCTTACTCAAACTGATCGTTCAGGCTGGATTTGACACCGTCTTTGTAGGCATTGAAACACCAAACGAGGATAGTCTGACAGAATGTAATAAAAAACAAAACGTAGGACGTGATCTGGTGGAAAGTGTTAAACTCCTGCAACGATCTGGTTTACAGGTTCAGGGTCGATTCATCGTTGGTTTTGATAATAATTCCCCAGGGATCTTTCAGCAGCAGATTGACTTCATTCAGAAGAGCGGTATTGTCACAGCCATGGTTGGGTTACTGCAAGCGCCGATAGGAACGCTCCTATACAAAAGAATGGAAAAGGAAGGTCGCCTGGTAAATGAATTTTCCGGTGATAACGTGGATGGATCGACCAACATTGTTCCGAAGATGGGTTTAGAAGTCACTCCAGGAAGGTTATCGCAAGATTTTACATCAGATCTATGCACCTGAATATTATTATGAACGTGTCGTTACCTTTCTGCGCGAATATCGTCCACCCAGAGTCAGGGCAACTTCTGATCCACAATATTTCCTGGCACTATGGAGATCCATCTATCATTTGGGAATCATCGGGGTTGAACGTCTTGAATATTGGCGGCTCTTTTTCTGGACACTGTTCAACCGTCCACGCTTGTTCCCGATGGCAATTACATTTACCATCATAGGCTTTCACTTCCGCCAGGTAGCCACATTGCATGTTGCCTGACCTGAGATGTAAAAAAGTTGAAACATAGAAAATAAGACAGGAATGAATGGAAAGTCAGCCTACGACAGAA
>CAVQSU010000016.1:0-16813 GCA_963715915.1 uncultured Chloroflexia bacterium | reverse complement strand
CCCGGTATTCTATGTTACCGATCTTCTGCAGCTGATGCAAGCACTGGTTGGTGTTGGGTATTCAGATGACCCTCGCCTGGCAAATGCCATTTCGTTTATTCTCAACAAACAGGATGAAAACGGTCACTGGGCATTGGAACATGATTATAAAACCTGGTACAAATTTGGATCTATCAACAATCCCAACAAATGGGTTACTTATCGCGTTGCCCGGGTGTTAAAACAAGCGTTTGGGTAAAAAACTGGATTATATTATGAAACCAAAATTAAATGAAAAATCGCTTATCTGGTTGTTGGAAGAGGAAGAGCCTGGTGTGCGTTACCTGGCTATGCGAGACATCATGCAATTGCCTGGGGATGATCCAGATCTCGTGGCTGCCAGAGAGAAAGCACATCGCGAAGGCTCAATCGCGACTGTCCTGGATGCCATGCATCCCGAGGGGTATTGGGAAAAACCAGGACCTGGCTATCTGCCCAAATACACCAGCACTGTCTGGTCGATCATCCTGTTAGCACAACTGGGTGCTAGTATTGCCCTAGATCCCCGCATTCAGACTGCCTGTCAATATTTAATGGAACACGCCTTCAATCCTACAGGGCAATTCAGTACCAATGGACCTCCTTCAGGCACCGTCGACTGTTTACAGGGTAATTTATGCGCTGCTTTACTCGATCTCGGGTATGAAGACCCTCGACTGGACACTGCTTTTGAGTGGATGGCTCGCACAGTCACCGGAGAAGGAATTGCTCCTTTGGAAGATAAGAAAGCACCCATTCGCTATTATGCCGGGAAATGTGGCCCAATGTTTGCATGCGGAGCGAATAACGGTCTTCCTTGTGCCTGGGGAGCAACCAAAGTCATGTTGGCTTTCAGTAAAATACCAATTCTACGGCGAACCGCTCTCATTGAGAGCGCCATTCAACAAGGAGTCGAATTTTTGTTGAGTGTGGATCCACTGGATGCGACCTACCCCAGTGGCTGGAATGCCAAACCCAGTGGCAACTGGTGGAAGTTTGGATTCCCGGTATTTTATGTGACAGATATTCTTCAGATCGTGGAAGCATTGGTTGGATTAGGGCTGGGCAATGATCCAAGACTTACTAAATCAATAGAATTTATTGTCAATAAACAGAATCAATTTGGGCGCTGGATGTTGGAATATGACTACACTGGCAAAACCTGGATAGATTTTGGTCAGAAGAAACAGCCCAATAAATGGGTGACTTTACGGGCAGCACGGGTATTAAGAAATTTACAAATTGTCTAAATAATTTTCTTTTAAATTAAAAGTCCCTGGAACCGATTCCTCCAGGGACTTTGTTTCTTCTACTCAGCTGTTGCTTCAACAACCGCCGGGGCTAATGGCTGTGTCAGACGTTTGAAAGTCAGTGCCCAGACTGATCCGATATAGGCATACATAATACCACTTCCCAGGATCATGACCGGTAAATACAGCAGGAATCCGGCTCCACTGATGATGGCACCAATGCCAATCACCGCATCTGTCTGGAAGAAGATCGAAATGAAGAACGGGATCAACACCAGGAAGATCGGAATAACCAGCACAAACATCACCGCTATTTCACCAATAGAGGTTGCAAGACCCACTACAACCTGAGGCCAGGGTTTTTCAACCAGCAATTTCCAGGCACGTTCGATAGCAGCAAAAACACCCAGATCTTCGCCAACGATAGCTACAATCGTCTGCTCAATCAAAATCTTGACGGCAAAAGCAACCACAATCAGCAGCGGAATCAGGAACAGGAGACCAAATCCGAGGGTGAAGACAACCACCAGCAATAGCGGGATTGCAACCAGACCACCAATCGCAATCGAAGCAGCAAATATCAACAGGAAGAACAGGAACACCCGCCAGAAGTATGGTTTGCTTTCATTGTAAATCCGTGAGAAATTCAGTTTCTCCTCGCCAGCATCTGCCAGCCAAGCACCTCGTGCGACGCCAACCCGTCCCAACACACCGAGGAACAGGGAAAGCACCACCAATGCCATGACGAAGAAAAATACGGCTAAAACAATGAGGAAGACTCCCCATGGTTCTGTATCCCAGGCCAATTGCGTTTGTAAATACCACTGATAGACCTGTTTGGGTAAAACTACATTCGGAGAAGCTAAGACACCACCTGAATTGATCAGGTGCGAACTGCCACCGCTACCCCCATTCGAACCACCACCGCCACCCGAACCTGCCCGTGCACAACTGGATAAAATACCAAAAATCCACAAAGCCTTGAACTTCCAGACAATCTTCCAGGCTTTTGAAAAAACTTCACTGTAGTTCATAACACACCTCCAATAATAGTATACGGAATTTCATTGTATTTGGTGTCAAAAAGGCTAGATAGCTGTTAAGCGATTGAGCTGTTAAGCTGTTAAGAAAAGGGGTTAAGTTCATAAGTTCATAAGTTCATGAGTTGATGAGTTCTTAAGGTAGACCGTGAGTTTAAAATAAAAGTTGTCATAAGCAAATTTAATTGACAAAGTATCAATGATTCGATATCCTTTACAGTATGAAACGTGATGAAGTATTAATCATTTTAAGAAAACAAAAAAAAATTTATCTGAACAATATGGTGTTCAGGCACTTTATTTATTTGGTTCAACAGCAAGAAATGAAGCAACTTCTACAAGCGATGTTGACCTGCTGGTTGAGTTTGATCCAACCCCAGGTTTATTCGAGTTTATTGAATTACAACAAAAACTAGAGACTTTGCTGGGTTGTAAAGTAGATTTGGGGACAAAAAGGTCCATAAAAGATTTAATGAAGGAAGAGATTTTAAAGGAGGCGATTCTTGTCTCCTAGAAATTGGCAATTACGTATTAAAGACATGATCTTATGTTGTAAAATATTCAAATTTTCACTTCTTCATCTAATTTTGATGAATTTCTGAATGATCCGAAAACAATTCGAGCAGTCGCATTTGAGTTATCCACTTTAGGAGAAGCTGTACGGGCATTACCGGATGAGATTAAAAAGAAATATTCCGAAGTTCCCTGGGAGAAAATTCAAGAGATTAGAAATGTACTAATTCATGAATATTTTCGATTAGATGAAGAAATTATTTGGAAAACTGTTCAACAGGACATCCCCAATTTAAACCGACTGTTGGAAAAAATAAATCTTAATAAATAATTCTGGTTTTTAATTTACCAAAAATGGAGGATTTTGATAATCGGAAGCTAACTATGACCCATAGGGATATCGGTGACTTATCACAAAGAATTATTTTCCATCCAATTTTAGATTTGATCTCTAACCTTCCAAGATAATCATTTATGGTTATTTTTATATGAATTTTTTTTGGGGCATAATCACAACTTTGGAAATTGAGGCACGTGAACCAAATAATTTTGGAAAGGTAAAATCCTAAAATTTTCCCAACTGAAATCACAATTGTAAGATATTTCTCAGCTCATCCACCAGTGTTTGATCTCGTTTTGCATCAAACTTTGTCGCTTCTGCAAAGATTTCAGGATGATCCCAAGGCAAACCTTTACGGAGTTTTTCTGGTTCCCACATATAACGAGGAACAATATGAGCATGCAATACTGGATGACTATTTCCCATTATTCCAAATTCAGAAATACACAAGTTGTCATGAGTGGACCACTCCGCCATCATATGAACTCATGAACTTATGAACTAATGAACTTTCCTTAACAGCTAAACGGCTTAACAGCTAAATCGCTATTAAGCTCTTGACTTATCTCTTATAATGGAATTGAGGGAGGCACCCATTTTTCACAACCGAAAGGAGGCAAGTATGTCAATTCTGGCTGGCAAAGTAGCTTTGATCATTGGCGGTGCCGGGGAGGTTGGTGAAGGGGTCGTAAGGCAATTCTTAACCCATGGCGCGACGGTTGTCGTTCCATCACGCGATCAATACCGCCTGGATCAACTCAAGGAGCATTTGGGAAGATTGTGTTGTGATCGCCTGATCACTTATCAGGGTGGTTGTTGTACTGAAGAAGGCGGTTTGGACTTGCGCAACAAGATTGAACAGGACATCGGCCAATTGGATATGGTGGTGGCATCTATCGGGGGCTGGTGGCAGGGAGAAGCGCTGAGCGAGGTACCGTTGCGCATCTGGAACCACATCATGGAGAACAGTCTGACGGCGCACTTTGTGGCTGCCAAAACATTCCTGCCTTTGTTGGCTGATTTGGAAGGAAGCAGTTACACCTTATTAAATGGAGGGGCAGCCTTGTATCCCATTCCTACTGCCGGACCAATTTCAGTTTCAGCTTCTGCCCAGTTGATGCTCAAAGACGTAATAGCTGCTGAATATGAGGAAAGAGCGGTGCGCATCAACACATTGCTGGTACGCACAAAAGTGAACACTCGCTCACAACCGAATCCAATACATCATTGGATCACAGCCGACGAAGTTGGCTTGTATGCAGTGTATTTAGCCAGCCCGGCCTGCGATAAACATGGTGAGACGATCATTTTCAGTGAACGTGGTGAGATCCCCGTTATGTTTGAATGACCCACAGGGTGGATAAAGAATCGATCCTCAGGGTTGATACCAAACCTCTCCACTTGGGCAGTGAAGAATGAAACAGATCTATGTATACTGAAACCAAGTGGAGAGTCAAATGAAACAAGAATCAACCCCAATTATCTCAAAAATATTGTCGTTTTTAAGTGGTGTCAACCTGATTGTCATGAGCCTGTGTGTTATTTTTGTTGTTTCTGCACAACAAAGCCTGGTCGCAAATGGTCTATTTTCAGGGATTATTGTTGGACCATTACCGGAGATGTTAATCAACTATCTGGTTTGCTCGATGAGCGGTCTGACCTGGATTTTCGTGGTCGTTAATATCGTCATTTCATTGGTTTTGTTTGCCGCAGCGTTGGTCATTCGACAATCAAAAAAGACTGCGTACAACCCGATTCGCCGCAGTCCCGCAGTGTATGGTTCGTGATAACAAACCAATGAAGCTATTGATATTTCAAAAGGCGCATGCCATTCAGGGTAACCAGAATGGATATGCCCATATCCGCAACCACTGCCATCCACATGGTACTCAGTCCAGCGGCAGCCAGTGCCATAAACACAGCTTTGACCCCAATCGCAAACACAATATTAAAACGAATGGTATTCATCATTCGTCGGCTGAGTCGCAGAGCAAAAGGCAGCTGGTGCAAATCTGGTTGCATCAGGGTTACGTCCGCGGTTTCCATCGCCTGGGCTGAAGTAGATACACCGCCAATGGCGATCCCCACATCCGCCAACGCCAGGGCTGGGGCGTCGTTGATGCCATCCCCAACCATGGCGATCGCCCCCCACTTTTTCCGTAAATCTTCCACCGCAGTCACTTTATCTTCTGGCAGAAGCTGAGCTTTGAAATCGGTCACCCCGACCTGCTCAGCGATTTGCTGTGCAACCACCGGTTGATCACCGGTCAACATCACTAGCGCTTTAATGCCTAGATCTTTAAGTGCGGAAAACGCTTCCCGGCTGCCTGCACGCGGTGCATCCACCGCCAACAAGCTACCCACTAAATCCCCATCCACTGCCACATGGATCTGGGTATTACCACTCTCTTCGGCTTGTTTGAGCTGGTCACAATCCTCATCAGAGTGATTGATGCCATTATCCAGCATGCGGTGCGACCCGATCTGAACCTGTCTGCCATTTACTTCACCGCTGACGCCCAACCCAGGTAACACGGTAACATTACTGGCGGCGGGATAGCGTTCTGCAACTCCAAACTCACTGGCTGCCTGAGCAATCGCCTGTGCTAATGGGTGCTGGCTGCGACGTTCGACCGCATGCGCCAGAGCAATCGATTCGGTGCAATCATCACAATCAGCTGCGACAGGTTTAAATGCCTGATGGCTATTGGAACGCGAGGCTACAATCACCGGTCGCCCTTCGGTTAAGGTGCCGGTTTTATCAAAAGCAATCACTTTGATGTGACTGAGTTTTTCGATAAACAATCCACCTTTGAATATAACTCCATGCCGGGCAGCATTGCTGATGGCTGAAATAATGCTGACCGGGGTGGAAATGACCAGCGCACAGGGGCAGGAGATCACCAGCAGGGTCAGACCGCGATACAGCCAGCCCAGAGATCCATCGCTGGGATTGAAAAATGGTTGTCCGAAGAATAAAGGTGGGATGACCGCTATCAATGTGGCCAGAATCACCACTGTGGGTGTGTACCAGCGCGCGAACTGATCAATGAAACGCTGCGAGGGAGCGCGTTTGTTTTGGGCTTCCTGTACCAACTTAATGACGCGGCTGATGGTGTTATCTTCGCTGAGATGCGTGACCTGAATCACCAAAGCCGTGGCGCCATTGATGGAGCTGGCATAAACATCTTCTCCCGGTTGTTTATCCACCAAAGCGGACTCACCTGTGATGGAAGCCTGATTAACAGCTGAAAAGCCTTCCAGAACGACGCCATCCATGGGGATACGTTCACCCGGGCGCACCAGAATGTGATCCCCGACCTGTAAGGCTTCCACCCGCACGTCCTCTTCACGCGTTTCACCATTTTGCTGGCTCAATCGAGTGGCTATGGGCGATACCACTTCCATCAGGCTGCGGATCGAATTCCGCGCTTTTTCAGAGGTGTAGCCTTCCAGCGCTTCGCCCAGCGCAAATAAAACGATCACCATACCCGCTTCCACATAAGCGCCAATCACCACCGCGCCGATCGCGGCAATGCTCATCAGGAAATTGATATCAATGGCATGATTGATCCGCAGGTTGCTCCAGGCAGAACGGGCGATCGGGTACCCGGCTGCCAGCATGGCTGCCAGCGAGAGCAAATTGATCCACCACCAATCGAATCCCAGAATCTCTCCCAGGATAAGCCCTGGCAGCACCAGAATCGCGCCCAATAAAGCCAGGCGGGTTTCCAGGCGCTGCCATAAAAAGCGCAGAAAATTGGAGTGTCCAGATTGAGCAATGATCTGACTTTTTTCTTCTGGTTCGAGCACATCATAACCGAGATCGCGCACCCGGGTAGTTACTTCGACGGCATCTACATCCCCCACCACGGTCAATTGCCCGGTGGCAAAGTTCACCTGGCTCAATTCTACTTTGGGTAATTTCTGTACACCATCAGAGACCTTACGGGCGCAATCGGCACAATCCATACCTTTAATATCAAATACCTGCTTAATCTGACCCATACCAATAACTTTCTATAAATTCCCGTGGGTGGGAACAATTGCTATCTTTTTATGTCGATAGGTGTTTCAGGCTGGTGATCACCAGCGCAAAAATACCTGAACCACATACATTTGCTCTATTATATATGATTAAGAAAATAAAAATCTTCAAAGATTCAATGTTTTACTCGAGCTAAAAAATCTGAACTGGGATTTGCTCCTCAAAATGCATTTACCCAATGGGCATGCTACGGAGTCCTTCGGAAGGATTATTTGGAAGTTAACAATTTATCGTTTATGGCAAATTTTGTTTTGGATAAACAGAGTGAATTACAGGATTTACAGGATTATTGTGTTCTTATTACTCTTTGAGCAGTTGCAAAGGCGATTTTTGGAGGTTATTTATTTAAAATGGAAATACCAGAGGAATCAACAGCAGGCTTACCAGCAGTGCCAGGATGGCTATCGGGATACCGTTCTTGAGATAGTCGGTGAAGCGATACCCACCTGGGCTCATCACCAATAGATTGGCGGGATGGGATACCGGGGTCATGAAGCAGGCCGCTACCATGTAGGCAATCCCCATCACGAATGGATAGGGAGATACCCCCAGGCTAGCCGCTGTTGCCAGACCAATCGGTGTCATGATGACGGCATTGACCACAGCCGGAATGAAAGGATTGATCAGCAGTGTTAGCAGCATGAGGCCACCCAGAATGGCAAGGTTGCCATAAGGACCTGCAATCTGGACCACCCAATTCGCAAGAAATTGAGCTGCTCCGCTATCCCGCATGGCAAATCCAAGCGGCATCATGGCAGCAATCAGGAAGATCGATTTCCATGCGATGGATTTGTGTGCTTCTTCCATCGTCAGGCATTGGGTCAAAACCATCATTACAGCCCCGGCGATCGCTGCGATAGAAATGGGTAACCAGCCTGCAATAACGACCGCCACCACGGCTAACATAATCAACCCAGCGATGGGTGCTTTTTTCAGGCGCGGTTTTTCCTGCACATCCTGGCGCAGAACGATATAATCGCGTTCTTTTGCCAGCAATTCAAAGCCTTCACGCGTACCATAACATAGAAAAGCATCCCCATATTGCAACGGTAAATCCTGTAGACCGGTACGATAAGGACGATCGCCATGCCAGATGGCCAGCACGGAAACGTTAAATTTTTCACGGAATCGGATCTGTTTAAGAGTTTTTCCCACCAGGGATGTGTAAGGGGACAGAATCACTTCTACAAAAGAGAGCGAACCATTCTCCATATCATGCAGATTAAATTTTACATCTTTTTCGACTTGAATCTTTTGTAATCCATTCAAAACTTCAATATCAGAAGGATGGCCTGAGACGATCAACTGATCACCCGTCTTCCAGGCACATATCTGGTTCTGGAAATAGCCATTCCTGACCGGTTCGGATGATATCCAGCACGGTAATGCCATATGCTGAACCCAGTTTGGCTTCGGCCAGGGTCTGCCCTGCAAGAGCAGAGCCATCCGGAATATCAATAAACAGCAAGCGATCTTCCAGATGATAATCACGTAATTCATCCAAGCCTAAAATTCGGTAACCGGGCTGATCGGAGAGTGTTTCCAGTTTATCCAGTTGCCCTTCGATGAGTAGAATATCCCCGGCTTCCAGCTCCATATTCTGTAAATTAGTACGGCGGATCAGATCACGCCTGCGGTTCGCCAGCACATTCACGCCAAATTTCTGGCGGAAACCAGCACTCACCAGAGTTTTGCCTTTAAATTCAGAGTGTTCGGAGATGTGGATTTCAGCCAGACCAATATTCTCTGAAATTAATCGTGAGATCGTGGGCACTTTTCTCTCGACGGTAAACATCGGAGAACGGATGATCTTTTCAATCTGGTCCAACCTGCCCAATGCTAATAACTGATCACCGCCCTCCAGTTCCAGATGGGCATCAGGAGCCAGACGTTTACCATCTTTCCGCCTTACCGAAAGAATATTTAATCCCAGCGCCTTGCTGATACGCGATTCTGCCAGGGTCTTGCCAGCCAGCAAAGTGTCGTCAGGCAGCACCAGCATTGCCAGGCGTTCTTCCAGACCATATAAACTTTGCAAATCCTGAGCCGGTGGCATCTGTGTGGGAGAGACCGGCTGTGGAGATTGGCGTCTGGGTAAAAATCTGTGACCTAAAATATTGATGTAAATCAAAACCACCACAAAAATCGCTACCCCAATGGGGGTAAAATAAAAAATACCTAAGGGGGGAAGCCCGGTATTCTCAACAAAACCACTAACCACCAGGTTGGAGGAGGTGCCAAACAAGACCAGCATGCCACCCAGCAAGGATCCATATGCCATCGGGAGCAGTAGTCGTGAAGCTACCCGTTTGGTCCTCCGGGCGATGTCGATCGTGACTGGCAGAAACATGGCTGCTACGCCAATATTGTTCATAAAGCCAGATAAAACCGCGGAACTGGTCATCAAAACTGTCAGAAGCCTTCGTTCCGTTTCTCCCGCCACGCGCATGACCAGATTACCCAAATACGAAGCCACCCCGGTACGCGCCAGCCCGGAAGAAAGGATGAACATCGCCCAGATAGCCACCACTGCTGGATTAGAGAATCCAGTCAATGCATCTCCTGGGGACACCAGACCGAAGACCACCATCAATACCAACACCATCAAAGCCACCAGGTCGGGGCGCAAAATCTCAGTGATAAAGAATATTATAGCCAGTAGCAAAACACCAAAGGTCAGTGCAATATCGAGTGTCAAAGGTCAGCTTCCTTCAGGTTGAATTTTTCCGGATTGTCTCCTGGCTCCCTTCCCGGAGAATCCAAATCAGGTGGGATTACGAAACCACCACGCTTAAATTATACAGGATTCCCGAAACCTGAAATGATCACGAACAAGGACAATTCGTCTTATAACAAATATGTTTGACCTTTTTCTAAGTTTTTCATTTGCGGATACTGCAGGCGCACCTGGATATTGATATGGCAAAGTGTTAACTTGTACAAAATGTGAAAGAGCTGAAAATAAGCTGAAAATGGAAAATTTAAAAACTTACTGATTCAGATAGGCGAAGCGATTCTTCAAGGTGTATATGATGTAATTTTGCCATAACGCCAGTGTGTCATCGGTAGCATAGTCGTGAGTTGAGAACGATTGCCAGATCATACGTCCATCCATGCAGGTTGTGATAACGCCATAGGAACTATACTCATTCTTTTGTGTTCCAGCTAACAATTGGGCATCACCACCTTTGAGCTTGATCAAATCACCGGCGTCGTTCCACCAAACGATGTCGGGAACAATCAATGAACCAACAATATTGGGATCCGTAAAAACCGGGTGTTCCGGTTCTAACCAAAATATGGAATAATCATAGATATCAAAGCGCAATGGGTCGCGTTCCCAATCTTTTTGAACCGTCATGCCACACCGACTGAGCAGCGGTGAAATCTTGCCAATATAGAAGGAATCCAGGTCCCATTCCTCGGCAATCAAGGCTACATTGTCGTTCATGACCAAATCGCCAATTGCCTCCCAAAACTCACCGGTGGGGCCTGTTCTTGTTTCTGCAGCAGTGATGATCAGATCCCACCCTCGTCCGGTATTCAATTCACGCAGAAAATTTCCCTGAGCATCAGCCACTCGTACCACCCGTGAACTGCTTAAACCTAAAGCATTCAAAGCTTGATCCACGATGGGCTGGTATTGAAAGTTGCCTTTCATATCTTCATAAACCAGAATTTTTGCTTCCTCCTGCATCCAGGTGTCGAAATCAAGCTCGACGGCTGAAGTTTCTGTGGGTATGACCTGAGTGGGTAAAACAATATTCGTCGGTTCAGGTTGAGCGGTGTAGGTAGGATAAGGAGTGTAAGTAGGTTGTTCTGCCTGGGTAGGAATGGCAGTGGGAGCATTTTGGGTCATTTCGTTGATTGCCAGCACAGTTTGCTGAACTGAAATCGCAGATTGCGTTTCTAAGAGGGATTTTTCTTTTTCACTCGTCGTAGAGGACTCCGGCATGTTACAGGAAAATGAGGAAATAATAACCAAACAAAAAACAAGGCAAATGGTCCAATTTCGCCGTTTATTCACAAAAACCTCCTTTTTATGATGGACAATACCTCCATTATACAAGTTTTTTTAAACGTGATTTGCAAATTGGATTTAAGTTTAAATCAGCCCGTCTTGCCTACCTATTTTCTTTGTTCACCAGATACTCATTAACCAAAGCAGCTGGTGAACCGGTGCTGATCGCTAAATCCGGTATCATCGCATCCAGACCTAGGGATTGAAGTGTTTCTACACTAGGTACTCCATCTTTCTGGAATCCCATACCCTGATAATATCCCTGAATCATCTCTTCGATATCAATGCTATTCCCGGCAATGGGTCCTTTCTGTTGAGGAGGGCTACCCTGGCGCGTTGGGTGATCTCGTGCCGGATGGCCCCTTCACGGGCATTGAACATCTGGCGGGTGGTTTGGATGCGTCCACCGATCTCGAATATCTCATCGTCAGTCATATCCCAACCCGTCACAGCTGCCAGCATTTCCAACATACGATAATCACTGAAGAAATAAGAGAACATACACAACCCCAGGCTCTCCATCACCTGGTGCAGCTTAATTGACCAGACAGAGATCTCTCCCTGGCGGTATGAATTCTTTGGTCTTTTCGATTTTTTCCTTCAAAGGTGGAAAGAAATCCGGTGTGCCCAGTTGTCCCATATCATAATTGGAGGTAGTATGCCGCCCTGGTGTGGGATCCGCCACGAAGGACATGCCCCAGCTTTTAGTCAGACGCAGATCGTGCATGCCCATTTCTGCGCCATTGGTGTGAATGGCGAATTCTTCCGTATCCGGAAAGTGCTGGCTGGCCTGATAAGTGCCGTCAGCCAGTTGATCACCAATACCCTCACGGGTGACCATCAGTTTGAGTAGCGGTAGGATGTAGATGGGGTCACCCCAAACCGGTAAAAACCCCTGGGGGTAATCCTCGCAAATAAAATCCTGCTGTTTGAAGATGCCTTTCTCCACCCCTTCCAGCACATACGCAACGGTTGTACCAGCCGAGATACTGTCCATCCCCACCCGATTGAGATATTCGTTCACTTGCAGCAGTAGATCCATATCATCGTTCAAGATCAATGCCCCGAACGAGCAGGAGGTTTCGTACTCGGGGCGGTGCGTCTCCTTGTTTTCGTAAGGCAACTTATCATATTCCAACAAATACCCACACTTGAGCGGGCAGGAAAAGCACCCATACTGCTTTTTGCTATATTCATTCAGGCGTTTGGCGCGCAGTTTCATGGCTTTCTTCATCGGATAATCGACATAACCCACCCCCTTATAATTCTTGACCGGGGAATCGCCGTTCTGCGCAGAAATGATGGTGGTCATATTGGTACCCAATGCGACCCCACCGTACATGGTGCCCATCAGGCGCGGAATAATACTACCGGGTGCTGCCAGTCCCATTTTAGAAACACGCATGAGAGGGGCAAAATAATCCAGTTTGGTGCCAATGGCTTTAACCAGCTGGCTGGATTTCAAAATGTTTCATACGAGCGAAATAGTACTTGTTCAGTTCCTGCAGTTTGGGACGATCGGCATACTCCAACTTTTTATTGGCTGTCAGGCAGATGGCTTTTAGAATTCTTACTGCCCATCACCGCCCCCAGGCCACTACGGGCAGCAATGCGACCCTTGTCATTGGAAATACCTAGATCAGATAGATTCTCCCCGGCTGGACCAATGGAAGCCACACAGGCACGCAGACCGTGTTTTACCATCAATGCATCCTCGGTCTCGACCGTGTCCTTACCCCACAGAAAGCTAGCATCTTCCATGAGACGATTTCCTGGGTCATCAACAGATACGCTGGTGTGGCAGACTGCCCTTTAAAGAAGGGCGTCGAAACCCGCACGCTTGATAGCTGGACCAAATATGCCGCCTGCGTTGGCATTGCCCCAACCACCTGAGCTGTATTTGCCATTCGAGCGCAAACCTTTGCCCGTCAACGGGCTCTTGGCGCACACCGACCAACGCCCTGAAAAGCCCGCCCCGCTACCAGTCAATAAGCCAGGACTAAAACCGATGATATTGTCCGGCCCTAATGGATCGCAATTAGACGGTATGTGTTTGTAAAGATAATAAGCGCCGAATCCATAACCACCTAAATAACGACGATAGACCTCTTCCGGTAATTCTTCGATGTGATATTGCTGGCTACTTAGATCCACCACCAGAATTTTTCCGTTACACCCTTCATGTTATTCTCCTTCATCATCCTGGTGTTTTTCTGCAACGAAACAGCATTGGGAAAAGATAATCCCTCGTTCTCATTTCTTCTTTGTATTCTAGCATTAAATCATCGAGATGTGTGCCACCAGAGGATTTTTTTCGTCGTAACTGTGCCTTTTATTTAATGCTGACCAGGTTTTACTAAAAAGATTGTTTTTCACTAGTTTTAGAGTATTGAGCAATAGAGGTTATCAGGAAGGTTGTTTATACTGAATAAAGTTGGATCTCTGTATCCATTGTAGAGAGGTATTAAACTTATGCATCCCACCCTGGAACGTTGTCTGGAAGATCTGGAAGAAAGGATTGACCCGGACGAAGAAGACCGTTTATACCAATCCTGGCTAGATTTTATTCATGGCAGGTGTTCACAAGCTTATTTTTTGCCTCATCGCAAACAGCCAGTACCTGCCAGAGTGACCTGGCCTGAGGTTTCCATCAACAGCACCCTGGAATGTTATGATCAAATGGCGCTGCAACAATATCACCTGTGTTCACAACAGTTGGAACGAGCGGATGGAAATTTGTTGAGCGTGCGCTGTAATTATGGCACCAGTATCATTCCCCTTTTGTTCGGTGTGGAACCATTTATTATGGAAGAGAGTGCCAATACTCTGCCAATTTCTCATCCCCTGAATGATCTGGATGCATTGCAAGCTTTGATTGAGCAGGGTGTACCGGATCTATCGAATGGGTATGGAGAAAAAGTGCTTGCAATGGGAGAATATTTTAAGCAGATAGGCAAACGATATCCAAAAATCGGGAGATATGTACATGTTTATCATCCCGACCTGCAGGGGCCCATGGATATCTGTGAATTGGTGTGGGGCAGCCGGCTCTTCTTGGATGTAGTGGATCATCCTGAGATCGTGCATGCCTTTCTCGATCTGGTCTGTGATACCTATACTGCCTATATGCACGCCTGGGACACAGGCTTACCCATTCCAACCGGCTGGCAATGTGCACTGGGGTATGCTGCATAAAGGTACCATCATGTTACGCGATAATTCCGGCACCAATTTCTCGCGTCGCATGTACGAAAAATTCATCCTGCCCTACGATCAGCGTCTGCTGGACGAACATGGCGGTGGCGCTATTCATTTCTGTGGAAAAGGGGACCACTTCATCAGCTTGCTGGGAGAGATGCAGGGCTTAAACGCCGTTCAGCTCTCCCAACCGCACCTGAATGACATGTCAAAAGTGTACCAACATACGATTGACAAAGGCATCCAGCTGATCGGGTTAGAAAAGCAGGCGGCTCTGCAGGCAATAGAATCCGGCATCGACCTCAAAGGCAGGGTGCATTGTATGACAGCCTGGTAATAATATAGAATCGATTGTATACTCCACCCCATCTGGAGCTAACTGATTACTATATGCAACGGGTCTTATTTTCCAAGCATGGAAAATTTTTTTAAATGGAATTCATGGTAGCTCTATAAAATTATTGAATATTTGTATATTTATTTTAATAAAATTAAGGTAAAATACGATATTATATAAATATTATTAATCGAAAGTATAATTTTATTTAAGCATGATAATAATTAAATCTTTCCTCTTTTGGATACGCCTATGACCACAGAGACAACCACATCCTTACCCGCCAAAAAATCACCCCTGCTCACCCCACTCTTACTTTTATTTATGCTGGCAATGATCCTGGCCAATACCGGAGGCAGTATGTATGGACCTCTGGAGGCGTTATACCTCAAGGAACTGGGGGCTGGCATTGCGCAGATCGGCTTGTTCTTCACCTTATCCCAAATCATTCCCCTCGTTTTACAAATCCTGGGTGGCTGGATCTCCAACTCTTTGGGCCGATTACGCGCGATCGCCATCGGTAGTGTGCTGGGAATCCTGGGCTATATCCCTTTGTTGTTGGCAACACGCTGGGAATGGGTGCTGGCGGCCTCCGTGCTGAACGCCATGACACGTTCACTGGTGGGTCCCAGTTTTGATGCCTTCATCGCAGATAACTCTGCCCCAGAGAATCGTGCGCGTTTGTTTGGTATTACACAGACACTGTTTGGAATCGTCAGTGTTGTTGGTCCCTTAGCCGGTGGTTTTCTGGTCGAATCGATAGGGATTAAAGGCATATTGTTGGACGCCACGATCCTGTATGTATTGGCAACCATCCTGCGGGTTGGCATGGCGCGCACCGCTGCAAAAGGGAAAGAAGCCAATCCCTCCACGCTCTCCTTTACCAGCCTGAAAAGCAACCTGGGCGTCATGATTGGGTTGGTGTTGGCAGGTGGTCTCTTCACCTGGATCATGATTACGGATGGGATCCGTGACATCTTCTTCAATATGTCCATGACCTTTCTTTCGGTTTATATGCAGGATATTGCTCTGCTCTCGATCAGTCAGATCGAAATCATGAACAGCATTTTTGGGGTGGCAATGATGGCGGTCATGATCCCTGCTGGTTGGCTGGCCGACAAAGTCGGCGAACGTGTCAACATCGCTGTTTCCTTTCTCTTCATCTCCATTTCGATTGCCATGATTGCGCTGATCCCCCCTGCCAGCCCTGCCTGGCTGTATGGGTTGGGCTGGGTGATCGCTGGAATTGGTGTGGGATTAGCGACCCCAGCGTATCAATCGCTGATCAGTAAAGCAGTCCCGGCGCGACTGCGTGGGGTGGCATTCGGTTTGTTCAGCACCAGCCTGGGATTGGTATCCCTACCAGCCCCGGTGATTGGCAGCTTTTTATGGGAAAATCTCAGCCCCCAAACCCCATTCCTGATTACGGCAGGTGCATCGCTGCTCAGTATCATCCCAGTCTGGTTCAAGTTCAAGGTGACTGACAAAGAAGAGGCGCGCATCAACGGCATCGATCAAGCCTCCTAACACTTCAGACGCATTTTCCTGCAAATCTCCGCTATTATTAAAGGAAAGAAAATCTGGATTTCCTGAAAATTTCCATTTAATCACCCAGAGAGGAATCATCCATATGTTCCACAAAGAAACCACCTGTAGCATGACCCGTGAAGAAATCGACCAGACAGCCAGCAACCTGCTCAAGCGCATGACCCTGAAGGAAAAAGTCTGGATGCTGAACGGCAACTGGGATATAGTCGACAACCAGTTCAGGTACAAAAACGGCTATAACCCGGTACCGATCGCCACCAATCGAGTTAAGCGCCTCCAGGCGTACCGCCAATTAAATTCAGTGATGGACCACGCGGGGCGGTGGTGGGCAAATCCACCTGCTTCCCGGTCTCTATGGCACGTGGTGCTAGCTTTGACCGCTATCTGGAACGGCGTATTGGTCAGGTGATTGCCAAAGAGATCCGCGCCCAGGGTGGCAACTTCTTCGGGGGCGTATGCGTCAACCTGCTACGGCATCCTGCCTGGGGACGGGCACAGGA
>CAVQSU010000015.1:0-10428 GCA_963715915.1 uncultured Chloroflexia bacterium | reverse complement strand
GGGTCCCGACCAATCGATCCGACCGTCCATAATCCGAAGGTGAACTTGTGTTCTGGTTTTGGTACAAAATTTGTCATCAGCTTCTCCTCAGAAAGTTTTTTGTTTTTCTAATGTTATTTTTGATGCTGAAATTGAATTTATTCTCTTCCTCTTTGGATATGAGATTTAAAATGGCAATCTCAAAATTATCATATTAGTGTTATTGGTTGTGGTAACCAATGAATCCTCCCCGCAGCAAGCTGCGGGGTATCTAACAGCTATCGCTTCTTACTCAAATAGCTTAAGTTGCTGTACATGTAACTGTTCGTATTCCTTTCCTTGCTCTTGTACATATTTCCGTATCGTCTCTTCACTTCCTTTTTGTCCTACTGTGCTACATAATATCCATCTGACCAAAATTCCCCTCCCCATAATTTCTGTTTTACTTCTGGCGCTTGTCTGAATACCTCTCTCGCTGTGATGCTTTTTACCATTTGTATTATCCTTGTCGGACTGTTTTTCGGTACCGATTGGATTAGAAAATGCACATGATCTTCGTCTGTCCCTATTTCTATGAACTCTATTTCATATCGCTTTGATATTTCCAAACACGTCTCTTTTATGATCTTCTTCTACTTTTGGATCTATTACCACCTTTCTATACTTCGCTGGACATACATAATGGTACATTAGGACTGATACATTGTGACTTTTCCTTACCAGCTCGCTCATTCCTTAATCTTACTTTATTGTGCGCAGCAAGCTGCGGGGAAATGCCCTCTTTTTGATTATAATCTCATGGCACCCATAAACAACAGATGAATATGCAACCATTTTTAATGCACAAATGATCCCATGTTTTTTCCTGCTACTGTCTACAATCATTAACTTATTTTCTCCATAACCAATAAACAGATTACGGTTCAACGACATACTGTAGAACAAAATCTTTTTGATTTTCATGATAAATCAGCCACAACTTCGAAGTTGTGGCTGATTTGTTTGCCATTTAATAACTAGCTCGGACCAGCGTTTCGGGTTTCTGTTGGAGTGGGTGTGTTCGTTGGGATATTCGAAGTCGGGGTTCTTGTTGGTGTAGTTGTCCGAGTTGGGGTAGCTGTACCTGTTTGGGTAGGTGTGCCTGTTTTGGTCGGTGTGCCCGTAGATGTCCGAGTTGAAGTTTGGGTGGAAGTGGAAGTAATCGTTGGTGTATTTGTGATCGTTGGTGTAAAGGTACGCGTAGGTGTATTTGAAGGTGTGAATGTTTGCGTGCGCGTAGGTGTGCGTGAAGGTGTAAAAGTTTGCGTAGGCGTAGGTGTGCGCGAAGGTGTTAGAGTAATTGTAGGTGTTCGTGAAATCGTGGGTGTTGGAGTGATTGTTGGTGTCCTTGTAGGAGTAGAAGTCGCGAACACTGTATCTGGATAAAGATTCACCTGTGGGATTACCTCTCTATTGGTTAATACTCCTGACCATTCTAATCTTGCGACTGCATTTCCACTATTCTCATAATATTCCATTGTAAGTTCATTCATGTTACATGAAAGAAAAATAGGTTCACTTGTATAAGTGGTAGCTCCTTGGTTTACCCAACCACTAATTATTTGGGAACCATTCACAAAAACCCGAATACCGTCGTCGGCAGTTCCATAGAAAGTGTAATAACCTTCCTGCGGAGGAATGACATAGCCCAGCCAACGAACAGAGAAATTATTATTACGAACTCCTGCAGGGCTCCCTGAACCCCAATTAAAATCAATTGTTTCATCAATACGGGAAAGGACTAAATTTTGCCAGTTGTCTCTATTTGCATAACTCTCTTCATAATAGGTCCCCAAAATACCTTCCCCATTAGGTGAGCAGACCGCTGCAGGAGTAGGAGTCGCTAAGGGGGAAGCAGGATCTAAATATTGGCCATCGATAATTTGAATCGAATTACCAATCACCGGTCCAGTCCAACCAACTGCTAAATTATCTCCACCGCCTCCCTCTTTTTGTAAGGTTTCAATCCAATACCACTCCCCACCTTGCAAAGTAACTGGGCTTGATCTTTGGGAGGTGTACTTATTCCATTGTCGTGATGATGTCCAACCATTTACATATGCAATCCTTGTTTTGTTGGATTCATTAATTGTAGAGCTTAGGTATAGTTCCGAAGAATCATCACTGGAAACATAAAAGGTGTATTCTCCATCCTGTGGTGCACAAACCCAACCGATTGTTCTGGTACCATAATTGTCTCCACTATTAACAGGTATTTCAAAACTATTTCTAATAGTATTTTGATCAGGATTATATGGGTAATTCGCTGAACCTGTTAAGTTTAATACACTAGTACCAGAAATTCCATTCCATCGTTGCATCAAGATACCATTACCATTACAATCAAAGATTGGTGGGGTTGGGGTAGCAGTGGGTGTATTAGTCGCTGTGGGTGTATTGGTGGGTGGTAACGGTGTTGCTGTATGGGTGGCAGCCTGAGCAATCGCGCCAACCAGTCCGGTCAGGCGGGAAGTACGGAATTTTTCAACAATACCCTCGCGTTGCGCTGATAATCTCAAGTGTGGCCACCAACTTGATACAATAGGTGTAATAAGTGGATGGCGATATGTCAGAACAACTCTCACCCGATTTCCTGGTCCACCAGCATCGTCAACATAACGAAGAGCTGTTCCACTTGGATCATCCAATCTACATGGATCAGGGAACCGAAAATTTTCCTTGGAAGAAACATCGAATGGAGTGTACCAGAACCCATTTCCATCGAACAAGAATTGGTCACCGCTTGGATTAACACGATTTGAGCAGGTGGTAATATCAAAGTAACCTGGTAAGCTTGGATTCCCGCGATAATTTTGTTGAAAATCGTTGATGGTATAGGCATAATTTAGATATTCAGTATAATCACCAGTTGTCGGTTCATTCGGGTCGTACGCCAAACCAACCGCTCCGGATAAAGCTACATCCCGAATGGAAGGCAAGCGAGCCCAATCGATTAATACATTGCTTAGTATTTCCACTTCTTCCTTTTCGCGATCTGTAATATGCCAGGACTGACTTTTCACCCAACCTTCTGAAACTCGGCAGTCAAAATTAGCTGGTCCATCTGCATCATCAAGATGATCTACAACCCCACTATCGAGGTAATCATCCCCAAAAATATCTCGTGGAGAATAAATTCCAGTAAGCGCACCGGTTGCTTCCTGACAATATTGCGGATCAAAACTCCCCGTGATCGCATAACGGACAGCAAAACGGGCACCATTCTCAAGCGCTAACCAGGCTTGCAACATGCGTCCAAATTCAATAATTCCAAAAATTAATAGCAATAAAATCGGTAATGCCAAAGCAAACTCAACCATGGTTTGACCATTGCTGCGTGGTTTCTGATTTGTTTTAGGTAAAGAAGAAAACTTTTTCATAAATACCCCTTATTGGGTGAGCCTGGTATAAATTCGGGAGGCAATTTCCTCAAAAATCTGTTTTAAATAATCAGATGTTGGCGCATTATAGTATTGTCCACAGGAGGTGTTCGCTGCTACAGATGCACAGGGATCTGTTTGCCGATCACCATCATCTCCAACTGCTGCCATATATCTCAGGAACTCTTCCGCAGAACCCGCTGTTTGGGTACCTAACCGAATCGAATAAATTGCTAAATCATTACCTCTGCTTTCGTTTGCGTTCAAGGAAGAGGTAAGCGCTGCTTCGTCGACCATGTCCATGGCATAATCCAAGACCGAGTAAGGCGGGCTGCCTGTTGTATGCGTTGATCCAGGTGGGCAGGTGTTCATATTATTATCGAGACAAAATCGAGGCGTGATCTGATTATCAAAACAAGTAGATATCCAGAAAGGTTGCCCCATTTGATCCCCACAAAATCCATTGACCATGGCTGGAGGTATATTATTATTGGGGTCTAATGAGTCAGGCAAATCACTTAAATTGGCTGCTCCATCCGAAAGAAAAACCATCACCCACACAGAACCAAACCTACCACCATTTCTGAGCTGATTGGCACCTACGCGAACACCACAGCCAGTACAGGTGGATAAACCGGTAAATTGGAAGTTGCGATCTCCACCAGCTTCGGCAAGCGCAATATTATCGTCATCTTCAGTCCATTTACCATCTCTATTCCAATCCATCGAATCAAATCTATCATCCCGGTCACAGGGCACCCCACCCCAGCCATAGGGGTTGGGAGCACCATCAGCTACATCCCACCAGCGGTCCAACAAGTGAGCAGGATCAAGTGCAGGGTTGGTGGCGTGGAATGGGCAGTCCACCCCATACATGGCAACAAAATTATCAGCATCTATGCCGTCACCATCCAGGTCTTCTGAATTCAATGGGTTGTAAACGCCTGGATTCATATACCACTTATCCCAAACAAAAAAAGCTACAGGGTCGGCGTCTTTGACACCAATCGCATCGATCGCATTTGCCGCAGCAGATAAATCGTAGTCTAAAGCAAACCTTACATTGGCTTCCAAATCATAAGTAACAACAGCTACTTGGTCATATCCGTTAGCAAGGGTATTAATCAGAGCTTTGGCGGCTTCTTTTGCATCTAATAGTGGTTGGCATGTGTTCGCCGAGTTACAATCTGCAGGATCATACGGGGCATAATTGCTAAAACCCGGAGTATCAGATGCCATCGACTTAGAGGTATCCAATACAATCACTATATCCAGGGGAGCTGCTTCAGAAATCGAATTTGTTTGTAAAGTGACGTTGTTAAAACCCATTAATGATAAAAAATACAGTGGTGCCTCTAGTTGTGCCTGTACCCAAACCAATTTTCTTGGTTTTTCTGCTGAAACATCAAGCGGGTTGGTATCCGGGCAGCGACCAGAAAAAATGGGTGGTAAACCCGCGTCACGATAACCATCTTTGTCTGCATCACATAGTAGAACTTCAATACTTGAATGATCCACATTCATTAAGTTTAAAACCTCTTCAGCCGCTGCAGTCATTAATGAAAGGTTCGGATTGTTTTTAAATTCGTTTGCTGCAGCGATTGAAGCAGAATCCACTGCTCTTTTTAAACCTCCATAAGTAACATACACCGAACCTGCATCCAATGCCAAACCCGCAAAAAATAATAACACTAATAAAGTAATTACAAATATTACTAAAATCTGACCTTTGGATGAATTTCTTGAATTTAACATTTTCTCCTCATGGTGACAGCGGGGGTGTTGGGGTCGGTTTAGCAAGTGGTAAAGGCATGATTGTATATGCATGAATTTGTATAGGATTGGGTATCAAGTCCGTAACAATCGGAATGCCCAAAACTTGTTCATGGCAATAATAGATTTCGACTGCTATATAGCCTTTATTGAGAGGTGCATCCGTTAACAACAGCGATTGGACCTCCGTAGCTGTGAAGTGCGGACCAACGCGAACAATATTCCCTTCACAATTCTTTTTAAAGTTATCAGGTAAAGGGTCACCGGTGAAATTGAGGTCTGAATTTCCGGCAAAATCAACATTCGAAAGCGCCCAGTAACCATTTGGGTGTGGAAATTGATCTGAAATAACATTACCGGAAATGGTGAATACGGAAATAACCACATCATCTGTATTTAAATCCAAATCAAGATATCTATTGAAACCATTGCAATATTTTGCGTTTGGGCAACTTGCTGACAAGGAAGGTGGCGACATCATGCAGGAGGTATCATAAAAGAAATTGAGATCACCAGTAGTAGAACAATTCAAATCACCTGTGGCAATTGGGTCTCGGATGGAAGCAAAGCGGGCTGCCTCCCGGGTTAAGTCCAAAACATCCAGATAACGGCTAATAAAAAAAGCAACTTCTACCAAACCTAATAAAATTAACAATAGTACAGGTAATACCAAAGCCAGTTCAACAAATGATTGACCACGGGTTAGTTTATGAATTCTTATAACACGCCTTATTAAATGGTACAAATTAAACTCCAGACCTATTCCATGTCTAATACGGGCTGATTATATAATACACGAGAGCAATAATAAGATCAAGTGTATGATCATAATCTGTAATTAAACTGAAACCTATTAGTAACACAATTGTAACACTTGTTCTTATAAAAAATTATTTTACATCGAACACTAGAAAAAAACGATGAAAAAAATAATAAAAAGAATACAAATTTTCATAAAAAAATCGGTTATCTAATTATTTCAGATTATTAATAATACGGATTCAGCAACTCGAAAACATGAATAAATTTTTGACCATTTTAAATTATGGATATGTGTGAAATTCCGAATTTTCTTAAAAAAAATACCTTTAAAATAAAAACCAATATATTTTTTCATAACCTTGTTCACTTTTTTCAATAATCGATAATATTTGAATCTTAATGCTTGATTTTACTTAGGATCCATAATAAAACAGATTATATCTGATGAACTTCACCCAGGTTTCATGAAGTATTTCAATATATCAAATTACTTAATTTCTTTGCAATTTTTATTCCATTTTTTTATGATGGGTTAGTAACTATTACGCTAATTTCCTTCAATAAATAATCATCCCCCATCATCAGCAATCATTATCTGTATATATGTGTGGTTGTTTTGATTACCCATCACATAAAGTACCACATTACGAGAATCCTTCGCATAAACCCACATCGTCATATTCTGGGCACTCATCTCCGATGAACTGATCAATTCCCAATTTTGTTTCTGCATACCTTCCGAGAAAAATGTTGTAACATCCAGTTTATCCACTATCGTAGAATATGAAAACATTAAATTACCTTCAGCAGTTGTTGTGGTTACGTCTCCATTATTCGGGGTAAATACAGGGATATCCACCGGCAATTTATCAATGGTTTCCACAGATTGTGGAATATTTGTTGGTAAATTTTCTTCAACAGGGGTATTCACAATCAGTGTCGTTTGGGTCGGTGAGCTATTCTGCTGAAGGTCTGCTTGGCCAACCGGTTCGGTTGGGATTTCTACATTGTTCTGTGCAATACTTGTTGGTTCGCTACGATTAAATAGATCCAAGTTTGATAGCCCTACAACGAGTACGATTACGATACAGGCGACCACAAGCAATAACCCACCCCCTATCGCCCAGGGTAACCATTTTGGCCGTTTTGTTTTTTTATCTTCAATATTCTTGTTTGGTTCGATCACAGTGGTGGGTTTCCCGGAAATTTTCGTTGCATTAGGATCAATGTGTAACTGGGTTGGAAGGGCATAACTGATTGTTTTCCCATGCAACACAGCACTCATTCCTTGAATAAATTCCTGCATGCTTTGAAAACGCAAAGCCGGGTCTTTAGCCAATGCTTTAAATAAAAGAGCTTCTACATTCTCTGGGAGATCTGAAATAAATGTTTTGGGTCTGGGTAAAGGATCCTGTACTTGTTTAATTAAAATTGCAGCAGGTGTATCTGCCTGGAATGGACATCTTCCGGTGATTAATTCATAGAGTACAATTCCTAATGCATAAATATCGGTGCGTTCGTCCGCTACCCCATTCCATTGTTCTGGTGCCATATATGCTGGTGTTCCAATACCAAAACCGGTTCCAGTTAATTGGGTTTGTTCACCTGCATCCAACATCTTGGCAATTCCAAAGTCTGAAAGAATGGGTTCACCGGACTCCCCAAACAGAATGTTCGCTGGTTTTATATCCCTGTGAATGATCTTTCTCTTGTGGGCATATCCCAGGGCTTCCGCTACGGGTATGATGATTTCAATCGCTTTTTCATAGGGTAAACGCGTGCGGGTATATTGTTTTAAAGTCCCATGCGAGACATACGGCATCACCAGATAAGGAATGCCGTTCTCTTCACCATAATCCAACACCTTTAAAATGTAAGGATGATCGAGTTTTGCTAATGCTCTTGCTTCGCGCTGGAACCGGATCAAAAAATCTGAATCAATTTGATTCATAGCCCGGATGATCTTTATGGCCACATAGCGTTCCAAAGAAGGGTCAAATGCTTTGTAAACAGTTGCCATTCCACCCTCCCCCAATGGCTCAATAATCTGATACTTTCCTAAAGATTTACCAATCATTCCATCCATACCAGCACCCTCACCTGAGTGAATTGTTTAAAGTTGATTATATTTAGATTTTCATTGAGTTACTAATGTTTTTACCTTTGTCTATTTAGATATATCTACAAACTTAAATTTAATAATTTTTTTGTATTGACCATTTTGACCAAACAAGAAAAGTGACCTTCCCAATAATCTTCCTTTAAAATCCCCAGGCCATGAAGGAAAATTCCTCGAAAAATGATTATATAATTTACAAATACCTCAAGAAATTTTTTTTCATTTACCAGGAAAGACAATACTTTGGAAAAATCAATAAAAAATTGGATACTTGAAACCCGCCATTCAGCTTATTGTTTTGGAATTAATGATAATGGTTACTTAATAAATACCTACTGGGGGAAAAGGAAAAATAAAAAAAATGATTACCCCCTCCCCTTGCATAAAGAGGGCTGGGCTTCTTTTGATTCTCCTGCTAATCTTCTTCCGGAAGAATTCCCTGTATATGGGGGTGCTTTCCATTTTGAGCCATGTCTAAAATTATCATTTGCAGATGGAGTAAGAGATCTTAATTTAAAATTTCATTCCGAAAGTTCAACAACAGAAGAGATAAGAATAATTCTTTGTGACACTTATTATCCTTTACAATTAATATTGTATTATCGAGTGCATACAGACTACGATTTAATTGAACGTTGGGTGGAAGTTATTAATCAAGGGGAAGAAGCTATCACCATTGAGCGTATTTTTTCAGCACAATGGCATTTCCCAGAAAACCAGCAATATTATTTATCTCACTTATCTGGAAAATGGATTGATGAATTCCATCTGACCCGTGATGCTTTGACCACTGGTGTGAAGGTCTTGGAAAGTCGGCGATTAACCAGCAGCCACCACCATAATCCCTGGTTTATGATCGATACTGGAAACGCAACTGAAACAGAAGGAAATATTTGGTTTGGAGCCCTCGCCTGGAGTGGAAATTGGAAACTTGCAGCTGAAGTCACGAATTTTGATATGACACGCATCAGTATGGGTATAAATGATTGGGATTTTACCTGGAGATTGAATGGAGGTGAAAATTTTGTCTCCCCTTCTGTATTTGCTGGATTTACAGAAAAAGGTTTTGGCCAGGCTAGCCGATCCCTGCACAGTTTCATTCGCAACCAAGTAATCCCCCATGGGAACAATTCTCACAAAATTCTTTTTAACTCCTGGGAAGCTACCTTTTTTGATGTGGATGAAATATCTCAAACGCGATTAGCTGATATTGCCGCTTCTATCGGTGTGGAATTATTCGTTTTGGATGATGGCTGGTTTTACAACCGAAATAGTGATCTAGCTGGTTTGGGTGACTGGTGGCCAGATCCCAGGAAATTTCCGCTTGGATTACAGCCACTGATTAAAAAGGTCAACCAATTAGGGATGGATTTTGGTTTGTGGATAGAACCTGAAATGGTTAATCCTGACAGTGATTTGTATCGAGCCCACTCAGATTGGATTCTTCATTTTCCCACAAGAGAACGCACGCTTGCTCGCAATCAGTGTATTCTCAATATGGCCTTACCTGAAGTGCAGGATTATTTGATTGAAAAAATTGATCGTTTATTAAAGGAAAACAACATAGCTTTCATCAAATGGGACATGAACCGTAATGTCAGTGAGCCTGGTTGGTTGAATCCACCTGGCGATCCAAAAGAAATTTGGGTTCGATATGTGCAGGGATTATATCGGGTTTGGGGTGAATTACGTCACCGCCATCCGGATGTTATCTGGCAATCCTGTTCTGGAGGTGGTGGAAGGGCTGATTTGGGGATCTTGCATCTGGCAGATCAAGTCTGGGTGTCAGATAATACACAAGCACTCGCTCGCTTGCAAATTCAACATGGATTTTCGATGGCGTATCCGGCCATCACCATGGAATCCTGGGTAACAGATGCCGATCGCGGAAAATTGCCACTATCCTTTCGTTTTCATGTCAGTATGTGTGGTAGTCTTGGTATTGGGGGCAATCTTCTTGCGTGGAGTAAAGAAGAGCGAAATGAAGCAGCTTATTGGATTTTACGTTATAAAAACCTGCGGGAAATAATTCAGCTCGGTGACCAATACCGCCTGGGATCACAGGCGATTCAATATATGAGCAGAGATCGTCAGCATGGAGTACTTTTTGTTTTTAATGTGTGTCAACCTGGCCAAGCAACAACAGAAAAGGTAAGGTTACAGGGATTGCATCCTGAAATGGTTTATGAAATTGAGGGTTTCAATAATATCAAATCCGGACTGGACTGGATGTCGGTGGACGTAGATTTTTCATTAGGTCGTTTTGAGAGCACCCTACGAGAGATTCATCAAAAATTATCTAATTAATACCATTGAGGAATCTAGAATTTGCCAGCAGATTCCCCAATGGAATAATATGAATCATGATTAATCGTT
>CAVQSU010000014.1:0-32705 GCA_963715915.1 uncultured Chloroflexia bacterium | reverse complement strand
ATTATATACTCCACACGATAACGCTCAATAAAACCATTCACATCATCAATATTGATCGTATTGTATAAATTATAAACATCTTCAATTCTTTTATCAACCACAGCCCGATCTAACAATGATTTGTGTTGGCGGGTATGCCAGCTCCAACCAATCACAGTGGTAATTCTGTGAAAATGGAACACCTTCCTCCCCACCTGTCTTCGGATGTATGCCTTTCAAAAATAACAGGTGACCCAACCACATTATCCTGAAAGAACATAATGCCTTCATAAGCTAGGCGTAGATTCAGGTAGAAAAAGCGAATACTTCTGTTGAAATTACTGGAATATCCTCCTATAGTGTTATGGTTGGGGAAGAAGTAACCGTCGACTTCTCCGTTGATGTCCTTTCACCAGGCGCAGGAGTTGCATCCGGTCTGGTAACTGTTAGCAATGGTGTGGATGAATGTTCCGGCAATCTGACAGATGGTTCAGGTAGTTGTGACCTCATTCCTACCTTCAGTGGTGCTCAGGATTTGGACGCAACGTATGAAGGAGATTCCAATTTTAACGCATCCACAATAACACATCCGTTCAGCGGCTTATCGGTGGAAAAAGCTTCACTTACCCTTGAAATTACAGATATGCCGGTCGGGCCATTTGTGATTGGGCAACTGTTTACCATTTCTGTTGTGGTCTCACCCGTCGATCCTGGTACCCTGCTACCTGTTGGTGCAGAAATCACCATCAGTAATGGTGTCGATAGCTGCAAAGCGATTGTTCAGCTAGATGGCAGTGCTTCATGTGATATTACACCCTCCACACTGGATGCACTTGATTTTGTCGCCTCCTTTGCTGGGGATGATGATTTCCATGCCAATCAGTCAACCCCAGTGGCAGGACCGCAGATCAACAAAGCCGATACTCAGGTAAGTGTTTCCACCAGTATTAACCCCGGTGTGGAAAGCACGACCATCATTTTTACTGCCAATGTGAGTGTGGTTGCTCCAGGGGATGGTGACCTCACTGGCTTCGTTCAATTCCAGATTGATGGAGTGGATACCGGTGATCCTGTTAGTGTTTGGATGGTCTGGCAGTTAGTTCGGAAATCACCGATTTACCGGAAGGAATGCACGCCGTCAAAGCCATCTACCTGGAAAGTACGCTCTTCAATGGATCCGAATCGAGCGAGCTCTCACAAAAGATTATTGCTGGTGATCATTCAGAGACTGTAAATCCCGGACAGGATACCACAATAATCTATCATGGTATGCAGAATGGTGAACCTGTGACGACCATTGTTCAAATCCCAGCGGATGCAGTGGATGAGGAATTAACGGTTGTTTACCACCAGTTTAATGAAACCAGCCTTGAAAAACCCGAAGGAATGGATTTTGTGACCCATTTCACCCTCAAAGTTTACAAGAATGGTGATTTACAACCCGGATTTGAATTCCTTGTACCTGTTGAAATAAGTATGGAGTACAATCCCAAAGATTGGGATGTAGAAACCTTCCAGCTGCTGGGATATTATGAGGCGGATGACGTGAATTGGCAAGATGATGGTATTGAAATTGTTGAACACGATGTGGATAACAACACCTTGCTGTTCACCATTCAACATACCACCCCGGATCAATTCTCTCTGTTGGGAACTCACAAATACCTGTTCTTCTTCCCTCTCATTAACAAGTAGCATTTCCAAACCAAAACAACAGGAGGTTAACTCGCAGGAGTTAACCTCCTGTTTAATTGTTTACAAGTATAACAACTTTAAAAGCTTAATCTTGAATGAAATATTTGGTTGCTCGGTGTATCTACCATCTAGAATGTATACTGCGGAGATGTTGCCAGAAAATAATCGTAGATAATAGTAAGATAACTCTGCAGATAAGCTAACCTTTGATACAAGATACCTTGATAAATTAAAATCACTAGACTTAGAAAAACATTCATGGGGCAACAATTTCCTGGATAACGATTCTGGAACTTACTGGTTTGGTTGTTTCGCCTGTAAATCAAGGTGAGACAAAAAAGAATAGTGATCCTGAAAAATCAGCCACAAATGATCAAATTTGTGGCTGATTTGCCTATAAATTATTTGCTTTGATTTTACTATCCGCCAGGATTATACCTTGTTGGTGTGGGTGTAGGTGTGTTCGTAGGCGTATTGGTATAAAGAGGCGGTGGTGTAGGTGTATGCGTTGGCGTCCTGGTTGGCGTATTGGTCGAGGTCGGCGGTATTGTTGTCGGTGTGTATGTAGGTGTCCGTGTCGGAGTTGGTGTAATCGTTGGCGTACGCGTGGGTGTGCGCGTGGGTGTTCGTGTTGGTGTAGGAGTAAGGGTTGGAGTACGCGTAGGTGTCGGTGTTATGGTCGCTGTTGGGGTACGCGTTGGTGTTGGTGTAATCGTTGGTGTTGGTGTAATCGTTGGTGTCCTTGTACTCGTAGGCGTTCTGGTAAAAGTGGGCGTACGTGTAGGTGTCGGTGTTATCGTTGGTGTAGGCGTTATGGTTGCCGTATTAGTGCGAGTAGGTGTTCTGGTAAAGGTTGGCGTGCGAGTAGGCGTTGGTGTAATTGTACTGGTTGGTGTGTTTGATGGTGTCAAAGTAGGAGTGGAGGTCGCTAAATTGGGCACCGTTTCTGGATAAAGATTCACCTGTGGGATTACCTGTCTATTCAAAAATAAACCTGACCATTCTAATCTTGCGACTGCATTTCCACTATTCTCATAATATTCCATTGTGAGTTCGTTCAATTCACATGATAGAAATATAGGTTCGCTTTCATAAGTGGTAGCTCCCTGATTAACCCAAGCGTTTATTATGCGGGAACCATTCACAAAAACACGGATACCATCATCAGCAGTTCCATAGAATGTGTAATAACCTTCTTGTGGAGGCATAACATATCCCAACCAACGAACAGAGAAATTATTCGTACGAACAACAGAATCAGGGCTACCTGAGCCCCAATTGAAATTAATTGTCTCATCAATGCGGGAAAGGACTAAATTTTGCCAGTTGTCTCTATCTGCATAACTCTCTTCATAATAGGTCCCCAAAATACCTTCCCCATTAGGTGAGCAGACTGCTGCAGGAGTAGGAGTCGCTAAGGGGGAAGCAGGATCTAAATATTGGCTATCGATTATTTCAATCGAATTACCAATCACCGGTCCAGTCCACCCAACTGCTAAATTGTCTCCACCTCCCCCTTCTTTTTGTAAGGTTTCAATCCAATACCACTGTCCACCTTGCAATGTAACTGGATTTGATGTTTGGGAACTGTATTTATTCCATTGTTCTGAAGAAGTCCACCCATTTACGTATGCAATCCTCGTTTTATTAGTTTCACTAAAGGTAGAGCTTAGGTATAGTTCCGAAAGAATCATCACTGGAAACATAAAAGGTGTATTCTCCATCCTGTGGTGCACAAACCCAACCCATTGTTCTGGTTCCATAATTATCTCCAGAATTTACAGGTATCTGAAAACTACCTAATAGAGTATTTTGGTCTGGATTATACGGATAATTGGCTGAACCTGTTAAATTTAATATGCTAGTTCCTGAAATTCCGTTCCACCGTTGCATCAATATCCCTCTACCGATTACAATCGTAGATCGGTGGAAGCGGGGTTGGGGTGGGTGTATTCGTTGGTGTTGGGGTATTGGTAACTGTCGGCGTATTGGTAGGCGGTAAGGCGTGGGGGTGTGGGTAGCAGCCTGCGCAATTGCACCGACCAAACCAGTTACACGGGATGTTCGGAATTTTTCAACAATCCCTTCCCGTTGGGAGGTTAACCGCAGGGTTGGCCACCAGGTATCGAGCAGGAGCGGTGTAATTAACGGATGGCGATAGGTAAGCACTACCCGCACCCGGTTACCTGGGCCACCGGCATCATCCACAAAACGCACGATCCCGGAAGCATCATCCAGCCGGCAGGGGTCAGAATAACGATAATCATCCTGCGATGGCAGACTCAAAGGGCGTGTAAAATTGGTGATTGGGATCAAATTAGAATTGCAGACCCATATGGATTTAACACGATTGGAACAGGTGGTGATACCAAAATATCCGGGTAAACTCGGGTTCCCGCGATAGGTCTGGTCAAAGGTGCCTACGTCATAAGCATTATCCAAAAAACTCGAATAATTTCCGCTGATCGTATCCATTAGGATCATAAGCCAGGCCAATCGCCCCTGATAGAGCCACATCCCGAATGGATGGCAGGCGAGCCCAGTCAATGAACACACTGCTTAATAATTCCACTTCTTCCTGGGTTTTATCTGTAACATGCCATGATTGACTTTCTACATAGGTTTATCGTAACACGGCAATCAAAGACCATCACGGCAATATCAGCCTTACTGAAATTAATTGTCCCACTGGTCGGGGTATTCATGCACCCATGTACTTTCCGGGGACATTTTTCCGCTTAAGCGCATTCCCGGCTTCTTCACAATACTGCGGATCGTAACTACCGGTGACAGCAAAACGCACAGCAAAACGTGCTCCATTTTCAAGCGCTAACCAGGCCTGTAACAAACGTCCAAATTCGATCATCCCAAAAATTAATAAGTAATAAAATTGGTAAAGCCAGGGCAAATTCAACCATACTTTGGCCTCGTTTTTGAGCGGTTTCTTCATGTTTTTTGGTGGAATGATAATTAGTTTTTTCATAAAATACCCCTTATTGACGTAAGCCTGGTATAAATTCTGGAAGCAATATCTTCAAAAATCGGTAACAAACGAGCACCAGTAGGTGCAAAATAATATTGGCCGCAGGAAGTATTCGCTGCTACACTTGAACGCAAGGATCGGTTGTTCGATCTCCATCATCACCAACCGCTGCCATATAACGCAAGAAATGCTTCGCAGAACCGACCGTCATTGAGCCTAATCGAATTGAATAAATCGCAATTTCATTCCCTCTGGGTTCTATTGGATTTGGTGGATCTCGTTAAAGCAGTTTCATCAACCATGTCCATGGCATAATCCAAAACAGAATATTGTGGGGTTGTGGTGGTGTGGGTGGTTGACCTGGAGGGCAGGTATTTGCATTGGTATCAAAACAATAATCGTGGAGGTAGAAGTTATTATCAATTTACAATAAGTCGTCCAAAAAGGTTGGCCCAAGGAGCCACCACAAAAACCATTCTACAAAACCGCAGGAATTTGATCGTTGGTAGCATGCGTATCACTTAAGTTGGCCGCACCATCCGAAAGAAAAACCATCACCCAAACCGAACCAAACCGACCGCCACCTTTTAGCTGATTGGCTCCCTGCCGCACACCACAACCACTACAGGTGGACAAACCGGTAAACTTATAATTGGGATCTCCGCCAGCCCAGTTAAACTGCAGCGGTATGGTCATCCTCGTCCAAATACTATCACCATTCCAATCCGTCCATCGAATCAAACACGATCATCCCGATCACAGGGTACCCCGCCCCAGCCATACGGGTCAGGAGCCACCATCGGCGGCATCCCACCAGCGATCCAATAAATGAGGTGGATCCAGTGCAGGATTGGAGGGATGGAAAGGGCAATCAACCCCATACATGGCAACAAAATCATCGGCATCAGCGCCATCGCCATCCAGATCTTCGGAATTTATTGGGTTATAAACCCCTGGATTTGCCCACCATTTAGACCATACATTAAATACCACTGGTGGATCATCATGCACTGCAATAAGATCAATCGCATTTTTTGCTGACAATAAATCAGTCCCTAACACATATTCAACCCGGGCTTCGCGATCATAGGTAACCACTGATACCTGGTCATAACCATCAGCTAATGTATCAATCAACGCTTTGGCAGCTTCTTTTGCATCCAACATCGGTTGGCAGGAATTCGAGCCATTGCATCCCGCCGGGTTATAAGGTGCAAAAGGGCTGTAATCCGCAGTATCAGAAGCCATTGATTCAGACGTATCCAGGACGATAACAACATCCAGCGGAGCTGCTTCAGAGATCGAATTAGTTCTCAAAGTTAACTATTAAACCCTAATAATGACAAAAAATATAAGGGGGCATCCTGTTCAGCCTGCACCCAGACTAATTTTCTTGGAGCTTCAATGGGCGAATTTGGGCAACGGCCTAGAAAAATGGGCGGTAAACCAGTGTCACGTACACCATCTTTATCAGCATCGCAAACTAATACTTGGATACTTGAATGATCAACATTCATTAAACTAAACACTTCTGCAGCGGCTGCTGTCATAGATGTCAGATCCGGGTCTCTTTTAAACTCATTTACAGCTGCTAAAGCTGCTGAGTCGACTGCTCTTTTTAAACTGCCGTAAGTGATATACACTGAACCAGCGTCCAACGCCAGCCCTGTAAAAAAAAGCAGGATTAATAAAGTAATGGCGAAAATTACTAAAACCTGGCCTCTGGATGATTTTTTTGAATTTTTCATTTCATCATATTCTCATGGTATTGGTGTTGGTGTAGGTTGTGCTGCCGGTAATGGCATGATTGTATATGCCCGGATCTGCAATGGATTTGGGATCAGGTCAGTAATGATGGGTATCCCCAGTACCTGTTGGTGACAATAATACACTTCAACAGCCACATAACCTTTATTGGTAGGCGCGCCTGACAATAGTAAGGATTGAACCCTTGCTGCAGTAAAATGAGGATCTGATCGAACAACATTCCCTTCACAATCTTTTGTAAAATTATCAGGAAGTGTGCCACTGGTTAAATTCAGGTCTGTACCACTGGAAAAATCCACATTGGAAAGCGCCCAACGACCGTTGGGGTGTGGGTATTGGTCAGAAATCGTGTTTCCAGAGATCGTAAAACCCGTGATGACAACATCATCTGTGGATAGATCTAATTCCAGGTAGTGATTAAACCCATTGCAATATTGCGCGTTAGGGCATCCAGCGGATCCTGAAGGAGGAGACATCATACAAGAAGTATCGTAAAAGAAATTGAGATCATCAGTAGTGCTGCAATTTAAGTCTCCGGTGGCAAATGGATCACGCACAGAGGCAAAACGTGCTGCTTCGCGGCTCAAGTCCAATACATCCAGGTACCGGCTGATGAAAAATGCCACTTCCACCAAACCCAACAATATTAAAAGCAGTACCGGCAATACTAAAGCCAGTTCAACAAAGGATTGACCTCGGGTCGGTTTTTTGAATTCCTTGAACTCGCCTGATTAAATGGTACAAATTAGTCTCCAAACCTCTTCCATGTCTAATGCGGGCTGATTATATAATACACGAGAGCATTAATAAGATCAAGTGTATGATCATAATCTGTAATTAAATTGAAACCTATTAGTAACATAATTGTAACAATTTTTCAGTATCCAGAACATTGCTTTGATCCAATATACACAATTATCTTAATCTCAACTCAACAATAATTTTATGCAAGAAAAGTACCAGGATTTTCTCGAAAATATTCATTTCTTCAATCTGACGACTTCATAAATGACAGCAGAATTTTCAGACCCGTCACCATGAACGATACGTAAATCTCCCCGACGGGTCATCTCATTGAATTTTTCCAGACCCGTGGAAGAATAATATACCCGTTCAAGATCAGAAACAATAATATAACCAACATCATAGCGATTTAAGAAATTAATTGCATTTTCTATATCATCTGAATCATAAAAATTATTTACCTGCTGGATCCGTTTTTCAACAATCTCCCCTCCCAGCAGAGAATGATGTTGTCGGGTATGCCAGTTCCAACCAATGACCGAAGGTAATCCAGTATAAATAGAATAGCGTGCACCCCACCGATATTCTGTGGTATGCCCTTCCACGATTACAGGAGAACCTACTACATGATCCTGTATGTATCTGATACCAAAGTAATCAATCGCGAGATTCAATTTTCTGTCTTCGTCAGAATAGAAAGCAGGTGGTAATTCTGGGCTATATAGCGAATCCCCCAGCATAAAAAGTGCTCCATCTAACGTCTTTGGTGGATTTTCTACATCAGGCCAACGATCATTAATTTTGTATTTTGTTGCTGTTAAAGGATAGGAAAGTCCAAATAAGATCAATATCTGCAATACAATAATCCAGCCAATTCTTACTCCGTGCTTCCATGAACGAATTATCTTTAAGAGCTCAATCAACCCCAAACTGATGGCAATTCCTAAAATAAACCAGGCCTGAAGATAAATTCGAAATACCATATTGGATCTGCCAACATCACCCTTCAACACCAGGACCTCAGTGATGAATGTGACTGAAAACCCAAGGGCAAACAAGAAAAAAATGAGGCGATGAAATTCTGAAAGTTCTTTCTTGAAGAATATCAGGTAAATCCAGAATATTAATAAAGGGAACCCAAATGCCAGAACCTGGTAGTTGAAAGCCCACAATATGATCATAATTGCCAGGACACCAGCTGGAATCAGGTAGATTTTTTTACTCTTTTCCTCCTTCCAATCAGAAAACCATCGTTTCAAGTCAGGGACTATGTGAACAAATAATAGGCTTACCATTACAAAAAGGGGAAATCCAAGCACCACTATGTAATCCGTTAACGGTGTTTTTGCACCTCTCCAAAATTCAATGGAAGAATAATCTGTTTTAAACCAGTGGGAAAACGGTCGGTATAAAAGTAAGGCAATTCCTATAGCCCCTGCTGTGTAAAGAATGATTTGTTTGATCTTTAACTTCAGATTGACTTGCTCCTCATTGATGATTTTCCAAACCATGATGAACACAGCCAATGCGATAAACAGAGGGAAATCCCATGTGTGGGATGCCAGGAAACTGCCAACGAATATACCAAATAATATCAGCGCAAGAAGTTGGTCTTGCCAATTTCGTTTTTGGATCGGTGCAAGATAAACACTTAAACACCATGCCAGGCCTAGCGCAAAAAATGGCATGGTCAACAGGTGAGGATGCATATCTGCATATAAAAATGAAAAATAAGGAAATTCTACAATCGGAGTATCAGGTCCATCATGCAAAATAGGGCGGGAAGCAGAAAAATACCAGCGACCCGCATCACCAGGTAATTCAGCATTACCTGCCAGGACCTGACTTGCTCCGGATAAAACTAGATCAAAATTACTGTAGGTGCCAGCATTCACACTTAAGTTGGATACCTCAGGTAAATATTTCCATAACATTTTCACCTGATAGAAATTTCCCATGAATAGGATGGCAACAATTGCCAATAATCCACTCAGAGAAGCTGTCGATCTGGAAGAAAAGATTTTTTGAAAACGGGACTTAATTGTTTTGTTTTGGCTATCCTGGTCCAGTTCAGGGTTTTGGTGATTTTTTTTGAAGGCTTTATTAATATTATACGCAAGCCCAAACACGCCGATACCAGTCATAGCAAACCAAGCAGGTAATACTAAATTATAGGCAATCGATGGAATAATCCCCAACAATTTGGTAGGAATGGCCGCTACAACAAAACCATAATAATAGTAATTGATATAATGATCCGAGAACCAGGGGTTGGCTGGCGGAAAATAAACGGATTTCAGAACAGCATTGAAGAAGGCGAAATCCATAGGCTTTTCACCACCCAACCAGGGGTGCCAGAGATCAGGATTGTTTATCCGCACCAACAAGCTAAAAATAAACAAAACCAGAAAAATCAATTCAACAATTAAGACATGTCTCCAGCTTTGTTTAAGATATTCCACAATTTTTTGTCTTTTTTTCAGGAACAAAAAACCATTAAACAAAATCAGGGCAAAAATACCGATCAAGATAGAAATCCTGGTGAAGGAGATCAGCTTTATACTGGCAAAAAACCAGGGTAACCATGCCAACATCAGCAAACCAGCCATCCGGATTAAGGAATATCCTTTGTCCGGTAATATGGAAAAAACACAGAAAACAACAGGAAATACAATCAATCCAATTATCCACAATAAAAGGTACCAGGAAAGCACGCTCATCGTTTGGTTTACATTCAACAAACTGGATTGGTTAAAAATTTGAGACCAGGTTCCCCCATTTTTCTGTGCTTCTAACCTGTCAGGGGTAAGTTGAAGGGCAGTATCTGCTCTTGAGTAATCTTTTGGCACCTGGAATATTACCGTGTCAAGATCAACCTGATTAAATTCTTCTCGTATTTTTTCTATTGAAAAATCTTCAGATTTCTTAAAAACAAATACTTTAGGATGATCATAAACCGTAAACGATTCATCCGCATTTTGATCGTTGATTTGGATCAGACCAAGATTTGGATGACTGACAAAAATAGCCACGAGATCAAATCCTAAAGGACTATTAAATGGTGGTTCTAAACCATACGCCCGTTTTTCCATTGCATCAGAGCTACATTCACAATCAAACAATAATTGATAATATCGTAAAGTAAGTGGATAGCGCAGTTCAAGGCGCGGCATAGCGTCATAAGCCCGATTACTGGGGATTACAAGATATTCACTGGCATCCAGGATATCAATCATCCTGTCTCTTTTTTCAGGCGTATCTGCTTCGTATAACTCCAGATTGAGCGGTTTATATATCCCACCCAGCGCATCGGTATCATCAACAGCCAAAGGTAACGCATCATCCCAGCCCGTTTCCAGAGCAAAAACTTCAGATCTTAATAATGCTGCTTTCCCCTCAATTAACTCGTACCTGACCTGATATGAGGTTTCTTCTTCCAAAGTTTAATATGGGGAAAGTAAATTCGGTGGAATAGCGCTCTCCTGGTTCAGAGAATTCAACAGTGCGCTCTGCTTCTACTAATGGGTTCTGTTCATCTCTATCTTTTAAGATGCTTACTTTTAAGACCACAGTGGATGGTTGAAATTCTTGTATAAAGTCCACAATTTCCAACCGGTTGAGGCGTACATTCTCTTCTATTTCAAATACATTGCGTGTTGAAAAAGTTCCAACTTCATCAATCAAATTTTCATTTTCGATAATAAATGTAGCTTCATCTTCGTTATTCAGGGAAAGCTTTGTTTGCGAAAAGTTAATGTTCAGCTCATCATCTGGGGAATAATTGAGATAATAGGATTGGTTGGGTTCCAATTCAATTTCAGGAAACTCAACATTAAGTGTAAGTGGATCACGACTGAATGGGATTGGTACCATCACATCAACCAGAAGTTCTTCCCCTGATTCATCCTTTGCGATCGTAACTCGTAAACTCCCTTGAGGTTGACCAATATTGGGGGCTGTAATCCTGGAAACACTGCCACCTGATTTAAGTCGCAAGTCCATCATTTGCGGCTCCCCTAAAACTACTTTCTGGTTATTGTAAACAGGGATTGGATACATCTGTGTTTCGTCACCTGAGGTCACAAAAACATTCAACGGGCCGGGAATATTTCCCAATATCCAACGGGAGGCTTCAACCCGGGTATGTGGGCGAGAATAAATGCGGGTAAAAGCAAAGGCATAACCCAATGTGCCAACCACTACCGAAATCAAAACTACTATACTAACCAGCCCTTGCCAGTTATGTTTTAAAGCGCCTCAATTGCAACCCTAAATCTCTTCCAATTTCACGAATTCGAATGATTTTAGGGTTCGTTTTGCATATCAGTTCATGCAAAGCCCAGGCAGCAAATAAAATCAAGAATGGGTAAATTGGTAAAAAGTAACGCATGTAGCGCCAAAATTGTATGTTTTGCCAGATAAAATAAGCCAGAACCCAAATAAACGGAAACAAATGCTTTCGCCACTCACCTTTCCAAATCCGGTATCCAGCCCATCCCCAGCCAAACCAGGCCATCAAGCCCAACGGGAGACCCATGCCCCACAAGACCATGTTCACCCAGGCATATTGGATGGGACGGTTGGTCCAATGGTGATTAGGTGGCCATTCTGAATTTCCTGCCACCTGATTCGTGACTTCTTTTATGACATTTAGCCAATTTTGATTAAGACCAATATTTGAGAAACCAGGTCCATTAAATGCATATGGTTGAAAAATACGAAAAGCAAGAAAAGTAAATAAAGTCGCAAGAAATAGCCCTAAAAGTATTGGTTTATTTGAACTCCAAAATCGGCTCCGTTGTCTATTCTTAAACAAATATATTGCTCCAGCGACCACGATGAGACCAAAAACTGGCAAGGTATTCACTTTACAAGCACCTGCCATGCCTACCATCGTACCGAACAACACAAAAAAGACATAATTTGAGTCTGTTACTTTCTGTTCAGGTTGATCAATGGGAATGGCTAACAATAAGAAATAAAAACTGGTTACCACAAAAAACGTGGCAAATGAGTCTACGGTAAAGAAATGAGAAAGTTGGATGGGGAACACAGCAATTGCATACAAAGCAGTTGCTAAGTAAGCAATTTTTTTATTATAAAGACGTAACGCTAACAGGAACAGTGGAACAATAACTGCCAGGTCAAAAACACCTGAAAGTGCTCTTCCGACAAGCGTGATCGAATCATAATGGGTCATGTCCAGCCATTCAGCTACCATTCTGGTTATAAACAATGGCAACATACCATATGTATATGATCCATGCTTTAAGGGATTAAGAGTACTTACCTGGGTATCAAAATAGGCACTGATGCTATCAACACCCCTGATTGATTCCGCCACCATCGACATATAACGTTCATCGGGGTGTTGGTGAAAATTCTCATCCCAATTAAGACCATAAAAACGGAAGAGTGCTCCAACAAGGAAAATAATGAATAATATGGAAACAGTTTTCCAGGATGGTCTGGCTTTTTGTAATCGAATTTCTTCTTGCTGATCTATTGGAGACTTTTGTTCAAATTCTGTTGTTTCAATTTGATTGGGAATTTGTTCAGTTTCCTTTAATTCCTCAACCAGTTCAACAGATTGTGGTGGTAACTCAGGCGTAAAATCAAAAAGATCTGCAATTTTTTGCTTTGTTGACGTATCGATTCCCCAGATTTGATCTCACTTGAATAAGAGAGGTAATTGGTCGAAATGCAATAATCCTTTTTGCCAGGCGTGGTGAGATCGAAAGCAATTTAGCCAATTTTTCTTCAGATATATTATTCAGATTTAATTTTTGATTAGATTTTTGACTTATGATACCTACTCAACAACATTTTTGGAAAATGATATCCTTATTATATTCGTTCTTCAATAAATTCATAAACAGTAGGTAGTAAATTATTAGGGAAATCGCATATTGGTACTACCAATTTAGAAAATAACTACAGGTTTTCCAAAAGTGAAAAATGCAAAAAAAATAAAAATGTCTCGAACCAAAATCATTTATCATTAATTTGGAAATAGAACCTCTGGTGGAATGGGAGTTAAAGGATTATCTCCAAATTGCCAGAAAAGACGTAAAGCACTACCTCCTCCCTGTTGGAAATAATCGATTTGGATTGGATGTCTACCCTTGGTCAATTCAGTTCTAACTTCAAAATCGTTGGGTTGGTTTGGTTCTAAACTTGCACCCAATTCAACACCATCAATAATGAGTTCTTGCTCCATCATCAGCTTCAATCTTAAATAAATATTCGCTATTCTCTCCAACTTCTAAGCTTCCTGTAAACCGAACACTGAAATCACTCTCATCAATGATAGGATATTGGTCTGGCCAGGCTAGAAGCAAAAAAGGGGTAATTTGTTGAAAAACAGGACTACCTTCCCAATTGAGGTTTCTATAATAGGAACTCAATAATCCATTTCCTTCATTAGGAATGGTAAAAAATGCTTCTGGAGGAATTTGTTCCTGATCATTATCATCAATTTTCCAGGATAAGTGGAAAGCATCATTATTATCTTTTTGTTTTATTACTTTAAGATGGTAAATTCCACGACCCAGATATTTTGAACCCGTGCCCATAAATTATTGTCAATAAAAATATCAATGTTGCTTTCCGATATTAAATTGATTTCCGATCCATTATCTAAACGTAATAATCCTTCCCATTCTACTTCAACTGGTGAATGGGTATCAGCATTCCATTCAATAAGATCAACTTTTGTTTCTGTTATTGTTCCTAACGAGTTTTGTATTTGTTGTATGACACCTTGCACTTCTGCCACGTGTTCACCAGAAATTTCAACTTTCATAAATAAAGGATCATTATTCGGTAAACTAACCAAACTAATATTTGCTTTTGGATAAATATCCAAAAAATAATTTAGCAAAGGATGATATTCATAATCGAGTAATAAAATTACATCCTGGTTTGAAAAAGGTAATGGTAAATTTACTTCAGGTAGAATGACTTTATATGGCATGTCATCTAATGAGTTTGGCCCGTTGGATCTCTTAACTTCCCCATATATTAGATACCTCAATGGAGAAAAATACGAAAAATCAGCCACACATAGATCGCCTTTTGGAAGAGTTAATGTTTTAACTCCACCTCATGTGCCACCCAATTTTCTCCTTTGCATTAAAATCATTGATAACATTGATCCATCTTTGGCTGGTTCCACCAAGTAAGTATTTACTTCCCATAACGAAGCTCCGGTTTAAAACAATGAAGATAAAAATGTATAAATAATTTAAATTGCAGTTGTAATTTTCTGTAATCTGTATTTGTTGAGAGCTTCTATTGAATGATCGATCATACATATCTAAGCATACAGCAGCCAAAATCACCAATTAGGAATGCGTTCATAGTACGATAAGCTTGTGGGGATTGATGACTTATAAGGCCAGCGGATAATCCAATCATTAACCAGATTAGTAATAAAAAAAATCTATAATCACGTAATTTTAATAGTGCATAAATTAAACCTATTGCAAAAAAAAGGCCAGTAAATGGATCTGCCATTGGTTCGCCTGGCATATTATGCCTTCCATTAAAATCACCAGTGTGATGGCAAACCTTTAAGGTATCAATAAATCATTAATTAATGACTTTATGCTTTCGTTCATTGATATCTCTCAGAATAGTAAATTCCATTAACACGATTATCACACGTGAAAGGATCTAACATATGTGACTACAACTGGCCGATAGCGACCATTATTGATAATAAAAAAATAAAAATACCAGACCAACTTTTTTTCAAAGATTCTCCCCAACCAGATGGGTCGAGTAAAAAACCAATAAATGATGAATATTACGATTGTAAAAATTGCTAAACGACGACTTAAATAGGTGTAAGTCATTAATCCGGTTATTATTCCACTAATTGCATAATCTAGTGCACGGCGATCTCGCAATCCGCGAATGAGAAAAACTATTGCCAGATTTGAAAAAGAGGAGGTGCGGTTTCATTCCAACCCCAACGGCTCATCGTTAAGTGCAACCACTTATTGCCATTAAAAAAATGGAAATAGGTCCTGGGTTGGACCAAAAATCAACTTGGCCAGAACAAATATTGCGGGGATCGTTAAAGATGGGCAGGAATGATGAGATTATTTTCAAACTAATCCAGTTGCTCCGAAGAGTTTGATGATGCCAGCCATGTAATAAATGTATCCATTTGGTGTGCCATACCATCCGGTTCCAAATGGAGAAACCTCACGTCCTTCAATCATGTATAACGCATCAAGACCTGCATTGGGCTCATCAATAAAAAAACCAGGTGGAATTTTATCTAAATTGTATATACGTAAAATAATTGCTAATAAAAAAATGAAAAGAAATGCAATAATCTCAAATTTTTTTAATTTGTTTTTCTCTGGCTGATATCCCCAAATTGAGACAATCCTTGTAGAACTTTCACCTATACTCTTGATTAAAGACTACCTAGCAATTTAATAACATGGATAATACCCATGGATAATGTTCCTTGCCAATTGTTATAGTTGGAAATAATTTCATAATTATGAATATGGATATGAGTGTGGAAATTCCATTAATCCAAAGCGATACTTTTTATCGTTTTTATTGGACTTCGAACACATGGTTATATCCATTGTGTTGTGGAATAAAATTGGTTGATTTTCTTTACATTCAACCCACCAATAAACATCACAATATTAACAGTAACCACGGCCAGGTTTCATCTTTTTATATTCTTTTCTGAATGATAAAACTGATATAAGACCAATAAGTATGGAAGATCCTAAAGAGATAGAATAATCTCTTAAATTCTTTTTTGTCACAGGGGGTAATGATTTTATTTTCATGTAAAACCTTTTTTTGGAAATTATTATTTTATAATAAAAACTATTTTCGCATCTAAAACCAATATCATCAATTTTATTTGACACCGAACAACAAACGAGAACTTATTGCCTTTTCTCAATTCCTCAGTCAGAAGATACACAAGACCGAGGAGATGGCGGGAATGGAAATATAGATTGGGGGTGGCAAGGGAAAATATATACCCAAATAGAAAAGGAGATCGGTAATCACGATAGTACCCAGTAGAGCAATTGCCAGATTACGATATTTTGATTCACAACCCAATGAAGAGGTATGTGAACCAACCAACAAATCGCAGGAATAGATGCCACATAACGGTTGTCACCTCGAAGGATTGTTATGATAAAAATCCTCCAGCAAGGTTACCAATAAGATCCACAGAACCGGAAGCCAGTTGCGTTTAATAGCAGCATAAAAGAACCCAGAAATAAAATAAAGGGAAATGGCAATACCACTGTAATACTGGAATTCCTGGAACACGAAAACGAACAATATCCGGATAAATAAAATAGGCACCGAAAGAATGTGTCAATTGATGCCGAAAAATAAGCAGGAATGTCGATTGGAAGACCGGTGACAATCTGAATGGATTCTGGTTTCCACCCCCAAACAACCATGTTTCGGTTATTAAAAAGCCTGCCAATTAAATATTGCAAAGAAAAACAGGGGAGCTACCACACAGATTGCGGATATCACCAATTTTCCCAGATAGATCACTCTACTTTTTAAAGTGGTTTGCTGATTCCACAAAGAAAAAGCAAGAAAAATTAGCAGAAAAAAACCTATTTTCGCGCCTGAGTAAAAATATTGTGAAAATCCAAGAGCCAATCCAGAAATTACGGCCCCACCTTCCCATCCTTTTTTCCAGCCATAAATATAACCGGTTACCATCAGCGGAACCCAAAGCGTGTCCCATATATTGTTAAGACCCATGCGTGACCAATGAACATGGAAATGGTAGCTGGTCATCATAATCGCGCAGAATAAGGCGGTTTTGCGGTCCGAAACCAGATCTACCATAGCAAATGTCACCACGATGGCAATTGAACCGATAATAGCGCTTGAAAATCGTAAAGCCCAGATATTTCGACCAAACAGGTCTAATGTCAGTCGCAAAATATAATGAAACAATGTGGGTTGAGATGCGTATGCAACAGAAAACGGATTAATCGTTCCATTGTCATTAAAAGATACGACGCATGGCAAAATCCGCAACACCCACTTCATCCGTATGTAAACCACCTGGAATCGTACCGAGAAATGGTAAACGCAAAAAAAAAAGACAACTAGAAAAAAAAATGCATAAAGAATACACGTACGATTCCAATGAATTTTTACAGTTGGGGTTTATGCAATCGCTAGGACTATTACACAGGCAATCCAGCTCCAAAATTGCCATCCGGCTACATTCCATTCCTTGGCAAAACCAAGGCCAATACTAACAGAACCTGTAATACAGGCTATTGCTACGATTAATTGTATCTTAAGACCCTCAAAATCAGAAATTTCCTTCTGAAACCAGGAAAGAAACCGGTTGTTTGATAATTTTCTAAGCAATAAAGAATATCTATGCATATTTCCCACTCCATTTTTCTTAAGTAAACATTCAATAAAAAAACTAAAAAAATTATAAAATCAAATCTGGCTTAACTCTTGGTATCTTTATCCTTATTGGGAATCTTGATCACTCTTAAATATTTTTTCGAACGAAGAGACGAAAATCTTAGACAAGTTTATCTTGTTATATTGAAAAGTCAATTCAAAATTTTTATTTCAAAATTTTTATTGTTTGAAAGTTTAAAAATCCAAAATCATTGTTATCTAAGCACTTGTTAATATCTGCTCTACGATATTTCAGAACTTCATCCCCCATCATCAGCAATCATAATCTGTATAAATGTTCGATTATTTTGATCATCCCCCATCATCAGCAATCATTATCTGTATATATGTGTGGTCGTTTTGATTACCCATCACATAAAGTACCACATTACGAGAATCCTTCGCATAAACCCACATCGTCATATTCTGGGCACTCATCTCCGATGAACTGATCAATTCCCAATTTTGTTTCTGCATACCTTCCGAGAAAAATGTTGTAACATCCAGTTTATCCACTATCGTAGAATATGAAAACATTAAATTACCTTCAGCAGTTGTTGTGGTTACGTCTCCATTATTCGGGGTAAATACAGGGATATCCACCGGCAATTTATCAATGGTTTCCACAGATTGTGGAATATTTGTTGGTAAATTTTCTTCAACAGGGGTATTCACAATCAGTGTCGTTTGGGTCGGTGAGCTATTCTGCTGAAGGTCTGCTTGGCCAACCGGTTCGGTTGGGATTTCTACATTGTTCTGTGCAATACTTGTTGGTTCGCTACGATTAAATAGATCCAAGTTTGATAGCCCTACAACGAGTACGATTACGATACAGGCGACCACAAGCAATAACCCACCCCCTATCGCCCAGGGTAACCATTTTGGCCGTTTTGTTTTTTTATCTTCAATATTCTTGTTTGGTTCGATCACAGTGGTGGGTTTCCCGGAAATTTTCGTTGCATTAGGATCAATGTGTAACTGGGTTGGAAGGGCATAACTGATTGTTTTCCCATGCAACACAGCACTCATTCCTTGAATAAATTCCTGCATGCTTTGAAAACGCAAAGCCGGGTCTTTAGCCAATGCTTTAAATAAAAGAGCTTCTACACTCTCTGGGAGATCTGAAATAAATGTTTTGGGTCTGGGTAAAGGATCCTGTACTTGTTTGATTAAAATTGCAGCAGGTGTATCTGCCTGGAATGGACATCTTCCGGTGATTAATTCATAGAGTACAATTCCTAATGCATAAATATCGGTGCGTTCGTCCGCTACCCCATTCCATTGTTCTGGTGCCATATATGCTGGTGTTCCAATACCAAAACCGGTTCCAGTTAATTGGGTTTGTTCACCTGCATCCAACATCTTGGCAATTCCAAAGTCTGAAAGAATGGGTTCACCGGACTCCCCAAACAGAATGTTCGCTGGTTTTATATCCCTGTGAATGATCTTTCTCTTGTGGGCATATCCCAGGGCTTCCGCTACGGGTATGATGATTTCAATCGCTTTTTCATAGGGTAAACGCGTGCGGGTATATTGTTTTAAAGTCCCATGCGAGACATACGGCATCACCAGATAAGGAACGCCGTTCTCTTCACCATAATCCAACACCTTTAAAATGTAAGGATGATCGAGTTTTGCTAATGCTCTTGCTTCGCGCTGGAACCGGATCAAAAAATCTGAATCAATTTGATTCATAGCCCGGATGATCTTTATGGCCACATAGCGTTCCAAAGAAGGGTCAAATGCTTTGTAAACAGTTGCCATTCCACCCTCTCCCAATGGCTCAATAATCTGATACTTCCCTAAAGATTTGCCAATCATTCCATCCATACCAGCACCTTTTCTGAGAGAATCGTTTAAAGTTTATTATATTTAGATTTGGAAAGGTGTTTGTTTTTTTCTTGTTCAGGATTCCTGAATCTCGAATTTAATATTACTTTTTTAGACACGAGATGTAGGCAGAACCAAGAAAGGAAAACAATGAATGCTTTCCTTTCTTGGTGTGACTTATATTTCGGAGAAAAATAAGATTTTTTTCTTTTATTCTGGTAAATTCTGTCTACCTCACTCCTAATAGCAAATCCATCGTAAGTTGATCGAGTAATTCATAAGCCAATCCACGTTTTCCGATCTCTACTCTATCAAATTTTGCGGCTCGAATCTTTTGTAATCTTTCAGGACTATAAGCACCTAGCAAAGCCGATGCACCTTCTTTATCGGCATTGATTTCGGAAAGCAATGCTTGGATTTCTTTATCTTTATTCCATTGCTCCGCTTTTTCTTTTAGGATAAGGTATGTTCGCATACATCCTCGACCGAAATCTTTTACGCCTTCATAATCTTCAGTCCGGAAAGCATGGGCATCAAAATGACGGGCACCGTCATATTTTACATCTTCAAGGAATTTAACCAAGAAGAATGCACTTTTTATATCGGCCATACCAAAACGAAAATCTTGATCATATCGTCCAAATTTCTGGTCGTTCAAATCAATATGGAATAGCTTGCCACATTCCCATGCTTGCGCAACCCCGTGCAAGAAATTCAATCCTGCCATATGTTCATGAGCAGTCTCTGGATTAACCCCTACCATATCTGGGTGATCTAAAGTTGAAATGAAGGCTAACATATGACCAATGGTAGCATTATATAAGTCACCTCTTGGTTCGTTAGGCTTTGGTTCCAAAGCAATTTTCATGTCATATTTCTTATCCAGAATATATTCACAAAAGAAATTGAGTGCTTCCCGATTACGTTTAATTGCATCTACTGGATTTTTTGCAGCATCCGTTTCAACGCCTTCTCGACCGCCCCAAAATACATATACTTTTGCGCCAAATTCAGCACCTAAATCAATTGCATCCAACGTTTTTTGAATAGCATATGTTCTTACACGGGGGTCATTGGATGTAAATGCTCCATCCTTGAATATTGGATCAGTGAAAAGATTTGTTGTAGCCATTGGGACGACTAAACCAGTTTCTTTTAATACCTTATGGAAATCACTTTTTATTTGATCTCGTTCACTAGGAGTAGCATCAATAGGAATTAAATCGTTGTCATGGAGGTTAACACCCCATGCCCCAATTTCAGCAATCATCCTGGCAATATCCATCGGGGATTTGCGTTCACGAACTGGTTCTCCGAAAGGATCTCGACCAACACTGCCAAGTGTCCAAAGACCAAAAACAAATTTATCTTCAGGTTTAGGTTGAAAGCGATCTGACATTTTTTTCTCCTGTTACATCTAAATTTAAGAATTTTTGGATTATATTTGACTTTTTTATTCTTCTTCTTCCATCGGCGATAATACAGGTGTCACATGACTCCATAGAATGAAAAGTAATAATGAAATTAAGACGATCATAAAGCTTATCTTAAATAAAACCATGGTGAATGGCTGAAGCATCATAATTATTCCTAGAATTATCCCTGCGATTAATAAAAAATTTAACGACTTATAGAGTTTTTCTGACACTCTACCGCTTAACATTTGGCCGGAAATATTAATAAAGAAAATGTAAACCAACAAAATTGCGACAAAATAACAAATAAACGGGACGGCAATTAATATCACATTGTCGATTTGGGTCTGTTCTGGAATCCCTGTCAGGATAAAATTCTGATATAGTAACCCAAGAATAACAAGTACAACTGATATGATCAGTAAAATAAAAGGGGGGCGTATTTTTTTATTGGTCATTACTTACCTCAAAAAATGTTTCCAGGCAGGTCAATAGACCTGCCTGGAATTAAATTAGTATTTAATATCAATCTGTTTCTTTGATTCAGCTGATTTTAGAATCGAATCGCAAACAACTGCAGCTTTATAACCATCAAAGAATGATGCACCATATGGAGAAACATCTTTATCATTAACAATACAATCCATAAAGTGAGTCAATTCATGGATAAATGTGTGCTCCCAGCCGATTATATGGCCATGAGGCCACCAATTGCTATACCAGGGATGATAACCTTCTGTAATACTTACGTTTCGAAATCCCTGGGTATTGGAGGGTTCTTCACCGACCCAAAGCACATCCAACTCATTCATTCTTTCAAGATTAAATTTAATGGAGCCTAACTCGCCGTTGATTTCTAATACTTCTCCGTTTTTATGACCTGCTGCGAACCGTGATGCTTCAAGCGTACCTATACCGCCATCGGCAAACTCAACACAGGATACAAAAGCATCGTCAACTTCGACTTTGAAAGTGTTTTTCCCTTCAGGTCCATCTCGTTTATCTATAAATGTTTTTGCCATTGCACTCACAGATTTAATATCACCAACAAGAAAATGAGCCAGGTCAATAATATGAGCACCTAAATCTCCTAATGCGCCGGAGCCGGCTAATTTCTTGTCGAGTCTCCAAATAGCAGGTGTTCCATAGTGAGGCATAATCCATTCTTGAAGATAAACAGCCCGAAAATGGTAAATTCTCCCTAGTTTCCCGCTATCAATTAGATCTTTCGCAAGTCGGATTGCAGGAACAAAGCGATAGTTGAAAGCAACCATATTTTTTACCTTTGCTTTTTCAACCGCTTCAACCATGTTCATGGCTTCTTCTGCTGTACGAGCGATCGGTTTCTCACAAAATACATGTTTTCCTGCTTTTGCTGCTTCTATGGATGGTTGCGAGTGAACTGCATTAGGTCCACAATTATCAAATATCTCAACCTTTGGATCCTCGATTACTTGTCGCCAATCCGTATAAGCTCTTTTATAACCATAGCGTCTGGCTGCTTCTTGTACCGCTTCAGCATTTGTACCCGCGATTGCTTCTAGAACTGGATTGGCTGGTGGTGGATACATCATATATGGAATGGTTTTATAAGCATTTATATGAGCTTTGCCCATGAATGCATAACCCAACATTCCTATTCCAATATCCCTTACTTCTCCCGTACTTTTAGGTCCAGCCATCGTTGTGAAACCAGTTTCTTTTTCTGACATATTACCTCCTCAAAATCATTTGTTCCAAAATGAAGTTAGAATTTTTTCCAATTTATCTTTATTTTTTGGAAGCAAAAGCAGCATCAAAAGCGACATCCGATGCAGCAAAATCTTGGGATTTAATCATCGCCAAAGCTTCTGGAGCACCCCAATCACGATTCATACCACTATCTTCCCACTCGATTGAAAGTGGACCTGAATAGCCAAACCGATTCAAAGCTCTTATCAATCGATCCCATTTAACATCTCCATGTCCAGGAGAGACAAAATCCCATCCACGTCTATAATCTCCAAAATCCAGATGGCTTCCGAGAATACTTGTGCGGCCATTTAATTGAAGCCGCGAGTCCTTCACATGAACATGAAAAATCCTTGTTCCGAATTCATTTATGAATTCAACTGGGTCAATAAACTGATGAATAAAATGAGAAGGATCAAAATTGAACCCAAAGAAAGGATGATTGTTGACAGCATCTAAAGCCCGTTGAGATGTGACAAGGTCATAAGCAATCTCTGTAGGATGAACTTCTAGGCCAAATTTTACATCATTTGCTTTAAAAACTTCCAAAATTGGTAACCACATATCTGCAAAGAATTGATAACCTCTGTTAATCATATCCTGGGTTGTGGGTGGGAAGAAATATAAATTCTTCCACACAGGGCTTCCTGTAAATCCATTTACAACCTTCAAACCCATTTTTTTTGCAGCAACTGCGGTATCTTTCATTTCTTGTTGAGCACGTGCTCGTACACCATCTGGGCTTCCATCTCCCCAAAGTCTATCGGGTAGTACTGCGCGATGTCGTTCATCAATCGGATCATCCGCCACACACTGCCCAACCAGGTGAGTACTGATGGCAAAACATTTTAAGTTGTATTTGTTAAGGATATCCCATCTACTTTGGACGTAGCCATCATCTGATAAAGCTTTGTCCACTTCAAAGTGATCTCCCCAACAAGCCAGTTCAAGACCATCAAAACCCCAGGTACTGGCTTTCTTGGCAACATCTTCAAGGGTCAGGTCAGCCCACTGACCGGTAAATAAAGTAATAGGTCTGCTCATGATTGTTTCCTTTCGAAAATAATTTATTTGTAATCTGGCAACAAGATTAATTTTCCGCCCTGTATCGCGGATTCGTGTGCCAGAATGCCTACAGATGTCCAGTTTGCGGATTCAAATACATTTGGAAATGGATCGCGATCTTCCAACACAGCCATCAGGAATTCATGCGCAAGGTGTGGATGGGATCCTCCATGACCGGAGCCTTGTAAGAAGGAAAGATGTTTGTTCTCTTCCATATCATAAACACACTTGGTTGTGAATTCTTGAATACCTTCAGGTAGAAGATGAGCATAATCCTTTAGTTGGACGTGTTCTGCATCTTCTTTTCCTAGATGAACAACTGGTTCTTCATTAGAAAGCAATTGCCACTCAAAACTCATTTTGCTACCATATACGTCGAAACTCTCGATGTACTGGCGAGCAACATCAAACAAGGAGCGAGTGACTTCTGCAGAAAGATCTGAATTTTTTAGTTTAATATGAGCTGTTTCCACTGCAAACGGAGAACCATAGATGGGAATAAGATGCTCAGCGATTCTTCCTGAACCAAAACAAGAAACATATTCTGCCATCTGGCCACCCATGGCAAGACATGGACTGACTACATGGGTTGCATAATGCATTGGTGGCAAACCTTCCCAGTAACCTGGCCAACCATACATGTCTTGTTGATGGCTGGCTCTTAAGAATTGAATCTTACCTAATTTACCGGTATCTCTTAATTCTTTGACATATAGGTATTCACGGGAATAGATGACGGTTTCCATCATCATATATTTTTTCCCAGATTCTTTTTGGGCTTCAATTATTTGCCAACACTCATCCACAGATGTTGCCATAGGTACAGTACAAGCTGTGTGTTTACCAGCTTTGAGAGCAGCAATACTCATTCTGGCATGTTCATGGATGGGTGAATTAATATGAACAATATCGATATTTGGATCATCTAACATTTCATCGAAACTGGAATATCTTTTTTCGACACCAAATGCGTCTCCAATTTGATTTAATTTGTCTTCAGATCGTTGGCAAATTGCATACATATTTGCATTAGGGTGGCGTTGGTAAATGGGGATAAATTCTGCACCAAAACCAAGACCTACAATTGCCACATTCAATTTCTTCATCAATACCTCCTATAGTTGGAATTCTTTTACTGCAAGAGCTTTTTGAGGAAAACGACACCATCTGCTGCCAAAGCATCCTGTGAGACTGCTAAGGGACGCCAAATCGCAGCAGCTTTTGCAATACTTTTAACTTTATTTGTGAAAGATTCAATTACGAGAACACCATCAAAATTTACATCCTTCAACGCTTGAGCTACCTCTGTCCAGGGCACATGACCTGCGCCGGGAGCTCCACGATTATTCTCATTGCTATGAACCTGGAGAAGACGTGATCCGATTAAACGAATTGCATCACCCAATGAATTCTCTTCTATATTCATATGGAATGTATCTGCCATTACCTTGCAAGATGGGCGGTTAACCCTATCGACCAACTCAACAACCTGTTCAGCTGTCGTTATAAAACTCGTTTCAAACCGATTTAGTGCTTCAACACCGAGAAGGACGTTTTTACTGGCAGCATATTCAGAAAGTTCTTGTAAAGTCTTTACCAGAATTTTCATATCCGCTTCACGTTCCTCCGGTGTTTGTTGCCAGGTACGCCCAACAGCAGAATAAAATGGGCCGACTAGATTCGTACCACCCATTTCAGCGAGACCATCAACACAAGCCTTGAGATAATTCAATCCATTCTTGCGTACTTCCGGATCTGGATCGAGTAAATCTCGATCAGGACTCATTGCAGCACATACACTAATGGAATAAATTCCTGCTTCATTTATTGTCTCTTTACATTTTTTAAAATCCAGATCCTTAGGATCATCAACAGGTATTTCAATATGATCAAAACCCATTTTTGCAACCAAAGGAGCTATTTTTTCCAATTCCACATTTGTTAGTGGAGCCGTCCAAACCCATGTATTGACACCGAATTTCATATGTATCTCCTTTTCAATTATTATTTCAAGTGATTAAGATATCCGATCACCTTCTTGATCAAAATAATGGATATTCTCTTTCTTGATATCAAAATGAACATTTTCACCCACCTTGAGATCAATAAGTCCAGTATCTAATGAGATCAGATTTATTTCGCCATTTGTAATATGGACAATGGTCTCAACTCCTAAAGGTTCGGTGAGAGCAATAACTCCAGCATATTCCCCATCTTGGGAAAGAGTAACGTCCTCCGGACGTATACCTAATGAAAAGTTTTCAAATTCTTGATTACCAGGAGGAATCGGTAGATCAATTTCTGATCCAATAATCGTACACTTACCACCTGATATTTTTCCATTGACAAGATTAATCCTTGGAGTGCCTACTAATCTAGCAACAAATGTATTAATAGGTCGGTCATAAATATCATCCGGAGTACCTACCTGGACTAATTTACCTCGATCAAGAATTCCAATTCTATCAGCCATAGTCAAAGCTTCTATTTGATCATGTGTGACATAAAGAGTCGTGATTCCCTCGACCTTTTGGAGATGTTTTAATTCAACACGTAATGCTTCTCGTAATTTTGCATCTAAATTTGACAAAGGCTCATCCATTAAAAATACATGGGGTCGGCGGACAATTGCACGTCCAATTGAAACTCGTTGCATTTCGCCACCAGATAGTTGGGCTGTCTTCCTATTTAATAAATGGGTAATCCGAAGTTTTTCTGCAGCTTCATGGATCATTTCCTTAATCTTTAGCTCAGGTAATTTTCTACCTGGAGCACGGAGTGGAAAAGCCATATTTTCATAAACTGACATAGTTGGGTAAAGAGAATATTGTTGGAAAACAATGGCAACATCGCGATCGGCGGGTGATAATGAATCAGCGACATTATTATTGAACAAAACATGTCCTGCTTCAGGTTTTTCAAGACCTGCTATAACCCTTAATGTTGTGGTTTTTCCTGCTCCTGTTGGTCCAAGAAGCACAAAAAACTCTCCGTCTTTTACGGAGAAGGAAATATCCTTAAGTGCAGTAATATTTCCAAATGATTTTGTTATATTTTGTAGGGATAATTCACTCATGATTAATTCTCCCTTTGCAAAGCTTGTTGGGTTGATGGGTTGAAGAAACGCACCATTCTGGGATCTATCTCAAATTTCACCTTTGTTCCCGTATCAATTGTTTCTCCACGGTTCGTTCTTACTCTGATACTTGTATCTTCATCAAGGGCTAAGTCTAGCATCAGGTTGCTGCCATTCATTTCCACTAAAAATAATGTCGCATTAAGATCATTATCAGGACTGATGGATACAGCTTCGGGACGAAATCCAACAATAATATCTGAATCTTTACCCAATTGTTTTTCAATAATTTCAATACATTCTATGGGGGGTCGATAAATATTTTCACCAGGTAATGTGATCATGCTATCGACGTAATGACCTTTGATCATATTCATACCAGGGCTTCCTATAAAATTGGCCACAAAAGTATTGGCTGGATTATGATAGACCTCAGCTGGTGTGCCAACTTGTTGCACAGTAGCATCCGACATAACCACGATCCTGTCACCCATTGCCATGGCTTCAACCTGATCATGTGTTACATAAATGGATGTTGCGTTCTGCGAAATGTGAAGCTCTTTAATTTCAGCCCTCATCGTCTCTCTAAATTCCGCATCGAGAGCACCAAGTGGTTCATCCATTAAGAATGCAGCAGGTTTTCGAACAAGCGCTCTAGCTAATGCAACTCTCTGTTGGTCTCCACCACTCAAAGCACCTGGTCGACGTTTAAGTAAATGTTTAATATTTAATAACTTAGCGACATCCTTTACGCGTTGCTCAATTTCATGTTTTTTTACTTTCTGAGCCTGTAAAGTGAATGCAATATTCTGCCAAACAGTGAGATGAGGATAAAGTGCGTAGAATTGGAATACATACGCAATATCGCGAGCACTAGGATGCGCCCAGGTTACATCCCTGTTATCAAGGAAAATATTTCCACTGCTTACAGTTTCCAATCCTGATATCATTCGTAAGGTGGTAGTTTTTCCACAACCAGATGGACCAAGTAAAACAACAAACTCACCATTATTAATAGTTAAATTCAAAGGTTTAACAGCATATTTTTCAGCAAATTTCTTTGTAACATCCCGTAATTCAATCGTTGTCATAAAGTTTGCTCCTTTACCTACGCACAGCGCCAAATGTTACACCGCGTAAAAGGTAATTCCGCAATGCAAATGTAACGATCGCGACTGGGATCAAGAATCCCATTGCACCTGCTGCTATCTGAGCCCATTCGATGCCTCCAGTTCCAAGCACGGAAGGAATACTCGGTGGAGCAGTACGTGCTTTTTGTGCCGTCAACATAACTGCAAATGCATATTCATTCCAGGCAAAAATAAGACAAAATACTGTTGTTGCAGCAATCCCTGTAATTGTTTGTGGCAGTACAATCTTAAAAAATGCCTGAAGACGGCTGTAACCATCCACGAGCGCAGCTTCTTCATATTCTTTTGGTATTTCATCTATGAATCCTTGAAGCAACCATACCGAGAAGGACAAATTAAATACAGTGTATAAAATAATCAGTCCGATTGAAGTGTCATACAAACCAAGTTGTCGATAAAGAAGAAAGATAGGTATTGTTACAACTACAGGTGGTAACATTCTGGTGCTCAAAATGAAAAACAGGATATCACCTTTACCACTTATTTTAAATCGGCTGAATGCGTAAGCAGCAAATAGACCAAAAGTTACCGAGAGAATAGTGGAAATACCTGCAATTACGACAGAATTTTTCAAGTATCCAACATATTCACTTTTTCCAACTATTTGTTGACCCCTGTTTAACATCACTTTTTCATACCACTTTAAATTTGGATCACTTTTTAGTTCATTTAATCCTTGGGCTTCTGTTACCTGACGTCGCTGCGTTAATAAACCAATAAAGCCTTCCATACTTGGTTGGAAAATGACTTTCGGTGGAGCAGCAACTGCATCTGCTCGTGATTTAAAAGAAGTCATTGCCATCCATATAACAGGTATTAAAACGATAATTGCGATTAGCACAGATAGAATGGCCTTGAGATTCCTGGAAAAAATTGATTTCGTTGTGACTTTATCGACTCGGGAAGCAAAATTGATTTGTTTTTTATTTGAGGTAGCCATTTTTATCATCCCTCTTTCGCTTTATTTAATGCTGTTATGTATAAATTGCTAACAGCGATAATTACTACAAGCACAATTACAGCCAGAGCACTTGCTTCACCAGTCTTGAATTGGCCCAAAAAGGCTCGGGTATAAATATCAACAGAAATAACCCGGGTCGATGCTCCCGGACCACCCCCCGTTAAACCCATCACCAGATCAAAGCTTTTAAACGCTTCAATTGTTCTGAAAAGGACGGCAATCATAACCAAAGGTGCTACCTGTGGCAATGTGATTCGCCAGAATTGGAACCAGGAACTTGCCCGATCAATCGCAGCAGCTTCATACAAATACGCAGGTATTGCACTTAACCCAGACAGAACCAATAACATAACAAAAGGAGACCACATCCAGACATCAACGATGACAATAGCCCACAAGGCTAAATCGGATTTTGCTAGCCAGTCTGTAGTTAACGGAACCCCCAACCAGGAGATGAGATAGTTAAAAATTCCATACCCCGGATTAAACATTAATTTCCAGAATAAACCTACGACAACCGGTGAGAGCATCATGGGAATCAGGATGAGTGTAGTTATTATTCCACTTCCTAAAAATTTTTCACGTAACAACATCGCGAGACTAAAACCAATAACAGTTTGCAAAATAACTGAGCTTATTGCATATTTCCCAGTGATTGCAAAATAATTCCAGACTTGTTCATTACTTAGCAGGTTCTTAAAATTATCAAAACCAACCCAAACGGGGAGTTGATTCCCGATGACTGAATATTTTGTGAAACTCAAAAAAACGCTGTAAAAAAGAGGAAAAATATTGATAACTATTAACAATATTAAAGTTGGCCATATAAATAAATTGACTAAAGCGCGTTCACTTAAGTCCCATTTTCCACTTTTTTGAATACTAGTGACTTTTGCCATTTTCTACCTCAATATGAAGTGCTTGCCAAAAAACTTAAAAAAGTGGTGGGGAAACATCCCCACCACTTTTTATCAATAGAAACTACTTTAAAACACCATTGTCAACTAATATTTGATGTTGTTCTTCAGCAAGTTGATCTAAGAGTGCCTGAGGGTCACCCTGACCATCTACAATATATGGATGGAGAAGGCGATTGACTGGTTCAAGCATTTGTCCAAAGACTGGAATATTCCAGAAGTCTTTAACCATCTGCATGGAATCAGAAAAAGCCTGATTGTATGGGGTGTTGGTAAGAAATTCTTCAGAAGCTAAAACTGATTTGTTACAAGTATATCCACCAACTTTTGCCCATTCTTGTTGAATGCGATCAGAGGAAAACCATTCAATGAAATCCATTGAGGCTTGTTGTCGTTCTTTAGAGGTATAAGACAAAACACTTAATCCCTGACCACCTAAAGCAACATAGGCTTCACCAGTTGGACCTTTTGGTCCAGCAAAGAATCCTGTCACCTCGGCAAATGGACTTACTCCCGGATTAGCAAGTGATGGGAAGAATGCAAAGTAATTCATGATCATCGCAGCCTGGCCGGAGATATAGGCATCATTCATTTCAGCATAGAATGCATTAGAGGTTCCTGGAGGGGCAAATTTGTATAGTTCGCGATAGAATTTTAATGCCTCAACAGCTTCAGGAGAGTTGACTACTCCTTTAACCTGAAATGTCTCTGGATCAAACCATCCCGATCCCCATGAAAAGAGGACATTCTCGTAACCCATGATCATGCCATCATAGTCCTTTTGGGTATAAACACCGACGCCATATTTAACGCCGTTCTTTGGATCATCAGGTCTTGTGAAGAATTCAGCAATATCATAAAGCTGATCCCAGGTTTCTGGAGTCGCAAGATCATAGCCGTATTTAGCTTTGAATGCTTCCATTTCAGCAGGATCCTCAAATAGATCTTTACGATAAGCCCAACCAACAGCATCTCCCTCAGTCGGGTAAGCCCAGTAGGTGCCGCTACCAACAGGATATTCACCATAATACTTTAGTGTTGCTTCTGTGACTGTCTTATCAATGCCTTTGGATTTCATGAAATCTGTCAGGTCAACATAATGACCTTGTGTTGCACCCTGGCCAGTCCATTGGCTATCACCGACGACCATATCATATGTATCAGATTTAGCAGCCCACTGTGACGCCATCAGGTCATAGAATGAACCCCATGGTTCTTGAACCACATTCACTTTGATGCCAGTTTCCTTCTCATACAAGTTACCAATTTCCTGCAGATAATTCGCAGGATCCCATTCAGCCCACAGAATGGAAAGCTCTTTTACTCCTGATGTATCAGCTGCTGGTTGTTCAACAGCAGGTGCATCTGCAGCTGGTGCTTCAACAACAGGTTCTGTCGCTTTTGGAGTACATGCTGAGAGAACTAAAGCAAAAACAAACACTAGATATAATATTTTTTTCATTTCTTCAATCTCCTTGTAGATTTTATATAATTTTCTGATTCAAACGAAAATATTTTCCCGATGACCTCCTCTTTTTATTTGTTGTCAAAAATATGAGAATTGTTATGAGGCTCTGAAAGGATCATCTGGTACACAGTTGCAATTCCCCCCATAACACATGATTTTGATCCATTCTTACCCAGCACAACTTTTGTACTTTCCCTGTTCCAATACAGTGCTCGATTTGTCAATTCTCGGTTAATTTCTGGCTCTAATATTTCCCAAGCAGAGCTCAAAATACCGCCAAGAACGATTATCCCAGGATTCAGGGCATTAATGAGGGAAGATATCCCTATTCCAAGATGACGTCCTACTTTTTTCAAGGATTCCAATGCTACCCGATCATTTCGTCTGGCTGCTTCAATGATTAAATCGGTATTTAGTAATTCAAGATTATGTCCACAAGTTTCTTGGAGGATGGATGTTTCTCCTTTTTTCAGAGCTTCGTGAACATATTTAAAAAGAACTTTTTGGCTGGCTTGCGTTTCCCAACAACCTCGGTTGCCACAACCACACAATTCGCCATCAGGATCTGCTGTCATATGCCCAAATTCACCTGCCATGCCACCGACTCCACGTAGCAATTGTCCTTCACGAAGCATGCCACCGCCAAGACCTACGCCTACAGATAGATACAGAACATCATCATAAAGAAGTGCGTTGCCAAAAAAGTATTCACCAAGAGTGGCAAGGTTTGCTTCATTGTCAACAAAAATTGGCGCATCAAATGCTGATGATAAAATATTCTTAAGAGGAATATCTTTCCATTGTAAATTCGGCGCAAATAGCAGGCAACCAGATTCGAAATCAACTAGACCAGGTACACCAAGCGCAAGACCGAGAAAATTATTACCTACATGTTTACTGCATTTATTTTGAGCTTTCTTGAGGATGGAAATAAGCAATTCAATTACGATTGCTGGATCTAAATTGGGTTCAATTTTTTTTGTTACTTCAAATAATATATTTGGAGAAAAATCAGTTCCAATCACAGTAATAAAATCTACGCCTATCTCCGAACTCAAAATAAATCCAGCTTCTGGGTTAAGAACCAAAAGAGAAGAAGGCCTTCCAATACCAGAATTTTTTATTCCTAATTCTTTAACAAATTTCTTGTCAATTAATTCATTAACCAGATTTGAAATGGTTGCTTTATTGAGACCAGTTCTTTCGGCGAGAACCGACCTCGAAATTGGTGTTTCAATCCGTATATGATTTAATATTGCAGACAAATTGATCTGTCTGAGGAGGGTTTGATCACCTGCTTGATATTTCTGCTTTCCAACCATGCCAATTAATATTCTCTTCTTCGTTTTTCATGAGATTGGATTAAGTATTTAATTAGTGAGATTAAGATAGTATGGATTGTCTATGTTTTTTATTTTGTTTATTTAATAGATAAACTAATAATAGCAAAAAATATAATTTTGTCAACTACTTTTCT